>NZ_CP082909.1:2641250-4052500 GCF_023822025.1 Endozoicomonas sp. 4G | reverse complement strand
TAGTTAAGTGGGAAACGATGTGAGAAGGCCCAGACAGCCAGGAGGTTGGCTTAGAAGCAGCCACCCTTTAAAGAAAGCGTAATAGCTCACTGGTCGAGTCGGCTCGCGCGGAAGATGTAACGGGGCTCAAACTATTCACCGAAGCTACGGGGTTCAGTGGTCAGTTTTCAGTGGTCAGTTGTCAGTATGAGAAGACTGATGACCGACCACTGAAAACTGACCACTGCAACCGGTAGAGGAGCGTTCTGTAAGCCGTAGAAGGTCAACCGGGAGGTGGGCTGGAGGTATCAGAAGTGCGAATGCTGACATGAGTAACGATAAAGGGAGTGAGAGGCTCCCTCGCCGGAAGACCAAGGGTTCCTGCGCAACGCTAATCGGCGCAGGGTGAGTCGGCCCCTAAGGTGAGGTCGAAAGACGTAATCGATGGGAAACAGGTTAATATTCCTGTACCCCTTTTGACTGCGATGGAGTGACGGAGAAGGCTAGGCCAGCCCGGTGATGGTTATCCGGGTTTAAGGTCGTAGGCTGTGGACTCAGGAAAATCCGGGTCCACAAAGCCGAGAACTGATGACGAACCCACCAAGGTGGGGAAGTGGTTGATGCCAGGCTTCCAGGAAAACCTTCTAAGCATCAGGTCAAAAGGGACCGTACCCGAAACCGACACAGGTGGTCAGGTAGAGAATACCAAGGCGCTTGAGAGAACCTGGGTGAAGGAACTAGGCAAAATGGCACCGTAACTTCGGGAGAAGGTGCGCCGCTGCTGGTGAAGGGACTTGCTCCCCGAGCTGGCGGTGGTCGAAGATACCAGGTGGCTGCGACTGTTTATTAAAAACACAGCACTGTGCTAACACGTAAGTGGACGTATACGGTGTGACGCCTGCCCGGTGCTCGAAGGTTAATTGATGGGGTTATCTTCGGAGAAGCTCTTGATCGAAGCCCGAGTAAACGGCGGCCGTAACTATAACGGTCCTAAGGTAGCGAAATTCCTTGTCGGGTAAGTTCCGACCTGCACGAATGGCGTAACGATGGCCACGCTGTCTCCACCCAGGACTCAGTGAAATTGAAATCGCTGTTAAGATGCAGTGTATCCGCGGCTAGACGGAAAGACCCCGTGAACCTTTACTACAGCTTCACAGTGGATCTTGATGTTGCTTGTGTAGGATAGGTGGGAGGCTTTGAAGTGTGGACGCCAGTCTGCATGGAGCCAACCTTGAAATACCACCCTGGCAATATTGAGGTTCTAACCCAGGTCCTTTACCAGGATCGGGGACATTGTGTGGTGGGTAGTTTGACTGGGGCGGTCTCCTCCCAAAGAGTAACGGAGGAGCACGAAGGTTGGCTAAGCACGGTCGGACATCGTGCGGTTAGTGTAATGGTACAAGCCAGCTTGACTGCGAGAGGTACATCTCGAGCAGGTACGAAAGTAGGTCATAGTGATCCGGTGGTTCTGAATGGAAGGGCCATCGCTCAACGGATAAAAGGTACTCCGGGGATAACAGGCTGATACCGCCCAAGAGTTCACATCGACGGCGGTGTTTGGCACCTCGATGTCGGCTCATCACATCCTGGGGCTGAAGCCGGTCCCAAGGGTATGGCTGTTCGCCATTTAAAGTGGTACGCGAGCTGGGTTTAGAACGTCGTGAGACAGTTCGGTCCCTATCTGCCGTGGACGTTGGAAGTTTGAGGAGAGCTGCTCCTAGTACGAGAGGACCGGAGTGGACGAACCACTGGTGTTCGGGTTGTGTCGCCAGACGCATTGCCCGGTAGCTAAGTTCGGACGGGATAACCGCTGAAAGCATCTAAGCGGGAAGCCCCCTTCAAGATGAGACTTCCCTGGCCTTAAGGCCCATAAGAGACGTTGAAGACTACGACGTTGATAGGCGGGGTGTGTAAGCGTTGTGAGGCGTTGAGCTAACCCGTACTAATGACTCGAGAGGCTTGACCATATAACGCCAAAGCGATCTAGCAGCTGAAAGCTTGAAGCTGGAAGCTTGAAGCCGTACACAGTGAACGAGAGTGTTGAGCAAGAATAGACAGCGCAGCTTAAAAAAAGATTTGGATTCCAGAGCCTTAGCTTTCGAGAAACAGCTTCAAGCCTCCAGCTTAAAGCTTCCAGCTCAAGAGCCAACGGCTCGACCAGTTTTGCCTGGTGACCATAGAGCGTTGGAACCACCCGATCCCATCCCGAACTCGGTAGTGAAACGACGCATCGCCGATGGTAGTGTGGGGTTTCCCCATGTGAGAGTAGGTCATCGCCAGGCGCTTATTTTGAAACGTTGAAAGTACTTCAGCGTTTTGCTTCGAAATGATTAATAAAATCTTGAAGCAAACCAGTTTTGCCTGATAGCCACAGAGTATTGGAACCACCCGATCCCATCCCGAACTCGGAAGTGAAACGATGCATCGCCGATGGTAGTGTGGGGCTTCCCCATGTGAGAGTAGGTCACTGTCAGGCATTGAATAAATAAATGTGGTGGGCGTAGCTCAGTTGGTAGAGCCCCGGATTGTGATTCCGGTGGTCGTGGGTTCGAACCCCATCGTCCACCCCACTTTTAAAAAAGGTCTGGCTATTATGCCGGACCTTTTTTATTTCTGCATTCATGATTCATGACTCATGATCTTCTGATACTTCTGCTGATCTTCATACAGCTCAAGATAAATCCGGTATTTTTTGTCGTAGTAGCCTGCAAGGGATGTTTCAGGGTGCAGGGTTTCCCTTTGCTGGCTCATCACCCCCATAGCATCTTTTATGGACGTGTAAGTACCACAGGCGACAGCGGCTACCAGAGCACCTGATAGCAACATACAGTCGGGTTCTTCAGGCATTTTGGCTGGTATACCGGTGATGTTGACGTGTTCCTGAACAAACAGTGGGTTTTTGGCTAATCCACCACAGGGGCGGAGTTCATTGAAGCAGTAGCCATTTTCAGTAAGCCGTTCGATATTGTGCCTGGCGCCCAGTGCGATGGCCTGAATACAGGCCAGGTACCACAAGGCAAGGTTTTCAATGCTTTGATCGAGGGTCAGCCCAGTCATCATCCCTTTCAGGCTCATGTCCATCCTGGGGCAGCGGTTACCGGCAAAATAAGGTAAAAGATGAATGTCGTATGTTAGCAGGGGGATCGGCTGAGACTCTCCAGCCATGTTTTTCAGAACCTTGTTAAGGTATGAGTAAATGGTCTTATGGTTTCGTTTCGATTCATTCAAAGCGTCAGTATAGGAAGGGTGGCTGGTTATCAGGTGGTCAATTAAGGCTCCTGCTGCTGATTGCCCTACGATGTTGTGGTAAAAACCTTCAAGTGCCGAAGGCATGGGTCCCCAGGCTCCTTTAATAGTTCTTGCCGAACGGCTGCTGGCGACATAAATCGTTGAGGTGCCTACTACCATGCTGAGTTTGTTTTCCAAACAGCTATATTCCTTGTCCGACTGAATGGGGCCCAGGACAGCAAGACTGCCACCTGTACCATCAACAACTCCAGCAGCAACCGGTGTGCCTGCTGGCAGCCCTGTTGTTTCTGCTGAAGAGGCGCTCAAACCTCCGGGAATGGGGGAGGCGGGTAAAAGTAATTCTCCCCGTCTCAATTCGGGTTTATCAATACCTAGAACCTCGAGTACTTCCTGCGGTTCACAGGTCACTTTGGAGAAAAGGGATCGGGTAGTGACTCCTGTGAGTTTCCAGGTCAGGAAGTCATAAAGATCAAGAATCAGCCCGCATTGTGACCACAATTCAGGCTGCTCCTGCTTGAGCCAAAGCATTTTGGAAAGACACATCTCAGGAATTTGTTGACCGGGGGCATTTTGGCCAGAGCTTGTCTCGAACTGTTTGTTAATGATTTCTGATTGAGGTTGTGCACGATGATCCATCCAGCCAAGGATATTGGCTTCTGGATTATCTGGCAGGTGAAGGGGTTCCAGATTCTGATTGAGCAAAACCTGAGAGGCAGTAGCGTCAATGCCAATAGCTTTTATAGTGACTGGATGGTGATATTGCTCAATCAGTTGCCTGACAGAGACAATGAGGCAGCCATAGACGTCATCAGAAGACTGTTCCATTATGCCGGGGCTCTGCCATAGCTTTAGTTGCTGGATGTTTTTTGCCAGTACCTTTCCCTTTGTGCTAACCAGAGCAGACCGCAAACTGGCTGTACCGACATCAATACTGAGTAGCGCATCGCCCATCGTTAATACTCCTGATAACAATTTTCTATGCTGCCTGCGGCTTTATGCCGCAAAAGTAAGCATAATAGCAGACGAGTAAATCAGCGGGCTTTGAAGGGGTAAGCAGATGTTTATGGACTCAGTAATCGGGCATCGGGGTGCAGCCGCCCTGGCTCCGGAAAATACCTTGGCTGGCATTCAGAAGGCGGCCGATTTGGGACTGAAATGGATAGAGCTGGATGTAACTCTGCTGGGAGATGGTTCAGCGGTAATGTTCCATGATTCAACAATGAGCAGAACCACTTCAGCAAGTGGGCATTTAAAGAGAAAGAATCTGGATCAGGTCGCTGTCCTGGATGCCGGAAGCTGGTTCTCAGAGGCGTTCGCCGGTGAAAAGGTACCCACACTGATTGAAGCACTGACTTTAATCAAAAAGCTGAATTTGGGCCTGAATCTTGAGTTAAAGCCAAACCGTTGTGATTTAAAGCTTCTGGTTGAGGAAGTGGTGGCAGCCCTGGAGGCCGCTGATTTTCCTGAGGATCAGCTGCTGGTCTCAAGTTTTAATCATAAGGCTCTGGTTTTGTATCGGGCAAAAGCCGACAGCAGGATCGGCTGTCTTTTCGAATCGCTGCCTCGAAACTGGAAGCATAAAGCCAAACAGGTTGATGCCAAAACGATTCATTTGAACGGCAAAAAACTGAAAGAGAAAAAAGCGCAGGAAATCAAAACGGCAGGATATGAGTTGTATTGCTATACCGTTAACGAAAAGGATATGGCTGATCGATTAAGAGGCTGGGGAGTTGATGGCGTTTTTACGGATAACCCTTCTTTAATTGGTTAACAGGATTTCAACAGAGTGCCAGCGGGCACTCTGCTGCAACGTAAGATCAGTGTCCTTCGTCTACTTCCCGCAAGTATTTGAACAGCTTTCTGGAAGCGGCGGGTGGCTTTTCCTGTTTGGCTTCCTTTTGAGCGTTACGCACCAGTTGTCGTATGTGTTGATGATCGGCTTCAGGGTATTTCTCGAGGTATTCAGTGAGTACCTCATGCCCCTCATTGATCAGGCGGTCACGCCAGCGCTCCAATTGATGAAAGCGACGATTGTATTCCTCACTGGTGGAATCCAGGCTTTCCAGATACTTCTGGATAGGTTCCAGCTCCTGGTCTCGCATTAATTTGCCAATGAAGCCCAAATGCCGTTTGCGGGCATTATGGCTTTTAATGCGCTTGCTCTCATCCAGCGCTTCTCTCAGGCGTTCATTCAAAGGCAGTTTGTCCAGCACGCCGGGCTTCATATCCATCAAACGGGCACCGATGGCTTTGAGCTCGTCCATATCGCGTTTGAGCTCGGATTTGCTGACGTAAATGATTTCTTCAGCGTCGTCTTCAAATTCGAAGGGTTCTTGGTCTGACATGATTCAGGTCTATGCAAAGAGGTGTCGGCATTTTACTCCAGTTACAGGCATTCAGCCATGAGCGCATAAGGAGCCATGAGCGTGGTTTGTTTCTCGTTCACTATGGGCATTTGCAGCTGGGCACGGCACAATAGGGCTTACACGTATAATTCTGGAAGGCAGGAAGTTCATGGGTGATAAAACCAATGCTGTACTGGATCCCCGTTCTGAAGAGGATCGTCTGAAGACGCTGGTCAGCGATATTCTGGATGAAGCCCGACGTCAGGGGGCAGATGCCTGTGAAGTCGGTGTCAGTCTGGACGCAGGTCTTTCGGTGGGGGTCAGGATGGGGGATGTTGAAACGGTGGAGTTTAACCGTGATCAGGGTTTTGGTATCACCGTTTATCAGGGCAAGAAAAAAGGATCAGCCAGTACTTCAGACAGCACACCTGAAGCCATCAGAGAGACGGTGAAGGCGGCCTGCGATATAGCTGGATATGCCTCGGAAGATCCCTGTGCCGGTCTTGCTGATGCTGAGTTAATGGCGACAGAGCTGCCAGAGTTGGATCTTTATCATCCCTGGGGCATTGATGCCGAGGCAGCCATAGAGCTGGCTTTGAAGTGTGAAGAAGCTGGCAGAACGTTCAGCAGTAAAATCAAGAATTCTGACGGTGCCAATGTTGGTACCCACCAGGGCTGTCGTGTCTATGGAAACAGTCACGGCTTTATAGGCAGTTATATTTCCAGCCGTCATAGCCTGAGCTGTGTTCTGATTGGTGAAAAAGCTGGTGAAATGCAGAGAGATTATTGGTACACCGTCGCCCGTGATGGCAATGATCTGGAGTCTGCAACGGATGTGGGTCGCAAGGCGGCAGAAAGAACGATAGCCCGTCTTGGTGCCAGAAAAGTACCAACGGGTCAGGTCCCTGTTCTGTTTGCGGCAGAAGTGGCTTCAGGTCTGGTATCTCATCTGCTGGAAAGCATCAGTGGCGGCAGCCTTTATCGACGGGCCTCATTCCTGCTGGATCATCTGGGTAAGCCAATATTTCCTGACTGGGTGCGCATCCATGAGCAGCCGCACCTGAAAAAAGCACTGGGTTCAGCCAGCTTTGATAATGATGGTTTGGCGACCCGGGCCAAGGATTTTATCTCAGACGGGGTTCTGGTCAGCTATCTTCTGAGTACTTATTCTGCCCGTAAACTCGGTATGGAAAGTACTGCTAACGCCGGAGGTGTTAATAACCTGTTTCTCGATAGTAATGCGGGCGACAGGGAAGCGTTATTGAAACAGATGGGAACGGGCTTGCTGGTGACGGAGCTGATGGGTCAGGGGGTGAATACTGTCACCGGCGATTACTCAAGAGGTGCAGGAGGCTACTGGGTTGAAAATGGCGAAATACAATATCCGGTATCGGAAGTAACCATCGCTGGAAACCTGAAAGATATGTTTATGAACATGGCGGCTGCAGGGAATGATTATGACCGCAGAGGGAGTATTCAGACCGGTTCAATCCTGATCAGTGAGATGACTCTGGCGGGTGAGTGATAATGGCTCAGCCTGTTGTCCAACAGGCTGAGTCAACCATAAAACAAGGTAGCCAGCCCCAGAAAGGAAAGAAAACCAATCACATCAGACGCCGTAGTCAGTATGATAGTGCCCGCCAGTGCAGGGTCAATTTTCATGGATTTGAGGATAACGGGCAGGCTGGCACCGACGATAACGGCAGTGCTGATATTGATAATCATGGCGCAGGCAATAACCAGTGAAATAATCGGGTCGTGAAACCATAAATAAGCGATCAGGGAAACCAGCGCAGCCCAAAGTATCCCATTAAGAAATCCGGCCATTAATTCACGACTGAGAAGCCATCGAAGGTTGGTTCGACTGATCTGGCCCAGGGCCATGCCTCGAATTACCAGCGTCAGAGCCTGACCGCCGGCATTGCCGCCCATTCCCGCAACAATCGGCATCAGCACCGCCAGGGCAACGACCTTGTCGATGGTGGCCTGAAACATACCAATGACAGAGGCGGCAATAAAGGCGGTTATCAGGTTGATGCCCAGCCAGATAGCGCGCCGACGGGCTGTTTTCAGTGCCGGGGCAAAGGTGTCTTCATCGTCGTCCAGGCCTGCCATGCTCATCATGGAGTGTTCAGCTTCTTCCCGGATAACATCCACTACGTCATCAATCGTAATACGGCCCAGCAGCTGCCCCTGCTCAGAAACCACCGGTGCTGATACCAGGTCCTGCCGTTCAAACAATTGGGCGACCTGACTGTCTTCCGTATCGGCGGGGATGGGTTGCAGGTCGGTTTGCATCACTTCAAACACCGTGGCTGAAGGGGCAGTGGTCAGGAGTACTGATAACGGTAGTGCGCCAATGTATTCATCTCTGCGGTTGACGACAAACAGACTGTCTGTCATTTCCGGAATATCCTGATGGCGTCTGAGGTAGCGAAGGACAACATCGAGTGTGCTGCTGGGGCGGATGGTGATGACATCGGTATTCATCAGTCCACCGGCGGTATCTTCCGGATAAGAGAGCACCGCTTCCACCCGTTGCCGATCCTGGCTGTCCATGGAATCCAGTACTTTTCGGGTGATGGTGTCGGGCAGCTGCTGGAGGAGGTCAGCGATGTCATCAACGTCCTGGCCGGCAGTAATGGCTTTCAGTTCTGCCACATTCATCCTGTCCAGGAAAAACTGTCGTACTTCGTCACTCAGCTCCTGCATGACATCGCCTTCCATCTCGCGATCGATCAGGCGCCAGAGCAGGCTGCGGAGCTTGGGAGGAGAGGATTCCAGCAGGTGAGCTGCATCCGAAGCCGGAAGGCCGTTCAGCATACGTCTGAGTTCAGGAGAAACGCCGTGCTCCAGGGCTTCGTTGAGTTCCTGAAATGCTCTGTCTCCGATACTCAGTTGTAGCTGTTGTACCATAGGTGCTTGCCCGGCTGTATAAACAGAGATTGAATGACGAAAAGTGACTATTCACCTTCTTCAAAAAAATCATTGATCAGATGGCACAAAGCCGCACAGGCCTCATTTTCATCATGACCTTCAAACGTTAAATCAAGGACAGAGCCTTTTCCAGCAGCCAGCATCATAACCGCCATAATACTTTTGCCATCCACTTCACGGCCATTAAAGCCCACCTTCACCTGGCTGGCAAAAGCCGACGTTGTGGAAACAAATTTGGATGCTGCCCGTGCGTGTAGACCGAGCTTATTAATGATGGTGATTTTTTTCTGGATCATTGTTGAGAAAGCTCCCGATGCCTGACCTGAACACAGTCAAAACGTTCTTTGAGCCAATCGCCCAGTTTTTCGCTGATAAATACGGAACGGTGCTGCCCCCCGGTACAACCGATCGCAATGGTCATATAACTGCGTTGCCCGGATTCGAACCTGGGTAACCATTTTTCCACGAATGTACTGAGATCTTCAAACATCTCATTGACCATGGGCTCTGATGCCAGGAAATCTTTAACCGGTTGATCCTGACCGGTGTAGGGTCTTAAGGCTTCAACCCAGAAAGGATTAGGCAGGCAGCGAACGTCAAAGACGTAGTCGGCATCAACCGGCATGCCGTGCTTGAAGCCAAAAGACTGGATCATCAGGGTCATGCTTTTGCTGGTGGCGCCGCAGACTCGTTGTCTTATCTGTTCTCTGATTTCATGGACAGACAGGGGGGAAGTGTCCAGCCTGACATCGGCTTCTTCCGCCAGAGGAGCCAGCAGCTTCTGTTCCAGGTTGATGGCTTCTGTGAGGGATACCTCATCGTTGCTGAGAGGGTGGCGGCGGCGCGTTGAGCTGTAGCGCTTCATCAATGTGTTGCTGTCTGCGTCCAGGAAGATGACCTGACACTTAATGCCCTGTTTTTTTAATTTATCAAGCAACGTCGGAAAGCGTTCCATGGCGCCCGGTACATTACGGACATCAAGACTGACCGCCATACGGGTCAGTTCCCCCAGGCTGCTTTTGAGGTTGGTCGGCAGGTCATTCAACATGCTGGCAGGGAGGTTGTCTACGCAGTAAAACCCTTCATCTTCAAGGGCGTGAAGGGCGGAACTTTTGCCGGAGCCTGAACGTCCACTGATGATGATCAACTTCATTGTGTGTGTCCTTCCCGATGGTGTGACCGTATAAACAGGTTTCTCACCTGGTTCTGCGTGGGGCAAGTCTATCAAAACTTAATGAGATTAGAACCAGCCGTTTTCTTTTATTCCAAGCATAGTTCGGATATTTCTATTTCATGCAGTTTTGATGGATAACTTGATGGGGGCACGCCATAGAAAGGAAAAAAATCGCATATTAAGGGTCTCTAAATAGCCTACGAGCAGCATACTTGATACCCTTGCATAGCTGATCTTTATGTCAGCCTTCCTTGATCATTTCAGTGAAATCAGACCACTGCTCAACTCTGAAAGCTCTAATGTCTCTCACGGAAGCTGGGAACCAAGGTAACGATTTTAAAGCGGTAATGGCACGAAACAGATTGGCCATGTTTTCGTCTTCAGTTACATAGAGGCTTCCCTGTACCCGGTTAAAACCAAGTTTGGACAAGGTCGAGCCAATCTCGATATAAGCCTGCGGTACACCTTTCGGGTGATGTTTCTCGGTTTCTGCAACCACAAGATCAAAGGCAATAGCGAACATCAGTGAGCCACCGGATCATTTTTGATATTCGAATACCTATACTCGGTCTCTTCGCCTGACTCAGGGATCTGAATTAATACTATCCAATCATCCTGATCAACCGGCCTGACGGGAGCGACAATTTTATATGCTGGTCCTAACTCACCAAACTGTCGATATTGACCGATCAGTTGAGGGGCAGGAAATGGTTCATGGGGCATTTTCAAGTCACCTTGTCATCAACACTCACTTAAGAGTAGGGAGTTGAGAAAATTGTTTCAAGAGTAGTTTTTGAGAGCCCGAAAGCAAGATTTTTCGGGACAGATTTTTGGGGCGGTCTATCCCACTGAACCGGCAGAGCTGGCAGGATATTACGGAGTAGAAAACATTTTGCCTGCTCTTTCTGTTGCCAGAGGAGCACACAAAATGTTTTTTAGCTACTTTAAACGGGGCGACAAATGATGTTGTAAAGTGCTTCCGGGGTTTCTGCAGCTCGCATCTGGCTCAATAGCACTTCCGATTGAAAACGCTCAGCCACGGCTTGCAATATATCCAGATGCTCCTGATCGTTTTCTTCCGGAACAATGAGCGCGAACACCAGGTCGACCGGCTGCTTATCCACAGAGTCAAAGTTAACAGGTTCTGACAGTTTCATCAGAAGTCCGGTGGGTTGCTGACAGGCACTGGAGCGGCAGTGGGGTAAGGCTATTCCCTTGCCCAAACCGGTGGTCCCGAGCCGCTCCCTGTTAATCAGCTTGTTAAACAGATCCTTGGCGTTGATAGCGGGAACATGTTCACTGATGATTTGTGCAATGATTTCCAGGATTTTCTTTTTGCTGGCCCCCTGCACATCGCAAAGGGTGCGCCCGGGGGTAAGAATGTTTTCGATAATCATACAACGATCGATGCTTACAGACGGCCGCTGGCACCCTGCAGCCGGTCAAGCGTCTTCTCTTTGTGTTTCACCAGTTGCCGATCCAGTTTGTCAGACATGTCATCAATGGCAGCGTACATGTCCTCAGCCTCGGCGGTTGCATTGATATCCGCTCCACGTACGTGCAGAGTCGCTTCCACTTTATGATTCAATTTCCCAACACTCAGGGTGACCTGAACGTTCGTAATCTGATCAAAGTGTGCGCCAAGGCGGTCGAGTTTTTTGGTGACATAATCTTTCAGAGCCTCAGTCACCTCTACATGATGTCCACTGATGTTGACTTGCATGTAACGCTCTCCTGCTGATCCCGATTCTCGACATAGGACTGCCCCCGGGATTGTATGGGCAGCCCTGATTGAAAGTCTATCACTGTCAATGACAGTTGGCGCTGTTCTGAGACAAAAAATCTAAGGGCCGATTTGTGGTATAAAGGATCGTTTACCTCCACCGCTAAAGGCTTACCACCTCAACCGCTGAAGGCTCAGATAAGTTGCTTACGTTCATTCGATGGCGGAATATTCATTGATTCGCGATATTTGGCGATGGTTCTCCTGGCCACTTTGATTCCCTGGTCCCCGAGTAAACCGGCAATTTTGTTGTCGCTCAGTGGTTTTTTCGGGTTTTCATCGGATAGCAGTTTTTTAATCAGGGCTCTGATAGCGGTAGATGAGCACTCTCCGCCAGAATCTGTGCTGACGTGGCTGGAGAAAAAGTATTTCAGTTCAAATACGCCTCTTGGAGTGTGCAGGTATTTCTGGGTAGTGACCCTGGAAATAGTGGACTCGTGCATGTCCACCGCCTGAGCAATGTCAGCCAGCACCAGGGGCTTCATAGCCTGTTCACCCTGCTCCAGGAACTCTTTCTGGAATTCAATGATTTTGTTGGCGACTTTTAGCAGGGTTTCGTTACGACTTTGTAAGTTTTTCAGAAACCAGCGAGCTTCCTGCAACTGGTTTTTCATAAATACATTGTCCCGACTGTTATTAGCGCGTTGAACCATGGCCGCGTAACTGTCATTGATACGAAGCCTGGGCAGAGACTCTGAGTTCAGTTCAACCACCCAGCGATCCTTGATTTTGACAACTGAAATGTCGGGGGTGACGTATTCTGTTTCCGTCTGGCCGATTTTGGCTCCCGGCCTTGGGTTGAGACTCTGAACCAAACTAAGAGCCTCCCTCAGTTGATGCTCTTTAAGACGGGTACGGCGCATGATCTGAGCGTAGTCACGGCTGGCCAGTGCCTGTAGGTGATTCTGGATCAGCAGGTGGGCTTCTTTCAGGAAGTGGGTTTCTTGTGGCAGTTGGTTGAGTTGAACTTCGAGGCATTCTTTCAGGTTGCTGCTGGTGCAGCCCACCGGATCAAAGTGAAGAGTCCGTCGTTGCATGACCTGAAGCTCTTCAAACGCCAGATCGTCTATCTGTTGTTGTAGTGACAGATAAATCTCCTGCAGGGAGTGAGTCAGGTATCCATCATTGTTGGTGGCTTCGATAACAGCCAGACCCAGTAGTCTGTCTCTGTCTGTCATGGGGGTCAGGTTTAACTGCCATTCCAGGTAGTCCTGAAGGGATTCAGAGATCCGGGAGCGGGCAAAAGGGTCAAGTTCTTCATTGCTTGTGGCAGGCAGGCTGGAATAGACATCGTCCCATCCGGAGTCAACAGGCAGGTCATTGGGTATGCTGTCAGCCCACTCGGGTTCTTCCGGTTCCGGGGTCTGTTCTGCTTTTTCATTGAAGTCAACGGGTTGCTCCCCTTCATCACGGGATACTGAGGGTTCTTCAACAGACTCCTCAGACTCCAACATAGGGTTGGACTCCAGGACCTCCTGGATTTCCTGCTGAAGATCCAGAGTGGAAAGTTGTAGAAGCCTTATGGCTTGTTGCAGCTGAGGTGTCATGGTCAGCTGCTGGCCCATTTTTAGCTGTAAGGATGGCTTCATAGGGCGATCGCATACCTTTACTTCTATGTCTGCGCTGAGGGGGCTGGTTTGGTGCCATTAACCCCCGGCAGTTATTTCTCAGTGCCTGCTCATTATTATGATTGGGCTACTCTCCATGTCATCGCGATTATAATCATATCTGCTGCTTCGGGAAAGTGGATTCAGCACCCGGAAGCTGGTCAGAGGCTAAACTGGTGCCCAAGATAGACGTCACGAACCTTCTGGTTAGACAGAACAGTCTGACTGTCACCTTCAGCAATAATAGTTCCTTCACTGACAATGTAAGCTTTTTCGCAGATATCCAGCGTTTCCCGGACGTTATGATCGGTAATCAGGACTCCGATACCGCGCACTTTCAGGTGCGTGATAATAGCCTTGATGTCGCCAACAGAAATGGGATCAACACCGGCAAAGGGTTCATCAAGCAAGATAAATTTGGGGTCAGTACAGAGCGCCCGGGCAATTTCCACCCTGCGCTTTTCACCACCGGAAAGGCTCATCCCCAGGTTATCCCTGATATGATTGATATTGAATTCTTCCAGCAAGGACTCCATTTTTTCCGTGCGATCTTTCCTGGAAAGGTCGGAACGGGTTTCCAGTATCGAAAGCAGGTTATCGGTGACCGTCAACTTCCTGAAAATAGACACTTCCTGTGGCAGATAACCCAGGCCAGCCCTGGCTCGGCCATGCATAGGTTGATGAGTTAAATTCTGGCCACTGAGGTCTACCTGTCCACCATCTGCTTTTACCAGACCGACAATCATGTAGAAGCAGGTGGTTTTACCGGCTCCGTTGGGGCCAAGAAGTCCGACAATCTGACCACTGTCGACAGTCAGGGATACGTCTTTGACGACCTGTCTGCCTTTGTAGCTTTTGCTGAGATGTTCTGCCTTAAGCGTTGCCATCCGGAATCTGTCTTCCTGTTTAAAAGCTGGCTGTCGTTTGTTTGACAGCCCTTTCAAGCTTGTTGAGTGGTTGAGCTAATGGTTGTTCCTGACAGGGTCTACTGCTTTTGCTCAGGTTTGGGCTGGTAAATCATTTTCACCCGGCCATCCGGGCTGCTTTTGTTTTCACTGCTCTTGGCGTTCACAGTCTGTCTGGTCAGGTCGTAATCAATTCGTTCACCTGTGAAAGTATCACCCTTCTGGGTCAGCTTGGCCTGCTTGATCAGTTGGATTTTATCGTCGGTCACCTGATAATCAATAGTATGACCCCAGGCTTGCAGGGTACCCTGGTTTTCAGGCTGCTGTTCTTCGTAGTAGGCTCTTTTCTTATAGCCTTCTGCCACGATTTTCTTAACTTCCTGCTGGACGGAGTACACCGTCACCTTATCTCCGGTAATCCGGGTAGTGCCCTGAATCATAACGACATCACCCTTGTAGATGGAGATGCCGTTCTTGTTATCGATATCTGCTGTGTTGGATTCAATCTCAATAGGCTTCTGTCGATCGGATGGCAGTGCCTGTGCCATAGCTGGAAGCAGTACCATAGCTCCCAGCATCAGGTAATGTTCAATCTTTCTGCGACGGCGCTTTGTGTCTGGCCACACCTTCGGAACAAGGCGCTTGCTCTGGTCATGGCTTTGGCTCATGAAATCCTCTTACCCTAGACTTGAGTTTAATCAGACTCTCCTTGTAGAAAGCCTCCATACCAATGGCACGTGTACGTCCGGTGTCGTTGGTGATCAGCACCGGTCGATCGGTGACGGCCAGTCCCTTTTCAGAATATATAGTCATGAAATCAGTGTCTACGCGCACCTTGCTGCCGTTATTGAGATCCGTCTGGGTCATCACGACATCATCCCAGAGCTCTATATCCTCGTTGCCGGGTAACAGTTTGCCATGAAGGGCATCGGTAACCACGGGCTTTTGCGGGTTGCTGAAGTTCTCCAGGTGAGGGGTTTGCAACAACGTTGTGTCGTTATGCGGGTAATGGGTGATGCTGTCCGAAACCAAAATGTAATCCAGATCACCCTCTTGGTTGTATTGGGTGATTTGAGTATCAATAAGATAGTAGTCAGCGTTTTCACGAACCTGGGGCTGCTTTTTTTGCGTCCCTACATGGAGATTGCTGTCATAAGCCCAATAGCCCATGCCGACCAGTGTCAGCATCAGAAAAACCATCAGTATCAAATTCCGACTGGGCATCAGGTTATTGGCTCCTAGCTATTTTTAACGTTATTTCAGGTAACTGGCCAGCATATCATCCAGCTTGCCTTTGGCTGCCAGTATAAAGTCACAGAACTCTCTGGCCGCCCCTTCGCCGCCACGATTTGAAGTGATGGCGGGTGAGTGCTCGCGAACGTAGTAGTGTCCGTTAGGAACAGTACAGCCAAAACCAACCTGTCGAATGGCCGGGAGGTCGGGCAGGTCGTCACCGATGTAGGCTATTTCTTCAAGACTCAGGCCCTGGCCTTCTTCCTGAAGCAGTTCTTGCAAAGCGACGAACTTGTCTTCACGCCCCTGGTAGAGAAAATCGACGCCCAGGTCAGACGCCCGTTTTTCAACAAACACCGATCGACGACCAGTGATTATGGCGGTTTTCACACCAGACTGCTTGAGCATTTTCAAGCCATGACCATCCAGAGTGTTGAATATTTTCAGCGATTCGCCCTGCTCACCAAACAGCAGTTTGCCGTCAGTGAGGACGCCGTCGACATCAAAAACAGCCAAACGCACTCTGGCGGCTGCGGATTGTAACGAAGCGCTGATCATACTACCCCCGCTTTCAGTAGGTCGTGCATATTAATGGCACCAATCAATTCGTTATCGTCATCCACGCAGATCAGTGCGTTGATTTTCCGGTCATCCATAATTTTCAGGGCTTCAGCTGCAAGAATTTCCGGGTGGATGGTTTTGCAGTGGTCGGTCATTACGTCATCAATCAGTGTGGATTTGGGGTCAACACCCTTGTCCAGAGCCCGACGCAGATCCCCATCGGTGAAAATGCCTATGACATGGCGTTGGTCATCAACAATGGCAGTCATCCCCAAACCTTTGCGAGTGACTTCCAGCAGGGCGTCGCTCATCGGGGTACCCAAAGCAACCTCTGGTACCCGTCTGCCAATGTGCATGATGTCTTTGACTTTCAGAAGCAGTCGTTTGCCCAATGAGCCGCCGGGGTGAGAAAATGCAAAGTCTTCAGCCGTGAACCCGCGGGCTTCCAACAGGGCGATGGCTAATGCATCGCCCATAACCAGAGCGGTTGTCGTGCTGGAGGTGGGTGCCAGATCCAGCGGGCAGGCTTCTTTTTCTACCCCGGTGTTGAGGTGGGCTTCAGCATCTTTGGCCAGCGTTGAATCGGTGTTACCGGTCATACTGATCAGGGGCGTGCCCAGTCTTTTCAGCAGCGGCAGCAGGGTAATGACTTCGCTGGTTTCACCTGAATTGGAAAGTGCCAGAACCACATCTTCACGGGTGACCATTCCCATGTCGCCGTGGCTGGCTTCCCCTGGGTGCACAAAGTACGCAGGGGTGCCGGTGCTGGCCAGGGTTGCGGCAAGCTTGCGGGCAATATGGCCTGATTTGCCCATGCCAACGACGATAACCCGGCCACGGCATTCCAGCATGATACGGCAGGCTCTGGCAAAGCTGCCGTCGATCCTGGCGATCAGGCTCTGAACAGCTTCCAGTTCCATGGTGATGGTGCGGCGACCAATTGAGGTAAACAGCTCGTCAGTAGTCATATTGCATACAGATTAGTGGTGACATGACTATTCTATAGCGCCTTTTGTCTCAGTAACAGTTCTGGATAGCAGCATTAGAGCCCAAGCATCGCAATCAGTTCCTTACTGATCCCGGTCTGAAGAAATAATCGGACTACCGGGATCCATCATTCAGTTTTGAATAAACAGCCAGGCACCGTAGAGGGCGTATATAGAAAGCAGGGCAACGCCGGTCACTTTACCTAACTGTCGAGGCTTTTTACCGATCAGGCAGAGCAGGGCCAGCAGCAGGGTCATGCCCAGCATAACGGGGTAATCCCTCAGAATAACCGCTTTATCCAATGCGCCAGGAGCTACCAGCCCCGGCATGGAGAGCACCGCTAGAAGGTTAAATATGTTTGAGCCAATGACATTACCCAGGGCGATATCATGATGGCCTTTCAGAGCACTGGTGACCGAAGCGGCCAGTTCTGGCAGGCTGGTGCCGATGGCGACAATCGTCAGTCCGATCACCAGGTCGCTGATGCCCATCATCTTGGCGATCTCAGTGGCTCCCCATACCAGTAACTGTGAGCTGCCCAGCAGCAGTAAAAGACCAGAACCCAGCATCAACCAGGCCTTGGCCGGAGACAGTTCTGGAATTTCTTCATCTTCTACCAGTGGTTCATCAGGGTGTTGTTTCTGCCAGCGAATCATCAGGTAAAGGGTAATGAAGAGACCCGCCAGCAGGATCAGGCCATCTATTCTGCCGAGATAGCCATTGGCAATACAGAGACCGGCTACCAGGGATATCACGACGAGAAGAGGGATTTCTCTCTTGGCCAGGGCGGCTTTAACAGGCAGTGGTGCGATCAAGGCAGTAACACCCAGAACCAGACCTATATTGGCAATGTTTGACCCCATGGCATTACCCACGGCCAGTCCGGGAAACCCTTGCAGGGCAGCCATCAGGGAGACCAGGATTTCTGGAGCAGAGGTGCCAATAGAGACCACTGTCAGACCGATCAGCATTCTCGACACATTCATGTTGCTGGCGGTGGCAGCGGCACCGGCAACAAAACGGTCTGCACTCCAGGTCAGGATAATAAAGCCAACCAGAATGGCAGCAAGGGCAATGAGCATAGGATGAATTCTCTTCTCTAATTCAGGGTGATTGGGTGAGATACTTTTTTTCACACGGGAAGCGGTAAGACGACTTTATGCAATCATTGTTTTGTGAAAAAAATATTACCGGAAAGGAAACAGTAGTCCTCAAAGTCGGCCATTTTATTAGGCATTGTTCAGTCAATCCAGACCTAAATAGTAAATATTAAGACTCAGTCTGCCGGTGGTGATAAGGGTAAAAAGTCAGTAAATGGGTCGTTTGGATGCCTTGATGCCGAATAAGTGTACGTTCTGGTGGTTCAAAAGACAGTCAAAAGTCGCCATAATTGGGGCAGGGGGTTGGTGCTAACCGTTAATGGATGATGGCTATTACTGATCGCGGTCCGTGCATATACAAGGAATCGCCTTCCAATGACAGAGGCAAGTGATAACTTTATAGAGATCCGTGGTTTGACGTTTCATCGTGGTGATCGAACTATTTTCAAGGATATTGATATCACCATTCCCAGGGGAAAGGTGGTGGGTATCATGGGGCCATCCGGTACCGGTAAGACCACGTTACTGCGTTTGATTGGGCGACAACTTCGCCCTGATTCCGGGCAGATTTTTGTCGATGGCCAGAATCTTGATTTGCTCTCCCGTGAAGAACTGTTTCGTACCCGCCGTAAAATGGGCATGCTGTTTCAGAGCGGCGCACTCTTTACCGATTTGTCGGTGTTTGAAAATGTCGCCTTCCCTTTGCGTATTCATACCAAACTGGCTGAGCCGATGATTCGGGATATTGTTTTCATGAAGCTCGAAGCAGTAGGGCTTCGGGGCGCCTGGTCGTTAATGCCGGCAGAACTGTCAGGTGGTATGAATCGTCGTGTGGCGCTGGCCAGGGCGATTGCATTGGATCCGGCTATGGTGATGTACGATGAGCCGTTCGTAGGACAGGATCCCATCGCGATGGGGGTGCTGGTCAAACTGATCAGAATGTTGAACGACGCTCTGAATATTACCAGTATTGTGGTATCCCACGATCTTCATGAAACAGCTTCAATCTCAGACTATCTCTACCTGATCGCCGACGGTGAAGTCATTGGTCAGGGCGAGCCGGACAGTCTGATGAACTCCAATGACTCCCGGGTTAAGCAGTTTATGAATGGATTGTCTGACGGTCCGGTGCCATTTCATTATCCGGCACCCGATTACAAAAAAGCCTTGCTGGATGGGGGGATCGGATGAGTGCAGGTATTTTTGACAGAATGGCGCAGTTGGGTCGCTTTGGGCTGGATCAGATTCAGTCCATGGGTCGGGCAGGGATTTTTCTGGTACTGGCTATCTTCTCTCGTGCCGGTTTCAGTAACCGCTTCGCTTTATTGATTCAGCAACTCTACAGTGTCGGTGTCATGTCGCTGATCATTGTTACTGTGTCGGGGCTGTTTATTGGCATGGTGTTGGCGCTGCAGGGCTACAACATTTTGATTCGATACGGTTCAGAAGATGCGGTGGGCCAGATGGTGGCCCTCAGTCTCCTGAGAGAGCTGGGGCCGGTGGTTACCGCTCTGCTGTTTGCCGGACGTGCAGGTTCTGCCCTGACCGCTGAAATAGGCTTAATGAAAACCACAGAACAACTCTCCAGTATGGAAATGATCGGGGTTGATCCGCTTAAGCGAGTCATTGCTCCCCGCTTTTGGGCCGGGGTTATCTCTATGCCACTACTGGCTGCCATTTTCAGTCTGGTCGGTATATTGGGAGCTGTGATGGTGGGTGTCGATTGGCTGGGTATTTATGAAGGTTCTTTCTGGGCCAGTATGCAGTCTTCGGTCAACCTGGTGGCGGATATAGGAAATGGACTGATCAAAAGTCTTGTATTTGGCTTTGTCGTGACCTGGATTGCTGTGTTTCAGGGTTATGATGCGACTCCCACTTCAGAAGGGGTCAGCCGGGCTACAACAAGGACCGTTGTTTATTCTTCTCTGGCCATTCTGGGGCTGGATTTTATTTTGACCGCTGTCATGTTTGGAGAACTCTAAGATGCGGATGAGAACGGTAGAGATAAGTGTTGGCGGTTTTATGTTGGCCGGGATGCTGGCGTTGGTGGTACTGGCGCTAAAAGTCAGTGGTCTTTCATTAGACAGCGGTAAGCAAACCTACACCGTGACAGCCATGTTCGATAACATCGGAACCCTTAAGCCAAGAGCCAAAGTTGCCTTGGCCGGTGTCGTCATTGGCAAGGTCACCAAGGTTGAGCTCGACAAAAAGACCTACATGGCAAAAGTTGAGATGGAGATCGACTCCCATATTGATAACATTCCCGTCGACAGCACCGCCGCCATCGTCACAGCAGGGTTGCTGGGTGAAAAGTATATAGGTATCAGCATTGGCGGGGACACACATTACATCAAGCCCGGAGGTCGCTTTGAGGATACTCAGTCAGCCGTTATTCTGGAAGAATTGATTGGCAAATTCCTTCTGGGGTCGGTGGATAAAGGCTAATTGTTATGGATGTCAGCTAAGGGCAGGTCAGGAGGAGAGAATGTCAAAGCTTACCATAAACGAATTGCGTGAATATCGTGCGAGTATCATACGCATAGTTGAAAGTTATCACTGCTCTAATCCGAGGGTGTTCGGGTCTCTGGCCCGAAATGGCTATATCGAAGAGGGGAGTGATGTTGACATTTTGGTAGAATCCACTGGCCAGACAACGCTTTTTGATATCGGTAATATTGAATGCGATTTGAAAGATCTGTTGAATGTTCCTGTGGACGTAGTAACCCATGAATCTATTTATGAACCCTACAGAGAGCAAATAGAACAGGATATGAGGGCGCTGTAGTCCAACAAAATTTGCCAGAGCTCAAAGGGCAATTAAAGTCAATTTAGAAAGCCTGTATAAAAGAAGATGGATTCGAGAATGAAAATGATAAAGTCTGTTCAACAGTTCATAATGGTCCTGACCTGTCTGATGATGGCAGGAGTGTCTTATGCTGCACCTGTCTTGCAACCCCCTGAAGAAGAAGTCAAAAAAATCACCGCCGAGCTACTGGATACGTTCAATAAGAACAAAGAGCAGTACCAGAAAGATCCTGAAGGTTTCTTTAAAGAAGTAGATCGTCTTTTATCGCCAGTCGTGGCTTTTGATGAGGTGGCCCGCTATGTCATGGGTAAATACGCTCACCGCAGTCCTGATCAGGTGGATAAGTTTGAACCGGTATTCAAAGACAGTCTGATCCGTTTCTATGGCAAGGCGCTGTTGTCGCTGGACGACACCCGTTTAGTGATAGAGGGCGTTGATAAAACCTCTCCTGAGTTACTGAAACAATATCAGAAAGGGCAAACCAGTCGTATACCCGTTAAGATGAAGGTTCGCACCAGCACCAGAACCGTCGAAATTTTTTACTCAATGGTGCATGTTGATGGCCGCTGGAAGCTGCGTAATGTGACCATTGAAGGGATTAACATTGCCAAGCAGTTCCAGAGCCAGTTTGCCGATGCCATGAGCAAGCACAGGAAAGTGCCTTACGTGGTAGAGAACTGGGCCGAGATTATGTCGGCTTCAACGGCTAAGGGTGCCAAGAAGTAAACCTGTCTATTTTTGCAACTTTTTTGCAGCTTTTTTGCAGCTTTTTTGCAGCTTTTTTGCAACTTGGGAATCCAGATTATGCAGCTTGAACGATTGGCACCAGGGCAGTTTTCTCTTAACGGGATTGTTAATTTTGATAATGCGGTGGAGGTGGAGAGTGAAGGGCGAAAGTTGCTGGAAGAGGATATCGTGCCCGGAAGCGTCCTGAGAGTCAGCCTTGGACAGCTGCTCAAAGGGGATAGCTCAACCCTTTCAGTGTGTCTGTCCTGGATCAGGCTGGCTCAGAGTAAAAGGGGTCATCTCTGTCTTTCTGACATGCCAGGGGAACTTGACGCTCTGGCCAGGGTCTGTGGAATAGCACCGATTTTGCGGCAAAACACCTGTCCTGCTTCCTGATTAAACGAAAGAGCTGCCTTTTAGCTGCCAGTCCTTTCCGGGACTGGTCAGTGCCGCCAATGTCCGATATGATTCACCGATTTGCTCACATACCTGTACAGACAGTGCGGGTTTGCTGAGTGACCGTTTTGAGAGGTGAATGCATGCAAGCCACCGAAGTGAAGGCGCTGCTGGAAGAAAGTATCTCCGGATCCAGGGTTCTGGTAGAAGGGGAAGGATGTGACTTTCGGCTGACTGTTATCAGTGACCAGTTTGAAGGGGCCTTGCCTGTCAAACGTCAACAGATGGTGTACAAGCACCTGAATGAACTGATTGCCAGCGGTGCCATTCATGCAGTGACCATGACCACCCTGACACCTTCAGAAGCCGAGCGCCAGGCCTAACCAGCGGATCACAGGTGAAACTATGATGGATAAACTGATTATCACTGGTGGTACGCGTCTGGATGGCGAAATCCGTATCTCCGGTGCCAAGAACTCTGCACTGCCTATTCTGGCAGCTACCCTGCTGGCGGATGACCCTGTTACCGTCTGCAACCTTCCACACTTGCACGATATTACCACCATGTTTGAGCTGTTTGGCTGCATGGGCATTGACCTGATGGTCGATGAGCGTATGAACGTAGAAGTTCATGCCAGCACCATCAAACAGCTGAAAGCACCCTATGAACTGGTAAAAACCATGCGTGCTTCCATCCTGGTACTGGGGCCTCTGCTGGCCCGGTTCGGTCGTGCTGAAGTCTCGCTGCCCGGCGGTTGTGCCATTGGCAGCCGTCCGGTTGATCTGCATATTCGTGGTCTGCAGGCAATGGGTGCTGACATTGTGGTTGAAGACGGTTACATCAAGGCCAGCATCAAGGACCGTCTGAAAGGTGCCCGAATCTTTATGGATACCGTGACGGTAACCGGTACTGAAAACATTCTTATGGCCGCCTGTCTGGCAGACGGTGAAACCATTATCGAAAATGCTGCCCGTGAGCCGGAAGTGGTTGACCTGGCCGAATGCCTGATGACCATGGGGGCCAAAATTGAAGGCGCCGGTAGCGATGTTATTCGTGTTCAGGGCGTTGAGCGCCTGAAAGGATGTACCTATTCCGTATTGCCTGATCGCATTGAAACCGGAACCTATCTGATCGCTGCCGCTGCCACCGGTGGCCGTGTTCGCCTCAAGGATACCCAGCCTGATCTGCTGGATGCGATTCTGATTAAATTGCGTGAAGCCGGTGCTTCCGTAGAATGGGGTGAGGATTGGATCGAGCTGGATATGAAAGGTAAACGTCCGGAAGCGATTGATCTTAAGACTGCTCCCTATCCTGCCATGCCCACCGATATTCAGGCCCAGTTCACGGCGTTGAACCTGATTTCTGAAGGCGTAGGCAGCATTACAGAAACCGTCTTCGAAAACCGCTTTATGCATGTTCAGGAAATGAAACGCATGGGGGCTGACCTGAAAGTAGAAGGCAACACGGTTGTGATCAAAGGGGTTGATTCCCTGAAGGCGGCACCGGTGATGGCGACGGATTTGAGAGCCTCAGCCAGTCTGGTGATTGCGGGCCTGATTGCTGAAGGTGATACGGTGGTTGAGCGTATCTACCACATTGATCGTGGCTACGAATGTATTGAAGAGAAGCTGCAACAGCTGGGTGCCAAAATTCAACGGGTTCCTGCCTGATAATATTCTTGGGGAAAGCTAGCAGCTTTCCTCTGTTGTGCAAGCAAGGAGAGACATTGAGCCTAATTGATAGTGAAGTTGATTATTTTCATATCAACAGAAAAACAGCATGGTCTCCCCATGACGTTTTGATGGAGGGGGAGCAAATTGATATTGGCGGAGCTAGTAATCCCTATTTTAGCTTCTTCGAAAAGTCCAAAAAGACAGTCCCGGTTAAAAATAGTGAGGATGGGTCAGTATTGCAGGTGCCAGGGGTTGGGTTTGTTGGCGCCGTAGCTAGGGGAGAGGTTCAATCTGATAATATCGCAGGGATAGCTAGTGACCTCTTGGGTCACTTTGTTTCGTACCTTCGCGAGTTAATCTGGGAAGATGTTAGAGCCAAGGAGTTTCCACATCTGCCATCTAGACAACGTTGTATTTGGCTTATTCCAGACATGGAGGGGGTCAAGTTTTGGATTAACAGAATTGGCCTTAAAAAAACTGACTTTCAGGTGCTCCGGGTGCGTGGCCAAGGCCGTATTCATACCGCAAGCGAGCTTTACCTCCTTGGTGATAGTGAGCCAATGGAAGAGAGTCTAGCGAAAGCTAGGCAGTACTGGCTAGGAGTAGTCGAGGATCATACAACGAAGGAAGTTATTTTCGAAGGTCGGTTAAATGTTCAAGAAATTGTTAGTCCGGAAGAATATACATAACAATCAAAGGCAGTCTTACAATCACGTCATGTTTGATTTGGTGTAAACTACGCCACTTAACGCGTAGGAAGCCTGTCTCAAATGTCCAGCCAGATCACCATTGCGCTTTCCAAAGGGCGCATACTCAAAGACACCCTGCCACTGCTCAAGGCAGCGGGCATTGAATTAGCAGAAGACCCTGCCAGCAGCAGGAAACTGATTATTGCTACCACTCATCCAGACGTCAATCTGTTGATTGTCAGAGCCAGTGACGTGCCTACTTATGTGGAATATGGCGCTGCTGATGTCGGTGTGGCAGGAAAAGATGTGTTACTGGAACATGGATCGACAGAGCTTTATGAGCCTCTGGATTTGCGGATTGCCCAGTGCAAGCTGATGACTGCCGGTAAAACCGGGCATCAGGAGCCGGCCACCGATCGAGTTAAAGTGGCGACGAAGTTTGTGAATGTTGCCAGACGCTATTATGCCTCTCAGGGGCGTCAGGCCGATATTATCAAACTCTACGGATCCATGGAGTTGGCGCCGCTGGTGGGCCTGGCAGATGTCATTGTTGATGTTGTGGATACCGGTAATACCCTGAGAGCCAATGGGCTGGAGCCAAGAGAATTGATTGCCCAGGTATCTTCCAGATTGATCGTCAACAAAGCTTCCATGAAAGTGAAGTTTGAGACCATCAATACGCTGATTCAGCAATTAAAAACTGCAGTTGACGTCCAAACCCATTAACGACCACGCCTGATAACTTCTTCATGGTAAAAACGTACGACGGAGTAATAGTATGACGGTGAATCCTGTAAAACTGAGCTACAGCAGTCAGGATTTCAATGAGCAATTGGATCGTCTGCTGGCTTGGGAAGGTGTCTCTGATGAAGAGGTTCAGCATCGTGTTAAGCATATTATCGCTGAAGTGCGCGCCCGTGGTGATGAGGCGCTGGTAGAGTTTACCCGCAGGTTTGATCGCCTTTCTGCATCCACCATGGCCGATCTGACTCTGGGGGAAGAGCAACTTCAGAAAGCGCTGCAAACCCTTCCACAGGAACAAAGACGGGCTCTGGAAGTAGCCGCCGACAGAATCAGAAACTATCACGAACATCAGCTGCAATCTTCCTGGAGCTACCAGGAAGAGGACGGAACCCTGCTTGGACAACAGGTGTTGCCTATGGATCGTGTGGGTCTCTACGTGCCGGGAGGCAAGGCTGCCTATCCTTCGTCGGTTATGATGAATGCTATCCCGGCTCAAGTGGCGGGTGTCAAGGAAATTATCATGGTGGTGCCGACACCGGACGGTGTCATAAATGACATGGTGCTTGCCGCCGCCGCTGTTGCTGGCGTCAGGAAAGTCTTTACCATAGGCGGAGCCCAGGCGGTAGCAGCTCTTGCTTATGGTACCCAAACCGTTCCCCGCGTCGATAAGATCGTCGGCCCTGGCAATATCTATGTCGCTACTGCCAAGCGTGAGGTGTTTGGTCAGGTGGGTATCGATATGATCGCAGGCCCTTCTGAAATCATGATCGTGTGCGATGCTCGTACTGATCCGGACTGGATTGCCATGGATCTGTTTTCTCAGGCTGAACACGATGAAGACGCTCAGGCGATTCTGGTCTCCCCGGATCAGGCTTTTCTTGATCAGGTTCTGGCCAGTATGCGGCGGTTGTTGCCCGAAATGGAGCGTAAAAAGATCATTGCCGAATCGCTGAACAACAGAGGTATTATGATCCATGTTCCGGATATGCAGGCCGCCTGTGAGGTCACCAACCGAATCGCTCCTGAACATCTGGAATTGTCTGTAGAAAATCCTCAGGCTCTGCTGCCGGATATCCGTCATGCCGGTGCTATTTTTATGGGTCGTTACACGGCTGAAGCCTTGGGAGATTACTGTGCCGGACCGAATCATGTACTGCCAACGTCCGGTACTGCCCGGTTTTCTTCACCACTGGGCGTTTACGATTTTCAGAAGCGCTCTTCGTTAATTCACTGCTCACCCGCAGGTGCCTCAGAAATGGCGAAAGTGGCTTCCGTGCTGGCCCGTGGAGAGTCCCTGACGGCTCATGCCCGTTCAGCAGAATACCGCATCAGGAAATAAACGATAAAAACAGCTCACGAGTTAAAAAAAGCACTGGCAACCCTCAAAGCCAGTGTAGTGAAAGGAATTTAACAGGCTTACGCAGCAGCTGCTATGTTGGTTACTCTCAATCAGTTAAAGAGGTAGAGGTGAGCATGTGCAGAGTACTTCGGAAGTCATTACTTGCAGGTTTATACCCGATTTTACTGTGTCTTAATGGTTCGGCCCTGGGTTCTTCTCAAACAGAAGCCGTTTGTCATACATCTGGAAAAAAGGTGTGTGTCACGATTGAACAGAGTGATGATGAAAAGTGGCTTTGGCTTTCCACATCATGCTATTCGAACTGTGATTATTATCACGATACTTTTGTGGATCGGTTTCTTCCCCTGGAACATCTGGCTGATATTAACGGCTTCGGAATGAATCTTCGGAAAAAATCAGAAGATAAGCTTGTTTGGAGCCATTACAAGCTTGACAGAACCCATAAAAAGCAAGCTATGGCCTTTGAGGTGGAAGTAACGAAGCAGGATCGCTTTGAGAGTTTTGATGGCAAGCAGTTCAGCCCGAAATTATTGGATGATCTGTCGAGGATCCAGCCTGTAACCGCGGAACTCCTGAATCGTTACTATGCCAATTTCACTGGATGGGTTTGGTCGAGCGTAACTCATGTTGCTGCTTTTTTTACTGGTATTATCAGCATGATTGCGTTGGCACATACGTATATGTAAATCCAAGTCAGTTGACCATATTGGGTCGGGTCGCGACAACCGCTTTCACCACCAGCGGTTGGTTGTTACGCAAAACCTGTAGGGTGACTTCACTTCCCGGTGGCTCCTGGGCCACCATGTTCATGACTTTCCTGCCATCACTGGTGCTGATGTTATTGATGGCTATCAGAATATCTCCTCGTTTCAGGCCGGCCCTATCTGCTGGACCATCGTCGTAGACACCCGAAATCAAAATGCCAACATTGCTTTTAACTCCATAAGCTTCTGCCAGCCGGCTGGTGAGCGGTTGTGATTCTATGCCCAGCCAACCCCGGACAACACGACCGTACTTAATGATGGATTGAGTGACAAATCGGGCCATGCTGGAGGGAATAGCAAAGCCCACGCCTTCATTACCTCCGCCCCTGGAAAACAGCAACGTGTTAATGCCCAGTAATTCACCGCGGGTGTTGATCAGGGCTCCCCCCGAGTTACCGACGTTGATGGCGGCATCCGTCTGAATAAAATCCTCATAAGTATTGAGGCTAAGGTCATTTCTGCCGGTTGCGCTGATGATCCCCATGGTGACCGTTTGCCCCAAACCAAAGGGGTTGCCTATCGCCAGAACCACATCGCCTACTTCAGTCTGACCAGAATTTGCCAGATTCAGGTTCGGTAAATCCTTCAGGTCAATCTTCAGTACCGCCAGATCCGTCTCCGGGTCTCTGCCGACAATAGAAGCGGACTCTTCCCGGCCATCTTTCAGTACCGCCACAATTCGGTCGGCACCTTCAATAACATGATTATTGGTTAACAGATAGCCGTCAGGGCTGATAATAACTCCGGAGCCCAGGCTGGTTTCCACCTTGGCTCTGCCAAGATTATTCTCTGTAAAGGGGCTTTTAGGCATTCTGGAGCGGTTGGCGTCATTGACCAATGTTGCGGTAGCAATGTTAACCACCGCAGGTGCTGCTATCTTAACGGCTGAGCTGAAGGAAACCTCGCCAATGCCCAACAGCTGTTCGCCTCTGTTGAGCATATTATTGACACTTATTTGCGGCAGGCCGAGCCAGTTCGGAGCAAACAATATCACCAGCAGGGCTATAACCAGACCAGACAGGGCAGGGTAGATAAACTGGTTGAGGAATCTTATCATGATGCGTTTTTCGGTCATTATGGGCCCGCTGGAAATAAAAATGCTCGAAACCCGAAAGTCAGCAGTACAATGACCTAATATACCTGTATTCCGTGGCTGATAGATAGCCCCGGCACCTTTAAGAAGCTGGTCATGGGCATGACCAGCAGGCTCTTGAATTCTAAAAAATTGTGGAGTGGAAAATGAGCATCACCCTGAAGCAGCTGGTGAAGATTCTGGAAGATGAATTACAACCAGGGCTGTTCAAAGATTATTGTCCCAATGGCCTTCAGGTTGAAGGAACCGACCAGGTTAACCGTCTGGTGACGGGCGTAACGGCCTGTCAGGCTCTGATTGACAGAGCCGTTGAACTCAAAGCCGACGCGGTACTGGTTCATCACGGTTACTTCTGGAAGGGAGAAGATTCAGCCATTGTGGGTATGAAAAAACGTCGGATTGAAACGCTGCTCAGGCACAACATCAGTTTGATCAGCTATCACCTGCCCCTGGATGGGCATCAGGAACTGGGTAACAATGCCCAGTTAGCCAGACTTTTGGGCTGGCAAACAGAAGGTGGTATGGAGCAGGGCAAGGCTCGCTCTGTAGGCAGTTGGGGAACCACTGCTGCGCCGGTTTCCCTGGCAACTCTGGGTGGTCAGATTGAAGCCAGGCTGGGCCGAAAACCCCTGCTGATTTCGGGGGGAGACCATGAGATCAAAACCCTTGCCTGGTGCACAGGCGCTGCTCAGCGGATGATTGATATGGCTTTGGACCTGAAGGTCGATGCCTATGTGAGTGGTGAAATCTCAGAATCCACGGTCCACTTTGCCCGTGAAAATGGCATTCATTACATCAGTGCCGGGCACCATGCGACCGAGCGTTATGGTGTCAGGGCTTTAGGCCAATGGCTGGAAGAAAAACAGGGCATTGAGCACCTGTTTGTCGATATCGATTCTCCCGTTTGATCATTAAAGGCTTGATCAGGAATAGGTAGTCATAGGAGCCTGACCAAGAATAGCTGCCCTACTGCGGCGACAGCAAATTGGTCTAAAAATCCGCTTTTGTTCGTCAAATAGCTAGCTATTCTCCTCACAAAACCGAATTTTTATCCTCAATTTTCTGCCGTCCTCGCTACGGGCGCCATTCTCGGTCAGGCTCCTAGACGTTATGGCGTGGGTTCTCCAAGCCAGAACTTATGTGAAGTCTTACGAAATAGGTATAAGTGCTGGTACAGAGTCTTGACTCCCTGATTCAATATTGCAGCTCTTTTACAATAGGGCATTGGCACTTGACCATCCTGGCCAGCCCCCTCATACCCTTTGTTTTCTGGAGCTAAAATGAAAGCCGACTTTTACGCTGGACTGCATGAGCAGCTGGAAGACCTTAAAAAAGAAGGTTTGTACAAAAGCGAGCGAGTGATTACCTCTCAGCAGCAGGCTGATATCACGGTGAACACCGGTGACGAGGTAATTAATTTTTGTGCCAACAACTATCTCGGGCTGGCCAATTCCCCGGAGCTGATCGGAGCGGGCAAACAGGCACTGGATAAATACGGCTACGGTATGGCTTCCGTTCGTTTTATCTGTGGTACCCAGGATGTTCACAAACAGTTGGAAAAGCGTATTTCCGAGTTCCTGGGCATGAACGACACCATCCTGTACTCTTCCTGCTTTGACGCCAATGCCGGCCTGTTTGAAACCCTGCTGGGCCCGGAAGACGCCATTATCAGTGACTCCCTGAACCATGCCAGCATTATCGATGGTGTACGTTTGTGCAAGGCTAAGCGTTTTCGCTACGCCAACAACGACATGGCAGACCTGGAAGCCAAACTGAAAGAAGCAACCGAAGCCGGTGCCCGTTACAAGCTGATCGCAACGGACGGTGTCTTCTCCATGGATGGCGTGATTGCCAATCTCGAAGGTGTTTGCGATCTGGCCGACAAGTACGATGCCATGGTTATGGTGGACGACTCCCACGCCGTCGGTTTTGTCGGGGAAAATGGCCGTGGTACCCACGAACACTGTGGTGTGATGGACCGTGTCGACATTATTACCGGCACCCTGGGCAAGGCTCTGGGTGGCGCTTCCGGCGGTTATACCTCTGCCCGCAGTCCTGAAGTTATCGACTGGCTGCGCAACCGTTCCCGTCCTTACCTGTTCTCCAACACCCTGAGCCCCACCATTGCCAGTGCTTCTATCAAGGTTCTGGATTTGCTGGAATCCGGTAGCGAGCTGCGTGAGAGGCTGCGTCACAACTCCGATTATTTCCGCACTGAGATGGAAAAACTGGGCTTTACCCTGGCGGGTAATGGCCATGCGATCATTCCGGTCATGCTGGGGGATGCCTCTCTGGCCACTGAGTTTGCGGAACGAATGCTGAAAGAAGGAATCTATGTAGTAGGCTTCTCCTTCCCTGTTGTTCCAAGAGGCGCTGCCCGAATTCGTACCCAGATGTCGGCCGCTCATAATCAGGAACATATGGATCGTGTTATTGCAGCCTTTGCCAAAGTAGGCCGTGAGCTGGGCGTTATTGCCCAGTTAGAGAGCTGAGTGAATAAGGAACCTGATAGATATGAAAACCCTGGCAAAACTAAAAGCAGAAAAAGGCATCTGGCTGGCCGACAGGCCCAAACCAGAACCTGGCTATAACGACGTTCTGATCAAGATTCGCAAAACCGCGATCTGCGGAACCGACATGCACATCTACAACTGGGATGAGTGGTCGCAAAAAACCATCCCGGTAGGGATGCACGTGGGTCACGAGTTCATTGGCGAAATCGTCGAAATGGGCGAAGGCGTGCGTGGCTTTGAAATAGGCCAGCGGGTCTCCGGTGAAGGTCATATCACCTGTGGCCACTGCCGTAACTGCCGTGCGGGCCGCCGTCACCTGTGTAACTTCACTGTGGGTGTGGGTGTGAACAGGGATGGCGCTTTCGCAGAATACCTCTGCATTCCGGCGACCAATGCCTTCCCGATTCCCGATGACATCAGTGATGACCTGGCCTCCATCTTCGATCCCTTTGGTAATGCTGTTCATACCGCATTGTCGTTTGATCTGGTGGGTGAAGATGTATTAATTACCGGTGCCGGTCCCATCGGCATTATGGCGGTTGCCATCTGCAAGCATGTTGGTGCTCGCAACGTTGTTATTACTGATGTCAATGAATACCGCCTGGACCTGGCCCGTAAAATGGGTGCAAACCGTGCTGTTAACGTGGCTACTGAAGACTTGCAAGAGGTGATGGCAGAGCTGGGTATGGTAGAAGGCTTTGACGTTGGTCTGGAAATGTCCGGCAATGGTCGTGCATTCCAACAGATGCTGGAATGCATGAACCACGGTGGTAAGGTATCTCTGATGGGTATTCCCTCCAGCGATACCACCATTGACTGGAACCAGGTGATCTTTAAAGGTCTGGTGATCAAGGGTATCTATGGTCGCGAGATGTATGAAACCTGGTATAAGATGACCAGTATGCTCCAGTCCGGTCTGGATATTTCCCCGGTGATTACCCACCGTATGTCTGTCGATGAATTCCAGAACGGTTTTGAAATCATGGGTTCCGGCCAGTCCGGCAAAGTGATTCTTGACTGGGGCTGATCCTCACTGCTGTCGATGTTGAGGCGCTCTGTGCTCTTCAATATCGGCTTGTTGCATGCTTGGGAATAAGCAACCTTACCTTGAAAGGTGAATTTGTGATCGACCACTTTGAAATAAAAACAATTAACTTTGAGTCGTGTAAATCATTCTATGAAACTGCACTTCAGCCTCTGGGGGTTGAACTGAAGTGGGCGGATGAAAGTGCTGCCGGTTTTGGTCGGCAAGATGCTGAAAAGGTCAGTTTTTTGATTGAAAAACACAGTGCCAGCACACCTTCTCACATCGCTTTTTCTGCATCTAGCAAAGCTGCGGTTGAGCAATTTCATCAGGCAGGTATTCATGGAGGGTTTCAGTGTAACGGCGAGCCCGGAATACGTGAACACTATGCACCAGGATACTATGCTGCGTTTTTGCTTGATCCTGATGGTAATAATGTCGAAGCTGTTTTTTATTTGTAGTCTTAACTTTCAAACGCTCAATTATTTCAGGCCGGTTCGGGTGTGCTTATGCGTCGCCGGATGCCTTCAGGCTACGCTGGTCGTGTGGTGCAGATTGAGGTGGAAGACACCAGCCCGGTGCGGCAGATGGAAGCGGCGCAGAGTGTTAGTAAGCTGGTTTAAACGTGAAAGTACCAGTTGACTGCCGTTACGGAAACAATGGTCAACAGAACGCTGCCAAAGGTGACCAGGTATTGCCGGTTGATGACGGTGTGGATTTCGGTTTTCAGTTCGGCGTATGCCCTGGAGTTTTCCATTTTTACTTCGTAGTAGCGAGCGTCTGACTCGGCTTTGCGAGCGTCTGACTCGGCTTTCATTGCTTTGAATTCGGCATCAAACTTGGCGTTCATTGCGTCCATTTTTTGACTGAAAAACGCCTGATGCTGCAAGATGGCCTCTTGCATAATAAGCACGTCTTTCTTGCTGGCATTGTGATCCGGGTCGAGGGAGGCGCTGACTTTTGCCGCCAGCTCCTCGTCAATGCCGATGTCTTTGAGTTGTTTGAACAGCGATTCCGACACGCTCAGCTCCTGTGAATGGATGAAAGAGGTTGAAGCATAGACCATGAATGGCGCTAACAACAAAAAACCGGGCATTACATCCCCACTCCCTCAAAAAGTTGTGGTTTTCTGTGGAGGAGCTACTTTCGCTTGAGCTGAAGGACCTGTATCAGAGAATGGTTCGTTCTTTTCGGGATCTGAGAGATGAGTTTTAAGGGACGGATGGTTGCAGGAACCGTGGAGCCAGCGGCCCCACAGTCAGAGGCTAAAACTTAACCAAAGTCACCGGCAATATAGTCGCGGGTTTTCTGGTTTTCAGCATCCTTGAAGATCTTTTTGGTTTTATCAAACTCGATCAGCTCACCCAGGTACATAAAGCCCGTGTAATCAGAGATACGCATCGCCTGTTGCATATTATGAGTCACAATGACAATGGTGTACTTCTTGCGAAGTTCAGTAATCAGCTCTTCAATAGCGGTGGTGGCCAGTGGGTCCAGGGCTGAAGTGGGTTCGTCCATCAGGATCACTTCGGGTTCCAGGGCGATGGTGCGGGCAATGCACAGACGCTGCTGCTGACCGCCGGACAGGCTGCTGGCATCGGCATTCAGTTTGTCTTTCACTTCTTTCCAAAGGTGAGCGCGTCTCAGGGCTTTTCTGACACGAATCGCCATTTCTGGTTTGCTCAGCTCACCCTGCATTTTCAGACCGAAGGTAATGTTGTCGTAGATAGACATCGGGAAAGGTGTTGGTTTCTGGAAAACCATGCCGACTTTGGAGCGCAGTTCGTTCAGGTCAACACCCCGTTGCAGGATATCTTCGTTATCCAGCAGAATCTCACCCTCAGCCGACTGGCTGCCGTACAGGTCGAAGATGCGATTCATGGTACGCAGCAGAGTGGACTTGCCGCAGCCGGAAGGACCAATCAGAGCCGTTACCTTGTTGTTGTAAATCGGCATGTTGATGTTCTTCAGGGCTGGCTCAGCACCTTTGCTGTAAAAGAAACTGAGATCTTTGATCTCCATTCTTGGTTGCAGAGTATTCTTGGCCTGGCTGGTTTCTGTCTTGATTTCAGTCAGGCTTTCTGTAGCCGCAGGAGCAGTAGCAGTAGCAGTAGCAGTAGCAATGGTCATGTTCATTTCGCTGCCTTTCGAGCTTTGATCCAACGCGGTAAAGCAGTGGACAGGAGATTGATAATCAGAATAAATACGGTAATCAGCAGCGCACCGGCCCAGGCCAGTTCATTCCAGGATTGGAAGGGGCTCATGGCGTACTGATAAATGGTCACCGGCAGGTTAGCCATGGGCTTGTCCAGTTCGGTGCTCATGAAATTACTGTTCAAGGCGGTAAACAACAGAGGTGCGGTTTCACCGGTTATCCGCGCTACAGACAACAGAATACCGGTAATAATGCCGGGGCCCGCTGCCCGATAGCAGAGCTGGGTAATCACTCGCCAGCGTGAGGCGCCCAGTCCGCTGCCCGCTTCTTTCAGGGTGGTTGGCACCAGTCGCAGCATTTCTTCCGTGGTGCTGACAATAATGGGCAGTGCCAGAATAGCCAGTGCCGTGGCACCGGCCCAGCCAGAGAAGGAGCCAGTGGTGACCACCACAACCTTGTAAACAAACAGACCCACCAGGATCGAGGGTGCACTCATCAACATACCGTTGAGAAAGCGCAGTGATTCAGCCGTTTTTGAACTCTTATCGGATTCAGACAGCCAGGTTCCGGCCAGCACACCCAGAGGTGCGGCAATCAGAATACCGAGTCCGGTCAGAATCAAACTGCCGACAATGGCGTTTTTCAGGCCACCATGACTGCCGGGTCCCGGAGTCAGTTCGGTAAAGACATGGAGACCCATGCCGGCAATACCTTTGCCGACCAGGCTGGACAGTACGCTGGCCAGAACCACCAGGCCAAACAGCGCACAAAAGGTGCAGAAGCCGATAAAAGCGTAGTTCTTGATTTTCCTGACGGGCATTATCGCTTCCTCAACAGTAGACGGGCTATACCCATCACAATAAAGGTCAGTACAAACAGTACCAGTCCCAGACTGATCAGGGATGAGATGTGCATCTCATTGGTCGCTTCGTTGAACTGCTGGGCAATCGTGGAAGAAATAGAGCTCGCAGGCATGAACAGCGATGTCTCTATACGGTTGGCGCCGCCTATGACAAAGGCCACCGCCATGGTTTCGCCCAGGGCGCGACCCAGGCCGAGAATACCAGCACCCACGGCGGCATTCTTGATGCTTGGCAGCAGCACCCGGGTAATCACTTCATAGGGCGTAGCGCCAACACCGTAAGCCGCTTCCCTGACCACATTGGGAATGGTTTTCAGGGCATCACGAGTCAACGCCGTAATGATGGGCAAAATCATGAAAGACAGAATGATGCCCGCCGTCAACAGGCCGATGCCAATGGGTGGGCCGTCAAACCAGGGGCCAATCAGCGGCAGGCCAACCAGGTTTTCCAGCGCCCAGAATTGAAAGCCTTCTGAGAACCAGGGAGCAAAGACGAAGAGGCCCCACATACCGTAAATAATACTGGGTACCGCCGCCAGCAGTTCAATGGCCATGCTGATAGGACGGCTGATCCAGTCAGGAGCCAGCTCAGCCAGGAAGATCGCTGTGCCCAGACCCACAGGAATGGCAATCACAATCGCAATCAACGAAGAAACCAGGGTGCCGTAAATGGCAGAAGCGGCACCAAACTCACTGTTGACCGGATCCCAGATATTACGAAACACAAAACCGGGGCCAAACTCGGAGAGAGCCTGCCAGCCGCCGTCAATCAGGGAGAGGATGATCCCGATCAACACCAGAAAAATCAGAATGGCGCTGGTGAAACTCAGTCGATAGAAGATTGAGTCACCCTTCATTGCGCGGGGCATCGAAGTTAAAAGCATAAGCAACAACAAGACAGCTGACCAGCGTAGTGCCGATCAACTGTCGTTCGTTTCCTGTATGAGAAAGACTAGAGAAACCGTTTACTCGATAATGGTTTGGCCGTTGCTGGTCAGGTCTTCTTTCCAGACGTTCTCTACCATGTTGACTACGGTTTCCGGCATTGGAATATAATCCAGATCGGCTGCGAGTTCATCCCCTTTCTCGTAGCTCCACTCGAAGAAGTCGATGATCTGCTCAGCTTTCTCGGCGTTAACCTGATCTTTGTGCATCAGGATAAAGGTCGCCGCAGTCATAGGCCAGGAATCAGCACCAGGCTGGTTGTTCAGCAGCAGTTCGAAGCCTGGAGCGTTTTTCCAGTCAGCATTGGCAGCGGCTGCCTGGAAGGTTTCCATACTGGGCTGCAGGAATTTGCCTTCAGCACTGTCCAGCTGGGTGTAGGTCAGGTCGTTTTGTTTTGCGTAGGCATATTCAACATAACCGATCGCACCACGGGTACGGCCTACAAAGTTTGCGACACCGGCGTTACCGTTACCACCGATGGTGGTTGCTTCTTTCGGCCAGGTGATGTCGGTGTTTCTGCCGATCTTTTCTTTCCACTCAGGGCTTACCTGGCTCAGGTAGTCAGTGAAGTTGTAAGTGGTGCCGGAGCCGTCTGAACGGTGAACGACGTAAATAGCCTGCTCAGGAATCTCAATGCCTGGGTTCAGAGCGGTGATGCGCTCGTCGTTCCACTTCTTGATTTTGCCCATGTAGATGTCGGCCAGGATTTCGCCGGTCAGTTTCAGTTCGCCTGACTCAATACCAGGTACGTTGATAACCGGAACGATAGCGCCCATGACCATTGGGAACTGGATCATCTCTTCTTTGTTCAGTTCTTTGATATCCATAGGTGCGTCACTGGCGCCAAAGTCAACGGTCTTGGCAGTGATCTGACGGATACCGCCGCCGGAACCGATGGCTTGGTAGTTGATGCGAATACCGGTTTCTTTCTGGTACTCTTCAGCCCACTTGGCGTAGATCGGATGTGGGAAGCTGGCTCCCGCACCGTTGATCACTTCGGTCTTGGCTGATGCAGAAAAGGATGCTGCAACCAGCATGGATGACATTACAACAGACTTTAGTAACTTCACTTTTTTTCTCCCCGAGAGACTCGCTTGGAGTGTTTGCGTTTACAAAGAAAAATCTTTTGCCGCGCCGTTAACTGTCAGTGGGTTGTGCAAAATACTTTTCTGTTAGTTCAAAATTGAGTGGTTGCAAGAATAGGGGAGAAATATTTCAGTAATGTTACAGGCGTGTTTGGATTTTATGACATTGACGGTTTGTGACTCTGAAGGGCCTGTCCTGCGTGGCTTGTCGTCGTATATTTTGTCTACTGTCTGTTTACTTTCTTTTGAGCAAGGGATATGGTGACTTTTCGTTTGAAATAAAAATCTAGCCATGATATTGGACGAAGTTAAGGCCGGTTTGGAAGAAGAAAAAAATGATCAGGCATAAAAGTTTTTATATTTATCAAGTGGCAGACGTACTGTTTACATCATCCTGTAGAGCGTTGGCTATGCTGTTTACATGGGCGATGATAGACGTATATGGTTTACAGGTAGAGTTAGGCTGGTTTATATCTTCATCATGGGCGCTACAGGTTACCACTCTTATTTTATTTGGCTTTATTTCAGACCGGTTTGATAAAAAGAAAATCGTTCTGACATGCTCTGGAATAACCCTTGTATCCGTTGCACTGCTAAACCTTACAACCATAGATAATCATTATCAGATAGGACTTATCTATCTAATATCTTCTGTTTTAGCCATTGCTATACAACCTATAGGCTCCAGTATTGCTCCTTGTCTTTACCAAGATGAAAATCTGGAAAAAGCATTCAAGGTTAGAGGGTTTGTTAATTCTATAAACATGATTCTTGGTGCTGCTATTTCAGGGTTTGTGATCAGTCGATTTGATATTAATAATACGTTGATTATTATTAATTTTTCCATAGTTGCTTCATTCTTTTTGTTCTTCGGCGTGAAACCTGATAGAAGTCAGGAACGCGAAAAAGAAGAGGCAGCCACAAACTCTGTGAAGATCCTGTTTCTTAATAAAACAGAACGAGTTTTAGTCTTCGTTTGCTCTTTATCAAACTTTATACTGATGCCTTTGTTGTCTTACATTGTGCCGATTAAAATTATTGATGAGTATTATTCGGGGACAGTTGAGCTGGGTATTTCTGAATCCTTGTTTGGAGTAGGGATGATTGTCGGAAGCACTTATTTGTCCAGTAAATTTAATAAGTGGTTTGGCGTAAAAAACACCACGGTTGCAAGCATAAACTTTCTATCCATGGGATTGTTGCTTATTGTTTTTATCAATAGTTTATGGGCGATCTATGCAGGCTTATTTGTAGCCGGCCTTGGTGTTGTTATATACAATGTAAACACAACCAACATAAGGTGTTCAGCGACTCCCCCGGAGATGAGAAACTCTTTTGAATCAATATTTCTCGCCTTTTGCATAATATCCATACCATTAGGTTTAGCTTTCTCAACCTTTATGGTTAAAGTGGGGAATATTGATTCTATTTTAATGATTTTTGCAGCCTCTATTTCAATAGCTTCTGTTTTTGTTATGACTTCCAGGGGTTTTAATAAGGTATCCAAGCTATCACCCAATGATCTTAATGGGGCATATGCAAAAATGTATCCAGATGTTTATCAAAAGAACCAGGATTCTTTTGGAAAAGGAGTGGGTAACGGAGTGTAGTACGTCACTTCAATGAGTTCGATGTGAACAATCTACGTTCATCCTGAGCGCCCTTCGACTCCGCTCAGGATGTACGGCCGAAGGATGTGGACTCCGAACCAACAATAAAGATCGTGCCAACCACCCTTCGACTCCGCTCAGGGTGAACGGAGCTTGGGTGCCATTAATAGAGGGAACCCGTCAATTACATTGAAACCGTGCACTACCATGCCAGTTTTCACTACTTTCTCATAAGCCTGAGTGCATTCAACGTCACCAGAACAGTACCGCCTGCATCTGAAAGCACTGCCGCCATTAAACCCGTCATACCGAACAGGGTGGTCATCAGGAATAAAGTATTAACGGCCAGTGCCAGGGCAATATTCTGACGGGTAATTTTTGCCGTATTTTTTGATAACTGAATCATTCGGGGTAATTCGATCAGACGCTCGTGGGTGAGGGCTGCATCGGCGGTTTCCAGCGCCACGTCACTGCCCCGTCCCATGGCAATACCCAGCTCAGCGGTTTTTAGTGCAGGGGCATCATTGATGCCGTCGCCCACCATAGCAACAGCACCATTATGTTGCGACTGGATGTCCTGAACGGCTTTCACCTTATCTTCCGGTAATAACTCCGCCTGGTAGTCTATGCCCAGTTGGTCGGCAATGGCCGCGGCTGTACGACGGTTGTCGCCAGTCAGCATGATACTGTCAACACCGATACTGTTGAGTTTTTTGATGGCTTCAATGGCGTCGTCTCGCAGGGTATCGGCCAGGCCAATAAGACCCAGGATGGTTTCTTCATCTTGCACGACGACCACCGTATTGCCTGCTGATTCCATAGACTCGATGGTGGACTTGTTTACCCCAAGATCCCTGTCGTCAATATAACGGGGAGCGACGACTTTTATGTTTCTCCCTGAAACGGTGCCCTGTACCCCACGCCCTGTTAACACCCGAATATCCGTGGCTTCTGAACATCTCAGGTTTCTGCTTTTGGTTTCATTCATAATGGCAGCGGCCAAAGGATGGCTGGAGCCCATTTCTACAGAACCTGCCAGAGAGAGGACTTCATCTTCCTGCTCGCTGATGCCCACGACACAGGTAACGCGAGGCTTGCCTTCAGTCAGGGTGCCGGTTTTATCAAAAGCCAACACCTTGATATTTCTCAGTTGTTCCAGGGCTGCGCCACCTTTAACCAGTGCGCCGAAGCGGGCGGCAGAAGCCAGAGCAGAGGTGACGGCTGCGGGAATGGATACCACCAGCGCACAGGGGCAGGCAATCAACAGCAGAGTCAGGGCTTTATAGGCCCAGGGTGTCCAGGCTGCACCGGCGAGCAGTGGTGGGATGATCATAACCAGAGCGGCCAGCCCCATCACCAGTGGTGTGTACCAGGCACTGAAGGTATCCACCATTCTGGCTACCGGTGCCCGGCGTTCTTCTGCCTCTTCTATCAGAGTAACGATGCGATCAATGGCGTTCTCACCGGGTTGTGATACCACCGTTAATCGAGCGGGTTGATCGACCGCCATGGCACCTGCCATGATCTTTTCACCCGTTTCCCTGTTAACGGGTATGGCTTCACCCGTCAGTGCACTCTCATTAAAACAGCCCAGGGTGGAATCAAGAATGGCATCCACCGGTAAACGATCACCGGGTAAAACTTCAATCTGTTCTCCGGGAACCAGAAAGTCGGCAGGCACTTCTATGCGTTCACCGTCTTGTAGTTTCCAGGCGGTGTCTGGCGTCAGTTGCATCAGGCTTTTAATACCGGCTTTGGCTTTTCTTCCGGCAAAACCTTCCAGCAGTTCACCCAGGGAGAACAGTAGCAATACCAAACCCGCTTCAATGGTTTCCCCCAGAATCAGGGCACCCAACGCGGCAACGGTCATCAGGGTTTCAATACCGAACCAGGTGCCATTGCGAATCTGGTTGAGTGATTTTCTGGCAAAAGGCACAACGCCCAGAGCCGTCGCCAGCAGAAAACCTGATGAACCCCATGTCGAATCAAAAAGCATAAAAATTCCCGCCAGAGTCATCAGTACGGCCAGCAGGATGAACGTTGAATGGGCTTTCCAGAGAGGCGCTTCCACTGCTTTCTGGTGTGTGCTTTTCAGGGTGAAGCCCAGCTGCTTTACTGTTTTCTCGATGGTTTCGGGGGAGGCTTTCTGATCCAGGTCAACCAGCAGACGCTCGGTAGCAAAAGCCACTCTGACCTGCTTAACACCGGCGATGGTTGCCAATGCTTTTTCGATATTGCTTGCACAGCTGGCACAGTCCATTCCGCCCACGGACCATTTGTAGCGGCTGGTTGTTTCAGCGCTGGTGGCTTGAATGGTGGCAGCTTCAATGGAGGTGGCGGGCTGAACCCTTTTTTCTGCTGAGCAGCAACTTTTGGTGGTTGAGCATGTGGGCATGGCTGCACCCTCCCTGAAAAGGCATGACATATCAAAATGTATTTATATGTTATGCCGGATTGCAGGAGAGTCAATTGGTTTTTTTGCTTAATGCCTCCTTTTTGAATACTTTTCTATATCTCAAAATATTAATATTTTGAGATATATGAAGTGTTAACTATATTCTCATCTCAATAAAGCTAAAATCTGAGAATTAAAAGGCAGGCTTAAAAGTGAGCAGGTACAGGAACCCACCTCCAAAAAAAGCATTTCCAGAAGTGCTGAAGCAGATACAGAGTGAAATGCCAGAGCAGCTATCGGCGTATATGGATTACTGTATTGCAACCGCTACCAATGGGCAGTACTACCCCTTTCATAAGTTCCGTTTCAAAGTAAGCAAAGGTGTAGAGCCCACTCTGGCCTGGCACCTGATCAGGGAAGCCAGAAGGAGAGCCAGTAAGCCCTTACCAGGCATGATCAGCAAAGAGGGCCAGGTAGGCAGCTATGTCCTGACTCCGGAAATTCTTGGTGCTATTTCTATGATTGATCGTCATGCAACGGATGGAAACATGGAAAGCATTGATAAAAAAAATAGGCCGCTTGAACAAGCTTGAACGAAATTAAGGGCGCAATCCCGCTTCTTTAGAGGCGGGTCAAGCCCTTGCAAGGCGTTAGCCTTGCTGTGACAGTCGCTTCGTAGCCGGTCGATCATTTCCTTGGTGAACACGTTTCTACGGTATTTAGTACCAAATACTAGATGTACGTTATTCCTAAATACACAGGATTTACATGATTTCCGTTCGTACATACAAACTTCATATTTGACTGATATTTGTAACCAGACTAGCATGAAGCCATTCAATTCAACAGGTTATGTAATGCTTCAAGGTATCCAACTCAAAGCCAATCCAACAGATCAGCAAAAGTTGGTTCTGTCTCAGTGGATGGGTTGCGCTCGGGTTATCTGGAATGCAAAGTGTGATGAACATCGCTATTACAGTACCTACGCCAGAAAGTATTGTCCTGTTGGTACTCATGCTCCGGTCGATCAGAAGACTTCGCAATTCAAAAGCAAAGAATTAACACCCTGGTTATCCGATTGTCCCAGCCAGATAATCAGAAACTCGGCTACCAACTGGTATCAGACCTACCATAAACACATTAATGGCCAGTGCGGTAAGCCAAAGAAAAAGCCAAAATCTGACAAGGGCAGCATTCACCTTACCAATGAAGTGTTCCGGTTCGATGTCTGTGAAGATGGTGTAACCCGTCTTTTTATTGGCACAAAGACTAATAATATTGGTTATTTGTCGTTTAAAACTCACCGCTCATTCAACGAACCAAAATCCATTTACATTAGAAAAGAGGCTGGTCAGTACTTCGTTTCTTTCTGTTATGGCGATGGATCAGAAGAACCAGCAACAGAAAAAGAGCATTTGGAATACCTTAAAGGTGCTTCCAAAGAGTGGCTGGAAGAGCATGTTATCGGCGTGGATCGAGGTGTTGCTATACCTGTTCATACTGGCGTTAAGCCTTATGACTTTACAGAAAACCAGACAAAGAACATGGATAAGCGCCAGCGATACCTAAAGAGGTTTCAGCGCCGTTTGTCTCGCCAAACCAAAGGCTCTAACCGTCGTCAGAAAACAAAGAACAGGATTAGCAGGCAGCACAAGAAAGTAGCCAACATTCGGCAAGATTTCTGCCACCAAACCAGCCGTAAAATGGTCGATAGCAAGGCCAGAGTCATTGTTTTCGAGGATCTGAAAACCTCAAAAATGACTCGCAGGCCAAAAGCAAAAAAAGATCAAAACGGTAAGTTCATCTCCAACAAGGCGAAACAAAAAGCCGGACTGAACAAGGCCATTCTCAACGTAGGATGGCACTTCCTGGAAACTTACACCCGATATAAAGCAGCAAGAGCAGGCAAAGCAGTCTTCAAAGTGCCTGCACCCTTTACGAGTCAAGAGTGTGCTGATTGCGGTCACACTCACCCCGACAACCGCAAGACACAAGAACGGTTTCTTTGCGGCCAATGTGGACACTTTGACAACGCTGACAGAAACGCCAGCATCGTAATCAAGAAACGAGCAATTAAGTTTTTCATGGACTCTGGAACGGAGTTGGTTGGCAAAGGAATTCCTGTGCTGACTAAAGGACGTGGAGCGAAATGTAAGTCGGGAAAGAGCAAGCCCTCTTCCGCAGCTCGCAGTGAAACGTCAAAAAAGAAAAGAACGGTAACTAACCCGGTAGTTTCTTAGTATTGGAAGCTCGCTCCTTTAGAGGCGAGTAGTTCACTACCTGATCGAAGATTTGGTTAAAGATGAAGCTATCAGTAGCAGCCAGCTGGAAGGAGCCAGCACCACAACCATTGTCGCCAAAGATATGTTGTCTTCTGAAAGAACACCAAAGACGGATTGTGAAAAAATGATTCTTGGCAATTTCAAGATGATGACTTTTGCCTGGAGGAGCAGAGACAAACACTTAACACTAGACCTGATCAAAGCAATGCATGAGACCGGTGTATCCGGCATTGATGACGACCGGTATACGCCCGGTTTTTTCAGGCAGACCGATGATGTATTTGTTGAAAACTCAGAACACGACGTTGTTCATGTGCCACCATTGGCCAGCGAGCTTAACAACCGTTTGCAGGCATTGTGTGACTGGATAAATGCCGGCCAAGCCGATGACGCTGGATCTGCAGACTACATCCACCCTTTGATCAAAGCTCTGTCACTGCATTTTGCTATAGGGTATGAGCATCCTTTCAGGGATGGCAACGGTAGGGTAGCAAGGTGCCTGTTCTACTGGTTTATGTTCAAGCATGGTTATTCTGCGTTTAAATACATTGCGATCAGTGTGCTTCTCAATCAGGCGCCTACTCAATATGGGCGGTCGTATCTGGATACAGAAACGGATGATATGGACCTGACTTACTTTTTTGATTACCAATCCCAGGTCATCATAAAAGCGATTGTTAAGTTCAATGAGGCCTGGGTGGATAATTTTAAGGTCACTAATGAGTTTCAATCCTGGCTTTTGTCATCTGGCAAGTTGAGCGAGCTGTCCAGGAATCAGTCAATAGTACTTATGACTGCTGTGAATAGAAGTGTACCGGCGTTTACGGCCAGGAATGTCCAGGATCTCTTAAAGTGCTCAAACAACACAGCCATGAAAACCCTTAATGGGCTTAGCGACCTTGGATTTTTTGATAAATTCAAGGTCGAAAGGACATCGGTTTTCAAGCTGAAAGACTTGCAGGAAATTATTTTAGGGCCACCTTGATCGCCTGTTCTGCACAAGCCTGGTCCAGGTGACCGCCGGGTGCACCGCCAATTCCGATGCCACCGACAATCTGTCCGTCAACTTTGATGGGCATACCGCCACCGAGCAGTAACATGCGTGAATCCATATCTTTCAGGCCTTGCAGGAAAGGCTTGTCGGTCACCAGTTTGGCCAGGTTGGCAGTGGGTTGACCCATGGAAGCAGCAGTGAACGCTTTTTTCTGAGCACTGTCCACCGTGTGTGGGCCGGCCAGTTCGGAACGACCGAAAGCTTTCAGGGAACCTGTGCGGTCAACAACGGCAACACTGACGTTATAACCGTCTTTGTGGCAGGATTGCAGACCCTCGTTGACCAGTTCCAGGGCGGCGGTATCAGTCAGGGTTGGTAGGGCCGTGGTTTTTGCCTGTGTGCCAGTAGCCAGTCCGGTAGCGATGAAAGCCAGTGCGATGATGCTCTTTTTCATGATGATCCTCAGTGCTTGTTGTTTTTATGGTAGGTTGCTGTTGCCTCAGCGTCTGGCGATAGATTAGCGAGCGACCATTGCCCCGACCTTGCCTGAACATTACAGACTGGAAAGATTTCTTCTTTTCTCACGGTTTACTGGTACTCTATGCACGAAGAAAAATACTAATAATGTGTCGCTGGATTTTGGAGTAGACCGTTGAATATTCTGGTAGTAGAAGACGACTCAGTTATATCCACCTTTATCAGGGATGGCTTGAAAGAACACGGTTATGGCGTGGCCCGGTGCCAGAGTGCCGAGGAAGCCCTGAATAAAGTAGTGGTTGAGCCTTTTGACCTGGCCATTGTCGATATCATGCTGCCGGGCATGAACGGTCTGGATCTGGTGAAAAATCTCAGAGGGCAGGGCGTCAGCTTTCCTATTCTTTTCCTCAGTGCCCGCAAGACAGTAGACGACAAGGTTTCTGGTCTGCGAATTGGTGGCGATGACTATCTCACCAAACCCTTTTCCTTTAATGAACTGCTGGCACGGGTTGAAGTGTTACTGCGACGAAATCAGTCGGCCCAGACCCTTGTGTCGGAGCCGTTGAATTTCCACGGTCTCAGTTTTGACCCGTCCCGAAAGCTGGCCTGGCGGGGCGATAGAAAACTCTCCCTGCAACCCAGGGAGATGGTTCTGCTGGAGTTCTTCCTTCGCAACCGTGAGCGAGTGATTTCCAGAACCCAGATCATGGAGCATGTCTGGGATTACCAGTTCGATCCACAAACCAATGTTGTTGATGTTCTGGTCTGTCGGTTGCGAAGCAAAATTGACAAGGATGAACCCGTCAAATTGCTGCATACGATCAGGGGGATGGGTTATGTACTCAGGGCCGGAGAATAAATCCGCTATGAGTGAAATGACGCCAACCAAGCGAGTACTCACTCTCTGGTTTGGTGTCATTATGATGGTGATTGCTTCTGGTCTGGGAGCCGTCAGTTATCACTTGTTTGAAAAAGAATTAGTCAATCGTGATGTCCAGCTGCTGAAAGTGATCGGCAATAATATGCGGCGCGTGTACAACAACAATGATCAGAAAAAGATTCTGGCAGTGCTGGAACGTGATCGTTATTTCCTGCGGCTGAGTGCTTACAGTGCCAGCCTCTGGGCAGAGAGTGGGGAGTTGTTGTTTCATGAGGGGGCTGACCTGCCATTTTCTTCAATAGAAAGGCTGGCTGACGGCAGTCTGGTGAGCAGGCAGAAACTGGGCAGTCAGACACTGGTCCTGAGTCTTTCCAGCGCCCTGCGTTATGAAGAGTTGGCCAGCTTTCGCAATGTCATGCTGTTAACGCTGTTGGCTCTCTGGGTCATCAGTATTCTGCTGGTGGCCTGGCTGAATGATCGGATGCTGAAACCCATCCGCAAGCTGGTGGAGCATGTTAAAACATTGCAGAGAAAGGGTTTGCAGGATCAGCTACCACTGTCGTCTTCAAGGAACAGTGAATTGGGCCAGTTAACACTGCTCTTTAATCAGCAGATGAGCCGGATTGATCAGTTGATAGGCAGTCTTGAAGATACTTTGAATGCCGCCGCCCACGATCTTCGAACCCCTTTGACCCGGATGCGGCTCAGTGCCGAAAAAGCCATGATTAATAATGATCCCCAGGCGTTAAAAGAGAGCCTGATGGACTGTCTGGAAGAAAGCGAAAGAATGTTGGCAATGGTCAACAGTCTGCTGGACGTGGCCGCTGTCGAGCAGCACCTGGACGCCAGAGATCGCACCCGAACCAATTTGTCTGAGCTGATTACTGAAGCAGCGCAACCTTATGAATATCTGGCACAAGAGAAGCAGATTCATCTCAGCTTTGAGTTGCCCGGGACCATGAATATTCTCGCCAGTCCAAACCGATTGCGACAGGCATTTGCCAACCTTCTGGACAATGCCCTCAAGTTTACCCCCGAACAGGGCCATATTCTGGTTTCGGCCCGAAAAGAAGACGACGAGTGGCGGGTATCAGTGAAAGATACTGGCAGGGGAATAACCGAGTCTGACCTGCCTTATATTTTTGACCGCCTTTATCGGGGGGATGTCAGTCGTAAAACACCGGGGTTTGGTCTTGGGCTGTCGTTAGTCAGGGCGATTATTGAGGCCCACGATGGCAGGATCAAGGTAGAAAGCAAAAAAGGGCAGGGGGCTGAGTTTAACTGCCTGTTGCCAGCCGCTTAACTGCGTCAAAACACTTCGAAAATGGACTGTCACCTTCCCGGCTGTATTCGGATAAGCTTTTCCTGTAGTGCTTTATAGACTATATGAATATGTGCTAAGGAGTTCATGCAGGGCTCATTAATAGTAGTAATGCAGCTGTTTCAACAAATGCAGGTGACAATATGACCCAGCCATGTGTCTTAAAGACACTTTTGTTTTCAATATTTTTGTTTTTTTATCAGCAGGGGCTGGCAAACGACACCTATGGTCTGGAAGAATTTCTCAAGCATCAAAAAGAAAGCCGGGAACCGCCTTCAAAAAAACAAAAGCGTACAGGTCAGCTGAACATGAGCCCTCAGCTGAACATGAGCCCTCAGCTGAACATGAGCCCTCAGCCGAACATAAGCCCTCAGCCGAATATGAGCCCTCAGCCGAACATAAGCCCACAGCCGAATATAAGCCCACTTGAAAACATCCGCATTGGCTTTGTCAGGCTTAATTTGGAATCTGACGATTTATCTGGAGATGAGCGGCTGGAGACCTGTGAAGGTTGCGAGTTTACTGAGCAAGATTTTGAACGCCTGAAAAGCTTTTATCTTAATTATGTGAATGTGGGGGATCCTCACTATCGAAAATTTCGCATTCAAAGAGTGCTGAGACTCATACATCGTATATTCGCTACGAATACAAGTAGGACTCTTAGACTGAATATGTTGGAAAGACATCTAATCAATGTAAAGGCAAAAATCCTGTTTGAACAATTGTTTATGTCTGTAAATGTAAATGACAGAAGTAATCCTTGTTATCATCAATGCATGTTAGATGTTAGGACACGAACGTCCAATTGTGCCTGCGCTAATACCAGTCTGGCCTTGATGTTTTATGCTTTTCTTGGGCCCTACTTCCTTTCCCCGCGTGACCTTTTTGTTTACGGTGAATCTTTGTCTATCGGGTATATCAAACAAAGCTATGCTGACGCATTCGATAATGCACTGTTTTCTAAAAATATCAATGGATACACTTCTCCGCAAAGCATGGCCCATCAATTAAATGCAGCCGGATTGAACGCAGAAACAGCACTTGTAATTGGTTTAATTACAATGGCATCTGCTGCTTTTCGCTGCTGCAATTCAGAAGTGGAATTGCCAGAGACACTGGAAGCTTTGTTGCATAGATACTTGCCAGATCTGGCTGCTGTCTACGATTCTATCGCCGGTCATTTCGATCCTGAATGTGGGTGCCCTGACCCCAGGGTTATGTTTGCCGAAAGTGATATGAAAGCGCTTATACACGGTATTATGGGTATTGACCTCAATTCTGAGGGCTCAGACGGTGAGTATTCTGTTGGGGATTCGGATTCTGAGGATCAAGACCAGTCAATAGTTATTCAACAACAAAATGAACCGATAGCCCAGCCAAGACAGGAAGTAGCAAACCAAACGGCAACAGAGGAAGAGGGTGCTGTTGGCGGCGCCACAGGAGTCACCAAAAAATGTGAATTTTGTGGCAACTCACTGCAAGAGTCACTGCAAGAGTCACTGCAAGAGTCACTGCAAGAAATGGTGAGGTTTGAAAATTGTGAACATGTGGGTATGTGTCAGGATTGTATTGAGCAAATGATACGGTAGCAGAGCGGTTGCCCCTATTGTCGAGTAAAATTGAATTCATACAAGAAGCATGTCGATGTGTCCCATTAAAACGGGTTGTCATCTTTTCAGCTTTATCCGGATGAGCTTTTTTTATGGGTCGCCATGGACTATATAAATGGATGCTAAGGAAAGCTCACTAATAGTAATACAGCTGTTTTAACGAATTCAGGTGACAGTATGACCCAGCTATTTGTCTTAAAGACACTTTTGTTTTCGCTGTTTTTGTTTTTTTACCAGCAGGGGCTGGCAAACGACACCTATGGTCTGGAAGAGTTTCTCAAGCATCAAAAAGAAAACCGGGAACCACCTTCAAAAAAACAAAATAGTACAGATCAGCCGAACATGAGACCTCAGCCGAACATGAGCCCTCAGCCGAATATGAGCCCTCAGCCGAATATGAGCCCTCAGCCGAATATGAGCCCTCAGCCGAATATGAGCCCTCAGCCGACGATAAGCCCACTTGAAAACATCCGCATTGGCTTTGCCAGACTTAATTTAGAATCTGACGATTTATCTGGAGATGATCGACTAGAAACCTATGGTTTCGAGGTTACTGAGCAGGGTTTAGAACGTTTACATAGCCTTTATTTGAATTATGTGAACACGGGTGATCCCGAATATCAAAAAGTTCGTATTCAAAGAATGCTGAGACTCATGCATCGTATATTCGCCATTAACATAAATGTAACCAGTGAAAAAAGCGAGGAAGAGAGAGAGCTAATCAAACAAACGGTAATAAGCCTTTTTCGTCCGTTTTTTTTGTCTGAATACATAAATGGCAGAAGCAATCCTTATTACCATTATTTCTTTTTAGATCCGGATGCGCATGAATCCAGTTATGCGGGTGCTAACAACGGTTTAGCCCTGATGTTTCTTGCGTTCCTTGGTCCTCACTGTCTTAACAAGGGTCAGCTTTATATCTACTTTAGTTTCTTGTATAACATTTATACCGGAGAAAGCTACGATCAAGCATTCGACAGTGCATTGCTTTCTAAAAATATCAATGAGTATCATTCCCCAGAAAGTCTTGGCAATCAATTAAATGCAGCGGGATTGGGTGCAGAAACAGCACTTTTAGTCGGTTTAACTGCAATGGCGTCAGACGCTTTCCATTGCATTAATTCAGGACTGCGATCGCAAGGCACACTGGAAACTTTGTTAATACAATACTTGCCCTATGAGTTTCTGGTCATTATCTACAACAATATAGCCAGGCATTTTCGCCCTGGGCGTTCGTTCCGTGTACCTGTACATATGTACACCAAGATCGGCATGGAATGTTTTATCTTCAGTATTATGGGTATTGATCCCATACCTAGATTACCGGAGTCATCAACAGAGGAAGAGGGAGCCGTTGGCGGCGCCACAGGAGTCACCAAAAAATGTGGAGTTTGCTACGAGCCTCTGCAAGAAATGGTGCTTTTCGAAAATTGTGTACATGTGGGTATGTGTCAGAACTGTATTGAGCGACTTATAGATGAGAAGGGCTGTTGTCCCTATTGTCGGGTAGAATCGAAATCATACAAGAAGCTTATCGATATATCTAATTAAAACGGGTTGTCACCTTTTCTGCGGCATCCGGATGAGCTTTTTTTATGGGTTTTTATGGGCTATATAAATGGGTGCCAAGGACGCTTTCACAAAGCTCACTAATAGTAATACAGCTGTTTTAACGAATTCAGGTGACAGTATGACCCAGCCATTTGTCTTAAAGACACTTTTGTTTTCGCTGTTTTTATTTTTTTATCAGCAGGGGCTGGCAAACGAAACCTACTGTCTGGAAGAGTTTCTCAAGCATCAAAAAGAAAACCGGGAACCACCTTCAAAAAAACAAAATAGTACAGATCAGCCGAGCATGAGCCCTCAGCCGAGCATGAGCCCTCAGCCGAGCATGAGCCCTCAGCCGACGATAAGCCCACTTGAAAACATCCGCATTGGCTTTGCCAGACTTAATTTAGAATCTGACGATTTATCTGGAGATGATCGACTGGAAACCTGTGAAGGTTACGAGGTTACTGAGCAGGGTTTTGAACGTTTGCATAGCCTTTATTTGAATTATGTGAACACGGGTGATCCCCAATATCAAAAAGTTCGTATTCAAAGAATACTGAGACTTATACATCGTATGTTCGCCATTAACATAAATGTAATCAGTGAAAAAAGTCAGGAAGAGAAAGAGCTAATCTACCAAACGGTAGAAAGCCTTTTTCGTCCGTTTTTTTGGTCTGAATACATAAATGGCAGAAGCAATCCTTATTGCCATTATTTCTTTTTAGGTCCGGATGCCCATGAATCCAGTTATGCGGGTGTTAACAACGGTTTAGCCCTGATGCTTCTTGCGTTTCTTAGTCCTCTCTATCATAGCAAGGATCAGCTTTATATCTACTTTAGTTCCATGTATAACATTTATACTGGAGAAAGCTACGATCAGGCATTCGACAGTGCATTGCTTTCTAAAGATATCAATGAGTATCATTCCCCAGCAAATCTTGCCAATGAATTAAATGCAGCCGGATTGGGTGCAGAAACAGCACTTTTAATCGGTTTAACTGCAATGACATCAGACGCTTTCAATCGCATTAATTCAGGACTGCAATCGCAAGGCACGCTGGAAACTTTGTTAATACAATACTTGCCCTACGAGTTTCTGGTCATTATCTACAACAATATAGCCAGGCATTGTTGCCCTGGGCGTTCGTTCCGTGTACCTGCACTTATGTACACCAAGATCGGCATGGAATGTTTTATCCACAGTATTATGGGTATTAATCCCATACCTGGATTACCGGAGTCATCATTGCCAGAAGAACTGGAGGATCAAACGGATTATTCTGAGCATTCAGACGATGAAGGTTCAGACGGAGAGTTTTTTGTTGAGGGGGCTGATTCTGAGGATCAGGACCAGTCAATAGTCATTCAACAACAAAATGAACTGATAGCCCAGCTAAGACAGCAATTAGCAAACCTGACGACAACAGAGGAAGAGGGAGCCGTTGGCGGCGCCACAGGAGTCACCAAAAAATGTGGAGTTTGCGACAAGTCACTGCAAGAAATGATGCTTTTCGAAAATTGTGTACATGTGGGTATGTGCCAGAATTGTATTGAGCGACTTATAGATGAGGAGAGCTGTTGTCCCTATTGTCGGGTAGAATCGAAATCATACAAGAAGCTTATCGATATATCTAATTAAAACGGGTTGTCACCTTTTCAGCTGCATCCGGATGAGCTTTTTTTATGGGTCTTTATGGACTATATAAATGGGTGCTATGAACGAGCTCATTAATAGTAGTGCAGCTGTTTTAACGAATGCAGGTGGCAATATGACCCAGCCATGTGTCTTAAAAATATTGTTGTTTTCATTGTTTTTGTTTTTTTATCAGCAAGGGCTGGCAAACGACACCTATGGTCTGGAAGAATTTCTCAAGCCTCAAAAAGAAAGCGGGGAACCGCCTTTAAAAAAACAAAAGCGTACAGATCAGCCGGACATGAGCCCTCAGCCGACCATAAGCCCACTTGAAAACATCCGCATTGGCTTTGTCAGACTTAATTTAGAATCTGACGATTTATCCGGAGATGATCGACTGGAAACCTGTGAAGACTACCAGGTTGCTGAGCAAGACTTTAATCGTCTGGATCGCTTTTATTTTAATTATGTGGGCATGGGTGATCCTCAAAATCGAAAAGTTCGTATTCAAAGAATGCTGAGACTCTTTCATAGTATATTTACTATTAACACGAGCATGACCCTTAGGCAAAGCCAGGAAGGTAAAGAACTCATCAAAGAAACGGCGAAAATTCTTTTTGATCAATTGTTTTTTTCTAACAACATCAACGGTAGAAGCAATCCTTATTACGATTATTTCTATTTAATGCCAGAGCTACATCAAACCAATTCTGTTGGTCTTAACAACGGTTTAGTCTTGACCTTTATTGCTTTTCTTGGTCCCCACTGCAAATCCGAGGAGATACTTCATACCTACATTAGTATGTTACATAACCTATATACCGGACAAAGCTACGATCAAGCATTTGACAGTGCATTACTTTCTGAAAATATCAATGAATATAGTTCTCCGCAAAGCCTTGCCAATCAATTAAATTTAGCCAAATTAGATGCAGAAACAGCACTTGTCATTGGTTTGACTGTAATGGCATCAGGCGCTTTAGAGTGGATTAATAAAGAACATGAACCGCGGGATACACTGGAAGTCTTGTTGATAAGATTCTTGCCAGTAGAGCTTCTGGTGACTGTCTATAGCAATATAGCCAGTCATTGTCGCCATGGACGATCGTATCGTGTGCCTGGGATGATGTATGGCCTGGCTGCTATGCAAAAGTTTACACAGGGTATTGTGGGTATTTACCCCACTGGTGCATCATTGGATGCAGCAAACGCAGAATTGAGGGCAGAAAACGCAGAATTACGGGCCGCTTTAATGGCTCATAATGAGCGTTCAGACAATGTAGATTCAGAAAGTGAGGCCACTGTTGAGGAGTCTGATTCTGAGGATCAAGACCCGTCGATCGTTATTCAACAACAAAATGAACTGATAGCCCAGTTAAGACAGGAATTAGCAAACCAAACCGCAACAGAGGAAGGGGGGGCCGTTGGCGGCGCCACAGGAGTCACCAAAACATGTGGAGTTTGCCGCGATCCTCTGCAAGAAATGATGCTTTTCGAAAATTGTGTACATGTGGGTATGTGCCAGAATTGTATTGAGCGATCTGTAGAGGAGGAGGGCTGTTGTCCCTATTGTCGGATAGAATCGAGTTCATACAAGAAGCTTATCGACGTGTCTCGTTAAAACGGGTTGTCACCTTTTCAGCTGCATCTGGATGAGCTTTTTTTATGGGTCTTCATGGACTATATAAATGAGTGCTAAGGATGCTCACAAAAAACTCATTCATAGCAATACAGCTGTTTTAACGAATGCAGGTGACAATATGACCCAGTCATGTGTCTTAAAGACACTGTTGTTTTCAGTGTTTTTGTTTTTTTATCAGCAGGGGCTGGCAAACGACACCTATGGTCTGGAAGAATTTCTCAAGCATCAAAAAGAAAGCGGGGAACCGCCTTTAAAAAAACAAAAGCGTACAAATCAGCCGGACATGAGCCCTCAGCGGACCATAACCCCACTTGAAAACATCCGCATTGGCTTTGCCAGGCTTAATTTAGAATCTGACGATTTATCTGGAGATGATCGACTGGAAACCTGTGAAAGTTACGAGGTGGCCGAGCAGGATTTTGAACGTTTGCACAGCCTTTATTTGAATTATGTGAACACGGGTGATTTTCAATATCGAAAGGTTCGCATTCAAAGAATGCTGAGACTCATGCATCGTATGTTCGCTATTAACATAAATATGACCCATGGAAAAAGCCGGGCAGAGAGAGAGCTAATCAATGAAATGGCAGAAAGCCTTTTTGATCAAATTTTTTTGTCTGAAGACATAAATGGCAGAAGCAATCCTTATTACGATTATTTCTATTTATATCCGGAGGAGCATGAGCCCGATTATGCGGATGTTAACCACGGTTTAGCCCTGATGTTTCTTGCGTTTCTTGGTCCCCACTTTCTTCGCAAGGCTGAACTTCAAATGCACTTTAGTTCGTTGTGTAACCTTTATACCGGAGAAAGCTACGACCAAGCATTCGACAGTGCATTGCTTTCTGAAAATATCAATGAGTATTATTCCCCGCAAGGTATTGCCAGTCAATTAATTGTAGCCGGGTTGGATGCAGAAACAGCACTTCTAATTGGTTTGGCTGCAATGGCGTCAGCCGCTTTCCAGCGCATGAATTCAGGACAGGAATTGCAAGAGACACTGGAAACTGTGTTAGCACTATGCTTGCCATATGAGCATATGGTTGTTGTCTACAACAATATGGTCAAACATTGCCGCCCTGAACGCTCGTGTTGTGTACCTGGAGTTATGTATACCTTGACCGCCATGGAAGAATTTACCCATATTATTGTGGGTATTGACCCCGCACTTCTATTACCGGAGTTATCAAGGCCAGAAGAATTGCAATTTCTAGTAGATTATATTGAGCGTTCAGACCGTGCAGGTTTAGACAGTACGAGTTTAGACAGTGCAGATTCAGACCGTGCTGCTTTATACCATGCTGTTTCAGACAGTGCAGATTCAGACCGTGCTGCTTTATACCATGCTGTTTCAGACAGTGCAGATTCAGACCGTGCTGCTTTATACCATGCTGTTTCAGACAGTGCAGATTCAGACCGTGCTGCTTTATACCATGCTGTTTCAGACAGTGCAGATTCAGACCGTGCTGCTTTATACCATGCTGTTTCAGACAGTGCAGATTCAGACCGTGCTGCTTTATACCATGCTGTTTCAGACCGTGCAGGTTCAGACCGTGCAGGTTCAGACAGTGCAGATTCAGACAGCGATACTTCTTCTGAGGACTCTGATTTTAAGGATCAGCACCAGTCAATAGTTATTCAACAACAAAATGAAGAGATAGCCCGGCTAAGACAGGAAGTAGCAAACCAAGCTGCAACAGAGCAAGAGGGTGCCGTTAGAGGCGCAACAGGAGTTACCAAAAAATGTGGAGTTTGTCTCAAGCCACTGCAAGACATGATGGGGTTTAGGAGTTGTGAACACGTAGGTTTGTGTCAGGTTTGTATTGAGCAAATTATAGATGAGGAGAGGGGTTGCCCCCATTGTTCGGTAAGATCGAAATCGTACAAGAAGCATATCGACGTGTCCCATTAAAACCAATGCAGGTGACAATATGGCCCAGCCATGTGTCTTAAAGACACTTTTGTTTTCAGTGTTTTTGTTTTTTTATCAGCAAGGGGTGGCAAACGACACCTATGGTCTGGAAGATTTTCTCAAGCATCAAAAAGAAAGCGGGGAACCACCTTCAAAAAAACAAAAGCGTACAGATCAGCTGACCATGAGCCCTCAGCCAAACATAAGCCCACTTGAAAACATCCGCATTGGTTTTGCCAGGCTTAATTTAGAATCTGACGATTTATCTGGAGATGATCGACTGGAAACCTGTGAAAATTACGAGGTTACTGAGCAGGGTTTTGAACATTTGTACAGCTTTTATTTGAATTATGTGAACACGGGTGACCCTCAAGGTAGAGAGGTTCGCATTGAAAGAATGCTGAGGCTCCTACATCGTATGTTCGCTATTAACATAAATACGACCCATGGAAAAAGCGAGGCAGAGAGAAGGCTAATCAAGCAAATGGCAGAAAGCCTTTTTGAGCAATTTTTTTGGTCTGAAGAAATAAATGGCAGAAGCAATCCTTATTACGATTATTTCTATCTATATCCGAAGGAGCATGAGCCCAATTATGCGGGTGTTAACCACGGTTTAGCCCTGATGTTGGTTGCGTTTCTTGGTCCCCACTTGTTTCACAAGGATGAACTTTATAGGCACTTTAGTTCGTTGTATAACCTTTATACCGGAGCAAGCTACGACCAGGCATTTGGCAATGGATTGCTTTCTGAAAATATCAATGACTATCATTCTCCGCAAAGTGTTGCCAATGAATTAAATGCAGCCGGATTGGATGCAGAAACAGCACTTCTGATCGGTTTGGCTGCCATGGCATCAGCCGCTTTCCAGCGCATGAACTCAGGACTGGAATCGCAAGAGACACTGGAAACTTTGTTAACACGATGCTTGCCATACGAGCTTCTGATCGTTGTCTACAACAATATAGCCAGACATTGCCGCCCTGAACGCTCGTATTCTGTACCTGGAGTTATGTATACCGTGACCGGCATGAAAGAATTTACCCACACTATTGTGAGCATTGGCCCCATATCTGCATTACCGGAGTCATCATTGCCAGAAGACCTGCACTTTCTAATGGATTATGTTGAGCGTTTCGACCGTTCAGGTTCAGAGAGTGATACCTCTTTTGGAGAGTCGGATCCTGAGGATCCAGACCCGTCAATCGTTATTCAACAACAAAATGAACTGATAGCCCAGCTAAAACAGGAAATAGCAAACCAAACTGCAACAGAAGAAGAGGGAGCCGTTGGAGGCATCACAGGAGTCACCAAAAAATGTGGAGTTTGCGAGAGGCCACTGGAAGTAGTAATAATGGGGTTCGAAAATTGTGAACATATTGGTTTGTGTCAGGTTTGTATTGAGCGACTTATAGATGAGAAGAGCGGTTGCCCCTATTGTCGGGTAGAATCGGATTCATACAAGGAGCATGTCGACGTGTCTCGTTAAAACGGGTTGACACCTTTTTAACTGTATCCGGAGCTTTTTTTATGGGTCTCCATGGTCTATATAAATGGATGCTAAGGAAGCTCACACAAAGCTCATTAATAGTAATGCAGTTATTTTAACGAATGCAGGTGACAATATGACCCAGCTATGTGTCTTAAAGACATTTTTGTTTTCAGTGTTTTTGTTTTCAGTGTTTTTGTTTTTTCATCAGCAGGTGCTGGCAAACGACACCTATCGTCTGGAAGAATTTCTCAAGCATCAAAAAGAAAGCGGGGAACCGCCTTTAAAAAAACAAAAGCGTACAGATGAACCGGGCATGAGCCCTCAGCCGACCATGAGCCCTCAGCCGACGATAAGCCCACTTGGAAACATCCGCATTGGCTTTGCCAGACTTAATTTAGAATCTGACGATTTATCTGGAGATGATCGACTGGAAACCTGTGAAGGTTACGAGGTTTCTGAGCAGGATTTTGAACGTTTGCATAGCCTTTATTTGAGTTATGTGAACACGGGTGATCCTCAAAATCGAAAAGCTCGTATTCAAGCAATGCTGAGACTCATGCATCGTATGTCCGCTATTAACATAAATGTGACCAATGGAAAAAGCCAGGCAGAGAGAAAGCTAATCAAACAAATAGCAAAAAGCCTTTTTGGTGATTTTTTTTGGAAGAAATACATAAATGGCAGAAGCAATCCTTATTACAATTATTTCTATTTACATACGAAGGAGCGTGAGCCCGATTATGCTAGTGTTAATCACGGTTTAGCCCTGATGATTCTTACGTTTCTTGCTCCCCACTATTTTGAGAAGGATCCACTTTATATCCACTTTAGTTCGTTGTATAACATATATACCGGACATAGCTACGATCAAGCATTCGGCAGTGCATTGCTTTCTGAAAATATCAGTGAGTATCATTCTCCGCAAAGTCTTGCCAATCAATTAAATATAGCCGGATTGGATGCAGAAGCAGCACTTCTAATCGGTTTGGCTGCCATGGCATCAGCCGCTTTCCAGCACATGGATACAGGATTGGAATCGCAAGAGACACTGGAAACTTTGTTAACACGATGCTTGCCATACGAGCTTCTGGTCGTTGTCTACAACAATATAGCCAGACATTTCCGTTCTGGACGCTGGTGTAGTGTACCTGCGAATATGTACAGTGTGTGCGGCATGGAAGAATTTACCCTCGGTATTGTGGGTATTAACCCCACACCTGAATTTCCGGGGCAGCTACATCATTTGCGGTTTCTAGTAGATTATGTTGAGCGTTCAGACAGAGAAGGTCCAGGCAGAGAAGGTTCAGACAGAGAAGGTTCAGACAGAGAAGGTTCAGACAGAGAAGGTTCAGACAGAGAAGGTTCAGACAGTGAAGGTTCAGACAGTGATTCCTCTGTTGAGATGTCAGATTCTGAAGATCAAGGCCAGTCAACCGTTATTCAACAACAAAATGAACTAACAGCCCAGCCAAGACAGGAAATAGCAAACCAAACTGCAACAGAGGAACAGGGGGCCGTTGGCGGCGCCACAGAAGTCACCAAACAATGTGGAGTTTGTGGCAATACACTGCAAGCAATGGTGAGGTTCGAAAATTCTGAACATGTAGATTTGTGCCAGATTTGTATTGAGCAAACGATACGGGCGCAGTAGGGTTGTCACTATTGTTCGGTAAAATCGAATTCATATAAGGAGCATGTCGACGTGTCTCATTAAAAAGGGTTGTTACCTTTTCAGCTGCATCCGGATGAGCTTTTTTTATGGGTCTTCATGGACTATATAAATAGGTACTAAGGATGCTCACGCAACGCTCATTCATAGTAGTGCAGCTGTTTTAATGAACTCAGGTATAAGTATGATCATACAAAATGCTATAAAAATGATTTTGTTTTCAGTCTTTTTGTTTTTTTATCAGCAGGGGGTGGCAAATGATACCTATGACCTTGAAGGATTTCGGGAATATCAGAAGAGAAGCTCGAAGCCGCCTTTAACTAAACAACAAAGGCGTAAAGGTCAGAGGCCGCTTGAAAACGTCCGTATTGGTTTTGTCAGGCTTAACCTGGAATCTGAAGGTCTCTCTGGAGATGGGCGATTTGAAACCTATGAAAGTTACGAGGTTGATGAACAGGCCTTTTTACGTTTAATCAGGTTTTATTTTAACTATGCAAATATGGGTGATGCTCAAGATCGAAAGACTCGTATTCAAAGAGCACTGAGGCTGATGCATCATATATTCGCTCTCAATATCAATCAAATTAATGAACATAACAAAGAGCTGGTAAATATAACGACAAGGTCTCTCTTTGATCAACGGTTTTTTGAATTGAGTCACAATAGCAGGGGTAACCCTTATTTCCATTATTTCACTCTTGGTTCGGTCCAACAGACTCAATACGCCGCTGTTGATAATGGCCTGGTTCTGATGTACCTCGCTTTCCTTGGCCCCCATTGTCTTTCCGACCCTAACTTTGATTCCTTCTTTGCCGTGCTGCATAACAGCTATACCGCAAAAAGCTACAATCGAGCATTTTCCCAGGGATCCCTTTCTGGAGTTATTAGTGAATACAGCTCTCCGCAGAACATTGCCAGTCAATTGAATAACGCTGGACTGGATACGGAAACAGCACTGCTAATTGGCTTAACTGCAATGGCAACAGCCGCTTTCCAGAGCATACACTTTGGAGTGGGCTGGCCAGAGACACTGGAGGATTTGTTACAAAGATACCCACCCTACCAAATTCTGGGCACTGTCTACTGGAATTTGACTGGGCTTTGCCCTGGTGGACATTCAATTCCGACACCCCATGCCATGCACACCGTGTATGGTATGCAACAGTTTATACTGGGCGTTTTGGGTATTGATCTTGAACCGTCATCAGGATCGTCACCGGCATCATCACTATCAGGATCGTCACCAGCATTATCACTATCAGAAGCGTCAGAAAGTGTTGGCGGTCTATCCGATACAGAAATTGAGGAGTTGCAATGGGAATTTGAGGCTGAGCCTCAGGATCAGACTCAGACTCAGACTCAGCCAGAGCCAGAGCCAGAGCCAGAGCCAGAGCCAGAGCCAGAGCCAGAGCCAGAGCCTCAGGATCAGTCGGTAGTCATTCAACAAAAAGATGAACTGATAGCCCAGCTACGCCAGCAATTAGCAGGCCAGACTGCCACGGAAGAGGCTGGAGCCGTTGGAGGTGTGGGTATAGAAGCCCCCTCGGAATGTCGCATTTGTTACGAACCGCTGGAAGAATGGATTGTATTTCAGCCTTGTAGGCACGGTTCTGTATGCCGGAATTGTGCTGGGTTACTTGTAAGGCAGCCGTGTCCCTGCTGTCGGAGACACATCGTATCATGGGAGAAGGTATTCCTATGACCTGTCTTTGAACGAAATTAAGGGCGCAATCCCGCTTCTTTAGAGGCAGGTCAAGCCCTTGCAAGGCGTTAGCCTTGCTGTGACAGTCGCTTCGTAGCCGGTCGATCATTTCTCTGGCGAACATGTTCCTACGATATTTTGTAACAAATACTAGATGTACGTTATTCCTAAATACACATGATCTACAAGATCTCCATTCGTACATAAAAACCTCATATTTGACTGATACTTCTAACCAGACTAGCATGAAGCCATTCAGTTCAACGGGTTATGTAATGCTTCAAGGTATCCGACTCAAAGCCAATCCAACAGATCAGCAAAAGTTGGTTCTGTCTCAGTGGATGGGTTGCGCTCGGGTTATCTGGAATGCAAAGTGTGATGAACATCGCTATTACAGCACCTACGCCAGAAAGTATTGTCCTGTTGGTACTCATGCTCCGGTCGATCAGAAGACTTCGCAATTCAAAAGCAAAGAATTGACACCCTGGTTATCCGATTGTCCCAGCCAGATAATCAGGAATTCTGCCGTCAATTGGTATCAGACCTACCATAAACACATTAATGGCCAGTGCGGTAAGCCAAAGAAAAAGCCAAAATCCGACAAGGGTAGCATTCACCTCACCAATGAAGTGTTCCGGTTCGATATCTGTGAAGATGGTGTAACCCGTCTTTTCATTGGTACAAAGACCAATAATATTGGTTATTTGTCGTTTAAAACTCACCGTCTATTCAGCGAACCAAAATCCATTTACATTAGAAAAGAGGCTGGTCAGTACTCCGTTTCTTTCTGCTACGACGATGGATCAGAAGAACCACCAACAGAAAAAGAGCATTTGGAATACCTTAAAGGTGCTTCCAAAGAGTGGCTGGAAGAGCATGTTATCGGCGTGGATCGAGGTGTTGCTATACCTGTTCATACTGGCGTTAAGCCTTATGACTTTACAGAAAACCAGACAAAGAACATGGATAAGCGCCAGCGATACCTAAAGAGGTTTCAGCGCCGTTTGTCTCGCCAAACCAAAGGCTCTAACCGTCGTCAGAAAACAAAGAACAGGATTAGCAGGCAGCACAAGAAAGTAGCCAACATTCGGCAAGATTTCTGCCACCAAACCAGCCGTAAAATGGTCGATAGCAAGGCCAGAGTCATTGTTTTCGAGGATCTGAAAACCTCAAAAATGACTCGCAGGCCAAAAGCAAAAAAAGATCAAAACGGAAAGTTCATCTCCAACAAGGCGAAACAAAAAGCCGGACTGAACAAGGCCATTCTCAACGTAGGATGGCACTTCCTGGAAGCCTACACCCGATATAAAGCAGCAAGAGCAGGCAAAGCAGTCTTCAAAGTGCCTGCACCCTTTACGAGTCAAGAGTGTGCTGATTGCGGTCACACTCACCCCGACAACCGCAAGACACAAGAACGGTTTCTTTGCGGTCAATGTGGACACTTTGACAACGCTGACAGAAACGCCAGCATCGTAATCAAGAAAAGAGCAATTAAGTTTTTCATGGACTCTGGAACGGAGTTGGTTGGCAAAGGAATTCCTGTGCTAACTAAAGGACGTGGAGCGAAATGTAAGTCGGAAAAGGGCAAGCCCTCTTGTGCAGCTCGCAGTGAAACGTCAAAAAAGAAAAGAACGGTGACTACTCCGGTAGCTTGCTTAGTATTGGAAGCTCGCTCCTTTAGGGGCGAGTAGTTCACAACATTTAGCCGTCCGTTGTCATGATCTTGAAAAAGAGAGCCAGCAAGGCTCTCTTTTGCCTGAATCTGCAGACGACGGTCAAACATACTATACAGGTATGTGCAGCTCACACGAAGCTCATTAATAGTACTGCAGCTGCGTTAACGAATGCAGGTGAAAACATGACGATACAATGTGCCTTAAAGACGCTTTTGTTTTCAGTATTATGGTTTTTTTATCAGCAGGGGCTGGCAAACGACATCTACGACCTCGAAGCATTTCGCGAGCATTACAAGACAAACTCGAACCCGCCTTCCAATAACCTGGCAGCGTTCTTAGGTCAGAACCCACTTGAAAACATCCGTATTGGCTTTGTCAGACTGAATTTAACCTCTGACGAGCTATCTGGCGATGGGCGATTTGAAACCCTTGGGGACTACGAGGTTAATGAGCAAGACTTTAGACGCCTGGGTTGGCTTTATTTTAATTATGTGCACATGGCTGATACTCATGATAAAAAGATTCGCAGTCAAAGAATGCTGAGACTCATACATCATATATTCACTATCAATATAAATCAGATCAATGCACGAAGCCCCGACAATAAACGGCTAATTAGCGTAGCAGCACAAAGCCTCTTTGAACATTTTTTGTAACTATTCAGCCCCCCCCTGTAATCGACTGGTATTTTCGTGATTTTGTGCCACCCTGAAGTACAGTTTCCTGGTCGTATGCCGCTATGAGTCAGCTTACTCCCGAATTTCAGATGATTGTCGCCCTCCTTGCCGTTGTGAATGAACTGCAAGAGCAGGTGACCGTGCTGAGCCAGCAAGGGGCAAAGCTGGAGGCGGAGAACAAAGAACTCTCAGCTAGACTCAATACCAACAGCCGTAACAGCAGCAAGCCTCCATCCTCGGATGGATATGCAAAACCCAACGCCAAAGCAAAGGACTCTTTAGAGGCGACGGAGAGCGACCCAAAAGACGAAAAACCCAACCCAAAAAGCTTACGAAAGAAGTCAGGTCGTAAGCCTGGCGGCCAGAAAGGTCACAAAGGTTCTACGCTTCGACAAGCTGCTAAAGCAGAGCATACCCACTACCACCCTGTCATTGACTGCGAAAAATGCGGTTGCTCGCTGCGTTCGGAAAAAACGGTTAAGCGGGTTGAACGACAAGTGTTTGAACCTGGTCGTTTTGGTCACTTTGAAGTGACTGCTCATGTAGCAGAGGTCAAAAAGTGTAGCTGCGGTCATGTAACGCAGGCCAGCTTCCCTGAAGGCGTAGACTCTCATGTGCAGTATGGGCCTGTTACTCAGGCACTGGCCGTGTATCTTTGCCAGTATCAGCTGGTGCCTTACAAGCGTGCTTCCCAGTTCTTCATGGATATTTTCGGGTTAGAGGTTAGCCCGGGTTCTATCTGCACCTTCCAGGAAAAGGCTTATAACCAGTTAGCCAGCACCGAACAGGCTATTGCCGATGCCCTCAAGGTAGAACCCATTGCCGGTGCTGACGAAACAGGCATGAGAGTAGCCGGGGCGCTATGGTGGATGCATGTCCTTCGTACTGAAAAATGGACGATGTATCACCTTGATCCCAGTCGAGGTCACTCCGCCATAGAGTCCATGGGCATCTTACTGGCCTTTGCTGGAATATTAGTTCATGACCACTATAAGGCTTACTTCCGTTATGCCGCACTTCATGCCCTCTGCAATGCCCATCACCTGAGAGAGTTACAGGGTGTTGTTGACAGGGACTGCAACCATCTTGCCGCACGTTTGCAACGGTTGCTGAGACTGGCCTGCCATCTCAGCAACGGTTTCAGAAAGATTGGCATGAAGGCTATGCCAGAAGTGATTTACCAGCGCATTGCCTCACTGTTCGAGCGGACAGCGAGAAGAGCGCTGGCTGAAGAGGCTGAGTATATGGAACGAGTACGGCAACGGCTGGGTCGTGACAAAGTCAAAAATACCAAAGCCTTCAACCTGTTTAAGCGGTTGGTGGAGTTCAAGGACGAAACCTTGAGATTCATGACCGACCTCAACATCCCCTTCGACAATAATGGCAGTGAACGAGACATAAGAAATGGCAAGGTGAAGCAAAAAATATCGGGTTGTATCAGAAGCAAGAAAGGAGCGAAATGGTATTGCCGGATACGGAGTTATGTTTCATCGGCGAGAAAGCAGGGTCAGAACGTTTTCGAAGCCCTGCTTATAGCCATGAAGAATTACTGCGGTCATCCTTTGCTGGGTGCTGAATAGTTACCATTTTTTTTCGTCAGAAACGAGGCATGGCGGGGGGAATCCGTATCACAATTATTTCTCTTCAGGCTCGGTAGCAAGCCAGTCAAATCATGTCGGTCTTAATAACAACTTAGTCCTGATGCTGCTAAGTTTTCTTGGTCCTCATTTTCTTTCTGGCAGTGACTTTAGTAACTACTTTACTGTGATGCGTAACAGTTATACCGTAACAAGCTTCAATCGGGCATTTTTTCTCGGATCGTTTTCTGAAAATATCAGTGAATACCGTTCATCGCAAAACATGGCCAGTCAATTCATAGCAGCCGGATTGGACACGGAAATAGCATTTCTAATTGGCTTAACGGCAATGGCATCAGCCGCTTTCGATAGCATTAGATTAGGGATGGAATGGCCGACGACACTGGAAACTTTGCTGCACATATATTTACCTTACGAGATTATGGCCACTATCTACTGGAATTTGGTTGGCTTTTTCCCCGCTGGACATTTATCCCCTGTACCTCAGGTCTTTTTTACCGCAGGGGGTATGCAAGAGTTTACGCAGGCTATTTTGGATATTGACCTGACACCTGAGCCTGTAACATTCCCGTCAGAACCGGAAGAAAATCTGGACCGTTCGAATTTGGGTATTAACCGAAGACCACCTGTAGAATTAGAATTCCCGTCAGAACCGACATCAAACGTGAACCGAACCCAGGACCAATGGGGCTATCATGCTTCTGGTGAAGATCCGAATTCCGAGCGTCAAGATCCGGTTATATTCATTCAACATTTCTCGTCAGGACCGGTACAAGACCGGAATGAAACACTGAGCCAATCGGGTTATTATTTTGTAGGTCGGGGCAATCGGCGGGAATTGGAGTATCAAGTTGCGCCTCAGGCTTCTGGTCAAGAACGGAATTCCGGGCATCGAGACCCGGCTACAGTCATTCAACAACAAAATGAACTGATAGCCCGACTACGACAGGAATTGGCAAACCGGAATGTAACGGAGGAGGCTGGAGCCGTCGGAGGTAACGCAAAAGCCCCCTCGGAATGTGTGATTTGTACCGAACCATTGGAAGAAGTGATCGCATTACTGCCTTGTGGGCACGCTGGTTTATGCAGGAATTGTGTTGAGCTATTTGTAGAGGACGAGAAGGATTGTCCGGTGTGTCGGGTAAAAGTCACATCAAGCAAGAAAATATTCCTCTCAAGTCCTCGTTGAGGAAAAACGATGATCCTGAAAAAGGGAGCCAGCAAGGCTCCCTTTATAACACAGCGGTTTATTTGTTGCGGATAAACTGCAGGAACTCTTCCCGGGTAGGCTGGTTTTCACGCATCAGGCCCAGCATGACAGAAGAGGTCATGGAGGAATTCTGTTTTTCGACACCGCGCATCATCATGCACATGTGCTGGGCTTCAATAACCACCCCCACTCCTTTTGCACCCGTTGCTTCAACAATGGCATCGGCAATCTGCTTGGTCATGTTTTCCTGAATCTGCAGACGACGGGCAAACATATCGACAATGCGGGCAAACTTGGACAGGCCCAGTACTTTGCCATCGGGGATGTAACCAATATGGCACTTGCCAATAAAGGGCAGCATATGGTGTTCGCACATGGAGTACAGCTCAATGTCCCTGATCACTACCATTTCGCTGATGTTGGATTCAAACACCGCATTGTTGACAATATCTTCAAGGCTTTGCTCATAACCGCGAGTCAGGAACTGCATGGCCTTGGCGGCACGTTTGGGGGTGTCTCTCAGGCCATCCCGGTGAATATCTTCCCCCAGGGATTCAAGGATGGCTTTGTAATATTCGCTCAGTTGCTCGGTCATGGGTCGCTCAGTAGTGACATGAAAAGTAGCGGCATGAAAAGGGCAGGAGTCAGTGACTGCCAGTCTTTCACGGGAGTTCAGGTAGAAAAATTGGCCAGAGTTTAACACAAAGAGGGCCGTGTGGAACGGTTTGAATTCCTGAGCGCTTTATCCGTTGCCGGGGTTGTTAGTTCTAGCCAATGTCGGTAAGGTTTTCTGAGTATCAGATGCCTGCTGAAAAATAAAGTAATAGAAACAATAACAAATAGGATCGAAAGCATGATCAGAAAACTCAAAAAATGGGTGGCACCTGTTTTTATGCTGGCAGCGGCCAGTGCCCAGGCCGAGACCGGCACTAATACTCTGGAAGCCGTGTTAAGCAAAGGCTACCTGAGTTGTGGGGTAAATACGGGGCTGCCGGGTTTTGCGACACCCGATGAGAAAGGGCAGTGGTCCGGCATGGATGTGGATGTTTGCCGTGGTGTGGCGGCTGCGGTACTGGGTGATGCTGCCAAAGTTAAATTCATTCCCCTGACCGCCAAGGAACGTTTTACCGCTCTGCAGTCCGGTGAAATCGACGTGCTTTCCCGAAATACCACCTGGACACTCACCCGCGATGCCGCCCTGGGTCTTAACTTTGCCGGTGTCAGCTATTACGATGGCCAGGGCTTTCTGGTGAAAAAAGAGTTGGGTGTGACCAGCGCCAAACAACTGGACGGTGCTGCGATCTGCATTCAGGCCGGTACCACCACTGAACTGAACCTTGCTGATTATTTTCGTACCCATGGCATGAAATACCAGCCGGTTGTCTTTGATACCGCCGACGGTACCGCCAAAGGTTTTGATGCAGGCCGTTGCGATGTCCTCACGTCCGATCAATCCCAGCTTTACGCTCTGAGGCTGCGTCTGTCGAAGCCCGATCAGGCCGTTGTTCTGCCTGAAGTCATTTCAAAAGAGCCTCTGGGGCCACTGGTTCGTCAGGGCGATGACCAATGGTTCAACGTTGTAAAGTGGTCTCTGTTCGCCATGATTAATGCCGAAGAGCTGGGCCTGACTTCGGACAATATTGATAAGAACAAGTCCTCAAGCAATCCTTCCGTTCGCCGCTTCCTGGGCATTGAAGGTCCCAAGGGCAAAGGCATGGGCCTCAAGGATGACTGGGCTTATCAGGTAGTGAAACAAGTGGGTAATTACGGTGAAGTCTTTGAGCGTAATATCGGTCAGGCTTCTTCCCTGAAGATTGAGCGTGGTCTCAATGCCCAGTGGAGTCAGGGCGGCATTCTCTACGCACCTCCTTTCCGCTAAGCGTCTTGAAAGGCTGACGGCCCGAATCAGGCTGTCAGCCCTAACGCCAAATAGACGACCACAGCACCATAAAATGTAAGAATAAAATTTGAAGAATAAAAAGCCATGGACGGATTTTTCGTGGCGGATAAAAGGCACCTTATGGTTGTAAAACTCTGGCGAGACCCCCTCTGGCGGGCTGTTTTTTTTCAGGTTCTGTTGATTCTTGCCGTGGTGGCAGTGGTTGCCTGGGTGGTTAATAATACCCTGTCGAATCTGGAACAACGAGGCATCAGTACCGGCTTTGATTTTTTATCCCAATCCGCAGGTTTTGGCATTATCCAGACGCTGGTGGCCTATGACGAGAGTTATAGTTTTGGCAGAACGTTTCTGGTGGGTTTGCTCAATACTCTGCTGGTCTCTTTTCTGGGCGTTATCTTTGCCACCGTTCTTGGATTTCTGATCGGTATTGCCCGACTCTCTTCTAACTGGCTGCTGTCGAAACTGGCCAGTGTTTATATTGAGATTTTCCGGAATGTTCCCCTGCTGCTGCAGATTTTCTTCTGGTACTTTGCGGTTCTGGGTGTTCTGCCCAGCCCCCGTCAAAGCATCAGTCTGTTTGATGTCATCTTTCTTAACGTTCGTGGAATTTCTCTGCCCTGGCCCGAATTGAATGCTGGCATGGTGACCGTTGCCTGGGTGTTCGTGGCGTGTCTTGCTGTTGTGTTGGTGTTGAAATGGTTTATGCGCTCATGGGTACGTAACCATCAACATCAGGAAAACAACGGGCAAACGCTGCTCTTTATCAAATTAGCTATCAAAGTAGCAATGGCTGCAATGATTGTTCTGATTCCCCTGGCGACCAGCTTTCTGGTGGATGCCCAGTTGCAATGGGAGGTACCGGCATTAAGAGGTTTTAATTACTCTGGCGGCCTGGTCTTAATACCTGAACTGGTGGCTCTCTGGTTTGCTTTGAGTATTTATACCGCGGCGTTTATTGCCGAAGTCGTTCGCTCTGGTATTGAGTCGGTCAGCAAAGGTCAGAAAGAGGCCGCAGCGGCGTTGGGTCTCAAGCCCGGCAGAGTGCTGAGCCTGGTGGTGATTCCCCAGGCCATGCGGGTGATTATTCCGCCCCTGACCAATCAGTACCTGAACCTGATCAAGAACTCTTCACTGGCGACGGCTATAGGCTACCCGGATCTGGTCAGTGTCTTTGCCGGAACCACACTGAACCAGACCGGTCAGGCGGTGGAGGTGATCGCCATGACCATGGCCGTTTATTTGACCATCAGTCTGACCGTCTCTGTCCTGATGAACCTCTATAACCGCTGGGTAACGCTGGAAGCGCGTTAGGGACTCTGTTTATGAAAAACACGACGATGGCACAAAAAATGATTCCTGCCAGAGAGCCCCCGGTTAACTCAAGGGGCGTTTTCGGCTGGCTGCGGGAGAAACTGTTTGCGACGCCCTTTCAGTCACTGATGACATTGACCCTTATTTACGGGCTCTATCTGATTATTCCTCCTCTGTGGCAGTGGGCGGTTATGGACGCCACCTGGACCGGTGAAAACCGTGCCGCCTGTAACGTCGAAGGTGCCTGCTGGGCTTTTGTCACGGCACGACTGGATCAGTTTATTTATGGCTTCTACCCAAAGAGTGAAATCTGGCGGGTCAATCTGTTTTTTGCGCAATTAGCCCTGATTCTGGCCTGGCTGATGATTCCGGCGATTCCCGGCAAGAAACTGGCATTGGGGGTGGGGTTACTGGTGTTGCCGGTCACCTCCTGGCTGGTACTGTCTGGCGGTCTCTTCGGCTTGCCCGTGGTGGAAACCCACCAGTGGGGTGGCTTGATGGTGACTCTGGTGCTGGCGCTTTATGGCATGCTGGCATCATTACCGGCAGGCATTCTGCTGGCTCTGGGTCGGCGCTCTTCCATGCCAGTCGTTCGGACTTTTTGTACGGCTTATATTGAACTCTGGCGTGGTGTACCGCTGATTACTGTGTTGTTTATGGCGTCGGTGATGCTGCCACTGTTTGTTCCGGAAGAAATTGTTTTCGACAAACTGGTGCGGGCTTTGATCGGGATTGTTATGTTCCAGTCGGCGTATATGGCCGAGGTGGTGCGAGGTGGCCTGCAGGCCATTCCAAAAGGTCAAGTAGAAGCGTGCCAGAGCCTCGGAATGGGTTACTGGCAGAGTATGTTGCTGGTGGTGCTGCCCCAGGCCGTGCGTTTGGTTATTCCCGGCATCGTCAATACCTTTATTGCTCTGTTTAAAGACACCAGTCTGGTATTGATTATTGGCCTGTTTGATTTGCTTTCGATTGTTCAGGCGGGCCTGAATGATCCCGAGTGGCTGGGCACTGCCGTAGAAGGTTACCTTGTTGCCGGATTTGTGTTCTGGCTGTTCTGCTTTGGTATGTCCAGGTACAGCCAGCGTCTGGAAAAGCATTAATTAAGAATAATGAAAATGAGAGGTCTCCATGGATAAGACAGTCCGGGAAGTCAAAGCCCCAGGAAATCCTGTGATCAGGTTGAATGGGGTCAACAAATGGTACGACAGCTTTCATGTATTAAGAGATATTCATCTGGATGTGTTGCGCGGCGAAAAGATAGTGATCTGTGGGCCTTCCGGCTCAGGTAAGTCGACTTTGATTCGCTGCATCAATGCCTTGGAAGAGCATCAGCAAGGCCAGATCATTGTCGATGGCACCGAGCTGACCCGGGATCTGAAAAATATAGAGAAGGTGCGTCGTGAAGTGGGGATGGTGTTTCAGCAGTTTAATCTGTTCCCTCATCTGACGGTGCTTGAAAACTGCACATTGGCACCGCTCTGGGTCAGGAAAACCAGTAAAAAAGCCGCAGAAAAAACGGCGATGGAATACCTTGAGCGCGTCCGTATTCCCGATCAGGCGGATAAATATCCCGGACAGCTCTCAGGAGGTCAGCAGCAGCGGGTAGCCATTGCCCGAAGCCTCTGCATGAATCCGGAAATCATGTTGTTTGATGAGCCCACGTCGGCACTGGACCCGGAAATGATCAAGGAAGTACTGGATGTTATGATCGAGCTGGCCAACGAAGGCATGACCATGATCTGCGTGACCCATGAAATGGGTTTTGCAAAAACGGTGGCGGACCGGATGATCTTTATGGATCAGGGGCAGATCGTGGAAGAGGCGACGCCGGATGTCTTTTTTAACAGCCCTGAGTCTGAACGTACCCAAGCGTTTTTGGGGCAGATTCTCAGTCACTAGTGCAACCAAGCCTTGATATGCATACAACCCCCTCGTTCCCATGCTGGAGCATGGGAACCAGAGTTTTGCGACAGCCCAATAGAGACCGTATTTAGAACCGGTAAGTCGCAGAAGCGTGGATGGAATAAGAGCTGGCTTCGTACTTACCCGGGTAAGCAGTAGTCGTATCAGTCAGCTGACCACCGCCTTCTACATCGTCATTGCTGACGGTATCGTAGACAGCAGCAAAATCCAGATCAACCTTGCCATCCAGAATACGGGTTCCGGCACCCACAGTGAAAGTGTGAGCCCCCCCTGGTGTAGAGAAGGTCGGCGCAGCATATTCTTCAGGAACAACAGCTGTCGTATGAACGTAACCGGCTCTCAGGGCCCAGTTCTCAATGCCGGTGTATTCGGCGGCAATGCGGTAGTTGTACTGGTCTTGCCAGTTTGTGTAGATTGCCGGAACAGCCAGCTCACTGACATCATCAGAGGTAAACTGGATCTGTTTGTTGCTGCTGTACTCAGAGTAGGTGACTTCGCCAAACAGGGTCCAGTGTGGGGTTACCTGGTAATCGATACCAGTAGAAATCTGCATTGGTAGAGCTGTTTCCGCGGTAGCATTACCTGTAACGGTAGCGCCGCTGCCGTCCCGGTAGTTGTAATCACCATCCGCTTCAATACTCACTTCAGAACGGTAATTGATCCCCCAGCCCCAACGGTTGTCGTCAGAGCGGTACATAGCACCCAGACGGACACCGAAGGTATTAAAACCACTCATTTCGTTATAGCCAACAGAAGCACCAGCTTTGTTACCAGCAATCTCTTGGGTAGCGAGCATATTCAGATCAGCGGTAGCGTAAGTCAGGCGATATGTACCTCCAACGGACCAGTTGTTGTTAATGCGATAAGATAATCCCAGACCTGTTTCAAGAATCTTGATATCAGTGGAGTAGTCGCCTGTGATCGGGTTAACTTCTTTTCCCACAAATTTAAACTTATCGCCAACCGTCACATCTTTATAGCTAACAGCAGAACCCCCAGCAGCATAAACACCGTAACCCATAGTGAATTTGTCGTTCAGTTTGAACAGACCGGTCAGGCCACCAACAGGAGAAAAGTTGGTTTCACCCTCAATAAAGGTATTGTTACCCTGCGCAGGACCGTTGGCCGCGTTAAAGGTCGGAGAAACGTGCAGGGCAATATCATTGGACTCGGCAAAAGCCATACCCGCCGGGTTGAAGAGGATGGCACTGGAATCATCAACAGAAGAAACCGCAGCCCCCGCCAGTGCACTGTGCTCGGCATCCCAGAATGTCGCTTTTTCAAAACCACCGGCAACCGCTTGGCCTGCTGAAAAGGCAACCGCCAGAGAAGAGGCTACGGCTAATGGCGAAAGGAAAAAACGGGGGGAATGTGTCTGGCTTTTCATTACAACTCCTGATGATGGCAAGGCCTGAGGGTGGTCGAATGGCGGCATAGTCTATTTATGCTTATTAGGAATTTCTGTTGTGGTTTTGTAATTAAATGGTTATTAAAAATGATATTTTTAGGCGTGTTTCAGAAAAGTGTTTTGATTAAAAAGAAACAAGGCCGCTGATCTTTCGATCAGTAGCCTTTTGGGGTGGTGTTACTGAAAAAAAATTGCCTTAGAAGCGGTAAGTCGCAGAAGCATGGAAAGAGTAAGAGCTGGCTTCATACTTACCCGCGTAAGATTGAGTCGTGCTGGTCAGCTGACCACCGCCTTCTACATCGTCATTCTTAACGGTGTCGTAGACAGCAGCAAAATCGAGGTCCACCTGTCCATTCATAATGCTGGTTCCCGCACCCAGAGTGAAGGTGTTAGCAGCGGCTGGAGTCGAGAAGGTGGGGGCAGCATACTCTTCGGGTACGACGGCTGTTGTATAAATGTAACCCGCTCTCAGGACCCAGTTATCAACACCCGTGTATTCGGCAGCAATGCGGTAGTTATACTGGTCTTCCCAGTTGGAGTTGATTGCCGGTACCTTTAACTCAAGGTTGGCATCATCGGTGGTAAATTTGATCTGTTCGTTGTTGCTGTACTGGGAATACGTGACTTCACCGAACACCGTCCAGTCTGGAGCAACCTGGAAATCAACACCGGAAGAGATCTGCATGGGTAGTGATGTTTCTGCAGTGGCATCACCTTTAACGGTTGCGCCGGTGCCGTCCCGATAGTTGTAATCACCATCCGCTTCAATATCAACTCCAGAACGGTAGTTGATACCCCAGCCCCAGCGGTTGTCGTCAGAGCGGTACATGGCACCCAAACGCACTCCGAAGGTGTTGTAGCCGCTCATGTCGTTGTAGCCAACAGAAGCTCCAACGTTGCCAGCACCAACGTTCTGGGTCGCCAGCAGATTGATATCAGCCGTAGCATAAGTTAGACGATAAGTACCTCCAACGGACCAGTTGTTGTTGATGCGATAGGCTAACCCCAGGCCCGCTTCAACAACTTTGATGTCGGTAGAGTAGTCACCTGTGATTGAGCTGGCGCTAATTGGACCAAAGCTAAACGTATCGCCAACTGTCACATCCTTATACTTGGCACCAGCACCACCGGCAGCATAAACGCCATAACCCATGGTGAGTTTGTCGTTTAGTTTGAACAGACCTGTCAGGCCGCCAGAAGGGACAAAGTTTTTTTCACCTTCAATATAGGTCTCAACACCACCCGCAGGAGCACTGGTCTGCGTCCAGGTAGGAGAAAGATGCAAAGCAACATCATTGGATTCGGCAAAAGCCAAACCCGCCGGGTTAAAGAAGATTGCACTGGAATCATCGACAGAAGACGCAGCGGCACCCGCCAGTGCGCTGTACTCGGCGTCCCAGAGTGTCGCTTTTTCAAAACCACCGGCTACGGCATGACCTGCTGAAAGAGCAACAGCCAAAGCGGAAGCTACAGCCAATGGCGAGAGGGAAAAGGGTGAGGTACCTTTGTGGCTTTTCATTATAACTCCTGATGGTGGCAAGACCTGTGGTGGCTCCCTGTTACAAAGAAAAGGCTGCTTTTCCATTAACAAGTGATACGAGCCGACCTGATTGCGAACGTTGTTTGCTCTTATCGAGTCTTTTCAGGTCCGCTGGTCGAAAGGCCACTAGTCTATTTATGCTTATTAGGACTTTTGGTTGTCGCTTGATCAATACCCGATTATTGGAATGACGTTTTAGACGACCTTTTAAAACGGATATTTGAAACGGCAGTACGAAATATCCCTGTTTAAAAGTGTTGAGTCAAGATAGAGATTGCTGTTAATTGAAATTCGAATATTGTTCGGATTTTGATACCAGCAGATCAGGATATTTTGATCGAATCGTTTTTTGTTAACCTGATGATTTTTAATGATTTTTCTGGGAGGGTGAGAGTCGGGTCAGCATCAGAGAAAGAAGTAAGATATTTGAAAAAAATATGAAATTAGAGAGCCTGATTTGTGTCAACTCGATCAGGCTCTCAGGCAAGGCTGGCTTATTGAGGGTTAATGTTCAGCCATCCTCGCCTATTTTTGCTCAGCTTCCCAGTTCATCCCTGAGCTCATTGGCCACCTGGACCATATTGCCCAAGGCTGCTTCCACCTCGGGCCAGTCCCGGGTTTTAAGGCCGCAGTCCGGGTTGACCCATAGACGTTGCGGTGGAATTTTTTCAGCAGCTTTCTTCATCAGCTGTTTCATCCACTGAGACTCAGGAACATTGGGGGAGTGAATATCGTACACTCCGGGGCCAATCTCATTGGGGTATTCAAACTGCTCAAAAGCATCCAGTAACTCCATATCAGACCGGGAGGTCTCAATGGTGATCACATCAGCGTCCATTGCTGCAATGTATTCAATGATGTCGTTGAACTCGCTGTAACACATGTGGGTATGAATCTGGGTTTCATTCTGAACGCCACTGGCAGCAATCCTGAAGCTTTGTACTGCCCAGTTCAGGTAGTCCGGCCAGTCTTTTTTAAGCAAGGGCAAACCTTCGCGAATCGCTGGTTCATCAATCTGGATGATACCAATGCCCGCTTTTTCCAGATCCACGACTTCATCCCTGAGCGCCAGCGCCAGTTGCAGGCAGGAAACACTTCGATCGACATCTTCCCGGGGGAAAGACCAACAGAGGATGGTGACCGGGCCGGTGAGCATGCCCTTCATCCACTTACTGGTCTGGTCCTGGGCAAAACGACTCCAGTCTACTGTCATAGGTTTGGGTCTGGAAACATCACCAATGATGATGGGAGGCTTGACACAGCGGCTGCCGTAGCTCTGAACCCAGCCATTGCCAGTAAAGGCAAAGCCGTCCAGCTGTTCGCCAAAATACTCAACCATGTCATTACGTTCGGCTTCGCCATGAACAAGAACATCCAGCCCCAGTGCTTCCTGTCTGGCAACGGTGTCCTGAATTTCTTTCTGCATGGCTGCTACATAGTTATTTTCACTCAGCTCGCCTTTTTTAAATAAACGACGTTGTTTTCTTATGTCAGCCGTCTGTGGAAAAGAGCCGATGGTGGTAGTAGGAAATAACGGCAATTTAAGCCTGGATGCCTGAAGAGCGGCCCTTTCACTATAAGGCAGATGACGTTGGTCATCGCCATTACTGATACCAGCAACCCTGCTTTGAACGGTGTGGTTGTGTATTCTGGATGACTGACTCCGGGTTTCAACTGCCCGATCTGAAGCAGCCAGAAGTGCTTGAGCCTGAGGGCTCTGATCACCCGAAAGCAGTTGGGCTATGGTGGCAACTTCCTGACACTTCTGAACGGCAAAGGACAGCCAGGATTTCAATTCATCGTCCAGATCCGTTTCACACTCAAGATCAACGGGTGTATGCAGCAGTGAGCAGCTGGGTGCAATCCAGAGGCGATCACCCAGACGTTCACTGGCTTCCTGAAGTTTACCGACAATAGAGCGAATATCGGCCTTCCAGACATTTCTGCCATTCACGACACCGGCTGAAAGTACTTTGTAGGAAGGCAGTCGATCAAGAATCCCCGTCAGTTGTTCAGCATCACGAACCAGGTCAATATGCAGACCTTCAACGGGTAAATTAACCACGGTCGTCGTTGTGCCGTTGAGGCCGCCAAAGTAGGTCGCCAGCAGGATTTTCAGATCCTTGCCTTGCAGCCTGTTGTAGGTGGACTCAAAGGCCTGGCGCCATTCGGCAGGAAGATCCAGCACCAGAACGGGTTCATCCATTTGAACCCATTCAACTCCCAGTTTGGCCAGCTCGTTGAGTACCTGTCCATAGACTTCTATTACATCATCCAGTAATTCCAGGCGATTGAAGGCCTCTCCTTTAACCTTCCCGAGCCATAGCCAGGTCAGTGGGCCTATCAGTGTCGGCTTGACCTTAAACCCGGCATTCAGCGCCTCACGGGTCTCACGAATGATTTCTGTAGACGACAGTTTTAAGGTCTGGCCTTTATGCAGCTCAGGAACGATATAGTGATAGTTGGTATCAAACCACTTGGTCATCTCACAGGCTGCTGCCGGATTGCCGCTGGGGGCTCTGCCACGGGCCATACGGAACAGCGTATCAATGTCCTCACAGTCTGAGTCGGTACCAAATCGGGTCGGCACGGCTCCCAGCATGAGTGAGTGATTTAGCATCTGGTCGTACCAGGCAAAATCCCCGACCGGGAGCAGATCCAGTCCGGCTTGTTTTTGCAGAGCCCAATGCTGCTGCCTGAGGCGTTTGCCTTCCTCTAGCAGCTTTTCTTTACTCAGCTCACCTTTCCAGTAGGCTTCCTGTGCTTTTTTCAACTCGCGATGAGCACCAATGCGTGGAAAACCACCACTGTGTGAGATTGCCATAATCGGATTCCCAGAGTATTCACTCTTGTTATTCAGATAGAGAAAATTATTCATGACCCGCAGCACAAAAAATGATTCTGCCGCCCATGGGGTATCAGTTTGGTTTACGAAGGAAGTTGAATCAAACTCATTTTTCTAATGATGAAAGTGAATAAAATTGATAATCTTGTGAAAATAAATTTCTATATAAAACATTGTTCATCATGACCACAAACATAGGTTTGGAGCTGAGGCATCTGAAAACACTGAATGCCCTGAGGCAGACCGGCAGCCTGGTGGAAGCTGCCAGAAGTCTGTATCTGACTCAGTCTGCTCTGTCTCATCAGATCAAGGAGCTGGAAGCCCGGATCGGCATGGAGCTGTTTATCCGTAAAACCCGCCCTCCCAGGTTTACATCAGCCGGTTTGCGCATTCTGCAGTTGGCCGATGACCTTCTGCCTCAGCTAAGGCAGGCTGAACAGGACTTGTTCAGGCTGGCAGGAGGTGAGTCCGGGCGCCTCAATATTGCTATTGAATGCCACAGTTGCTACCAGTGGCTAATGCCGACCATTGACGCTTATCGCCAGCAATGGCCGGAAGTGGAGATGGACTTTGCCACCGGCTTCAACTTTGCCCCCTTACCCGCCTTGGCCAGGGGAGAACTGGATCTGGTGGTTACTTCCGATCCAATAGATATTCCCGGTCTGACGTATATCCCGCTGTTTCGTTATGAAATGCTACTGGCTCTATCGAGACTGCATCCTTTGTTGCAAAAAGAGTGGGTTGAACCTGCTGATCTTGAAACAGAAACTCTGATTATTTACCCCATTGACCATAACCGGCTTGATATCTTCAATCGTTTTCTGGATCCGGAAAACAAAGAGCCCAGTCAGGTCAGAACGGTTGAGTTGACTCTGATGATGCTGCAACTGGTGGCTAGTCACCGTGGTGTGTGTGCGCTGCCAGACTGGGCCCTGGCGGAATACCTTGAAAAAAACCATGTAGCAGCCAGAAAGTTGGGAAGAGAGGGCCTCTGGTCAACTCTTTACGCAGGCATCCGGGTGGAACAGAAAGAGCAACCTTACGTTGCCGACTTTCTGGAAACTGCCAGGGAGACCTGCTTTAAAACCTTATCGGGGATTCTTCCGGCCGTTAATTAGCGTCTCTGTTTGCGAGGCCAGACCAGGCTGAATCGGGCGCCGCCCAGAGGGCTGTGACTGACCATTGCCCGGCCATTATGCCAATACATAATTCGTCTGACGATGGAAAGTCCCAGACCGTAGCCGCCTGATTTTCTGGTGCGGCTGTCGTCCAGTCTTGAGAATGCGGAAAAAACCCGGTCCCACTGATCTTCCGGGATGCCTGGGCCATCATCGTCTACATCAACACGACAAGTGTCCTGCGTTGCAGAAAACCGGACTTCCAGTTTACTGTCTGCATAGCGACAGGCATTACCCACCAGATTCTGGATAGCCCGGTGCATATAGCGGCGATCAATGTCAGCAAAACGACGTGGATCCAGTATATTGCAGGGAATATGCTCAATCGCCACACGATCCTGCAGGCGCTTGTGCTCATCCACAACCTGACTAATGACTTTGTCGACATCGTGTCGTTTAAAACGAATCTCTGGCGCACCCTGCTCAAGATTGGCATAGGTCAGGATTTCATCCACCAGGTTATCCAGTTCCTGAATATCTTTATCCATGCCTTCTAACTGATGATCTCTTTCTGCACGCGTCTGTGCATCAGCCACCAGATCCAGGCCAAACCTGAGCCGGGCTACGGGGGTTCTTAATTCGTGAGAAACACCCCTGATCATTTCTTTTTGCAGGCTTAACAGTCGCTGGATATGACCTGCCATGGCATTAAATGCCCGGGCCAGACGACCAATAGAGTCGGCACCATGCAAAGAGACCCGGACATCAAAGTCGCCCCGGCTGAAGCGTGTTGCTGCCCTTTCAAGTTTGCGCAGGCGTTTCTCCATTCCTCGAACCAGGATGTAAATAGCCAGACTCAGGGAAGTCAGCACAAACAAACCAATGGTTAGCATCAGCTTGAAAGGGTAGGGGTTCAGCAGTCCCAAAGGGCCCATTCGGATCAGTCGGGACTCGTCAGGCAGGCTGGTGTAGATAGAGACCGTTTGTGCCTCATCATCCAACAGCATCATCATACTGCCTTTTTGAAGCTGTTCCCGCTGAATGGGCAATAGTCGAGTTTGATAGGGCTCTACCAAGTGGACAGGATAACTGAAGGTGGCAGACAGTTCTTTCAGCTTTTCTGCTCTGTGTGCCTCGGGAAAGCGCATTAATTTAGCTTTAAGCAGGCTGAGGGTGCCACTGGCGGTCTGTTCTGATATAGACGACACCACACCTTCCAGAAGGGTGTCTCCCTCAAGAGGGGTTATAACCAGCGCTTTGCTCTGGTCGAGCATACGAACCCTGATGCCTTTGGACTTCAGGGACTCAAGCTGATCCTGATTGAGGCCTGAATCTTCTTGGCTGACCAGCTCGAAGGAAATGGCAAGACGCTTCCCCCAATCTTCCAGCCAGAGTTTTCGTTCAGCTTCGGGCAGTGTTGCCACTGTTTCAGCGATCAGACGAAAGGTGCCCCCGACCATATCTTCACGATACTCAGCCTGTCGCATGCCATTGATCAGCGTGACGGAAATACCCGATAGAACAGCGACGAGCACCAGCGTAAACAGGAGCCCGCCGTATATACGTAAGAAAATACTACTCACAGGCTTCTCTACTTGAAGAGCTTAATTTGGCTCAAGGCTGTTATTCACTTTTAACGAAGAGGTAGCCTTTACTGCGAACGGTCTTGATCAGACGGGGGTGCATGGGATCATCACCAATCTTGGGTCGGATACGGGATACCCGAACATCAATGGAACGATCCTGCCCATCGTACTCTATACCACGCAGCTGAGAGAAGATTTCTTCCCGGCTCAAAACCCGGCCCGCGTTAGAACAGAGCAGCCACAGCAGATCAAACTCGGCACTGGTCAGCTCCACGCTGATATTGTTCAGCCAGGCTTCCCGCATGGAGTTATCCACTGCCAGTGGGCCGAAGGTCAGGCGATTGTTGTTTTCTTCTCCCTGTTCTTCCAGGGGCGGCTGGTTTCGGCGCAGTAAGGCCCGGATCCTGGCCAATAGCACTCTGGGGCGTACAGGTTTGGCAACGTAATCGTCTGCTCCCATTTCCAGCCCCAGTACTTCATCCAGGTCGTCGGCTCTGGCGGTCAGCATAAGAATGTGTCCGGTGTAGTGCTCACGAACCCTGCGACAGATGGAAACACCGTCTTCCCCCGGCAGCATCAGATCCAGCACCACCAGATCCGGGCGCTCTTCAAGAATGCGCGCAACCGCTTTGCCACCATCACCTTCTATTGAGACCGAGAGTCCATTGTTCTCAAGATAGTCCCGGGTGAGTGTGGCCAGCCGCTCATCGTCCTCAACAATCAGTATCCGACCTGTTTCTGAATTCTCCACAGCCAAACTTCCAACGATTATAAAAAATGAAGACCACATGCCTGACTGCAATTGTCAGGCTCAGGTGACGGATACTACTACAGCATGGCGTTGGAGTCCCTACATGACCTGTAAATTCCACAAAAGGTCGTTTTTCGACCCAAAAATGGGTATTTCTAAAACACTGTGTATCGTGAGTTGCACTATTTTGGTGTGCTCTTTCTGAATACTTTTTTTGTTATTAATTTATAATTATTTATAATTTTTTATTATATATAGAGTCTGGCTTGCGTCGGCAAATCTGTTGAATACTGAAGGTCGTGACAGTAAAAGCGGTCAGGCTGTTTGCAAGCACTAACACTTTGAAAAATTCACAAGTTATACACAATTTTTCCACCGAATTACTGACTTGAATTTCTGCTGATGGCGCATTATCTTGTGTAAATATAAGATCATCACACAATATCTTGTGTTGAATGCTCGCTGTAAACTGTAGAAATAGATGTAAGCGCAGGTACCGGCACAGGACAGCGTACCTGACTCAAGGGCAGCATCTGTGAAGTCGCTAACGAAAGGATTTGTGGCGCGATTAGTGCAGTATCAGGGAAGAAGAGCTGACAGGTCACTCAGGACGGCATCTGGCTCCTGAACTCACCTCTTCGAGACGGTTTTACTGCAGGGTTAATGACCTGCAGGTTTCTCTCGGCTTTACCCTCTGCGACACGACTCTTGTACCCAAGACAGGGGCTGGCATTTAGTGGTGGCCGGAACATAAAAACATAATATCTTGAGTTTTAGTTTTTTTTACTGGTAAGGGCTTTTAATGAACAAAGATATCCTGGTCACCAAGCGCGACGGAGACAAGGAGCAGCTGGATCTGGAAAAGATCCACAAGGTGATCACCTGGGCTGCTGAAGGACTGAGTAACGTTTCCGTTTCCGAAGTTGAACTCAAATCACACATTCAGTTCTACGATGGTATACAGACCACGGATATCCACGAGACGCTGATCAAATCCGCAGCTGACCTGATTTCCGAACAGGCTCCTGACTACCAGTACCTGGCAGCACGCCTTGCTATCTTCCATCTGCGTAAAAAAGCGTACGGTCAGTTCGAGCCTCCTGGGCTCCACGACCACGTTGTCAAACTGACAGAAATGAAGAAGTATGACGCCCATCTTCTTCATGACTACAGCGAAGCTGATTTCAATGCCATGAATGGCTTTATCGATCATAATCGCGATATGGATTTCAGCTACGCTGCTGTTAAACAGCTGGAAGGCAAGTATCTGGTTCAGAACCGGGTTACCGGTGAATACTATGAAAGCCCCCAGATGCTTTATATGCTGATCGGTGCCTGCCTCTTTGCCAGTTATCCGAAAGAGACCCGTCTGGATTATATCGAGCGTTTCTACAAAGCGGTCTCTACCTTCAAGCTCTCCCTGCCAACACCGATTATGGCCGGTGTTCGCACGCCAACCCGTCAATTCAGCTCCTGTGTGTTGATTGAATGTGGTGACTCGCTGGACTCTATCAATGCAACCTCCAGCGCCATTGTTAAATACGTTTCCCAGCGAGCCGGCATTGGTATCAATGCAGGTAGTATTCGTGCCATTGGTAGCCCGATCCGTGATGGCGAGGCTTTCCATACGGGCTGTATTCCTTTTTACAAGCATTTTCAGACAGCGGTTAAGTCCTGCTCCCAGGGCGGGGTTCGAGGTGGCGCAGCGACTCTGTTCTACCCCATCTGGCATTACGAAGTTGAGAATCTGCTGGTGTTGAAGAACAACCGGGGGGTTGAAGAAAACCGTGTTCGTCACCTGGATTACGGTGTTCAGTTTAACCGCCTGATGTATCAGCGCCTGATCACCGGTGGCAACATCTCTCTGTTCTCACCGACGGATGTTCCGGGCCTGTACGACGCCTTCTTTGCCGATCAGGAAAAGTTTGAAGCACTGTACGCCAGGTACGAGCAGGATCCGAACATCCGCAAGAAAACGCTGAAAGCCGTCGAGCTGTTTTCCCTGTTTGCCTCTGAGCGTGCCAGCACGGGTCGTATTTACCTGCAGAATGTTGATCACTGCAACACGCACAGCCCATTTGACCCAACCGTAGCGCCGGTTCGCCAGAGCAACCTCTGCCTGGAAATTGCCCTGCCCACCAAGCCACTCAAGCACGTATTGGATGAGGACGGTGAAATTGCCCTGTGTACTCTGGCAGCCTTCAATCTGGGTAAGCTGGATAGCCTCGATGAACTGGAAGAGATGAGTGAGCTGCTGGTCCGGGCGCTGGATAACCTGCTGGATTATCAGGATTACCCGCTGCCAGCGGCCTACAATGCCACCATGGCACGTCGTCCCCTGGGGATTGGGGTGATTAATTTTGCCCATTATCTGGCCAAAAATGGTGTTCGTTATTCTGATGGTTCAGCTAATGGCCTGACCCATAAAACCTTTGAAGCTATTCAGTATTACCTGCTGAAAGCGTCCAACCAGCTGGCAAAAGAAAAAGGCACCTGCACCAAGTTCCATGAGACCACTTACTCTCAGGGTATCCTGCCTGTCGATACCTACAAGAAGGATTTGGATCAAGTCTGCACCGAAGCACTTCACCTGGACTGGGAAGCCCTGCGCAGCGAGATTAAGGAACACGGCCTGCGTAATTCAACCCTGACGGCCCTGATGCCTTCCGAGACTTCATCGCAGATCAGTAACGCGACCAACGGCATTGAACCACCCCGGGGCTTTGTCAGTGTCAAAGCCAGCAAGGACGGTATCCTGAAGCAGGTGGTGCCGGACTTCGAAGAGCTGCGTAACAACTATGAGCTGCTTTGGGATATCACCAGTAACGACGGTTACCTCCAGCTGGTGGCGATTATGCAGAAGTTTGTTGACCAGACCATTTCGGCCAACACCAACTACGATCCGGCCCGTTTCGAAGGTGGCAAAGTACCTATGAAGCTCCTTCTCAAGGATCTTCTGACCGCCTACAAACTGGGAGTGAAGACCCTTTACTATCACAACACCCGTGATGGCGCGTCAGACACTCAGGAAGAAGCGGATGACGGTTGTGCAGGCGGCGCCTGCAAAATTTGACGGAAGTCGGAACCGGGGCACAGGCACAGTGTCCCACTTAAAATTCAAAAGAGCCACCAGAGTTAACAGCAACTGGACGAGGCCGGATCTTCCTGGCCCAGAAGCAGAGAAAACATGAGCTACTCGACTTTCAACCAAGAAAAGTTCAATGCCACCCAGGAACCCATGTTTTTTGGACGGGGTGTTAATGTCTCCCGTTATGATGTCCAGAAACACCCGATCTTTGAAAAGCTGATCGAAAAACAGCTTTCATTTTTCTGGCGTCCGGAAGAAGTGGATCTGTCCACCGATCGCAGTGATTTTGCTCATCTGCCAGAGCATGAGAAGCATATCTTCCTGAGTAACCTTAAATATCAGACCCTGTTGGACTCGGTGCAGGGCCGTTCACCCAATGTCGCCCTGCTACCTATTGTCTCCCTGCCTGAGCTGGAAACCTGGATTGAGACCTGGGCCTTTAGTGAGACGATTCACTCTCGCTCTTACACCCATATTATTCGCAACATTATCACCGAGCCTTCCGTGGTGTTTGATGACATTGTTAATAACGAGGCCATTGTCAAAAGGGCGGCGGACATCACCTGTTACTACGATGATTTGATTGAAAGCATCAGCCAGTTCAACCTGTTGGGCGAAGGCACTCATCAAGTCAAAGGTAAAGCAGTGCATGTTTCCGTCAGGGATCTGAAGCGCAAACTTTACCTGACCCTGGTTTCTGTTAACGTGCTGGAAGCCATACGTTTCTACGTCAGTTTTGCCTGTAGCTTTGCTTTTGCCGAACGTTCCACCATGGAGGGCAACGCCAAAATCATCAAGCTGATTGCCCGTGATGAAGCCTTGCACCTGACCGGTACCCAGCACATGCTGCAGATCATGGCCGAAGGTAAAGACGACCCGGAAATGGCTGAAATCGCTGTTGAACTCAAGGCAGAAGCCAGAGAGATCTTTATTGCTGCCGCTGAACAGGAAAAAGAATGGGCTGAATACCTGTTCCAGGATGGCTCAATGATTGGCCTAAACAAGGATATTCTCAGCCAGTATGTGGAATACATTACCAATCAGAGAATGGCGACCCTGGGCTTTGAACCGGCTTTCCCATCCCGCCAGAACCCTCTGCCCTGGATGAACAGCTGGCTGAACAGCGATGCTGTCCAGGTTGCACCTCAGGAAGTGGAAGTCAGCTCCTACCTGGTTGGGCAGATTGATAACGAAGTCCAGACTGATGACTTCAGCAACTTCTCATTGTAAGAATTTGATCAGGAGACCCTCATGGCCCATATCGTCAAGATACTGGACGGTTTCAGTTTTATCCCCAGAAGTGAGCTCAACCTGCTGGAAGCACTTGAGTCTCAAAAGGTGGAGATTGAATACCAGTGTCGTGAGGGATTCTGTGGCAGTTGTCAGGTTCAGCTGGTGGCTGGAGAGGTGGAATACTTTGCAGAGCCCATCGCCTTTGTCCCTGATGGGAAAATCCTGCCCTGCTGCTGCTATGCCAAAAGTGATCTTACCATTGAGATCCCCGGTGGTTGTCGTATCAAAAAAGAGCAATGATTGGGTAAATCTCAAACATGAACACTAATAAGCAATAGAGGCTAGTCTTCAGAATCAATGGACCCAGGATTGGCATGATAAGAAGTATTCTCCTAAGCCTCTGTCTAATGTTCTCTCTGGCGGCTCAGAGTGGGGTCCATATCGAAAAGTCCTTCACCCTGATTGGTACTCACAAGTATCCAGACAACTTCACTCATTTTGCTTACACCAACCCCAATGCGCCAAAAGGTGGTGTTCTGAGACTGGCCAGAACAGGCACATTCGATACCCTGAACCCATTTAACAGCAAAGGAACTGCGCCTGATTACATTTACCACACCCATGCTTCATTAATGACCCGCTCGGCTGATGAGCCGCACTCCCTTTACCCCTTACTGGCTGAAGCCGTGGAATACCCCGACGACTACAGCTGGGTGGCTTTTCATATCAATCCGGCAGCAACCTTCAGTGACAACCATCCCGTCACTTCAAAAGACGTTGTCTTCACCTTTGAGTTATTCAAAAAGGAAGGTTCGCCCTTTTTGAAAAACCTGTACAAAAACGTCACCAGAGTTGAAGAAACGTCGTCTCACCGGGTTGTTTTTTATATGGACAAACCCAGCAGGAAGCAGGTGGCCCTGCTGGGCTATCTGCGCGTGCTCCCTCATCATTACTGGCACAACCGAAACTTTCAGGATCGCCACCTGGACAGTCCGGTGAGCAGCGGCCCCCTGAAGGTTAAGCGGGCCAAAACAGGTCAGTACCTCATTTTTGAGCGAGTCCGGGATTATTGGGCCGTCGATCTTCCCAGCCAGAAAGGGAGATATAATTTCGACGAAATCAGGGTGGATTATTATCGTGACCGTCAGGCCATGGCCGAAGGTTTCCGGGCCGGACTTTATGATGTTTATCAGGAGACCGACACCCAGCAGTGGTATCAGTCGTTTAGTTTTCCAGCGGTTAAGGCCGGTCGGGTTCTGAAGAAAGACATTGAAATGCGCTATCCAACCGGTATGAGTGCCCTGGCCTTTAATCTGCGTCGGGAGAAGTTCAAAAACCCGGCATTTCGTCAGGCGTTAATCATGGTCTTCGACTTTGAATGGATTAACAGGACTCTGCTGAATTCTGAGTTTCAGCGCACTATGAGTTTTTTTCCCAACTCGCCACTTTCAGCCAAAGGCCTGCCGACAGAAGAAGAGCTTAAATTGCTGGAACCGTTTCGGGCGGAGTTGCCCAGTGAACTGTTCAAGCAGGTTATCGCTCTCCCTGTTTCAGACGGCAGTGGTAAAAACAGAGAGAATGTCAGGAAGGCACTGGCCCTCTTTAAAAGCGCAGGATACCGGCTGGAAAATGGCCGGATGATAGAAGCAGACTCAGGCAGACCTCTGACGCTTAACCTTCTGACCGACGACCCTAAACAGGAGCGATTATTACTGTCTTACCGCCGGAGTCTTGCTGACCTTGGCATAACACTGAATATTCAGACCCTGGACAAAAGCCTGTTCCGAAAAAGGGTCAGGGATTTCGACTTCGAACTGGTAGACTGGTATTTCTGGCAGTCCACTTACCCGGGCAATGAGCTGTATCATATGTGGAGCAGTCAGGTCGTGATGGAAAAGCAGGCGGGGAACATTATCGGCATCAACAGCCCGGTCATAGACCATTTACTGAGCGAAACAACAAAAGCAGACAGCTATGAACAGCTAATCCCCATGGTCAGGGCGATGGATCGTGTACTGATGTGGGGGCACTATGTTATTCCCAAGTGGCATACTCAAAAGACGCATCTGGCCCACTGGCATCACCTTGATCACCCGCCACAAGATCATCTTTACTGGCTTGACCTGAATAGCTGGTGGTACAAGCCAGAGAAGACGCCATGAGTTTCCATTAGTCCCCAACCAAACAGAAAATGAGCGCCAACACGTGCTTGATTTGGGATTGGGCATCGGTAGAATGTCCTGAAATTTGCCCACGAAGGCCTGCCTACAGGTAATTTTTGATGGAAAATCAGCTCTATCTAAGGGACATCATTTCCATAGCAGACCTGGATCGTTCAGACCTTGAACTGATTCTGGAAACTGCCGCCCAGCTTAAAACAACGCCTCGTCCTGACCTGCTGAAGGGTAAGGTGATTGCCAGCTGTTTCTTCGAAGCTTCTACCCGCACCCGTCTCTCCTTCGAAACCGCTGTTCAGAGATTAGGAGGAACCCTGATTGGTTTCTCTGACAGCAGTAGTACCTCGGCCAGAAAGGGTGAGACGCTGGCTGACTCCGTCAAAATCATCAGCTCCTACACCGATGCCTTCGTTATGCGTCATCCACAGGAGGGTGCGGCGCGATTGGCCTCTGAATTCTCCGATGTTCCCATTATTAATGGCGGTGATGGCGCTAACCAGCACCCGACCCAGACATTGCTGGACCTGTTCAGCATTAAAGAATGTCAAGGGACATTGGATGGTCTGACCATTACTTTTGTCGGTGATCTCAAGTACGGCAGAACCGTTCACTCACTGGTTCAGGCAATGTCACTGTTCGGTGCCAAATTTAACTTTATTGCGCCCGATGCGCTTTCGATGCCCGATTATCTGCTGGAAGAACTCGACGAAAAAGGCATTCAGTACTGCCAGGCCCAGAGCGTTGAAGAGGTGGTGCCTGAGTCTGACATTCTCTATATGACACGGGTGCAAAAAGAGCGCTTTGATGAAACTGAGTATATGCACATGGCTTCCAAATATATTCTGGGGGTCGAAAGCCTGGAAGGAGCCAGAGAAAACCTGAAAATTCTTCACCCCCTGCCCCGGGTCGACGAGATAGAAGTGGCTGTCGATAACACGCCTCATGCCTACTATTTTCAGCAGGCTGAGAACGGGGTCTATGCCCGTCAGGCGCTGCTGGCCCTGGTTTTGAACGAAAGTATCTGAGGGAGACACTGCGATGACCAACAAGCTTCAGGTTGAGGCTATCCGCCAAGGCACCGTCATTGACCATATCCCGGCAGGTCAGGGTGTTAAAATTCTGGATCGCCTGCAATTGCTGGACTCCGATGTCAGCATCACCGTCGGCTTCAACCTGCCCAGCAAGGCTCAGGGTCGCAAAGACATTATCAAGGTGACTGACCTCAAGTTCACTGAACAGGAGGCCAGCCAGCTGGCTCTGTTTGCCCAGGGAGCCACCATTAATGTCATCGACGAATACCATGTCGTTGAAAAGTTCAGCATGACGGTTCCCGAGACGCTCAGGGGCGCTTTTCCCTGCCCTAACTCAAACTGCATTACGCACAATGAGCCGGTCAGCAGCTATTTCTACCTTCGGGAAAAAGACGATGATATTCGGCTGAAGTGTCATTATTGCGAGAAGTCATTCAGTAAGGATATTGTTTCCGGGCTTTGAGAAATGAGAGGGAGTCTGGCCAGTACTTTGGTCAGAGTTCCCAGCTGACAAAGAGGTGCAGCAGGAGGCGTCCTCCAGCCTTGAAAGAATGCTTCCTGGGTCAATCACATACCAGCAGCTTTGATGATGGCCTGCTGCTTCTTGGCAGCCTCATCCAGAACACGCATGAAAACTTTCTTCTTTTCGCTGTAGGTTGCGTTCCTGATGAACTCTGAGAATGAGGAGTTTTTGGGGGTATCTTTTGGACGCTTGGAATACATAATAAAATCCTGATCTACGAGCCGTTATAGGCAGCTGGTCTTTTTATAACACAGCCTTTGGTTTTTGCTGTAGTCCGTTCGGACTGATTGAAATCTGTAACTAATAATGAACCATTCCCCAAGACCTATGTCTAATGGCTGCATTACAAGAACTTGAGTATTTTTATAACAATTTCTCATGAAAAAGAGTCCATGTGACCATCGTCATCGGATTTTCATGGGTAACGAAGTCTAGCGGCCTGAAACTGAGGTGTCCTATGGAATTAGCGCCAGTGCAACACGTGATGAGCTTATTGGCTCTGGACTCTGAAAAGAGCCCGGAGAGCGAGACGCAGGTTGCCAGAGACCGGAAGTTTGCCGAAGAATACACCTTCTTCTTTTTCAGGGACCGTCCCATCAAACTCATGCCCGATCAGGATCTGATGATGATGCTCTATAAGCGGCAAGTTCGTGAAAAACTGAGAACAGTCAACAAAAAAGACAAGCTGAACAAGCTCTTTATGCGCAAAAGAAACCACGAAGAGCAAGACAATCACCCTGATAGCGACCTCGATGAGTAATCAATTTAGCAATCACCCGCCAGATACCTTAGAATCCTTGTGGTATGCCGCAGCCTGATAAATCCGTTTTCCTGCGGCGCATTGCTGCTGAGCAGATACCTGACTGTTAACAGACAGCTACCTGAAGGCCTCTTTCTCTCTCTGTTTGCCCGACTCTTTAACACAAGGGCGGAGATACCCGTCATCAGCAGATTCAATCCCCGGTCCCGAGCCGCGCTCAGGGCATGTCAGCCCCACGCTGAAAACCGGGATAACGATACCGTATTGGAACGAGATTAAAGCATTGAGTGGTCTACTAGGTCTTTTCAGAAAGAAAAAAGCGCCCCCATCGGGTGGACAAACGTCTTCAACGGCCCCCAAAAGTCCTTCCTCCAAACCGGGTGGGAAGAAAAGCGGCAAAGCGGCCGGAACCCAATCCAGAACCCCCAAGTCCCGGAATACAGCCCGACGTAATCATCCTCGCAGTTCTCATCGCTCAGCCCATAAGAAGCCAGAGCCTTCCTGGGATATCAGCCAGTTTCAGGTAGAGCCCGAGCAGGGTAAAACCCGCTTTCATGACTTTGATCTGCCTGATCCACTGATGAGAGCCATTCAGGAGCTGGGTTTCAAGTATTGCACCCCCATTCAGGCCGAAGTACTGGGCAGCACACTGGCTGGCAGAGACGCCATTGGTAAAGCTCAAACCGGTACGGGTAAAACAGCCGCATTTCTGCTCAGCACCATTAAACAATTAATTGATATTCCAGCACCGGATCAACGCTATCTTGGCGAGCCCCGTGCCGTCATCATTGCCCCCACCCGGGAGCTGGCATTGCAGATTGGTCAGGATGCGGAAGCCCTGACCAAATACCTGCCCCTGAACGTGCTGACCGTTGTCGGTGGCATGGATTACGAGAAGCAGCGCAGCCGCATGAGCAGTGGCTTCATTGATATTCTGGTGGCCACGCCTGGCCGACTTCTGGATTACTGCGAACGTAAAGACCTGCATCTGGACCTGACCGAAACACTGGTCATAGACGAAGCTGACCGAATGCTGGATATGGGCTTTATTCCTCAGGTTCGACGCATTATTCGGATGACTCCCCGCCCCGGCGATCGCCAGACACTGCTGTTTTCGGCCACCTTCACGGATGAGGTGTTGAGACTCGGTGAACAGTGGACCTGGCAGCCTGTTAAAGTTGAAATCGAGCCAGAGAGTGTTGCCACAGAGACCGTCGACCAGAAGGTTTATATCGTCACTAATGAGCAGAAAGTCCCGCTCCTGACCAACCTGATCAATCAGAACAATCTGGAGCGGGTGATTGTCTTTACCAACCGCCGGGATGAAACCCGTCGATTGACTGAAAAACTGCAAAAGAAAGGCCTCAAAGCAGACCAGATTTCCGGTGAAGTCCCCCAGAATAAGCGGCTCAGGACGCTGGATAACTTCAAGAATGGCAGGTTAACGGTGCTGGTGGCTACCGATGTTGCTGGTCGTGGCATTCATATTGATGGCATCAGCCATGTGATCAACTACAACCTGCCCGAAGACCCGGAAGATTATGTCCACCGTATTGGCCGGACAGGACGGGCTGGTGCCAGCGGAACCAGTATCAGCTTTGCCTGTGAAGAAGATTCCTTCCTGATTCCTGATCTCGAAGACATGCTGGGTGCCAAACTCAATCTGGAATATCCACCTGAAGCTCTTCTGAAATAAGTCTCTGAAACAAGCATTAAAATGCGTTCACCGCCAGCGAATGTTCAACCAAAGGTTCGCTGGCCAAAGCCTCTTAACCCGGTACAAAGAGCCCTGAAAAGTGATCTGAAGGAGGGAGGTTGGAACCGTTTTTGGGCGTGCTATCTAGCAGAAATAGGAATGTAATCTTTTAAGTTTAGAATTAAATTTCGTTTATTAAAACAATAAAATCAGTATTTTAAATTTTTTATTTCTAATTGAAATTTAAGCTTGCTGAGTGGTCACTTTTCGATAAAGATTAAACATGAGAGATCCAAAAAAAAGGACGAGGACGCAGCCTATGGGAAATGCCTTGGAAGCCAGGCCGATCATCTCAACCCAAACAACCACCTACATTCTTGACAGCAATGTTCTGATACACGACCCCAACTCAATCCTTAACTTTGAAGAGCACCAGGTGCTCATCCCCATGACCGTTCTGGAGGAACTGGACAAGCTTAAGAACGGAAAGCAAACCATCGCTGCTGACTGTCGGCAGGCCATCAGACTGATTGACCAGATACTGGGTACTGCCTCACCCTCGGAGATCGAAGCAGGTGTTCCTATCAGACGTGGTAATAAGTCAGAGCCTCAGGGTACTCTCTCAATCCTGAGCTCTCATCATGTAGAAAACATCACCACACTGCCCACCAGCAATAACGACAACCGTATCATTAACGATATCTGCTATTTTCAGGAAACCCATCCGGGGGCATCGGTTATCCTGGTCACCAAAGATATCAATATGCGTCTCAAAGCCAGGGGATGCGGAATTCCAACGGAGGATTACCACAGCGACCAGCTGGTTTCTGATATTGGTTTACTCAATAAAGGTTACCGACTGTTTGAAGGCAATTTCTGGGATCGCGTTTCCCAGGTTCAGACAGAACAGCTGGAAGGTATTACCTACCACCGACTGTTGAAAGAAGAACTCGGTGGCGATATTTATCTGAACCAGTTTTTCCTGGACGACACTGGATTTGTAGCCCGGGTAAACGCCATCACCCAGGACGAAGTCCAGTTACAACACTTCTGTCGTGAATCATTAATGAGTCAGGAAGCCTGGGGGCTTCAGCCACTCGATATTCATCAGGCCATAGCCTTGAATCTGTTACTGGATCCCGATATTCATCTGGTCAACCTGACTGGTGCTGCGGGTTCAGGTAAAACTATTCTGGCCCTGGCCGCTGCGATCGAGATGACCGTCGCCACCAAACAGTTCCGTCGCATCATAGCGACCCGCTCAACACGGGGGCTGGATGAAGACATTGGTTTCCTGCCAGGTACTGAAGCGGAGAAAATGGAGCCCTGGCTCGGTGCCATTACCGACAACCTCGAAGCCTTGCATTATGACGATGAATCCACCAACAGCAGTGTGGACTACATTCTCAAGCAGGTACCTCTCCACTTCAAATCCCTGAACTATATCCGGGGACGAAGCTTTCAGCAGAGCCTGATCATTATTGATGAATGTCAGAACCTGACTCCGCACCAGATAAAAACCATTATCACCCGTGCGGGTTCTGGTAGTAAGGTTATTTGCCTGGGCAACCTGGCCCAGATCGATACCCCTTATCTGGCACCTACCAGTTCAGGACTGACTTATATGACTGAACGATTTAAAAACTTTCCACACGGTGGCGCAGTGCAATTACAGGGAGTCCCACGCTCGCCACTGGCCGCATACGCTGAAGAAAACCTGTAATCATTTTCATCAACCCCTGAGAGATAGCCAGACTTAATCGTCTGGCTATCAAGACCATAGAAATTAATCATTAACTTTCCTCTCCCTAAAGCCTTATCCTGTTATTCGTCGCTTTGTATCAACGACACTGCTGACCACAAGGAGTTTGCACCATGTTCACCAACAAGCTGGACCTCGATGACTTTATGCAGGGGCTGGCCAAGCGTAACCCTAACGAACCTGACTTCTATCAGGCCGTCTACGAAGTCGCCCAAAGTGTTATTCCCTACATCAACCATCACCCCGAGTACATTGATGCCCGCATTCTTGAAAGAATGACAGAGCCGGACCGGATCATCAGTTTCAGAGTCTGCTGGGAAGACGACGAAGGACATATAAGAGTCAACCGTGGCTACCGGGTTCAATTTAATAATGCCATCGGGCCCTACAAAGGCGGACTCAGATTCGCCAGCCATCTTACTCTGGACACGCTTAAGTTCCTGGGGTTCGAACAAACGTTTAAGAACAGCCTGACCACGCTGCCTCTGGGCGCCGCCAAAGGGGGCTCAGACTTCAACCCCAAGGGCAAAAGTGACCGGGAAGTCATGCGCTTCTGTCAGTCCTTTATGTCTGAATTGCACAAACATATCGGTGCATACACGGATATTCCTGCTGGCGACATTGGCGTCGGGGGTCGGGAAATCAGCTATCTATTTGGTCAATACAAGCGTCTGGAAAATGAGTTCCAGGGCGTTCTGACGGGTAAAGGGCTTGAATACGGTGGCAGCCTGATTCGCAAAGAGGCTACTGGCTTTGGCACAACCTACTTTATGGAAGAAATGTTGAAAGAGCACGGCAGCTCTCTGGAAGGTAAAAAGTGTGTTATTTCAGGATCCGGCAATGTTGCACTGTACACCGCTGAGAAAGTCATGCAGCTCGGAGGTCTGGTGCTGGCCATGTCTGACTCATCTGGCTCCATCCACGTGCCCGAAGGCATCAGTAAAGAACAGCTGGACTGGTTGATCGACCTGAAAGAAAATCGTCGGGGAAGAATTCAGGAGTTTGCAGAACACTTCCACTGCGAGTTTTTACCCGGCTCCAAAGTCTGGAATATTCCCTGCCAAGTGGCCTTTGCCTGTGCCACACAGAATGAACTGGATAAGGAAGATGCCGGGCATCTGATCAAAAATGGCTGCAAGGCCGTTGCCGAAGGTGCCAACATGCCTTCCACCCTGGAAGCGGTAACAGTCTTCAAGAACAACGATATTCTGTTTGCTCCAGCCAAGGCAGCCAATGCCGGAGGCGTTGCCGTTTCTGGCCTTGAGATGACTCAAAACAGTATGAGACTGTCCTGGTCTCAGGAAGAACTGGAAGACCGCCTGAAAACCATCATGCAACGGATACACGACCAATGCATTAAGTATGGTCGGGGTGAAGGTGAAACCATTGACTATGTTCGTGGTGCTAACATTGCCGGTTTCAAGAAAGTCGCTGATGCCATGCTGGCTTATGGTGTTGTGTAATAACTAAAAATCAGTTTTGCTCAAATGGCCCCGTAATGTAGTTACGGGGTACGGGGGGATCCTGGAGACAGGATCAGGAATATCAGGAAAGTTTGAAAGCTCCAAAGTGTCCTTTGCCAGTTGCCGTTCTTCTGGATTTTCGCTTTGGTTCAACAGCTCCCATGCCTGAAGCACATTGACCCTATCCAGCATATCTTCCTTACGAATCTTGCGATCATGCTCAACCCGCTGCATCCCCATCATTTCTTTCCGATACTGACGGTTCTCTTTGCTTTCGATGGCTGAGTTGACCAGCCCGAACTCTCGGGCAAAGCCCCCGGCGAAGGCATCTGTGCTTTGGTAATTCATTTTGCGTCCTTTCTGTTATTTGCCTACAGTAGTAGGGCTATGGAGGTATTTTTAACGTAAGCGCTCATTTGAGGACGTCTTCAAAAATCACAACCTGACTGCCAGTCTTTCTCCTGCAAACAACGCAGGAGTTGCGAAGCATGAATCAACCAACAAAACCCTTTACCCGTCTCACCCCCGAACAGTGGCAGCAGATTATTGACCGGCAAATGGCCAGCGGCTTGAGCCAGATTACTTTTAAGTAATTGAAATAAGGTAGCTGGCCTAAAGCAGCAATTCTTTCCCGCGTTAATCACTTCTGACTATGCCTAAAACTTAATAATTCCCATATAAACCTGTTCTTTTCAGTTACTTTTTTATCTATCATTGGCTTACTGGACTTGCATGTTGCTTTGTGCCTGTAAGATAGACAGTAGGATTAGAAAAAAAATAATTTTGGAGAAACCATGATAAGTCTAAAAAATACAACTTCAGCCTTAGCCGTTATGCTTCTGGTTACAGGGTGTGCAAGCAAAGGTCCTGCTCAGTATGACCCCGAGAAATCCCGTGCTCTCAACCTTGTTAATGCCACTGGTATAGAATCTACCCTGAAAGATACAGAAGTACCAAAAGATACCGTCAATACTCTGATGAAGTCTGGTGCGGCTGATGCTGCCTTTGCTGTCTCCGGTTTTGGCGCTCCTCTGCCAGGACTGGGTGGTTTGCAAACAGCAGGACTTAACCTTCTGTCTACAATGTTTGGGCCTGAAGATACAGCTGCTAGGAACAGCATTTTTGCGTGGATGCCTGATGATATCGCAGGCAACAAGCCAAACAACTCATTCCGAGATATTCTAGCCTCAGCGCTTTCGCAATCGCTTGATGATCTTGGATATGAATACAGAATGGTTATTCCCGATCATATAGCTAATGTTGGATTCGCAGTTTTTGATAGCAGCAGGGACTGTAATAAGCTTGAAGAGCTTTCTTCATTAAAGGAAGGCTGTTACATTAAAATTGAAGTTATATCACATAAAGAGGGATCTGCACCGGATTTTGTAGCTTCCAATGGATCTGATAAAAGCTACATATTTGAGGGATACTCCATAAACCATACAAGAATCCTATTTAAGTATGGTGAAGAAAAACTTAATCAATTCGAAATATTGCAAGGAATGAGCAAGCACATGCCTAAATGGGCATTTATGTATTTGGCTCCAGGCAAAACAAGAATCGAAGGAGAAAAGAAATTACAAATACCAGTTGTTCTTGACCAGGGTAAGACTCTTTATTTCGTAAAGGAGGAAAACTCTTAAAATAAAAAGCCCCGACTTTAAATAATCGGGGCTTTTATTGTTTACTTAATTCATAACTGGCTCAAAGGATTTAATTCCTCAGCAGGTGCTTCTGTTATTACAGTTCTCTCACAGATTTCACCATCTAAAGTCCAGCCATCGTTACAAGAATAATTATACTTCACAAATGATGCCGCAACCGTTTCTGGGACTTCTTTTCTACACAGGTTGCCATAAGGTTCTGTTCCAGAAGGACAGTATTCCTCTATGGTTTGATCGCTTGCCGCATTACTAACTGAACATTGATATCCAAATGGGCAGCTGTCTTTCCCACTCACCATAACTAAAGCATTTTGCCTTCCAAGGTCCGACTGTAATATACAGTTACCTTCCGTATAATATGGTTTATTGAGTTTCCATACATCAACTGATGCATCGACATCAACATTATCTGAGTACTTATTTTCGCAAGTATATGGTGATACAACCGATACGAGCCAATCCCAACTCAGACCCCACGGATAAGTCCAAGTATAGGTTTTCCCCCAATCAACAATATATTTTTGTGATGCTTTATAAATACATTGATTATTAACATGATCAAAACTAGCAGTCTGTCCACTTATAGGAGCACAAGCAAGCAGCTCGGCATAATAATTAACAACCTTGTTCTGGTACTGCCATTGGGAACCAACACACTGATTTCCTGATAATGTGTAATTTGCTGGGCATTGGTACACCGGCGTTTTAATCGCCTCAACCTGCTCTTTTGTTACGTACTGGCAAGAGTCGCCAACCTTGTTGCTCCCTACAGGGCAGACAGAGAAGGCCATGTTTCTTGCCAGATCTTTCCTTGTCTGATCCACATTAGTATCTTCAAGTCGCTCTTCGGTTCTGGTGAGAGTATCAGTTCTTTCACCGTCAATATTCAGAACATTACCGCTACCAGTCACACTGTTTAGATCAATGCTGTTTATATCAGGCAACATATCACTGACGGCCAACAATCCCATCCATTCTGTTAGATCAATTTTACTCCAATCTATTTGGTCAATTTCATCCATTGCGATTCCACCACACTGTGGGTTTTCAGGACTACCAAATGATCGGCCTAACTGAGGTATAGCTTGTTCATTTATAATCCTTGAAAGTGGTGAGTTATAGCAGCAATAAGCTTCTCTTTTTTCAATGCAAAGACCGAGTACCTCATTGTCACAATACGATCCAACATAAGTACAGGATTTAACCTCTTTTTTTGCCGCAAGCTCAAACTCTTCTGTCTCACATTCATAAATCATCTGTACTACCATGACCGCTACTACATACGCAGTGTATGCAGCCATGACATAGCCAAAGTACATGGCTCCAGTATCACCCAGTATTTTCTGGCTGATGGTCTTTGTCGCTTCTTCTCCATGATTTTTTACAACTTCTTCTGCAGCGTAAGCGTTCAAGCAGGGGGCAGACTCCCCCTACTTATCGAGATCGGATTTTAACGAATTGGCCCCGAATTTCTCTTTCCAAATTCGCGGGATTAGCTCTCGGATATCTCGAGCCGGATGGAGACTGATACGCTGGAGCACATCGACGAAGTACTTGTAAGGATCAATGCCTGCAAGAAGACAACTGACGATTAACGTCTGGAACACAGCAACATTGTCTGCGCCTTCCTCTGTCCAACAGAACATCCAGTTCTTTCTGCCCATTGGGATACATCTGAGGCCACGCTCCAGGTGATTGGTGTCAATGGCAACATTCGGATCATCCAGGTAGACCCGTAGCTCTTTTTCCCGTTTGTTTACGTAGCCCAGGGCTTTACTCAGTGGGTTGCTTTTCATCAGGTCAAGGCGTTGCAGTTGTTTCTCATGCCAGTTAAAGAACTGGTCAACCAGAGGTTTGGCTTTCTGTTGACGGTATTCCCGTTTTTCTTCACCTTGCAGTTCTGCTTTGCGAATTTCGTCTTCGACTTTATAGATCGCACCTATACAGTCCAGCGCCTCTTTGGTGGCTTCCGGCTCTGCATCCTGTGACTTGACGAAGTATCTCCTGCTGTGTGTCCAGCACTGGGCGTGGGTGATCTGGGGGTATTTTACACACAGGCGGTCGTATTCCGGGTAACCATCCGTCAGTAAGGTGCCCCCAAACTCTTTCAGATAGGGTTCTACGACTCTGCCAGAACGACTGGTAGAGAAGGTAAAGGCCATCTCATCCTGGTCACCATAAAAACACCAGAAGTATCCTTTCTGCATCTTGCCTTTGCTTTTACGACCTGCTTTGCCAGGGGTTTCATCCAGAGCGAGAACCCGGCTTTCCAGACAGCTGTTGAGTACTTCATCAGCGATGGGCTTGAGCAGCTGTCCGGCGCGTTGTTCAAGGTGTGTCAGGGTTCCACGGCTGATGGTAATACCGCTGGATTCAAGCTTTTGGTGCTGGCGATAAAGAGGCGCATGGAAACGGTATTTTTCGACCAGCAGGCCTGCGATAAAACTGACGTCGGCAAAGCTGCGATCAAACAGGCCGGAGGGTGCGGCTACTGTCGTCAGGGTTTGGCTGGGCTTGTGGCGTACGACTTCGCGCTGGTATTTCAGGATGACATAACTGGCGGGGCGCTGTGCCAGGCGATAGGTGTATTTGTAATCAATGACTTCGTATTGGTCTGCATCTTCTCCCTGCATTTCGACAGCAGGCATAGGTATCAGTTCGACCGGTACATCTTCAGTAAAACGCAGACCCTGATCAGTCACGCAGTCTTCGGGGCGATTCTTTTTCCGGCGTTCGTAAGTGATGGTTTCAGTAGGGACTTCCTGCTCTTTGGGTTTGTCCTGGAGGATTTCACCTAATGACAGTTGGTCGGGGTTCTCAATCAGGCGCTTTTCCGATTTTTCACCGAACAGCTGTTGTTTAAACCAGGCTAACTGCTGCTCAAGGGAGGCGATCTTCTGATCCCGTTCCACCAACTTCTGATCCCGTTCCACTAACAGCGCCTGCATCTGCTGAAGCAGTTGCAGGCTGGAAAGCGCGGTGGTGGGAGCAGGTAAATTCATGACGACTAAAGATAGCGGTTTTATGCTTCAGTTGTGTAACCAGACTGTTGATGTTTGTAGCGTTTATATTGCTGAACAGAGCGGGTATCAATGCCTTCAAGAATCAGTTTCAAATCGGTCCATTCCAAGCGCTTCTTGTGGGCCTCTCCGGCGTGGGCATGAAACTGTCCCTGTTCCAGGCGTTTGCTCCAGATACAGTAACCACTGCGGTCAAAATACAGGACCTTGCATTGCGTCTGCTTGCGGTTGATGAACACGAATAGCTGGCCACTGAGAGGATCTTCTTCCAGTTTGTTTCTCACCAGAGCAGACAAGCCGTCGTATGACTTTCTCATATCGGTGGGGCGGTTATAGAGCCAGACCCGCACCTGTGATTCTGGGTAAAACATGATTAATGACGCATACGAAGAATAACACCACCGGGTAACTCCAGCTCGATATGCCAGTCCGGGCTGGCTGGAGGTTCAGTAAGCTCATTTGGGAGTTCGATCCATTCCCGCTCAGAAGTCTGAATGACATTGGCAGAGTCAATGCCAGCATCGCTCTTGAGTTTACGTTTCCAGTTTGTGAAGGTGGCCAGGCTGATGTTTTGAGTTTGGCAAAAAGCTTTCTGGCTCAAGCCGCTGGCCATTTGCTGGTCAATAATCTGCTGCCACTGTTCGGGGGTGAGACGGGTAAAGGGTTTTGTTGGTTGATTCATGCTTTGCATCTCCTGCGTTGTTTGCAGGAGAAAGACTGACAGTCAGGTTGTGATTTTTGAAGATGTCCTCAAATGAGCGCTTACTTTTTAACAGGGTATCCAGTTGAGGTAAAACGATGAAGAGCTTATACGAAACTGACCATCATAAATGGTTGTCTGAGCAAGTGGGTTTACTGGCTAATAAACAGTTTGATGAACTTGATCTTGATAATTTACTTGAGGAATTGAAGTTGGGTATAAATGATAAACTCCGTGAACTAAGAAGGAGGTTAGCTACTTTAATCTGTTATTTACTCAAGTGCGATTATCAAACAACCGTATTAAAAGATTCTTGTAATAATTATTTTATTAAAAAATGGATGGGGACAATAAAAAGAACAAGGCGGGACATTAATGAACTTATTGATGGTAACAGCTCTTTGAAAAATTATATTGAAGATACCATAGTTAAAGCCTATCCAGATGGCAAAGAAGATGCTATTGGTGGAATGAATCAATATTCACACAGTAAAGCGCAGCTTTTAAATGAAAATAGTTTTCCAGATACATGCCCCTGGTCTTACGATCAGATGATGGTCGAAGACTGGTATCCACTAAACGGCCTGCCAGAAAGCTAACCTTTCTGGCGCTGCTCCATTTTCTGTAACCGCTTATCAAGGTTACGCAACCCACCGATAGCCACCATCACCGCATCGCCCACATCCGCCTACCTGCCTTCGCTCATGGACGGTGGCATCGCCTGTGCCATCCCGCCGACGTGCCCCTTTTCAGCACGGCCACCGGACTGACCGGGGTTGCGCTGGTTTTCCAACCCGGCTGCCGAGTTAATCCCCTGTAAGCCTTGACTCTGGGCACTTCTGCCAAGGTTCATCAAACCGCCCCGCTAAGGTATGCAATCAGTCGCTCCCATCCCGGGAGCGTGAATTGAAACAAGGTATAAGTGGTCATAGCGATGTCACTCCCATCCCATCACTCTGGGTACATTGATGCCCGCATTCTTGAAAGAATAACAGAGCCGAACCGGATCATCAGTTTCGGAGTTTGCTGAGAAGACGACGAAGGACATATAAGAGTCAACCGTGGCTACCGGGTTCAATTTAAAAATGCCATCGGACCCTGCAAAGGCGGCTCAGACCTCAACCTCAAGGGCAAAAGAGACCGGGAAGTCATGCGCTTCTGTCAGTCCTTTGCTCTTCTCTTGTCAAGCCTGAATGAGCAACTGAACATAAAAATAATAAGCACGAGAATAACGGTATTAGTTTACCGGATGTTTTCATCTTCTTGTCCACAATCAAGTTAACTGAAACTGATGTGTTACCAGTATCTTCTGTTTTCAGAAGGCATTATTTATAGGACAGCAACAGAGTTTTCGCCAACCATTGATAGGCTCCCGGCTTTGCAGGCTGCCGGAGGGATAGTTGAGTCAAAACCTCTGGGTTAACTACCAAAGACTTGATATAACTACCCGAGTCTCTCCAACACAGCCGGGAGTTTACCGAAATGATCAAACCATCCATCGAAACGGATTTTTATGAATGACCCCCACAAACTGCTTCAAAGCCAATGACATCCGGGGCCGCATCCCGGATGAACTCAATGAAGACATTGCCTGGCGTATCGGTCGCGCTGTCGCAGAATACTTGAAAGCAGACACCGTCGTTATCGGTGGTGACGTGCGCCTTTCGTCCCCTTCCCTGAAAGCGGCACTGAGTCGTGGCCTGAGATCGGGCGGAGTCCATGTTCTGGATATCGGTCTATGCGGCACGGAAGAAATCTATTTCGCAACGTCACACCTGAAAGTGGACGGTGGCATTATGGTGACGGCCAGCCACAATCCCAAAGACTACAATGGTATGAAGCTGGTCAGGGCAGAAAGTAAACCGGTGTCAGGTGATACTGGCTTGCGTGAGATACAAAAGCTGGTCGAAGATACCTTTGTTACTGCACCATTAAACGACGACTCATTGGTAACAGAGCGTTCTTTGCAGGGTCATTACCAAAAAGTCAGCGTTCTTGATGCCTACATTGATCAGATTCTTGGCTACATCAAACCAGCCCAGTTAAAGCCCATGAGGCTGGTGGTTAACGCCGGTAACGGTGTCGCAGGTCCTATTATTGATGCCATTGAAGCCCGTTTTCAATCCGCTTCAATCCCCGTTGAATTTATCAAGGTTTATCATGAGCCTGACGGTCACTTTCCCCATGGCGTTCCTAACCCGTTGCTGCCCGAGTGCCGTCAGGCTACCCGTGATGCGGTTCTTGAGCATCGGGCTGATATGGGAATCGCCTGGGACGGTGATTTTGATCGCTGCTTCCTGTTCGATGAAAAGGGGCAGTTTATTGAGGGGTACTATATCGTAGGTCTTCTGGCGGAAGCTTTCTTGAATGAGGCGCCGGGCGCAAAGATCATTCATGACCCACGACTGAGCTGGAATACCATTGATCAGGTTAGAAGTGCCGGAGGGGAGCCAGTGCTTTGCAAAACCGGTCATGCATTTATCAAAGAGAGAATGCGCAAAGAAGACGCTGTTTATGGCGGGGAAATGAGCGCCCACCATTACTTCCGAGACTTTGCTTACTGTGACTCCGGCATGATTCCCTGGCTATTGGTTGCAGAACTATTGTCTCAGACAGGTCAGAAGCTCTCTTCGATGGTGGCTGCGCGAATAGTTAAGTTCCCTTCTTCCGGGGAGGTCAACAGCATGCTTGATAATCCAGCTCAGGCCATTGAGTCTATTCTGGTGGTGTATGAAAAAGATGCGACTGATATTGATCGTACTGACGGCATCTCCGTCGATATGGGAGAGTGGCGCTTCAATCTCAGAATGTCTAACACCGAACCGTTGGTTCGACTGAATGTCGAAAGCCGGGGAGATCAAGCCCTGATGGAGGAGAAAACAACCGAGCTGTTGAACCTTATTCGATCTTATTAGCTATCAACATCATAGAGAAAAATCACTACCAAACCCCTCCGCTCTCAACTAGGATGGGAGCCATAGTGCTAAGGAAGAAAACCCATATGCTTTTTGTTGTGTCGCCCGCCAAAACCCTGGACTATGACACCACGCCGGTGACTGACACGTTCAGCCAGCCAGAATTTCTGGATCAGTCTCAGAATCTGATTAATCAATTGTGTGAACTCAGCCCGGCAGATATTGGCAGCCTGATGAGTATCAGCGACAAACTGTCGCAGCTGAATGTAGCCCGTTACCAGGCCTGGCAGCAGCCTTTTACCCCGGAAAATGCCAAACAGGCGGTTCTGGCCTTTAAAGGCGATGTTTACACCGGGCTTGATGCTGAAACCATGAATGCCGGGCAGTTTGATTATGCTCAGAAGCACCTGCGTATTCTTTCAGGGCTCTACGGTCTGTTGAAGCCTCTTGACCTGATGCAGGCCTACCGTCTGGAGATGGGCACCAAATTTGCCAATAGCGCAGGTAAGGACCTTTATGCATTCTGGGGCGAACAGATCACGGACAAACTGAACGAAGAAATAGCCACCCAAAAAGACGATATCCTGGTTAACCTGGCTTCCAATGAATACTTCAAGGCCGTTAAACCCAAATGCTTGCAAGGTCAGATTATTACTCCGGTTTTCAAGGACTGGAAAGGCGATAAGTACAAAATCATCAGCTTCTACGCGAAAAAGGCCAGGGGCCTGATGTGTCGTTATGCCATTGATAACAACCTGCAAAAAGTCGATGACCTGAAAGCTTTTGATTACGAGGGCTACCGTTACAACGAAGCCATGTCGACTGACAAGGAATGGGTGTTTATCCGCAAAGAAGCCTGATTTTTGCTCTTCCGCTACTGACCAGCTCCCACTTCCAACGCCCGCTTTCTGGTATACAGAAGGCGGATGATGTCATAGCTGAAGGGCGAGCTGAAATCGTCATAGCTCATGGGCACGGTATAACGATAGTTAATCCCATAGATGGCAAATGGCGCAGGCTCGGAAAAAACCTGTGAAGGCACATCGAGAAAATCAATATAATTTTCTGTCGCCAGATCAACCACCAGACCACTCACATCTCTCAAACTGAATGGGCCAATCACCGGAACCACCAAATAAGGTCCGGGCCCCACGCCATATTTTGCCAGTGTCGTACCAAATTCGTTGCGCTGGTGGGGCAACCCCAGACTCTCGGCAGGATCAAAAAAACCCAACACGCCCAGAGTCGTATTAATGAATAATCGACCGACTGATTTAACGGCTCGTTTACCTTCGAGCTGAAGCAGGTTGTTCATCAGGGTCGGAACTTCTTTCAGATTCTGAAAAAAGTGAGCGACCCCTGTCCGAACAAAAAACGGCGTCACGGTTTCATAAAGCTGTATGATGGGTTCAAGGAAATAGCGATCCAACTCCCGGTTGAAAGCAAACACCTCACGATTAAAGGACTCCAGTGGATCATAAACGTCCATAAACGACAGTGTACTCATATTGTAATGCCAGTCTTCCAATAGCTCATGATCGGAGACCCTGTACTTCAGAGTCTCCATAGGATCCGAATAGGGGATACGCTGATCAGCCAAAACATGGCAAACCGTCAGAGAAAGCAGCAGGAACAGGAATCCGGCTCTAAGCATCAGGAAACCCCTTACCTTTTATAAACCTGAGCATATCCCGTATATTTTGATGGTATTTCATATTGCCCATATGCCCACCGGCAGGATAAATTTTTATCCGACCGCCAAAGGTATCGTAAAGAAAGTCGAGCCCTTTCTTATCAATAATAAAGTCATCCACATTGTGCATCACGCCCACATGCCGGGCAGTCTTCAGCCAGGACTCAAGGTGGGGCAAACCGCTTTGCTCAAAGATAAGAGCACGTTGCATTGAATGGGCTTCTTGCTGATCAGGGTGTCCCTTCTGCTGTTGGGCATAGGGTACTAACATCTTATCCATATAGCATTCAAAGCTGCAGAACATGGCTCGTTTAAGGTAAGGGGTTCGGCTATCGCTTCGGGTTAGTTTAAAGCCCCTGGGAATCAGGTTGCCGTCCCAGGTCATAGCACTGGCAGTGAAATACAGGGACGCGACCACCAGCCTGAAATCAACACCGATCAGCAGTGCCAGTTCTTCCCTGCTCATGTCAAAAGCGCTTTTCCCTACCTGAGCCATTAGGGATTCATCCAGGTCAATGCTTTTATGAGTGCGTAAATAAGCAGCCAGCTTGTCAAAGAAGTGATTAAACAGTGTGGTTGCATTATCAACGCCCTGCACATCCACCAGTAGCAGGCGATCAAGACTGTCCATGGTGCGCCGCAGGTCAACCGGAGGATTGACCAACAGTACACGATTAAAGCCAAACACCTTCTGTTCGCTATCCAGCCGGGCAACAAACGCTGCCTCGAGAGCGCCAAGGCTGTAACCCGTCAGATACCAGCCATTAATCTCTATTTTTTTAAAGGTGCGTACCCGCCGGACAGACGCTTTCATTAGACGATAGAGGTCTTCTGAATCCTGTTGAGTGAGACCGGGTCGATGATTTCGGGAGCTGGAAACAACAAAATCGTAGCTGGCAGGCGATGAGATCTGAATAACATGAAAGCCCGCCTGGTAATAAACCTTTTTCAGAAACTCGACCTTGCTGGTATCGAAACGACCGCCGGTGCCGGCAATGATAAATATCAGCGGAGCAGGCTTTTCCTGCCAGGCCAGTTTGAAACGGGGTTTGATTACATTCCAGAAAATATCCGGGGCACCTTTAACCGTTTTATCAGGCAGTCCTAAAATGGCCTCGCGAATTGTATTGTGACTCAGCTTCACCTGTTGCTCGGGTGGGGTGCCTACGACGGTTGCCAGAAAGGGGTCTTTAATGGGGTAGTCATAGGCCCATAAACAGCCACAAGGCCACAGGGTGATTGGATAGAGAAGAAACAAAAGCTTCTTCAGGAGAAAGACCCGAGCTGTTTTCATTGAAAAATTCTCTGGGTTCATTCAGTAAACCAGAACCCTGCCTGACGAGGCAGGGCTTCAGGCTCAAAAAGTCTAGAAAATATAATTCAACTGTGCAGCCAGGATATGGGAGCTGTTGTTATATTCTCCCGTCAGTACCCCATAATCCGTTATCACACCGCCTTGATTGGGCGGTGTATAGTGTTTGTTTTCATCAATTTTGCCTTTTTTCAAATTAACGTAAGCATAGGAAACATCAATGGAGAAACTGGGATCAGGCTTCCAGTTGGCTCCGAAGGTAAACCAGTCGCGATCCGAATCCGGTGTGCGGGCAGTGCGATTTTCATCATCTACAGGCGATTGATCGAACATATAGCCTATCCTCAGCTTCCACTCTGGTACCACCTGCCAGGATGCACCTAAGCTCCACGCCCAGACATCTTTCCAGTTGATGGGTACATAGCTGGACAAGGTAGGGGCATCTGCTTCTACATAAAATTCTTTGAATCGGCTCCAACGGGTCCAGGTGGCGTCCGCCATCAACGTCCATTGATCATTGAGCTGGTGGGTCAGGCTCAGGGTTGCTTTCTCTGGCATGGTGATATCAAGTTTTCCTTTTGATTTTAAATGAACTGGCTCCTTAGTCACGGGATAAATACCATCAACCTTTACATCGCCATCGAGTTTAAAGTCAAGTTGTGAGAAATAGGCCAACCCCAAATTAGTGCTCTCATTCACTCTCCAGAGTGTTCCAATTGTCCACCCCAGAGTTTTAGCATCACCATCAATCTTCGCTTCTGCAGCAGGGTAATTGGGAGCCATGAAATTAGTGAGATCCGTTTTTTGGGTTAACTCTCCTTTTACATAGGAGCCAATCAAACCAAACGCAATAGAAAGGTCTTCCTGAAATTTATAGGAAACGGTTCCTTGCAGGTTGATGGTTTTAACGCTGGTTTTCTTGGCAAAGTAACGACCCGCCCAATCTTCGTCATAATCCAGCTGAATACCATCAGGAGAGTAGCCACTGAGCCCCAAGCTGATTTGCTCGTTCAGTGGGAAAACAAAATGCCCAAAAGGCACCCAGGTTTGTGATTGGAAATCTTTTGTCTTGCCTTCGGCAACCACCGTTTCTGAAGGACCTAACAAATTAGGTGCAGTATGTTTGCCCTCAAACTCCCCACCCTTAAAAATAACCGCAGACCCCACAGAAATCTGAGTACCTTCAACGTAAGCTATCCCCGCCGGATTATTAGCCGCGATGGAAGCATCCTGCGGATTAGAAGCCTTGCCGGCAAACGCCGTACCCAGGTAGCTCGCCGAGTTTTCATGAACACCGTAACCCGCAGAGTGAGCAGTACCGGCATGGAAAGAAACTGCCATAGCAGCAAATAAAGGTGACAGAACAGCCACCCTCTGTCGTAAACACGAAACCATTTTCAAACCTCATTGTGTGTGTTGGTTTGAAAGGTATAGACGCAGAAACGCTTTCGTGCTTTGTTTTTACAACTATAAACGACAATCAGTGAGCAATTGTTATTAAAAACATAAAGGCTCTGATCAAATAGCTATATCAGAGCCCTCTTCAGGTCAGCGGGCGATGGGAGGCAGGTGAAAACGGGGGAGTGATAATTTCTTATAAAGAGCCAACAGTCTGAGCAACAAAACCAGACCTGCAGAAAGCAGTGTTGCCTCATTGATACCAATATGGGGCTTTAATACAACAAAGAGCGCTCCACCCGCCATGGCGGCAAAGGCATACACTTCTTTTTTCAGCACCAGCGGCACTTCACCGGAAAGCAGATCGCGAATAGCACCACCACCACAGCCGGTGAGTACGCCCATCATAACCGCGACAATGGCTGAAGCGCCAAAATCCAGCGCTTTGGTGACACCAATCACAGTAAATACCGCCAGCCCCAGTGCATCAGAAAGCAACATCAGATGATGGGTTTTCTCGTGCCAGCGTCTGATCAAAATCGCCAACAGGGTGGAGGCAAGAATGACCAGAACATAATCATGATTCTGCACCCAGAAAACCGGCGTTGCCCCTAACAGGACATCGCGAATGGTGCCACCGCCCACGGCAGTGACAAACGCCAGAACCAACGCCCCAAAAATATCCATATCCTTGCGGCAGGCCAGCCAGGCTCCGCTGATGGCAAAGACGGCGGTGCCAAACAAATCCAATAGGTAAAGCAGCATGAAAGAGAGAATGAATCCTGTTAATGAATACCCGAATTATACGTTTTGTTATTTCTGTCACCTATCAGGATGCCTACTTACATTGCCAATGGCAAATGGCCTCAGGCTCAGGGGTAATATCTGTCCAGACTTCGGTATAACCAATGGTGTTAGTAAGGTATTTTCTTTAGAATGCGGTGCCAGTGCCAACAGCTTGTTTTAAGCCGTTGATTCCATTTTCGGTAATGAGGTGATTTCATGGATATCATGGATCAAATTAAAGAGCAGATTGAAACCCATGACATTCTGCTCTACATGAAAGGTTCTCCCAAGCTGCCTCAGTGTGGATTTTCCTCCAAAGCGGTGCAGGTTCTGATGGCCTGTGGCGAGCAGTTCGCCTACGTAGATATTCTGGCGAACCCGGACATTCGTGCCAACCTGCCAAAATACGCCAACTGGCCAACCTTCCCGCAGCTGTGGATCAAGGGGGAGCTGGTGGGTGGCAGCGACATTCTGATTGAAATGTATAACAGCGGTGACCTTCAGAAGATGGTCAAGGCCGCTGCCAACAAAGAGCAAGAAGCTGAATAGTTTTGGTCTTCTTCAGGGTAGAGAGGATCTGATCCTCCCTACCTAATCCTCCTCACTTTGAGAGAGTATGTAATTTTCCATTCCCATGGTTTTGATGCGGTTCAGATGGATTTCCAGAGTGTCCATGTGCTCTTCTTCTGCCGCCAGAATTTTTTCCAGTAACTGGCGCGAGCCGTAATCAGCCGCCTTTTCACAGACTTCAATGGCCTCCTTTAAAGGTGGAATAGCTATCAGTTCCTGTTGCAGGTCAGCTTCCAGGATGGCTTTAACATCCTTAGCCAGGATCGGCTTTTGCATGTATTTAAAGTCGGGCATACCCTCCAGAAAAAGAATGCGCTCGATCAGCCAGTCGGCGTGCCACATTTCATCAATGGATTCCTTGTATATAAACTGACCGAGTTTGTTGACCCCCCAGTTCTTCAGCATTCGTGCGTGCAGAAAATACTGATTAATGGCAGTCAGCTCGTTCATCAGTACTTGATTCAGGTGATCCAGGACAATTTTTTCGCCTTGCATAACAGAGGCTCCATACACTTATGAAGTTAAGAAAGTGTGTTACTTCAATCACTGTGAAGTGCCTGTCTCTAAAAACTATCTCTAAAAACTATCTCTAAAAACTACAGGCACTCGAAGTATGGAACCTAACTGCTTTCTGTCAAAGATAACTTGTTGAAAAATAATGAGAATATGTCTTATTAGCGTTATTGATTGGAGCCAGTGCTGGATCTCTTGTCTGTAGGCTGTGCCTCCTGCCGTCTGTAGCAAGCGGCACTTAAATTAATGGATTGCTGAAAAGTGATAGGTTTTATCTATCAGTTGAAAGAGAAAATTCATAGATATTTATGCTGGGGTTGATAGGCGAAGGCCGTTGTCAGGTGTATCATAATGTCGCTTCAATAATTGCGATCACTGCAATAGTTGCATGATCGCAGCGATACATACTAAACCTTGGAGATTAAATTCATGGGCGTACTGGTTGGCAAGAAAGCTCCTGACTTTACTGTTCCTGCCGTCCTGGGCAATGGCGAGATTGTTGAAGAGTTTACCCTGTCCGAAGCGATTCGTGGCAAGTACGGTATTCTGTTCTTCTATCCGCTGGACTTCACTTTCGTTTGTCCTTCTGAGTTGATCGCTCTGGATCACCGCATCGATGCGTTTAAAGAGCGCAACGTTGAAGTGATTGGTGTTTCCATCGACTCTCACTTCTCTCACAACGCATGGCGTAACACACCGGTCAGTGAAGGCGGCATCGGTCCTGTCAAGTACACTCTGGCAGCTGATATGGCTCACGATATTTGTAAAGCCTACGATGTTGAGTCTGAAGGTGGTGTTGCTTTCCGTGGTGCTTTCCTGATCGATAAGGATGGAGTCGTTCGCTCCCAGATCGTTAATGATCTGCCCCTGGGTCGTAACATGGATGAGCTGGTTCGTCTGGTTGACGCTCTGCAATTCCACGAAGAGCATGGCGAAGTTTGCCCGGCTGGCTGGAGCAAGGGCGACAAAGGTATGGATGCATCCCCTGCGGGTGTTGCCAAGTACCTGTCTGAGAGTGCTGAAGGCCTGTAATCACAGGCTTCATCATTCGATGATTGAAAAGGCTGCCTTCGGGTGGCTTTTTCTGTTTTTGATCGAAATGCTGGCGCAAACCCGTTCCTTCAGGGGCGGGTCTAGCCAGCGCAAGGCGTTAGCCTTGCTGTGACAGTCGCTTAGAAGTTTTAACAGACTTTTCTGAAGGCGGTGTTCTCTGGCTTTCTTCAGAAGTGTTTCCCCCATAACATCGGCTTTATGCGCTCCCAGTATTCACGCCTTAATGTATAAGACGACTTTCCCTTTGGCTTGCCTACCATTTCCCTGCTGAACTCGTTTGTACGGTATTTAGTAACAAATACTAGATGTACGTTATTCCTAAATACACATGATCTACACGATCTCCATTCGTACATACAAACCTCATATTTGACAGATATTTCTAGCCAGACTAGCATGAAGCCATTCAATTCAACAGGTTATGTAATGCTTCAAGGTATCCGACTCAAAGCCAATCCAACAGATCAGCAAAAGTTGGTTCTGTCTCAGTGGATGGGCTGCGCTCGGTTTATCTGGAATGCAAAATGTGATGAACATCGCTATTACAGCACTTACGCAAAAAAATACTGCCCCATAGGTACGTATGCCCCTATTGACACAAAGGCAGCCCAATTCAAAAGCGAAGAGTTATCACCCTGGTTATCCGATTGTCCCAGTCAGATAATCAGAAACTCGGCTACCAACTGGTATAAGACCTACCGGAAGTACATGAATGGCTTGTGCGGTAAACCAAAGAAAAAAGCCAAGACAGACAAGGGTAGCATTTACCTCACCAATGAAGTGTTCCGGTTCGATATCTGTGAAGATGGTGTAACCCGTCTTTTCATTGGTACAAAGACTAATAATATTGGTTATTTGTCGTTTAAAACTCACCGTCCATTCAGCGAACCAAAATCCATTTATATTAGAAAAGAGGCTGGTCAGTACTCCGTTTCTTTCTGCTATGACGATGGATCAGAAGAGCCAGCAACAGAAAAAGAGCATTTGGAATACCTTAAAGGTGCTTCCAAAGAGTGGCTGGAAGAGCATGTTATCGGTGTGGATCGAGGTGTTGCTATACCTGTTCATACTGGCGTTAAGCCTTACGACTTTACAGAAAACCAGATAAAGAGCATGGATAAGCGCCAGCGATACCTAAAGAGGTTTCAGCGCCGTTTGTCTCGCCAAACCAAAGGCTCTAACCGTCGTCAGAAAACAAAGAGCAGGATTAGCAGGCAGCACAAGAAAGTAGCCAACATTCGGCAAGACTTCTGCCACCAAACCAGCAGGAAAATGGTCGATAGCAAGGCCAGGGTCATTGTTTTCGAGGATCTGAAAACCTCAAAAATGACTCGCAGGCCAAAGCCAAAAAAAGATCAAAACGGGAAGTTCATCTCCAACAAGGCGAAACAAAAAGCCGGACTGAATAAGGCCATTCTCAACGTAGGATGGCACAAGCTGGAAACCTACACCCGATATAAAGCAGCAAGAGCAGGCAAAGCAGTCTTCAAAGTGCCTGCACCCTTTACGAGTCAAGAGTGTGCTGATTGCGGTCACACTCACCCCGACAACCGCAAGACACAAGAACGGTTTCTTTGCGGTCAATGTGGACACTTTGACAACGCTGACAGAAACGCCAGCATCGTAATCAAGAAACGAGCAATTAAGTTTTTCATGGACTCTGGAACGGAGTTGGTTGGCAAAGGAATTCCTGTGCTGACTAAAGGACGTGGAGCGAACCGTAAGCCGGGAAAGGGCAAGCCCTCTTCCGCAGCTCGCAGTGAAACGTCAAAAAAGAAAAGAACGGTAACTACTCCGGTAGCTTGCTTAGTATTGGAAGCTCGCCCCTTTAGGGGCGAGTAGTTCACATACCGAAGAGTTATTTCTGTTGCTTTTTTTCAGAAATTTTTTGAACAAAGCAGGGGAGAAGGACTTGACTCAGCCAGAAATCTCATTAATATTCGCTGCCGTCAGGTGATGATGTAAAGCATCTCTGGCAACGATTCCCCGATAGCTCAGTTGGTAGAGCAAATGACTGTTAATCATTGGGTCGCTGGTTCGAGTCCAGCTCGGGGAGCCAATTCTTTCTAATCACATTTGATTGAAGAATTGAAGGTTTATCAGGCTGCGTGTCTAATAAACGGCTTGGGTCGTTAGCTCAGTTGGTAGAGCAGTTGGCTTTTAACCAATTGGTCGTAGGTTCGAATCCTACACGACCCACCACTTTCTTCCCCGATAGCTCAGTTGGTAGAGCAAATGACTGTTAATCATTGGGTCGCTGGTTCGAGTCCAGCTCGGGGAGCCATATTTTTCTACTATGAACCGCTGTTGAGTCGATAATAACAGTAGCGTTGTAGTGAATCATCCCATCTTAATCTCCTATCAAAGCAAGCATAACCTAATTCAAAGAGTTCTGTGATTGAGACAGGTGAGTTGCCTGAGGCTGTAAAAATCAACCAGAAATCTGCGTGAAATCCTGAGAAGGTTGCGTTGCAAAGGAGTCGGTCACCTGTTTCACATCTTCGGGATGCCTGGCAAGTAGTCTTAGTGCAATCGAAACGGCTCTGGGCGCAGCCGTAATGCCTTGTTCGTAGCGACTAAATGCATTAGGTCCACCACCCAGTAATAGACCTAACTCTTTTTGGGTCATATTCAACAGTTTTCTAATTCGCTTTATCTGTGAAGGGCCCAAAATGCCGTCCACATTTGCGTGAAACTCCATGAGATTCGCTCTGGTGGCCTTTAAATCCTCCGGCTCAAGCAAAACCTCACCGCATGAATCGCAATAAACACCTGGCTGATCAAGCGTGATTGAATGGCCTTTGTACGAGTACTCCATGGGCCTGATTTCTCTGCAGGCTTGCTCGCCACAGAGTTCACATTGAACGCTCATATTTACCTCCATTTACTTCTCTTTGAATGAGATCAGCATAAAAAACTGACCGTTTTTTGCTCTCTGAAACTTGATGTACAACTCAACACCAGCAAAACAGCTCTTATAGACATCTTGCCAATGTTTAAAGCTTTCAGTTAATGGAACCATGCTTTTGTAGAAGTCAGATTCTTTCAGCGCCTGTATTGCCGCTATAACATCGTAGTCACTGAAGCCAATGCTAACTGCACCCTGTCTGGCTGAAAATGTCATTCTCAACCCTTTTTGAGAGTTGAACTGTTTTTTAATTTCTGCCAATGGATACGTAGGCTTTGTGCGGCTATTCAGTGTTTTTTTCATACAGCAAAATTAACCTTTGAGGTTATTTTAGGGGTTCCAGATTATTTCAGCAAGTTTCATGTTGATTCATGCTATTTGATTTTACTGGAGCAACCACGTTCTTGTGCGGTATTTACTAATAAAAAAGCCTTTTTAGAAGGCTTTACAAGGGTAGGGGGGATGGGTACTATTAGCGCCGCTCTGGTTCGCAGCGAGTTGTGAACGGGGAGCTACTTCAAACTCTTAAACAAGAGTTTACTTTCCGAATTGCGTATTCAGAAGGTACCGTGGGTCGTTAGCTCAGTTGGTAGAGCAGTTGGCTTTTAACCAATTGGTCGTAGGTTCGAATCCTACACGACCCACCATATTTATTCCCTGATAGCTCAGTTGGTAGAGCAAATGACTGTTAATCATTGGGTCGCTGGTTCGAGTCCAGCTCAGGGAGCCACTTTAAACGCTTAAACAAGAGTTTACTTTCTGGATTGCGTATTCAGAAGGCACCGTGGGTCGTTAGCTCAGTTGGTAGAGCAGTTGGCTTTTAACCAATTGGTCGTAGGTTCGAATCCTACACGACCCACCACATCAACAACAAAAAGCCAGTTCATTGAACTGGCTTTTTGTTGTTCTGCATTCTGAAAATGCATTAATGCAACTTTAAATGGGGACGCGTTGTTTTCCCGATAAAGTCTTTCAGAATCAGCGCCCCGGTCCTGAATCGACCAAACAGCGCCACCTGATGCATTCGGTAAAGGCTGATGTAAAACATCTTGGCCATCATCCCTTCCACCATCATATCGCCACCCGTGATAGCTCCCATTAAGTTACCAACGGCACTGGAGCGACTCAGAGAGATCAGAGAGCCGTAATCCTTATAGGTAAAGGGTAAAGGAGCCTGGCCTTCCAGAAGTCTTCCCGTCAGGCTCCTGGCGAGTAATTCAGCTTGTTGGTGAGCGGCCTGAGCCCTGGGCGGGATGGTGATCGACTCGCCGTTACTGCCCAGCAGCGTACAGCTGGCGCAGTCACCCAGCGCGTAGATGTGATCATCCAGAGTCGATTGCAGGGTGGGTCTGACCAGCAGCTGGTTAATTCGGTTGGTTTCAAGGCCGGCAATATCTTTCAGAAACGCCGGGGCTTTGATGCCTGCTGCCCAGATGCTGAGATCAGAGTCGATAAAGTCACCGCTTTTGGTGTTTAAGCCTTTGTCCGTGATTTCGCTCACCAGCTGGTGGGTCTGTACAACCACCCCCATTTTTTGCAGTTGTTTGTGAACACTGTTGCTGATACGAGCGGGCAGGGCAGGAAGTATTCGGTCGCTGCCTTCTATGAGGGTGATCTTGACTTTATTGGGTTGAATCGCATCCAGACCATATCGGGCCAGCTCTATCGCTGCATGATGAAGCTCTGCCGCCAGTTCAACCCCTGTTGCTCCGGCACCGATAATGGCGATGTTTAGCTCAGGCGATTTCTCGTCAGAAGCCTGGGCGTGAAGGTAATGGTTCAGAAGCGTGGTGTGAACTCTTTCCGCTTGTTCCCGGTTGTCCAGAAACAGGCAGTGATCCACGGCACCCGGAGTATTAAAGTCGTTAGCGGTGCTGCCTAGACAGATCACCAGGTCATCGTACTCCAGGCTGCGCTCGGGAACGACTTCAGCTCCGGTTTCGTCGTTAATGGGGGCAAGGGTAATGGTTTTATTATCCCGATCCAAACCGGACATTCTGCCGGGCAGAAAGTGAAAATGATTCCACTTGGCCTGAGCCAGGTAACTTAGCTCATCTTCAAAGGCATTCAGGGTGCCGGCGGCCACTTCGTGTAACAGAGGTTTCCAGAAATGTGTATTTCGAGCATCCACCAGGGTAATCCGGGCTTTCTTCTTTTTGCCCAGTTTCTTTCCCAGTCTGGTGGCTAACCCGAGTCCTCCGGCACCTCCTCCGACAATCACTATTTTATGGAGCTGATCAGTCACATTATTCTCTCTATTTTTATCCCAAAATAAGGACGCCTATCAGGCGGCTGATTACGCCGAGCATGACAATGACCACGGCCAGCCAGAACATCAGCTTTAAAGGTCTGAAACGGTTGCGCTCAGTAGCATTGGTTCCAGTACTGATAAAACGGTCAACGTTGGCCTGGTCTTCAGGGCGCAGACGGGTTTGGGTTCTTTCCATTTGCTACTCCGTATTCTCGGTGAGCCCCCTTGAGTATGCTATTTAAGCAGCCAATCTGCCAATAGACAGTCTGAATTTGGCAGAGAAATAGCCAAAATGATCTAAACAATCGTACCAATTAATCCTTCGATCCCGGTTGACTGAACTCAGGCACTCAATCAATCTAGTCCAATAATGTGAAAACCGGGCACTGCGAGTGAAACTGTTTTTATTGGCGTTAAAAGTTCAATATTTCGAGTGGGTCGAACTGTTCAGGGTATTTCGTCGTTACTCATCTCATCGCACATTTCTTAAAGCCTTTCTGGAGTTGAAGCTCCGCTATCTGCTGGACAACCCGTTCCGGGTCAGTAAGCGTTTTCTGATTAAAAAACAGTCAGATGACTTGTATCTCTACGGTGAAACGCCTTTAACCGTGATGGCTGAAATCTGTGAAACGTCTGAAATAACGTCCGGGGATCATGTTTTTGAACTGGGGGCAGGCAGTGGTTTTACTTCGCTCTGGATGGCGGCTTTTGCGGGTGTCAGGGTGACATCAATCGAACAGATTCCCACGTTTTGCCAGAGACTCCGGCGTGTCAGTCAGAGATTGCAACTGGATAAGCTCAACGTCATTGAAGGGGATTATCTGGAGGTGGATCTTTCGGAGGCGACTGTTATTTATCTCTATGCATCCAATCTGGATGATCTCACTATTCGTTGCCTGACGCTCAGAATGTTGGCTCTGAAACCCGGGAGCAGAGTGATTTCCGTCAGCTATCCTCTTCAGGAGTATTGCCCTGTACCGGGTATTTTTGAGCAGCAGGAGTCGTTTCCTGTTAGCTTTCCCTGGGGAGAAGCGGATGTCTTTTTGCAGGTCAGAACATCTTATGTGCAGAAGTCATCTGTCTGACAATGGCACTGCCATAGCGAGCTACCAATTCAGGAATCGTTTTTTCTGGAAATTGCTCTAAGCCCATCTTGATGAAGTTCCAGGTCACCTGAGCCTGTTGGATCGGTTTGGCAGCATGGGCGTGGCCGCTGTATTGTTTACCCAGTTTTAACAGCTTCTGTTCGAAATGTTGAGTCAGTGTTTGCAGTTGCAGCCGACCGGACGCGCTTTTGTCTTTTTTTAATTCTGAAAGAGTCAGGCTGAGGTATTGGCGAGACAGGCGTTCCATAAGTAATGCCTGTTCCAGAAAGCTGAGCTTTTTATTTTTAAGCGGGTTTTGGTTCAGAATTTTTTGTCTCAGCAGCAGTAGCTGTCTGTCCATCTTGGCCAGCGCCAACAGCAGTGTGTTGGCTGCCGGGGGGGCAGAGTGAGCGGGCAGGTCTGCCATCCAGGCGGCGTGTCGGCTGATAATAGGCCACAGCGCCAGAGTTGATAAGAGCAACTTTGAGGTTTCCTGATCGCTGGACTGTTCTGGCAGGGCCGGGATGCTTTGGTTCAGAAGAGTCAGGTTGTCCTGAAGGTTCTCCCTGGCGTCCTTATTGAGAAAATCAATCTGGAGCAGGTGAATATTGACGATCAGCTGGTTCAGCAATAACTCCTGCTCCAGAAGATGCTCAGGCGTTAATGGGGTGTTTTTAACAGACGGCTCTGAGGCTACAGTCTGGTGCATAAAAGTCAGGAGAAAAAGCAGTGCAGCCAGTAAATGAGCTTTAGACATGGCGGGGTCCGGAAACAGTGAAATCATCCCTTATTTATCGGATGCTCCGGCTATCACTTGATCGTGAAAACCCCGAAATAGTTTATTGATGTTGGCAGCCCTCAACAAAATGGTGAACAACCTCTGGATAGTACGTCGCTTCAATGAGTTTGATGTGAACAATCTACGTTCATCCTGAGCGGAGTCGAAGGATGTGGACTCCGAAGCAACAATGAAGACCGTGCCAACCACCCTTCGACTCCGCTCAGGGTGAACGGAGTTTGGGTGCCATCGATATAGGGAACCCGTCAATTACATTGAAACCGTGTACTAGTTCAATTAAAACAGCTCCACTAAAGTAGTTCTACCAAAGCAGGTGAGGGCATGCAAACACTGCCTGATTTAAACGTCAGTTGTTGCTTTCCAGTTGCTCCTTGAGTTTGGCAGGAACTTCCTTGATCACCAGCTGGTTCAGGTCTTTGTTGTACACTACCTGAGTGCCGAGCAGCTCGGCATCAAAAGCAATATTAAGTCCCTTGCTGCGACCCGTGTACTTAACCAGTTTGGTCAGAGTGCGTTTTTCTGGTGCCATGGGCTGACTCATGTCGTAGTCCCGGGTGTTGACGAAGCGGGCAAAATCATCGGAGCCCGCTTCACTCAGGTAGCCGGTCAGTTCATCCAGAGTCAGGGCGTCTCCTTCGTCTATTTTGGTCTGGCAAAAGTCATAGACCTGTCGGCTGACTTCCCTGTGATTTTCCAGCGAAGGTGCTTCCCTGGCGTACTCTTTTACAGCGCTGACCAGCGTGTCAGCCTCTTCCTTGCTATTACTGGTTTCATTGCAGCCCAGGGCTTCCTGAAACACATCGCTCAGTCGACGGCCACCACGGGGTCGCAGGAAAGAGAGGTAGCGACCGCTGTTTTCGTTGCCCTGCCATTCGGTAATATTAATGCGGCAGGCCAGCGGCATTCTGGCCGTATCAAGATAAGCGACATCCTGAATAGAAAGATCATCGGCCACGGTTACGCTGACATTGCTGGTCAGCATACAAAGCATGAAGTAGCGGGTCAGGCCCTGCTGGTAATCAGCAAACAGCAGGTAGCCTCCCCCCAGTGCTCCCGCCTGACCGAGCTGTTCTAAAAGCCGGTTCAGAGTGTTCCGGGTCAGGGCCGTAAAGTCCATTTTTTCTTCCAGGTAATCACCCAGTTCGGCTGGGAAAGGACTTTCGGCATCGGGGTTGAACTGACCGTACTGTTTGTCTTGTTTCTTGTTGTAGGTTTGCAGCAGGTCATCCAGCATGGCTTCCAGGGCTGGAGTGGGGGGCAGGCTATGACCCGCAGGAATAGCGGTCAGGGAATCGCTGCCGGGAGCTTGTTTGAGCTGGTGGACAATGATTTGTTGAATGGCCATAAATTAATAGTCTTGAAAGCAATAGTGGTTGTCTAACCCGAATATTTAATACGTAAAAGCAGGTTTCGTCCAATCACTTTGTTAATGATGACACTGCCAAAGTTGATTTTAACGGCAAGGAGTTGTCCTTCGATTTTGGCGTACTGCTACCTGTCCTCCGGAAAAAATTCACTGATACTGTCTCTGTTCATGGCACACTGGCAAGAGCGGTGCTATATAAAAGTCTCCAATTGGCAAAGGCCATTCAACAGGGCTGATTACTTAAGCCCCAAACAGGACGATTATTAAGTGCCAGATTATGTTCTATTTTATTCTGTCTTTGTTGTATATTCCTCAGCGATCAGAAAATTCTTATCTGAACGGCATCAATATAAAATTGCTTTCACTGCCGATGTTATTTCTGGGTATTTCGTTTTTGGTAGCACCTCTCAAAGTCTTGTCCGGTCAGGGTGGGGCGCTCGTGTCGACGAGCTATGCCGGCACCGCTCCAGGCATTTACAATCCATCCAGTATCCCGTTGCCCATCCTGTTACTCCCACTTGCCTACCGTACCTCTTTCAACCATTTTCCCAACTCTTTTTCCAACTCTTTTCCCAATTTTGGTACCAGCCAGAAGGCGAAGCCTGAACCCTCCTTTTGCATTCAGCCTGACGACCCTCATCCTACCTACAAGTCAGGCTGCCTGCCCCTGCCAGACGAGCTGAATATTAAACTGGCCCCGGAGCAGGGAGCCCCGGATCAATGGACCTGGGTGTTCCCTGGCAAAGGCAGGGGAGAACCTTCCCCAGAACCACAGGCAGAAATATTGCCCGGGCCTCCCGGCTCAAACGGCGGCATAACACCGGACACTAAAACGACGATCCAGCTTATTCCCCACAATTGCGATGATGAAGCCTGTCTGAGCTGGGGCTTTGATGATGGGCGAGAATGGATTATGGACCTGTCAGAAACCATTGCCCCATCATTCAAAGACGCCCCCCTTTGGAGTGGTCAGGAGACAGCACCGTCAGCGGCCAATAGACTCATGGCCACGAGAATGATTGATCAGAATGGCAACGTCGTTTATAGACTGAGTGAGAATAACCAGACCCGTTATATCAGTGAGGAAGAATACCGGCGGCTCCTGTCATTGCACTTTCAGGCCTGGCTTGAGTACCTGTATCCAGAATATTTCGGCCCCAGACTCGCTGCCGGAGGTGGTTGGCATCAATGGCACTGGCGAGTCCGGAAAGTGCCACGGAGTCCGGGAACCCCTCCCTCCGAGCCCCCCGAAAACTTAGCTGAGGCGCCAGGAGACATATCGTTGAGGTCCGCCAGTCCGTCACCTGATGGCGGAGGAAACCCTGGCGGAGAAGGCATGTCGGAACAGGAGTCTCCTGCGCCGCTCCCATCCGCTTCTGGTGCAGAAGGTCAGCCAGCTTCCGACCGTTTTTGGGTTGAAGCGAGTAAAAGTGACGATTCTTCCATAGTCACAATGTCACCGGAGGATATGCGACGGTTATCAATATTTCGCGGAGATACTGTCCTGCTAACCGGCAAATTAAAAAAGACTACTGTAGCTATTCTTTTATCGGAGCAGAATCAGACATTAGGCACGATCAAGATGCACAGGTCCACCCGGAGCAATCTTAAGCTGTCGTTGGGCGATCCAGTCAGAGTCACCCAGATGCCTGACATTAAGTACGGTAAACGGGTGCATATATTGCCAACAAAAGAAAGCATTGCAGGCATAACCGGTAACTTGTTTGATGTGTATTTGAAGCCATTTTTTAACGAAGCGTATCGACCTGTTACTAAAGGCGACATCATTCCTATCAGGGCAGCCATGCGAACCGTGGAGTTCCGGGTGATGGAAACGGATCCGGTGGGTAGCTGCATAGTTTCTCCGGACACTGTACTTTACTGTGAAGGCGAGCCCGTTGATCGGCAGGATGAGTCTTCAATTGGGAATATTGGTTATGATGACATTGGTGGGCTTGGACCACAGATTCGAAACATACGCGAAATTATTGAGCTTCCCCTGCGTTACCCACAACTGTTTTATACCCTGAACGCTAGCCCTGCAAAAGGAATACTCCTGACTGGACCACCGGGAACTGGAAAAACAATGATTGCCCGGGCCACTGCCAACGAGAGCGGCGCCTTCTTCTTTCTGATTAATGGCCCGGAAATTTTGAGCAAAATGTCAGGTGAGTCAGAGTCCAACCTGAGAAAGGCTTTTGATGAAGCTCAAAAAAACGCGCCTGCCATTATTTTTATTGATGAAATTGATTCCATAGCTCCCAAACGTGATAAAACCCAGGGTGAAGTGGAGCGACGGATTGTAGCTCAATTGCTTACCTTGATGGATGGTTTGCTGTCCAGGCATCAGGTTATAGTTCTGGCAGCCACCAACAGGGCTAATTCGATTGACCAGGCACTGCGCCGTTTTGGCCGGTTTGATAAAGAAATCCATATCGGTGTGCCTGACGAGGTCGGTCGTCTGGAAATTCTTCAGGTTCACACCAGAGACAAAAAACTGTCCGATGATGTGGATCTGGAAACGATTGCAAAAAGCTGCCACGGCTTCACCGGCGCAGACATCGCACAGCTTATTAGTGATGCTGCTGTGCTCTGTATCAGGCAAAAAGTAGATATTACTACCCTGGAGGATGGACAGAGCCTTGATGCCGAGCTTTTAGATAGCCTGGAAATCACTCATGCTCATTTTGAACAGGCTCTGGGTTCCTCCAGCCCATCCGCTCTCAGAGAAACCTATGTTGAGATACCCGCTGTGACCTGGGAAGACATCGGCGGCATGGCGGAGACCAAAAAGACATTGAATGAAATGGTTCGCAACCCCTTGGAATTTCCCGGGCTGCTCAAGCATTTTGGTCAGAAAACATCACGGGGTGTGCTTCTGTACGGCCCTCCTGGTTGTGGCAAAACACAGTTAGCCAAGGCTCTGGCCAACGATTGTCAGGCTAACTTCATTTCTATAAAAGGACCGGAGTTGCTGACTATGTGGTTTGGCGAGTCAGAGCGTAATGTGCGCGACCTTTTTGAAAAAGCCAGGCAATCAGCACCCTGCATTCTGTTTTTTGATGAAATTGATTCTTTAGCGACTAACAGGGGAGGGGCACTAGGGGACGCCAATGGTGCAAGCGATCGCGTTCTGAATCAACTGTTAACCGAGATTGATGGTATCACTGAGCGGAATCAAATTTACATCATTGCCGCCACCAACAGACCGGATATTCTTGATCCAGCCATTATGCGACCTGGTCGTTTCGACAAGCATATCTACATTCCGCTGCCGGATTATGAAAGCCGACTGCATATTTTCAAAGCGGTCCTGCGTAAAACCCCGGTACAGGACAATGTTGATTTAAGACAGCTGGCTCGCGCAACCCCAAGTTTCTCGGGAGCGGATATTAGCGAAGTCTGCCAGACAGCAATAAGACATGCAGTCAGGGAGTACGCTAGCCAACGCACCTCGGAGGGGGCTGGAAGTGAGCCAGTGAAAGCTGAAGAGTCCCTTGACAATTACATGTTGACGCGCAGCCACTTTGAGCAAGCTATGCTCACGGCGAGACGCAGCGTCAAACCCATGGATATGCGCCGTTATGAAAATTTTCAGGCGTATAAGGAAGGCCAAACCGGAATCCCATTCCGTTTTCAGGATACGCCCGCCCCTGAAAACGGAACGTCAGCTGGATCGGAAACGGTACCAGGAGAAGACAGATTTTATGAAGAAGAAGAAGATGATGACTTGTACGACTAGGCCACCTTTTCTCAGTCATGTTTTTGGGTTCAGAATATGCCCAAGGCTGCGCTTTACCAGTAGATCTAACTGATGCTGATTGGGATTGATTCTGGCCATTAACTGAAGGCCCAGAAAGAAGCTGGTGAGTTCCCGGGCTGCATCCGTGCTGCTCAGCCCGGGGGCGATCAGATTCTTTTCAGCACTGTTGAGAATCTGGGCCAGCAATGCCTGCTGAATCCTGTCGACAGCCTGTCTGACCAGTTCTGCAGCCTGATCTGGTAGCAAGTGCAGCTCTGTACTGGTACAGGCCAGAAAGCAGCAGTTCTGGTATTGCCTATCGCGGGAATGACGATAGCCGGCTGTCAGGAATCGGCGCAGCCCTTCAAGTGGAGGGCCTGAACTAAGATGCTTGTCAATTCTCAGTTGCAGGTAGTGGTCAATGTAATATTGCAGAACCTGCAGGTATAACCCTTCTTTGTTTTTAAAGTGATAATACAGGCTACCAGGGTGCAGGTCGGTGGCCTCTTCCAGCTGCCTGAGGGAGGATGCTGAGAACCCTCGTGACCAGAAGAGGGCGAGTGCATTATCCAGTGCCTTGTCTTTATTAAAAGAGGTATGCCTGCCCATGCTACTCCTTCTCAACCCAGAGGGTCCAGTTCCTGTATTCGGATACTTTTTCGAAACGGTCTCTCAGCGACTCAGACAGTATATTGATGTTGCCGTCACGAGTAGCCAGAAAGTCCCTGCGATCGTCGTGCAACTGATTGCTGATTTCCTCTTCGCTGTTGGCCAGCAACGCCTGACCGTGAGAATAAAAGCGAGCAGAGAAGGGACGCTTCAAAAAGTAAATAAGATGACCAGGCTGCTCTACCGTATGAGCCGTCATACTTTCGATCAGGTACTTTTGTGATTTTTTACCGCCGTCATTCATCATGACAACGGTGGTGGCAATCATCAACAAGGGGGTCAGGGTTGCCAGGGCGATCAGTTTGCGAGAATGGTCAGGCCAGTTCTCCCCGAACAGCCGTGCAATAATCAGTGCCAGGGCAGGCATAACGGGCAGGGTATATGTCCAGATCAGATTGGCGGTGAACGTGAAAAACACGGGCAGAAAGAGCAGCCAGCAAAGCAGGAAGTAATCCCATTCCTGCAACTTAAGGGTGGGCTTCTTCCGCCAGCCTTTCCAGAGCTGGGTGATAACCGCTCCCATTAATACGAATGTCCAGGGAAAGCCTCCCAGCAGCAGGTAGCCCCAGATGGATCCCAGTGGATGAACATGGGCATTGCCATATTCATCGCCGTCCCAGCCGGAGTCCAGGTAGCGGGAAAAGTGTTCACCAATAAACATGTACTCCAGCAGGCCGGGGTTGCGTATCTCGGCACTGATATACCAGGGAAGGGCAATGGCGGCGGCCAGAACCGTACCTTTGATCCAGGGGAATCTGTGCCACAGTGTGATCAATCTGCCTTTTGGCAGGCACCACAGGAAAATCGGGCCGCCTGCCAGAACCAGGGCCGCGAGCCCTTTGGCCAGAAGTGCCAGACCGCAACCCGCAAAAAACAGATACTGCCAGCGCCGTGCTTCGGATGCGTTTTCGCTGTGCCAGCCGATCCAGAAGCCGCAGAGGATCAGGGTGATGGTCAGGGTCATGACCGGGTCGGCCAGCACGGCTCCGGAAAGAACCATAAATGAGGCTGAGGTGATCAGGAACAGTACCGAAATGTTTGCCTGTTGCTTGCCCATTTGAAATCGGGCCAGCTTCCAGACCAGTGCCAGAGTGCCTATGCCGCACACCAGAGAGGGTAAGCGGGCGGCAAACTCATTGATGCCAAACAGTTTGAAGCTTATCGCTGAAAGCCAGATAAACAGTGGAGGTTTACCCAGGAAAGGGACGCCGTAATCAAAATAAGGGATGATCCAGTCGTTCGTCTCTACCATCAGTCTGACGATTTCACCGTATCGAGCTTCTGAGGTATCCATCAGGGGGTAAAGGCCCAGTGAGAACAGTCGGACCAGAATGGCAAACAGGATCAGGCAATACACCCAGAACCAGCGGGAAGAAGGCTTCACTAAGGCGTCAGTCATTATTGTTTTAAACCTTGTATCTGATTGCTATTGTTTTGGCTCTTGAGCGCGGGCAGTGTAAAAAGTCTCTGCTTAGCTGTCCACCAGGTTGTTATTTTTCCGTAGATATTCTGGCTCATCAATGACATTTCTGAAAGTCAGGTTAATACGGGGTAAAACATCTCTGGATGTTTTGGGAATACAGTGCTGCCAGCAGCGCTGGGTGGGGCCTGACATCACCAGCAGTGAGCCGGAAGGCAAGTCCAGTGACAAGGGTTGGATGCCTTTTGATTTGCCCTGTTTGTGTTTCAGCCGAAAACGCCTTTCCTGACCCAGGCTCAGTGAGGCAATAACAGGGTGCTCCCCAAGCTCTGCTTCATCGTCGGAATGCCAGCCATTGCTGTCATTGCCATCACGATAGAGGTTTAGCAGTACCGTGTTAAATGAACCGTGACAGGCTTGCTCAACCCTTGCTTTTAACGCTCGCAATACCGGAGTCCAGGGCTCTGGTGTTAGCTCCAGTCCAGAGTAGCGGTAGGTCATTCCCTGATCGCCATACCACGCCTGCAACCGCGGTACATCAAACGTTTTTCCAAACAGTGTGATTTGATCCTGACGCCACTGGATGCCAGAAAGAAGCTGCTGGTAGAAGGACTCACCGTCTTGGGGGGCTATCAGTTCCGGCCAGAAGAGTATCTCGGCATCAGGGGCTTTAAGGTTGATTGAACGCAATTCAGTTGACTGCGAAGGGTTATCGCAGGGACATTTCAAAGATCAGCTTCTCGGCGGCGCAGTCAAAGTCCAGCATCGCCTTAATCACGGTGATACCGTTTTCCTGGCAGGTTTCCGATTTTATCTTGCAGTTGCCTGATCCTACAGACAGAGCGCGTTCTTCAATTTCGCTGAACTTGTCCTGGGCGGAAATGGCCTCGTCGCCACGAATCTCCAGAGTCACCCAGGTATCATCGTCGCGGATCAGGGTGCCGACTTCTACGGTGTTGCAGTTGGTGCATTCATAGGGGTCTGTTTCGTTCATGCTAATACCTCGTTAAAAGCAAGCAAGCTCGCTATCTTTATCATGAAATGAATATGCTACACCATCTCCGGGGATAAATCAGAAATAATTGCTATTCTGCGACAGTCTGTCTGGTTTGTCATCAATCGTGTCCATGTTTTGTGCGCTATGTGCTTATTTGCGTGTATTGGTTGGTGTTTGTGAAAGCTTTTTTATTCGGTTTTTATGGTATAGGCTGAGTGATTCTCGAAGTCGTGCGTCATCAGAATAGGGTGGGCGTGCTTTAAAAACCTGGGAAGTTAAATCTATGACGGACAGCAAGACGAATTTGCGTCGGAACGTGAACCTGCTGGGGACACTGTTGGGCCAAACGATAAAAGAGCATCATGGCGAGGCTTTTTTCAATCGGATTGAAAGCATCCGTCAACTTTCCAAGGCGGCAAGAGCGGGCAGTGAAGATGATCGGGAAGTGTTACTGGATCAATTAAAAAACCTTTCCGATGACGATCTGGTTCCCGTTACCCGGGCATTCAGCCACTTTCTCAATCTGGCTAACCTGGCTGAGCAATACGACAGCATTGCCGTCAGCCACAACGAAGCTTTTTGTGTCCCGGATCACTTTGATGAGCTGATGGCCAGGCTGAGGCAACAGGGTTTCAGCCAAGAGCAAATCGCAGACAGCGTGGCCAGTCTTGATATGGAACTGGTGTTGACTGCTCACCCCACTGAAGTTTCCCGCAGAACCCTGATCCAGAAACATGAATCAATGTTTGAGTGCCTCAGCAAGCTGGAAAGCAGTCGTCTTAGTTTCAGAGAGCGGGCTCGTCTTGAAGAGCGTCTTCGTCAGTTGATTGCCCAGGCCTGGCACACCTATGAGTTCAGGATGAAGCGGCCAACGCCGGTGGATGAGGCCAAGGGTGGGTTTGCCACCATCGAGCACTCGCTGTGGAATGCGGTGCCTGACTTTGTTCGTGCCATGGATGAGCGGCTCAGGGAGCATACCGACATAGGTCTGCCTCTGGATGCTGTGCCGGTCCGTTTTTCTTCCTGGATGGGAGGAGACCGTGACGGCAACCCGTTTGTTACTGCCGAGGTGACCCGGGAGGTGCTGTTATTGAGCCGCTGGATGGCAGCGGATTTGTATCTCAGGGATCTGAAGCCCCTGATTGGTGAACTCTCCATGACGGAGTGCAACGAAGAGATCACCCAAAAGGTGGGGGAGTGCCGAGAGCCTTACCGGGTGGTTCTCAGGCAACTCAGGGAACGTCTCAGGGAGACCCGACGCTGGTGCGAATATTCACTGGTCGACAGACCCCGGTCTTCAGAAGTGCTGCTGGAACATAAAGACCTGATTGAGCCCCTGGAGCTTTGCTATCGCTCCCTGCACGACGTCGGTCTGGGCGTCATTGCCGATGGCCCGCTACTGGACATGATCCGTCGTGCTCACAGTTTTGGTCTCACCCTGATACGTCTGGATATTCGTCAGGAAGCGAGCAGACATACTCAGGCGATCAGTGAATTGACCAGGGCCCTGGGAATTGGCGATTACCAGAGTTGGGATGAACAGGAAAAACAGACCTTTCTGCTGAAAGAACTGCAAAACCCCAGACCCATGATTCCAGCCAGTTGGCAGCCTTCCGAAGAAGTAGCTGAAGTCATTGCCACCTGTCGTGTGATTGCCCGGGAAGGTCAGCAGGCATTAGGCGCTTATGTTATTTCCATGGCCTATACGCCGTCCGATGTCTTGTCGGTGGCACTGTTGCTTAAAGAGTGCGGTGTTGATTTTGCCATGCCCATTGCTCCCCTGTTTGAAACCCTTGATGCCCTGGACGGTGCCAGTGAGTGTATTCGCGCTCTACTGTCGTTGCCCTGGTATCGTGGTTATTGTCATGGCGGTCAGATGGTGATGATTGGTTATTCCGATTCTGCCAAAGATGCTGGCTGGATGGCGGCAGCCTGGGCTCAGTATCGGGCCATGGAAGAGGTGACCGAAGTCTGCGGTGAAAACAATGTCGAGCTGACCCTGTTCCATGGTCGTGGCGGAACCATTGGTCGTGGCGGTGGCCCTGCCCGTGCGGCGATTCTCTCCCAGCCCCCCGGTTCTGTGAAGGGTAATCTGCGCGTCACTGAACAGGGAGAAATGATCCGCTTCAAGTTTGGTTTCCCCGATGTGGCGATTAACAGCCTGATGCTTTATGCCAGCGCCACTCTGGAAGCAACCTTGTTGCCGCCACCTGCGCCAGAGCAAAGCTGGCGGGATATGATGGATCAGCTGGCCGCAGATTCCCTGCAAACGTACCGTAATATGGTTCGGGATGAGCCTGATTTTGTTCCTTACTTTCGTGCTGTGACGCCGGAACAGGAGCTGGCCAAGCTGCCGCTGGGCTCCCGACCGGCAAAGCGTAAGCCGAACGGTGGTGTGGAAAGTCTGCGGGCCATTCCATGGATATTCGCCTGGACCCAGATTCGTCTTATGCTGCCCACCTGGCTTGGGTGCGGAGTTGCCCTGAGGAATGCCCTTGAAAGCGGTCATAGGGAAACTCTGGAAGCGATGATCAGTCAGTGGCCCTTCTTCCAGGCACGACTGGAAATGCTGGAGATGGTCTTTATGAAAACGGATGCCAACCTGGCTGAATACTACGAAGACCGGCTGGTACCCACCGGGTTGCAGTATTTGGGGGGGCGTCTGCGCGAGCAACTGGAGACTTCAGTTCGGGCACTGCTGGAGCTGAAAGGCGGGGAAGAGTTGATGTCTAACCATCCTCAAAACAAGCAGGCCATCGCTTTGCGTAATCCTTATACCGACCCTCTGAACGTACTTCAGGCAGAGTTACTTTACCGGGTACGACATTCAGAAGAGGGAGAGGATTGTGAAAACCTGGAGCAGGCCCTGATGATCACCATTGCCGGCATTGCCGCAGGAATGCGTAATACGGGTTGATTGCTGACAGTGATCCGGATATTAAGGTTTTATTACCATGATGCATGATATACGATCACGGAGCACATAAAGACAAGGTGATCGGAACAAGCATGGCTGTCGCTGCAATTATTACAGGAACGGGGTTGTATACCCCGACCAGTTCCATCAGCAATGATGAGCTGGTCGCGAGCTATAACGACTGGGCTCAAAAAGAAAATGACCAGCACCAGCAGGCTATTGCTGCTGGTGAAAGGGAGCCTCTGCCATTGAGCAGCAGTGCCTTTATTGAAAAAGCATCGGGCATTAAAAGCCGCTACGTTATGGACCGGGAAGGTGTTCTTGACCCTGGTCGTATGGTGCCCTACCTGCCCGAGCGAGATAACGAAGAAATTTCCGTTCAGTGTGAAATGGCGTTGCATGCCGCCAGAGATGCCCTTTCCCAGGCCCGGGTAAGGCCAGAAGAGGTGGATCTGGTGATTGTCGCCTGTTCTAACCTGCAAAGGGCGTATCCTGCCGTTGCTGTTGAAGTGCAATATTACCTGGGGGCATCGGGTTACGCTTACGATATGAATGTTGCCTGTTCTTCTGCAACCTTTGGTATCAAAGCGGCGACGGACGCCATTCTTGCCGGTAACGCGCAAAGGGTACTGGTGATCAGTCCCGAGATCACGTCGGGTCATCTGAATTTCCGGGATCGTGACAGTCACTTTATTTTCGGAGATGCCGCTACTGCTGTAGTGGTTGAAGCCGACAGTGTTGCCAGAAACGAGCGGGGCTTTGAAATTCTGGGTACCAAAGCCTGGACTCAGTTTTCCAACCATATCCGTAATAATTTTGGATTTCTGAATCGCACGGATGAGTCCGGCATCGGACAACCGGATAAACTGTTTGTGCAGAATGGCCGCAAGGTGTTCAAGGAAGTCTGTCCGAAAGTAGCAGAGATCATTGCCGGTCATCTGGATGAGTTGAGGCTGACCTCTGGAGAACTCTCTCGTCTGTGGCTGCATCAGGCAAACCTGAGCATGAACCAGCTGATTTCACGGAAAGTACTGGGCCGTGAAGCAACCTCTGAAGAAGCACCGGTTATTCTGGATGAGTACGCCAATACCAGTTCTGCCGGATCAATCATTGCCTTCCATAAGCACTCGATTGACCTTGAGGCAGGTAGCTGTGGTGTGATCTGTTCTTTCGGAGCGGGTTATTCCATTGGCAGTGTTGTCGTCAGAAAGCGTTGAAATTACAATAGCCCGCAATTTTTCCCGAATGCTTGCCAGCACCCGTAAATCGAAAGACAGGGTTCGGATCGTTTTCTGGTACTGGGGCGGAGAACTGGATGACTGAGAAGGTAAGAGACCAGGATAAGACGCACTTTGGTTACAAAGATGTCAAACCTGATGATAAAGAGAGACTGGTGGCGGGTGTTTTTCACTCAGTGGCTGGCAGCTACGATGTGATGAATGACCTGATGTCCATGGGCGTTCACCGGCTCTGGAAGCGTTTTACCATAGAGCTTTCGGCAGTGCGCAAAGGTCATCAGGTGCTGGATATTGCCGGTGGTACCGGTGACCTCACCAAACAGTTTTCCCGTCTGGTAGGCGATACCGGTCGGGTTGTGCTGGCTGATATCAATGAATCCATGCTCAGGGTTGGTCGTGATCGTTTGATTGATCAGGGCATTGTCGGGAATGTTGAGTACGTTCAGGCCAACGCCGAGTGCCTGCCTTTCCCGGAGAACACCTTCGACTGCATAACCATCGCCTTTGGCCTGCGAAATGTGACTGACAAGGACGAAGCCCTGCGCTCCATGTGCCGGGTTCTTAAGCCTGGCGGTCGTTTGCTGGTTCTGGAGTTCTCAAAGACCAGTAATCCTCTGCTGACCAAAGCCTATGACGTTTATTCCTTCTATCTGTTGCCGGCCATAGGCAAGCTGGTGGCGGGTGATTCAGAGAGTTATCGCTACCTGGCTGAGAGTATTCGCAAGCATCCGGACCAGGAAACCCTGAAAGCCATGATGAAAGAGGCCGGTTTCGTGAATACCACTTATCACAACATGACCGGAGGCATTGTTGCCCTGCACAAAGGCATCAAACCCTGATTATGATGAAGACGGCATTTCTGGCGTTTCTGGAGACCCGGGTCAATCAGCTGCTAAAGCTGGATCCTGTCACAGCCGAGGCTCTGAAGTCCCTGGACGGCAGCGTTGTTCATTTCATTTGTCTTCAACCTGATTTTAATGGCTACGTTTTTCTCGACTCTTTAGGGGTTCGTTGTGCGGGCTGGCATGAAGGTATTGTGGATGTCACCCTGCGGGGGCCATTGAGCAGTTTTATCATGCTTGCCAGCAATCGGGAATCTTCCTGGGCTGCCGTCAGTGGCTTAGAAGTCTCGGGAGACCAGAATATTCTGGGAGCGCTGGAAGCCACTCATCGAAAGATGGAGCTTGACTGGGAAAGCCTGATCTGTGAGCAGATGGGCCCGGTAGCCGGGCATTCACTGGCTGAAGGACTGCGCTTGCTAACCTCGACCTTCGCAGGTTTAGGAGCCACGCTTTCTGGCCACGGAGCAGCTTACCTTCAGGAAGAGCTGGAGCTGGTTCCTTCTGAGCCGGAAATCGACACTTTCAGTCGAGAGGTGACCGCCCTGAATGAAGCTGTTGAAGACTTGAGCAGACGTTTGAACCAACAAGCGAGTTGAGCAAACACGAGTTGAGCAAACACGAGTTGAGCAAACAAAAGTATCGCGGGAGAAAAGGGTGCTGCAGTTTACCCGTTTAATAAAAATTGTCGGGGCTATTGCCCGCTACAGACTGGATGATCTGATCAAGATCGACCGCCTGCCCTTTCCCGCCAGAGTGCTGATGCGACTCCTTCCCTGGCGATACTTCATCAAGAACAATGACCCCAGGGCCATCCGACTGAGAAAAGGGCTGGAATCCCTGGGACCGATCTTTATCAAGTTCGGCCAGATTCTGTCTACCCGCCGCGATCTGCTGCCTGAAGACGTCAGTGATGAATTGGCTCGACTGCAGGATCAGGTGGCGCCTTTTCCTGCGACGGAGGCCGTTGCCATCATTGAACAAAGCCTCCATGCCCCGGTTTCAGAACTGTTTGACCGCTTCGATCACGAGCCTATGGCGTCTGCTTCCATAGCTCAGGTGCACTCCGCCCGACTGCACAGTGGAGAGGAGGTGGTGATTAAAGTGATACGGCCTGGTATTGAGAAGGTGATCCGCAAGGATATCCGGCTTATGTACGTCTTTGGTCGTTTGTTAGTCGCCCTTTTAAAAGAGGCCAGAAGGCTCAGGCCGATAGAAGTGGTCAGGGATTACGAGAAAACGATTCTTGATGAGCTGGACCTGCTGCGGGAAGCGGCCAATGCTTCCCTGTTACGCAGGCACTTTATCGATTCTCCATTGCTGTTTGTGCCTCAGGTTTACTGGGATTACTGCAAGCCTTCGGTGATGGTGATGGAGCGCATTTACGGTGTGCCTGTGGCGGATATAAAAACCCTGAAGGCCAGGGGCACCGATATGAAAAAGCTGGCGGAAAGGGGTGTTGAGATCTTCTTTACCCAGGTTTTCCGGGATCGGTTTTTCCATGCCGACATGCATCCGGGTAATATTTTTGTCGATATTTCTGACCCTTCCGAGCCCAAATACATCGGCATCGACTGTGGTATCGTCGGCACTCTGGAACCGGAAGATCAGTATTACCTGGCCTGCAACCTGCTGGCCTTTTTCAAGCGGGATTATCGTAGGGTCGCCCAACTGCATGTGGATTCCGGCTGGGTTCCTTCCGATACCGTAGTCGGAGAACTTGAGGCGGCTATCCGTACCGTGTGTGAGCCTGTATTTGAACGACCATTGAAAGATATTTCGTTTGGGTATCTGTTGGTCAGGTTGTTCCAGGTGGCACGGAGGTTTGAAATGGAAGTTCAGCCTCAGCTGGTTCTGCTGGAAAAAACGTTGCTCAATGTCGAAGGGCTGGGGCGACAGCTGTACCCGGATCTGGATCTTTGGAATACTGCACAGCCTTATCTTGAGAAGTGGATGAAGGATCAGGTCAGTCCCTGTGGCATCGGTCGCTCAGTGAAGGACAACCTTTCCGGCTGGCTGCTGAGTGCGCCCAATATGGCCAGAAATACGTTGCACAGTGTCAAACAGATTTCAGAGCATCAGCAAAAGCTGATGGCGATGCATAAACGGGAAGACCAGCAATCCGGCAAGATGAAGTGGTTGGGTGGGCTATTGGTTGCCGTAGCCGCGGCTGCTCTGGTGTTCCCTGAATGGTCAGCACAGGTCCCATGGCAGGGGGTGTTTATTGGCGGGCTCGGAGTCTGGCTCCTGGCTCGATAGGGGGAGGAGAGTAACATGAGTTGGTTGGATGAGGTTCGCTGGAACAGTGATGGTCTGGTGGCAGCGACAGCCCAGGATGTCCAAACCGGCAGGATACTGATGCAGGCCTGGATGAACCGGGAAGCCCTGGCTCTGACCGCTGGCGAACAACAGGCCGTTTACTGGTCGCGCTCCCGTGGCAAACTCTGGCGTAAAGGTGAGTCATCCGGCCATGTGCAGAAACTGCATGAACTGAGGCTGGATTGTGATGGCGACTCGGTTCTGCTGGTGGTGGAACAATTAGGTGGAATAGCCTGTCATACAGGTCGGGAATCCTGTTTTTATCGTAAGTTGACCGAAGACGGGCAATGGTTAACTACGGATGAAGTCCTGAAAAGCCCTGATGCTATCTACGGTGAAGACATGAGCGGAAGCAGCGATAATGGATAACATCTTAGAGAAGCTGGAAGCTGTGCTGGAAGAGCGCCGTCAGGCCAGTCCCGACAGCTCTTATGTCGCCAGTCTGCACGATGCCGGGATGGATAAGATCCTGAAAAAAGTCGGCGAAGAGTCGGCAGAAGTGCTGATTGCAGCGAAAGCAGCGGATTTGGGTGGCAGTCTTGATGATGTGGTTTATGAAACGGCAGACCTCTGGTTTCACTCGCTGGTCATGCTGTCCCATCTGGGGCTGAGCCACAAACAGGTTCTTAAAGAGCTGGAGCGACGCTTTGGTTTGTCGGGCATCGAAGAAAAGGCCTCTAGGAGCCTGACCGAGAATAGCGCCCGTAGCGAGGACGGCAGAAAATTGAGGATAAAAATTCGGTTTTGTGAGGAGAATAGCTAGCTATTTGACGAACAAAAGCGGATTTTTAGACCAATTTGCTGTCGCCGCAGTAGGGCAGCTATTCTCGGTCAGGCTCCTAGGGATACCTGAGTGTAGTGAAACCGGATATCCGGTAAAATAGATTGATCGTACAGCTGCATTCAAAGAGGGCGGCTGTTAATGTTTCCGGGGTTTCCCCGGCCAGCCTGAAAGGAAGGTGCAATATGGGATTTGGTGGAATCAGTATCTGGCAGTTGCTCATCATCCTGCTGATTGTAGTGATGCTGTTTGGTACTAAGAAACTGAAAGGCCTGGGGGGGGATCTGGGCGGTGCCGTCAAAGGATTCAAGAAAGCGATCTCCTCTGACGAAGAACAGAAGCCTCAGCAGTCCAGCAGTCATCAGGAAAAAGAGACTGAAGAAACTCAGCGTAAATCCTGAGGCAGGTGGTAGGACAGCTTTTGCCTCCCGTGTACCGGGACAGGGTAAGCTGCTGTATGTTCAAACATGTTTTTGAGATATCTCTGGAGATAAAGTGTTCGATATCGGTTTCACAGAGCTGCTTCTTATCGCTGTGATCGCTCTGGTCGTGCTGGGACCTGAGAGGCTGCCGGGTGCGATTCGAACCACGGCCTACTGGATCAGTAAGATAAAACGCAGCTTTCAGTCTGCCAAGGACGAGCTGGAGAAAGAGCTGGATGTCGAAGGCATCAAACGACAGATTCATAACGAACAGGTGATGAAAGAGCTGGAAAAAACCCGCTCCCAGGTGACTGAGTCGATCAAGGAGCCATTAGAGACCTTAAATAAGCCCATTGATCTTGGTGAGGGTCTTGGTGAGGGTCTTGGTGAGGGTCTTGGTGAGGGTCCTGGTGATAAAGATTCTGGCGACAAAGCTCCTGATGACACCAAAGGCAAAGCACAAAACAAAACTGAAGAGGAAAAAGATAAGAGCGCATGAGCGAAGATGAAGCCGACGGGGAACAGTCTCTGGTTCAGCATCTTGTTGAACTGAGGCGTCGTCTGCTTCGTGGTTTTGCGGCTGTGCTGCTGGTATTTCTGGGTCTCTTCTATTTTGCCAATGATATTTATCGGTTTGTTTCCGAGCCCCTGAGGGCGCACCTGCCCGAAGGGGGCACTATGATTGCCACCGAGGTGGCATCCCCCTTTCTGGCGCCCTTTAAGCTGACTCTGTTTGTGGCTTTTTTTCTGGCAATTCCCTACCTTCTGCATCAGATTTGGGCGTTTATTGCGCCGGGTCTGTATAAAAGTGAGAAACGGGTGGCTATTCCCATGCTGGTGGCCAGTGTTCTGCTTTTTTATCTGGGGATGGTGTTTGCCTATTACGTTGTCTTCCCGATTATCTTCTCTTTCTTTACTACCGTCGGGCCGGAATCGGTGACGGTGATGACGGATATCAATCGCTACCTCGAATTTATACTGAAAATGTTCTTTGCCTTCGGTATGGCTTTTGAAATTCCAGTCGCAACGGTAATGCTGGTTTGGAGCGGTATCTCAACCGTAGAAAGTTTGTCGAAAAAACGCCCTTATATAGTGATTGGCTGTTTCGTTATAGGCATGTTGCTGACTCCCCCCGACGTTGTTTCCCAGTCCCTTCTGGCCATTCCGATGTGGTTGCTGTTTGAAGTGGGTATCGTTTTCTCCCGACTCACTCAACGCTCAGCGCCAGATTAAAGTCGTGATCTCTCCTGTTTCGGACTACTGAGTGAAGTTTGTCACTGAAATGACTCGCCCTGCTTTGACTAAGTTGAATAGAAGGATGACACAACTTTCGGGGCGCATATGGATAATCTTCAGAAGACACCGCAGGACGACAGTGTTCTGCACCATCTCAGGATGGCTGCCATCAGTATTCGCAAAGCAACTTCTCTGGCACTTGGCAAAGCTCGGGCTTTCTGTCGGAGTGTGGTTGCGGTGCTGACCCCTTCCCGTCTGAAAAAAAATCTGGATCCTTTTAAACCATCTGCGTCGCCTATGAAACAGCGTTCAATATCAACGATGGGACCCCAGGGGCTGGCAGCATTAGTAAAAAGCTATTCATTTGCGGAGGTGGATGCATTCAAGGAGGATTTCAAACTCCGGGTTAGAGATGTTATGGATGATATGATTGCTATTAAAGGCGAAAAAGAACCGGAGCTACACAAGAAAGTAAAGAGCAGCCTTCTTGACAGAATCGATGATTGCCGCTCTTTGGATGAGGTGCTGTTTTTTTTGAATGATGTGGTACCAGAGCCCTATCTGAAGAGACTGTGTATGAGCTTCTTACAGATTGGACGAAAAACCGGGGCCGATTTGGGACTGTCAGAACAGGGCCGTTTATGGCTGGAATCCATGATCCAGAATGTATCGTTTGAAGGGCTAAAGGAAAATCTGTTTCAGCTATTAAAATCCGAACTGGGTCAATCCACTGAATGGCTGGCTGAGGGTTTTAAAGAATATACAGCGAAAGAACGCGATCTTTTGCATTCGATTCAGGCAGTCCAAGATATACCAGAAATGGTTTTATGTCTCGATAACCACTTTGAGCATTGTGAACAATATGGTTACCTTCTGAAACTGAAAACACTGGTGGCGCGGGCTGGATTTAAACCGAGATCTTTTAAGGTGCGGGCCCCGCTATTGGCTGCTGGTGATGAACTGGGTACATTTAAAGAGAAATTTTTCCCTCATCTGGAATTGATTCATAAGAATCAAAGTGAAGAAATAGACAGTCGATCCGGCCTGATAACAAATCAAATCAGTGCCCTGGCCCTGAATGTGATGAAGGCCAGCGATATCAATGACGTATTTGAGTTGATCAAACAGGAAGCACCTTCAAAACACGCGAAAAACCTGCTGACTGCCTTCAAGGAAATCTGTGAGGAAACCGGCGATAACTTGCAGCTGGATCCATCCATAAGACAGTTTCTGGAGGATCGCGAAAACTGCGCTGAAGACACCTCTTTAGACTTAAACTGGAGTCACGTGTCTCAAGACTTTGAGATGGTAGCCAAGCTGAAGGCAGACCTGATGGGTGATCTTGACACTATCATCAAGGGAATAGTAGATGAATGTTATGCGAAGGCTGCTCAGGAAAAGGTAGATAAAGAGGGCGAGTCTGCCTCGTCAGAAAAAAAATACGTCTTCATTTCATATGCTGAGGTTAATCCCGAAGATCTGCCCGATGTTAAAGCCCTGAAAGCACTGAAGACAGAGGTCGAACGCTGTGATTCTTATGAAGACATGGTGGCAGAGTTGATCAAGCATGCGCCTGAAAAATACACCACACCTCTGTTGCGTGGACTGGGAGAAATTTATGAAAACCTGAAAGACCCCGATGAGGAACTCTCTGATTCAGAGGAAGTTTCACAAGCTCCCGATTATGTGTCTGATGGCATACATGAAATATTTCCCCCGGTTGAGGTTGACGAATTAAAAGACTTTGAAGTGTCTTTAGATGATCCGCAAATACTCAATAAGGCTAGTGATTCTGGAAAAAAATATAATTTGCAAAAAGTATCTATTGGGGATCAGTTAAAAATAACAATGTTAAAGGCGACCGATGATTCTCAAGGGGAAGAAGTGTTAGATGATAAGCAAGACTTTTTGTGTGATTTTTTATTTCAACGTGACATAAAAAAAGTTTTTAAAATAAATATAAAAGGTAAAGAGTTTGCCATTTCCGTGCCGACGAAAAGTTATGAAGCGAGGCATTGGCCTACTGTGTTAAAGGAAACACAGTCAACAGAACGACTCAGGCAGCTAGGTTTTAACACGCTCTCTTTTCATAAAACCGTTCTTGTCGAGATAGACGGTGTGACTGTTCCCGCCACAGTTATGCCTTTATTTGACGATCTTGATGGCCAGATTGCAGATCATAAAAACGCCTATATTCTCGATTCATTTATAGACGACATTGCTGCTATAGATCAAAGTACTGGAGAAAAGTTCAAGGTTGAAGAAATTCCTGACGAAGAGGTGTTTTATGGTGTACTTCAGCATGCTATTGAAGACGCAGGCATATTGGTAAAGAATGGAATATGTCTGGACTCTGGCTCAATTAACTATCAGATACTCGAGTCTGGTGATGTTAAGTTGTTTTTGTCCGATTTTCCAGGAGGTATAATCGAAACAAATCACACAAATATGGATTTATGCAAAGCTTATGCTTCTCACTTGGTAGATAGTTTTGTTCAGTGTCTTAGAAAGCAGGATTGCATGAAATTTGAGACAGGCCATAAAAACCCAAAATTCATGCAAAGATTAATTGAGTTGATCGATCTGGCTTCCAAGGGGGAGAGAGTCCCTAGACCTCCCAGGGAGTCAAGTTGACTCCCTGTAATAAATCTTCGATAAAATTAGCCTTTCGTTAAGGGGGCTTTATCTGGACAATGCAGGTTTCTTTTCTGACTGTTGATGCTTTCCGATATGAACCTGCTGTTATTGACTCCCACCGATTTTATTTCTGAAAACCGCGTCAGCTTGACAGGCAGACCCCTGCAGCACGTTCTTAACGTTCATCGCTCTCAAACCGGTGATCGCATCAGGGTCGGAATGCTCAACGGAGAAATGGGTGAAGGCATCATTGTTTCTCTCACGGATCAGGCTATGGAGCTGGAGGTATGCCTGAATCAAAAGTCTCCTGAGCCTCTGCCCCTGACGGTTCTGCTGGCACTTCCCAGGCCGAAAATGCTAAAGAGGATTTTTCAGCACTTGTCGTCTATTGGGGTTAAGAAAATCATTCTTATGAACAGCTACCGGGTAGAGAAAAGCTTTTGGCAATCGCCCTGGCTATCGGCAGAAAAAGTCCGTGAGCAGCTTATTCTGGGGTTGGAACAGGCAAGGGATACGCTGCTACCGGAAGTCATCCTTGAAAAACGTTTCAAGCCTTTTGTTGAGGATCGTTTACCGGCCATGATGGACGGCAAACGTTGCTTGGTAGCGCACCCGGTAGGCGGGGTTCCATGCCCTCATCAGGTGGATGATGAAGTGGTTCTGGCTATTGGCCCCGAAGGTGGTTTTATTCCTTACGAAGTGGAGAAACTGGAACAGGCAGGGTTCGAACGGGTTCACCTGGGCCCAAGAATTCTTCGGGTGGAAACGGCTGTTACCGCTATTACCAGTAAGTTGTATGACTGAATCACATTTTACACGGTCCTGCGGTTTAGGTATGTTGTAAGCTCAACCTTCCTGCTCGCAGGGTCAGTGTATGGATACACAGCGCGACTTTTCATTACCCCGACTGAGCCATTGTTTAAAAACTCTGGCGCTCCTTCTCTTATTTGTCCTGAGCACAAAGCTGTCAGCGGCTGACAAAAATGTTCTGCTGGATGAACTCTACGAGAACGCTCAGCTGCAACAGCAGCTGGGTTGGGTGTTATCCAGTATGACCATTGACCAAAAGCAATACACATTGCCACCGGAAGTGGTGAATACAGTGAATCAGATCGTCAAGGTTCGCTACAGTCCCGATCTTTTCAAATCATCCATGGCGGCCACTCTCGATGAAGCGTTAAGTGTCGGTGAATTACTGAAACTCCTGGACTGGTACAACTCAGCATTGGGCCAAAAAATTCTGCGTCTGGAAATGGAAGCCAATGATCCTCGCAATGCACTGCGTATGCAGGCATACATAGAAAAATTATCCAAAGATTTACCCAGAACGAGTCGTATACGTCTGATAGAAGAATTGATGGAAACGCTGGATGCCGTTGAACTGGGCACTGAACTGGCTGCCAGTGCCTCGGTGGGAGCCAAACGCATACTCCATGAAGTCATGCCAATCAACGACGGGCGCCCTTTAAGGCCACCCGAGGTGCTTAAAGCCAGGGAAAAGCCGACCATACGTAAAGGGATGAGCGACCATATGAGATACGTCTATCTCTATACCTATCGCAGCTTGCCCGACAGTGAAATTCGCGCTTACCTGAATTTTGCCAGAAGCACTGCCATGCAGAATTTTCAGCGTGGGCAGATTCAGGCTATAGCTCGGATTCTTTAAAAAGGCTATTCAGTTTATATGGATGTCCTGATTTTCTTTCAGGAAGAGGGGCATTCAATACTAGTTTATATAGGATGGTGTAATAGACTCTGAAACAGGTGTTTTTTGAAGCCTGCACTGGCGAATACTATCTTGAATTTGTTTTTGCTTGCCACTAAGTATTTTACATAAGATATTTATCACAATTCGTGAAATATCAGATGTCGAGCTTACACAAGAAACAATGAAAAGTTTCATGTCTTCGGAAGTTTTACATCCGTTGAAAAGACATGTTGCATCGTAAAGATCTAAATTTTTAATGAGCTCTATCCACGACGGAGCTAATAGGATTTTACCTGAAGTGTCAACAGATGTTGAGTCAACAACCCCTCCCTCAATAAAAAATACAATTCCATCTTTCCTTTGGCCTGCAATAGACCATTGCTCTCCTATCCATGGTTCAATATCACAATTATAAAATACTACAGAGTGAACAAGATCAATTTCAAATCTATCAATTGGAGAATATGAAAGTAAATCAGATGATGGTATTCCCTTTATAGTAAACCATTCGCTATTGTGGTGAATTATATCTTCTTGCAAACATTTTGATAACCCATTAACCCAAGTTGTTTCTGGAACAAAAGAAAAATCGATATGGCTAACTTTATCGGCTATATCATTAGTTACCAGCACTATAGCTCTTTCCATACCTTCTACATCTTGAATTGCTTCAATAAGGTTTACTTCTTCTGGACAAATTAAATAGTTTAAAATAATTAAAAGCGGTGCATCATGTTTAAGAACATCTTTTAAGTGAATTGCTACTGCGCATTGCACGTTTAAAAGAAAAGTACCTATTACTGCAATCAATGAATTTTTTATTAAGTTCATAGTAGGGTAATCACAAAAATATCTTTGAAGAAAAAACAAAAAATAATAGGACACCCTTATATTTGACAAATGTTTTATATGGATGTCCTAATTTTCCTATAGCCCGGATTCTTTAAATGAAATTTCTGACCAGCCCTGCTGCATCATTTTCACCTTCATCATCCCGTCAGAATAGATATTACTATCCACGGGAATTTTACTTTTTAATTGCTCACCGGCTTTGTTGAGAATAGTGTCGTTCAGAGCATTCAGTTCATCACGATAGGAAGCGGTCAGGGTTATCAATGCATTTTTCAGATGGGTATCATTTCCAGATAAATCCGGAGCGTATAAAACGACCCTGACCAGTGCTGAAGCTATCAGGTCAGTGGCTTTGTCTATTTCGTTGTCAGCCATTAAAAAACGGGCTTCTGAAAAGCAATGAATGACAGAGGTAATAATTTGTACCAGCTGGGTACGAGCATCCAGCTCTGGTTTGCCAAAATAGAATTTTTGACGTCGATAAGACTGCGTTAACTCTTCATTCGCAGAATCTGCTGCCATTTGCTCATCCTCGCTATGGGATGCCGCGACATTCAACATGGCCTTGCGGGAATGGGCATAAATTCTTTTTCTGAGAGGGTCGGTTGTCCCGAATTCAAAAATATTGGCCAAAAAGTTAACTATAGCCCGGGAAACCAGATCCTTGCTGTGGAAATAAGCTTTAATGGACGCCTGCACTACGAAGCCTGTAATCCCAAGCATATATTCGCCATAAACGGCCCAGGAATCCAGGACATCCTGAGCATATTCTGTATCTTCCTGATCACATTGAATACCCCAGTTATTTAATATTTCCAGATAGCTGTCCTTAATGGCTTTGTCACCATAGTTTGGATCCAGCTCGGCAAGATGAAGTAAAACCTGCTTTGCATAAAGGGGCATCAGATTTTTTTGTTGCAGCATGTTGAGAGCATTGCCCAGCCGTGCATTGGCCAGGGCAGAGATGACTGTACTGCTGGTTTTAAATTCCGGATGATAATACCTGAGGACGTAAGCGGAGTATGCGACGACTCTGGCTGAGTCAGTGTAGCTTTTCTCCTGATCCGTCAAAAGGGTGGTCGCCAGTAACCAGCATTTTACCAGCATGGCTTCCATTGTCATTTTATAAGAGCGACTGGTTTGAGCTTCAATACTGAGTTTCCGGTGTACAACATTCACCTTGGCAGCAAGCTCGTTCTGGATCGCCTGATCTTCCGGATCAAGAATGCCGGTTGTGCTGCCTATCCCGTTTTTAACGACAGTTTGCAGATGCACAATGGCAGGTTCACCCACTGAACGAAGTCCGAACTCTATCATTGACAGCATGAAATAATAACCAAACAGTTGCCAGAAATGTTTTTGCCCGGTTTTATTTGGATCAAGTTTATCAATGGTGGAAGGTTTGATCAGCCCCATTATCATTGAATACCCGAGAGCAGCACCATGTATTGTTGCGGTAGTCACGGTCTCTCTGCTGGGCAAATAGTGGTAATACCATGGCGATTCTTCTTCGGGCTCAGTCGATCCCTCGGATGGACACCCTTCTGCGGGGCAACTGTCAGTTTGCTTGTTGGTGGCCATTGAATGGGATGCAGCAGGTGTTGCGCCATCCAAAGAAATTTTTGCCCAACTTTCGGTGAGTTCCTTGTACCCCTCACAATCAGGACAGGCAGGGTCGAGAATTTTAATCTGGTCATAGATTTTGTTAACCTCTGATACCGATTTAATGGGCTGGTAGGCCATCAAAAGGCTTCTCATCAGTGTGTCCTGGGCGTTGACTTCAACGATCTCCCGATAATTCTGCACCAGGGCACCGGCTAAAACAGGGGCTTTTTCAGAGGGGTTTCTGTAGGCATCCGCAAAGTGAATAATCAGTAACTCCAGTGCCCTTTGACCATTGGATCGGGCGAAGTTGGGTTGCTCAGCCAGAATGATTCCCGCTTTTTTTTGCAGGGTACTGAAATACTGGTTGGTATAATCAGCAATACCGGATGTTCTGTTGACCGATGACCCAGTATTGATAGCACCCCAGTTTTCAAGGGTACGCCTTGACTGGGACGCAAAGCGTTCCATATTTTCTTTTGTGGTTGACAGTCCGACTATTTTGGAAAAATGTTTAGCTATCACTTTGATAGCGATATGCTGGTTCTCAACAAAATAAAGGAAAGTTCCGGGTACAGAAACCCCTAAAATAAAAATACTTGTTCTGATTTGATCTTTCGAAACACGTTTTAGTAATGACTTAATAAGCCCTGTTTCCTCAAGATTAGAATGAGAGGCAAGCTCTTTTAACTCATCCATCGCATCGTTTTCATATTGATGACAATCAGCACGATCAACTTTCCACTGATTCAGGATATCGCAATACCTGAGACCCATAGTGGCCGAATGCTCCATCAGGGGATCCATAGCCTTCAGGTAGTGCGTTACTCGAGATCTGAAGCCAGGATGCTTCGGCCAGTCAATGGTACGGCTGAAGCTGGCGTAAACACTGTCGAACACATCAAGGGCTGTCGCCTCTGGATGGAGGTAAACCATAGACAGGGCACTAAATGCCATCAACGCTGCGGCGCGATCTTCATCGCCTCTGGACATAGCCAGGTTTGCAGAAGAAGACACTGTATCAATAATGTCCAAGAGCCGGAAATAGGTTTTCCTGGCCTTCTGCGCATGAAGGCTCAATATTGAAAATGTTGATAGCGAGCGATAAACCAAATCTGATTGCAGTTCATCTGTCTTTTTAGTTGTATGACTGTCCGATAAGGCTTTGTAGCTGACACTTTCCAGACGGGCACTGATATTATCAGTGAGGTGTTGGCTCATAGCCCTTTGTACATTATTTTTGTGAATCTCTAATAGCTTATGTAGAAACTTATATTTATTAGATTTCAGATAGTGATTAAGGGTAGTGATCGCTATCTCTGAGCCAAGGGGGACCAGCCCCCAGGTGACGCCCGTCTTCAGATGATCGGTTATGTAAAACTGATGGTCACCATCATCCTGATCATCCTGCTTCTCTGTTCCAAAAGCAGACTGACCGAACAGCACAAACGTGACGATCAAACTCACTGCTATTTTTTTCATGAGTCACCTGACAGATTGAAAACCGGTTTTTGTTGATAGGCGTAGTGGCGTGACTGCTCCCCGCCCTCTCGAGAGTGATGCGAAAACCTCGATTGAGCGAGAATTTACGACACTTTTGCAGTAACTATAGTTAGAAAAAAGTTGTCGTATTTAATCTTTTCGACTAGATAAAGTGAGTTTGTCGTAGAATTCATCAGTCACGAGGCGATAAAATGTCAGACAATACCGAATTCAGTAAGTGGAGAGCGAGGCTCTGGCCCGTCTACGCTTATGAGCTTAAAAAGCTTATTCCGATGATCCTGATGTTCTACCTGATACTCTTTAACTACACCATATTGCGAGATACGAAAGACACTCTGGTAGTCACTGGTGCTGGCTCAGGAGCGGAGATAATCCCTTTTTTAAAATTATGGGTGAATGTACCTTTTGCAATAATATTCACAGTAACCTACGCAAAACTGAGTAATATATTTGAAAGGAAAGCTTTATTTTATTTAGTTATATCCAGTTTTCTGCTGTTTTTCTGTTTTTTCTCTCTGGTTCTTTATCCCGCTCGTGACATGCTCCACCCTACAGAGTTTGCCGACTACCTGCAGAGTATTCTGCCACCCGGGTTTATGGGATTGATTGCTGTTATGCGCAATTGGACGTTTTCTCTTTTCTACGTCATGTCTGAGCTTTGGGGGAGTGTCTGTCTCTCCCTGATGTTTTGGGGCTTTGCCAATCATATTACCCGAGTCTCCGAATCCAAACGGTTTTATGCACTTTTCGGCATGATGGGGAATCTGGCATTGCCGACTGCCGGGCTGTTTGTCTACTTTGCTTCACAGACTCGTGAAAACCTTGCCGAAGGTGTTGACCCCTGGGGTTACTCCCTGAATTTAATGACGGGTGTCCTCACTATTGGTGGCATTTTGATTATGCTGACTTACTGGTGGATCAACCGCTATGTGATGACGGATACAAGACTGTATAAACCTGACGAGATAGCAAGCTCCAATAAGGAAAAATTGTCGTTATCCCTGAAAGAAAGTTTTATGCATATTGTCAATTCAAAATACCTGCTTTGTATTGCCCTTTTGGTTATCGGTTATGGTGTCTGCATCAATATCGTTGAAGTCACCTGGAAAAACCAGCTGCGCATGCAATATCCAAACCCTCATGAATACAATCAGTTCATGGGGTTATTCTCCACCTGTACAGGCATTGTGACCATTACCATGATGTTATTTTTTACTAATAACGTTATCCGTCGCTTTGGCTGGACAGTAGCAGCACTGTGCACTCCGGTGGTTTTGTTAATTACCGGAACGCTGTTTTTTTGCTTTGTTTTGTTCAGGGATTTCGTACCCGATATTTTATTTCTGGCGCTGGGTACCACGCCATTGATGCTCACCGTCATATTGGGAGGGGTACAAAATATCATGAGTAAATCGACCAAGTACTCCTTGTTCGATCCCACCAAGGAAATGAGCTACATCCCGCTTGACCCTGAAGAAAAAGTGAAAGGTAAGGCGGCGGTTGATGTTATTGGCAACCCGACTGGCAAATCGACAGGTTCAGTCATACAGCAAATATTAATCATTTATTTTGGTTCACTGGCCGCTATTGCTCCTTACGTAGCTGTTATCGTTCTGGGCTTTTTTGCTATATGGATTGTCGCAGCCCGCTCATTAGGTCGCCAATTTAATGTGCTCTCAAGTGCAAAGAAAAAGTCGTCTGAGACACAAGCTCAGGTAGCGGCCGACAGCTCGCAAGAACCTTTGTACAAAAAACTGGATCCGGCTGATTCCTGAGGCATTTTTCAGAATGCCTTAGCACCCAACCAGTCGTTGCCGATGGTGAAACTGACCCTGATGTCGAGTTTTGCCATTAGGCCAGTGTGACCATCATCAAAATATCAAAACGTAGCTATTGTGCGATCCACAGTAGCTACGTAACAGGTTTTTACTATGCACTTAAAATCAGGTTTGCAACTAGCAGTGCTTTTTGCTTCAGGATTTTGGAGTACTGCGGTTTTATCCAGTGAATCATTATCTGATAACTCGTCGTTTATTAATAATACGACAGTGGGCGGAAAGCTTCGGACGGTATATTACGATATACGCAACACGGTAAAAGACTCAACAGCAGGAGCCTGGACGGGAGGCTTATCCCTTGATTTGCGTTCCGGTTTGGGTGAAATAGCAGCAATAGGGGCCAGTTTATATAGCGCGGTTAAGTTGTACATGCCCGAAGATAATACGAATTCATCTCAATTGTTGAATAATGCTAACGAAGGTTTCAGTAAGCTGGGGCAGGCTTATGTCGAACTAAAATTACCCTCAATGTCCGAAAACCGATCTGCCAGTTTTACGGCGGGACGACAGAATTTACGTACCGGACTGATTTCCGGCTCCAGCTCAAGAACCGTTCCCAGCAACTGGAATGGGTATACCCTCAAAGGCACGATTGAAAACCTGAAAATCGGTTTTGCCCTGGTTGATCAGATGTCACTTAGAAATCAGGCAGGTTTTCATAGTCTGATGAACTTTTCCGGGGAAAAAATTGATTACATCGTAGGTGCTGAAGCGATCTATACACTTCAGTTTTCCCATGAGCGTGAATTGCGGCTTAAATATCGCAATGCTTTCGCCAAAGAGTTTTTACAGGCACACAATGGCGATATTTTATTTACCACTTATGCAGGACAGAATCTCAAAATTAACCTGGGGGCCAGCTATTATCAAACTCAAAAAAGTGGTCGTCTCTGGGAGGGGACTGGCTGGGGTGGTTCACCATTATTTGACGATAAGGCCAGTGCTATCAACTTGCACGGGGGCTTGACAGCGGGTTCATGGCATTTTCGTGCAGGCGTCAGCCATTTTAAGGCGCCATCCAGCGTAAAAACTTCGGGCACCGGTTACACTCCACCCGGCGCCTATTATTATGATCTTGGAGCAAACACCCACGGGTTCTGGGACATGAACACTTCCGGTTTTGCTGAAGATATGTTGTACGACGGGGAAACAACATGGATGATGGGCCTTATCTATCATTTTTCAGAATCCTGGCTCAAAGGGCTGAAGGCCGGTTATGCATTTCATTATGGCTCCGGAATGGAAGTCAGCACTCCCGGCGGCGAAAAAAAATCTGTCGCAGAACAGGAACACGACGTTCATCTGGTTTATGCATTTCCGAAGACTGTGCTGGAAGGGTTGAAATTCAAACTGAAATACGGTCTTTATCGAAATGATAAGGCATTACGACAAGCCATTCGCAAAGAAGAAAACGATTTGCGAATCTGGCTCGATTATGATTTCCGGATTTTCTGATTTCAGTCCGAGTTGCTGTCGTGAGTTGCTGTCGCTTTAAGGTGACTTAATAACGGCATAAAAGCGTCGGCAACGTTCCATTTCGGCCTGATAGTTTCTTTTAAAAGACGGATTAAGGGCTGAGAGCCTTTGCCAGCCCGATGACACCGTTACCCTGGGGTCAACAACCCGGCAACGGAGATTCTCAAAGATTGTGCTAGCCTCACTCGCATCCGTTGTTTCATAAACCCGGTACCAGGCGGATTTTATTTTCTCAACAAGAGCGGCAACCTTTGTATCTCCAGTGCTTAGCATGGACTGCCATACCTCACTATCCCCCATGTGGTATTTGATGTCTTCCAAGGTCAGTTCATTGATAGCTACCATGCGGTTGATTGCTTCTGTCGTCCATTGGTAGAGTACCCGCCCCCAGGCGGTGACAAATATATTCTTGTTGAGTTCCAGGCTGGCATCTGCAAGTAACTGGGCTGAAGCCTGACTGCTAAAATACCAGTGGTTTGTTAACGGATCATGGTGCAGGGACTTCAGGATCTGATCGACCTGCGCCCGGGTTAGCATTTTCCTTCTGGCTGAGCCTTGTAATATGTAATCCAGCCGGTCTGCGCATATATCCGGCAGCTCTCTTTCAAGCATTGTAAATTGACTATTTTCAGGGGCTATGTCGTCAGGCGTCAGACCATAATGTTTTAATATCAGGGCAACTCCGTGCTTTTCCAAAAAACCTCTAAATAGCGAATCATGGTATTCAGGATTTCCTGCAGAGCTGTTAGTAAAAAGGTAATCTGAGACATGACTGAATGCAGTGTGAGATATATCGTGAAGCAATCCGCTGACCTGCTCCTCAAAAGGGGCCCCGAAATAATTCAGAAGATAAAGTACCCCAAGGGAATGGTCATAACGGGTATAAGATTCATTATTATACCCTTGAGAGTCAACCAGCTGAATAATCCCATACTGATTAATGTGCTTCAGTCGTTTAACAGGTTGACTGTTCAACAGTTCTGAGAGTAAAGGGAGCTGGGCAGGATTAAGCTCCAATACGCCATAATAGGTTTCTATCTGCTCATGGTCGCTGCTATTGGCTTTGTCTAGGAATCCGAAAACACATAAATGGGCTAAAAGCAGGTACCACGAGAAGCCTTGAAACTGCCGGTGGCCGGACTCAGACAGAGTGTGACGGGTTATCATTTGATGCACCTTGAGACACTGGTAAACCAAAATTAGCTTTAAAGCGTTGTTTGCCAGTATAGTCGCCACTTCTCTTGATTAAAACCGCAACGAGCGCAACACTCGCTGTTATGGCTAAGGTTCAAGCTACCTCGTCAAACACTTAAGAAAGACATTTCTGGCACCGTTGATGTCACGATCAACGGTGAAGCCCTCACCCTTAATAACCTTGGAAGAACCTAATTTTTCGTCAATGGTCCCGTTCCATGATCGAGTCTTGGATGTATAGGCTTCGTTGCAATCAATCACATGCTTTCCATACTTTTTTGCGTACCACTTAAGCCGCTTTTTGAATTGGTAATGATTGAGGTCAAGCATCTGGCGGCAGGTGTTACGGCGAATGGTGCGAACCTTCTTATTTTTGCGCGTGACCATACCTCTTGTCTCAAAGGTTGGCAAAAATACAACGTCGTAGTTCGACACCAGCTCGAACGCCAGCCGGTTATGCAGATCAAGAACAATGTCATCCTTTTTGCATTTCAGCCGGTCAATTTCCCTGTTGAAATGAATAATCCGATCTCTTGCCCACTGGGGCATATCGGGGAACTCAACGCCCTTCTGAGTGTTCAGGATTTTTTGCTTTTGACTGACCAAGCTGTCCACTTGCTTCATCAGTGGGAACAGCTTTGTTTTTGCAACGTTATCACCCGCTATCAACGCCTCTTTTTCGCTGTAGCAAGTGGCAAAGGTGCGAACTCCGGGGTCAACTCCAACGCATCTAACCTTCCCTTGGATTTCGGGATTTAGCTCAATATGTTGTTGAACCTGAACGAACCAGCGACCCTTGTCGTAGGTTATGACACAAAACTTGCCAATCGCTTCTGCTGGCACATCTTCTGTCAGGTGAATCTTGCCAAGAGCCTCTACGCAGGGATTTAATCCCTTTGGGAAACGGTCAATAGAAAATGAGTGCCTGCTACCTTTGCGGCTTTTGAAATGGATTTCTGCAAAGCCCTCTTTAGCTCCAGCTCCCTTGAGCTTCTTGTTGTGCTCGCGGACCGCTTTGAATGTATCCGCTGCCTCCAGTGTTCCATTATCAGAAACAATCGAGTTATAAGCCCTGCCACTTTCTTTGTGCTCTTGCTTCACCTGAGCTTTAATAGCAGGTCGCATGTTGATGAATTTTCCGCTGGCATCTTTATAGTCATCGTTACGGAAACGCTCAACAGCAAGGTTGTACGACCTGCGATAGAGCATCAGGGCATCGTGATAGGCTTGCTCATTCTCTGGGTAAAACCTGATCTTTTTTGACGCTATTATCTTTGCGTCCTTTGCGTCTTCTAGCAGATCGCTTCCCGTAGTGGCTATTGCAGAATGAGGTAATGAAACCGATAAGCTCTTGGGTGTCGAATGACTCACTGGCGTTATCCGGGTCATCCAAAACTTCGATGTGTCCTCCCGATAATTCAACGAGCCACTTGATAAGTTCAAACCCTGATCGGGCAAGGCGATCTTTTGTGGCAACCACAATATGGGTTGGATTTCCGCACACCGCTGATTCCAGAATGGTTTGCAGTCCTTTTCGCTTAAAGTTGAAAGCACTGGCAATGTCGCTGATAAATTCTGCATCAGGGTGCTCTTTGAGTAAGATACGCTTTTGAGTGTCAATGCTGGATTTTTGCTTTCCAGAACTGACTCTTGCGTAGCATATCTTCCTTTGCTGGTTAATGAATATGCGAAAGTGACCACCACTGGTTTGCTTAACTTTTTCGTAGTGACCGCTTTCGATCTTGCGCCTTATAGTTTGGCTGGTTACGCCTTCAATCTTGGCTAGCATTGTAGTTGAAACCCACAAGATAAATTCACCTTTTGACAATTTATCTTGTGTCTAGCGTAATTGATTTTGCGATTGTTGCAATTTTATTTAACTGCCTAAGATAACCAGGCTCAGATAATATCAATATCCGCAACACAATCAAAAATATGGTTAGGCTTGAAAGGGACCTGTTCAATATCGGCGAGGCGAGAGACACCGGATAAAACCAGAACGGTTTCAAGGCCAGCCTGAAAGCCTGCGAGAATATCCGTGCGCAGGTTGTCACCGACAATGACCGTGTCGTCTGAGTGCGACCCCATCTTATTCAGGGCAGCACGGATAATCCAGGCACTGGGTTTGCCGACATAGAATGGTTTTTTGCCTGTAATCCGCTCGATAGGAGCACAGAGCGCACCGCAGGCCGGAGCCATATTGGGGCCATGCGTATCGGGGTTCGTGGCAATAAAGCGCGCCCCTTCAGAGACAAACCGGGCACCGGTGTGGATCATGTTCCAGTTATAATTTTTGGTTTCTCCCACGACGACAAAATCCGGATTGATGTCGGTAATAGTAAAGCCTGCCTTATACAGCTCGTGAACCAGCGCACCTTCGCCGATGACATAAGCTTTCTGACCCTCCTGTCGTTTAAGGAATTCTGCTGTGGCCATGGCGGAAGTGAAAAAGCAGCTTTCCGGGATGGTGATGCCCGCAGAAGCAAAACGGTTTTGCAGGTCTTTCTCGGTCTGGGAGGGGAAGTTGGTCAGCATGATCAGGGAGATGTTCCTCTCCAACACACTGTGAATAAACTCATCAGCACCGGGAATAAGGGTGTTGTCGTGCAGAATCACGCCGTCAATGTCACAAATCACGCTTTTAGACATACTGCTACCTGGGCAAGTTAGACTGAGAGGAAGGTATTATAAAGGGCTTGAAAGCCGGAAGGCCAGAAAGCCTTCCAGCCTGAAGTGCTAGCTTGCTATCACCTGATAAACACAGGGTGAATCCTCCGGCTTGCTATCCGAACAAGAAATCGCCTGTCTCAACCTGTCCGCCGCCGTATGCCAGCTTTCTTCATCGTTGGCATGAAGCAGTGCAATGGGTTGTTTTGCCGATAGCTTATCTCCCAGACGACAGATGTCGGTGATACCGACGGCATAATCGATGGAATCGCTGGCTACTTTTCGACCACCACCCATCTGCACGACTGCAAGACCCACTTCACGGGTGTTCATGGCGCTGATATAACCTTCGCCTTCCATGTAAACCGGCTTGATAATGGACGCTTTTGGTAGATAGTCGTCGTATTTTTCCAAAAAGTCCGAAGGCCCGCCCAGGCTGTGAACCATCTTGCCAAAGATGTCAGCCGCTTTGCCGGAATCCAGAGCCTGCATAAGTTGCTCCCTGGCCTGACCGGTACTTTCAGCAAGACCGCCTGAAACCAGAAGTTCTGAAGCCTGGGACAGAGTGATTTCATGCAGTCGTTGATTACGGTATTCACCGGTCAGGTAACGCACCGCTTCCCTGACTTCCACGGCGTTACCAGCACTGGAGGCCAGGCACTGATTCATATCCGTCAGCAGGGCCGTGGTTTTCACGCCTGCACCGTTGGCAACCCGAACAATACTTTCTGCCAGTTCTACCGATTTTTCGTAGGTTGGCATAAAGGCACCACTGCCCACCTTGATGTCCATGACCAGGGCGTCCAAACCTTCGGCCAGTTTCTTGGCAAGAATGGAGGCGGTGATCATATCGACGGACTCAACGGTAGCGGTGACATCACGAATGCCGTAAATACGTTTGTCAGCAGGCGCTAACTCACCTGTTTGGCCAATGATAGCCACGCCTGTCTCTTTCACCACTTTGCGAAACAGTGTTTCTGAGGCATTTGTCGTATAGCCGGGAATGCTGTCCAGCTTGTCCAGAGTACCACCTGTGTGGCCCAGACCACGGCCAGAAATCATGGGGACATAACCACCGCAGGCGGCAATCATGGGGCCTAGCATCAGGCTGACCACGTCGCCTACACCACCGGTAGAATGTTTATCCAGAACCGGGCCGTTCAGATGATCCGCAGCCCAGTTCAGAACATCACCAGAATCTCTCATGGCGCAGGTCAGCGCGATACGCTCCTCAATATTCATGCCCTGAAAATAGGTAGCCATGGCAAATGCCGCTACCTGACCTTCAGATACGCTGTTGTCTGTAACGCCCAGGATGAACTCACGAATGGCATCCGACTTCAGAACGTCGCCTTCACGTTTGCTACGAATAACTTCCTGTGGGAGAAACATAATAGCAACCTCCTTTTTCTTTGTAGGTAGCTTATTTATTTAAGCGGGTTTCATCATGCTAATTAATGTTGTTTTTGAGTTGAAGAAATAATTTTTGGATGACTGTTTGATAATTTTGATGATGAAGCGTCATTAGAACCCTGATGTCCCTGGCTTGCTATAAGTATCAATTAACTTATAGGTCTCATAAGGAATGCTTTAATCAGTTGATAATCACGACGACCTGTTAACTTGCTACCTATAAAGTGGTAGTGATCAGTCGTTTTATTGTTTTTTTGAAAGTATATAGGCGTATTCCGTAGCGTTGTATCTTAAGTCTGGTTAATTCAGAATTCCATGATCTAAATCAATGAATCGAATGATGAACTCGTGAACAATGTGAGGGTTATTTTGAGCACTGGAAGTAGTATGTGGAATAAGCTTAATAAGTCCATGATGTTCTGCCAAATGATGTTTGGCTTATCGTTTTATGGCGTGATGGTCATTTTGACCCGTTTCTTTCTGGAAGAGCTGAATTACAGCGAAGCCGATACCATGATGGTGGTCGGAGCTTTTTCTGCTATTGGTCCTCTCTTTGCCATTGCCGGCGGCATTATTTGTGACAAGTTCCTGGGGTCAAAACGTGCCCTGACCATTGCCTATATCTGTTTTGCCGCAGGTTATGCTTTGCTGGTGCTGGGCTCTTCTACCCAAAATGTCGCCATGAGCCTGCTGGGTATCGCACTGGCCAGTTATGCCCGGGGCTTGATGTCTCCCTCTTATCCGAGTCTTTATAAGCGTACTTTCAAATCTCAGGAAGATTTTGAAAACGGCTACCCGATTAATTACTCCGTGAATAATGTCGGTGCTCTGCTGGGGCAGTATCTGTATCCGATTTTTGTCTTGACGATCGGTTTTGCCGGTGGCTTTATGCTGTCAGCCGTTATGGCAGCGTTCGCCGTTGCTGCGCTGTTTTTCATCAAGAAACCTCTGGAAAGTATTGGGGAGGATATTGACAGGGAGCCTGTCAGCGCCAAAAACATGGTTATCTTCCTGGCATTATCAGCGGCGATGCTGGGCATGGTGTTCTTTATGTTCTCCGATATGGATACCGGGCAGTACATCGTTTATGCCATCGGTGCTGTCGCATTGTTGTACTACGTCACCCTGATTTTCAAAACAGGCAGAGCCGATGCCTTGAGAATGGGAGCTATCCTGGTCATGACGGCGATCCTGACCACTGCCTTCTTTGTGTACTATGGACAGATGATGACGTCTATGAACATTGTCGCCATTAATACCTTGCAAGGTGATCTGCTGGGCTTTATTCCACTGGCTCCTGAAGCCGCCATGGCATTGAACCCACTGTGGTGTATTGCCATGGGACCGGTGATTACCCTGTTGTTTGCCAACCTTGAAAAGCGTGGTATCCAATTCAGTACGGCCACTAAAATCTCTTTTGCCTTTGTGATGACCGCGATTGCTTTCGGCATCCTGACCTATGCCGTCAGAACGGTAGGCCCGGATGTCAGCATCTCTCCCAATGTGTTCCTGGTGATTCATGGCTTCCAGGCCTTTGCTGAAGTGATTGTTGGTTCTCTGGTGGTCGCCTTTATTATTTCTGTGACACCCAAAGAAATTGAGGGCTTCTCTGTTTCCCTTTATTCAGTGGCGATTGCTCTCAGTGGTATCGTAGGTGCTGTAATCTCCGGTTCCATTGCTATGGATAAGGGACAGGAAATCACCCAGTCGTTTGTTCAGAATGTTTACGGCGACTATTTTATGATACTGACCGTTGCCGCTGTCATCATGGTGGGTGTGGCGCTGGCCGCTTCTCTGTTGATCAGGAAGATGATCAGCAAGGCCGATGAATGGGATGAGACTGAAGAACTCTCTCCAGCCACGGTTTGATGGTGTTCTTTCAGGTCGGTGATCTATGATTGCTGGCCTGAAACTGCTGGCCTGAAACTGCTGGCCTGAAAGAGCTATTTATAAATCAAAAGAATCATGTCTTGTACCCAATAGTTTAAACCTTCTCTTATCAGCAAATCCCGAGCTTTTGCTCGACCTCTTGCATACCAAGGCTTATTAAATTATTTTTTCAGAGATTTAAATACACCTTAATGGGTTCTTATATTATCTGTATTTATGTTTCCGGAGAACTATAAACAGTTCAGGGGGCGCTAGCTGACTAGCATTTCTACTGTGGCTTTTTAGAAACTCATTTTCCACTTATAGCAATTAAGTATTTTTTGATCTCAATCAATATCATGACTTTAAATAAAGGGTTTCTCGATAAATACCAATGACAAGAAATGTGGGAATTATGATACAAATAGCATCAGATTTAATTAGCTTTAACTTTTCAGAATAGAGTTTATAAGGGCTGAATTTTAAAACCTAAACGATTTGTTTTTTCAGGCTAAGTGAATTCACCTAAAAAAGTAAAGCTGGAGTAATACAGTAAGAGTAACAGGCTGAAATTTGATGAGTGAAACAGCAAATGAGTACATTCCCGATTGCAAGGACATCGCTGAACGTCCTGATGTGGTCTATTTTCGGGTTCCCCTTACGCTTATTGCTTGAATCCAGTAAAACTATTTGCACTTTTTAGTCTATTCCGAAGAAATTACCAACTTGGCAGGAGCATCTATGAGCTTATTATTCAGCTTCCAGGATCTCAATGCTGTCTTTGAAAAACTGACAAGACAGTATCGTATCATGGCACCCATACGAATTGTTGGAGGTGGTCGATTCTCAGATGATGACAGCATCCAATACGGTGAAGTCACCAAAATTGAAGAGGTCGTTTGGGATGAGAAATCTCATTTCTCCCCGAAAGAGGTCATTGCACCTATCACTCAAACTCTTTTTCATATCAGCAACGACCAACTGATTACCTCCACTATAGATCGGCGTAAAATTTTACTGTTTATGCGTCCTTGCGACATTCACGGCATGAGTCGTCTGGATGATATGTTCATGAAAAATGGTGATAACGAAGATTTCTATTACAAGCGTCTGCGTGACCGCGTTAAAGTTGTCATGTTTGAATGCGACAGTGGCTGGGACAACTGCTTCTGTGTCAGTATGAAGACAAACAAAACTGAAGACTACGATGTTGCAGTCCGCTTCTCTGAAAACGACATCAGCATGAAGTTCCAGAACGAAGAGCTGGAAGCTCAGTTTGCAGAGCACGGTCAACCCTCTGAATTTGAACCAAACTTTGTCGAAGAAAACTCTTTCACTGTGGATCTGCCTGCTGAAACCTCTGGTCTGGCACCACAACAGATTCGTGACAAGATCATTGGTCACCAGCTGTTTGATGAATACGACAGACGTTGCGTTGAATGTGGCCGCTGCACTACATCCTGCCCAACCTGCTCTTGCTACACCGTCCATGACGTGAAGTACAGTGAAAACGCCAAGGTCGGCGAACGTCAGCGTGTCTGGTCATCTTGTATCGTGCCGGGCTTCTCCGACATGGCCGGTGGGCACTCTTACCGTAATCGCAAGAGTGAACGTCTGCGCTACAGGCTGCTACACAAAATGGTCGATCACAATGAGCGCTTTGGTCATCACATGTGTGTGGGCTGTGGTCGTTGCGATGACCGGTGCCCTCAATACATATCGTTCTCCAATATGGTTATGAAAACAACGGCAGCTCTTACGGAGGTTGAACATGCCTGAAGTCGCTCAAAGTTTTAATCCGTCTGACCTTTCTGTTGGTGAGCTGGAAGCCTTGCAGAATCACTATCTGCCTAAACCCTACAGAATTGAACGCATCGTTAAGCACACTGCTGATGAGTGGGCTTTTATGGTTCCGGTCGATTTTGAAGGCGGCTTCGATAAGTTCGTGGAAGTTTCTTTGCCAATGGCAGGTGAGTGCCCGATCTCTATCTCCGACTTTGGCGAAGGCTGGATTGAGCTGGTTATTCGTCGTGTAGGCAAAGTGACCTCCGAGCTGTTCAAGCTCAAGGAAGGTGACACTCTCTATTTGCGTGGTCCAATGGGTAATGGTTATCCCGTTAAAGAGGTGTTTTCCGGTAACAACCTGACTGTCATCGCCGGTGGTACGGGTGTGGCACCTGCTCGCTCGGTTATCAACTACTTCATGAGAAACCGGGACCAGATCAACCATATGGATGTAATCGTCGGTTTCAGGAGCCGTGATCACATTCTGTTTTCCGATGATATTGAAGTCTGGAAAGAGAAGTTCAATACCACGGTAACTTTGGATCAGGGTGATCCTGAAAAAGGGGAAAACGTCGGTCTGGTAACCGCGTATCTAAGCGATCTTGACTACAACGAGCCAGAACATCATCACTACGTTGTGGTGGGTCCTCCAATGATGATCAAGTTCACCGTTAAGGGATTACTGGAAAATGGTGCCCGTGAAGATCGTATCTGGGTATCACATGAACGTCGTATGGCGTGTGCTGTGGGTAAATGTGGTCACTGTCGTGTTGGTAACACTTACATTTGCCTCGATGGTCCTGTCTTCCGCTACGACCAATCCAAGCACCTGATCGATTAAGGAGTCAGAAACATGCCGTTAGATATAGATATTGTTAAAGCGCGCGCCAATAACGAATACCGTTTCTCTAAGGTGCGTGGCGAAGCGATGCTCAGCCTGAGAACCATTGGTGGTACTATTCCAGCTCACCTGCTGGATGTGGCTCGTGATGTTGCCATGAAATATGGCAACGGTGTTATTCGTCTCACCACCCGTCAAAAACTGGCGATGCCCGGCATTCGCTACGAAGACATGGACAAAGTCAACAAGATGATCGCTCCTTTCATTAAGGAGATGACCATCGACATTTGTGGCATCGATCAGGATCCGGAAGAAGGCTACAAGACCATTGGTGGCCGTAACATTGTGACCTGTCAGGGTAACCGTATCTGCCAGAAAGGTAACGTTGATACGACGGGTATGGCACGTCGTCTTGAAAAGCTGATCTACCCATCTGAATACCACTTGAAGACCACCATTGCAGGCTGTCCGCAAGACTGTGCCAAGGCAAACCTGGCTGACATTGGCATTTTCGGTATTGCCGAAATGATTTACGACCGTGATCGTTGCATTGGTTGTGGCAAGTGCGCCGAACTCTGTGATCATCATGCCGCCCAGTGTCTGCATATGGACCAGGGGAAAGTTCGCAAAGAAAAAACCAAGTGCATCGGCTGTGGCGAGTGTGCCCTGGTCTGTCCAACCCTGGCATGGCGTCGTAATCCGAAGAAATTTTACATGGTCAAGCTTGGTGGTCGTACCTCTAAGGTAACTCCTCGTATCGGTAAGATTTTCCTGAACTGGGTCACTGAAGACGTAATTGCTGCCGTGATTCAAAATATCTGGAAGTTTTCTGCAGAAGTGCTTGATGGTTCGCCAAAGTACCTGCACATGGGTCACCTGATTGATATGGCTGGCTATAAGAAGTTCAAGGAATGGGCATTGAAAGATGTCGAATTGAATCCTGAAGCGAAGGTTGCTGATCGTATCTACTGGCTGGAAAACGAATATGTCGCCAACATGCACGTTAAAAGCCCGAATGCCGGTGGTCATTAAGGTTTAACCGAAGGCGTAATGAAGCCGCGCTGCGATGACAGTGCGGTTTTGCCGGATACTAAATAACTTACATTGTTGCAAAAATAAAAACCTAGTTATCAACAAAAAAGCATTAACGAAACTCTATAAGTGATAGGACGCTTTATGAGCATGAATATTGTCTTTAACATCGATCAGATTCTGCAGATGTCTGAGCGTATCGAAGAAAATAACGTTCGTTTCTACGAACAAGCTGCTGAGAAAGTTGAAACCGCTGAAAACAAAGCTTTTCTTGAAAAAATGGCAAGCTTTGAAAAGGAACATGAAAGCTGCTTTAGCAGCATGAGAAAAGAGCTGTCTACTGAGGAAAAAGAACAGACCACGTTTGATCCTGAAGACCAGAGCATGCAGTACTGCCAAAGTCATGCTGATCTGCAAAAGCTCCTCAACTACGATGTTGATTTTTCTGATTATGAAGAAGTGCTTAAAGCGGCCATTCAACACGAAAAGGATGCCATTCTCTTTTATGTCGGCATGAAAGATTTCGTGCCAGCCCGCCTGGGTCTTGACAAAATCGAAGACATTATCCATGAAGAAATGTCTCATATTAATATCCTTTCCCGCGAATTGAAGAAGCTGAAGGAACTCTGATTCCTTCTCTTTAAAACCGGAAGCGCTTTTGCTTCCGGCTCCCTTTTGTTATTTGAGATCTTATATGGATTACCTGCCTTTATTTCTGGATATCCGAAACCAGCAGTGTCTTGTTGTCGGTGGTGGTGAAGTCGCCCTACGTAAAGTTCGTTTGCTATATAGTGCTGGCGCAGTCGTTCGTGTTGTTTCTCCTCTAATTCATAAAGATATTGAAACACTTCTGGCAAATGCTGATCATCAGCTTTATGCAAGAACTTACCAACCTGAAGACATGGATGACGTCAAATTGGTTATAGCGGCCACCAGTGATGGCGAATTAAACCTGAAAGTCTCACAACATGCCCGGCAAAAAAATCTTTTCGTCAACGTTGTTGATGATGGTCAGGTCGGCAATGCCATTATGCCCTCTATTGTTGACCGCTCTCCAGTGATTACGGCCTTTTCAACCGGAGGCAAAGCACCTGTTATGGCCCGACACATGCGCCAGACTCTGGAAGGCATTTTGCCTGCGAATTATGGCAATCTGGCAGAAATGGCAGGTCGGTTCAGACACCGTGTTATCAGCGAAGTTAAAGATATCAATAGACGTCGGCAGTTCTGGGAAGACGCACTTCAGAGCATCGCATCGGAAAAAGCACTTAGGGGTGATTTGGAGGGTGCAGAAAGACTGCTTGAGCAGCTTTTATATGATATGTCTGACGAAATGGTTGGCGAAGTTTATCTGATTGGTGCAGGCCCGGGTGACCCGGAGCTGTTGACTTTTAAGGCGTTGCGCCTGATGCAACAGGCAGATGTTGTTTTATACGACAACCTTGTTTCCAAAGAAATAGTAGATCTCTGTCGTCGGGATGCCGACCTGATTTATGTAGGTAAGAGGTGTTCTAATCACACTTTCACCCAGGAAGAGATCAACAGTATGATGGTTGACTTTGCCAAAGTAGGCAAACGTGTAGCCAGGCTTAAAGGCGGAGACCCCTTTATATTTGGACGTGGTGGTGAAGAACTTGAAACACTGGCTGAGGCGAATATACCGTTCCAGATTGTACCGGGCATTACTGCTGCATCCGGTTGTGCCAGTTATGCAGGCATTCCCCTGACCCATCGTGATTATGCTCAGTCAGCTCAATTCATTACCGGGCACTGTAAATTTGATGCCGATGAAATCGACTGGGATAAAATGAAGGATCCCCGTCAGACTCTGGTCTTTTATATGGGTATTAACAATCTTGATAAAATTTGCAATATGCTGATTAAATTCGGCACCGAGCCTGAGCGTCCTGTGGCTATTGTCTACAAAGGTACCACAGCATATCAACGCGTTTTCACCGGCACAGTGGACACCATTGCTGACATTGCTAAAGAGCACAAGGTTAAGCCACCATCGCTGATCATTATCGGTAATGTTGTCAAACTCAAAGACAAGCTGGAATGGTTTAATCCTGTTTCTGATTCAGCACTGCATGAACCCTGTCATTGTTGACACGGTTTAATGGTGTTCTTTAGGCGGTTATCTATGATTGCTGGCCTGAAACTGCTGGCCTGAAACTGCTGGCCTGAAAGAGTTGTTTTTAAATCAAAAGAATCATGTCTTGTACCCAATAATCTGAACCTTCTCTTATGGGTACTCTCTCACCACGGGGTTTAAACCCTAGCGATGCGTAGAGGGCAATGGCTGGCGTGTTGATGGTATTCACTCCCAGAGTGACGGATTCCATACCCTGTTCTCTGGACCAGTCAATGATCGTTTCCAGCAAAGCCCGTCCTATACCCAGTCCTCTCGCATCGGGTGAGACCCACATCTTATAGACGTTAGTAGTCGTCTCTTTTGGGCTGCGGATAACGCTCCAGACCAGACCACAAGGTTGGCCATCAACTTTAGCCAGCAAGGGCAGGGCTTTTTGATCAGGTCTGGTTTTGCAGCGATCCTGCCATTGCTGATCGGACTCTTTTGACGCCTGATCATAGGTGTAACCAAAAGCTTCAGGTGAATCTTTCAGAGAGCGAAGACGGATGTCCTTAAAGGTTTGCCAGTCTGATTCTTTGATGGTTGTTATTTGAAATGCTTTGTTGTTCATGTTTTTATACCTATATTGGAACTCAGAAGACCATAGATCTCGCTATCTGTCACTTTTCCATCAACTATCCATCTTTCTTTAAGTAAGCCTTCAACCTTGAAGCCACACTTTTTCAGTAATCTGGATGAAGCCTCATTTTCAGGGTTGATTTCCGCTTCCAGCCTGTTGAGCCTCAGTGTTTCAAAACAGTAATCGATAAATGCTGAAAGAGCTTCTGACATCAGACCTTGCCCCCAGAATGAACTGGAGAGGATGTAGCCTATTTCCGCCCTTCTGGACTCAGGGTGAATGTTGAAAAGGTTGATGGTGCCTATCAGTTCATCAGATGAATGCTGGACCATAGCCAGCTTGAGTGAAGTGTTGTTTTCGATGCTGTTAAGAACTTTTTCAATATGCAACTGAGCCTGATTAATAGTCTCATAAGGTGAATGATTCCAGTACTTCATCGCTTTGAAATCTGAATAAACCTTGAATAATGCGTTGCAGTCTTTTTTTTGCAAAGGCCGGATATTCAGTCTGCGGGTTTTTAGTGAAACAGACTTTAAATCCCTGATGGACATATTATCCGTGGTTTGTGACGAATCACTCAAAGTGGTTACTTCATTCATAATATTCGTTTTTTTTGGATAGACGTATAGTTATTTGAGTTGCCTGCCGTAGACTAGCACTGTCGGGAGTGAAAAGATATCAGAAACCAGAAAAGTACCTGTAGACACCTCCGTGATCGAATATAATCTGATTTTTCCTCGTTCATCAATACTCAAGACCCTGCCACAGATCCTCTATGGGCTTAAGGTCGTCTTCGCTGATTTCTTTCCAGCCTCTTTCAAAGGAGTTTGCTGCACTATCGAATGCAACACTCTCACGAAAACTGTGAACGATAGTCAACAAGGCTGGCAAGAATTCTGGTGGTACTTGCTTTATCTCCCTCAGCAACTTCTTTTGGATATCGGTTTCGTTTTTACTTACTTTCATGATTGACCACTCTCAGAGTGGGAATGCATACCTCAAACAAACTAGTACATCATTTCAATGAGTTTGATGTGAACAATCTACGTTCACCCTGAGCGGAGTTTCACCTTCACCAGCCCTGCTTTTGGAGGACGCCCAGCCTGCGGCGCAGTCCCTGAAATCAGAATTATGCCTTCCTGGAAATTTCAGCTATACATACTGCAGAATCACAACTTGCTTGAAGGCTGATGATGAAGATCATAAGGTGTTTCCTGATTTTAATAGCTACATGTTCTGTAGAGCTTCATGCTGACCTACTATCTGAAACGAAAAAAGTATTGGATTTTTTTGATCTGGTCATGGAGAAAACCTTTCCAGTAACCTCAGAGAAGTTTAAAAAGCATGAACACTTAAAAAGATCTATAGGGCTTAGCATTCCTCTTGATCAACTTAGGGCATGTTTTTCAGTACTTCACTCTAAACTGGAAGTTTCTGCAGGATCCGCCAAAGACGTGTTTGTGCAGAATCTTCAAAAATCAACGAGCAAAGCCTTCCATGAGCATGTATCTCAGGAGTTTGTTACGAGGGCAGCAGAGCTCAGTGTAACTAATCTGCATTGTGTAAGCTTGAGTGATTTCCTGAGTCCGTATGAATTAATGGAGGTAGGAGATTTGAAAGTAAAAACCAAATGTCTACTGGAACAAATATTAAGTATTTTTCTAAATAGAAAAGTTATTCATGACTTTTATAAGTCTATTAGAGTCGATACCCATTTTTATGAAACCATAGTCTTGTTACAGTCTATTTCATCTGAAAAGTAATTTATGTGCCTTAACAACAAGCATCCCTCGTTCCCACGCTCTGCGTGGGAATGCATACCTCACCTAACAAGCTAGTACACGCTTTCAATCTAATTGACGGGTTCCCTTTATTAATGGCACCCAGACTCCGCTCAGGATGAACGGGGTTTGGGTGCTCAGGATGAACGAGGGGTCTGTATCAATACCAAGGCTTGACTGCACCAGAAACCAAAGAGGTGCCCGTCGGCACCTCCCGGAAGATCAGGGAACCAGCCACTGAGTTAAACGACTCCGACTGAGTAACCAGACCAGTGCAGTGCTGGCCAGTAAGATCACAACCGTCCAGAAAGGAATCATGATAATAGCGCTGGCCGGGTAGAGGTCGTAAGCTCTGACGGGCCAGAGCAGAAGCGGGTGGACAAGGTAAATACCAAGGCTGTAACGGCTGAACATGGAAATAATGCACTTGCTTCTACCCTGAATTCTGTCGCCATAGTGTTTAGCCAGACAGAAGACCATGGTCGCTGCAAGAACCGTATTGATGGTTTTATAGGAGTTAAACCGGCCAAAGCTATACATTCCCTTCTCGGTGCTAAGCCAGACCACACCACCTAAAGTGACCACCAGCCCGATAATGCCGCCAAGAATAATCAAGGGTTGATACTTGCGGGTATCATACTTCGCCAGGCAATACCCCCAGATTAAATAGCCGCCGTACAAGAGTGTATTGATATGCCAGAACGTTTCAATCTTGATCAGGTAACTCAATGTCAGCCATAACCAGACACCCGCCATAAATTTGAGCAGATCTTCTGGCATGGCATGTACAGCAGGTTTCAGAAAAGGAATGACAAGGTAAAGAGGGATAAAATAGTAATAGAAGCCAAGGTGGTACCAGGTACTTTCGTAGGGAAGTACTTTCAGGGTGTCAATGGCCTTGGTCCACTCGTAATCGAAAGTGGGTGTGAGTCCTGCCAGAAAGGAATAAAACACTGCCCAGAAAAGAAAGGGCACCAGCACTTTCATGACTCGCCTTCTCAGAAAATAATTCAGATCAAAAGGGCGTTTGTCCGACAAAAACAGCATACCGGTGATCATAATAAAAATGGGCACGCACCAGCGGGAAACACTGTTAAAAGTCACCGCCGTGAGCCAGTCCGCCATGGGGATTTGTCCGTAAAGCTCACGATAGGGTCCCAATACGTGGATAATGATCACCGCTATGGCAGCCACAACACGCAATAGATCCAGATAAAATACAGGTTCTCTTTTTGATGACATGGGCCTGATTCTTCTTGCTGGGTGATTGTCTATTATGATCCCTGTTTTATTACTTATTCAGGAGGGAAACTACTTATTTGTGACGGCTTTCTTGACCTTAGGTAAAAACACGTATTAAATGCCCGTCTCAGGCAGAACCCGGATAAACATCCAGAAGGGGGAAAGCTGAGCTCCAGGGCAGCTAAACAGGCTGCCAGTGTAGTCTAACATCAAGAACAGGGATGTATCGATCTATGAACAGTCTTACCCGACTTATACAAATTGTGTTTCTGACCTTACTAATGTCTCCTGCGTTGGTTAAAGCGGAAATTATCGCGACTATCTATAATTGCTCAGCTCCTGAAGACACAGTCTCTGAGCAGGATGTACAGGAGAACTCACAAGAATGTGTAGCAGATCAGGAAGCCGCTGAGCCTGCTGAAACCAATGGAGACAGTAAGGGCTGAACTGACCGCAGGTGATCTGGAAGCTGAGTCTGGCCGTATTGAAGTTGAACCTGCAACAGACAAAAAGCAGTTCTTAAGAACACTTCCTACAACTGCTGATGTCCTGAAACGAGAAAAAGGCGATGCAAATAAGAGTTTTATACGACGGACTCTGTCCTCTGTGCACCAGAGAGGTGGCTCGCTGGAAAAATGCCCGGTTTCGCAACCAAGTAGAATGGTTTGATATCACCGGCCAGGAAAAAACGCTGGAAGCTTGGGGGATTGATCCCCACAAAGCATTGCTTGAATTGCACACCATGACCGACGATGGTCGGATATATACCAGTATCGACAGCTACTCACTCCTGCTCAAGCAACTGTCTGGCTGGGCCTGGCTGGGCTGGGTCATGAGCCTGCCCGGCCTGAAACAGTTCCTGAAATGGACTTATGACTGGATGACCAGAGTCCGCTTGAAAAAAGAAGGCCGCTGGCCGGGCCAGTGCAACACCAAGCAATGTAACAAGCAATGTAAATAGCCGCAGGATCCGCTACTTAACGGTTTACTCCTTGTTTTTACCCTCTGTGAATTGATGTCTGTACACAAAAATATGGCCGACAAACCGCGTAATTAACTTGGTCAGGGTGACCAGAGGAAAAACGGCACTAAAGGCTCCGAGATGCAGGTGTTCACCCGTTTTAGTGAAGTCTCTGGGAAATTTTTTCTGCACTTCCAGGGAATGCAAAGGTTTCGGGTACAATCCTTTATCGAGATGTCCCATGTTCTTTAAGTGCTCTGAGTAGCACTCACTGTTGGGGGTAAATGCACAGTGCTCTGTAGCCTCATAAGGTTGTAGGGCCGTCCAGTACAGGATCTCCTGGGCTGAACGAGTTAACCACGCGCGGTATTGGGTATCGTCAAATTTCATAAATGATTGCAATCTTGACGTGGGCTGTCGTTCTTTTTCTGCTGCAAACAGACCCGACAGGTATTCGTTCAGTAGCTGTTCAATAAAGGTTTCCGTCTCTTTCAATGCCTGTGGATTTTGATAATAATAATCCGGGGAGTCCCGACGCAGGCGTGACCTTAACAATACAGCGGCAACCAAATTTTCACCCAGGGCATTGGCAAAGCTTAATCGTTGCAAAACCTCTGAAGTATGACCCCAGGTTTTAGAATCTGTGGAACCAAGGCCGCTTTTCATGGAGCCATAAAACTCAACATCACCCCAATCCCTTAAACCACTCCAGCCAAAATCAGGACGTTCAATGGCTTCGATCCAGTTTGCAAAATTTCCGGGTAATGGGAAAGCAAAATACTTCGAGTTCCCTAACAACGGGCTAAGGAAAACCCAACGACGCGTGGTGAAGTGAAATGCCGGTATCGCTGACGTGGGCATAACCCCATACTGGCCATTCAGTACGCCAATATCATGAATGCTGTTCAATAGACCTCGCTCAGCAGACGCGTAAGGCGTGTCGGTTTTATCAGGGGTATAAGCGTACTGGCTATAGTCGTCTGTCGCGTGAAAGTAATAGACCAGAAAGGCTCTTTCACCCTCAAAATTGCTTGCTTGCAAACGGTCAGTAAAGTGCCGGGTAATCTCGGGAAGATCCTTTTCCAGTACCATGAGGTATCCACCAAAACGGGGTTTCTGGCTTTTAAAGCGGTCGTTTTTGTCAATAAATTGATGCATGACACCTTCTTGCGCGAGAGTGTCTACGGACTCTCCGATCCGTTGAAACTTATAATAATCAACCCACTCACCATTGGCTATTTTCAGTGTCCGACCACCCAGGATGGTACCTTCCTTTGTAAATAGTGATAACGGATGTTGACCAGGATAAACCCCTTGAAAGCGTGTTTTACCTGCACCAGCAAAGGCTAACTTTAACTGATGACCGGCGTCCTCATCCGAAGGATCAAAACCACCTGCCTCGGCAGCCACCGTCATTAGGAATGCCTCAGTATTTGGCAGTTGAAATTTAAGAGGGTTAACGGGTTCTGGCAACTGATTGGCAGAATCCAGTTTGAAGAAAAGTTCCGGATCTTTGAGAAAATCCAGAATAGCATCCAGTAATTTCGGGGGAAGACGATCTTTCCAGTACACCAATAAAGAGTCTTTGTCGGCGATTAACCTTTCTGCAAGTACGCGTATGAGCCTTTGTCGGATTATTGGATCATTGCAACATTTCTCCAGGTAGTCTTTGTCGTCAAAAAATCGGAAAAAGTCTATATGCCGTTCCATGTAGTCTATTGCAATATGAGGGTTGTCAGGCCTTAGCTTTCTGCTTAGAAGGTGTGCGCCTCCCTTGCCAAAGGTTTGTTCAGATTTGAGCACTATTTTGTCTTGCTCCAACAGAATGTCTTCCGGAAGCTTATCGTAATTCTGTTCAGGTAGATAAGGGTAAACAATATTCAGGACATCGGTTTTAAAGTTATTATCGGCACCGACTTTTTCAAAAAAATGATAAAGGATGTCGATATTAAAATTCTGACTGATTTCAGGTCTGGTGTTTAATAAGTTCCATAATGAATTCTTTGCGGTATCAACGAATTCCTGAGGCAGCGTATCATTGAAGTGTTCCATGTAATTTAAAATAAAAGGATTGGTTTTTATCAGTTTTATTAGCAATGAATTCAATGCTTTCTCATCTGTCTTATATCTATTTATGGCAGCAAAATATACAGTGCGAAAGATAGTGTGGAATTCGTAGTTATCCCCCCTTTCTGCTTCCTGTTCGATGCTTAAAGCCTTGGTCATTACTGCTTCTAAAAAGTCAGGATCTTTGGTGAATATATTATATTGAGGATAAAAAACTGTAATGGTATTTTCGTTCCAATAATTTCCACTGATCGAATTCAGGATCAATTCTTTTGTCAGAAAATGAATCGGAACCTCTGATAATTGACACCAGCCGTTTAATAGTTGAGAAAGGCAATAGTCTTTGTTTTTGTTTTTAATGTGTTCTGGAAGGTCTTCAAGCCACATCATTTCAGAATGAATAAGTTCATCATAAAGCTCATCATTTTTAAAACTGTCTGGAAGAAAATTCAGGGATTTTATTTTCGTTGTGATGTCCAGATGACTATAAATAAAAATAGCCAGTTCCGGTGGTGTTCCACGAGGAATACCGGCTATCTTTGAGAATTCGATAAGAAAATTAACATCTTTTTTCAATTCGTCCGGCATATCTTCGTACAAAGGTTTGGAACGAACAAAGTTGGGTTTAGCAAGAATTACTTCTTTGGTTATTTCTTCTGTTGGTACTTCGTGAATAAACAAAAGACGATTCTTTACAAGTTCTTTCCAAAGGGTAGGTGATTCAAATCGATCAAAAGACATACCTATCACATGCCTGTCTCGTTCCAAGAAGTCAATAGCATTTATAAATTCATCTTTCGGAAGATTTCTAGGGCCACCATCAACCAGCTTTTTAATCAGCTCGACTTGTTTTTCAGTGAAGATAGCGGTGTTCAAAGCCGGTCTGGCTTTAAGGCTGTTTGAAGGATTGGGGGATGAGGCTTCGGGCTCTACCATAAAATGCCTGAATGAGCCGGGGTACAGCCGCCATGGAATCGGTGCAACCTTGTGGCGCTTTCCTGATTTCCAGAGACTGCCTTCTGGCATCAACGTTTTAACCAGTAACTGCAAAGGTGCAACCAGCTTGGGGTGTGAGGGGGTTTGCTGAAGGGAAGGCGGAACATAATCGTTGCCAGTCTTTTTTGCCTCCTGATTGTTTTGCTGAAAAGAGGCTATAAAAAAGTGCAGAACAGCCTTTTCCAGAAGTTGCAGCATCAGCTCGGCGCGGTTGGCATTGGCCAGTTGCTTAACGGTCGCGTCAACGCTGTTTTTAATATCATATTGTCCCTGCAGTATCATGCCAAAATGCGGGTATGGAAACAGTTTATAGGTCAATTGCAGGTGACTGTTGCAATCGGCTTGCTGCTCACCACCTTTCTGCTTACCACAAAGAGAGAGCTGGCCGCTATGTCCGTCAGCGTCATCAAATTCAAGTTGGCCAGCAACCTGTGTTATAGGGAGACGGGTTAAAGACGAATCCGGATTTTGGATCAAGCCCACGGTGTTTTTAATAACCGCATCACTTAACAGGCTGGCAATGGCCTGGCCCTTGGCAAAATGTTTCGCCTCATTGTGCAGCAACGACTCAATACTGACTGGCAGACTTTCTGAACCTTCGTTACGGGTCAGTGTCACTAACGTTGATTTCGTGGCTTTGTCGGAATAATGAATGTCGATGCGAATGGCTTCTGGCGTCTCGGGTGAAACCCATGAGAGATCCATATAAACGACACTGTGTTGCAAACTGGCCTCGTACAGTTGCAGCCAATGGGAGTAGCCATCAGAAAAGGGCTTTTCAGCCAGCCGGGGGTTGATGGATGGGTTCAATGGAAAGGGCGTGATTCGCAAAATCTGCTGATGACTTTCCTGCTGGTAAATCAGCTCCAGGTAAAATCGCCTGCGGATCTGGGGTGCGTCTACCTGAATTTGCTCTGAGCCTGGACGAGTACCGGTATACCAGCTGTACAGGGCACTTTTGACACCGGGCAAAATGGCCATGGACAAGACTTGAGCCGTGTGCAGTGTGACCGGATTCACTGTCCAGCGACTCAGCACAGAGGCGGTTGTTTTGCTTACCATCCAGTACATCATGGCACTGAAGGCCATCGAGGGCAGGGTGCGCAATCCGTTCAGTGACAAATAATCCCCATAACGGCGAAAAGTAAAATCATCGCCAAGGCGAATAAAAAAGCCCAATGGGGAACTGCTGTGAAACTCAAAATCAACCAGTGAAAGTCTGTTTAACAGAGCTTCATTTTTATCATAATCCTGATGATCCGTATCTGAATAGCTGAAATTTGCCAAAGATAACAGTAGAAAAAAACAGAACAATAATGCGCAATTTTTCATAAATTATGGCTGCAGAGGGTAACGAGATTGTTTGAATTTAAAAGTGGATAAATACATCCAAAAGAGCGTGAAAGCGTAGTTGGGTTATGGCAACTTTTCCAATCCTTCGACCTCTCTCCAATTTTTTGACTAACCTGTTTTCCCAATAAACCGTTCAACGACTGGGGACAAAGGCCTTGCTATCCAAAAATCCATTGATTTTGACCTTGGTCGTTGTCCTTTCTATGTATTCCTCTAATAGCCATGCTCAGGAAAACAGGTTGCCTTTGCTGGTCGCTCTGGCTGTTGGCAAGGCGCTGATGAATGCCCCGAAGCCTTTTATTGAGGTCTTATTTATGAAAGAAGTCTACGTTACGGGCATTGAAGAAGAGAGTGAGGCCATTGAATGGTGGGAGTTAAAGGTTCACAGTCGGGCAGCCTCTGATAATGGTTCTGACAGTGAAGACAGCGGCACCTCTGATGAAAGCAACGACAACCGTTCAAACGAAGAAGACGAAGCCAATGCCGAGTCTGATGTTCAGCATGTAACCACAACACTTAATCCTTTTCGGGTAGCCAATGAAACCAGTCAGTATTGTACGACTCTGGAACTGAAAAAGATTAAGCAAGAGCCCGATTCAGACAGTGAAATACTCACTGAGTCAGAGGTAGACGTGACAAAAGTGGACGCTGCTAAGCACCAGTGTGACCATGAGGGCTGTGACTACAACACCGACTGGGCAAGTGTTCTGAAAAGGCACAAACAGACCCACCTGCCTGCCGACCAGAGACTCAAGGTGCACCAGTGTGACCATGAGGGCTGCAACTACAGCACTGATCTGAGGGGCAATCTGAAAGTGCACAAACAGACCCACCTGCCTAGACCCAAAGTGCACCAGTGTGACCATGAGGGCTGCGATTACAACACCGGCTGGGCGGGCGTTCTGAAAAGGCACAAACAGACCCACCTGCCTGCCCAGAAACTCAAGGTGCACCGGTGTGACTATGCGGGCTGCAACTACACCACCAACCGGGCGGATAATTTGAAAGCGCACAAGCAGACCCACCTGCTTGCCAATCAAAGACCCAAGAGACCCAAGATTCACCAGTGTGACCATGAGGACTGCAACTACAGGTCCAACCGAGCGAGCGATCTGAAAACGCACAAACAGACCCACCTGCCTGACGACCAGAGACTCAGGGTGCACCAGTGTGACTACGAGGGCTGCACCTACTCCACGGACCGGGCGGGTAATCTGAAGGCGCACAAACAGACTCACCTGCCTGTCGACCAGAAACCCAAGAGACCCAAGAAACCCAAGGTGCACCGGTGTGACTATGCGGGCTGCAACTACAGAACCGACCGCGCAGGCAATCTGAAATCGCACAAACAGACCCACCTGCCTGCCGACCAGAGAGCCAAAAGGAAAGCCTATGACCAGCCGCCATCTAACCAGAAAAGAAAGAAGGGTGATAAAGAATGACCTGCCTCTCAACCCACCTCAAAAAAAACTCTGACCTCTCTCCAGGTTTTTACTAACCTGACTTTCCAGTAAAACAGTTAAAGGACTGGGAACCTGGGCTTTGCCATCCAAAAAACCATTGATTTTAACCTTGGTCATTGCCTTTTCTGTGCATTGCTCCAATGGTCGCGCTCAGGAAAACAAGCTGCCTTTGCGCTTCGCTCTGGCTGTCGGCAAGGTGCCGTTCAACGCCCCGAAGCCCTTTATTGAGGTCTTATCCATGAAAGGAGTCTACGTTACGGGCATTGAAGAAGAGAGCGAGGTCATTGAATGGTACCACTTCGATATGCCACGAATTTGTTTCGGTGATGACATCCTCCTAAAGCCAGATACTCGCTATTGCTTTTTTCCTGCCACCGGCGTTTTTCCTGCCACCGGCGTTTTTCCTGACTCTGGCGTTTTTCCTGACTCTGGCGTCGAAGCTAAGGTTCACAGTCAGGTAGCCTCTGATAGTGGTTCTGACAGTGAAGACAACAGCACCTCTGATGAAAGCATTGAAAACCGTTCAAACGAAGATGAAGACGAAGCTAATGCCGAATCTGATGTTCGGTATGAAACCACAACACTTAACCCCTTTCGGGTAGCCAATGAAACCAGTCAGTATTGTACGACTCTGGGGCTGAAAAACATTAAGCAGGAGCCCGATTCAGACAGTGAAATAGCCACTAACGGCACCTCTGATGAAAGCATCGACAACCGTTCAAATGAAGACGAATCTGATGTTCGGTATGAAGCCACAACACTTAATCCTTTTCGGGTATCCAATGAAATCAGTCAGTACGGTGCGACTCTGGAGCTGAAAAAGATTAAGGAGGAGCCCGTTTCAGACAGTGAAATACTCACTGAGTCAGAGGTAGACGTGACAAAAGTGGACGCTGCTAAACACCAGTGTGAGCATGAGGGCTGCGACTACAGGGCCAAGCGGTCGGGTGATCTGATAAGGCACAAACGGATCCACCTGCCTGCCGACCAGAGACCCAAGGTGCACAAGTGTGAGCATGAGGGCTGCAACTACAGCACCAACAAGGCAAGCGATCTGAAAAGACACAAACAGACCCACCTGCCTGCCGACCAGAGAGTCAAGGTGTACCAGTGTGATTATGAGGGCTGCGACCACAAAACCAACTGGGCGAGCGATCTGATAAGGCACAAACAGACCCACCTGCCTGCCGACCAGAGACCCAAGGTGCACAAGTGTGACCATGAGGGCTGCAACTACAGCACCAACAAGGCGAGCGATCTGAAAAGGCACAAACGGATCCACCTGCCTGCCGACCAGAGAGCCAGGGTGCAGTGTGATCATGAGGGCTGCAATTACAGCACCGATCAGAGGTACAATCTGAAAAAGCACAAACAGACCCATCTGCCTGCTGACCAGAGACTCAGGAAACCCAAGGTGCACCAGTGTGACCATGAGGGCTGCAACTACAGAACCAACCATGTGGGCAGTCTGAAAAAGCACAAACAAACCCACCTGCCTGCCGACCAGAGACCCAAAAGAAAAGCCTGTGACCAGCCGCCATCTAACGCGAAAAGAAAGAAAGGCGATAAAGAATGATCCGTCTTCCGATTTTGACCTTGGTCATTGCCTTTTCTGTGCATTGCTCCAATGGCTACGCTCAGGAAAACAGGTTGCCTTTGCGCTTCGCTCTGGCTGTCGGCAGGGTGCTGATCAACGCCCCGAAGCTCTTTATTGAGGTCTTATCCATAAAAGGAGTCTACGTTGCGGGCGTTGAAACCATTCTTCTCCCTCTTTTCCCGGTCCGGGATGGGCTACCAGATGAACAAGAGACCGAGGCCATTGAATGGTGGGAGTTGAAGGTTCACAGCCGGGCAGCCTCTGATAATGGTTCTTACAGTGAAGGCAGCAGCACCTCCGATGGAAGCAGCGACAATCGTTCAAACGAAGATGAAGGTGAAGTTAATACCGAATCTGATGTTCGGTATGAAACCACAACAGTTAATCCCTTTCGGGTAGCCAATGAAACCAGTCAGTATTGCACGACTCTGGTACTGAAAAACATTAAGCAGGAGCCCGTTTTAGACAGTGAAATAGCCATTAACGGCACCTCTGATGAAAGCATCGATAACCGTTCAAACGAAGATGAATCTGATGTGCAGTATAAAACCACAACACTTAATCCTTTTCGGGTATCCAATGAAATCAGTCAGTATGGTGCGACTCTGGAGCTGAAAAAGATTAAGGAGGAGCAGGAGCCCGTTTCAGACAGTGAAATACTCACTGAGTCAGAGGTAGACGTGACAAAAGTGGACGCTGTTAAGCACCAGTGTGACCGTGAGGGCTGCAACTACAGCACCGACCATCTGGGCAACCTGAAAACGCACAAAAAGAGCCACCTTCCTGCCCACCAGAGACCTCAAAGTGCCAAGGTACACCAGTGTGACCATGAGGGCTGCAACTACAGAACCGGCGACAGGGCCAGTCTGAGAAGGCACAAACAGATTCACTTGCCTGCTGACCACAGATTCAAGGTGCATCAGTGCGACCATGAGGGCTGCAACTACAGCACCGACCGGGCGAGTAATCTGAAATTACACAAAAAGACTCACCTGCCTGCCGACCAGAGACCCAGGGAGCACCAGTGTGACCATGAAGGCTGCAACTACAGCTCGGACCGAGCGGGCAATCTGAAAAAGCACAAACAGACCCACCTGCCTGCCGACCAGAGACCCAAAAGAAAAGCCCGTGACCAGCCGCCATCTAACGCGAAAAGAAAGAAAGGCGATAAAGAATGATCCGTCTTCCGATTTTGACCTTGGTCATTGCCTTTTCTGTGCATTGCTCCAATGGCTACGCTCAGGAAAACAGGTTGCCTTTGCGCTTCGCTCTGGCTGTCGGCAGGGTGCTGATCGACGCCCCGAAGTCCTTTACTGAGGTCTTATCCATAAAAAGAGTCTACGTTACGGGCGTTGAAACTGTTCTTCTCCCTCCTTTTCCGGTCTGGGATGGGCTACTAAATGAACAAGAGAGCGAGGCCATTGAATGGTGGGAGTTGAAGGTTCACAGCCGGGCAGCCTCTGATCATGGTTCTGACAGTGAAGGCAGCAACACCTCCGATGGAAGCAGCGACAATCGTTCAAATGAAGATGAAGCTAATACCGAATCTGATGTTCAGTATGAAACCACAACAGTTAATCTCTTTCGGATATCCAATGAAACCAGTCAGTATTGTACGGCTCTGGAGCTGAAAAACATTAAGCAGGAGCCTGATTCAGACAGTGAAATAGCCACTAACGGCACCTCTGATAAAAGCATCGACAACCGTTCAAATGAAGACGAATCTGATCCTCGGTATGTAACCACGACACTTAATCCCTTTCGAGTATCCAATGAAATCAGTCAGTATGGTGCGACTCTGGAGCTGAAAAAAATTAAGGAGGAGCCTGTTTCAGACAGTGAAATACTCGCTGATTCAGAGGTAGACGTGACAAAAGTGGACACTGCTAAGCACCAGTGTGACCATGAGGGCTGCGACTACAGGGCCGAGTGGCCGGAGTGTCTGAAAAGGCACAAACAGACACACCTGCCTGCCGACCAGAGACTTAAGAGACTCAAGATCCACCAGTGTGACCATGAGGACTGCAACTACAGCACCGACCAGGCCGGTAATCTGAACAGACACAAACAGACCCACCTGCCTGCCGACCAGAGACCCAAGCGGCACCAGTGTGACCGTCAGGGCTGCAACTACAGCACCGACTATTCGAGCGATCTGAAAAGGCACAAACAGAAGCACTTGTCTGCCGACCAGAGACCCAAAAGACCCAAACTGCACCAGTGTGACCATGAGGACTGCAACTACAGCACCGACCAGGCCGGTAATCTGAACAGACACAAACAGATCCACCTGCCTGCCGACCAGAGACCCAAGCGGCACCAGTGTGACCGTCAGGGCTGCAACTACAGCACCGACTATGCGAGCGATCTGAAAAGGCACAAACAGAAGCACTTGTCTGCCGACCAGAGACTCAAAAGACCCAAACTGCACCAGTGTGACCATGAAGGCTGCAACTACAGTTCCAACCGAGTGAGCAATCTAAATACTCACAAGCGGACCCACCTGCCTGCTGACCAGAGACTTAAAAGAAAAGCCTATGACCAGCCGCCATCTAACGCGAAAAGAAAGAAAGGCGATAAAGAATGATCCGTCTCCCAACCCACCTCCAAGAAACCCCCAACCTCTCTCCGGATTTTGACTAACCTGACCTCCCAATAAACAGTTCAATGACTGGGAAGCCGGGCCTTGATATCCAAAAAACCATTGATTTTGACCTTGGTCATTGCCTTTTCTGGGCACTGTTCCAATGGCCACGCTCAAGAAAACAGGTTGCCTTTGCTGCGCTTCGCTCAGGCTGTCGGCAAGGCGCTGATTAACGCCCCGAAGTCCTTTATTGAGGTCTTATCCATAAAAGGAGTCTACGTTACGGGCGTTGAAACTGTTCTTCTCCCTCTTTTCCCGCTCCGGGATAGGCTACCAGATGAACAAGAGAGCAAGGCCATTGAATGGTGGGAGTTGAAGGTTCATAGTCGGGCGGCCTCTGATCATGGTTCTGACAGTGAAGACAGCAGCACCTCTGATGAAAGCAGCGACAACCGTTCAAACGAAGACGAATCTGATGCTCGGTATGTAACCACGACACTTAATCCCTTTCGAGTAGCCAATGAAATCAGTCCGTATGGTGCGACTCTGAAGCTGAAAAAGATTAAGGAGGAGCCTGTTTCAGACAGTGAAATACTCACTGAGTCAGAGGTAGACGTGACAAAAGTGGACGCTGCTAAGCACCAGTGTGACCATGAGGGCTGCGACTACAAGACCAAGCGGTCGAGTGATCTGAAAAGGCACAAACAGATCCATCTGCCTGTCGACCAGAGGCTCAAGAGATCCAAGATCCACCAGTGTGAGCATGAGGGCTGTGACTACAGCACGGACCGGGCGGAGAATCTGAAAGAGCATAAACAGATCCACCTGCCTACCGACCAGAGGCTCAGGGTGCACCAGTGTGACCATGAGGGCTGCAACTACAGCACCAATCGTATGGGCAATCTGAAAAAACACAAACGGACCCACCTGCCTGCCGACCAGAGACCCAAGGTACACCAGTGTGACTATGAGGGCTGCAACTTTAGCACGAGCCATTCAGGCAATCTGAAAAAGCACGAACAGACCCACCTGCCTGCCGACCAGAGACTCAAGAAGCACCAGTGTGACCACGAGGGCTGCAACTACAGCACCGGCCATAAGGGCCATTTAAAAATACACAAACAGACCCACCTGCCCGCTGACCAGAGACCCAAGGTGCACCAGTGTGACTATGCGGGCTGCAACTACAGCACCGACTGCGCGAGCCATCTGATAAGGCACAAACAGACCCACCTGCCCGCTGACCAGAGATTCAGGAAACCCAAAAGAAAAGGCTATGAACAGCCGCCATCTAACGCGAAAAGAAAGAAGGGTGATAAAGAATGACCTGCCTCCCAACCCACCTCAAAAAAACCTCCGACCTCTCTCCAGATTTGACTAACCTGATTTTCAAATAAACAGTTCAATGACTGGGAAGCCGGGCCTTGATATCCAAAAAACCATTGATTTTGACCTTGGTCATTGCCTTTTCTGGGCACTGTTCCAATGGCCACGCTCAAGAAAACAGGTTGCCTTTGCTGGTCGCTCTGGCTGTCGGCAAGGCGCTTTTCCCGATCCGGGATGGGCTACCAGATAAACAAGAGACCGAGGCCATTGAATGGTGGGAGTTGAAGGTTCACAGTCGGGCAGCCTCTGACAATGCCTCTGACAATGCCTCTGACAACGGTTCTGACAACGGTTCTGACAGTGAAGGCAGCAGCACCTCTGATACAAGCAGCGACAACCGTCCAAACGAAGATGAAGACGAAGCTAATACCGAATCAGATGTTCGGTATGAAACCACAACACTGAATCCTTTTCGGGTAGCCAATGAAACCAGTCAGTATTGTGCGACTCTGGAGCTGAAAAAGATTAAGCAGGAGCCTGTTTCAAACAGTGAAATAGCCACTAACGGCACCTCTGATAAAAGCATCGACAACCGTTCAAACGAAGACGAATCTGATGTTCAGTATGAAACCACAACACTTAATCCTTTTCGGGTATCCAATGAAACCATCCAGTATTGTACGACTCTGGCACTGAAAAACATTAAGCAGGAGTCCGTTTTAGACAGTGAAATAGCCACTAACGGCACCTCTGATAAAAGCATCGACAACCGTTCAAATGAAGACGAATCTGATGCTCGGTATGTAACCACGACACTGAATCCCTTTCGAGCATCTAATGAAATCAGTCAGTATGGTGCGACTCTGGAGCTAAAAAACATTAAGCAGGAGCCCGTTTCAGACAGTGAAATACTCACTGAGTCAGAGGTAGACGTGACAAAAGTGGATGCTGCTAAGCACCAGTGTGACCATGAGGGCTGCAACTACAGGAGCGACCGGATGGAATCCCTGAAAAAGCACAAACAGACCCACCTGCCTGCCGACCAGAGAGTCAAGTTGTACCAGTGTGATCATGAGGGCTGCGACTACAGGGCCGACCAGGTGGGCAGTCTGAAAAAGCATAAAAAGACCCACCTGCCTGCCAACCAGAGACTCAAGGTGCACCATTGTGACCATGCGGGCTGCAACTTCAGCACCGACCGGACAAGTAATCTGAAAAAGCACAAACAGACCCACTTACCTGTCGACCAGAGAGTCAAGTTGTACCAGTGTGATCATGAGGGCTGCGACTACAGGACCGACTACACGAGCAATCTGAAAAAGCACAAAAAGACCCACCTGCCTGCCAACCAGAGGCTCAAGGTGCACCGGTGTGACCATGAAGGCTGCGACTACATCACCGACTGGGCGAGCAGTCTGAAAAAGCACAAACAGACGCACCTGCCTGCCGACCAGAGACCAAAAAGGAAAGCCTGTGACCAGCCGTCATCTAACAGGAAAAGAAAGAAGGGTGATAAAGAATGACCTGCCTCCCAACCCACCTCAAAAAAATCTCCGATCTCTCTCCAGATTTTAACTAACCTGACTTTCCAATAAACAGTTCAATGACTGGGAAGCCGAGCCTTGCTATCCAAAAAAACATTGATTTTGACCTTGGTCGTTGCCTTTTCTATGCATTCCCATAATAGCCATGCTCAGGAAAACAGGTTGCCTTTGCTGGTTGCTCTGGCTGTCGGCAGGGTGCTTTTCCCGGTCTGGGATCGGCTACTGGACGAACAAGAGACCGAGGCCATTGAATGGTGGGAGTTGAAGGTTCACAGCCGGGCAGCCTCTGATCATGGTTCTGACAGTGAAGGCAGCAGCACCTCTGATGAAAGCGGCGACAACGATTCAAACGAAGATGAAGACGAAGCTAATGCTGAACCTGATGTTCAATATGCAACCACAACACTTAATCCCTTTCGGGTAGCCAATGAAATCAGTCAGTATGGCGCGGCTCTGGCACTGAAAAAGATTAAGGAGGAGTCCATTTCAGACAGTGAAATACTCACTTACAGCACCAACGACCAGAGAATCAAGAGACCCAAGGTGCACCAGTGTGGCTATGCGGGCTGCAACTACAGCAGCGACCGGGCGGGTAGTCTGAAAAGGCACAAACAGATCCATCTGCCTTTCGACCAGAGACCCAAGAAATCCAGGGAATCCAAGATCCACCAGTGTGAGTATGAGGGTTGCGACTACAGAACGGACCGGGTGGAGAATCTGAAAGCGCATAAACGGATCCACCTGCCTGCCGACCAGAGACTCAGGGTGCACAAGTGTGACCATGAGGGCTGCAACTACAGCACCGACCAGGCAAGTAATCTGAACAGACACAAACAGACCCACCTGCCTGCCGACCAGAGACCCAAGAGACCTAAGATCCACCAATGTGACAATGAGGACTGCAACTACAGCACCGACCAGTCGGGCGATCTGAAAAGGCACAAACAGTCCCACTTGCCTATGGACCAGAGAGTCAAGGTGTACCAGTGTGACCATGAAGGCTGCAACTACAGATCCGACCGAACGAGCCATCTGAAAACGCACAAACGGACCCACCTGCCTGCCGACCAGAGACCTAAAAGGAAAGCGGATGACCAGCCGTCATTTAACAAGAAAAGAAAGAAGGGTGATAAAGAATGATCCGTCTTCCGATTTTGACCTTGGTCATTGCCTTTTCTGTGCATTGCTCCAATGGTCGCGCTCAGGAAAACAGGTTGCCTTTGCACTTCGCTCTGGCTGTCGGCAAGGTGCTTTTCCCGGTCCGGGATGGGCTACCAGATGAACAAGAGAGCGAGGCCATTGAATGGTGGGAGTTGAAGGTTCACAGTCGGGCAGCCTCTGATGATGGTTCTGATAGTGAAGACAGCAGCACCTCTGATGAAAGCAGCGACAACCGTTCAAACGAAGATGAAGCCAACGCCGAATCTGATGTTCAGTATGAAACCACAACCATTAATCCTTTTCGGGTATCCAATCAAGTCAGTGAGTATTGTGCGGCTCCGGCACTGATAGAAATTAAGCAGGAGCCCGTTTCAGACAGTGAAGTAGTCACTAACGGCACTTCCAGCACCTCTGATAAAAGCATCGACAACCGTTCAAACGAAGACGAATCTGAAGTTCACTATGAAACCACAACACTTAATCCCTTTCGACTATCCAATGAAATCAGTCAATATGGTGCAACTCTGGAACTGAAAAAGATTAAGGAGGATCCGGTTTCAGACAGTGAAATACTGACTTACAGCACTGACGACCAGAGGCCCAAGAGGCTCAAGAGCCACAGACCCAAGAGACCCAAGAGACCCAAGAGCCAGCAGTGTGACCATGAGGGCTGCAACTACAGCACCAACCAGGCGGGTAATCTGAACAGACACAAACAGATCCACCTGCCTGCCGACCAGAGACCTGAAAGAGCCAAGGTAAACCAGTGTGATCATGAAGGCTGCGACTACAGGACCGATAGGCCAGAGGATCTGAAAAGGCACAAACAGATCCACCAGCCTGCCGACCAGAGACCCAAGGTGCACCAGTGTGACTATGAGGGCTGCAACTACAACACCGACCGTACGGGCAATCTGAATATGCACAAACGGACCCACCTGCCTACCGACCAGAGACTTAAGGTGCACCAGTGTGACCACGAGGGTTGCAACTACTCCACCGACCGGACGGGCAATCTGAATATGCACAAACAGACCCACTTACCCGCCGACCAGAGACCCAAGCGGCACCAGTGTGATCATCAGGGCTGCAACTACAGCACCAACAAGGCGAGCGATCTGAAAAGGCACAAAAAAATCCACCTGCCTGCCGACCAGAGACCCAAAAGAAAAGCCTGTGACCAGCCGCCATCTAACGCGAAAAGAAAGAAAGGCGATAAAGAATGATCCGTCTTCCGATTTTGACCTTGGTCATTGCCTTTTCTGTGCATTGCTCCAATGGTCGCGCTCAGGAAAACAGGTTGCCTTTGCACTTCGCTCTGGCTGTCGGCAAGGTGCTTTTCCCGGTCCGGGATGGGCTACCAGATGAACAAGAGAGCGAGGCCATTGAATGGTGGGAGTTGAAGGTTCACAGTCGGGCAGCCTCTGATGATGGTTCTGATAGTGAAGACAGCAGCACCTCTGATGAAAGCAGCGACAACCGTTCAAACGAAGATGAAGCCAATGCCGAATCTGATGTTCAGTATGAAACCACAACCATTAATCCTTTTCGGGTATCCAATCAAGTCAGTGAGTATTGTGCGGCTCCGGCACTGATAGAAATTAAGCAGGAGCCCGTTTCAGACAGTGAAGTAGTCACTAACGGCACTTCCAGCACCTCTGATAAAAGCATCGACAACCGTTCAAACGAAGACGAATCTGAAGTTCAGTATGAAACCACAACACTTAATCCCTTTCGACTATCCAATGAAATCAGTCAATATGGTGCAACTCTGGAACTGAAAAAGATTAAGGAGGATCCGGTTTCAGACAGTGAAATACTCACTTACAGCACCGACGACCAGAGAATTAAGAGACCCAAGGTGCACCAGTGTGACTATGCGGGCTGCAACTACAGCGCCGGCCATGCGGGCAATCTGAAAAAGCACAAGCAGACCCACCTGCCTGCCGACCAGAGAGTCAAAAGGAAAGCCTATGACCAGCTGCCACCTAACAAGAAAAGAAAGAAGGGTGATAAAGAATGACCCGCTTCCCAACCCACCTCAAAAAAACCTCCGGCCTCCCTCCAGATTTTGACTAACTTGACTTTTCAATAAACAGTTCAATGACTGGGAAGCCGGGCCTTGCTATCCAAAAATCCATTCATTTTGACCTTGGTCATTGCCTTTTCTGTGCATTGCTCCAATGGTCACGCTCAGGAAAACAGGTTGCCTTTGCGCTTCGCTCTGGCTGTCGGCAAGGCGCTGATCAACGTCCCGAAGCCCTTTATTGAGGTCTTATCCATAAAAAGAGTCTACGTTACGGATATTGAAGAAGAGAGCGAGGCCATTGAATGGTGGGAGTTGAAGGTTCACAGTCGGGCAGTCTCTGATAATAGTTCTGACAGTGAAGACAGCAGCACCTCTGATAAAAGCAGCGACAACCGCTCAAACGAAGATGAAGACGAAGCTAATGCCGAATCAGATGTTCGGTATGAAAGCACAACAATTAATCCTTTTCGGGTAGCCAATAAAACCAGTCAATATTGTACGACTCTGGATCTGAAAAAGATTAAGCAGGAGCCCGTTTCAAACAGTGAAATAGCCACTAACGGCACCTCTGATAAAAGCATCGACAACCGTTCAAACGAAGACGAATCTGATGTTCGGTATGAAAGCACAACAATTAATCCTTTTCGGGTAGCCAATAAAACCAGTCAATATTGTACGACTCTGGATCTGAAAAAGATTAAGCAGGAGCCCGTTTCAAACAGTGAAATAGCCACTAACGGCACCTCTGATAAAAGCATCGACAACCGTTCAAACGAAGACGAATCTGATGTTCAGTATGAAACCACGACACTTAATCCTTTTCGGGTATCTGATGAAATCAGTCAGTATGGTGCGACTCTGGAACTGAAAAAAATTAAGGAGGAGTCTGTTTCAGACAGTGAAATACTGACTGATTCAGAGGTAGACTTGACAAAAGTGGACGCTGCTAAGCACCAGTGTGACTATGAAGGCTGCAACTACAGAACCGACCACAGGGGCAGCCTGAACAAACACAAACAGATCCATCTGCCTGACGACCAGAGACTTAAGGTGCACCAGTGTGACCATGAGGGCTGCAACTACAGAACCGACCACAAGGGCAGTCTGAATATACACAAACATACCCACCTGCCTGCCGACCAGAAACCCAAAGTACACCAGTGTGAACATGAGGACTGCAACTACAGCACTAACCGAGTGAGCAATCTAAAAGCGCACAAAAAAACCCACCTGCCTGCCGACCAGAGACCCAAGAAACCCAAGAAACCTAAGAAACCCAAGAAACCCAAGAAACCCAAGATCCACCAGTGTGAGCATAAGGGTTGCGACTACAGCACTAACCGAGTGAGCAATCTGAAAGCGCACAAAAAAAACCACCTGCCTGCCGACCAGAGACTCAGGGTACACCAGTGTGACCATCAGGGCTGCAACTACAGAACGGACCATAAGGGCAATCTGAAACAGCACAAACAGACCCACCTGCCTACCGACCAAAGACTCAAGCAGTACCAGTGTGACCATCAGGGCTGCAACTACTGCAGCGACCGGACGGAACGTCTGAAAATACACAAACAGACCCACCTGCCTGCCGAACAGAGAGTCAAAAGAAAAGCCTATGACCAGCCGCCATCTAACGCGAAAAGAAAGAAGGGTGATAAAGGATGAAACCTCCGGCCTCTCTCCGGATTTTGACCTTGGTCATTGCCTTTTCTGTGCGTTGCTCCAACGGTCACGCTCAAGATTTCTGTGCACAAAAACATGGCTGACAAACCGCGTAATTAACTTGGTCAGGGTGACTAGAGGAAACATGGCATTAGTGGCTCCGAGGTGCAGATGGTTACCATTTCTGGTGAAGTCTCTGGGAAATTTTTTCTGCTCTTCCAAATAATGCAAAGGTTTCGGGTACAGTGTTTTATCAAGACGTCCCGTGTCTTTTAAGTGCTCTGAGTAGCACTCACTGTTGGGGGTAAATGTACAGTGCTCTGTGGCCTCATAAGGTTGTAGGGCCGTCCAATACAGGATCTCCTGGGCTGAGCGAGTCAACCATGCGCGGTATTGGGTATCGTCAAATTTCATAAATGATTGCAATCTTGACGTCGGCTGTTGTTCTTTTTCTTCTGCAAACAGACCCGACAAGTATTCGTTCAGTAGCTGTTCAATAAAAGTTTTCGTCTCTTCCACTGCCTGTGGATTTTGATAATGATAATCCGGGGAGTCCCGACGCAGGCGTGATCTTAACAACACCGCTGCCAGCATATTTTCACACAGGGCATTGGCAAAGCTTAATCGTTGAAAAACCTCTGGAGTATAACCCCAGGTTTTAGAATCTTCGGAACCAAAGCCGCTTTTCATGGAGCCATAAAACTCAACATCACCCCAGTCCCTTAAACCGCTCCAGCCAAAATCAGGGCGTTCAATGGCTTCGATCCAGTTTTCAAATTTTCCGGGTAATGGGAAAGCAAAATACTTCGAGTTCCCTAACAACGGGCTAAGGAAAACCCAACGACGCCCGGTAAAGTGAAATGCCGGTATTGCTGACGTAGGCATAACACCGTACTGGCCATTCAGTACGCCAATATCATGAATGCCATTCAATAGACCTCGCTCAGCAGACGCGTAAGGCGTGTTGGTTTTATCAGGGGTATAAGCGTACTGGCTATAGTCGTCTGTCGCCTGAAAGTAATAGACCAGAAGGATTCTTTCACTTTCAACACTGTTTACTTGTAAACGGTCAGTAAAGTGCCGGGTAATCTCGGGAAGATCCTTTTCAAGTACCACGAGGTATTGGCCAAAAAGGGGTTTCTGACTTTTAAAACGGTCGTTTTTGGCAATAAGTTGATGCATGATGCCTTCTTGCGCGAGAGTGTCTACGGACTCTCCGATGCGTTGAAACTTATAATAATCCACCCACTCACCATTGGGTATTTTCAGTGTCCGACCACCCAGGATGGTACCTTTTTTTGTAAAGAGTGATAACGGATGTTGAGCAGAATAAACCCGTTGAAAGTGTGTTTTTCCTGCATGAGCAAAGGCTAACTTTAGCTGATGACCAGCGTCCTCATCCGAAGCATGAAAACCCACTGCGTGGACAACCACCACCAGTGGGAATGCCTCAGTATTAGGGCTTTGAAATTGAAGAGGGTGAACGGGTTCTGACAGCTGATTGGCAGAATCCAGTTTGAAAAAAAGTGCCGGATCTTTGAGAAAATCCAGAATAGCATCCAGTAATTTCGGGGGAAGAAGATCTTTCCAGTACACCAATAAAGACTGTTTGTCAGCAATTAACCTTTCTGCAAGTACGCGTATGAGCCTTTGTCGGATTATTGGATCAATGCAACACTTCTCCAGATAGTCTTTGTCGTCAAAAAAGCGGAAAAAGTCTATATGCCGTTCCATATAGTCTATTGCAATATGAGGGTTGTCGGGCTTTAGCTTTCTGCTTAGAAGGTGCATTTTTCCCCTGTCAAAGGGGACTTCAGATTTGAGCACTATTTTGTCTTGCTCCAGCAGTATTTCTTCCGGAAGCTCATCGTAATTCTGTTCAGGTAAATAAGGATAAACAATATTCAGGACATCGGTTTTAAAGTCATCATCGGCACTGACTATGCTAAAAAATGCATAAAGGAAGTTGATATAAAAATGCTGACTGACTTCAGGTCTGGTTTTTAATAAGTTCCGTAATGAATCCTTTGCAGTATCGATGAATTCCTGAGGCAACTCATTATTGTAATTTTTAATAGGTATCAACATAAAAGGATTGGTTTTTATCAGTTTTATTAGCAGTGAATTCAATGTTTTTTTATCTGCCTTATATCTATTTATGGCAGCAAAATATATACAATCAAAGAGGTTGCCGGGTGTGTACTTAAAGCCCTTTTCTGTTTCCTGTTCGACGGTTAAAGCCTTGACCATTACTGCTTCCAAAAAATCAGGATCCTTGGTGAACCTATTGTATTCAGAAAAAAAAGCAATCGAGGCATTAATATCCCAATGCTTTCCACTGATCGAATTCAGGATGATTTCTTTTGTTAGAAAATGAACCGGAACCTCTGATAGTTTACAAAAGCCGTTTAATAGCTGAGAAAGACAGTAGTCTTTATTTTTGATCTTAATATGTTTAGGAAGGTCTTCAAGCTCTATCATGCCAGAATGGATAAGTTCATCATAAAGTTCATCATTTTTAAAGCTGTTTGGAAGGGATCTCAGGGAATTTATTTTCGCTGTGGTGTCCAGATGACCATAAATAAAAATGGCCAGTTCCGGTGGTGTACCACGAGGAATACCCGCCATCTTTGAGTATTCGAAAAGAAAGTCAACATCTTTTTTCAATTCGTCGGGCATACCTTCGTAGGAAGGTTTGGAATGAACAAAGTTGGGTTTAGCAAGAATTACGTCTTTGGTTATTTTTTCTTTTGGTACTTCGTAAATGTGCAAAAGACGATTCTTTACAAGTTCTTTCCAAAGGGTAGGTGATTCAAATTGAGCAAAAGACTTACCTATCACATGCCTGTCTCGTTCCAAGAAGTCAATAGCATTTATAAATTCATCTTTCGGAAGACTTCTGGGGTCACCATCAGCCAGCTTTTTAATCAGCTCGACTTGTTTTTCGGTGAAGATAGCGGTGTTCAAAGCCGGTCTGGCTGTAAGGCTGTTTAAAGGATTAGATGATGAGGCTTCGGGCTCTACCATAAAATGCCTGAATGAGCCGGGGTACAGCCGCCATGGAATCGGTGCAACCTTGTGGCGCTTTCCTGATTTCCAGAGACTGCCTTCTGGCATCAACGTTTTAACCAGTAACTGTAAAGGTGCAACGAGCTTGGGGTGTGAGGGGGTTTGCTGAAGGGAAGGCGGAACATAATCGTTGCCAGTCTTTTTTGCCTCCTGATTGTTTTGCTGCACAGAGGTTATAAAAAAGTGCAAAACAGCCTTTTCCAGAAGTTGCAGCATCAGCTCGGCGCGGTTGGCATTGGCCAGTTGCTTAACGGTCGCGTCAACGCTGTTTTTAATGTCATATTGTCCCTGCAGTATCATGCCAAAATGCGGGTATGGAAACAGTTTATAGGTCAATTGCAGGTGACTGTTGCAGTCGGCTTGCTGTTCACCACCTTGCTGCTTACCACAAAGAGAGAGCTGGCCGCTATGTCCGTCAGCGTCATCAAATTCAAGTTGGCCAGCAACCTGTGTTACAGGGAGACTGGTTAAAGACGAATCCGGATTTTGGATCAGGGCCACGGTGTTTTTAATAACCGCATCACTTAACAGGCTGGCAATGGCGTGACCCTGGGCAAAATGTTTCGCCTCATTGTGCAACAACGACTCAATACTGACTGGCAGACTTTCTGAACCTTCGTTACGGGTCAGTGTCACTAACGTTGATTCCGTGGCTTTGTCGGAATAATGAATGTCGATGCGAATGGCTTCTGGCGTTTCGGGTGAAACCCATGAGAGATCCATATAAACGACACTGTGTTGCAAACTGGCCTCGTACAGTTGCAGCCAATGGGAGTAGCCGTCAGAAAAAGGTGTTTCAGCCAGCCGGGGGTTGATGGATGGGTTCAATGGAAAGGGCGTGATTCGCAAAATCTGCTGATGACTTTCCTGCTGGTAAATCAGCTCCAGGTAAAATCGCCTGCGAATGTGGGGGGCGTCTGCCTGAATTTGCTCTGAGCCTGGACGAGTGCCGGTATACCAGCTATACAGGGCACTTTTGACACCGGGCAAAATGGCCATGGACAAGACTTGGGCCGTGTGCAGTGTGACCGGATTCACTGTCCAGCGACTCAGCACAGAGGCGGTTGTTTTGCTTACCATCCAGTACATCATGGCACTGAAGGCCATCGAGGGCAGGGTGCGCAATCCGTTCAGTGACAAATAATCCCCATAACGGCGAAAAGTAAAATCATCGCCAAGGCGAATAAAAAAGCCCAATGGGGAGCTGCTGTGAAACTCAAAGTCAACCAGTGAAAGTCTGTTTAACAGAGCTTCATTGTTATCATAATCCTGATGATCCGTATCTGAATGGCTGAAGTTTGCCAAAGATAACAGCAGAAAAAAACAGAACAATAATGCGCAATTTTTCATAAATTATGGGCTGCTGAGGGTAACGGGATTGTTTGAATTTAAAAATGGATAAATACATCCAAAAGAGCGTGAAAGCGTAGTTGGGTTATGGCAACTTTTCCAACCCTTCGACCTCTGTCCATTTTTTTGACTAACCTGATTTCCAAATAAACGGTTCAACGACTGGGGACAAAGACCTTGCTATCCAAAAATCCATTGATTTTGACCTTGGTCGTTGCCTTTTTTGTGCATTCATCTAATAGCCATGCTCAGGAAAACAGGTTGCCTTTGCTGGTTGCTCTGGCTGTCGGCAAGGCGCTGATGAATACCCCGAAGTCCTTTATTGAGGTCTTATTCATGAAAGGAGCCTACGTTACGGGCATTGAAGACGAGAGCGAGGCCATTGAATGGTGGGAGTTGAAGGTTCACAGTCGGGCGGCCTCTGATAATAGTGCCTACAGCAAAGACAGTGACAGTGAAGACAGCAGCATCTCTGACAAAAGCAACGACAACGGTTCAAACGAAGATCAAGGCGAAGCCAATACTGAACCTGATGTTCAGTATGCAACCACAACACTTAATCCCTTTCGGGTATCCAATGAAACCAGTCAGTATTGTACGACTCTGGAGCTGAAAAATATTAAGCAGGAGCCCGTTTCAGACAGTGAAATAGCCACTAATGGCACCTCTGGTGAAAGCATCGACAACTGTTCAAATGAAGACGAATCTGATCCTCGGTATGTAACCACGACACTTAATCCCTTTCGAGTATCCAATGAAATCAGTCAGTATGGTGCGACTCTGGAACTGAAAAAGATTAAGCAGGAGTCCATTTCAGACAGTGAAATAGCCACTAACGGTGCCTCCGATAAAAGCAGCGACAACGGTTCAAACGAAGATCAAGGCGAAGCCAATACTGAACCTGATGTTCAGTATGCAACCACAACACTTAATCCCTTTCGGGTAGCCAATGAAACCAGTCAGTATTGTACGACTCTGGAACTGAAAAAGATTAAGGAGGAGCCTGTTTCAGACAGTGAAATACTTACTGAGTCAGAGGTAGACGTGACAAAAGTGGACGCTTCTAAGCACCAGTGTGACTATGAGGGCTGCGACTATAGAACCAAGCGGCTGGATAGCTTGAAAAGGCACAAACAGACCCACCTGCCTGCCGACCAGAGACCCAGGAAACCCAAGGTACACCAGTGTGACTATGAGGGCTGCAACTACAACACCTACCACACGGGTCATCTGAACGAGCACAAACAGACCCACCTGCCTGCCAACCAGAGACTCAAGGTGCACCAGTGTGACTATGCGGGCTGCAACTTCAGCACCAACCACGCGAGCGGTCTGAAAAAGCACAAGCAGATCCACCTGCCTGCCGACCAGAGACTCAGGAAACCCAAAGTGCACCACTGCGATCATGAGGGCTGCAATTACAAAACCGACCAGGCGAGCAATCTGAAAAAGCACAAACGGACCCACCTGCCTGCCGACCAGAGAGCCAAGGTGCACCAGTGTGACCATGAGGGCTGCAACTACAGAGCCGATCGGTCAGGCAGTCTGAAAAAGCACAAACAGATCCACCTGCCTGCTGACCAGAGACCCAAAAGGAAAGCGTGTGACCAGCCGCCATCTAACCAGAAAAGAAAGAAGGTTGATAAAGAATGATCCGCCGACCTCTCTCCAGATTTTGACTAACCTGATTTCCAAATAAACGGTTCAACGACTGGGGACAAAGACCTTGCTATCCAAAAATCCATTGATTTTGACCTTGGTCGTTGCCTTTTCTATGCATTCCTCTAATAGCCATGCTCAGGAAAATAAGTTGCCTTTGCTGGTTGCCCTGGCTGTCGGCAAGGCGCTGATGAATACCCCGAAGTCCTTTATTGAGGTCTTATTCATGAAAGGAGCCTACGTTACGGGCATTGAAGACGAGAGCGAGGCCATTGAATGGTGGGAGTTGCAGGTTCACAGTCGGGTAGCCTCTGATAGTGGTTCTGACAATGAAGACAGCAGCACCTCTGATAAAAGCAGCGACAACCGTTCAAACGAAGATGAAGACGAAGCTAATGCCGAATCCATCGACAACCCTTCAAACGAAGACGAATCTGATGTTCGGTATGTAACCACAACACTTAATCCTTTTTGGGTAACCAATGAAATCAGTGAGTATTGTGCGGCTCTGGCACTGAAAAAGATTAAGGAGGAGTCTGTTTCAAATAGTGAAATACTTACTGATTCAGGGGTAGACGTGACAAAAGTGGACGCTGCTAAGCACCAGTGTGACTATGAGGGCTGCAACTACAGAACCGACCACAGGATCAGTCTGAAAAGGCACAAAAAGACCCACTTGCCTGCCGACCAGAGACTCAGGGCGCACCAGTGTGATCATGAGGGCTGCAATTACAGCACCGATCACAGGGGCAATCTGAAGGTGCACAAACAGATCCACCTGCCTGCCGACCAGAGACCCAAGGCGCAACAATGCGACCATGAGGGCTGCAACCACAGCTCCCCATATCTGGACAATCTGAAAAAACACAAAAAGACCCACTTACCTGCCGACCAGAGAGTCAAACTGTACCGGTGTGATCATGAGGGCTGCGACTACAACACCGACTGGGCGAGCGATCTGAAAAAGCACAAACAGACCCACCTGCCTGCCAACCAGAGACCCAAGAAACCCAAGGTGCACCAGTGCGACCATGAGGGCTGCAACTACAGCACCGATCAGGCGGGCAATCTGAAAAGACACAAACAGACCCACCTGCCTGCCGACCAGAGGCTCAAGAGAAAAGCGTCTGACCAGCCGCCATCTAACCAGAAAAGAAAGAAGGGTGATAAAGAATGACCCGCCTCCCAACCCACCCCAAAGAAACCTCCGACCTCTCTCCAGATTTTTTACTAACCTGAATTTCAAATAAACAGTTCAATGACTGGGAAGCCGGGCCTTGCTATCCAAAAAACCATTGATTTTGACCTTGGTCATTGCCTTTTCTGTTCATTGCTCCAATGGTCGCGCGCAAGAAAACAGGTTGCCTTTGCGCTTCGCTCTGGCTGTCGGCAAGGCGCTGATCAACGCCCCGGAGCCCTTTATTGAGGTTTTATCCATAAAAAGAGTCTACGTTACGGGCGCTGAAACTATCCTTCTCCCTCTTTTCCCGATCCAGGATGGGCTAGCAGATGAACAAGAGAGCGTGGCCATTGAATGGTGGGAGTTGAAGGTTCACAGTCGGGCAGCCTCTGATCATGGTTCTGACAGTGAAGGCAGCTGCACCTCTGATGGAAGCAGCGACAATTGTTCAAATGAAGATGAAGACGAAGCTAATACCGAATCTGATGTTTGGTATGAAACCACAACAGTTAATCCCTTTCGGGTAGCCAATGAAATTAGTGAGTATTGTACGATTCTGGATCTGAAAAAGATTAAGCAGGAGCCCGTTTCAGACAGTGAAATACACACTAACAGCGCCTCTGATAAAAGCATCGACAACCGTTCAAATGAAGACGAATTTGATGTTCAGTATGAAACCACAACACTTAATCCTTTTCGGGTATCCAATGAAATCAGTCAGCATGGTGCGACTCTGGAACTAAAAAAGATTAAGGAGGAGCCTGTTTCAGACAGTGAAATACTTACTGATTCAGAGGTAGACGTGACAAAAGTGGACGCTGTCAGGCACCAGTGTGACCATGAGGGCTGCAACTACAGAACCGACTGGGTGGGCAATCTGAAGGCGCACAAACAGACCCACCTGCCTGCCGACCAGAGACTCAAGGTGTACCAGTGTAACCATGAGGGTTGCGACTACAGGACCGATTACATGGGCAATCTGAAAAAGCACAAACAGACCCACCTGCCTGCCGACCAGAGAGCCAAGGTGCACCAGTGTGACTATGAGGGCTGCGGCTACAGCACCGATAACAAGCGCAGTCTGAAAAGGCACAAACAGACTCACCTGCCTGCCGACCAGAGACTCAAGGTGCACCAGTGTGACCATGAGGGTTGCAGCTACAGTTCCCGACATCCGCACAATCTGAAAAGGCACAAACAGATCCACCTGTCTGCCGACCAGAGAGCTAAGAGACCCAAGATCCACCAGTGTGACGATGCGGGCTGCAACTACAGTAGCAACCTGCTGGACAGTCTGAAAAGGCACAAATTGATCCACCTGCCTGCTGACCAGAGACCCAAGGTGCACCAGTGTGACCATGAGGGCTGCAACTACAGCACCAAGCGGTCGGGTGATCTGAAAAGGCACAAACAGATCCACCTTCCTGCCAACCAGAGACCCAAGAAACCCAAGGTGCACCAGTGTGACCATGAGGGCTGCAACTACAGCACCGGCAATAAGGGCCATTTAAAAACACACAAACAAACCCACCTGCCTACCGACCAGAGACTCAAGAAACCCAGGAACCACCAGTGTGAGCATGAGGACTGCGACTACAGCACGGACCGGGCGGAGAATCTGAAATGGCATAAACAGACCCACCTGCCTGCCGACCAGAGACCCAAAAGAAAAGCCTGTGACCAGCCGCCATCTAACGCGAAAAGAAAGAAAGGTGATAAAGAATGACCCGCCTCCCAACCCATCTCAAAAAAACCTCCGACCTCCCTCCAGATTTTTACTAACCTGAATTTCCAATAAACAGTTCAATGACTGGGAAGCTCGGCCTTGCTATCGAAAAAAACACTGATTTTGACCTTGGTCATTGCCCTTTCTATGCATTGCCCCAATGGTCGCGCTCAGGAAAACAGGTTGCCTTTGCGCTTCGCTCTGGCTGTCGGCACGCTGATCAACGCCCCGAAGCCCTTTATTGAGGTCTTATCCTTAAAAGGAGCCTACGTTACGGGCGTTGAAACTATTCTTCTCCCTCTTTTCCCGATCCGGGATGGGCTACCAGATAAACAAGAGAGCGTGGCCATTGAATGGTGGGAGTTGAAGGTTCACAGTCGGGCGGCCTCTGATAATGGTTCTGACAGTGAAGACAACAGCACTTCCGATGAACGCATCGACAACCGTTCAAACGAAGATGAAGCTAATACCGAATCTGATGTTCAGTATGAAACCACAACACTTAATTCTTTTCGGGTATCCAATGAAACCATTCAGTATTGTACGACTCTGGCACTGAAAAACATTAAGCAGGAGCCCGTTTTAGACAGTGAAATAGCCATTAACGGCACCTCTGATGAAAGCATCGACAACCGTTCAAACGAAGATGAATCTGATGTGCAGTATAAAACCACAACACTTAATCCTTTTCGGGTATCCAATGAAATCAGTCAGTATGGGGCGACTCTGGAACTGAAAAAGATTAAGGAGGAGCCTGTTTCAGACACTGAAATACTTAATGATTCAGAGGTAAATGTGATAAAAGTGGATGCTGCTAAGCACCAGTGTGACCATGAGGGCTGCAACTACAGCACTAAGCGGTCGAGTGATCTGATAAGGCACAAACAGACCCACCTGCCTGCCGATCAGAGACCCAAAAGACCCAAAAGACCCAAGGTCTACCATTGTGAGCATGAGGCCTGTAACTACAGCACGGGCCATCCATGCAATCTGAAAATGCACAAACAGATCCACCTGCCCGCCAACCAGAGGCCCAAGGCGCATCAGTGTGACCATGAGGGCTGCAACTACAGCACCGACTATTCGCGCTATCTGAAACAACACAAACAGACCCACCTGCCTGCTGACCAGAGACCCAAGACGTACCGTTGTGACCATGAGGGCTGTGACTACAGAACCGATCTGTCGCATAATCTGAAAAGGCACCGGCAGACCCACCTGCTTGCCAGCCAGAGACCCAAGAGACCCAAGAGACCCAAGGTGCACCAGTGTGACCATGAGGGCTGCGACTACGGCACCGACCTGGCGCCTAATTTGAAAAGGCACCGGCAGACCCACCTGCTTGCCGACCAAAGACCTAATAGATTCAAGGTGCACCAGTGTGACTATGAGGGTTGCGATTACGAAACCAACCATTTGGGTAATCTGAAAAGGCATAAACAGACCCACTTTTCTGCATCTGATGTTCAGTATAAAACCACGACACTTAATCCTTTTCGGGTATCCAATGAAATCAGTGGGTATTGTGCGGCTCTGGCACTGAAAAAGATTAAGCTGGAGCCCGTTTCAGACAGTGATATGCTCACTGAGTCAGAGGTAGACGTGACAACAGTGGACGCTGCTAAGCACCAGTGTGTCCATGAGGGGGGCAACCACAGAACCGCCCACAGGACCACTCTGAAAAGGCACAAACAGACCCACCTGCCTGCCAACCAGAGACCCAAAAGGAAAGCGCATGATCAGCCACCATCTAACGAGAAAAGAAAAAAGGGTGATTAAAGAATAGAAACCACCGACCTCGCTCCAGATTTTGACTAACCTGATTTTCAAATAGACATTTCAATGACTGGGAAGCCGGGCCTTGCTATCCAAAAAAACGTTGATTTTGACCTTGGCCGTTACTTTTTCTGTGCATTGCTCTAATGGCCAGGCTCAGGAAAACAGGTTGCCTTTGCTGTTCGTTTTAGGCGTCGAAACTATGCTTCTCCCTCTTTTCCCAGTCCGGGACGCGCTACCAGAACTTGACTCTATGGCTAAAGCGATCACCACTGAGATACAGCAAAAAAACGATCAGCAACGTGAAATCATTGCAACAGCGAAACAAAGGGGAAGTCTGATGCTCTCTTGTTTTAGAGGTGACAAAAGGCCTGAGGAGCCAGAAGAAAAGAGTGTTGAAGAAGAAAACGAAGTCATTGAATGTTACCACTGCGACATGCCACAAGTTTGCTTCGGTGATGACGTCCTTTTAAAACCAGACACTCGTTATTGCTTTTCTCCCGATCCTGACGTCAAAGCCAGGGCTTACCGTTGTGCAGCCTCTGATAATGGTTCTGACAGTGAAGACAGTGGCAACTCTAATGAGAACAGCGACAACCCTTCAGACCAAGACGAAACTGAGACCGAAACGGATGTTCAGTGTATAAACACGACAACTGACCCTTATCGAGCATTAAACATAATCAGTCAGTATTGCGATACTCTGAGACTGGAACTGATTCAGCAGGAGTCCATTTCAGACCCCACGGACCATCTGAAAACACACAAACAAACCCACCTGCCTGCCAACCAGGGACCCAGGGCACATCAGTGTGACCATGAGGGCTGCAGCTACAGCACCGATCTGGTGTCTAACTTCAAGAGGCACAAAAAGATCCACCTGCCTGCCGATCAGAGACTCAAGAAACCCAAGGTGCACCAGTGTGACTATAAAGACTGCCACTACAGAAGCGACCAGAAGTGTAATCTGAAAACGCACAAACAAACCCACCTGCCTGCCGACCAGCGACCCAAGAAACCCAAGAAACCCAAGGTGCACCAGTGTGACCATGAGGGCTGCGACTACAGCACCGACCACAAGAGCTATCTGAAAAAGCACAAGCAGACCCACCTGCCTATCGACCAGAGAATTAACGTGTTCCATTGTGATCATGAGGGCTGCTACTACAGCTCCGACTGGGCGGGCAATCTGAACCGGCACAAACGGATCCACCTGCTTGCTGACAAGAGATCCAAAAGACCCAAAAGAAAAGCGTCTGACCAGCTGCCATCTGACGAGAAAAGGAAGAAGGTTGATCAAGAATGATCCGCTTCACAACCCAGCTCAAAGAAATCTCGAACCTCTCTTCAGATTTTGACTAACCTGATTTACCAATAAGCATTTCAATGACTGGGAAGCCAGGCCTTGCTATCCAAAAATCCATTCATTTTGACCTTGGTCGTTGCCTTTTCTATGCATTGCTCCAGTGAAACTATTCTTCTCCCTCTTTTCCCGGTCCGGGATGGGCTAGCAGATGAACAAGAGAGCGAGGCCGTTGAATGGTGGGAGTTGAAGGTCCACAGTCGGACAGCCTCTGATAATGGTTCTGAAAATGAAGACAGCAGCACCTCTGATGAAAGCAACGACAACCGTTCAAACGAAGATGAATCTGATGTTCAGTATGAAACCACAACACTTAATCCTTTTCGGGTAGCCAATGAAATCAGTGAGTATTGTGCGGCTCCGGCACTGAAAAACATTAAGCAGGAGTCTGTTTCAGACAGTGAAATAGCTACTAACGGCACCTCTGATGAAAGCATCGACAACCGTTCAAACGAAGACGAATCTGATGTTCGGTATGAAACCACGACACTGAATCCCTTTCGAGTATCAAATGAAATCAGTCAGTATGGTGCGACTCTGGAACTGAAAAAGATTAAGCAGGAGCCTGTTTCAGACAGTGAAATACTCACTGAGTCAGAGGTAAACGTGACAAAAGTGGACGCTCCTAAGCACCAGTGTGACCATGAGGGTTGCAATTACAGCACCGACCACAAGGGCAATCTGAATGCGCATAAACAGACCCACCTGCCTGCCGACCAGAGACCTAAAAGAGTCAAGGTGCACCAGTGTGACCATGAGGGCTGCGACTTCAGCACTGAACGTGCGAGCAATCTGAAAAGACACAAACAGACCCACCTGCTTGGCGACCAGAGACCTAAAAAAGTCAAGGTGCACCAGTGTGGCTATGAGGGCTGCTACTTCAGCACTGAGCGTGCGGGCAATCTGAAAATGCACAAACAGACCCATCTGCCTGCCGACCAGAGACTCAAGGTGCACCAGTGTGACCATGAGGGCTGCGACTTCAGCACTGAACGTGCGGGCAGTCTGAAAAGGCATAAAAAAACCCACCTGCTTGACGGCCAGAGACTCAAGGTGCATCAGTGCGAGCATGAGGGCTGCAACTACGGCACCGACCGGGCGTGTAATCTGAAAATACACAAAAAGACTCACCTTCCTGCCGACCAGAGACCCAGGGCGCACCAGTGTGATCATGAAGGCTGCAACTACAGCACCGATCAGGTGGGCAATCTGAAAATGCACAAGCGGATCCACCTGCCTGCCGACCAGAGAATTAAGATGCACCAGTGTAACCATGAAGGCTGCAACTACATCACTGGCCGCACGACCGATCTGAAAAGGCATAAATGGACCCACCTGCCTGACGACCAAAGACTCAAGGTGCATCAGTGTGACCATGAGGGCTGTGACTACAGTACCGACCGGGCAAGCAATCTGAAAATGCACAAGCAGACCCACCTGCCTATCGACCAGAGAATTAACGTGTACCATTGTGATCATGAGGGCTGCGACTACAGTACCGACCTGGCAGGCAATCTGAACCGGCATAAATGGATCCACCTACTTGCCAACCAGAGATCCAAAAGACCCAAAAGAAAAGCGTCTGACCAGCTGCCATCTAACGAGAAAAGAAAGAAGGTTGATCAAGAATGATCCGCCTCACAACCCAGCTCAAAGAAATCTCCGACCTCCCTCCAGATTTTGACTAACCTGATTTCACAATAAACAGTTCAATGACGGGAAACCGAGGCCTTGCTATCCAAAAAACCATTGATTTTAACCTTGGTCATTGCCTTTTCTATGCATTGCCCCAATGGCCGTGCTCAAGAAAACAGGTTGCCTTTGCGCTTCGCTCTGGCTGTCGACAAGGCGCTGATCAACGCCCGGAAGTCCTTTATTGAGGTCTTATCCTTAAAAGGAGCCTGCGTTACGGGCGTTGAAACTATTCTTCTCCCTCTTTTCCCGATCCGGGATGGGCTACCAGATGAACAAGAGAGCGAAGCCATTGAATGGTGGGAGTTGCAGGTTCACAGTCGGGCAGCCTCTGATGATAGTGCCTACAGCGAAGACAGTGACAGTGACGACAGCAGCACTTCTGATGAAAGCAACGACAACCGTTCAAACGAAGATGAAGACGAAGCTGATGCCGAATCTGATGTTCGGTATGTAACCACGACACTTAATCCCTTTCGAGTAGCCAATGAAATCAGTCAGTATGTTACGACTCTGGAACTGAAAAAGATTAAGGAGGAACCCGTTTCAGACAGTAAAATACTCACTTACAGCACCGACGACCAGAGAATCAAGAGACCCAAGAAACCGAAGAAACCGAAGAAACCTAAGAGCCCCAAGATCCACCAGTGTGACCATGAGGACTGCAACTACAGCACCAACCTGGTGAGTAATCTGTACAGGCACAAACAGGCACACCTGCCTACCGACCAGAGACCCAAGTTGCACCAGTGTGACCATGAAGGCTGCAACTACAGAACCGACCTGACGAGCAGTCTGAAACAGCACAAACAGACCCACCTGCCTGCCGACCAGAGACCCAAGATGTACCGGTGTGACCATGAGGGCTGCAACTACAGAACCGACCTGGCGAGCAGTCTGAAAAAGCACAAACAGACCCACCTGCCTGCCGACCAGAGACTCAGGGTGCACCAGTGTGGCCATGAGGGCTGCGACTACAGCACCGACCTGGCGAGCAATCTGAAAAAGCACAAACAGACCCACCTGCTTGCCGACCAGAGACCCAAGATGTACCGGTGTGACCATGAGGGCTGCGACTACAGCACCGACCTGGCGGCTAATCTGAAAAGGCACAAGCAGACCCACCTGCCTGCCGACCAGAGACCCAAGATGCACCAGTGTGACCATGAGGGCTGCAAATACGGCACTGACCATAAAGGCCATTTAAAAACACACAAACAGACCCACCTGCCTGCTGACCAGAGAGCCTATCGGCACCAGTGTGACCATCAGGGCTGCAACTATAGCACCGACCAGGCGAGCGATCTGAAAAAGCACAAACAGACCCACTTGCCTGCCGACCAGAGACCCAAAAGAAAAGCCTGTGACCAGCCGCCATCTAACGCGAAAAGAAAGAAAGGCGATAAAGAATGACCCGCCTCCCAACCCAGCTCAAAAAAACCTCCGACCTCTCTCCAGATTTTGACTAACCTGACCTTCCAATAAACAGCTCAACGACTGGGAAGCTCGGCCTTGCTATCGAAAAAAACACTGATTTTGACCTTGGTCATTGCCCTTTCTATGCATTGCCCCAATGGTCGCGCTCAGGAAAACGGGTTGCCTTTGCGCTTCGCTCTGGCTGTCGGCAAGGCGCTGATCAACGCCCCGAAGCCCTTTATTGCGGTCTTATCCTTAAAAGGAGCTTACGTTACGGGCGTTGAAACTATTCTTCTCCCTCTTTTCCCGATCCGGGATGGGCTACCAGATGAACAAGAGAGCGGGGCCATTGAATGGTGGGAGTTGCAGGTTCACAGTCGGGCAGCCTCTGATGATAGTGCCTACAGCGAAGACAGTGACAGTGAAGACAACAGCACCTCTGATAAAAGCAGCGACAACCGTTCAAACGAAGACGAATCTGATGCTCGGTATGTAACCACGACACTTAATCCCTTTCGAGTAGCCAATGAAATCAGTCAGTATGATGCGACTCTGAAGCTGAAAAAGATTAAGGAGGAGCCTGTTTCAGACAGTGAAATACTCACTGAGTCAGAAGTAGACGTGACAAAAGTGGATGCTGCTAAGCACCAGTGTGACCATGAGGGCTGCGACTACAGAACCAACTACACGAGCAATCTGAAAAAGCACAAACAGATCCACCTGCCTGCCGACCAGAGACCCAAGATGCAACAGTGCGACCATGAGGGCTGCGATTACAGAACCAACTACACGAGCAATCTGAAAACGCACAAACAGATCCACCTGCCTGCCGACCAGAGACCCAAGATGCACCAGTGTGAACATGAGGGCTGCAACTACAGAACCGGCCACAAGAGCCATCTGAAAGCACACAAACAGACCCACCTGCCTGCCGACCAGAGACCCAAGAGACTTAAGGTATACAAGTGTGATCATGAGGGCTGCAACTATAGCACCTACCATATGGGCAATCTGAAAAAACACAAACAGATCCACCTGCCCGCCGACCAGAGACCCAAGATGCACCAGTGTGACCATGCCGACTGTAACCACCGCACCGACCGCGCGGACAAGCTGAAAATACACAAACAGACTCACCTGCTTGCCGACCAAAGACCTAATAGACCTGAGATATCCAAGGTGCACCAGTGTGACCATGAGGGTTGCAGCTACAGTACCCGATATCCGGGCAATTTGAAAAAACACAAACAGACCCACTTGCCCGCCGACCAGAAAGTCAAGGCGTACCAGTGTGACTATGCTGGCTGCAACCACAGTACCTACCGTGCGAGCAATCTGAAAAATCACAAACAAACTCACCTGCCCGCTGACCAGAGATCCAAGGTGCACCAGTGTGACTATGCAAGCTGCAACTACAGCACCGACTTCACGAGCCATCTGAAAAGGCACAAACAGACCCACCTGCCTGCCCACCAGAGACTCAGGGTGTACCAGTGTGACCACGAGGGCTGCAAATACGGCACTGGCTATAAATGCTATTTAAAAAAACACAAACAGACCCACCTGCCTGCCGACCAGAGACCCAAGGTGCACCAGTGTGACCATGAGGGCTGCAAATACGGCACTGACCATAAAGGCCATTTAAAAAAACACAAACAGACCCACCTGCCTGCCGACCAGAGACCCAAAAGAAAAGCCTGTGACCAGCCGCCATCTAACGCGAAAAGAAAGAAAGGCGATAAAGAATGACCCGTCTCCCAACCCAGCTCAAAAAAACCTCCGACCTCTCTCCAGATTTTGACTAACCTGACATTCCAATAAACAGTTCAACGACTGGGAAGCCGGGCCTTGATATCCAAAAAACCACTGATTTTGACCTTGGTCATTGCCTTTTCTGTTCATTGCTCTAATGGTCGCGCTCAAGAAAACAGGTTGCCTTTGTGCTTCGCTCTGGCTGCCGGCAAGGCGCTGATTAACGCCCCGAGGCCCTTTATTGAGGTCTTATCCATAAAAGGATTCTACGTTATGGGCGTTGAAACTATTCTTTTCCCCCTTTTCCCGATCCGGGATGGGCTACCAGATGAACAAGAGAGCGAGGCCATTGAATGGTGGGAGTTGCAGGTTCACAGTCGGGCAGCCTCTGATGATAGTGCCTACAGCGAAGACAGTGACAGTGAAGACAGCAGCACCTCTGATAAAAGTAGCGACGACCGTTCAAACGAAGATGAAGACGAAGCTAATGCCGAATCTGATGTTTGGTATGAAACCACAACACTAAATCCCTTTCGAGTAGCCAATGAAACCAGTCAGTATTGTACGACTCTGGAGCTGAAAAAGATTAAGGAGGAACCCATTTCAGACAGTGAAATACTGACTGATTCAGAGGTAAATATGACAAAAGTAAACGCTGCTAAGCACCAGTGTGACCATGAGGGCTGCGACTACAGAGCCAACTACACGAGCAATCTGAAAAAGCACAAACAGATCCACCTGCCTGCCGACCAGAGACCCAAGATGCACCAGTGCGACCATGAGGGCTGCGACTACAGAACCAACTACACGAGCAATCTGAAAAAGCACAAATGGATCCACCTGCCTGCCGACCAGAGACCCAAGATGCACCAGTGTGACCATGAGGGCTGCAACTACAGAACTGGTAACAAGAGCCACCTGAAAGGACACAAACAGACCCACCTGCCTGTCGACCATAGACCCAAGAGGCTCAAGATATACAAGTGTGACCACGAGGGTTGCAACTATAGCACCCACCATATGGGCAATCTGAAAAAACACAAACAGATCCACCTGCCCGCCGACCAGAGACCCAAGATGCACCAGTGTGACCATGCCGGCTGTAACCACCGCTCCGACTGCGCGAACAGTCTGAAAAAACACAAACAGACTCACTTGCCCGCCGACCAGAGAGTCAAGATGTACCAGTGTGACTATGCTGGCTGCAACCACAGCACCTATCGTGCGAGCAATCTGAAAAAGCACAAACAAAATCACCTGCCCGCTGACCAGAGATCCAAGGTGCACCAGTGTGACTATGCAAGCTGCAACTACAGCACCGACTTCACGAGCCATCTGAAAAGGCACAAACAGACCCACCTGTCTGGTGACCAGAGACCTAAAAAAGCCAAGGTGCACCAGTGTGACCACAAGGGCTGCGACTACAGTAGCGACCGAGCTGCCAATCTGAAAACACACAAACAGACCCACCTGCCTGCCGACCAGAGATCCAAGCGGCACCAGTGTGACCATCAGGGCTGCAACTACAGCACTGACCTGACGGGCGATCTGAAAAGGCACAAACAGACCCACTTGCCTGCCGACCAGAGACCCAAGATCCACCAGTGTGACCATGAGGGCTGCAACTACAGAACCCACCAGGTGGGCAGTCTGAAAAAGCACAAACAGACCCACCTGCCTGCCGACCAGAGATCCAAGCGGCACCAGTGTGACCATCAGGGCTGCAACTACAGCACTGACCTGACGGGCGATCTGAAAAGGCACAAACAGACCCACCTGCCTGCTGACCAGAGACCCAAAAGGAAAGCCTATGACCAGCTGCCACCTAACAAGAAAAGAAAGAAGGGTGATAAAGGATAAAACCTCCGGCCTCCCTCCAGATTTTGACTAACCTGACTTGTCAATAAACAGTTCAATGACTGGGAAGCCGTGCCTTGCTATCCAAAAAACCATTGATTTTGACCTTGGTCATTGCCTTTTCTGTGTATTGCTCCAATGGTCGCGCTCAAGAAAACAGGTTGCCTTTGCGCTTCGCTCTGGCTGTCGGCAAGGCGCTGTTCAACGCTCCGAAGCCCTTTATTGAGGTCTTATCCACAAAAGAAGTCTACGTTACGGGCGTCGAAACTATTCTTCTCCCTCTTTTCCCGGTCCGGGATGGGCTACCAGATGAAGAAGAAAGCGAGGCCATTGAATGGTGGGAGTTGAAGGTTCACAGTCGGGCAGCCTCTGATAATAGTGCCTACAGCGAAGACAGTGACAGTGAAGACAGCGGCACCTCTGATAAAAGCAGCGACAACCCTTCAAACGAATACGAAGACGAAGACGAAGCCAATGCCGAATCTGATGTTCAGTATGAAACCACAACAATTAATCCTTTTCGGGTATCCTATGAAATCAGTGAGTATTGTGCGGCTCCGGCACTGAAAGAGATTAAGCAGGAGCCCGTTTCAGGCAGTGAAATAGCCATTGACGGCACCTCTGATGAAAGCATCGACAACCGTTCAAACAAAGACGAATCTGATGTTTGGTATGAAACCACAACATTTAATCCCTTTCGAGTATCCAATGAAATCAGTCAGTACGGTGCGACTTTGGAACCGAAAAAGATTAAAGAAGAGCCCGTTTCAGGCAGTGAAGTACTCACTTCCAGCAGCGACGGGCAGAGAATCAAGAGACTCAAGATCCACCAGTGTGATCATCAGGACTGCAACTACAGCACCAACCTGGTGAGTAATCTGTACAGACACAAAGAGATCCACCTGCCCGCCGACCAGAGACCCAAGGAGCACCAGTGTGACCATGAAGGCTGCAACTACAGAACCTGCTATTCGTCCCATCTGAAAACACACAAACAGACCCACCTGCCTACCGACCAGAGACCCAAGGTGCACCAGTGTGACCATGAGGGCTGCAACTACAGAACCGACCTGGCGAGCAGTCTGAAAAAGCACAAACAGACCCACCTGCCTGCCGACCAGAGACCCAAGATGTACCGGTGTGACCATGAGGGCTGCGACCACAGCACCTACCTGGCGAGCAATCTGAAAAAGCACAAACAGACCCACCTGCCTGCCGACCAGAGACCTAAGAGACCTAAGAGACCTAAGAGACCTAAGAACCACCAGTGTGAGCATGAGGGCTGTGACTACAGCACGAACTGGGCGGAGAATCTGAAAGCGCACAAACGGACCCACCTGTCTGCCGACCAGAGACTCAGGATGCACCAGTGTGACTATGCGGGCTGCAACTATAGCAGCGACCGGGCGGAACATCTGAAAATGCACAAATGGATCCACCTGCCTGCCGACCAGAGACTCAGGGTGCACCAGTGTGACTATGCGGGCTGCAACTACAGCACCGACCTGGCGAGCAATCTGAAAAAGCACAAACAGACTCACCTGCCCGCCGACCAGAGACCCAAGGTGCACCAGTGTGACCATGAGGGCTGCGACTACAGCACCGACCTGGCGAGCAATCTGAAAAAGCACAAACAGACTCACCTGCCCGCCGACCAGAGACCCAAGGTGCACCAGTGTGACCATGAGGGCTGCGACTACAGCACCGACCTGGCGCCTAATCTGCAAAGGCACAAGCAGACCCACCTGCCTGCCGACCAGAGAACCAAGAAACCCAAGATCCACAAGTGTGAGCATGAGGGCTGTGACTACAGCACGAACCGGGCAGTGAATCTGAAAATGCATAAACAGATCCACCTGCCTGGCGACCAGAGACTCAGGGGGCACCAGTGTGACCATGAGGGCTGCGACTACAGCACCGACCTGACGGCTAATTTGAAAAGGCACCAGCAGACCCACCTGTCTGCCGACCAGAGACCCAAAAGGAAAGCTTATGACCAGGCGCTGTCTAACGCAAAAAGAAAGAAAGGTGATAAAGAATGACCCGCCTCCCAACCCACCTCAAAGAAACCTCCGACCCCCCTCCAGATTTTGACTAACCTGATTTCACAATAAACAGTTCAATGACTGGGAAGCTCGGCCTTGCTATCGAAAAAGACACTGATTTTGACCTTGGTCATTGCCCTTTCTATGCATTGCCCCAATGGTCGCGCTCAGGAAAACAGGTTGCATTTGCGCTCCGCTCTGGCTGTCGGCAAGGCGTTGATCAGCGCCCGGAAGTCCTTTATTGAGGTCTTATCCTTAAAAGGATTTTACGTTACGGGTATTGAAGAAGAGAGTGAGGCCATTGAATGGTGGGAGTTGAAGGTTCACAGTCGGGCAGCCTCTGATAATAGTGCCTACAGCGAAGACAGTGACAGTGAAGCCAACAGCACCTCTGATAAAAGCAGCGACAACCGTTCAAACGAAGATGAAGATGAATATGAAGATGAAGATGAAGATGAAGATGAAGCTAATGCCGAATCTGATGTTCGGTATGAAACCACAACACTGAATCCTTTTCGGGTATCCAATGAAACCAGTCAGTATTGTACGACTCTGGAGCTGAAAAACATTAAGCAGGAGCCCATTTCAGACAGTGAAATAATGACTGATTCAGAGGTAGACGTGACAAAAGTGGACGCTGCCAAGCGCCAGTGTGACCATGAGGGCTGTAACTACAGAACCGCCCACATAACCACTCTGAAAAGGCACAAACAGACTCACTTACCTGCCGACCAGAGACTCAGGGCGCACCAGTGTGACCATGAGGGCTGCAATTACAGCACCGACCACAAGGGCAATCTGAAGGTGCACAAACAGATCCACCTGCCTGCCGACCAGAGACCCAAGGAGCAACAGTGCGACCATGAGGGCTGCAACTACAGCTCCCGATATCCGAACAATCTGAGAAAACACAAACAGACCCACTTACCTCCCGAACATAGAGTTAGGATGTACCGGTGTGATCATGAGGGCTGCGACTTCAACACCGACTGGGTGAGATATCTGAAAAGCCACAAACAGGCCCACTCGCCTGCCGACCAGATACTCAGGGCGCACCAGTGTGACCATGAGGGCTGCGACTACAGAACTGGTCACAAGGGCCATCTGAAAGGACACAAACAGACCCACCTGCCTGCCGACCAGAGACCCAAGAAACCCAAGAAACCCAAGATCCACCAGTGTGACCATGAGGACTGCAACTACAGCACCGACCAGATGGGTAATCTGAACAGACACAAACAGACCCACCTGCCTGCCGACCAGAGGCTCAAGCGGCACCAGTGTGACCATCAGGGCTGCAATTACAGCACCGACCAGACGAACGATCTGAAAAGGCACCAACAGAAGCACTTGCCTGCCGACCAGAAACTTAAAAGAAAAGCCTACGACCAGCCGCCATCTAACGCGAAAAGAAAGAAGGGTGATAAAAAATGACCTGCCTCCCAACCCACCTCAAAAAAAACCTCCGACCTCTCTCCAGATTTTGACTAACCTGACTTCCCAATAAACAGTTCAATGACTGGGAAGCCGGGCCTTGCTATCCAAAAAACCATTGATTTTGACCTTGTTCATTACCTTTTCTGTGCATTGCTCCAATGGTCACGCTCAGGAAAACAGGTTGCCTTTGCGCTTCGCTCTGGCTGTCGGCAAGGTGCTGATCAACGCCCGGAAGTCCTTTATTGAGGTCTTATCCATAAAAGGAGTTTACGTTACGGGTATTGAAGAAGAGAGCGAGGCCATTGAATGGTGGGAGTTGAAGGCTCACAGCCGGGCAGCCTCTGACAGTGGTTCTGAAAGTGGTTCTGACAGTGAAAACAGCAGCACCTCTGATGAAAGCAACGACAACCGTTCAAACGAAGACGAATCCGATGTTCAGTATGAAACCACAACACTGAATCCTTTTCGGGTATCCAATGAAACCAGTCAGTATTGTACGACTCTGGAGCTGAAAAACATTAAGCAGGAGCCCGTTTCAGACAGTGAAATAGCCACCAACGGCACCTCTGATAAAAGCATCGACAATCGTTCAAACGAAGACGAATACGATGTTCAGTATGAAACCACAACACTGAATCCTTTTCGGGTAGCCAATGAAATCAGTCAGTATGGTGCGACTCTGGAACTGAAAAAGATTAAGGAGGAGCTCGTTTCAGACAGTGAAATACTCACTGATTCAGAGGTAGAGGTGACAAAATTGGACGCTGTTAAGCACCAGTGTGACCATGAGGGCTGCAACTACAGAACCGCCCACAGAACCACTCTGAAAAGGCACAAACAGAAGCACTTGCCTGCCGACCAGAGACTCAGGGCGCACCAGTGTGACCATGAGGGCTGCAATTACAGCACCGACCACAGGGGCAATCTCAAGGCGCACAAACAGACCCACCTGCGTGCCAAACAGAGACCCAATAAACCCAAGGTGCAACAGTGCGACCATGAGGGCTGCAAGTTCAGCACCAGCCACAGTGGCAATCTGAAGGCGCACAAACAGACCCACCTGCCTGTCGACCAGAGACTCAAGGTGCAACAGTGCGACCATGAGGGCTGCAACTACAGATCCCGACATCCGAGCAATCTGCAAAAACACAAACAGACCCATTTACCTGCCGACCAGAGAGTCAAGCTGTACCGGTGTGATCATGAGGGCTGCGACTTCAACACCGACTGGGCGAGCGATCTGAAAAAGCACAAACAGATCCACTTGCCTGCCGACCAGAGAGTCAAGGTGCACCAATGTGATCATGAGGGCTGTGACTACAACACCGACTGGGCGAGCGTTCTGAAAAAGCACAAACAGACCCACCTGCCTGCCGACCAGAGACCCAAGACACTCAAGGTGCACCGGTGCGACCATGAGGGCTGCAACTACAGTACCGACCAGTTGGGTAATCTGAAAAGACACAAACAGACCCACCTGCCTGCCGACCAGAGACTCAAGCGGCACCAGTGTGACCATCAGGGCTGCAACTACAGTACCGACCAGCCGAACGATCTGAAAAGGCACAAACAGAAGCACTTGCCTGCCCACCAGAGACTTAAAAGAAAAGCCTATGACCAGCCGCCATCTAACGCGAAAAGAAAGAAAGGCGATAAAGAATGACCCTGCCTCCCAACCCACCTCAAAGAAAACTCCGACACCTCTCCAGATTTTGACTAACCTGATTTTCCAATAAACAGTTCAATGACTGGGAAGCCGGGCCTTGCTATCCAAAAAACCATTGATTTTGACCTTGGTCATTGCCTTTTCTGTGCATTGCTCCAATGGCCGCGCTCAAGAAAACAGGTTGCCTTTGCGCTTCGCTCTGGCTGTCGGCAAGGCGCTGATCAACAGCCCGACACCCTTTATTGAGGTCTTATCCATAAAAGAAGGCTACGTGACGGGCATTGAAGAAGAGAGTGAGGCCATTGAATGGTGGGAGTTGCAGGTTCACAGTCGGGCAACCTCTGACAGTGCTTCTGACAGTGGTTCTGACAGTGAAGACAGCAGCATCTCTGATGAAAGCAACGACAACCGTTCAAACGAAGACGAATCTGATGTTCAGTATGAAACCACAACACTGAATCCTTTTCGGGTATCCAATGAAATCAGTCTGTATGGTGCGACTCTGGCACTGAAAAAGATTAAGGAGGAGCCTGTTTCAGAAAGTGAAATAATGACTGATTCAGAGGTAGACGTGAGAAAAGTGGACACTGCTAAGCACCAGTGTGACCATGAGGGCTGCAACTACAGCTCCCGACATCTGAGCAATCTGAAAAAACACAAACAGACCCATTTACCTGCCGACCAGAGAGTCAAGGTGTACCGGTGTGATCATGAGGGCTGCGACTACAACACCGACTGGGCGAGCGATCTGAAAAAGCACAAACAGACCCACTTGCCTGCCGACCAGAGAGTCAAGGTGTACCAATGTGATCATGAGGGCTGCGACTACCGCACCGACCGAGCTAGCAATCTGAAAAAGCACAAACAGACCCACCTGCCTGCCGACCAGAGACCTAAAAGAGCCAAGGTGCACCAGTGTGACCATGAGGGCTGCGACTTCAGTACGAACCGGGCGGAGAATCTGAAAGGGCATAAACAGACCCACCTGCCTGCCGACCAGAGACCCAAAAGACCCAAGAGATCCAAGAGACCCAAGAGACCTAAGATCCACCAGTGTGACCATGAGGGCTGTGACTATATCACGGACCGGGCGGGGAATCTGAAAGGGCATAAACAGATCCACCTGCCTACCGACCAGAGGCTCAGGGTTTACAAGTGTGATGATGAGGGCTGCGACTTTAACACCGACCGGGCGAGTGTTCTGAAAACGCACAAACAGACCCACCTGCCCGCCGACCAGAGACCCAGAAAACCCAAGGTGCATCAGTGTGACCATGAGGGCTGCAACTACAACACCAGCAACACGAGCCATCTGAAAAGGCACAAACAAACCCACTTGCCTGCCGACCAGAGAGTCAGGGTGTACCAGTGTGGTCATGAGGGCTGCAACTACAGCTCCAATCTGGCGGGTAATATCAAAAAGCACAAACAGAGGCACTTGCCTGTCGACCAGAGACCCAAGTTGCACCAGTGTGACCATGAGGGCTGCAACTTCAGAACCGACTACAGGAGCAGTCTGAAAATACACAAACAGATCCACCTGCCTGCCGACCAGAGACCCAAGAAAACAAAGGTACACGAGTGTGACTTTGAGGGCTGCAACTATAGCACCGATCGGACAAGCAGTCTGAAAAGTCACAAACAGACCCACCTGCCTGCCGACCAGAGACCCAAAAGAAAAGCCTATGACCAGCCGCCATCTAACGCGAAAAGAAAGAAAGGCGATAAAGAATGACCCTGCCTCCCAACCCATCTCAAATGTTCATGACCTTATTTTCGGTCACCCCGCACAATGAAAATGATGCTCTGCCAAAATAGATCTGAGGCAGAACCTGACAGTGGTCGAATTCTTTGTAGGGCTCCAGACCCTGAACTCAAATTGACCTGGACTGAATCGTCCGCACCCTCGCTTATCTCATGGTTCAGAGCTGGCACCACAGGTTCCATCTCTGGAACATTGAATGCACGGCAAACAGCCCTTTTCTCCAAGTGAGACTATGGCGTTTCGATTCATTCCGTCAGGCTCTGCTGTCCTTCCATGAACAGTTGGAGCATAGACAATGGAAACCATTGTGAAAAACTGCGCAGGCATTGATGTCCATAAAATGATGGTCATGGTCACTGTGCGCAAAGAAGTCCCGAATGAAGAGGTACAGGTTATTACCCGTGAGTTCCCGACCTTCCGGAAAGATCGGGAATTGATGTGCCAATTTCTCCAGCAACATCAGGTTGATCTGGTTGTGATGGAAAGCACGGGCATCTATTGGAAAAGTATTTACGCATCAATCATTACTCGCGGTCTGAACCCATGGGTGGTGAATGCCCGGCATGTTAAAAACGTACCGGGACGTAAAACCGATACGCTGGATAGCCAGTGGCTTGCCCACCTTGCACATTGCGGCCTGATTCGTCCCAGCTTTGTGCCTAACCCTGAACAGGAGCAACTACGTTTATTGACCCGACACCGTGACAAGTTGGTCAAGCTCATAGCGAGAGAAAAGAACCGGTTGCACAAGACGCTGGACGACAGTGGTATCCGGCTCGGGGGGTTAATCAGCGACATAAATGGCAAATCGGGTCAGCGTATGGTCAATGCGCTTATTGATGGTGAATCACTTCGAGACATTGTCAATAAAGCAGACTATCGGGTGAAAGCAGACAAAAAACAATTGATGGCCAGCATGGATGAACAGCTATCTCCCTCTCACCTTATTGTTCTGAAAAGCATCAGAGGTCACATCAACTTCCTCAGCGAACAGCAGAGAGAGCTTGAAATTCAAATTCTGAACGGTATTCAACCATGGAAAGAGGCTTGGCAGCTACTGCAAACCTTGCCCGGCGTAAGCGAAATGAGCGCAGCCACTCTGATTGCAGAAATAGGCGATGACATGGAGCAGTTTGGCGGCATGAAAGAAATCGCATCCTGGGCTGGACTCTGCCCAGGTAACAACGAGAGTGCAGGCAAACGCAAAAGCGGTCGCATACGGAAAGGTAATAAAATGATCAAGACGATTTTGTGTGAAGTAGCAAACGCAGCCATCAAAACGAAATGTCAGTTTAAGGGTAAGTACCAGAGTCTGGTGATTCGCAAAGGACACAAACGAAGTCTGATTGCCATTGCACATAAGCTGATTCGTGTGATTTACACCTTACTGAAGAAGCGGAAGCCTTATATTGATCCTGACACTGATTACGAGGGTTTGATGGTCAGGAAGAACGCACCACGCTGGTTAAACAAACTGGGGGAATACGGATACTTGACTCTGACCCTACAGACGGTCTGAGTCTATTAATGAGACATTCGTACCTTGTTCTGTGCAAGGCGGGCTACCTGCGTCCTGAATTCGGGCATTTTCACGGCAAAGAAAACTCTGACCCCTCTCCAGATTTTGACTAACCTGATTTTTCAATAAACAGTTCAATGACTGGGAAGCCGGGCCTTGCTATCCAAAAAACCATTGATTTTGACCTTGGTCATTGCCTTTTCTGTGCATTGCTCCAATGGTCGCGCTCAGGAAAACAGGTTGCCTTTGCGCTTCGCTCTGGCTGTCGGCAAGGCGCTGATCAACAGCCCGACACCCTTTATTGAGGCCTCATCCATAAAAGAAGGCTACGTGACGGGCATTGAAGAAGAGAGTGAGGCCATTGAATGGTGGGAGTTGCAGGTTCACAGTCGGACAACCTCTGACAGTGCTTCTGACAGTGCTTCTGACAGTGGTTCTGACAGTGGTTCTGACAGTGAAGACAGCAGCATCTCTGATGAAAGCAACGACAACTGTTCAAACGAAGACGAATCTGATGTTCAGTATGAAACCACAACACTTAATCCTTTTCGGGTATCCAATGAAATCAGTCAGTATGGTGCGACTCTGGCACTGAAAAAGATTAAGGAGGAGCCTGTTTCAGAAAGTGAAATAATGACTGATTCAGAGGTAGACGTGAGAAAAGTGGACGCTGCTAAGCACCAGTGTGACCATGAGGGCTGCAACTACAAGTCCAAGCGGTCGATAGATCTGAAAAGGCACAAACAAAAACACTTGCCTGCCGACCAGAGACCCAAGAAACCCAAGATCCACCAGTGTGAGCATGAGGGCTGCGACTACAACACCGACCAGGCGTGCAATCTGAAAAGGCACAAACAGACCCACCTGCCTGCCGACCAGAGACCTAAAAGAGCCAAGGTGCACCAGTGTGACCATGAGGGCTGCAACCACAGCTCCCGACATCCGAGCAATCTGAAAAAACACAAACAGACCCATTTACCTGCCGACCAGAGAGTCAAGGTGTACCAGTGTGATCATGAGGGCTGCGACTACAACACCGACTGGACGAGCGATCTGAAAAAGCACAAACAGACCCACTTGCCTGCCGACCAGAGAGTCAAGATGTACCAATGTGATCATGAGGGCTGCGACTACCGCACCGACCGAGCTAGCAATCTGAAAACGCACAAACAGACCCACCTGCCTGCCGACCAGAGACCCAAGATGTACCGGTGTGACCATGAGGGCTGCAACCACAGCACCGACCTGGCGAGCAATCTGAAAAAGCACAAACAGACTCACCTGCCCGCCGACCAGAGACCCAAGGTGCACCAGTGTGACCATGAGGGCTGCGACTACAGCACCGACCTGGCGCCTAATCTGCAAAGGCACAAGCAGACCCACCTGCCTGCCGACCAGAGAATCAGGGTGTACCAGTGTGGTCATGAGGGCTGCAACTACAGCTCCAATCTGACGGGTAATATCAAAAAGCACAAACGGATCCACCTGCCTGCCGACCAGAGACCCAAAAGAAAAGCCTGTGACCAGCCGCCATCTAACGCGAAAAGAAAGAAAGGGGATAGTCTTCCAACCTACCTCAAAGAAACCTCCGACCTCCCTCCAGATTTTGACTAACCTGATTTTCCAATAAACAGTTCAATGACTGGGAAGCCGGGCCTTGCTATCCAAAAAACTATTGATTTTGACCTTGGTCATTGCCTTTTCTGTGCATTGCCCCAATGGCCGCGCTCAGGAAAACAGGTTGCCTTTGCGCTTCGCTCAGGCTGTCAGCAAGGCGCTGCGGGGTGGGCTACCAGATGAACAAGAGAGCGAGGCCATTGAATGGTGGGAGTTGAAGGTTCACAGCCGGGCAGCCTCTGATGATAGTGCCTACAGCGAAGACAGTGACAGTGAAGCCAACAGCACCTCTGATAAAAGCAGCGACAACCGTTCAAACGAAGATGAAGGTGAAGCTAATGCCGAATCTGATGTTCGGTATGTAACCACAACACTTAATCCTTTTCGGGTATCCAATGAAATCAGTCAGTATGGTGCGACTCTGGAACTGAAAAAGATTAAGGAAGAGCCGGTTTCAGACAGTGAAATACCCACTGATTCAGAGGTAGACGTGACAAAAGTGGACGCTGCTAAGCACCAGTGTGACCATGATGGCTGCGACTTCAGGACCAAGCGGTCGGCTGATCTGAAAAGGCACAAACAGACCCACCTGCCTGCCGACCAGAGACCCAAGAGACGCAAGAGACCCAAGATCCACCAGTGTGACCATGAGGGCTGTGACTATATCACGGACCGGGCAGGGAATCTGAAAGGGCATAAACAGACCCACCTGCCTACCGACCAGAGGCTCAGGGTTTACAAGTGTAATGATGAGGGCTGCGACTTTAACACCGACTGGGCGAGTGTTCTGAAAAAGCACAAACAGACCCACCTGCCTGCCGACCAGAGACCCAGAAAACCCAAGGTGCATCAGTGTGACCATGAGGGCTGCAACTACAACACCAGCAACATGAGCCATCTGAAAAGGCACAAACAAACCCACCTGCCTGCCGACCAGAGAATCAGGGTGTACCAGTGTGGTCATGAGGGCTGCAACTACAGCTCCAATCTGGCGGGTAATATCAAAAAGCATAAACAGGTCCACCTGCCTGCCGACCAGAGACCCAAGCGGCACCCGTGTGACCATCAGGGCTGCAACTACAGCACCGACCACGCGAACGATCTGAGAAGGCACAAACAGAGGCACTTGCCTGTCGACCAGAGACCCAGGTTGCACCAGTGTGATCATGAGGGCTGCAACTTCAGGACCGACTACAGGACCAGTCTGAAAATACACAAACAGATCCACCTGCCTGCCGACCAGAGACCCAAGAAAACAAAGGTACACGAGTGTGACTTTGAGGGCTGCAACTATAGCACCGATCGGACAAGCAGTCTGAAAAGGCACAAACAGATCCACCTGCTTGCCAACCAGAGACCCAAAAGAAAAGCCTGTGACCAGCCGCCATCTAACGCGAAAAGAAAGAAAGGGGATAGTCTTCCAACCTGCCTCAAAAAAGCCTCCGACCTCCCTCCAGATTTTGACTAACCTGATTTTCAAATAAACAGTTCAATGACTGGGAAGCCGAGCCTTGCTATCCAAAAAAACATTGATTTTGACCTTGTTCATTGCCTTTTCTGTGCACTGCTCCAATGGTTGCGCTCAGGAAAACAGGTTGCCTTTGCGCTTCGCTCAGGCTGTCAGCAAGGCGCTGATCAACGCCCCGAAGCCCTTTATTGGGGTCTTATCCATAAAAAGAGTCTTCGTGACGGGCATTGAAGAAGAGAGTGAGGCCATTGAATGGTGGGAGTTGCAGGTTCACAGTCGGGCAGCTTCTGATGATAGTGCCTACAGCGAAGACAGTGACAGTGAAGACAGCAGCACCTCTGATGAAAGCAGCGACAAACGTTCAAACGAAAATGAAGATGAAGCCAATGCCGAATCTGATGTTCAGCATGTAACCACGACATTTAATCCTTTTCGGGTACCCAATGAAATCAGTCAGTATTGTGCGACCCTGGCACTGAAAAAGATTAAGGAGGAACCTGTTTCAGACAGTGAAATACTCACTGGTTCAGAGGTAGACGTGACAAAAGTGGACGCTGCTAAGCACCAGTGTGACCATAAGAGCTGCAACTACAGCGCCGACCTGATGAGTAATCTGAACAGACACAAACAGATCCACCTGTCCGCCGACCAGAGACCCAAGTTGCATCAGTGTGACCATGAGGGCTGCAATTACAACACCTACTATTCGAGCGATCTGAAAAGGCACAAACAGACCCACCTGCCTGCCGACCAGAGACTCAAGGTGCATTGGTGTGACAGTGACGGCTGCAATTACAGCAGCGACCGGGTGAGCAGTCTGAAAAAGCACAAACAGACGCACCTGCCTGCCGACCAGAGACTCAGGAAACCCAAAGTGCACCATTGCGATCATGGGGGCTGCAATTACAAAACCGACCAGAAGAGCAATCTGAAAAAGCACAAACAGAGGCACCTGCCTGCCGACCAGAGACCTAAGATGCACCAGTGTGCTCATAAGGGGTGCAACTACCGCAGCAACCGGGCGGACCATCTGAAAAAACACAAATGGATCCACCTGCCTGCCGACCAGAGAGCCAAGAAAACAAAGGTACACAAGTGTGACTTTGAGGGCTGCAACTATAGCACCGATCGGACAAGCAGTCTGAAAAGGCACAAACAGACCCACCTGCCTGCCGACCAGAGACCCAAAAGAAAAGCCTGTGACCAGCCGCCATCTAACGCGAAAAGAAAGAAAGGGGATAGTCTTCCAACCTGCCTCAAAAAAGCCTCCGACCTCCCTCCAGATTTTGACTAACCTGATTTTCCAATAAACAGTTCAATGACTGGGAAGCCGGGCCTTGCTATCCAAAAAACTATTGATTTTGACCTTGGTCATTGCCTTTTCTGTGCATTGCCCCAATGGCCGCGCTCAGGAAAACAGGTTGCCTTTGCGCTTCGCTTTGGCTGTCAGCAAGGCACTGATCAACGCCCCAAAGCCCTTTATTGAGGTCTTATCCATAAAAGGAATCTACGTTACGGGCGTTGAAACTATTCTTCTCCCTCTTTTCCCGTTCCGGGATGGGCTACCAGATGAACAAGAGAGCGAGGCCATTGAATCGTGGGAGTTGAAGGTTCACAGTCGGGCAGCTTCTGATGATAGTGCCTACAGCGAAGACAGTGACAGTGAAGCCAACAGCACCTCTGATAAAAGCAGCGACAACCGTTCAAACGAAGATGAAGATGAAGGTGAAGCTAATGCCGAATCTGATGTTCGGTATGAAACCACAACAGTTAATCCCTTTCGGGTAGCCAATGAAACCAGTCAGTATTGTACGACTCTGGTACTGAAAAAGATTAAGCAGGAGCTCGTTTCAGACAGTGAAATAGCCACTAACGGCACGTCTGATGAAAGCATCGACAACCGTTCAGACGAAGATGAATCTGATGCTCGGTATGTAACCACGACACTTAATCCTTTTCGGGTATCCGATGAAATCAGTCAGTATGGTGCAATTCTGGAACTGAGAAAGATTAAGGAAGAGCCTGTTTCAGGCAGTGAAATACTCACTGGTTCAGAGGAAGAAGTGACAAAAGTGGACGCTCCTAGGCACCAGTGTGACCATGAGGGCTGCGACTACAAAACCAAGTGGTCGGGAGATCTGAAAAGGCACAAACAGATCCACCTGCCTGCCGACCAGAGACCTAAGGTGTACCACTGTGACTATGAGGGCTGTGACTACAGCGTCGAACAAGTGTACAGACTGAAAAGACACAAACAGACCCACTTGCCTGCCGACCAGAGACCCAACAGATCCAAAATCCACCAGTGTGACCATGAGGACTGCAACTATAGCACCGATCAGGCGTGTAATATGAAAAGACACAAGCAGACCCACCTGCCTGCCGACCAGAGACCTAAAAGAGCCAAGGTGCACCAGTGTGACCATGAGGGCTGCGACTTCAGCACGAACCGGGCGGAGAATCTGAAAGGGCATAAACAGACCCACCTGCCTGCCGACCAGAGACCCAAAGTGCACCAGTGTGACCATGAGGGCTGCGACTACAGCACCGGCCACCTGGGCAATCTGAAAATGCACAAACAAACTCATCTGCCTGCCGACCAGAGACTCAAGATCCACCAGTGTGACCATGAGGGCTGCAACTACAGCACCGACCATCTGGGCAACCTGAAAACGCACAAAAACAGCCACCTTCCTGCCCACCAGAGACCTCAAAGTGCCAAGGTGCACCAGTGTAACCATGAGGGCTGCAACTACAGAACCGGCGACAGGGCCAGTCTGAGAAGGCACAAACAGAAGCACTTGCCTGCCGACCAGAGACTTAAAAGAAAAGCCTGTGACCAGCCGCCATCTAACGCGAAAAGAAAGAAAGGCGATAAAGAATGACCCGCCTCCCAACCCACCTCAAAAAAACCTCCGACCTCCCTCCAGATTTTGACTAACCTGATTTTCCAATAAACAGTTCAATGACTGGGAAGCCGGGCCTTGCTATCCAAAAAACTATTGATTTTGACCTTGGTCATTGCCTTTTCTGTGCATTGCCCCAATGACCGCGCTCAGGAAAACAGGTTGCCTTTGCGCTTCGCTCAGGCTGTCGGCAAGGCACTGATCAACGCCCCGAAGTCCTTTATTGAGGTCTTATCCATAAAAAGAGTCTACGTTACGGGCGTTGAAACTATTCTTCTCCCTCTTTTCCCGCTCCGGGATGGGCTACCAGATGAACAAGAGACCGAGGCCATTGAATGGTGGGAGTTGAAGGTTCACAGCCGGGCAGCCTCTGATGATAGTGCCTACAGCGAAGACAGTGACAGTGAAGGCAGCAGCACCTCCGATGGAAGCAGCGACAACCGTTCAAACGAAGATGAAGGTGAAGCTAATGCCGAATCTGATGTTCGGTATGAAACCACAACAATTAATCCTTTTCGGGTAGCCAATGAAACCAGTCAGTATTGTACGACTCTGGAGCTAAAAAGCATTAAGCAGGAGCTCGCTTCAGACAGTGAAATAGCCACTAACGGCACGTCTGATGAAAGCATCGACAACCGTTCAGACGAAGATGAATCTGATGCTCGGTATGTAACCACGACACTTAATCCTTTTCGGGTATCCGATGAAATCAGTCAGTATGGTGCGACTCTGGAACTGAAAAAAGTTAAGGAGGAGCCCGTTTCAGACAGTAAAATAGCCACTAACAGCACCTCTGATAAAAGCATCGACAACCGTTCAAAGGAAGACGAATCTGATGTTCATTATGAAATCACAACACTTAATCCTTTTCGAGTATCCAATGAAATCAGTCAGTATGGTGCAATTCTGGAACTGAGAAAGATTAAGGAAGAGCCTGTTTCAGACAGTGAAATACTCACTGGTTCAGAGGAAGAAGTGACAAAAGTGGACGCTCCTAGGCACCAGTGTGACCATGAGGGCTGCGACTACAAAACCAAGTGGTCGGGAGATCTGAAAAGGCACAAACAGATCCACCTGCCTGCCGACCAGAGACCTAAGGTGTACCACTGTGACTATGAGGGCTGTGACTTCAGCGTCGAACAAGTGTACAGACTGAAAAGGCACAAACAGACCCACTTTCCTGCCGACCAGAGACCCAACGGACCCAAAATCCACCAGTGTGACCATGAGGACTGCAACTATAGCACCGATCAGGCGAGTAATATGAAAAGACACAAACAGACTCACCTGCCTGCCGACCAGAGACCCAAAGTGCACCAGTGTGACCATGAGGGCTGCGACTACAACACCGACTGGGCGAACGTTCTGAAAAAGCACAAACAAACTCATCTGCCTGCCGACCAGAGACTCAAGATCCACCAGTGTGACCATGAGGGCTGCAACTACAGCACCGACCATCTGGGCAACCTGAAAAAGCACAAAATCAGCCACCTTCCTGCCCACCAGAGAGCTCAAAGTGCCAAGGTGCACCAATGTGACCATGATGGCTGCAACTACAGCACCGGCGACAGGGCCTGTCTGAGAAGGCACAAACAGATTCACCTGCCTGCTGACCAGAGACTCAAGGTGCATCAGTGTGACCATGAGGGCTGCAACTACAGCACCGACCGGATGAGCAACCTGAAAGTGCACAAATGGACTCACCTGCCTGCTGACCAGAGAATCCAGAGAATCAGGCTGCACCCGTGTGACCATGAGGGCTGCAACTACAGCTCGGACCGGGCGTGCAATCTGAAAAAGCACAAACAGACCCATCTGCCTGCCAACCATAGAGTCAAGGTGTACCGGTGTGATCATGAGGGCTGCGACTACATCACCGACTGGGTGAACGATCTGAAAATGCATAAACAAACCCATCTGCCCACCGACCAAAGACCCAAGAGACCCAAGACCCACCAGTGTGACCATGAGGACTGCAACTACAGCACCGACCAGGCGAGTAATCTGAACAGACACAAACAGACCCACCTGCCTGCCGACCAGAGACCGGGGGGATACCAGTGTGACCATGAGGACTGCGACTACAGCACCAACCAGGCGGGCAATCTGAAAAGGCACAAACAGAATCACTTGCCTGCCGACCAGAGACTTAAAAGAAAAGCCTATGACCAGCTGCCATCTAACGTGAAAAGAAAGAAGGGTGATAAAGAATGACCCGCCTCCCAACCCAGCTCAAAGAAACCTCCGACCTCTCTCCAGATTTTGACTAACCTGATTTTTCAATAAACAGTTCAATGACTGGGAAGCAGGGCCTTGCTATCCAAAAAACCATTGATTTTAACCTTGGTCATTGCCTTTTCTGTGCATTGCCCCAATGGCCGCGCTCAGGAAAACAGGTTGCCTTTGCGCTTCGCTCAGGCTGTCGGCAAGGCACTGATCAACGCCCCGAAGTCCTTTATTGAGGTCTTATCCATAAAAAGAGTCTACGTTACGGGCGTTGAAACTATTCTTCTCCCTCTTTTCCCGGTCCGGGATGGGCTACCAGATGAACAAGAGAGCGAGGCCATTGAATCGTGGGAGTTGAAGGTTCACAGTCGGGCAGTTTCTGATGATAGTGCCTACAGCGAAGACAGTGACAGTGAAGCCAACAGCACCTCTGATAAAAGCAGCGACAACCGTTCAAACGAAGATGAAGATGAAGATGAAGATGAAGATGAAGATGAAGCTAATGCCGAATCTGATGTTCGGTATGAAACCACAACAGTTAATCCCTTTCGGGTAGCCAATGAAACCAGTCAGTATTGTACGACTCTGGTACTGAAAAAGATTAAGCAGGAGCTCGTTTCAGACAGTGAAATAGCCACTAACGGCACGTCTGATGAAAGCATCGACAACCGTTCAGACGAAGATGAATCTGATGCTCGGTATGTAACCACGACACTTAATCCTTTTCGGGTATCCGATGAAATCAGTCAGTATGGTGCAATTCTGGAACTGAGAAAGATTAAGGAAGAGCCTGTTTCAGACAGTGAAATACTCACTGGTTCAGAGGAAGAAGTGACAAAAGTGGACGCTGCTAAGCACCAGTGTGACCATGAGGGCTGCGACTACAAAACCAAGTGGTTGGGAGATCTGAAAAGGCACAAACAGACCCACCTGCCTGCCGACCAGAGAGCCAAGGTGCACCAGTGTGACCATGAGGGCTGTGGCTACAGCACCGACCAAAAGCGCAATCTGAAAATGCACAAACAGACTCACCTACCTGCCGACCAGAGAGCCAAGGTGCACAAGTGTGATGTTGAGGGCTGCGACTTCAACACCGACTGGGCGAACGTTCTGAAAAAGCACAAACGGACTCATCTGCCTGCCGACCAGAGACTCAAGGTGTACCAGTGTGACCATGATGGCTGCAACTACAGCACCGACCATCTGGGCAACCTGAAAACGCACAAAAAGACCCACCTTCCTGCCCACCAGAGACCTCAAAGTGCCAAGGTGCACCAGTGTGACCATGAGGGCTGCAACTACAGAACCAACCATGCGAGCAGTCTGAAAAAACACAAACAGACCCACCTGCCTGCCGACCAAAGACCCAAGATGTACCGGTGTGACCATGAGGGCTGTTACTACAACACTGATCTGGCGCCTAATCTGAAAAGGCACCGGCAGATCCACCTGCTTGGTGACCAGAAATCCAAGAGACCCAAAATGCACCAGTGTGACCATGAGGACTGCGACTACAGCACCAATCAGGCGGGCAATCTGAAAAGGCACAAACAGAAGCACTTGCATGCCGACCAGAGACTTAAAAGAAAAGCCTATGACCAGCTGCCATCTAACGCGAAAAGAAAGAAGGGTGATAAAGAATGACCCGCCTCCCAACCCACCTCAAAAAAACCTCCGACCTCCCTCCAGATTTTGACTAACCTGATTTTCAAATAAACAGTTCAATGACTGGGAAGCAGGGCCTTGCTATCCAAAAAACCATTGATTTTAACCTTGGTCATTGCCTTTTCTGTGCATTTCCCAAATGGTCGCGCTCAGGAAAACAGGTTGCCTTTGCGCTTCGCTCTGGCTGTCGGCAAGGCACTGATCAACGCCCCGAAGTCCTTTATTGAGGTCTTATCCATAAAAAGAGTCTACGTTACGGGCGTTGAAACTATTCTTCTCCCTCTTTTCCCGCTCCGGGATGGGCTACCAGATGAACAAGAGAGCGAGGCTATTGAATCGTGGGAGTTGAAGGTTCACAGCCGGGCAGCCTCTGATGATAGTGCCTACAGCGAAGACAGTGACAGTGAAGCCAACAGCACCTCTGATAAAAGCAGCGACAACCGTTCAAACGAAGATGAAGATGAAGATGAAGATGAAGATGAAGCTAATGCCGAATCTGATGTTCGGTATGAAACCACAACAGTTAATCCCTTTCGGGTAGCCAATGAAACCAGTCAGTATTGTACGACTCTGGTACTGAAAAAGATTAAGCAGGAGTTCGCTTCAGACAATGAAATAGCCACTAACGGCACCTCTGATGAAAGCATCGACAACCGTTCAGACGAAGATGAATCTGATGCTCGGTATGTAACCACGACACCTAATCCCTTTCGAGTATCCAATGAAATCAGTGAGTATGATGCGACCCTGGAACTGAAAAAGATTAAGGAGGAACCTGTTTCAGACAGTGAAATAGCCACTAACGGCAGCTCTGATGAAAGCATCGACAACCGTTCAAATGAAGACGAATCTGATCTTCGGTATGTAACCACGACACTTAATCCCTTTCGAGTATCTAATGAAATCAGTCAGTATGGTGCGACTTTGGAACTGAAAAAGATTAAGGAGGTGCCCGTTTCAGACAGTAAAATACTCACTGAGTCAGAGGTAGACGTAACAAAAGTGGACGCTGTTAAGCACCGGTGTGACCATGAGGGCTGCGACTACAGAACCAACCAGGCAAGTAATCTGAACAGACACAAACAGATCCACCTGCCTGCCGACCAGAGACCTAAAAGAGCCAAGGTGCACCGGTGTGACCATGAAGGCTGTGACTACAGGGGCGAGTGGCCGGAGGATCTGAAAAGGCACAAACAGATCCACCTGCCTGCCGACCAGAGACCCAAGAAATCCAAGATCCACCTGTGTGACCATGAGGGCTGCGACTACAGCACCGACCTGACGAGCAATCTGAAACAGCACAAACAGACCCACCTGCCTGCCGACCAGAGAGCCAAAAGGAAAGCGTCTGACCAGCCGACGTCTAACAAGAAAAGAAAGAAGGGTGATAAAGAATGACCTGCCTCCCAACCCAGCTCAAAGAAACCTCCGACCTCTCTCCAGATTTTGACTAACCTGATTTTTCAATAAACAGTTCAATGACTGGGAAGCAGGGCCTTGCTATCCAAAAAACCATTGATTTTAACCTTGGTCATTGCCTTTTCTGTGCATTGCTCCAATGGTCGCGCTCAGGAAAACAGGTTGCCTTTGCGCTTCGCTCAGGCTGTCGGCAAGGCACTGATCAACGCCCCGAAGTCCTTTATTGAGGTCTTATCCATAAAAAGAGTCTACGTTACGGGCGTTGAAACTATTCTTCTCCCTCTTTTCCCGCTCCGGGATGGGCTACCAGATGAACAAGAGAGCGAGGCTATTGAATCGTGGGAGTTGAAGGTTCACAGCCGGGCAGCTTCTGATGATAGTGCCTACAGCGAAGACAGTGACAGTGAAGACAGCAGCACCTCTGATGAAAGCAACGACAACCGTTCAAACGAAGATGAAGATGAAGGTGAAGCTAATGCCGAATCTGATGTTCGGTATGAAACCACAACAGTTAATCCCTTTCGGGTAGCCAATGAAGCCAGTCAGTATTGTACGACTCTGGTACTGAAAAAGATTAAGCAGGAGCTCGTTTCAGACAGTGAAATAGCCACTAACGGCACCTCTGATGAAAGCATCGACAACCGTTCAGACGAAGATGAATCTGATGCTCGGTATGTAACCACGACACTTAATCCTTTTCGGGTATCCGATGAAATCAGTCAGTATGGTGCAATTCTGGAACTGAGAAAGATTAAGGAAGAGCCTGTTTCAGACAGTGAAATACTCACTGGTTCAGAGGAAGAAGTGACAAAAGTGGATGCTGCTAAGCACCAGTGTGACCATGAGGGCTGCGACTACAAAACCAAGTGGTCGGGAGATCTGAAAAGGCACAAACAGACCCACCTGCCTGACGACCAGAGAGCCAAGGTGCACCAGTGTGACCATGAGGGCTGCGGCTACAGCACCGACCACAAGCGCAATCTGAAAAGGCACAAACAGACCCACCTGCCTGCCGACCATAGAGTCAAGGTGTACCGGTGTGATCATGAGGGCTGCGACTACAACACCGACTGGGCGAACGTTCTGAAAAAGCACAAACAAACTCATCTGCCTGCCGACCAGAGACTCAAGATCCACCAGTGTGACCATGAGGGCTGCAACTACAGCACCGACCATCTGGGCAACCTGAAAAAGCACAAAAGAAGCCACCTTCCTGCCCACCAGAGAGCTCAAAGTGCCAAGGTGTACCAATGTAACCATGATGGCTGCAACTACAGCACCGGCGACAGGACCAGTCTGAGAAGGCACAAACAGATTCACCTGCCTGCTGACCAGAGACTCAAGGTGCATCAGTGCGACCATGAGGGCTGCAACTACAGCACCGACCGGATGAGCAACCTGAAAGTGCACAAATGGACTCACCTGCCTGCTGACCAGAGAATCAGGCTGCACCAGTGTGACCATGAGGGCTGCAACTACAGCTCGGACCGGGCGTGCAATCTGAAAAAGCACAAACAGACCCATCTGCCTGCCAACCATAGAGTTAAGGTGTACCGGTGTGATCATGAGGGCTGCGACTACAGCACCAAACAGGCGGGCAATCTGAAAAGGCACAAACAGAAGCACTTGCCTGCCGACCAGAGACTTAAAAGAAAAGCCTGTGACCAGCCGCCATCTAACGCGAAAAGAAAGAAAGGCGATAAAGAATGACCCGCTTCTCAACCCACCTCAAAAAAACCTCAGACCTTCCTCCAGATTTTGACTAACCTGATTTCCAATAAACAGTTCAATGACTAGGAAGCAGGGCCTTGCTATCCAAAAAACCATTGATTTTAACCTTGGTCATTGCCTTTTCTGTGCATTGCCCAAATGGTCGCGCTCAGGAAAACAGGTTGCCTTTGCGCTTCGCTCTGGCTGTCGGCAAGGCGCTAATCAACGCCCCGAAGTCCTTTATTGAGGTCTTATCCATAAAAGGAGTCTACGTTACGGGCGTTGAAACTATTTTTCTCCCTCTTTTCCCGCTCCGGGATGGGCTACCAGATGAACAAGAGACCGAGGTCATTGAATGGTGGGAGTTGAAGGTTCACAGCCGGGCAGCCTCTGATGATAGTGCCTACAGCGAAGACAGTGACAGTGAAGGCAGCAGCACCTCCGATGGAAGCAGCGACAATCGTTCAAATGAAGATGAAGACAATACCGAATCTGATGTTCAGTATGAAACCACAACACTTAATTCTTTTCGGGTAGCCAATGAAGTCAGTCAGCATTGTACGACTCTGGAACTGAAAAAGATTAAGCAGGAGCCCGTTTCAGACAGTGAAATACACACTAACAGCACCTCTGACATCGACAACCGTTCAAATGAAGACGAATCTGATCTTCGGTATGTAACCACGACACTTAATCCCTTTCGAGTGTCTAATGAAATCAGTCAGTATGGTGCGACTTTGGAACTGAAAAAGATTAAGGAGGCGCCCGTTTCAGACAGTAAAATACTCACTGAGTCAGAGGTAGACGTGACAAAAGTGGACGCTGTTAAGCACCGGTGTGACCATGAGGGCTGCGACTACAGAACCAAGCGGTCGGGAGATCTGAAAAGGCACAAACAGATCCACCTGCCTGCCGACCAGAGACCCAAGAAACCCAAGGTGCACCAGTGTGACCATGAGGGCTGCAACTACAGCACCGGCAGTAAGGGCCATTTAAAAACACACAAACAAATCCACCTGCCTGCCAACCAGAGACCCAAGAAACCCAAGAAACCCAAGATCCACCAGTGTGAGCATGAGGACTGCGACTACAGCGCGAGCCGGGCGGAGAATCTGAAATGGCATAAACAGACCCACCTGCCTGCCGACCAGAGACTCGGGGCGCACCAGTGTGACCATGAGGGCTGCGGCTACAGCACCGACCGCATGAACCATCTGAAAAGGCACAAACAGACTCACCTACCTGCCGACCAGAGAGCCAAGGTGCACAAGTGTGATGTTGAGGGCTGCGACTACAACACCGGCTGCGCGAACGTTCTGAAAAAGCACAAACAGACTCATCTGCCTGCCGACCAGAGACTCAAGGTGCACCAGTGTGACCATGAGGGCTGCAACTACAGCACCGACCAGACAGGTAATCTGAACAGACACAAACAGATCCACCTGCCTGCCGACCAGAGACCTAAAAGAGCCAAGGTGCACCGGTGTAACCATGAAGGCTGTGACTACAGGGTCGAGCGGCCGGAGGATCTGAAAAGGCACAAAAAGATCCACCTGCCTGCCGACCAGAGACCTAAGGTGTACCACTGTGACTATGAGGGCTGTGACTTCAGCGTCGAACAAGTGTACAGACTGAAAAGGCACAAACAGACCCACTTGCCTGCCGACCAGAGACCCAACGGATCTAAAATCCACCAGTGTGACCATGAGGGCTGCAACTATAGCACCGATCAGGCGAGTAATATAAAAAGACACAAACAGACTCACCTGCCTGCCGACCAGAGACCCAAAGTACACCAGTGTGACCATGAGGGCTGCAACTACAGCACCGGCCACCTGGGCAATCTGAAAATGCACAAACAGACTCACCTGCCTGCCGACCAGAGACTCAAAGTGCACCAGTGTGACCATGAGGGCTGCGACTACAGCACCAACCAGACGGGCAATCTGAAAAGGCACAAACAGAAGCACTTGCCTGCCGACCAGAGACTTAAAAGAAAAGCCTGTGACCAGCCGCCATCTAACGCGAAAAGAAAGAAAGGCGATAAAGAATGACCCGCCTCTCAACCCACCTCAAAAAAACCTCAGACCTTCCTCCAGATTTTGACTAACCTGATTTTCCAATAAACAGTTCAATGACTGGGAAGCCGGGCCTTGCTATCCAAAAAACTATTGATTTTAACCTTGGTCATTGCCTTTTCTGTGCATTGCCCCAATGGCCGCGCTCAGGAAAACAGGTTGCCTTTGCGCTTCGCTCAGGCTGTCGGCAAGGCACTGATCAACGCCCCGAAGTCCTTTATTGAGGTCTTATCCATAAAAAGAGTCTACGTTACGGGCGTTGAAACTATTCTTCTCCCTCTTTTCCCGCTCCGGGATGGGCTACCAGATGAACAAGAGAGCGAGGCTATTGAATCGTGGGAGTTGAAGGTTCACAGTCGGGCAGCTTCTGATGATAGTGCCTACAGCGAAGACAGTGACAGTGAAGGCAGCAGCACCTCCGATGGAAGCAGCGACAATCGTTCAAATGAAGATGAAGACAATACCGAATCTGATGTTCAGTATGAAACCACAACACTTAATTCTTTTCGGGTAGCCAATGAAGTCAGTCAGCATTGTACGACTCTGGAACTGAAAAAGATTAAGCAGGAGCCCGTTTCAGACAGTGAAATACACACTAACAGCACCTCTGACATCGACAACCGTTCAAATGAAGACGAATCTGATCTTCGGTATGCAACCACGACACTTAATCCCTTTCGAGTGTCTAATGAAATCAGTCAGTATGGTGCGACTTTGGAACTGAAAAAGATTAAGGAGGTGCCCGTTTCAGACAGTAAAATACTCACTGAGTCAGAGGTAGACGTAACAAAAGTGGACGCTGTTAAGCACCGGTGTGACCATGAGGGCTGCGACTACAGAACCAAGCGGTCGGGAGATCTGAAAAGGCACAAACAGATCCACCTGCCTGCCGACCAGAGACCCAAGAAACCCAAGATGCACCATTGTGACCATGAGGGCTGCAACTACAGCACCGGCAATAAGGGCCATTTAAAAATACACAAACAAATCCACCTGCCTGCCAACCAGAGACCCAAGAAACCCAAGATCTACCAGTGTGAGCATGAGGACTGCGACTACAGCGCGAGCCGGGCGGAGAATCTGAAATGGCATAAACAGACCCACCTGCCTGCCGACCAGAAACTCGGGGCGCACCAGTGTGACCATGGAGGCTGCAACTACAGAACCCGCTATTCGACCCATCTGAAAATACACAAACAGACTCACCTGCCAGCCGACCAGAGATCCAAGAGACTCAAGGAGCACCAGTGTGACCATGAGCGCTGCAACTACCGCACCGACCAGGTGAGTAATCTGAACAGACACAAACAGACCCACCTGCCCGCTGACCAGAGAGCCAATCGGCACCGGTGTGACCATCAGGGCTGCAACTACAGCACTCACCAGACGAGCGATCTGAAAAGGCACAAACAGACCCACTTGCCTGCCGACCAGAGACTTAAGAAACTCAAGGTGCAGCAGTGTGACCATGAAGGCTGCAACTACAGCACCGGCCAGGCGAGTAATCTGAAAAGACACAAACAGACCCACCTGCCTGCCGACCAGAGGCCTAAAAGGAAAGCGTGTGACCAGCCGCCATCTAACGCGAAAAGAAAGAAAGGCGATAAAGAATGACCCGCCTCCCAACCCACCTCAAAAAAACCTCAGACCTTCCTCCAGATTTTGACTAACCTGATTTCCAAATAAACAGTTCAACGACTGGGAAGCCGGGCTTTGCCATCCAAAAAACCATTGATTTTGACCTTGGTCATTGCCTTTTCTATGCATTGCTCCAATGGCCGCGCTCAGGAAAACAGGTTGCCTCTGCGCTTCGCTCTGGCTGTCGGCAAGGCACTGATCAACGCCCGGAAGTCCTTTATTGAGGTCTTATCCATAAAAGGAATCTACGTTACGGGCGTTGAAACTATTTTTCTCCCTCTTTTCCTGGTCCGGGATGGGCTACCTGATGAACAAGAGACCGAGGCCATTGAATGGTGGGAGTTGAAGGTTTACAGCCGGGAAGCCTCTGATCATGGTTCTGGCAGTGAAGGCAGCAGCACCTCCGATGGAAGCAGCGACAATCGTTCAAATGAAGATGAAGACAATACCGAATCTGATGTTCAGTATGAAACCACAACACTTAATCCTTTTCGGGTAGCCAATGAAACTAGTCAGTATTGCACGACTCTGGAACTGAAAAAGATTAAGGAGGAGCCTGTTTCAGATACTGAAATACTTACTGATTCAGAGGTAGACGTGACAAAAGTGGACGCTGTTAAACACCAGTGTGACCATGAGGGCTGCAACTACAGAACCGACCACAGAAACAGTCTGAAAAGGCACAAACAGACCCACCTGCCTGCCGACCAGAGACCCAGGAAGTACCAGTGTGACTATGAGGGCTGCAACTACAGATCCGACCACAGAGCCAGTCTGAAAAGGCACAAACAGACCCACTTGCCTGCCGACCAGAGACCCAGGAAGTACCAGTGTGACTATGAGGGCTGCAACTTCAGATCCGACCACAGGGCCAGTCTGAAAAGGCACAAACAGACCCACTTGCCTGCCGACCAGAGACCTAAGGTGCACCGGTGTGACCATGAGGGCTGCAACTACGGCACCAACCATACAAGTAATCTAAACAGACACAAACAGACCCACCTGCCTGGCGACCAGAGACCTGAAAGAGCCAAGGTGCACCAGTGTGACCATGAGGGCTGTGACTACAGGGTCGAGCGGCCGGAGAGTCTTAAAAGACACAAAAAGATCCACCTGCCTGCCGACCAGAGACCTTCTGAGTAACTCCCTCGGAACTCGCCACTTGCACAGCGTCAAGATGGTGAGGCTGTTTCAAGTTTGACCAGTTTATAGCCCATATCTTCAGCACGCTTTTTCATGTTTTTTACAACTCGATCACGGTATTGCTCTTCGTAGTACTCCTGACCTCGGTCAACGTACTCCGAGCCGTTTTTCAGCATGCTGTAAATCAGCCGGGCAAGTTTATGCGCTGTCGCCGTAATCGCTTTTGGAGCCCCCAGCTTGCTTCTCATCCTGCGATAATAGGCTCCCAGCGCACTTTTCGAGTTCACTAGTGTCAGAGCAGCCATACGCAGGGCTGAAGCAGCCCGATTGGGGATTCTTTTGGTTTTGCTGCTCAACACTTTTCCGCCTGATATCTTGTTTCCAGGACTCAGCCCCAGCCAGGAACAAAAGTGCTTAACCGTCGGCCAACGACCCATGTCTGTACCAATTTCAGAAACAACCTTCAGGGCGGTATTTTCCTCTATTCCCTCAATCGCTGTCAGATCTACCCCTGTCGCCCGGTAAAGATGGGATCTCACGTCAAAACCAGGGGCGCTGGCTGATTTTCGCTTTGCAGCAGGCAGAAAGGAACTCTCGGACTTATCATCAAACTGGTTCAACTGGCCTTCCAACGCCTTGTCACAATCTTCGATTTGCTTTTCATAAAAATCATAAAGCGCAACAGATTGCTTTAAGGCAAAGAGATGCTCTGCCCGGTAATGCCCATGCAGTGACTTGGCAATGACTTTCTCTGATTTTTTACAATGAGAGTCCCGATGTTTGGCCAGTACCTCTGGGTCATGCTCTCCCGCAAGAATGGAGCGAATGATGCCCATACCCGTTTTACCCGTGATATCCGTAACCACATTGTCCAACAGCAGGTTCATTTGTCGTAAAGCTTTCTGCATGTGCTGGATGTGTGACGCCCGATAGCGGATCAGGGTTTCACGCTGTCGCATGTAGGCTCGCAAGGCGCACATTTGATCTTCTGGGCGAAAAGCCCCTCAAGCAGACCATGAGTATGCAATTGCTGTAACCACTGGCAGTCCTGAACATCTGTTTTACGACCAGGGACGTTTTTGACATGCCGTGCATTCACCAGTTTGACGTCCAGGCCGTGTTCTTCAAGCATTTCAAAAGCGGGAATCCAGTAGATTCCGGTAGACTCCATGACCACAGTTGTAATTCCGGTTTTCACGAGCCATTGGGCCATCATTTCAAGATCAGCGGTAAAGCAGGCAAAAGACCGAACCGGCTGGTCATCCAGCTCTTCAGGGACAGCAACGAAGTGGAACTCAGAGCCAATATCAATGCCTGCAGCATAGAGATTGACGGTTTTGAGATGGCCAGATATCCGCTTTTGAACTTTAACCGAATTTGGGTTGTGCTTCATGACTGTCTTCCTATACTGCTGGACGAAGGCATATCCGAGTATGGGGCTGTCGATCATATGCAGTCTTCCGAACGAGATCGCCAAGCGTCATCAGTGATGCGGTCGCCAGCCTCCCGACCACGCTAAAGTTCGGGCAAGTGCACCAGTGTGCGTTCGGTCTCTGGCTCGGGTATGCCTTCTTTCTTATCGTAGGACGAAGACTTGAGGTTGGCAGCAAAGAGTTACTCAAAGATGTGTGCCCGCAGGGCGGGCTAGTCCGCTAAGGTGTACCACTGTGACTATGAGGGCTGTGACTACAGCGTCGAACAAGTGTACGGACTGAAAAGGCATAAGCAGACCCACTTGCCTGCCGACCAGAGACCCAAAAGAAAATTCTATGACCCGCTGCCACCTAACAAGAAAAGAAAGAAGGGTGATAAAGAATGATCCGCCTCCCAACCAAGCTCAAAGAAACTTCCGACCTCTCTCCAGATTTTGACTAACCTGAATTTTCAATAAACAGTTCAATGACTGGGAAGCCAAGCCTTGCCATCCAAAAAACCATTGATTTTAACCTTGGTCATTGCCTTTTCTGTGCATTGCTTCAATGGCCAAGCTCAGGAAAACAGGTTGCCTTTGCGCTTCGCTCTGGCTGTCGGCAAGGTGTTGTTCAACGCCCCGAAGCCCTTTATTGAGGTCTTATCCATAAAAGGAATCTACTACGTTGCAGGCGTTGAAACTATTTTTCTCCCTCTTTTCCCGCTCCGGGATGGGCTACCAGATGAACAAGAGACCGAGGCCATTGAATGGTGGGAGTTGAATGGCGTCGAAGCTAAGGTTCACAGTCGGGCAACCTCTGATGATAGTGCCTACAGCGAAGACAGTGACAGTGAAGACAGCAGCACCTCTGATGAAAGCAATGACGACCGTTTAAACGAAGATGAAGACGAAGCTAATACCGAATCTGAGGTTTGGTATGAAACCACAACAATTAATCCTTTTCGGGTATCCAATGAAATCAGTCATTATGGTGCGACTTTGGAACCGAAAAAGATTAAGGAGGAGCCCGTTTTGGACAGTGAAATAGCCATTAACGGCAGCATCGACAACCGTTCAAACGAAGACGAATCTGAGGTTCGCTATGAAACCACAACAATTAATCCTTTTCGGGTATCCAATGAAATCAGTCAGTATGGTGCGACTTTGGAACCGAAAAAGATTAAGCAGGAGCCCGTTTCAGACAGTGAGGTACTCACTTCCAGCAGCGACGACCAGAGAATCAAGAGACCCAAGATCCACCAGTGTGATCATGAGGGCTGCAACTACAGCACCAACGTGATGAATAATCTGAACAGACACAAACAGATCCACCTGCCCGTCGACCAGATACCCAAGGTGCACCAGTGTGACCATGAAGGCTGCAACTACAGAACCCGCTTTCCGGCCCATTTGAAAGCACACAAACAGACCCACCTGCCTGCCCACCAGAGACCCAAGCGGCACCGGTGTGACCATCAGGGCTGCAACCACAGCACCGACAAGGCGAGCGATCTGAAAAGGCACAAACAGACCCACCTGCCTGCCGACCAGAGACCCAAGAGACTGAAGGTGCATCTGTGTGACCAGGAGGGCTGCAACTATAGCACCGCCCAGACGAGCCATCTGAAAAGGCACAAACAGACACACTTGCCTGCCGACCATAGACCTAAGAGACCTAAGATCCACCAGTGTGACCATGAGGACTGCAACTACAGCGCCGAGCAGGCGAGCGATCTGAAAAGGCACAAACAGACACACTCGCCTGCCGACCAGAGACCCAATCGATCCAAGAACCTCCAGTGTGACCATGAGGACTGCAACTACAGCACCGATCGGACGAGTAATATGAAAAGACACAAACAGACCCACCTGCCTGCCGAACAGAGACCCAAAAGAAAATCCTATGACCCGCTGCCACCTAACAAGAAAAGAAAGAAGGGTGATAAAGAATGATCCGCCTCCCAACCAAGCTCAAAGAAACTTCCGACCTCTCTCCAGATTTTGACTAACCTGAATTTTCAATAAACAGTTCAATGACTGGGAAGCCAAGCCTTGCCATCCAAAAAACCATTGATTTTAACCTTGGTCATTGCCTTTTCTGTGCATTGCTTCAATAGCCAAGCTCAGGAAAACAGGTTGCCTTTGCGCTTCGCTCTGGCTGTCGGCAAGGTGCTGTTCAACGCCCCGAAGCCCTTTATTGAGGTCTTATCCGTAAAAGGAATCTACTACGTTACGGGCGTTGAAACTATTTTTCTCCCTCTTTTCCCGCTCCGGGATGGGCTACCAGATGAACAAGAGACCGAGGCCATTGAATGGTGGGAGTTGAATGGCGTCGAAGCTAAGGTTCACAGTCGGGCAACCTCTGATGATAGTGCCTACAGCGAAGACAGTGACAGCGAAGACAGTGACAGTGAAGACAGCAGCACCTCTGATGAAAGCAATGACGACCGTTCAAACGAAGATGAACACGAAGCTAATACCGAATCTGAGGTTCGCTATGAAACCACAACAATTAATCCTTTTCGGGTATCCAATGAAATCAGCCAGTATGGTGCGACTTTGGAACCGAAAAAGATTAAGGAGGAGCCCGTTTTGGACAGTGAAATAGCCATTAACGGCAGCATCGACAACCGTTCAAACGAAGACGAATCTGAGGTTCGCTATGAAACCACAACAATTAATCCTTTTCGGGCATCCAATGAAATCAGTCAGTATGGTGCGACTTTGGAACTGAAAAAGATTAAGCAGGAGCCCGTTTCAGACAGTGAAGTATTCACTTCCAGCAGCGGCGACCAGAGAATCAAGAGACCCAAGATCCACCAGTGTGACCATGAGGGCTGCAACTACAGCACCAACGTGATGAATAATCTGAACAGACACAAACAGATCCACCTGCCCGCCGACCAGATACCCAAGGTGCACCAGTGTGACCATGAAGGCTGCAACTACAGAACCCGCTTTCCGGCCCATTTGAAAACACACAAACAGACCCACCTGCCTGCCGACCAGAGACCCAAGCGGCACCGGTGTGACCATCAGGGCTGCAACCACAGCACCGACAACGCGAGCGATCTGAAAAGGCACAAACAGACCCACCTGCCTGCCGACCAGAGACCCAAGAGACTGAAGGTGCATCTGTGTGACCAGGAGGGCTGCAACTATAGCACCGCCCAGACGAGCGATCTGAAAAGGCACAAACAGATTCACTTGCCTGCCGGCCATAGACCTAAGAGACCTAAGATCCACCAGTGTGACCATGAGGACTGCAACTACAGCACCGAGCATGCGAGCGATCTGAAAAGGCACAAACAGACACACTCGCCTGCCGACCAGAGACCCAATGGATCCAAGAACCTCCAGTGTGACCATGAGGGCTGCAACTACAGCACCGATCGGGCGAGTAATATGAAAAGACACAAACAGACCCACCTGCCTGCCGACCAGAGACCCAAGCGGCACCAGTGTGACCATCAGGGCTGCAACTACAACACCGGCCAGGCGAACGATCTGAAAAGGCACAAACAGACACACTTGCCTGCCGACCAGAGAGCCAATCGGCACCAGTGCGACCATAAGCGCTGCAACTATAGCACCGAGCAGGCGAGCGATCTGAAAAGGCACAAGCAGACCCACTTGCCTGCCGACCAAAGAGTCAAGGTGTACCAGTGTGATCATGAGGGCTGCAACTACAACACCGACAAGGGGAGCGATCTGAAAAAACACAAACAGACTCACTTGCCCGCCGACCAGAGACTCAAGATGCATCAGTGTGACCATGAAGGCTGCGACTACAGCAGCGACCGGGTGGGCAATCTGAAAAAACACAAAAAGACCCACTTTTCTGCAGGCCAGAGCTCTAAAAGGAAAGCCTGTGACCAGCCGTCATCTAATAAGAAAAGAAAGAAGGTAGATTAAAAAATGATCCTCCTTCCAACCCGCTTCAAAGGAAGTTCCGACCTCCCTCCAGATTTTGACTAACCTGATTTCCAAATAAACAGTTCAACGATTGGGAACCCGGGCCTTGCTATCCAAAAAACCATTGATTTTGACCTTGGTCATTGCCTTTTCTGTGCATTGCTTCAATGGCTATGCTCAGGAAAACAGGTTGCCTTTGCGCTTCGCTCTGGCTGTCGGCAAGGCGCTGCGGGATGGGCTACCAGATCAACAAGAAAGCGAAGCCATTGAATGGTGGGAGTTGAAGGTTCACAGTCGGGCAGCCTCTGATGATAGTGCCTACAGCGAAGACAGTGACAGCGAAGACAGTGACAGTGAAGGCAGCAGCACCTCTGATGAAAGCAACGACAAACGCTCAAACGAAGATGAAGACGAAGCTAGTGCTGAATCTGATGTTTGGTATGAAACCACAACACTGAATCCCTTTCGGGTAGCCAATGAAACCAGTCAGTATTGTACAACTCTGGAGTTTAAAAACATTAAGCAGGAGCCCGTTTCAGACAGTGAAATACTCACTGAGTCAGAGATAGACGTGATAAAAGTGGACGCTGCTAAGCACCAGTGTGACTATGAGGGCTGCAACTACAGAACCGACCACAGGGGCAGTCTGAAAAGGCACAAAAAGACCCACTTGCCTGCCGACCAGAGACTCAGGGCGCACCGGTGTGACCATGAGGGCTGCAATTACAGCACCGACCACAGGAGCAATCTGAAAAGGCACAAACAGACCCACTTGCCTGCCGAACAGAGAGTCAAGGTGTACCAGTGTGATCATGAGGGCTGCGACTACAACAGCGACTGTACGAGCGTTTTGAAAAGGCACAAAAAGACCCACTTGCCTGCCGACCAGAGACTCAGGGCGCACCGGTGTGACCATGAGGGTTGCAACTACAGCACCGGCCACCTGGGCAATCTTAAAAAGCACAAAGAGACCCACCTGCCTGCCGACAGGAAACCCAAAGTGCACCAGTGTGATCATGAGGGCTGCAACTACAACACCGACCAAAAGATCGATCTGAAAAAGCACAAACAGATCCACCTGCCTATCAAGCAGAAAATTAACGTGTACCAGTGTGATCGTGAGGGCTGCAACTACAGGACCGACTGGGCGGGCAATCTGAACAGACACAAACGGACCCACCTGCCTGCCGACCAGAGACCTAAAAGAGCCAAGGTGCACCAGTGTGACCATGAGGGCTGCGACTACAGGGCCGAGTATGTGTGCCGTCTGAAAAAGCACAAACAGAACCACCTGCCTCCCGGCCAGAGACCCAAAAGAAAAGCCCGTGCCCAGCCGCCATCTAACGCGAAAAGAAAGAAAGGCGATAAAGAATGATCCGTCTTCCAACCTACCTCAAAGAAACCTCCGACCTCTCTCCAGATTTTGACTAACCTGATTTTCCAATAAACATTTCAATGACTGGGAAGACAAGCTTTGCTATCGAAAAAAACATTGATTTTGACCTTGGTCATTGCCTTGTCTGTGCATTGCTCCAATGGCCGCGCTCAGGAAAACAGGTTGCCTTTGCTGGTTGCTCTTGCTGTCGGCAAGGCGCTGATCAACGCCCCGAAGCCCTTTATTAAGGTCTTATCCACGAAAGGAGCCTACGTTATGGGCATTGAAACTATTCTTCTCCCTCTTTTCCCGGTCCGGGATGGGCTACCAGATGAACAAGAGAGCGAGGCCATTGAATGGTGGGAGTTGAAGGTTCACAGTCGGGCAGCCTCTGATGATAGTGCCTACAGCGAAGACAGTGACAGTAAAGGCAGCAGCACCTCTGATGAAAGCAACGACAAACGCTCAAACGAAGATGAAGACGAAGCTAGTGCCGAATCTGATGTTCAGTATGAAACCACAACACTGAATCCCTTTCGGGTAGCCAATGAAACCAGTCAGTATTGTACGACTCTGGAGTTTAAAAACATTAAGCAGGAGCCCGTTTCAGTCAGTGAAATAGCCACTAACGGCACCTCTGATGAAAGCAGCAACCGTTCAAACGAAGACGAATCTGATGTTCGGTATGAAACCACGACACTTAATCCCTTTCGAGTATCAAATGAAATCAGTCAGTATGGTGCGACTCTGGAACTTAAAAAGATTAAGGAGGAGCCCGTTTCAGACAGTGAAATACTCACTTACAGCACCGACGACCAGAGAATCAAGAAACCCAAGATCCACCAGTGTGAGCATGAGGGTTGTGACTACAGCACGAACCGGGCGGAGAATCTGAAAACACACAAACAGACCCACCTGCCCGCCGACCAGAGACCCAAGAGACCCAAGATCCACCAGTGTGACCATGAGGGCTGCAACTTCAGCACCTACCGCATGAGCAATCTGAAAATGCACAAAAAGACACACTTGCCCGCCGACCAGAGAGTCAAGGCGTACCAGTGTGATCATGAGGGCTGCGACTACAACACCGACTGGGCGAGCGTTCTAAAAAAGCACAAAGAGACCCACCTGCCTGCCCACCAGAGACTCAAGGAGCACCAGTGCGACCATCAGGGCTGCAACTACAGCACCGACAACAGTGGCAGTCTGAAAAAGCACAAAAAGACACACCTGCCCGCCAACCAGAGACCCAGGAGACTCAAGGTGCACCAGTGTGACCATGGGAGCTGCAACTACAGCAGCCAACATCTGGGACATCTGAAAAGGCACAAACAGATCCACCTGCCTGCCGACCAGAGAGTCAAGGTGTACCAGTGTGATCATGAGGGTTGCGACTTCAGCACCATCCATGCGAGCAATCTGAAAAGGCACAAACAGACCCACCTGCCTGCCAACCAGAGAGCCAAAAGGAAAGCGTATGACCAGCTGCCATCTAACGAGAAAAGAAAGAAGTGTGATTAGAGAATGACCCGCCTCCCAACCCACATTAAAGAAACTTCTGACCTCTCTCCAGATTTTGACTAACCTGAATTCTCAATAAACAGCTCAATGATTGGGAATCCGGGCTTTGCCATCCAAAAAACCATTGATTTTGACCTTGGTCATTGCCTTGTCTGTGCATTGTTCCAATGGCCGCGCTCAGGAAAACAGGTTGCCTTTGCTGGTTGCTCTTGCTGTCGGCAAGGCGCTGAGCAACGGCCCAAAGCCCTTTATGGAGTTCTTATCCACGAAAGGAGCTTACGTTACGGGCATTGAAACTATTCTTCTCCCTCTTTTCCCGGTCCGGGATGGGCTACCAGATGAACAAGAGAGCGAGGCCATTGAATGGTGGGAGTTGAAGGTTCACAGTCGGGCAGCCTCTGATGATAGTGCCTACAGCGAAGACAGTGACAGTGAAGGCAGCAGCACCTCTGATGAAAGCATCGACAACCGTTCAAACGAAGACGAATCTGATGTTCAGTATGAAACCACAACACTGAATCCTTTTCGGGCATCCAATGAAATCAGTCAGTATTGTACGACTCTGGAGCTGAAAAACATTAAGCAGGAGTCCGTTTCAGACAATGAAATACTCACTGATTCAGCGGTAGATGTGACAAAAGTGGACGCTGCTAAGCACCAGTGTGACCATGAGGGCTGTAACTACAGCGCTGCTTACGCGAGCTATCTGAAAAGGCACAAACAGACTCACCTGCTTGCCGACCAGAGACTCAAGAGACCCAAACCCAAGCTCCACTATTGTGAGCATGAGGCCTGCAACTTCAGCACGGAATATTCAAGCAATCTGAAAATACACAAACAGATCCACCTGCCCGCCGACCAGAGACTCAAGGTGCATCAGTGTGACCATGAGGGCTGCAACTACAGCACCGACCATAAGCACCATTTAAAAAAACACAAACAGACCCACCTGCCTGCCGACCAGAGACCTAAAAGAGCCAAGTCGTACCAGTGTGAGCATGAGGGCTGCGACTATAAGGCCTACTATGAGTGCAATCTGAAAAAGCACAAACAGATCCACCTGCCTGTCGACCAGAGACCTAAAAAAGCCAAGCCGCACCAGTGTGACCATGAGGGCTGTGACTACAGGTCCGACCGTAGGTGCCGTCTGAAAAAGCACAAACAGACCCACCTGCCTGCCAACCAGAGACCTAAAAGAGCCAAGGTTCACCAGTGCGACCATGAGGGCTGCGACTACAGAGTAGAACAAGCGTACGCTTTGAAAAGGCACAAACTGACCCACCTGCCTGCCGACCAGAGAGTCAAGGTGTACCAGTGTGATCATGAGGGCTGCGATTACAACACACACTGGCCGTACAATCTGAAACGGCACAAACAGGCCCACCTGCCTGCCGACCAGAGGCTCAAGAGAAAAGCCTATGACCAGCCACCCTCTAACAAGAAAAGAAAAAAGGGTGATAAAGAATAGAAATCTCCGACCTCGCTCCAGATTTTGACTAACCTGATTTTCGAATAAACATTTCAACGACTGGGAAACCAGACCTTGCTATCCAAAAAAACGTTGATTTTGACCTTGGCCGTTACTTTTTCTGTGCATTGCTCTAATGGCCAGGCTCAGGAAAATAGCTTGCCTTTGCTGTTCGTTGAATGGTACCACTGCGATATGGCACGGGTTTGCTTCGGTGATGACATTCTCTTAAAGCCACTCTTAAAGTCAGACAGTCGCTATTGCTTTTCTCCTGATCTTGATCTTTACGCGACGGCTTACCGTCAGGCAGCCTCTGATAATAGTGCCTACAGCGAAGACAGTGACAGTGAAAACAGTAACAACTCTGATGAAAACAGCGACAACCCTTCAGACGAAGACGAAACTGAGACCGAAACGGATGCTCAGTGTGTAAACACGACAACTGACCCTTATCGAGCATTAAACATAATCAGTCAGTATTGCGATACTCTGAGACTGGAACTGATTCAGCAGGAGTCCATTTCAGACCCCACGGACCATCTGAAAACACACAAACAAACCCACCTGCCTGCCGACCAGAAACCCAAGTTGCACCTGTGCGATCATAAAGGCTGCAACTACAACACCAACCATATAGGAAATCTGAAACAGCACAAACGGATCCACCTGCCTATCGACCAGAGACCCAAGGTGCACCTGTGTGACCATGACGGCTGCAACTTCAGCACCGACAGAAAAGGCAGTCTGAAAAGGCACAAAGAGACCCACCTGCCTGCCGACCAGAGAATTAAAGTGCACCAGTGTGACCATAAGGGCTGCGAATACAGCACGGACCTGGCCGGCAATCTGAAAAAGCACAAACGGATCCATCTGCCTATCGACCAGAGAATTAAAGTGCACCAGTGTGACCATGAGGGCTGCGAATACCGCACGGACCTGACAGGCAATCTGAAAATACACAAGCAGATCCACTTGCCTATCGACCAGAGAATTAAGGTGCACCAGTGTGACCATGAAGGCTGCAACTACATCACCAACTACATGAGCGATCTAAAAAAGCACAAATGGATACACCTGCCTATCGAACAAAGACTCAAGCTGCACACGTGTGACCATGAAGGCTGCAATTACAACTCCAAGCAGAAAAAAAATCTGAAAAGGCACAAACAGACCCACCTGCCTGACGACCAAAGACTCAAGGTGCATCAGTGTGACCATGAGGGCTGTAACTACAGGACTGAACAGTTGTGCCGTTTAAAAAAGCACACACAAACTCACCTGCCTGCGCACCAGAGATCCAAGGTGTACCAGTGTGACCATGAAGGCTGCGACTACAGCAGCGACCACAAGAGCGATCTGAAAAAGCACAAAGAGACCCACCTGCCTATCGACCAGAGAATTAACGTGTACCAGTGTGATCATGAGGGCTGCGACTACAGCTCCGGCTGGGCGGGCAATCTGAAGCGGCACAAACAGACCCACCTGCTTGCCGACCAGAGATCTAAAAGACCCAAAAGAAAAGCGTCTGACCAGCTGCCATCTAACGCGAAAAGAAAGAAAGGCGATAAAGAATGATCTGCCTTCCAACCCACTTCAAAGAAACCTCCGACCTCGCTCCAGATTTTGACTAACCTGATTTCCAAATAAACAGTTCAACGATTGGGAAACCAAGCCTTGCCATCCAAAAAACCATTGATGTTCATCTTGGCCATTGCCTTCTCTGTGCATTACTCTCATGGTCACGTTGAGGAAAATAGGTTGCCTTTGCTTTTCTCTATGGTTGTCGGCAAGGCGCTTATCAACACCCCAAGGCCCTTTATCAACCACAGCGATATGGCACGGGTTTGCCTCGGTGATGACATTCTCTTAAAGCCAGGCACTCGTTATTGCTTTTCTCCTGACTCTGGCGTCGAAGCTAAGGTTCACAGTCGGGCAGCCTCTGATGATAGTGCCTACAGCGAAGACAGTGACAGTGAAGACAGTGGCAACTCTGATGAAAACAGCGACAATCCTTCAGACGAAGACGACACTGGAACCGAAACGAATGTTCAGTGTGTAAACACGACAACTGACCCTTATCGAGCATTAAACATAATCAGTCAGTATTGCGATACTCTGAGACTGGAACTGATTCAGCAGGAGTCCATTTCAGATCCCACGGACCATCTGCAAACACACAAACAAACCCACCTGCCTGCCGACCAGAGACCCAGGGCTCATCAGTGTGACCATGAGGGCTGCAGCTACAGCACCGATCTGGTGTCTAACTTCAAGAGGCACAAAAAGATCCACCTGCCTGCCGACCAGAGACCGAAGGAGCACCTGTGCGATCATGGAGGCTGCAACCACCGCTCCGACCAGAAGAACAATCTGAAAAAGCACAAACGGACTCACCTATGTGCCGGCCAGAGACCCAAGGAGCACCAGTGTGACCATGAGAATTGCAACTACAGGTCCGACGATAAAGGCAACCTGAAAGTGCACAAGCGAACCCACCTGCCTGCCGACCAGAGATCCAAGAGATTCAATGTGCACCGGTGTGACCATCAGGGCTGCGACTACAGCACCGACCGGACGAGTCATCTGAAACAGCACAAAAAGATCCACTTGCCTGCCGACCAGAGAGTCAAGCTGTACCGGTGTGATCATGAGGGCTGCGACTACAACGCCGACTGGAGGAGCGATCTGAAAAAGCACAAAAAGACCCACTTGCCTGCCGACCAGAGAGTCAAGGTATACCAATGTGATCATGAGGGCTGCAACTACCGCACCGACAACAGTGGCAATCTGAAAAAGCACAAACAGACCCACCTGCCTGCCGACCAGAGACTCAGGGTGCACCAGTGTGACCATGAGGGCTGCAACTACCGCACCGACCAGACGGGCGATCTGAAAAAGCACAAACGGACTCACCTACCTGCCGACCAGAGACCCAAGGTGCACCAGTGTGACCATGAGAATTGCAACTACAGGTCCGAACATAAAGGCAACCTGAAAGTGCACAAGCAGACCCACCTGCCTGCCGACCAGAGATCCAAGGTGCACCAGTGTGACTATCAGGGCTGCAACTACAGAACCGACCACAGGATCATTCTGAAAAGGCACAAACAGACCCACTTGCCTGCCGACCAGAGAGTCAAGGTGTACCAGTGTGATCATGAGGGCTGCGACTACAACACCAACCAGGCGAGCGATCTGAAGAAGCACAAAAGGACCCACCTGCCTGCCAACCAGAGACTCAAGGTGCACCAGTGTGACTATGCGGGCTGCAACTACAGCACCGACAACAGCAGCAATCTGAATAAGCACAAACAGATCCACCTGCCTGCTGACCAGAGACCTGAAAGACTCAAAAGGAAAGCGCATGGCCAGCTGACATCTAACGCGAAAAGAAAGAAGGGTGACAAAGAATGATCCGCCTCCCAACCCACCTTAAAGAAATCTCCGACCTCTCTCCAGATTTTGACTAACCTGATTTTCCAATAAACAGTTCAACGACTGGGAAGCCAGACCTTGCTATCCAAAAAACCATTGATGTTCATCTTGGCCATTGCCTTCTTTGTGCATTACTCTCATGGTCACGTTGAGGAAAATAGTATGCCTTTGCTTTTCTCTCTGGTTGTCGGCAAGGCGCTTATCAACACCCCAAGGCCTTTTATCAACCACAGGGATATGGCAGGGGTTTGCCTCGGTGATGACATTCTCTTAAAGCCAGGCACTCGTTATTGCTTTTCTCCTGACTCTGGCGTCGAAGCTAAGGTTCACAGTCGGGCAGCCTCTGATAATGGTTCTGACAGTGAAGACAGTGGCAACTCTGATGAAAACAGCGACAACCCTTCAGACGAAGACGAAACAGGGAACGAAACGGATGTTCAGTGTGTAAACACGACAACTGACCCTTATCGAGCATTAAACATAGTCAGTCAGTATTGCGATACTCTGAAACTGGAACTGATTCAGCAGGAGTCCATTCCAGACCCCACGGACCATCTGAAAACACACAAACAAACCCACCTGCCTGCCGACCAGGGACCCAGGGCACATCAGTGTGACCATGAGGGCTGCAGCTACAGCACCGATCTGGTGTCTAACTTCAAAAGGCACAAAAAGATCCACCTGCCTGCCGACCAGAGACCCAAGGAGAACCAGTGTGACCATGAGAATTGCAACTACAGGTCCGACGATAAAGGCAACCTGAAAGTGCACAAGCGAACCCACCTGCCTGCCGACCAGAGATCCAAGAGATTCAATGTGCACCAGTGTGACCATCAGGGCTGCGACTACAGCACCGACCGGACGAGTCATCTGAAACAGCACAAAAAGATCCACTTGCCTGCCGACCAGAGAGTCAAGCTGTACCGGTGTGATCATGAGGGCTGCAACTACAGAACCGACCACAGGATCATTCTGAAAAGGCACAAAAAGACCCACTTGCCTGCCGACCAGAGAGTCAAGGTGTACCAGTGTGATTATGAGGGCTGCGACTACAACACCGACCAGGCGAGCGATCTGAAGAAGCACAAAAGAACCCACCTGCCTGCCAATCAGAGACTCAAGGTGCACCAGTGTGACTATGCGGGCTGCAACTACCGTACCGACCGAGCTGAGAATCTGAAAAAGCACAAACAGACCCACCTGCCTGCCGACCAGAGACTCAGTGTGCACCAGTGTGACCATGAGGGCTGCAGCTACAGCACCGATCTGGTGTTTAATTTCAAAAGGCACAAACAGACCCACCTGCCTGCCGACCAGAGACCCAAGGCGCACCAGTGTGACCATGAGGGCTGCAACTACCGCACCGACAACAGTGGCAATCTGAAAAAGCACAAACAGACCCACCTGCCTGCTGACCAGAGACCTGAAAGACTCAAAAGGAAAGCGCATGGCCAGCTGATATCTAACGCGAAAAGAAAGAAGGGTGACAAAGAATGATCCGCCTCCCAACCCACCTCAAAGAAATCTCCGACCTCTCTCCAGATTTTGACTAACCTGATTTTCCAATAAACAGTTCAACGACTGGGAAGCCAGACCTTGCTATCCAAAAAACCATTGATGTTCATCTTGGCCATTGCCTTCTCTGTGCATTACTCTCATGGTCACGTTGAGGAAAATAGTATGCCTTTGCTTTTCTCTCTGGTTGTCGGCAAGGCGCTTATCAACACCCTAAGGCCCTTTATCAACCACAGGGATATGGCACGGGTTTGCCTTGGTGATGACATTCTCTTAAAGCCAGGCACTCGTTATTGCTTTTCTCCTGACCCTGACGTCAAAACCAGGACTTACTGTCGGGCAGCCTCTGATAATGGTTCTGACAGTGAAGACAGTGGCAACTCTGATGAAAACAGCGACAACCCTTCAGACGAAGACGAAACTGGGACCGAAATGGATGCTCAGTGTGTAAACACGACAACTGACCCTTATCGAGCATTAAATATAATCAGTCAGTATTGCGATACTCTGAGACTGGAACTGATTCAGCAGGAGTCCATTCCAGACCCCACGGACCATCTGAAAACACACAAACAAACCCACCTGCCTGCCGACCAGAGACCCAGGGCACATCAGTGTGACCATGAGGGCTGCAGCTACAGCACCGATCTGGTGTTTAACCTCAAAAGGCACAAACAGACCCACCTGCCTGACGACCAGAGACCCAAACTGCACCAGTGTGACCATGAAGGCTGCAACTACCGCACCGACTGGAGGAGCGATCTGAAAAAGCACAAACGGACTCACCTACCTGCCGACCAGAGACCCAAGGTGCACCAGTGTGACCATGAGAATTGCAACTACAGGTCCGAATATAAAGGCAACCTGAAAGTGCACAAGCAGACCCACCTGCCTGCCGACCAGAGATCCAAGGTGCACCAGTGTGACTATCAGGGCTGCAACTACAGAACCGACTACAGGATCATTCTGAAAAGGCACAAAAAGACCCACTTGCCTGCCGACCAGAGAGTCAAGGTGTACCAGTGTGATCATGAGGGCTGCGACTACAACACCGACCAGGCGAGCGATCTGAAGAAGCACAAAAGGACCCACCTGCCTGCCAACCAGAGACTCAAGGTGCACCAGTGTGACTATGCGGGCTGCAACTACAGTACCGACAACAGTAGCAATCTGAATAAGCACAAACAGACCCACCTGCCTGCTGACCAGAGACCTGAAAGACTCAAAAGGAAAGCGCATGACCAGCTGACATCTAACGCGAAAAGAAAGAAGGGTGACAAAGAATGATCCGCCTCCCAACCCACCTCAAAGAAATCTCCGACCTCTCTCCAGATTTTGACTAACCTGATTTCCAAATAAACAGTTCAACGACTGGAGACAAAGGCCTTGCTATCCAAAAATCCATTGATTTTGACCTTGGTCGTTGCCTTTTCTATGCATTCCTCTAATAGTCATGCTAAGGAAAACAGGTTGCCTTTGCGCTTCGCTCTGGCTGTCGGCAAGGTGCTCCCGGTCCGGAATGGGCTACCAGAACTTGACTCTACGGCTAAAGCGATCGCCACTGAGACACAGCAAAGAGAGGATCAGCAACGGGAAATCATTGCAACAGCCAAACAAAGTTGGAGTCTGGTGCTCTCTTGCTTTATAGGCTGGCTTGGGGAACCAGAAGAAGAGGGCATTGAAGAAGAGGGCATTGAAGAAGAGAGCGAGGCCATTGAATGGTACCACTTCGATATGCCACGAATTTGTTTCGGTGATGATATCCTCTTAAAGCCACTCTTAAAGTCAGACAGTCGCTATTGCTTTTTGCCTGCCACCGGCGTCTTTCCTGCCACCGGCGTCGAAGCTAAGGCTTACAGCCAGGCAGCCTCTGATGAGGATTCTGACACCGAAGACAGTAGCACCTCTGATGAAAGCATCGACAACGATTCAGACGAAGACGAATCTGATGTTCGGTATGTAACCACGATGCTTAATCCCTTTCGAGCATCAAATGAAATCAGTCAGTATGGTGCGACTCTGGAACTGAAAAAGATTAAGGAGGAACCTGTTTCAAACAGTGAAATACTTACTGATTCAGAGGTAGACGTGACAAAAGTCGACGCTCCTGGGCACCAGTGTGACCATGAGGGCTGCAACTACAGCGCCGACTATAAGAGCCATTTAAAAATGCACAAACAGGCTCACCTGCCTGCCGACCAGAGACCCAAGGTGCACCAGTGTGACCATGAGGGCTGCAACTACAGAGCCTACCACGGGATCATTCTGAAAAGGCACAAAAAGACCCACTTGCCTGCCGACCAGAGAGTCAAGGTGTACCAGTGTGATCATGAGGGCTGCAATTACAGAACTGACGAAAAGAGTAGTCTGAAAACCCACAAACAGATCCACCTGCCTGCCAACCAGAGGCTCAAGGTGCACCAGTGTGACTATGTGGGCTGCAACTACAGCACCGACAACAGTAGCAATCTGAAAAAGCACAAACAGACCCACCTGCCTGTCAGGCAGAGGGCCAAAGTGCACCAGTGTGACCATGAGAAGTGCAACTACAGAACCGACCTCGTAAGCAATCTGAAAAGGCACAAACAGATCCACCTGCCGGCCGACCAGAGGTCCAAGGTGCACCAATGTGACCATCAGGGCTGCAACTACAGCACCGACTTCAAGAACCATCTGAAAAAGCACAAAAAGACCCACCTGCCTGCCAACCAGAGAGCCAAGGTGCACCAGTGTGACCACGAGAAGTGCAACTACAGCACCGAACACTTAAGCGATCTGAAAAAGCACAAACAGACCCACCTGCCTGTTGACCAGCGACTCAATGTGCACCAGTGTGACTATGCGGGCTGCAACTTCAGTACCGACCGCGCGAGCAATCTGAAAGCGCACAAACAGACCCACCTGACTGCCAACCAGCGACTTAAAAGAAAAGCCTATGACCAGCCGCCGTCTAACAAGAAAAGAAAGAAAGGTGATAAAGAATGATCCGCCTCCCAAGCCACCTCAAAGAAACCTCCGACCTCTCTCCAGATTTTTACTAACCTGAATTTTCAATAAACAGTTCAATGACTGGGAACCCGGGCTTTGCCATACAAAAAACCATTGATTTTGACCTTGGTCATTGCCTTTTCTGTGCATTGCTTCAATGGCCACGCTCAAGAAAACAAGTTGCCTTTGCGCTTCGCTCTGGCTGTCGGCAGGGTGCTCCCAAAGTCAGACAGTCGCTATTGCTTTTTTCCTGCCACTGGCGTCTTTCCTGCCACTGGCGTCGAAGCTAAGGTTCACAGTCGAGCAGTCTCTGATAATGGTTCTGACAGTGAAGACAACAGCACCTCTGATGAAAGCATCGACAACCGTTCAAACGAAGACGAATCTGATGTCCAGTATCAAACGACAACACTTAATCCTTTTCGGGTATCCAATGAAATCAGTGAGTATTGTGCGGCTTTGGCACTGAAAAATATTAAGCAGGAGCCTGTTTCAGACAGTGAAATACTTACTGATTCAGAGGCAGACTTGACAAAAGTGGACGCTGCTAAGCACCAGTATGACCATGAGGGCTGCAACTACAGAACCGACCACAGGGCCAGTCTGAAAAGGCACAAACGGTCCCACTTGCCTACCGACCAGAGAGTCAAAGTGCACCGGTGTGACCATGGGGGCTGTGACTACAACACCGGTCAGGCGAGCGATCTGAAAAAGCACAAAAAGACCCACTTGCCTGCCAACCAGAGACTCAATGTGCACCAGTGTGACTATGCGGGCTGCAACTACAGTACCGACCGCGCGGACAATCTGAAAACGCACAAACAGATCCACCTGCCTACCGACCAGAGACTCAAGAGGTATCGGTGTGACCATGAGGGCTGTAGTTTCAGCACCAACCGAAGGGACGACCTGAAAAAGCACAAATGGATCCACCTGCCTGCCGACCAGAGACCCAAGATGCACCGGTGTGACTATGCAGGCTGCAACTACAGCACCGACCGTGCGGGCAATCTGAATAAGCACAAGCAGACCCACCTGCCTGCCGACCAGAGACTCCGGAAACCCAAAGTGCACCAATGCGATCATGAGGGCTGCAATTACAAAACCGACCAGAAGTGCAATCTGAAAGCGCATAAGCAGATCCACCTGCCTGCCGACCAGAGACTCCGGAAACCCAAAGTGCACCACTGCGATCATGAGGGCTGCAATTACAGCGCCGGCCAGGCGGGTAATCTGAACAGACACAAACAGACCCACCTGACTGCCAACCAGCGACTTAAAAGAAAAGCCTATGACCAGCCGCCGTCTAACAAGAAAAGAAAGAAAGGCGATAAAAAATGATTCGCCTCCCAAGCCACCTCAAAGAAACCTCTGACCCCTCTCCAGATTTTGACTAACCTGAATTTTCAATAAACAGTTCAATGACTGGGAACCGGGGCTTTGCCATCCAAAAAACCATTGATTTTGACCTTGGTCATTGCCTTTTCTGTGCATTCCTTCAATGGCCAGGCTCAAGAAAACAAGTTGCCTTTGCGCTTCGCTCTGGCTGTCGGCAAGGCGCTGATCTACTCTCCAAAGCCCTTTATTGAGGTCTTATCCATGAAGGGAGTCTACGTTACGGGCGTTGAAACTGTTCTTCTCCCTCTTTTCCCAGTCCGGGGTCGGCTACCAGAACTTGACCCTACGGCTAAAGCGATCGCCACTGAGATAGAGCAAAGAGACGATCGGCAACGTGAAATCATTGCAACAGCCAAACAAAGAGGGAGTCTTATGCTCTCTTGCTTTGGAGGCTGGCTTGAGGAACCAGAAGAAGAGGGCATTGAAGAAGAGAGCGAAGCCATTGAACGGTACCACTTCGATATGTCACGAATTTGCTTCGGTGATGATATCCTCTTAAAGCCACTCTTAAAGTCAGACAGTCGCTATTGCTTTTTTCCTGCCACTGGCGTCTTTCCTGCCACTGGCGTCAAAACCAAGACTTACCGTCGGGCAGCCTCGGATGAGGGGTCTGACAGTGAAGACAGCGGCGCCTCAGATGAAGAAAGCAACAACCGTTCAGACGAAGGCGAAGCTGATGCTGAATCTGATGTTCAGTATGTAGCCACGGCGCTGAATCCTTTTCCGGTATCAAATGAAATCAGCCAGTATTGTGCAACTCTGACACTGAAAAAGATTAAGCAGGAGCCCGTGTCAGACAGTGAAGTAGCCACTGAGTCAGAGGTAGACGTGACAAAAGTGGACGCTGCCAAGCACCAGTGTGACCATGAGGGCTGTAAATACAGCACCCGAAATCCGAAGAATCTGAAAAAGCACAAACAGATCCACCTGCCTGCCAACCAGAGACCCAGGGTGCACCACTGTGACCATGCTGGCTGCAACCACAGCGCCTACCGCGGGAGCGATCTGAACAAGCACAAAAAAACCCATCTGCCCGCTGACCAGAGATTCAAGGTGCACCACTGTGACCATGCTGGCTGCAACCACAGCGCCTACCGCGCGAGCGATCTGAACAAGCACAAAAAAACCCACCTGCCCGCTGACCAGAGATTCAAGGCGCACCAGTGTGATTATGCGGGCTGCAACTACAGCACTGACTTCGCGGGCCATCTGAAAAGGCACAAACAGATCCATCTGCCTGCCGACCAAAGACCTAAGAGACCTGAGAAACCCAAGGTGCACCAGTGTGACCATGAGGGCTGCAACCACAGCTTCCAATATCCGGAGAATCTGAAAAAACACAAACAGACCCACTTGCCTGCCGACCAGAGAGTCAAGGCGTACCAGTGTGATTATGAGGGCTGCGACTACAAAACCAACTGGGGGAGCGATCTGAAAAAGCACAAACAGACCCACCTGCCTGCCAACCAGAGACCCAGAGTGCACCAGTGTGACCATGCTGGCTGCAATCACAGCACCTACCGCGCGAATCATCTGAAAAAGCACAAACAGATCCACTTGCCCGCCGACCAGAGACCCAAGGTGCACCAGTGTGACCACGAAGGCTGCGACTACAGCACCGACCGGGCGAACAATCTGAAAACGCACAAACAGATTCACCTGCCCGCCGACCAGAGACCTCAGAGACCTAAAAGGAAAGCCTGTGCCCAGCCATCATCTAACAAAAAAAGAAAGAAGGGTGATTAAAAAATGATCCGCCTTCCGATGTTGACCTTGGTCATTGCCTTTTCTGTGCATTGCTCCAATGGCCGCGCTCAGGAAAACAGGTTGCCTTTGCGCTTCGCTCTGGCTGTCGGCAAGGCGCTGATCAACGCCCCGAGGCCCTTTATTGAGGTCTTATCCATGAAAGGAGCCTACGTTGCAGGCGTTGAAGCCAAGGTTCACAGTCGGGCAGCCTCTGATGATAGTGCCTACAGCGAAGACAGTGACAGTGAAGGCAGCAGCACCTCTGATGAAAGCAACGACAAACGCTCAAACGAAGATGAAGACGAAGCTAATGCTGAATCTGATGTTCAGTATGAAACCACAACACTGAATCCTTTTCGGGTAGCCAATGAAACCAGTCAGTATTGTACGACTCTGGAGCTGAAAAACATTAAGCAGGAGCCCGTTTCAGACAGTGAAATACTCACTGATTCAGAGGTAGGCGCGACAACAGTGGACGCTGTTAAGCACCAGTGTGACCATGAGGGTTGCGACTACAAGACCAAGCGGTCGAATGATCTGAAAAGGCACAAACAGAGACACCTGCCTGCCGACCAGAGACTTAAGGTCCACCAGTGTGACCATAAGGGCTGTAACTACAGAAGCGACTTGGTGGGCAGTCTGAAACGGCACAAACAGATCCATCTGCCCGCCGACCAGAGAACCAAGGTGCATCAGTGTGACCATGAGGGCTGCAACTACAGCGGCAACCGGGCGGAACGTCTGAAAATGCACAAACAGACCCACCTGCTCGTCGACCAGAGACCCAAGGTGCACCATTGTGACTATGAGGGCTGCGACTACAGAGTCGAACACGCGTACAGACTGAAAAGGCACAAACAGATCCACTTGCCTGCCGACCAGAGACCCAAGAGACCTAAGAGACCTAAGATCCACCACTGTGAGCTTGAGGGCTGCAACTACAGTGGCAACCGGGCGGAACATCTGAAAAAGCACAAACAGACCCACCTGCCCGCCGACCAGAGACCCACAAGATGCAAGGTGCACCAGTGTGACCGTGAGGGCTGCGACTACAGCACCGACCGGGCGTACGATCTGAAAAAGCACAAACAGACCCACCTGCCCGCCGACCAGAGACCCAAGGTGCACCAGTGTGACCATGAGGGCTGCGACTACAGCACCAACCGGAAGCATCATCTGAAAAGGCACAAACAGACTCATCCGCCCGCCGACCAGATTCCCAAGGTGCACCAGAGACCCAAGGTGCACCATTGTGACCATGAGGGCTGCAACTACAGCAGCAAGTGGGTGAGTAATCTGAACAGACACAAACAGACCCACCTGCCTGCCGACCAGAGACCCAAGCGGCACCGGTGTGACCATCAGGGTTGCAACTACAGCACCGACAAGGTGAGCGATCTGAACAGACACAAACAGACCCACTTGCCTCCCGACCAGAGACCCCAGAGACCTAAAAGGAAAGCCTGTGCCCAGCCATCATCTAACAAAAAAAGAAAGAAGGGTGATTAAAAAATGATCCGCCTTCCGATGTTGACCTTGGTCATTGCCTTTTCTGTGCATTGCTCCAATGGCCACGCTCAGGAAAACGGGTTGCCTTTGCGCTTCGCTCTGGCTGTGGGCAAGGCACTGATCAACGCCCCTAAGCCCTTTATTGAGGCCTTATCCATAAAAGGAGTCTACGTTACGGGCGTTGAAGAAGAGAGCGAGGACATTGAATGGTACCACTTCGATATACCACAAATTTGCCTCGGTGATGACATCCTCTTAAAGCCACTCTTAAAGCCAGGCAGTTGCTATTGCTTTTTTCCTGCAACTGGCGTTTTTCCTGCCACTGGCGTTTTTCCTGCCACTGGCGTTTTTCCTGCCACTGGCGTTTTTCCTGCCACTGGCGTTTTTCCTGCCACTGGCGTTTTTCCTGCTACTGGCGTCGAAGCTAAGGTTCACAGTCGAGCAGCCTCTGATAATAGTGCCTACAGCGAAGACAGTGACAGTGAAGACAACAACACCTCTGATGAAAGCAGCGACAACTGCTCAAACGAAGACGAATCTGATGTTCAGTATGAAACCACAACACTTAACCCTTTTCGGGTAGCCAACGAAATCAGTCAGTATGGTGCGGCTCCGGCACTAAAAAACATTAAGCAGGAGTCTGTTTCAGACAGTAAAATAGCCACTAATGGCACCTCTGATAAAAGCATCGACAATCGTTCAAACGAAGACGAATACGATGTTCAGTATGAAACCACAACACTTAATCCTTTTTGGGTAGCCAACGAAATCAGTCAGTATGATGCGACTCTGGAACCGAAAAAGATTAAGGAGGAGCTTGTTTCAGACAGTGAAATACTTACTGATTCAGAGGTAGACGTGACAAAAGTGGCCGCTGCCAAGCACCAGTGTGACCACCAGGGCTGCAACTACAGTAGCAACCGGCTGGACAGTCTGAAAAAGCACAAATGGATCCACCTGCCTGCTGACCAGAGACCCAGGGTGCACCAGTGTGACTATGAGGGCTGCAACTACAGAACCGACCACGGGACCACTCTGAAAAGGCACAAACAGACCCACTTGCCTGCCGACCGGAGAGTCAAGGTGTACCAATGTGATCATGAGGGCTGCGACTACAACGCCAACTGGGCGAGCGATCTGAAAAGGCACAAACAGACCCACCTGCCTGCCGACCAGAAACTCAAGTTGCACCAGTGTGACCATGCGGGCTGCAACTTCAGCACCGGTCGCGCGAGCAGTCTGAAAACGCACAAGCAGACCCACCTGCCTGCCGACCAGAGACTTAGGATACCCAAAGTGCACCAATGCGATCATGAGGGCTGCAATTACAAAACCGGCTACGCGAGCAATCTGAAAAATCACAAACAGATCCACCTGCCTGCCGACCAGAGACTCAAAAGAAAAGCCTGTGACCAGCCGCCATCTAACGCGAAAAGAAAGAAAGGCGATAAAGAATGATCCGTCTTCCGATTTTGACCTTGGTCATTGCTTTTTCTGTGCATTGCTCCAATGGCCACGCCCAGGAAAACAGGTTGCTTTTGCGCTTCGCTCTGGCTGTCGGCAAGGCGCTGATCAACGCCCCGAAGCCCTTTATTGAAGTCTTATCCATAAAAGGAGTCTACGTTACCGGCATTGAAGAAGAGAGCGAGGCCATTGAATGGTGGGAGTTGAAGGTTCACAGTCGGTCAGCTTTTGAGAATGGTTCTGACAGTGAAGGCAGCAGCCCCTCTGATGAAAGCAACGACAACCGTTCAAACGAAGATGAAGACGAAGCTAATGCCGAATCTGATGTTCAGTATGAAACCACAACACTGAATCCTTTTCGGGTATCAAATGAAAGCAGCCAGTCTTGTGCGACTCTGGCACTGAAAAAGATTAAGCAGGAGCCCATGTCAGACAGTGAGATAGCCACTAACACCTCTGATGAAAGCAGCAACCGTCCAAACGAAGACGAATCTGATGTTCAGTATGAAAGCACGACACTTAATCCCTTTCGAGTATCCAATGAAATCAGTCAGTATGGTGCGACTCTGGAACTGAAAAAGATTAAGGAGGAGCCCGTTTCAGACAGTGAAATACTCACTGATTCAGAGGTAGGCGCGACAAAAGTGGACGCTGTTAAGCACCAGTGTGACCATGAGGGCTGCGACTACAACACTGACCATAAAGGTCATCTGAAAGCACACAAACAGACTCACCTGCCTGCCGACCAGAGACTCAAGAGACCCAAGGCGCATCAGTGTGACTATGAGGGCTGCAACTTCAGCAGCGGCTATAAGAGTCATCTGAAAGCACACAAACAGATCCACCTGCCTGCCGACCAGAGACCCAAGAAACCTAAAGTGCACCAGTGTGCCTATGAGGGCTGCGACTATAGAGCTAACCATTCAGGCAATCTGAAAATGCACGAACAGATCCACCTGCCTGCCGACCAGAGACTCAAGGTGCATCGGTGTGACCACGAGGGCTGCAACTACTCCACCGACCGGATGGGCAGTCTGAAAAAGCACCAACAGACCCACTTGCCCGCCGACCAGAGGCTCAAGGTGCTCCAGTGTGACCATAAGGGCTGCGACTACAGGACTGACCAGTCGGGCAATCTGAAAAAGCACAAACAGATCCACCTGCCTGTCGACCAGAGGCTCAAGGTGCGCCAGTGTGACCATGAAGGCTGCGACTACAGGACCGACCGGATGGGCAGTCTGAAAAAGCACCAACAGACCCACTTGCCTGCCGACCAGAGACTCAAGGTGCACCAGTGTGACCATGAGGGCTGCAACTACAGCACCGGCCATAAGGGCCATTTAAGAATACACAAACAGATCCACCTGCCTGCCGACCAGAGACCTAAAAGAGCCAAAGTGCACCAGTGTGACCATGATGGTTGCGACTACAGAACCGACTATGTGTACTTTCTGAAAAGGCACAAACAGATCCACCTGCTTGCTGACCAGAGACCTGAAAGAGCCAAGGTGAAGCAGTGTGACCATGAGGGCTGCGACTACAGGACCGATAGGCAGGAGTATCTGAAAAGGCACAAACAGATCCACCAGCCTGCCGACCAGAGACCCAAGGTGCACCAGTGTGACCATGAGGGCTGCAACTTCAGCGCGGGTCATTCAAGCCATCTGAAAGAGCACAAACAGACCCACCTGCCTGCCGACCAGAGACTCAGGGTGCACCAGTGTGACCACGAGGGTTGCAACTACGCTACCGACCGGATGGGCAATCTGAATATGCACAAACTGACCCACTTGTCCGCCGACCAGAGACTCAAGGTGCACCAGTGTGACCATGAGGGCTGCGACTACAGCACCAACCGGGTGGGCAATCTGAAAAAGCACAAACAGACTCACCTGCCCGCCGACCAGAGACCTAAAAGGAAAGCCGATGACCAGCCGTCATCTAATAAGAAAAGAAAGGTGATTAAAAAATGATCCTCCTTCCAACCCACATCAAAGAAATCTCCAACCTCTCTCCAGATTTTGACTAACCTGATTCCCCAATAAACATTCCAACGACTGGGAACTCAGCCCTTGCTATCCAAAAAACAACTGATTTTGACCTTGGTCATGGCCTTTTCTGTGCATACTTCTAATGGTCATGCTCAGGAAAATACTATGCCTTTGTTCTTCGCTCTGGCTGTTGGCAAGGTGCTTATTAGTACCTCGAAGCTCTTTATTGAGGTCTCAGTACGGCAGGGAAACAACCAACCCACTTTGATAAGGCTTCTACCTGACGGAAGTGAAGAGAGTGAGACCATTCAATGGTCTTACACTCGGGCAGCCTCTGATGATAGTGCCTACAGCGAAGACAGTGGCAGTGAAGACAGCGACACTGCTGATGAAAACAGCGACAACTGCTCAAACGAAGACGAAACTGATACCACAACAGTTCAGTGTGTAAACACGACGGTTGATCCTCTTCGAGTATTAAACGAGTTCAGTGACTATTGTGCGACTCTGAGACCGAAAATGATTAATCAGGAATCCATTTCAGAAAGCAAAATACCCACTGAGTCAGAGTCAGAAATGACAAAAGTAGACCCTGCTAACCATCAGAAAACCACCTCACCTGCTCACAGCAGTGACCAGGCGGGTCATCTGAAAAGGCACAAACAGACCCACCTGCCTGCTGACCAGAGACTCAAAAAAACCAAGTTGCACCCGTGTGACCATGAGGGCTGCTACTACAGAGCTGGCCGGGCGGACCATCTGAAAGTGCACAAACAGACCCACTTGCCTGTTGACCAGAGACGCAGGAATCATCGGTGTGACCATGAGGGCTGCAACTACAGGACCGATCACTTGAGCCATCTGAAAACGCACAAAGAGAGCCACCTGCCTGCTGACCAGAGATCCAGGAATCACAAGTGTGACCATGAGGGCTGCGACTACAGCAGCGACCGGGCGAACTCCCTGAAAAAGCACAAAAAGAGCCACCTGCCTGCCGACCATAGACGCAGAGATCACAAGTGTGACCATGAGGGCTGCAACTACAGCAGCGACTATTCAAACAATCTGAAAGCGCACAAACAGACCCACCTGCCTGCCGACCAGAGAGTCAAGATGTACCAGTGTGACCATGAGAGCTGCAAGTACAGAACCAATCACCTGGGCCATCTGAAAAAGCACAAAAAGACCCACCTGCCTGCCGACCAGAGACCCAGGGTGTGCCAGTGTGACTATGAGGGCTGCAACTACAGCAGCGGATGTGCGAGCTTTGTAAAAAGGCACAAACTGACCCATCTGCCTGCTGACCAGAGACCCAGGGTGCACCAGTGTGACCATGAGGGCTGCGACTACAGCACTGACCGGGTGGATCATCTGAATAAGCACAAACAGACCCACCTGCCTGCTGACCAGAGACTCAGGGTACACCAGTGTGACCATCAGGGCTGCGACTACAGCAGTGACCGGGCGGAACATCTGAAAAAGCACAAAAATATTCATCTGGATGCGAGCCAGAGACCCAAGGTGCACCATTGTGATCATGAGGGTTGCGATTACCGCACCGACTTGATGGGCAATCTGAAAAGGCACAAACAGATTCACCTGCCTGCCAACCAGAGACCCAAAAGAAAAGCGTATGACCAGTTGCCATCTTCCGGGAAAAGAAAGAAGGGTGATAAAGAATGATCCATCTCCCAACCCACATCAAAGAAACTTCCGACCTCTCTGGATTTTGACTAACCTGATTTTCCAATAAACAGTTCAACGACTGGGAAGCCAGGCCTTGCTATACAAAAAACCATTGATTTTGGCCTTGGCCCTTGCCTTTTCTGTGCATAGCTCTAGTAGCCAGGCTCAGGAAAACAGTGTGCCTGACACAGAGTGCTTAGGTGATGACATCCTCTTAAAGCCAGACACAGGCTACTGTTTTTCTCCCGACCCTGGCGTCAAAGCCAAGGCTTGCACCCGGGCAGCCTCTGGTGATAGTGCCTACAGCGAAGACAGTGGCAGTGAAGACAGCGACACCTCTGATGAAAACAGCGACAACGGTTCAAACGAAGATGAAACTGATACCCCAACTGAAGTTCAGTGTGTCAACACGACGGTTGATCCTCTTCGACTATTAAACGAGTTCAGTGAGTATTGTGCGACTCTGAGACTGAAAATGATTAATCAGGAGTCCATTTCAGACAGCAAAATACCCACTGAGTCAGAGTCAGAAATGACAAAAGTAGACCCTGCTAACCATCAGAAAATCACCTCACCTGCTCACAGCAGTGACCAGACGGGTCATCTGAAAACGCACAAACAGACCCACCTGCCTGCCGACCAGAGACCCGAGAGACCCAAAGTGCACCAGTGTGACCATAAGGGCTGCGACTACAGCAGCGCATGGGCGGAAAATCTGAAAAGGCACAAACAGATCCACCTGCCTGCCGACCAAAGACCCAAGAGACCCAAGAGACCCAAGAGACCCAAAGTGCACCAGTGTGACCATGAGGGTTGCGACTACAGAACTGACCGGACGAACAATCTGAAAAGGCACAAACAGATCCACCTGCCTGCCGACCAGAGAGTCAAAAGACCCAAGGTGCACCATTGTGACCATAAGGGCTGCAACTACAGCACCGACCGGGGGGACAGTCTGAAAGCGCACAAACAAACCCACCTGTCTGCCGACCAAAAACTCAAGAGACTCAAGCTGCATCAGTGTGACCATGAGGGTTGCGACTACAGAACTGACCGGATGAACCATCTGAAAAAGCACAAACAGATCCACCTGCCTGCCAACCAGAGACCTAAAAGAGCCAAGGTGCACCAGTGTGACCATGAGGGTTGCGACTACAGCGTCGAACAAGCGTACAGACTGAAAAGGCACAAACAGACCCACTTGCCTGCCGACCAAAGACCTAAGGTGCACCAATGTGACCATGAGGGTTGCGATTACAGGGCCGGGCAGTCGGAGGATCTGAAAAGGCACAAACAGACCCACTTGCCTGCCGACCAGAGACCCAAGCTGCACCGGTGTGACCATGAGGGCTGTGACTACAGCACCGACCGGAAGGACAATCTGAAAAAGCACAAGCAGATCCACCTGCCTGTCGACCAGAGGAGACCCAAGAGAGGCAAGATTTACCAGTGTGACCATGAGGGCTGCAGCTACAGCACCGATCACATGGGCAATCTGAAAATGCACAAACAAACCCACCTGCCTGACGACCAGAGAGCCAGGGCGTACCAGTGTGACCATGGGGGCTGCAACTACAGAACCGACCTGTCGAGCAATCTGAAAAGGCACAAAAAGATCCACCTGACTCCTGACCGGAGACCCAAAAGGAAAGCGTATGACCAGCCGCCATCTAACAAGAAAAGAAAGAAGGATAATCAAGAATGATCGGCCTCCAGTGTTTCATCCAGGTGGTCAGCGTCCGGCTGTCTGCCGTGCTGGCGGGTGGGTCAATAATGCCCGGTTTTTTGTTGTTAGCGTCGTTCATGGTCTATGCTTACGCCTCTTTCATCCATTAACAGGGGCTGAGCGTGTCGGAATCGCTGTTTAAACAACTCAAAGACATCGGCATTGATGAGGAACTGGCGGCAAAGGTCAGTGCCTCCCTCGACCCGGAACACAATGCCACCAAGAAAGACCTGCTTAATATGCAAGAGGCCATCTTGCAGCACCAAGCCCGCAGCGATCAAAAAATGGCCGACATGAACGCCAAGTTCGATGCCGAATTCAAAGCAATGAACGCCAGGTCAGATGCCGAATTCAAAGCAATGAACGCCAAGTCAGATGCCGAATTCAAAGCAATGAAAGTCGAGGCTGACGCTCGCAAAGCCGAGGCTGACGCTCGCTACTACGAACTTAAAATGGAAAGTTCCAAGATAGATGCCGAACTGAAAGTTAAACTCGCCAATGCCTACGCCGAACTGAAAACCGAAATCCACACTGTCATCAACCGGCAATACCTGGCCACCTTTGGCAGCGCCCTGATGACCATTGCTTCCGTACTGGCGGTTAACTGGTACTTTAATGTTTAAATCAACTCACTCACACTCTGCGCCACTTCCATCTGCCGCACCGGACTGGTGCCTGCCACCTCAATCTGCACCACACGACCAGCGTAGCCTGAAGGCATCTGAAACGGTTTTTTTTCGGTAACCACCTGTTCATGGCGCATCACATCATCCACAAACCTCAAAGAAACCTCCGACCTCTCTCCAGATTTTGACTAACCTGATTTCCCAATAAACAGTTCAACGACTGGGAAGCCAGGCCTTGCTATACAAAAAACCATTGATTTTGGCCTTGGCCCTTGCCTTTTCTGTGCATAGTTCCAATGGCCACGTTCAGGAAAACAGTGTGCCTGACACAGAGTGTTGGCACACTGAAATTTTTTTCCCACTCCGGGATGTGTTACCGGAACTCGATGCTATGGCTAAAGCTATCGCTACTGTGATGCAGCAAAGAGGCAGCCAGCAACGTGATGACATCCTCTTAAAGCCAGACACAGGCTACTGTTTTTCTCCCGACCCTGGCGTCAAAGCTAAGGCTTGCACCAGGGCAGCCTCTGGTGATAGTGCCTACAGCGAAGACAGTGGCAGTGAAGACAGCGACAACGGTTCAAACGAAGACGAAACTGATACCCCAACTGAAGTTCAGTGTGTAAACACGACGATTGATCCTCTTCGACTATTAAACGAGTTCAGTGAGTATTGTGCGACTCTGAGACTGAAAATGATTAATCAGGAGTCCATTTCAGACAGCAAAATACCCACTGAGTCAGAGTCAGAAATGACAAAAGTAGACCCTGCTAACCATCAGAAAATCACCTCACCTGCTCACAGCAGTGACCAGGCGGGCCATCTGAAAAGGCACAAAAAGGCTCACCTGCCTGCCGACCAGAGACCCAAGAGACCCAAAGTGCACCAGTGTGACCATAAGGGCTGCGACTATAGCAGCGCATGGGCGGAAAATTTGAAAAGGCACAAAAAGACGCACCTGCCTGCCGACCAAAAACCCAAGAGACTCAAGAGGCTCAAGATGCACCAGTGCGACCATGAGGGCTGCGACTACAGCACGGATAGGACGATCGTTCTGACAAGGCACAAACAGATCCACCTGCCTGCCGACCAGAGAGACTTTGAGCACCATTGTGACCATGAAGGCTGCAACTACGCTACTGACCAGATGGGCAGTCTGAAAAGGCACAAACAGACCCACCTGCCTGCTGACCAGAGAGTCAAGATGCACCAGTGTGACCATGAGGGCTGCAACTACATCACTGACCACATGGGCAATCTGAAAATGCACAAACAGGCACACTTGCCTGTCGACCAGAGAGGCAAGGTGTACCACTGTGACCATGAGGGCTGCAACTACATCACTGACCACACGGGCCATCTAAAAACACACAAACTGACTCACCTGCCTGCCGACCAGAGACCCAAGAGACCCGAGAGACCCATGCACCACTGTGACCACAAGGGCTGCGGCTACAGCAGCGACCGGATGAGCAATTTGAAAACGCATAAACAGTCCCACCTGCCTGCCGACCAGAGACTCAAAGTGCACCAGTGTGACCATGAGGGCTGCGACTACAGCACCGACTGTGCAGGCAGTCTGAAAGCACACAAACAAACCCACCTTCCTGCTGACCAGAAAATCATGCACCGGTGTGACCATGAGGGCTGCAACTACAGCTCCGACCGGATGGGTAATCTGAAAATACACAAACAAACCCACGTGCCTGCCAACAAGAGACCTGAAAGACCCAAAAGGAAAGCGAATGACCAGCCGCCATCTAACAAGAAAAGAAAGAAGGATAATCAAGAATGATCGGCCTCCAGTGTTTCATCCAGGTGGTCAGGGTCCGGCTGTCTGCCGTGCTGGCGGGTGGGTCAATAATGCCCGGTTTTTTGTTGTTAGCGTCATTCGTGGTCTATCCTTCCACTTCTTCCATCCATTTACAGGAGCTGAGTGTGTCGGAATCGCTGTTTAAACAACTCAAAGACATCGGCATTGATGAGGAACTGGCGGCAAAGGTCAGTGCCTCCCTCGACCCGGATCACAATGCCACCAAGAAAGACCTGCTTAATATGCAAGAGGCCATCTTGCAGCACCAGACGCTTTTCAATCAAAAAATGGCCGACATGAACGCCAAGTTCGATGCCGAATTCAAAGCAATGAACGCCAAGTCAGATGCCGAATTCAAAGCAATGAAAGCCGAGTCAGACGCTCGCTACTTCGAACTTAAAATGGAAAGTAACAAGATAGATGCCGAACTGAAGGTTAAACTCGCCAATGCCTACGCCGAACTGAAAACCGAAATCCACACTGTTATCAACCGGCAATACCTGGTCACCTTTGGCAGCGCCCTGATGACCATTGCTTCCGTACTGGCGGTTAACTGGTACTTTAATGTTTAAACCAACTCACTCACACTCTGCGCCGCTTCCATCTGCCGCACCGGACTGGACTGGTGCCTGCCACCTCAATCTGCACCACACGACCAGCGTAGCCTGAAGGCATCTGAAACGGTTTTTTTTCGGTAACCACCTGTTCATGGCGCATCACATCATCCACAAACCTCAAAGAAACCTCCGACCTCTCTCCAGATTTTGACTAACCTGATTTCCAAATAAACAGTTCAACGACTGGGAAGCCAGGCCTTGCTATACAAAAAACCATTGATTTTGGCCTTGGCCCTTGCCTTTTCTGTGCATAGTTCCAATGGCCACGTTCAGGAAAACAGTGTGCCTGACACAGAGTGTTGGCACACTGAAATTTTTTTCCCACTCCGGGATGTGTTACCGGAACTCGAAGCTATGGCTAAAGCTATCGCTACTGAGATGCAGCAAAGAGACAATCAGCAACGTGAAATCATTGCAACAGCCAAACAAAGAGGGAGTCTTATACTCTCTTGCTTTAGAAGTGACAAAAGGTCTGAGGCACCAGGAGAAGAGGGTGTTGAAGAAGAGAGCGAGGCCATTGAAGACACAGGCTACTTTTTTTCTCCCGACCCTGGCATCAAAGCCAAGGCTTACACCCGGGCAGCCTCTGATGATAGTGCCTACAGCGAAGACAGTGGCAGTGAAGACAGCGACACCTCTGATGAAAACAGCGACAACGGTTCAAACGAAGACGAAACTGATACCCCAACTGAAGTTCAGTGTGTCAACACGACGGTTGATCCTCTTCGAGTATTAAACGAGTTCAGTGAGTATTGTGCGACTCTGAGACTGAAAATGATTAATCAGGATTCCGTTTCAGGCGTTCAGATACCCGCTGGGTCAGAGGCAGACGTGGACTCTGTTAACCACCCGGAAATTACCTCACCTGCTCACAGCAGCGACCACATGGCTCACCCGAAAAAGCACAAACAGAGCCACCTGCCTGCCGACCAGAGAGCCAAAAGACCCAAAGTGCACCAGTGTGACCATGAGGGCTGCGACTACAGCACCAACCGGAAGCATCATCTGAAAAGGCACAAACGGACCCACCTGGCTGCCGACCAGAGAACCTGTGAGCACCAGTGTAACCATGAAGGCTGCAACTACATCACTGACCACAGGGGTCATCTAAAAACGCACAAACAGACCCATCTGCCTGCCGATCAGAGATCCAATAGGCACCGGTGTGACCATGAGGGCTGCAACTACAGATCCGATCTGGTGGGTAATATCAAAAAGCACAAACAGATCCACCTGCCTCCCGACCAAAGACCCAAGAGACCCATGAGACCCAAGGGACCCAAAGTGCACCAGTGTGATCATGAGGGCTGCGACTACAGAACCAACCGGAGGAATCATCTGAAAAAGCACAAACAGATCCACCTGCCTGCCGACCAGAGACCCAAGGTGCATCACTGTGACCATGAGGGCTGCAACTACAGCGCCTACCGGGCGGGTGATCTGAAAAAGCACAAACAGATCCACCTGCCTGCTGACCAGAGACCCAAGGTGCATCAGTGTGACCATGAGGGCTGCAACTACAGAACCGACAACAGTAGCAGTCTGAAAAAGCACAAACAGACTCACCTGCCTGCTGACCAGAGACCCGAGAGACTCAAGGTGTACCAGTGTGACCATGAGGGCTGCAACTACAGCACGGGCCATTCAGGCAATATGAAACAGCACAAACAGACCCACCTGCCTTTCGACCAGAGAAAGAGATTAAATGTGCACCAATGTGACCATGAGGGCTGCGACTACAGCGTTAACCGAACGGACCATCTGAAAAAGCACAAACAGACCCACCTGCCTGCCGACCAGAGAATCAAGGTGCACCAGTGTGACCATGAGGGCTGCAACTACAGTACCGACCGCAAGAGCAATCTGAAAGCACATCAACAGATCCACCTGACTCCCGGCCGGAGTCCCAAAAGGAAAGCGTATGACCAGCCGCCATCTAACCGGAAAAGAAAGAAGGGTGATTTAGAATAAAACCTCCAACCTCTTTTCAGATTTTGACTAACCTGATTTCCCAGTAAACAGTTCAACGACTGGGAACCCAGGCCTTGCTATCCGAAAAACCATTGATTTTGGCCTTGGCCATTGCTTTTTCTGTGTGGGGGGCTAATGCCCTGCCATTCTCTGACATCCAGTGCTTAGGTGATGACATCCTCTTATTAAAGCCAGACACAGACGAATGTTTTTCTCCCGACTCTGGCGTCAAAGCCAAGGCTTACATCCGGGCAGCCTCTGATGATAGTGCCTACAGCGAAGACAGTGGCAGTGAAGACAGCGACACCTCTGATGAAAACAGCGACAACGGTTCAAACGAAGACGAAACTGATACCGAAGCTGAAGTTCAGCGTGTAAACACGACAGTTGATCCTTTTCGGGCATTAAACGAAATCAGTCAGTATTGTTCGGCTCTGAGACTGAAAATGATTGAGCAGGGCTCCATTTCAGACAGTGAAATACCCACTGAGCCAAGGCCCCACCTGCCTGCCGACCAGAAACCCAGGAACCCCAGGTTGCACCAATGTGACCATGAAGGCTGCAACTACAGCACCGACCGGGCGGGTCATCTGAAAAGGCACAAACAGATCCACCTGCCTGCCGACCAGAGAGCCAAGGTGCACCAGTGTGACCATGAGGGCTGCAACTATCGCACCGACTACACGAGCGATCTGAAAATGCACAAACAGACCCACCTGCCTGCCGACCAGAGACCCAAGATGCACCAATGTGACCATGAGGGCTGCAATTACCGCACCGAACGGTCGGGCGATCTGAAAAGGCACAAAAAGAGCCACCTGCCTGCTGACCAGAGACCCAAGATACACCAGTGTGACCATAAGGGCTGCAACTACCACACCGACTTCATTAGCAGTCTGAACAGGCACAAAAAGCGCCACCTGCCTGCCAGGCAGAGAGCGAAAATGCACCGGTGTGACCATGAGAAGTGCAACTACAGAACCGACGTCATAACCAATCTGAAAAGGCACAAACAGACCCACCTGTCGGCCGAGCAGAGACTCAGCAGGCACCGGTGCGACCATGAGGGCTGCAACTACATCACCCACTACACGGGCAATCTGAAAAGGCACAAGCGGACCCACCTGCCTGCCGACCAGAGAACCAAAAGACACAAAAGGAAAGCGGATGAACAGCGGCCATCTAATACGAAAAGAAAGAAGGGCAATGAAGAATGATCCGCTTCCCAGCTCGCCTCAAAGAAACTTCCGACCTTTCTCCAGATTTTGACTAACCTGATTTCCCAATAAACAGTTTAACGACTGGGAAGCCAAGTCTTGCTATTCAAAAAAACATTGATTTTGATCTTGGTCATGGCCGTTTCTGTGCATTGCTGTCATGGCCACGCTCAGGAAAACAGGTTGCCTTTGCTTTTCGCTCTGGCTGTCGGCAATGCGCTTATCAATATACAGATCGAAAACATTCTTCTCCCTCTTTTCCCAGTCCGGGATGGGCTACCTGAACTTGACTTAAAATCAGGCATCCGCTATTGCTTTTCACCTGACCCAGGTGTCGAAGCTGAGGCTTACCGTCGGGCAGCCTCTGATGATAGTGCCTACAGCGAAGACAGTGACAGTGAAGACAGCGGTACCTCTGATGACAGCAGCGACAACTGTTCTGACGAAGACGAAACTGATGTTCAACCTGTAAACAAGGCACCTGATTCTTTTCAAGCATTAAACGAATTCAGTCAGTATTGTGCGACTCTGAGACTGAAAATAATGGATCAGGAGTCCATTTCAGACAGTAAAATACCCACCGAGTCAAAGCCCCATCTGCCTGCCGACCAGAAACCCAAAAAGCAGCACCAGTGTGACCATGAGGGATGCAATTACAGCTCCAACTATGCGGGCGATCTGAAAAGGCACAAGCAGACCCACCTGCCTGATGATCAGCGTCTCAGGGGGCACCATTGTGACCACGGAGCCTGCAACTACAGAACCGACACGATGCAGAATTTGAAAAGGCACAAACAGACCCACCTGCCTGCCGACCAGAGAGCCAAGGTGCACCAGTGTCGCCATGAGGGCTGCGACTACAGCACTGACACGAAGCAGCATCTGAAAAGGCACAGACTGATCCACCTGCCTGCCGACCAGAGACCCAGGGGGCACCAGTGTGACCATGAGGGCTGCAATTACAGCAGCGACCATTCGAGTGATCTGAAAAAGCACCAGCAGAGCCACCTGCCTGCCGACCAGCGGCCCAGGGTGCATCAGTGCGACCGTGGGGGCTGCAATTTCAGAACTGTCTATGTGAGCGATCTGAAAAAGCACAAGCAAACCCACCTGCCTGTCGACCAGCGGTCCGGGGTGAAACAGTGTGACCATGAGGGCTGCAACTACATCACCAACTACCCGGGCAATCTGAAAAAGCACCAACAGACCCACCTACCTGCTGACCAGAGACCCAAGGTGCACCAGTGTGACCATGAAGGCTGCAACTACAGCAGCGACCAGAAGGGCAATCTGAAAAAGCACCAACTGACCCACCTGCCTGCTGATCAGAGAGTCCAAAAGCTCAAACTGCACCGGTGTGACCATGAGGGCTGCAACTACATCACCAACTACACGAGCAATCTGAAAAAGCACAAACAGACCCACCTGGCTGCCAACCAGAAAACCAAAAGACACAAAAGGAAAGCGAATGAACAGCGGCCATCTAGTAAGAAAAGAAAGAAGGGCAATGAAGAATGATCCGCTTCCCAACCCGGTTCAAAGAAACCTCCGACCTCTTTCCAGATTTTGACTAACCTGACTTCTCAATAAACAGTTCAGCGACTGGGAAGCCAATCCTTGCTATCCAAAAAACCATTGATTTTAACCTTCGCCATTGTTTTTTCTGTTTACTGCTCCAATGGCCACGCTCAGGAAAACAGGTTGTCTTTGCTCTCCACTCTGGCTGTCGGCAAGGCGCATATTGAATGGTACTACTTCGATATGCCACGGGTTTGCTCAGGCACCCGCTATGGCTTTTTGCCTGCCACAGGCGTCTCTCCTGACTCTTCTCCTGACTCTGGCGTCGAAGCTAAGGCTTACAGCCGGGCAGCCTCTGATGCTAGTGCCTACAGCGAAGACAGTGACAGCGAAGACAGTGACAGTGAAGACAAGGGTACCTCTGATGAAAACAGCGACAACCGTTGTGAAGAAGACGAAACTGATACCGAAACCGATGTTCAGTGTGTAAACACGACACCTGAGCCTTTTCGAGCATTAAACGAATTCAGCGAGTACTGTGCGACTCTGAGACTGCAAATGATTAATCAGGAGTCCACTTCAGGGAGTGAAATAGCCACCGAGTTACACAAACAGACCCACCTGCCTGCCGACCAGAGACCCAAGGTGCACCAGTGTGACCATAAGGGCTGCAACTACAGCACCAACCAGAGGGGGCATCTGAAAAGGCACAAACAGACCCACCAGCCTGCCGACCAGAGACCCAAGGTGCACCAATGTGACCATCAGGGCTGCAACTACAGCACCGACCTGAAGGGCAATCTGAAAAAGCACAAACAGACCCACCTGCCTGCCGACCAGAGACCCAAGGTGCACCAATGTGACCATCAGGGCTGCAACTACAGCACCGACCTGAAGGGGAATCTGAAAAAGCACAAACAGACCCACCTGCCTACCGATCGGAGAACCAAAGGACTCAAGATTCACCAGTGTGACTATGAGGGCTGCGACTACAGCACCAACCGGACGCACCATCTGAAAACGCACAAACAGACCCACCTGCCTGTCGACCAGAGACTCAGGGCGTACCAGTGTGACCATGAGGGCTGCAACTACAAAACCGACCACAGGGGCAGTCTGAATAGACACAAAGAGACCCACCTTCCTGCTGACCAGAGGCCCAGGAAGCCCAAGATGCACCAGTGCGATCATGAGGGCTGCAACTACGACACAAGCAACAAAAACCATCTGAAAAGGCACAAACAAATCCACCTGTCTGCCGACCAGAGACCCAAGGTGCACCAGTGTGACCATCAGGGCTGCGATTACAGCACCGACCGGGCGAGCGATCTGAAAAAGCACAAAGAGACCCACCTGCCTGCCGACCAGAGACCCAAGAGACCCAAAAGAAAAGCCTATGACCCGCCGCCATCTAACAAGAAAAGAAAGAAGGGTGATAAAGAATGATCCGCATCTAACCCGACCTAAAGAAACCACCCACATCTCTCCAGATTTTGACTAACCTGAATTTCCAATAAACAGTTCAACGACTGGGAAGCCAGGCCTTGCTATCCAAAAAACCATTAATTTTGACCCTGACCATTGCTTTTTCTGTGCACTGCTCCAATGGTCACGCTCAGGTAAAACCAGACACCCACTATGGCTTTTCTCCTGATTATGACTTCGGAGCCAGGACTTACAGCCGGGCAGTCTCTGATGATAGTGCCTACAGCGAAGACAGTGGCAGTGAAGACAAGGGTACCTCTGATAAAAACAGCGACAGCAGTCCTGAAGAAGACGAAACTGATACCGAAACCAATGTTCAGTGTGTAAACACGACACCTGAGCCTTTTCGAGCACTAAAAGAAATCAGTGAGGTTTGTGCGACTCTGAGACTAGAAATGATTAATCAGGAGCCCACTTCAGACAGTGAAATAGCCACCGAGTTACACAAACAAACCCACCTGTCTGCTGACCAGGGACCCAAAGAGCATCAGTGTGACCATGAGGGCTGCAACTACAGCACCGGCAACAAATGCCATCTAAAAACGCACAAACAAACCCACCTGCCTGCTGACCAGAGACCCAAAGTGCACCAGTGTAGCCATGAGGGCTGTAACTACAGCACCGGCTACAAAAGCCATCTGAAAAGCCACAAACGGACCCATCTGCCTGCCGACCAGAGACCCAAGGTGCACCAGTGTAACCATCGGGGCTGCGATTACAGCACCGACCGGGCGAGCGATCTGAAAAAGCACAAACAGATCCACCTGCCTGCCGACCAGAGACCCAAGGTGCACCAGTGTGACCATCAGGGCTGCGATTACAGCACCGACCGGGCGAGCGATCTGAGAAAGCACAAACAGATCCACCTGCCTGTCGACCAGAGACCCAAAGTGCACCAGTGTGATCACCAGGGCTGCGATTACAGCACCGACCGGGCGTGCGATCTGAAAAAGCACAAACATATCCACCTGCCTGTCGACCAGAGACCCATAAGACCCAAGGTGCATCAGTGTGACCATGAGGGCTGCAACTACAGAACCTACCTGAAGGGCAATCTGAAAACGCACAAAAAGACCCACCTGCCTGCCGACCAGAGACCCACAAGACCCAAGGTGCACCATTGTGGCCATGAAGGCTGCAACTTCAGCACTGGCCTCAAGGGCAATCTGAAAACGCACAAAGAGACCCACCTGCCTGCCGACCAGAGACCCATAAGACTCAAAGTGCACCAGTGTGACCATGAGGGCTGCGATTACCGCAGCAAATGGGCGAGCGATCTGAAAAAGCACAAACGGATCCACCTGCCTGCCGACCAGAGACCCATAAGACTCAAGGTGCACCAGTGTGACCATGAGGGCTGCAACTACAGAACCTACCTGAAAGGCAATCTGAAAACGCACAAACAGACCCACCTGCCTGCTGACCAGAGACCCATAAGACTCAAGGTGCACCAGTGTGACTATGAAGGCTGCAACTACAGCACCGACCTGAAGGGCAATCTGAATAAGCACCAACAGATCCACCTGCCTGCCGACCAGAGACCCATAAGACTCAAGGTGCACCAGTGTGACCATGAGGGCTGCGATTACCGCAGCAAATGGGCGAGCGATCTGAAAAAGCACAAACGGATCCACCTGCCTGCCGACCAGAGACTTAAGAGACCCAAAAGAAAAGCGAATGACCAGCCGCCATCTAACAAGAAAAGAAAGAAGGACGATAAAAAATGATCCACCTCCCAACCCGCCGCAAAGAAACCTCCAACCTCGTTCCAGATTTTGACTAACCTGAATTTACAATAAACAGTTCAACGACTGGGAAGCCAAGTCTTGCTATTCAAAAAAACATTGATTTTGATCTTGGTCATGGCCGTTTCTGTGCATTGCTCTCATGGTCATGCTCAGGAAAACAGGTTGCCTTTGCTCTTCGCCCCGGCTGTCGGCAAGGCGCTCATTAATATCCCGAAGCTCGTTATTGAGGTGTTCTTCGGAAATAACCAACCCACCCGGATAAGGCTTCTACCTGCACCTGACCCTGGTGTCGAAGCTGAGGCTTACCGTCGGGCAGCCTCTGATGATAGTGCCTACAGCGAAGACAGTGACAGCGAAGACAGTGACAGCGAAGACAGCGGTACCTCTGATGACAGCAGCGACAACTGTTCTGACGAAGACGAAACTGATGTTCAACCTGTAAACAAGGCACCTGATTCTTTTCAAGCATTAAACGAATTCAGTCAGTATTGTGCGACTCTGAGACTGAAAATAATGGATCAGGAGTCCATTTCAGACAGTAAAATACCCACCGAGTCAAAGCCCCACCTGCCTGTCGACCAGAGACCCAAAAAGCAGCACCAGTGTGACCATGAGGGATGCAATTACAGCTCCAACTATGCGGGCGATCTGAAAAGGCACAAGCAGACCCACCTGCCTGCCGACCAGAGACCCAGGAAACTCAAGGTGCACCTGTGCGACCATGAGGGATGCAACTACAGCAGCAACCTGGCGGGCAATCTGAAAAAGCACAAACAGACCCACCTGCCTGTCGACCAGAGACCCAGGGTGCACCAGTGTGATCATGAGGACTGCGACTACAGCACCGACCAGCCGTGCCATCTGAAAAGGCACAAACAGACTCACCTGCCTGCCGACCAGAGACCCAGGAAACTCAAGGTGCACCTGTGCGACCATGAGGGTTGCGACTTCAGCTCCAACCAGGCGGGCAATCTGAAAAGGCACAAACAGACCCACCTGCCTGTCGACCAGAGACTCAGGGTGCACCAGTGTGACCATAAGGGCTGCAGCTACAGCACCGACCTGGCAAGCAATCTGAAAACGCACAAACAGACCCACCTGCCTGCCGACCAGAGAACCAAAAGACCCAAAAGGAAAGCGTATGACCAGCCACCCTCTAACGAGAAAAGAAAGAAGGGTGATCAAGAATGAAACCTCCGACCTCTCCCCGGATTTTGACTAACCTGACTTCTCAATAAACAGTTCAACGACTGGGAAGCCAGACCTTGCTATACAAAAAACTATTGATTTTGACCTTGGTCTTTGCCTTTTCTGTGCATTGCTCTGATGGCAATGCTCATGAAAATAGGTTGTCTTTGCTCTTCGCTCTAAGGCTGCTATCTGAGGACAACTTGAAAATCGGTCTTTACTCCCCGGGCGTCGGAACTATTCTTCTCCCTCTTTTCCCAGTCCGGGATGGGCAACCGGAACTTGACTCCATGGTTAAAGCGATCGCCACTGAGATACAGCAAAGAAACGATCAGCAACGTGAAATCATTGCCACAGCCAGACAAAGGGGCAGCCTGATGCTCTCTTGCTTCAGAGACAGCAAAAGGGCTGAGGAACCAGCAGAAGAGGGCATTGAAGAAGAGAGCGAGACGATTGAATGGTGGCAGTTGCAGCAAGAACCCGAGGTGGAGCACCGCGACATGCTACGAGTTTGCTTCGCTGATGACATCCTCTTAAAGCCGGGCACTCGCTATTGCTTTTCTCCTGACTCTGGCATCGAAGCTAAGGCTTACCGTCGAGCAGCCTCTGGTGATAGTGCTTACAGCGAAGACAGTGGGAGTGAAGACAGTGGAAACTCTGATGAAAGCAGCGACAACCCTTCAAACGAAGACGAAACTGATAGCGAAACGGGTGTCTTGTTTATAAACACGACACCTGATCCTTTTCAAGCATTAAACGAAATCAGTGACTATTGTGCGACTCTGAGACAGAAAATGATTGACCAGAACTCCATTTCAGATGGTGAAATAACCACTGAGCCAAAGCCCCACCTGGTTGCCGACCAGAAACCCAGAACGCACCGGTGTGACCATGAGGGCTGCAACTTCAGCGCCGTATGGCTGAGCCGTCTGAAAAAGCACAAACAGACTCACCTGGCAGCCGACCAGAAACTCAGGACGCACCGGTGTGACCATGAGGGCTGCAACTTCGGCGCCGGATGGGTGAGCCATCTGAAAAGGCACAAACAGACCCACCTGCCTGTCGACCAGAGGTTCAAGCCGCACCAGTGTGGCCATGAGGGCTGCAACTTCAGCACCGACCACACGGGCAATCTGAAACTGCACAAACAGACCCACTTGCCTGCCGACCAGAGACTCAGGATGCACCAGTGTGACCATGAGGGGTGCGACTACAGCACCGACCACAGGGGCCATCTGGAAAGGCACAAACAGACTCACCTGTCTGCCGACCAGAAATCCAAGAGACTCAAGATGCACCAGTGTGACCACGGGGGCTGCGACTACAGCACCGTCAGCATGAGCCATCTGAAAAGGCACAAACAGATCCATCTGCCTGCCGACCAGAGACTCTGGGTGTCTCAGTGTGACCATGAGGGCTGCAACTTCAGAACCAACTATGCGAGCAATCTGAAAACGCATAAACAGACCCACCTGCCTGCCGGGCAGAGACTCAAGAGGAAAGCGTATGGCCAGCCGCCATCTGACAAGAAAAGAAAGAAGGGTGATAAAGAGTGATAAAGAGTGATCCACCCTCCGAGCCACCTCAAAAAAAACTCCGACCATTCTCCAGACTTTGACTAACCTGAACTTCTAATAAACATTTCAACGACTGGGAAGCCAGACCTTGCTATCCAAAAAAACGTTGATTTTGACCTTGACCATTGCCTTTTTCGTGCATTGCTCTAATGGTCACGCTCAGGAAAACAGGTTGTCTTTGCTCTTTGCTCTGGCTGTCGGCAAGGCACATATCAAGACCCCGAGGTCTTTTATTGAAGTGTTATCCACGAAAAGAGTTTACCTCAGGGAAGCTGATGCCCTGCCAGTCTCTGACACACAGTATTGGCATACTGAAATTTTTTTCCCAGTCCGGGATGCGCTACCAGAACTTGACTCTATGGTTAAAGCTATCGTCAGAGAGATACAGCAAAAAGACGATCAGCAACGTGAAATCATTGCCACAGCCAGGCACAGGGGGAGACTGATGTTCTCTCGTTTTAGCAGCGACAAAAGCTCTGAGGAACCAGAAGAGGAGGGTATTGAAGAGGAGAACGAAGCCATAAAATGGTGCCACTTCGACATGCCAGAAGTTTGCTTCGGTGACGACCTACTCCTGAAGCCAGACACTCGCCATTGCTTTTCTTCTGATTCTGGCGTCGAAGCTAAGGCTTACCGTCAGGCAGCCTCTGATGATAGTGCCGACAGCGAAGACAGTGGCAGTGAAGACAGCGGCAGCCCTGATAAAAGTAGCGACAACCCTGCAAATGAAGACGAAACTGATACCGAAACCGAAACCGAAACCGAAACCGAAACCGAAACTGATACCGAAGCTGATGTTCTGTGTGTAAGCACGGCACCTGACTCTTTTCTAGCATTACATGGAATCAGTCAGTATTGTGCGACTCTGAATGAGCACCAACAGACCCACCTGCCTGCCGACCAGAGACCCAAGGTGCACCACTGTGACTATGAAGGCTGCAACTACAGCACCGACCGGTTGAGCGATCTGAAAAAGCACACACAAATTCACCTGCCTGCCGACCAGAGAACCAAGAGACCCAAGGTGCACCACTGTGACCATGAAGGCTGCAACTACAGCACCGAGTATACGTTCAATCTGAAAAGGCACAAACAGACCCATTTGCCTGCCAACCAGAGACCCAGGGGACCCCGAGTGCATCAGTGTGACCATAAGGGCTGCAACTACAGAACCGACCTGAAGGGCAGTCTGAAAAGGCACAAACAGACCCACTTGCCTGCCGACCAGAGAGTCAAGAGACACAGGCTTCAGTGTGACCATGAAGGCTGCAACTACGAAGCCAGCTACATGAGTCATCTGAAAATGCACAAACGGACCCATCTGTCTGCCGACGAGAGACTCAAGTTGCGCCAGTGTGACCATGAGGGCTGCAGCTACAGCACAGACCATAAGGGCAATCTGAAAGCGCACAAACTGACCCACTTACCTGCCGACCAGAGAGCCAAGAGGCTCAAGGTGCACCAGTGTGACCATGAGGGCTGCAACTACAGCACCGGCTACTTGGGCAATCTGAAAATGCACAAAAAAATACACCTGCCTCTCGACCAGAGACTCAAAAGGAAAGCGTATGACCAGCCGCCATCTAACGGGAAAAAAAGAAGGTTGATAAAGAATGATCCGCCTCCGAACTGGCCTCAAAAAAATCTCCGACGTCTCTCCAGATTTTGACTAACCTGATTCCCCAATAAACATTTCAATGACTGGGAAGCCGGACCTTGCTATTCAAAAAACTATTGATTGTGATCTTGGCAGTTGCTTTTTCTATGCATTGCTCTAATAGTCACGCTCGGGAAGCCTGGGATGCTCGGAAAACTTGGAAAAATAGTATGCCTTTTCTCTTCGCTCTGGCTGTCGGCAAAGCGCTTATCAATATCCCGAAGCCCTTTATTGAGGTGTGCTTGGGAAATAGCCAACCCACCCGGATAATGCTTCTACCTGACGAAAGTGAAGAGAGCGAGGCTATTGAATGGTGGGAGTTGCAGCAAGAATCCGACGAGAACCACAGTGACATGCCACGAGTTTGTTTCGGTGATGATATCCTCTTAAAGCCACTCTTAAAGTCAGACACTCGCTATTGCTTTTTTCCTGCCACCGGCGACTCTCTTGACCCTCAACCTGACCCTCAACCTGACCCTCAACCTCAACCTGACCCTGGCGTCGTAGCTAAGGCTTACCGTCGGGCAGCCTCTGATAAGGGTTCTGACAATCAAGAAGACGGCAGCTCCGCTGAAAACAGCGACAGCTATTCAAACGAAGAAGAAACTGATGTTCAGTGTGCAAGCACGACCGTTGATCCTTTTCAGACATTAAACGAAACGAGTCAGTATTTTTTGGCTCTGGGACTGAAAATGATTAGCCAGGACTCCACTTCAGACAATAAAATACCCACTGAGTCAGGGGCAGAAGCGCCTGCCGACCGGAGAGCCAAGCGGCACCAGTGTGAACACGAGGGCTGCAACTACAGCACTGACCGGGTGGCCGATCTGAAAAAGCACAAACCAATCCACCTGCCTGCCGACCAGAGAGCCAAGGTACACCAATGTGACCATGAGGGCTGCAACTACAGAACTGACTACAAGGGTAGTCTGAAAATCCACAAACAGATCCACCTGCCTGCCGACCAGCGACCCAGGAACCCCAAGGTGCACCAGTGTGACCATGAGGGCTGCGACTATAGGACTGATCACAAGGGCAGTCTGAAAACCCACCAACAGATCCACCTGCCTGCCGACCAGAGAACCTGGCTTCACCGCTGTGACCGTGAAGGCTGCGACTACAGCACCAACCAGCTTGGTCATCTGAAAAGGCACAAATGGACCCATCTGCCCGCCGACCAGAGAGCCAAGGTGCACCATTGTGACCATGAGGGCTGCAACTACAGCAGCGACTACAAGGGCGATTTGAAAACGCACAAACGGACCCACCTGCCCGCCGACCAGAGAGCCAAGGTGCACCGGTGTGACCATGAGGGCTGCGACTACAGCACCGACTGGGCGAGTGATTTGAAAAAGCACAAACAGACTCACTTGCCTGAAGACCAGAGAGACAAGATACACCGGTGTGACTATGATGACTGCAACTACCGCAGCAACTGGCTGAGCCATCTGAAAAAGCACAAGCAGACCCATCTGCCTGTCGACCAGAGATCCAGGGCACACCCCTGTGATCATGAAGGCTGCGATCACAGCGCCTACAACAGGAGCGATCTGAAAAAGCACAAAAAGACCCACCTGCCTGCCGATCAGAGATCCGAAAGACCCGAAAGACCCAAAAGAAAAGCGTATGACCAGCCGCCCTCTAACGGGAAAAAAAAGAAGGTTGATAAAAGATGATCCGCCTCCGAACCCACCTCAAAGAAACCTGCGACCTCTCTCCAGATTTTGACTAACCTGATTTCCCAATAAACATTTCAATGACTGGGAAGCCAGACCTTGCTATCCAAAAACACATTGATTTTGATCTTGGCCGTTGCCGTGCATTGCTCTAATGGTCAGGCTCAGGAAAACAGGTTGCCTTTGCTGTTCGTTCTGGGCATCGAAACTATGCTTCTTCCTCTTTCTCCAGTCCGGGATGCGCTACCAGAGCCTGACTCTACGGTTAAAACTATCGCCATTGAGATATTCGGTGATGACATCCTTTTAAAACCAGGCACTCGTTATTGCTTTTCTCCTGCCACCGGCGACTCTCCCGACTCTGATGTCAAAGCTAAGGCTTACCGACGGGCAGCCTCTGATGATAGTGCCGACAGCGAAGACAGTGACAGCGAAGACAGTGACAGCGAAGACAGTGACAGCGAAGACAGTGACAGTGAAGACAGCAGCACCTCTGATGAAAACAGCGACAACCCTTCAAACGAAGACGAAGCTGATGACGAAACGGATGTTCAGTGTGTAAACACGGCACCCGATCCTTTTCAGGCATTAAATGAATTCAGTCAGTATTGTGCGACTCTGAGACTGAACATGATTAATCAGGGATCCATTTCAGACAGTGAAATACCCGCCGAGTCAGAAGAGGTGACAGAAGCAGACTCTGCTAACCATCTGGAAATTAGCTCACCTGCTTACAACGCCGGCGACATGAGTCACCTGAAAGCGCACAAACAAACCCACCTGCCTGCCGACCAGAGACCCAAGAGACCCAAGATGCACCAGTGTGACCATAAGGGTTGCAACTACATCACCGACTATGTGAGCCATCTGAAAAGGCACAAAAAGACCCACCTGCTTGGCGACCAGAGACCCAAGGTGCACCAGTGTGACCATGAGGGCTGCGACTACAGGACCGATAGGCAGGAGTATCTGAAAAGGCACAAACAGATCCACCTGCCTGCCGACCAGAGATCCAGGGAGCACCAGTGTGACCATGAGGGGTGCGACTATAGCACCGACTACATGAGCCATCTAAAAAAGCACAAACTGACCCACCTGCCTGCCGACCGGAGACCCATGAATCACAAGTGTGACCATGAGGGCTGCAATTACAGAACTGACCACAAGGGTAGTCTGAAATCCCACAAACAGATTCACCTGCCTGCCGACCAGAGAGTCAAGGCGCACAAATGTGACCATGAGGGCTGCGACTTCAGCAGCGTTCACAAGGGCAGTCTGAAAACCCACAAAGAGACCCACCTGCCTGCCGACCAGAGAGTCAAGGCGCACCAATGTGACCATGAGGGCTGCGACTACAGAACCGACTACACGGGCAATCTGAAAAAGCACAAGCAGACCCACCTGCCTGCCGACCAGAGAGCCAAGGTATACCAGTGTGACCATGAGGGCTGCAATTACAGCACCGACTACACGGGCAATCTGAAAAAGCACAAGCAGACCCACCTGCCTGCCGACCAGAGAGCCAAGGTATACCAGTGTGACCATGAGGGCTGCAATTACAGCACCGACCGGGCGGGTGATCTGAAAAAGCACAAAAAAATCCACCTGCCTGCCGACCAGAGACCTAAGGTGCACCAGTGTGACCATGAGGGCTGCGACTACAGCACCGATTACAAGGGCAGTCTGAAAACCCACAAACAGATCCACCTGCCTGCCGACCAAAGACCCAAGGTGCACCAGTGTGACCATGAGGGGTGCGACTATAGCACCGGCCACACAAGCCATCTGCAAAGGCACAAACAGACTCACCTGCCTGCCGACCAGAGACCCAAGGTGCACCAGTGTGACCATGAGGGGTGCGACTATAGCACCGGCCACACAAGCCATCTGCAAAGGCACAAACAGACTCACCTGCCTGCCGACCAGAGACCCAAGAGAAAAGCCTATGACCAGCCGCCATCTGACAGGAAAAGAAAAAAGAGTGATAAAGAATGATCTACCTCCCAACCCACCTCGAAGAAACCACTGACCTCTCTCCATATTTTGACTAACCTGATTTCCCAATAAACATTTCAATGACTGGGAAGCCAGACCTTGCTATCCAAAAACACATTGATTTTGATCTTGGCCGTTGCCGTGCATTGCTCTAATGGTCAGGCTCAGGAAAACAGGTTGCCTTTGCTGTTCGTTCTGGACATCAAAACTATGCTTCTTCCTCTTTTTCCAGTCCGGGATGCGCTACCAGAACCTGACTCTACGGTTAAAGCTATCGCCATTGAGATATTCGGTGATGATATCCTTTTAAAACCACTCTTAAAGTCAGACAGTCGCTATTGCTTTTTTCCTGCCACCGGCGATTTTCCTGCCACCGGCGATTTTCCTGCCACCGGCGATTTTCCTGCCACCGGCGACTCTCCCGACTCTGATGTCAAAGCTAAGGCCTACAGTCGGGCAGCCTCTGATGATAGTGCCGACAGCGAAGACAGTGACAGTGAAGACAGCAGCACCTCTGATGACAACAGCGACGACCGTTCAAACGAAGACGAAGCTGATGCCGAAACGGATGCTCAGTGTGTAAACACAGCACCCGATCCTTTTCGGGCATTAAATGAATTCAGTCAGTATTGTGCGACTCTGAGACTGAACATGATTAAGCAGGGAGCCATTTCAGACAGTGAAATACCCGCTGAGTCAGAAGAAGTGACAGAAGTAGACTCTGCTAATAATCTGGAAATTATCCCACCTGCTTACAACATCGGCGAGATGAGTCACCTGAAAGCGCACAAACAAACCCACCTGCCTGCCGACCAGAGACCCAAGAGGCCCAAGAGACCCAAGATGCACCAGTGTGACCATAAGGGTTGCAACTACATCACCGACCATGTGGGCCATCTGAAAAGGCACAAAAAGACCCACCTGCTTGCCGACCAGAGACCCAAGGAGCACCAGTGTGACCATGAGGGCTGCGACTACAGAACCGACGACAGTAGCAGTCTGAAAACGCACAAACGGATTCACATGCTTGCCGACCAGAGACCCAGAGTGCATCAGTGTGATCATGAGGGCTGCAACTACAGCAGCGATCAGGCGACCCATCTGAAAATGCACAAACTGACCCACCTGCCTGCCGACCGGAGACCCATGAATCACAAGTGTGACCATGAGGGCTGCAATTACAGAACTGACCAAAAGGGTAGTCTGAAAACCCACAAACAGATCCACCTGCCTGCCGACCAGAGAGTCAAGGCGCACAAATGTGACCATGAGGGCTGCGACTACAGCAGCGTTCACAAGGGCAGTCTGAAAACCCACAAACAGATCCACCTGCCTGCCGACCAGAGAGTCAAGGCGCACCAGTGTGACTATGAGGGCTGCAATTACAGAACTGACCACAAGGGTACTCTGAAAACCCACAAACAGATCCACCTGCCTGCCGACCAGAGAGTCAAGGCGCACAAATGTGACCATGAGGGCTGCAACTACAGGACCGACCGGGCAGCCGATCTGAAACAGCACAAGCAGACCCACCTGCTTGCCGACCAGAGACCCAAGAAGCACCAGTGTGACCATGAGGGCTGCGATTACAGAACCGACCATGTGAGCCATCTGAAAACGCACAAAAGAACCCACCTGCCTGCCGACCAGAGACCCAAGGTGCACCAGTGTGACCATGAGGGCTGCGACTACAGCACTGATCACAAGGGCAGTCTGAAAACCCACAAACGGATCCACCTGCCTGCCGACCAGAGACCCAAGAGAAAAGCCTATGACCAGCCGCCATCTGACAGGAAAAGAAAAAAGAGTGATAAAGAATGATCTCCCTCCCAAGCCACCTCAGAGAAACCACTGACCTCTCTCCATATTTTGACTAACCTGATTTCCCAATAAACATTTCAATGACTGGGAAGCCAGACCTTGCTATCCAAAAACACATTGATTTTGATCTTGGCCGTTGCCGTGCATTGCTCTAATGGTCAGGCTCAGGAAAACAGGTTGCCTTTGCTGTTCGTTCTGGGCATCGAAACTATGCTTCTTCCTCTTTTTCCAGTCCGGGATGCGCTACCAGAACCTGACTCTACGGTTAAAGCTATCGCCATTGAGATATTCGGTGACGACATCCTTTTAAAACCACTCTTAAAGTCAGACAGTCGCTATTGCTTTTTTCCTGCCACCGGCGATTTTCCTGCCACTGCCGACTTTCCTGCCACCGGCGACTTTTCCGACTCTGATGTCAAAGCTAAGGCTTACCGACGGGCAGCCTCTGATGATAGTGCCGACAGCGAAGACAGTGACAGCGAAGACAGTGACAGCGAAGACAGTGACAGTGAAGACAGCAATACCTCTGATGAAAACAGCGACAACCCTTCAAACGAAGACGAAGCTGATGTCGAAACGGATGTTCAGTGTGTAAACACGGCACCCAATCCTTTTCAGGCGTTAAATGAATTCAGTCAGTATTGTGCGACTCTGAGACTGAACATGATTAATCAGGGAGCCATTTCAGACAGTGAAATACCCGCCGAGTCAGAAGAGGTGACAGAAGCAGACTCTGCTAACCATCTGGAAATTAGCTCACCTGCTTACAACGCCGGCGACATGAGTCACCTGAAAGCGCACAAACAAACCCACCTGCCTGCCGACCAGAGACCCAAGAGACCCAAGATGCACCAGTGTGACCATAAGGGTTGCAACTACATCACCGACCATGTGGGCCATCTGAAAAGGCACAAAAAGACCCACCTGCCTGCCGACCAGAGAGCCAAGGTGCACCAGTGTGACCATGAGGGCTGCAATTACAGAACTGACCATACGAGCCATCTGAAAACGCACAAACGAACCCACCTGCCTGCCGACCAGAGGCCCAAGGTGCACCAGTGTGGCCATGAGGGCTGCGACTACAGCACCGATCACAAGGGCAGTCTGAAAGCCCACAAAGAGATTCACCTGCCTGCCGACCAGAGAGTCAAGGCGCACCAGTGTGACCATAAGGGCTGCAATTACAGAACCGATCGTAGGTTCAGTCTGCAAAGGCACAAACTGACCCACCTGCCTGCCAACCAGAAACTCAAAAGAAAAGCGTATGACCAGCCGCCATCTGACAGGAAAAGAAAAAAGAGTGATAAAGAATGATCCCCCTCCCAACCCACCTCAAAGAAACCACTGACCTCGCTCCAGATTTTGACTAACCTGATTTCCCAATAAACATTTCAATGACTGGGAAGCCAGACCTTGCTATCCAAAAACACATTGATTTTGATCTTGGCCGTTGCCGTGCATTGCTCTAATGGTCAGGCTCAGGAAAACAGGTTGCCTTTGCTGTTCGTTCTGGACATCAAAACTATGCTTCTTCCTCTTTTTCCAGTCCGGGATGCGCTACCAGAACCTGACTCTACGGTTAAAGCTATCGCTATTGAGATATTCGGTGATGACATCCTTTTAAAACCACTCTTAAAGTCAGACAGTCGCTATTGCTTTTTTCCTGCCACCGGCGATTTTCCTGCCACCGGCGACTCTCCCGACTCTGATGTCAAAGCTAAGGCCTACAGTCGGGCAGCCTCTGATGATAGTGCCGACAGCGAAGACAGTGACAGTGAAGACAGCAGCACCTCTGATGAAAACAGCGACACTCCTTCAAACGAAGACGAAGCTGATGACGAATCTAATGTTGAGTATCTGACAACGATACTTAATCCTTATCGAGTATCAAATGAAATCAATCAGTATTGTGCGACTCTGGAACTGAAAAAGATTAAGCAGGAGTCTATTTCAGACAGTGAAACACTGGCTGACTCAGAGGTAGACGTGGCAGAAGCGGACTCTGTTAACCACCCAAACATCACCCCACCTGCTTACAGCACCAACCAGGCGCGCCATCTGAAATCGCACAAAAATACCCGCATGCCTGTGAGACCTGGGAAAATCAAGGTGCACCAGTGTGACCATGAGGACTGCGACTACAGAACCGACCGGGCGGACTATCTGAAAAAGCACAAACAGATCCACCTGCCTGCCGACCAAAGACTCAAGGTGCACCAGTGTGACCATAAAAACTGCGACTACAGAACCGACCTCAGGTGCAGTCTGAAACGGCACAAACAGACCCACCTGCCTGCCGACCAGAGACCCAGGGTGCACCAGTGTGGCCATGAGGGCTGCAACTACAGCACCGCCCGGGCGTCCGACCTGAAAAAACATAAACAGATCCACCTTCCTGCCGACCAGAGATCCAAGAAACCCAAGGTGCACCAGTGTGACCATGAGGGCTGCGATTACAGAACTGACAAGATGAGCGGACTGAAAAGGCACAAACAGACCCACCTGCCTGCCGACCAGAGACCCAGGAAACCCAAGATGCACCAGTGTGACCATGAGGGCTGCGATTACAGAGCTGACATGATGAGCGGACTGAAAAGGCACAAACAGACCCACCTGCCTGCCGATCAGAGACCCAGAAAACCCAAGGTGCACCAGTGTGAACATGAGGGCTGTGATTACAGAACTGACAATAGGCACAATCTGAAAAAGCACAAACAGACCCACCTGCCTGCCGATCAGAGACCCAGGAAACCCAAGGTGCACCAGTGTGACCATGAGGGCTGCGACTACAACACCGACCGGGCGAGCGATCTAAAAAAACACAAACAGACCCACCTGCCTGCCAACCAGAAACTCAAAAGAAAAGCGTATGACCAGCCGCCATCTGACAGGAAAAGAAAAAAGAGTGATAAAGAATGATCCCCCTCCCAACCCACCTCAAAGAAACCACTGACCTCGCTCCAGATTTTGACTAACCTGATTTCCCAATAAACATTTCAATGACTGGGAAGCCAGACCTTGCTATCCAAAAACACATTGATTTTGATCTTGGCCGTTGCCGTGCATTGCTCTAATGGTCAGGCTCAGGAAAACAGGTTGCCTTTGCTGTTCGTTCTGGACATCAAAACTATGCTTCTTCCTCTTTTTCCAGTCCGGGATGCGCTACCAGAACCTGACTCTACGGTTAAAGCTATCGCTATTGAGATATTCGGTGATGACATCCTTTTAAAACCACTCTTAAAGTCAGACAGTCGCTATTGCTTTTTTCCTGCCACCGGCGACTTTCCCGACTCTGATGTCAAAGCTAAGGCCTACAGTCGGGCAGCCTCTGATGATAGTGCCTACAGCGAAGACAGTGACAGTGAAGACAGCAGCACCTCTGATGAAAACAGCGACGACCGTTCAAACGAAGACGAAGCTGATGACGAATCTAATGTTGAGTATCTGACCACGACACTTAATCCTTATCGAGTATCAAATGAAATCAATCAGTATTGTGCGACTCTGGCACTGAAAAAGATTAAGCAGGAGCCTGTTTTAGACAGTGAAATAGTTAATGACTCAGAGGTAGACGTGGCAGAAGCGGACTCTGTTAACCACCCGAACATCACCCCACCTGCTTGCAGCACCAACCAGGCGCGCCATCTGAAATCGCACAAAAATACCCGCCTGCCTGTGAGATCTGGGAAACTCAAGGTGCACCAGTGTGACCATGAGGACTGCGACTACAGAACCGACCGGGCGAACTATCTGAAAACGCACAAACAGATCCACCTGCCTGCCGACCAGAGGCCCAAGGTGCACCAGTGTGACCATGAGGACTGCAACTACAGAACCGACCGGGTGGACGATCTGAAAAAGCACAAACAGATCCACCTGCCTGCCGACCAAAGACCCAAGGTGCACCAGTGTGACCATAAAAACTGCGACTACAGAACCGACTTCAGGTGCAGTCTGAAACGGCACAAACAGACCCACCTGCTTGCCGACCAGAGACCCAGGGTGCACCAGTGTGACCATGAGGGCTGCAACTACAGCACCGCCCGGGCGTCCGACCTGAAAAAACACAAACAGATCCACCTTCCTGCCGACCAGAGATCCAAAAAACCCAAGGTGCACCAGTGTGACCACGAGGGCTGCGATTACAGAGCTGACAAGATGAGCGTACTGAAAAGGCACAAACAGACCCACCTGCCTGCCGATCAGAGACCCAAAAAAACCAAGGTGCACCAGTGTGACCACGAGGGCTGTAACTTCAGCACCAACCTGACAAGCAATCTGAAAAAGCACAAGCAGACCCACCTGCCTGCCGACCAGAGACCCAGGAAACCCAAAGTGCACCAGTGTGACCATGAGGGCTGTGATTACAGAACTGACAATAGGCACAATCTGAAAAAGCACAAAAAGACCCACCTGCCTGCCGACCAGAGACCCAGGGTGCACCAGTGTGACCATGAGGGCTGCAACTACAGCACCGTCCGGGCGTCCGACCTGAAAAAACACAAACAGACCCACCTGCCTGCCGACCAGAGACCCAGGAAACCCAAGGTGCACCAGTGTGACCATGAGGGCTGCCACTACAGCACCGACCGGGCGAGCGATCTAAAAAAACACAAACAGACCCACCTGCCTGCCAACCAGAAACTCAAAAGAAAAGCGTATGACCAGCCGCCATCTGACAGGAAAAGAAAAAAGAGTGATAAAGAATGCCCCCCTCCCAACCCACCTTAAAGAAACCACTGACCTCTCTCCAGATTTTGACTAACCTGATTTCCCAATAAACATTTCAATGACTGGGAAGCCAGACCTTGCTATCCAAAAACACATTGATTTTGATCTTGGCCGTTGCCGTGCATTGCTCTAATGGTCAGGCTCAGGAAAACAGGTTGCCTTTGCTGTTCGTTCCGGGCATCGAAACTATGCTTCTTCCTCTTTTTCCAGTCCGGGATGCGCTACCAGAACCTGACTCTACGGTTAAAGCTATCGCCATTGAGATATTCGGTGATGACATCCTTTTAAAACCAGGCACTCGTTATTGCTTTTCTCCTGCCACCGGCGACTTTCCTGCCACCGGCGATTTTCCCGACTCTGATGTCAAAGCTAAGGCCTACAGTCGGGCAGCCTCTGATGATAGTGCCTACAGCGAAGACAGTGACAGTGAAGACAGCGGCACCTCTGATAAAAACAGTGACAACCCTTCAAACGAAGACGAAGCTGATGACGAATCTAATGTTGAGTATCTGACCACGACACTTAATCCTTATCGAGTATCAAATGAAATCAATCAGTATTGTGCGACTCTGGAACTGAAAAAGATTAAGCAGGAGTCTATTTCAGACAGTGAAACACTCGCTGACTCAGAGGTAGACGTGGCAGAAGCGGACTCTGTTAACCACCCGAACATCACCCCACCTGCTTGCAGCACTGACCAGGTGCGCCATCTGAAATCGCACAAAAATACCCGCCTGCCTGTGCGATCTGGGAAACTCAAGGTGCACCAGTGTGACCATGAGGACTGCGACTACAGAACCGACCGGGCGGACTATCTGAAAAAGCACAAACAGATCCACCTGCCTGCCGACCAGAGGCCCAAGGTGCACCAGTGTGACCATGAGGACTGCAACTACAGAACCAACCGGACGGACTGTCTGAAAAACCACAAAAAAATCCACCTGCCTGCCGACCAGAGAGCCAAGGTATACCAGTGTGACCATGAGGGCTGCAATTACAGCACCGACCGGGCGGGTGATCTGAAAAAGCACAAAAAAATCCACCTGCCTGCCGACCAGAGAGTCAAGGTGTACCAATGTGACCATGAGGGCTGCAATTACAGAACTGACCACACGGGTAGTCTGAAAATGCACAAAAGAACCCACCTACCTGCCGACCAGAGGCCCAAGGTGCACCAGTGTGACCATGAGGGCTGCGACTACAGCACCGATCACAAGGGCAGTCTGAAAATCCACAAACGGATCCACCTGCCTGCCGACCATAGATTCAAGAAACCCAAGGTGCACCAGTGTGACCATGAGGGCTGCGACTACAGCACCGACCGGGCGATCGATCTAAAAAAACACAAACAGAACCACCTGCCTGCCGACCAGAGACCCAAGGTGCACCAGTGTGAGCATGAGGGCTGTTATTACAGAACCGACCATGTGGGCCATATGAAAATGCACAAAAGAACCCACCTGCCTGCCGATCAGAGGCCCAAGGTGCACCAGTGTGGCCATGAGGGCTGCGACTACAGCACCGATCACAAGGGCAGTCTGAAAACCCACAAACGGATCCACCTGCCTGCCGACCAAAGACCCAAGAGAAAAGCCTATAACCAGCCGCCATCTGACATGAAAAGAAAAAAGAGTGATAAAGAATGATCCCCCTCCCAACCCACCTTAAAGAAACCACTGACCTCTCTTCAGATTTTGACTAACCTGATTTCCCAATAAACATTTCAATGACTGGGAAGCCAGACCTTGCTATCCAAAAACACATTGATTTTGATCTTGGCCGTTGCCGTGCATTGCTCTAATAGTCAGGCTCAGGAAAACAGGTTGCCTTTGCTGTTCGTTCTGGACATCAAAACTATGCTTCTTCCTCTTTTTCCAGTCCGGGATGCGCTACCAGAACCTGACTCTACGGTTAAAGCTATCGCCATTGAGATATTCGGTGATGACATCCTTTTAAAACCACTCTTAAAGTCAGACAGTCGCTATTGCTTTTTTCCTGCTACCGGCGACTTTCCTGCCACCGGCGACTTTCCCGACTCTGATGTCAAAGCTAAGGCTTACCGACGGGCAGCCTCTGATGATAGTGCCGACAGCGAAGACAGTGACAGCGAAGACAGTGACAGCGAAGACAGTGACAGTGAAGACAGCAGCACCTCTGATGAAAACAGCGACAACCCTTCGAACGAAGACGAAGCTGATGACGAAACGGATGCTCAGTGTGTAAACACGGCACCCAATCCTTTTCGGGCATTAAATGAATTCAGTCAGTATTGTGCGACTCTGAGACTGAACATGATTAAGCAGGGAGTCATTTCAGGCAGTGAAGTACCCGTTGAGTCAGAAGAAGTGACAGAGAGACCCAAGGTGCACCAGTGTGACCATGAGGGGTGCGACTACAGCGCCCACCGTGCGGGCAATCTGCAAAGGCACAAACAGGTCCACCTGCCTGCCGAACAGAGACCCAATATGCAGCAGTGTGACCATGAGGGTTGTAACCACAGCACCAACCATACAGGCAATCTGAACAGGCACAAACAGACCCACCTGCCTGCCGACCAGAGGCCCAAGTTACACCAGTGTGACCATGAGGGTTGCGACTACAGCAGCCACCGTTCGGGCAATCTGAAAAGGCACAAGCAGACTCACCTACTTGCCGACCAGAGACCCAAGCCACACCAGTGTGACCATGAGGGCTGCAACTACAGGACCGACCATGGGGGCCATCTGAAAGCGCACAAACGGATCCACCTGCCTGCCGACCAGAGACTCAGGGGGCACCAGTGTGACCATGAGGGGTGCGACTATAGCACCAACTACATGAGCCATCTAAAAACGCATAAACGGATCCACCTGCCTGCCGACCAGAGGCTCAGGGTGCACCAGTGTGACCGTGAGGGCTGTGATTACAGAACTGACAATAGGCGCAGTCTGAAAGAGCACAAACAGACTCACCTGCCCGCCGACCAGAGACTCAGGAAACCCAAGTTGCATCAGTGTGATCATGAAGACTGCAACTACAGAACCAACCATGTGAGCAATCTGAAAAGGCACAAGCCGACTCATCTGCCTGCCGACCAGAGACTCAAGGTGCACCACTGTGACCATGAGGGCTGCGATTACAGAACCGACCATACAGGCCATCTGAAAACGCACAAAAGAACCCACCTGCCTGCCGACCAGAGACCCAAGAGAAAAGCCTGTGACCAGCCGCCATCTGACAGCAAAAGAAAGAAGGGTGATAAAGAATGATCCGCTTCCCAACCCACCTCAAAGAAACCACTGACCTCTCTCCAGATTTTGACTAACCTGATTTCCAAATAAACAGTTCAATGATTTGGAAGCCGGGCCTTGCTATCTAAAAAACCATTGATTTTGACCTTGGTCATTGCCTTTTCTATGCATTGCTCCAATGGCCGTGCTCAAGAAAACAGGTTGCCTTTGCGCTTCGTTCTGGGCATCGAAACTATGCTTCTTCCTCTTTCTCCAGTCCGGGATGCGCTACCAGAACCTGACTCTACGGTTAAAGCTATCGCCATTGAGATATTCGGTGATGACATCCTCTTAAAGCCAGACATTCGCTATTGCTTTTCTCCTGCCACCAGCGTCTTTCCTGACCCTGCCGTCGAAGCTAAGGCTCACAGTCGGTCAGCCTCTGATGATAGTGCCGACAGCGAAGACAGTGACAGCGAAGACAGTGACAGCGAAGACAGTGACAGCGAAGACAGTGACAGCGAAGACAGTGACAGCGAAGACAGTGACAGCGAAGACAGTGACAGCGAAGACAGCGGCACCTCTGATCAAGGCAGTGACAACCGTTCTGACGAAGATGAAGCTGATGTTGAGTATGTAACCACGACACTTAATCCTTTTCGAGTATCAAATGAAATCAGTCAGTATTGTGCAGCTCTGGCACCGAAAAAGATTAAGCAGGAGTCCGATCCAGACAGTGAAATACCCACCCCAAAAACGCACAAACAGAGGCACCTTCTTGCCGGGCAGAGACCCAGGGGGCATCAGTGTGACCATGAGGGCTGCAATTACAGAACCAACCGGGCGAGCAATCTGAAAATTCACAAACGAACCCACCTGCCTGCCGACCAGAAAGTCATGTTGCAGTGTGACCATGAGGGCTGCAATTACAGCACCGACTGTCGGAGCCATTTGAAAAGGCACAAACAGATTCACCAGCCTGCCAACCGGAGAGCCAAGTTGCAGTGTGACCATGAGGGCTGCAACTACAGCACCTATAACAAGAGCCATCTGAAAACGCACAAACAGACCCACCTGCCTGTCGAGCAGAGAGTCAGAAGGCTCCAGTGTGGCCATGAGGGCTGCAATTACAGTACCTATCACACGGGCAATTTAAAAATGCACAAACAGAACCATCTGCCTGCCGACCAGAGAGTCAGGTACCAATGTGACTATGAGGGTTGCAACTATATCTCCCAACAGCGGCACCATGTGAAAATGCACAAACAGACTCACCTGCCTGCCGACCAGAGACCTAAGGTGCACCAGTGTGACCATGCGGGCTGCAACTACAGCACCGACCGGGTGAGCGATCTGAAAAAGCACAAACAGATCCACCTGCCTGCCGACCAGAAACCCAAGAGATCTAAAAGAAAAGCGTACGACCAGCTGCCATCTAACAAGAAAACGGCGAAGGGTGATCCAGATTGGTCCGCCTCATAGCTCACCTCAAAGAAAGCTCCGGCCTTTCTTCAGATTTTGACTAACCTGATTTCCAAATAAAACGTTCAACGATTTGGAAGCCGGGCCTTGCTATCTAAAAAACCATTGATTTTGACCTTGGTCATTGCCTTTTCTGTGCATTGCTCCAACGGTCACGCCCAAGAAAACAGGTTGCCTTTGCGTTTTGCTCTGGCTGTCGGCAAGGCGCTGATCAACGCCCGGAAGCCCTTTATTGAGGTCTTATCCATAAAAGGAGTCTACGTTTCGGGCGTTGAAACTATTCTTCTCCCTCTTTGCCCGGTCCGGGATGGGCTACCAGATGAAGAAGAGAGCGAGGCCATTAAATGGTGGGAGTTGAAGGTTCACAGTCGGGCAGCCTCTGATGATAGTGCCTACAGCGAAGACAGTGACAGCGAAGACAGTGACAGTGAAGAGAGCAGCACCTCTGATGAAAGCAACGACAACCATTCAAACGAAGACGAAGCAGATGCCGAGCCTGAGGTTGAGTATGTAACCACGACATTTAATCCTTTTCCAGTAGCCAAAGAAATCAGTCAGTACTGTGTAGCTATGGCACTGAAAAAGATTAAGGAGGAGCCTGTTTCAGCCAGTGAAATAGTTACTGACCCAGAGGTAGACGTGACAAAAGTGGACGCTGCCAAGCACCAGTGTGACCATGAGGGCTGCGACTACAGGACCAAGTGGTTGGGTGATCTGAAAAGGCACAAACAGATCCACCTGCCTGCCGACCAGAGACCCAAGAGACCCAAGATCCACCAGTGTGATCATGAGGGCTGTGACTACAGCTCGGACCGGGCGGAGAATCTGAAAGGGCATAAACAGATCCACCTGCCTATCGACCAGAGACTCAGGGTGCACCAGTGTGACCATGAGAACTGTAACTACAGCACTGGCCAGAGGAGTGATCTGAAAAAGCACAAACAGATCCACCTGTCTTCCGACCGGAGACCCAGGAAACCCAAGATCCACCAGTGTGATCATGAGGGCTGCAGCTACAGCACCAACCAGTCGGGTAATCTGAACAAACACAAACAGACCCACCTGCCTGATGACCAGAGAGTCAAGGTGTGCCAGTGTGATCATGAGGGCTGCGACTACCGCACCGACCGAACTAGCAATCTGAAAATGCACAAACAGACCCACCTGCCCACCGATCAAAGACTCAAGGTGTACCAGTGTGACCATGAGGACTGCAACTACAGCACTGACTATAAGGGGCATCTGAAAACACATAAACAGACTCACCTGCCTGCCGACCAGAGACCCAAGAGACCCGAGAGGCCCAAAAGACTCAAGAGACCCAAGGTGCAACAGTGTGACTATGAGGGCTGCAACTACTCCACCGACCGGACGGACAATCTGAAAAACCACAAACAGACCCACCTGCCCGCTGACCAGAGGCCCAAGGTGCACCAGTGTGACCATGAGGACTGCAACTACAGCACCGACTGGGCGAGTAATCTGAACAGACACAAACAGACCCACCTGCCTGCCGACCAGAGGCTCAAGCGGCACCAGTGTGACCGTCAGGGCTGCAACTACAGCACCGACCAGTCGAGCGATCTGAAAAGGCACAAACAGACCCACCTGCCAGTCGACCAGAGATTCAGGAAACCCAAAAGGAAAGCCTATGACCAGCCGCCATCTAACGCGAAAAGAAAAAAAGGCGATAAAAAATGATCCATCTTCCAACCTGCCTCAAAGAAACCCCCGGCCTCTCTCCAGATTTTGACTAACCTGACTTCCCAATAAACAGTTCAATGACTGGGAAGCCAGACCTTGCTATCCAAAAAACCATTGATTTTGACCTTGGTCATTGCCTTTTTTATGCATTGCTCCAATGGCCGTGCTCAGGAAAACAGGTTGCCTTTGCGCTTCGCTCTGGCTGTCGGCAAGGCGCTGATCAACGCCCGGAAGCCCTTTATTGAGGTCTTATCCATAAAAGGAGTCTACGTTTCGGGCGTTGAAACTATTCTTCTCCCTCTTTTCCCGGTCCGGGATGGGCTACCAGATAAAGAAGAGAGCGAGGCCATTGAATGGTGGGAGTTGAAGGTTCACAGTCGGGCAGCCTCTGATGATAGTGCCTACAGCGAAGACAGTGACCGTGAAGACAGCAGCACCTCTGATGAAAGCAGCGACAACCCTTCAAACGAAAACGAAGCGGATGCCGAAACGGATGATGAGTGTGTAAACACGGCACCCGATCCTTTTCGGGCATTAAATGAATTCAGTCAGTATTGTGCGACTCTGAGACTGAACATGATTAAGCAGGGAGTCATTTCAGACAGTGAAATACCCGCTGAGTCAGAAGCAGCGACAGAAGTAAACTCTGCTAACAACCCGGAAATCACCTCACTTGCTTACAGCGTCGGCGACATGAGTCGCCTGAAAACGCACAAGCAGACCCGCCCGGCTGCCGACCTTAGACCCAAGGTGCACCAGTGTGACCATGAGGGGTGCAAATACAGCAGCCACCGTGCGGACAATCTGAAAATGCACAAACAGACCCACCTGCCTGCCGACCAGAGACTCAAGGTGCACCAGTGTGACCATGAGGGGTGCAAATACAGCAGCCACCGTGCGGACAATCTGAAAAAGCACAAACAGACCCACCTGCCTGCCGACCAGAGACTCAAGGTGCACCAGTGTGACCATGAGGGCTGTGACTACAGCACCAACCATCCGGGCAATCTGAACAGGCACAAAAGGACCCACCTGCTTGCCGACCAGAGACCCAAGGTGCACCAGTGTGACCATGAGGGCTGCAACTATAGGACCGAGCATGCGAGCAATCTGAAAACGCACAAACAGATCCACCTGCCTGCCGACCAGAGATCCAGGATGCACCAGTGTGACCACGAAGGGTGTAACTACTGTACCTGGCAGGCGACCAATCTGAAAATGCACAAACAGACCCACCTGCCTGCCGACCAGAGACTCAAGGTGCACCAGTGTGACCATGAGAGCTGTGACTACAGCACCAACCATCCGGGCAATCTGAACAGGCACAAAAAGACCCACCTGCCTATCGACCAGAAACTCAAAAGAAAAGCGTATGACCAGCCGCCATCTGACAAGAAAAGAAAGAAGGCTGATAAAGAATGATCCGCCTCCCAACTCACTTCAAAGAAATCACCGACCTCTCTCCAGATTTTGACTAACCTGATTTCCCAATAAACATTTCAACGACTGGGAAGCCAGACCTTGCTATCCAAAAAAACCTTGATTTTGACCTTGGCCGTTACTTTTTCTGTGCATTGCTCTAGTGGCCAGGCTCAGGAAACTTCAAACGAAGACGAAGCGGATGCCGAAACGGATGTTCAGTGTGTAAACACGGCACCCGATCCTTTTCGGGCATTAAATGAATTCAGTCAGTTTTGTGCGACGCTGAGACTGAACATGATTAAGCAGGGAGCCATTTCAGACAGTGAAGTACCCGTTGAGTCAGAAGCAGTGACAGAAGTAGACTCTGCTAACAACCCGGAAATCACCTCACCTGCTCACAGCGTCGGCGACATGAGTCGCCTGAAAACGCACAAGCAGACCCACCCGGCTGCCGACCTTAGACCCAAGGTGCACCAGTGTGACCATGAGGGGTGCAAATACAGCAGTCACCGTGCGGACAATCTGAAAATGCACAAACAGACCCACCTGCCTGCTGACCAGAGACTCAAGGTGCACCAGTGTGACCATGAAGGCTGCGACTACAGCACCAACCATCCGGGCAATCTGAACAGGCACAAACAGACCCACCTGCTTGCCCACCAGAGACTCAAGGTGCACCAGTGTGACCATCAGGGCTGCAACTACATCACTGCCCATGTGAACCATCTGAAAAGGCACAAAAAGATCCACCTGCCTGCCGACCAGAGATCCAGGATGCACCAGTGTGACCACGAAGGGTGCAGCTACTGTACCTGGCAGGCGACCAATCTGAAAACGCACAAACAGACCCACCTGCCTGCCGACCAGAGACCCAAGTTGCACCGGTGTGACCATGAGGGCTGCAATTACAGAACCGACCGCATGGGCAGTCTGAAATCGCACAAAAAGACCCACCTGCCTGCCGACCAGAGACCCAAGATGAAGTGTGACCATGAGGGCTGTGACTACTGCACCAACCATCCGGGCAATCTGAACAGGCACAAAAAGACCCACCTGCTTGCCAACCAGAAACTCAAAAGAAAAGCGTATGACCAGCCGCCATCTGACAAGAAAAGAAAGAGGGGGGATAAAGAATGATCCGCCTCCCAACCCACTTCAAAGAAATCACCGACCGCTCTCCAGATTTTGACTAACCTGATTTCCCAATAAACATTTCAACGACTGGGAACCCAGACCTTGCTATCCAAAAAAACCTTGATTTTGACCTTGGCCGTTACTTTTTCTGTGCATTGCTTTAATGGCCAGGCTCAGGAAACTTCAAACGAAGACGAAGCGGATGCCGAAACGGATGTTCAGTGTGTAAACACGGCACCCGATCCTTTTCGGGTATTAAATGAATTCAGTCAGTATTGTGCGACTCTGAGACTGAACATGACTAAGCAGGGAGCCATTTCAGACAGTGAAGTACCCGTTGAGTCAGAAGAAGTGACAGAAGTAGACTCTGCTAACAATCTGGAAGTTACCCCACCTGCTCACAATGTCAGTGACATGAGTCACCTGAAAACGCACAAGCAGACCCACCCGGCTGCCTACCGTAGACCCAAGGTGCAAGAGTGTGACCATGAGGACTGCAACTACAGCACCGACTGGGTGAGTAATCTGAACAGGCACAAACAGACCCACCTGCCTGCCGACCAGAGACTCAAGGTGCACCAGTGTGACCATGAGGGCTGTGACTACAGCTCCAACCATCTGGGCAATCTGAACAGGCACAAAAAGATCCACCTGCTTGCCGACCAGAGACCCAAGGTGCACCAGTGTGACCATCAGGGCTGCAACTACATCACCGCCTATGTGAACGATCTGAAAAGACACAAACAGATCCACCTGCCTGCCGACCAGAGATCCAGGATGCAACAGTGTGACCACGAAGGCTGCAACTACTGTACTTTGCAGGCGATCAATCTGAAAAGGCACAAACAGACCCACCTGCCTGCCGACCAGAGACCCAAGTTGCACCAGTGTGACCATGAGGGCTGCAATTTCAGAACCGACCGTAAGGGCAGTCTGAAAACGCACAAAAAGACCCACCTGCCTGCCGACCAGAGACCCAAGACGAAGTGTGACCATGAGGGCTGCAACTACAGAACCGATCAGGTGGGCAATCTGAAAAGGCACAAACAGACCCACCTGCCTGCCAACCAGAAACTCAAAAGAAAAGCGTATGACCAGCCGCCATCTGACAAGAAAAGAAAGAAGGGTGATGAAGAATGATCCGCATCCCAACCCACTTCAAAGAAATCACCGACCTCTCTCCAGATTTTGACTAACTTGATTTCCCAATAAACATTTCAACGACTGGGAAGCCAGATCTTGCTATCCAAAAAAACCTTGATTTTGACCTTAGCCGTTACTTTTTCTGTGCATTGCTCTAATGGTCAGGCTCAGGAAAACAGGTTGTCTTTGCTGTTCGTTCCGGGCGTCGAAACTATGCTTCTTCCTCTTTTTCCAGTCCGGGATGCGCTGCCAGAACTTGACTCTACGGTTAAAGCTATCGCCATTGAGATATTCGGTGATGACATCCTTTTAAAACCAGGCACTCGTTATTGCTTTTTTCCTGCCACTGGCGACTTTCCTGCCACTGGCGACTTTCCTGCCACCGGCGACTCTCCCAATCCTGATGTCAAAGCTAAGACTTACCGTCGGGTAGCCTCTGATGAGGGTTCTGGCAGTGAAGACAACGGCAGCTCTGATAAAAACAGTGACGACCCTTCAAACGAAGACGAAGCTCATGCCGAATCTGATGTTGAGTATCTAACCACGACACTTAATCCTTATCGAGGATCAAATGAAATCAGTCAGTATTGTGGGACTCTGGAACTGAAAAAGATTAAGCAGGAGCCCATTTCAGACAGGGAAACACCCGCTGTCTCAGAGGTAGACATGGCAGGAGCGGACTCTGTTAACCACCCGAAAATCACCTCACCTGCTTACAGCACCGACTACATGGGTCACCTGAAAAAGCGCAAGCAGACCCATCTGCCTGCCGACCAGAGACCTAAAAGAACGAAGAGACTCAAGGTGCACCAGTGTGACCATGAGGGTTGTAACTACAGCACCAACCAGACGGGCAATCTGAAAAGGCACAAACAGATCCACCTGCCTGCCGACCAGAGACTCAAGGTGCACCAGTGTGACCATGAGGGCTGCAATTTCAGAACCGACCGTAGGGCCAGTCTGAAAACGCACAAAAAGACCCATCTGCCTGCCGACCAGAGACCCAAGTTGCACCAGTGTGACCATGAGGGCTGCAACTTCAGAACCGATCAGGTGGGCAATCTGAAAAGGCACAAACAGACCCACCTGCCTGCCGACCAGAGACCCAAGTTGCACCAGTGTGACCATGAGGGCTGCAATTTCAGAACCGACCGTAGGGGCAGTCTGAAAACGCACAAAAAGACCCACCTGCCTGCCGACCAGAGACCCAAGACGAAGTGTGACCATGAGGGCTGCAACTTCAGAACCGATCAGGTGGGCAATCTGAAAAGGCACAAACAGACCCACCTGCTTGCCAACCAGAAACTCAAAAGAAAAGCGTATGACCAGCCGCCATCTGACAAGAAAAGAAAGAGGGGTGATAAAGAAGGATCCGCCTCCCAACCCACTTCAAAGAAATCACCGACCTCTCTCCAGATTTTGACTAACCTGATTTCCCAATAAACATTTCAACGACTGGGAACCCAGACCTTGCTATCCAAAAAAACCTTGATTTTGACCTTGGCCGTTACTTTTTCTGTGCATTGCTCTAATGGTCAGGCTCAGGAAAACAGGTTGTCTTTGCTGTTCGTTCCGGGCGTCGAAACGATGCTTTTTCCTCTTTTTCCAGTCCGGGATGCGCTGCCAGAACTTGACTCTACGGTTAAAGCTATCGCCATTGAGATATTCGGTGATGACATCCTTTTAAAACCAGGCACTCGTTATTGCTTTTTTCCTGCCACCGGCGACTTTCCTGCCACCGGCGACTTTCCTGCCACCGGCGACTTTCCTGCCACCGGCGACTTTCCTGCCACCGGCGACTCTCCCAATCCTGATGTCAAAGCTAAGACTTACCGTCGGGTAGCCTCTGATGAGGGTTCTGGCAGTGAAGACAACGGCAGCTCTGATAAAAACAGTGACGACCGTTCAAACGAAGACGAAGCTCATGCCGAATCTGATGTTGAGTATCTAACCACGACACTTAATCCTTATCGAGGATTAAATGAAATCAGTCAGTATTGTGGGACTCTGGAACTGAAAAAGATTAAGCAGGAGCCTATTTCAGACAGGGAAACACCCGCTGTCTCAGAGGTAGACATGGCAGGAGTGGACTCTGTTAACCACCCGAAAATCACCTCACCTGCTTACAGCACCGACTATATGGGTCACCTGAAAAAGCGCAAGCAGACCCATCTGCCTGCCGACCAGAGACCTAAAGGAACGAAGGAACTCAAGGTGCACCAGTGTGACCATGAGGGTTGTAACTACAGCACCAACCAGTCGGGCAATCTGAAAAGGCACAAACAGATCCACCTGCCTGCCGACCAGAGACTTAAGATGCACCAGTGTGACCATGAGGGCTGCAACTACAGCACCGACCGTGCGGGCCATCTGAAAACGCACAAACAGATCCACCTGCCTGCCGACCAGAGAGCCAGAAAACTCAAGGTGCACCAGTGTGACCATGAGGGCTGCGATTACAGAACCAACCAGATGAACAGACTGAAAAGGCACAAACAGATCCACCTGCCTGCCGATCAGAGACTCAGCAAATCCAAGGTGCAACAGTGTAACCATAAAGGCTGCGATTACAGAACCGACAATAGGGACCGTCTGAAAAAGCACAAACAGATCCACCTGCCTGCCGACCAGAGACCACACCAGTGTGACCATGAAGGCTGCAACTACAGCACCAACTACAGGTCCAATCTGAAAAAGCACAATCAGATCCACCTGCCTGCCGACCAGAGATCCAAGGTGGACCACCAGTGTGACCATGAGGACTGCGACTTCAGAACCGCCCACAGGGGCAATATAAAAAGACACAAACAGACCCATTGGCCTGCCGACCAGAGACCTGAAAGACTCAAAAGGAAAGCGCATGACCAGCTGCCATCTGACAAGAAAAGAAAGAAGGGTGATAAAGAATGATCCACGTTCCAGCCCGCCTCAAAAAAACCACCGACCTCTCTCCAGATTTTGACTAACCTGATTTCCAAGTAGACAGTTCAACGACTGGGAAGCCAGACCTTGTTATCTAAAAAACCATTGATTTTGATCCTGGTCGTTACCGTGTATTGCTCTAATGGCCACGCTCAGGAAAGTAGAATGCCTTTGCTGTTCGTTCCGGGCGTCGAAACGATGCTTCTTCCTCTTTTTCCAGTCCGGTATGCGCTGCCAGAACCTGACTCTGGTGTCAAGGCCAGGGCTTACAGTCGAGCTGCCTCTGATGATAGTTCTGACGGTGAAGACAGCGGCACCTCTGATAAAAGCAGCGATAATCATTCTGACGAAGACGATGCTGATGCCGAATCTGATGTTCAGTATGCAATCACGACACTGAGTCCCTTTCCAGTATCAAATGAAATCAGTCAGTATTGTGCGACTCTGGAACTGAAAAAGATTAAGCAGGAGTCTATTTTAGACAGTGAAACACCCGCTGACTCAGAGGTAGATGTGGCAGCAGCGAACTCTGTTAACCACCCGAAAATCACCTCACCTGCTTACATCAGCGACTACAGAGCCCATCTGAAAAAGCACAAACAGACCCACCTGCCTGCCGAACAGAAGCTCAAGGTGCACCAGTGTGACCATGAGGACTGCAACTACAGTACCAACCGGCCGGAAGATCTGAAAAGGCACAAACAGACACACCTGCCTGCCGATCAGAGAGCCAGGAAACCCAAGGTGCACCAGTGTGACCATGAGGGCTGCGACTACCGCACCGCCCACGGGGGCAGTCTGAAAAGGCACAAACAGACCCACCTGCCTGCTGACCAGAGACCCAAGGTGCACCAGTGTGACCATGAGGGCTGCAACTACCGCACCGCCCGGGCGTACGACGTAAAAATACACAAACAGATCCACCTTCCTGCCGACCAGAGGGTCAGGAAACCCAAGGTGCACCAGTGTGACCATGAGGGCTGCGATTACAGAACCGACTATACGAGCGCACTGAAAAGGCACAAAGAGACCCACCTGCCTGCCGACCAGAGACCCAAGGTGTACCACTGTGACCATGAAGGCTGCAACTACAGCAGTGACTGCTTAAGCAGTCTGAAAAAGCACAAACAGATCCATCTGCCTGCCGACCAGAGACTCAAGGTGCACCAGTGTGACCATGAGGGCTGCAGCTACAGAACCCTCCGGCCGGAAAACCTGAAAAGACACCAACAGACTCACCTTTCTGCCAATCGGAGACTCAAGAGAAAAGCCTATGACCAGCTGCCATCTGACAAGAAAAGAAACAAGGGTGATAAAGAATGATCCGCCGCCCAACCCACCTCAAAGAAATCACCAACTTCTCTCCAGATTTTGACTAACCTGATTTTCAAATAAACATTGCAACGACTGGGAACCCAGGCCTTGTTATCTAAAAAATCATTGATTTTGATCTTGGTCGTTACCGTGCATTGCTCTAATGGCCACGCTCAGGAAAGTAGAATGCCTTTGCTGTTCGTTCTGGGCGTCGAAACTATTCTTCTCCCTCTTTTCTCAGTCCGGGACGCGCTACCAGAACTTGACTCTATGGTTAAAGCTATCGCCACTGAGATACAGCACGGAAACGATCAGCAATGTGAAATCATTGCCGTAGCCAAACAAAGGGAAAGCCTGATGCTTTTTCGCTTCAGAGGCGACAAAAGGCCTGAGGAACCAGCAGAAGAGGGTATCAAAGCTAAGGCCTACAGTCGTGCAGTCTCTGATGAGGGTTCTGACAGTGGAGACAGTGGCAGCTCTGATAAAAACAGTGACGACTGTTCAGACGAAGACGAAGCTGATGCCGAATCCAATGTTGAGTATCAGACCACGACACTTAATCCTTTTTGGGTGTCAAATGAAATCAGTCAGTATTGTGCGACTCTGGAACTGAAAAAGATTAAGCAGGAGTCTATTTCAGACAGTGAAACACCGGCTGACTCAGAAGTAGGCGTAGCAGAAGCGGACTCTGATCAGCACCCGAAAATCACCACACCTGCTCACAGCATCGACCAGGCGAGCCATCTGAAAACGCACAAACAGACCCGCCTGCCTGTGAGACCTGGGAAACTCAAGGTGCACCAGTGTGACAATGAGGACTGCGACTACAGAACCAACCGGGCGGTCGATCTGAAAAAGCACAAACAGATCCACCTGCCTGCTGACCAGAGGCCCAAGGTGCACCAGTGTGACCATGAAAACTGCGACTACAGAACCGACCTCAGGTGCAGTCTGAAACGGCACAAACTGACCCATCTGCCTGCCGACCAGAGACCCAGGGAGCACCAGTGTGACCATGAGGGCTGCAACTACAGCAGCACCCGGGCGCACGACCTGAAAAAACACAAACAGATCCACCTTCCTGCCGACCAGAGATCCAGGAAACCCAAGGTGCACCAGTGTGACCATGATGGCTGCGATTACAGAACTGACCAGGTGGGCGCACTGAAAAGGCACAAACAGACCCACCTGCCTGCCGATCAGAGACCCAGGAAACCCAAGGTGCACCAGTGTGACCAAGAGGGCTGTTATTACAGAACTGACAATAGGCGCAGTCTGAAAAGGCACAAACAGACCCACCTGCCTGCCGACCAGAGATCCAAGGAGCACCACTGTGATCATGAAGGCTGCAACTTCAGCAGCGACTACATAAACAATCTGAAAAAGCACAAACAGACCCACCTGCCTGCCGACCAGAGACTCAAGAGAAAAGCCTATGACCAGCTGCCACCTGACAAGAAAAGAAAGAAGGGTGATAAAGAATGATCCGCCTCCCAACCCACCTCAAAGAAATCACCAACATCTCTCCAGATTTTGACTAACCTGATTTCCAAATAAACAGTTCAACGACTGGGAAGCCAGGCCTTGCTATTCAAAAAACCATTGATTTTGGCCTTGGCAATTGCTTTTTCTTTGCATTGCTCTAATGGCCAGACTCAGGAAAACAACCAACCCACCCGGATAATGCTTCTACCTGACGAAAGTGAAGAGAGCGAGACCATTGAATGGTGGGAGTTGAAGCAAGAATCTGACGAGAACTACAGCGATATGCCAGACGTCTGCTTCGGTGATGACATCCTTGTAAAGCCAGGCACTCGCTATTGCTTTTCTCCTGACCCTGGTGTCAAAGCTGAGGCCTACAGTCAGGTAGCCTCTGATGATAGTGCCGACAGCGAAGACAGTGACAGTGGAGACAGCGGCAGTTCTGATAAAAACAGTGACAACCGTTCAAACGATGACGAAGCTGATGCCGAATCTGATGCCGAATCTGATGCCGAATCTGATGCCGAATCTAGAGTTGAGTATCTAATCACGACACTTAATCCTTTTCGGGTATTAAATGAAATCAGTCAGTATTGTGCGACTCTGGAACTGAAAAAGATTAAGCAGGAGCCTATTTCAGACAGTGAAACACCTGCTAACTCAGAGGTAGGTGTTCTACCTGCCGACCAGAGATCCAAAAGAACGAAGAGACTCAAGGTGCAGTGTGACCATGAGGGTTGTAACTACAGCACCGACCAGATGGGTAACCTGAAAAGGCACAAACAGACCCACCTGCCTGCCGACCAGAGACCTAAGATGCACCAGTGTGACCATGAGGGCTGCTATTACAGCAGCGACCACATGGGCAATCTGAAAAAGCACAAACAGACCCACCTTCCTGCCGACCAGAGAGCCTTGGTGCACCAGTGTGATCATGAGAGTTGCAACTACATCGCCAACTGTGGGCGCGACCTGAAAAAGCACAAAAAGAGCCACCTGCCTGCTGACCAGGGACTCAAAAGACCCAAGGTGCACCAGTGTGACCATGAGGGCTGCGACTACAGAACCGCCCGGGCGAGCGACCTGAAAAAACACAAACAGACCCACCTACCTGCCGACCAGAGACCCAGGAAACTCAAGGTGCACCAGTGTGACCATGAGGGCTGTGATTACAGAACCGACCAGAGGGTCAGTCTGAAAAGGCACAAACAGACTCACCTGCCTACCGATCAGAGAGCCAGGAAACCCAAGGTGCACCAGTGTGACCATGAGGGCTGTGATTACAGAACCGACATTAGGGGCAGTCTGAAAAGGCACAAACAGACCCACCTGCCTGCCGACCAGAGACCCAAGGTGCACCACTGTGACCATGAAGGCTGCAACTTCAGCAGCGACTACATAAGCAATCTGAAACACCACAAACAGACCCATTTGCCTGCCGAACAGAGACCCAAGGGGCACCACTGTGACCATGAAGGCTGCAACTTCAGCTCCTACGACATAAGCTATCTGAAAAAGCACAAGCAGACCCACTTGCCTGCCGAGCAAAGAACCAAGCCACACCAGTGTGACCATGAAGGCTGCAACTTCAGCAGCGACTACATGAGCAATCTGAAAAAGCACAAACAGACCCACCTGCCTGCCGAACAGAAACTCAAGGTGCACCAGTGTGACCATGAAGGCTGCAACTACAGCTCCCACGACAAAAGCTATCTGAACAAGCACAAACAGATCCACCTGCCTGCCGACCAGAGATCCAGGAAACCCAAGGTGCACCCGTGTGACCATGAGGGCTGCGACTACAGAACAGGCTTTACAAGCGATCTGAAAAAGCACAAACAGATCCACCTGCCTGCCGACCAGAGACCCAAGAGACCCAAGGTGCACCACTGTGACCATGAAGGTTGCAACTACAGCAGCGACTACATAACCAATCTGAAAAAGCACAAACAGATCCACCTGCCTGCCTGCCAGAGATTCAAGAGAAAAGCCTATGACCAGCTGCCATTTGACAAGAAAAGAAAGAAGGGTGATAAAGAATGATCCGCTCCCCAACCCACCTCAAAGAAACCTCCGACTTCTCCAGATTTTGACTAACCTGATTTCCCAATAAACATTACAACCTCTGGGAACCCAAGCCTTGCTATTCAAAAAACCATTGATTTTGGCCTTGGCTATTGCTTTTTCTTTGCATTGCCTTAATGGCCAGACTCAGGAAAACAACCAACCCACCCGGATAATGCTTCTACCTGACGAAAGTGAAGAGAGCGAGGCCATTGAATGGTGGGAGTTGAAGCAAGAATCTGACGAGAACCACAGTGACATGCCGCAAGTTTACTTCGGTGATGACATCCTTTTAAAACCAGGCACTGGTTATTGCTTTTCTCCCGACCCTGGTGTCAACGCTGAGTCCTACCGTCGGGCAGCCTCTGATGATAGTGCCGACAGCGAAGACAGTGACAGCGAAGACAGTGACAGCGAAGACAGTGACAGTGAAGACAGTGACAGTGAAGACAGCGGCGGCTCTGATAAAAACAGTGACAACCGTTCAAACGAAGACGAAGCTGATGCCGAATCTCATGTTGAGTATCTAACCACGACACTTAATCCTTTTCGGGTACCAAATAAAATCAGTCAGTATTGTGCGACTCTGGAACTGAAAAAGATTAAGCAGGAGCCCGTTTCAGACGGTGAAACACCCACTGACTCAGAGGTAAAGGTGACAGAAGTGGACTCTGTTAACCACCCGAAAATCACCCCAACTGCTTACAGCACCGACCAGGCGAGCCATCTGAAAACGCACAAACAGACCCTTCTGCCTGTTGACCGGAGACCCAGGATACAGCAGTGTGACCATGAGGGCTGCGGCTACAGCAGCTACTACAGGGGTCATCTGAAGAGGCACAAACAAACCCATCTGCCTGCCGACCAGAGACTCAGGAAACCCAAGGTGCATCAGTGTGACCATGAGGGCTGCAACTTCAGGACCCACTATCTGGGCCTTCTGAAAACGCACAAACGAACCCACCTGCCTGCCGACCAGAGACCCAAGTTGCACCAGTGTGACCATGAGGGCTGCTACTACAGCTCCCCCAACATAGGCAATGTGAAAAGGCACAAACAGACCCACCTGCCTGCTGACCAGAGGCCCAAGGTGCACCAGTGTGATCATGAGGGCTGCGACTACAGAACCGACCACAGAAGCAGTCTGAAAACGCACAAACGGATTCACCTGCTTGCCGACCAGAGACCCAAGGTGCATCAGTGTGATCATGAGGGCTGCAACTACAGAACTGATCGGGCGGGCAATGTGAAAAGGCACAAACAGACCCACCTGACTGCCGACCAGAGATCCAAGAGAAAAGCCTATGACCAGCCGCTATCTGACAAGAAAAGAAAGAAGGATGATAAAGAATGATCCGCTTCCCAACCCACCTCAAAGAAAGCACCGACCTCTCTCCAGATTTTGACTAACCTGATTTCCAAATAAACAGTTCAACGACTGGGAAGGCGAGCCTTGCTATCCAAAAAAACATTGATTTTGACTTTGACCATTGCCTGTTCTGTGCACTGCTCTAATGGTCTGGCTCAGGAAAATAGGTTGCCTGTGCTCTTAGCTCTGGCTGTCGGCACAGTGCTCATCAACACCCCGAAGTCCTTTATTGAGGTCTCATGTTTCGGAAAACATCTATCCGCCCGGATAAGGCTTCTACTTGACGATAACCCGACAATTGGCTTCCACTCCCCGGGCGTCGAAACTATTGACTCTGGTGTCAAGGCCAGGGCTTACAGTCGAGCTGCCTCTGATGATAGTTCTGACGGTGAAGACAGCGGCACCTCTGATGAAAGCAGCGATAATCATTCTGACGAAGACGATGCTGATGCCGAATCTGATGTTCAGTATGCAATCACGACAATGAGTCCTTTTCCAGTATCAAATGAAATCAACCAGTATTGTGCAACTCTGGCACTGAAAAAGATTAAGCAGGAGCCCGTTTCAGACACTGAAATAGCCATTGACTCAGAGGCAGACGAAACAGAAGCGGACTCTGTTAACCACCCGAAAGTCACCCCAACGGCTTACTGCACCGACCAGGCGGGTCATCTGAAGAGTCACCAACAGACCCACCTGCCTGCCGACCAGAGAGTCAAGGTATACCAGTGTGACTATGAGGGTTGCAACTACTACACCGACCACACGGGCCATCTGAATACACACAAATGGACGCATCTGTCTGCTGAAAGGCCCAGGGCGCACCAGTGTGACCATAAGGGCTGCAACTACAGCAGCCATCACTCGAGCCATCTGAAAAGGCACAAACAGACCCACCTGCCTGCGGATCAGAGACCCAGGGCGCACCAGTGTGACCATGTGGGCTGCAACCACAGCACCTATCATGCGAGCAATCTGAAAAAGCACAAACAGAGCCACCTGCCTGTCGACCAGAGAGCCACGAGAGCCAAGAGAGCCAAGAGAGTCAGTAGACCCAGGATATACCAGTGTGGCCATGAGGGCTGTAACTTCAGCACCTATTACGCGGGCAATCTGAAAAAGCACAAACAGACCCACCTGCCTGCCGACCTAAAGCCCAAGATGTACCCGTGTGACTATGAGGGCTGCAACCACAGAACTGACCGGTGGAGCAATCTGAAAGCGCACAAACAGACCCATTTGCCTGCCGACCAGAGAGTCAAGAAGCCGAAGGTGCACCAGTGTGACCATAAGGGCTGCAACTTCAGCACTGGCTACGCGTGCAACCTGAGCCAGCACAAACAGACCCACCTGCCTGCCGATCAGAGACCTGAGAGACCCAAAAGACCCAAGGTGCACCAGTGTGACTATGAGGGTTGCGACCACATCACGAACCGGGCGGGCAATTTGAGAATTCACAAACAGACCCACCTGCCTGCCGAGCAGAGACTCAAGGTGCACCAGTGTGACTATGAGGGCTGTCACTACAGTACCGACCACATGAGCCATCTGAGAATGCACAGACAGACCCACCTGCCTGTCGACCAGAGACCCAATATGCAGCGGTGTGACTATGAAGGCTGCAACTATTGCACCGCCCAGAAGGGCCATCTGAAAATGCACAAACAGACTCACCTGCCTGCCGACCAGAGAATCAAGAAGCACCATTGTGACCATGAGGGCTGCAACTACAGCACCGACCTGAGGAGCAATCTGAATAAGCACTGGCAGACCCACTTGCCTGCCGACCAGAGCCCCAGAAAACCTGTGAGATCCAAGGTGCACCAGTGTGGCCATGAGGGCTGCGACTACAGCACCCAATGGACGGCAGATCTGAAAAAGCACAAACAGACCCACCTGCCTGCCGACCAGAGACTCATGATGTACCACTGTGACCATGAGGGCTGCGACTACAGCACCCAGTGGACGGGAGATCTGAAAAAGCACAAACAGACCCACCTGCCTGCCGATCAGAGACTCAAGGTGCACCACTGTGACCATGAGGGCTGCGACTACAGCACCCAGTGGGCGGGAGATCTGAAAAAGCACAAACAGACCCACCTGCCTGCCGACCAGAGACTCAAGGTGTACCGCTGTGACCATGAGGGCTGCAACTACAGAACTGAGCATGCGGGTAATCTGAAAAAGCACAAAAAGATCCACCTGCCTGCCGACCAGAGACCAAGGAGACTTAAAAGGAAAGCGTCTGACCAGCCATCCTCTAACGGAAAAAGAAAGAAGGGGAATAAAGAATGATCCGCCTTCCAAGCCACCCCAAAGAAACCTCCCTCCTTTTTTCAGATTTCGACTAACCTGATTTTCCAATAAACAGTTCAACGACTGGGAAGCCGAGCCTTGCTATCCAAAAAACCATTGATTTTGATCTTGGCCGTTATCTTTTCTGTGTATTGCTCTAATGGCTACGCTCAGGAAAACAACCAACCCACCTGGATAAGGCTTCTACCAAAACCAGACACCCGTTATTGTTTTTTTCTTGCCACCGGCGTCTCTCCTGACCCTGGCGTCAAGGCTAAGGCTTACAGCCGGGCAGTCTCTGATGAGGGTTCTGATAGTGAAGACAGCGGTGCCTCTAATGACAACAGCAACAACCGTTCTGACGAAGACGAAGCTGATGCCGAATCTGATGTTGAGTATCTGACCACGACACTTAATCCTTTTCCAGTATCAAATGAGATCATTCAGTATTGTGCGATTCTGGAACTGAAAAAGATTAAGCAGGAGCCCATTTCAGACAGTGAAATGCCCACTGAGTCAGAGGCAGACGTGACAGAACCGAACCCTGTTAACCACCCGGCAACCACCTCACTTGCTTACAGCACCGACCGGGTGGAGAATCTGAAAAACCACAAACAGCCCCATCTGTCTGCCGATCATAGACTCAATGGATCCAAAATACACCAGTGTGACCACGAGGGCTGCTACTACAGAACTGGTCACAGGGGCCATCTGAAACTGCACCAACAGACCCACCTGCCTGCCGACCAAAGACCCAAGAGACACAAGAGACCCAAGGTGCACCAGTGTGACCATAAGGATTGCAACTACAGCAGCAACCAGTCGTCCAATCTGAAAAGGCACAAACAGACCCACCTGTCCGCCCTCAAGAAGCTTAAGAGACCGAAGCTGTACCAGTGTGACCATGGGGGCTGCAACTACAGCAGCTACCGGTCGGGCAATCTGAAAACGCACAAGCGAACCCATCTGCCTGTCGACCATAGACCCAGGGTGCACCAGTGTCACCATGAGGGCTGCAATTACAGTACCGACCAGCTGGGCAATCTGAAAAGGCACCAACAGATCCACCTGCCTGCCGACCAGAAATCCGAGAGACCCAAGAGGCACCAATGCGACCATGAGGGCTGCAACTACAGCGCCGACCAGTCGAGCCATATGAAAAAGCACAAAGAGACCCACCTGCCTGCCGACCAGAGACCCGAGAGGCCCAAGAGACCCAAGAGACCCAAGGTGCACCAGTGTGACCATGAGGGCTGCAACTACAGGACTGACCGAGCGGGCCAACTGAAAAAGCACACACAGACTCATCTGCCTGCCGACCAGAGACCTAAAAGACTCAAGCTGCACCAGTGCGACCATGAGGGCTGCAACTACAGGACCGACCGAGCGGGCCAACTGAAAAAGCACAAACAGACTCACCTGCCTGCCGACCAGAGAATCAAGAAGCACCATTGTGACCATGAGGGCTGCAACTACAGCACCGACCTGAGGAGCAATCTGAATAAGCACAAAGAGACCCATCGGCATGCCGACCAGAGACCCAGGAGACCCAAAAGAAAAGCGTATGGCCAGCTGTCATCTGACGAGAAAAGAAAGAAAGGTGATAAAGGCCCAGGAAACTCCGACCCCTCTCCGAATCTTTACTAACCTGATTCCACAATAAACAGTTCAACGGCTAGGAACTCAGGCCTTGCTATCTAAAAAGACATTGATTTTGACCTTGGTCGTTGCCTTTTCTGGGCATAGTTTTAATGGCTATGCTCAGGAAAACAACCAACCTACTCGGATAAGGCTTCTACCCGACGAAAGTGGAGAGAGTGAGGCCATTGAATGGTGGGAGTTGAAGCAAGAATCCGAGGCAAACGACAGCGACATGCCACCCGTTTGCTTCGGTGATGACATTCTCTTAGAGCCAGACACTTCCTATTGCTTTTCTTCTGACCCTGACATCGAAGCCAAAGCTTATCGTCGGGCAGCTTCTGATAAGGGTTCTGGCAGTGAAGGCAACGGCACCTCTGATAAAAACAGCGATAACCGTTCAAACGAAGACGAAGACGAAGCTGATGCTGAATCTGATGTCGAGTATGTAACTACAACACTGAATCCTTTTCCAGTATCAGATGAAATCATTCAGTATTGTACAACTCTGGTACTGAAAAAGATTAAGCAGGAGCCTGTTTCAGACAGTGAAATACCCACAAAGACCCATCTGCCTGCTGACCAGAGACTCAATAGATCAAAGAGGCACCAGTGTGACCATAAGGGCTGTAACTACGGCACCGACTACACGAGCCATCTGACAACGCACAAACAGACCCATCTGCCTGCCGACCAAAGACCCAAGAAACCCAAGAAACCCAAAGTGCACCACTGTGACCATGAGGGCTGCAACTACAGCAGCGACCAGTTGGCCAATCTGAAAAAGCACAAACAGATCCATCTGCCTGCTGACCAGAGACCCATTATATTGAAGAGACACCAGTGCGACCATGAGGGCTGCAATTACAGAACTGGCCACACAAGCCATCTGAAAGCGCACAAACAGACCCATTTGCCTGCCGACCAAAGACCCAAGAAACCCAAAGGGCCCAAGGTGCACCAGTGTGACCGTGAGGGCTGCAACTACAGCACCGACCACACGGGCAATCTGAACAAGCACAAAACGACCCACCTGCCTGCCGACCAGAGACCCAAAAGACCCAGAGTGCACCAGTGCGACCATGAGGGCTGCGACTACAGAACCAGCTACACAAGCCATCTGAAAACGCACAAACGGACTCACCTGCCTGCCGACCAGAGACTCAAAAGAAAAGCCCATGACCAGCCGCCATTTAACGAGAAAAGAAAGAAGGGTGATAAAGAATAGAAATCTTCGGTCTTTCCTCAGATTTTTACTAACCTGACTTTCCAATAAACATTTGAGCGATCGGGAAGCCAAGCCTTGCTATCCAAAAAACCATTGATTTTGATCTTGACCATGGCCTTTCTTATGCATTGTTCTAATGGCCACGCTCAGGAAAACAAAGACAGCGGCACCTCTGATGAAAGCAGCGACAACAGCCCAGGGGAAGACGACGCCGATGCGGACTCTGATGTTCAGTATGTCGCCACGACACTTGATCCTTTTCGAGTATCAAATGAAATCAGTCAGTATTGTGCGGCCCTGGAACTGAAAAAGATTAAGCAGGAGCCTGTTTTAGACAGTGAAATACCTACTGAGTCAGTGGCAGACCTGACAGAAGCAGACACTGTTAACCACCCGAAAATCAACGCCCCTGCTCACAACCACATGGGTCACCCGGAAACGTACAAACAGACCCACCTGCCTGTCGGCCAGAGACCCGGAAAACCCAAAATGCACCAGTGTGACCATGAGAGCTGCAACTACAGAACCCATTCCAGATTCAATCTAAAAACACACAAACAGACCCACTTGCTTGCCGACCAGAGAGTCAAGAGACCCAAGGTGTACCAGTGTGACCACGAGGGCTGCAACTACCGCACCAACCAGAAGGGCAATTTGAAAATACACAAACAGATCCACCTGCCTGCCGACCAGAGACCTAAGAGGCCCAAGGTGCACCAATGTAACCATAAAGGCTGCAACTATAGCACCGCTCAGGCGTTCCATCTGAAAATGCACAAAGAGACCCACCTGCCTGCCGACCAAAGATCCTGGATGCACCAGTGTGACCATAGGGGCTGCAACTTCAGAACCAACCACATGGGCAATCTGAAAGCGCACAAACTGATTCACTTGTCTGCCGACCAGCGAGCCAAGATACCCAAGCGACCCCAACGGCCCAAGATACACCAGTGTGACCATGAGGGCTGCCACTACAGCACCGGCAACACAGGTCATCTGAAAAAGCACAAACAGACCCATCTGCCTGCCAACCAGAGGGCCAAAAGGAAAGCGTATGACCAGCTGCCACCTAACAAGAAAAAAAAGAAGGGTGATAAACAATAGAAACTTCCGACTTCTCTCCAGATTTTGACTAACCTGACTTCCCAATAAACATTTCAACGACTGGGATGCCAAGCCTTGCTATCCAAAAAACCATTGATTTTGATCTTGGTCATGACCTTTCCTATGCATTGCTCTAATGGTTACGCTCAGGAAAACAGGTTGCCTTTGCTCTCCGCTCTGGCCGTCGGCAAGACACTTTTGCCAGTCCGGGATGTGCTACCGGAACTTGACTCTATGGTGAAAGCTATCGCCACTGAGATACGGCAAAGAGAGGCTCAGCATCGTGAAATCATTGCAACAGCCAAACAAAGGGGGGGTCTGAGACTCTCTTGTGTCAGAGGCGACAAAAGGCCTGAGGAACCAGAAGAAGAGAGCATTAAAGAAGAGAGCGAGACCATTGAATGGTGGTTGTTCAGACAAGAACCTGAGGCGAACTATGGCGATATGCCACGAGTTTGTTTCGGTGATGACATCCTGTTAAAGCCAGACACTCACTATTGCTTTTCTCCTGACTCTGGCGTCGGAGCTAAGGCTTACCGTCAGGCAGCCTCTGATGCGGGTTCTGACAGTAAAGACAGTAGTACCGCTGATGAGGGTTCTGACAGTGAAGACAGCAGCACCGTTGATGAGGGTTCTGACAGTGAAGACAGCAGCACCGTTGATGAGGGTTCTGACAGTGAAGACAGCAGCACCGCTGATGAGGGTTCTGACAGTGAAGACAGCAGCACCGCTGATGAGAGTAGCGACAATCGTTCAGACGAAACGGATGCCGACTCTGATGTTCAGTATGTAACCACGACACTTAATCCTTTTCGAGGAACAAATAAAATCAGTCAGTATTGTGCAACTCTGGCACAGAAAAACATCACGCAGAAGCCCGTTTCAGACAGTGAAATACCTACCCCAAAAACGCACAAACAGACTCACCAGACTGCCGACCAGGGACTCAGTGTGTACCACTGTGACCATGAGGGCTGCAACTACAGTACCTGCAACAATGGCCATCTGAAAACGCACAAACAGACCCACCTGCCTGCCGACCAGAGACTCAGGCACCAGTGTGACCATGAGGGCTGCAACTTCAGTACCTTCGGCAAGAGCAATCTGAAAAGGCACAAACAGACCCACCTTCCTGCCGACCAGAGACCCAAGTACCAGTGTGACCATGAGGGCTGCAACTACAGCTCCTACTGCAAGGTCTATCTGACAAAGCACAAAAAGATCCACCTGCCTGCCAACCATAGACCCGAGATACACCAGTGTGACCATGAAGGCTGCGCCTACAGGAGCAGTCGGGGGTGCGATCTGAAAAGGCACAAACAGATCCACCTGCCTGCCGACCAGAGACCCAGAATACACCACTGTGACCATGAGGGCTGCGTCTACAGCACCAACCGGGTGGGCAATCTGAATGCGCACAAAAATACCCACCTGCCTGCCGATCAGAAAGTCAGGAGATTCAAGGTGCACCAGTGTGACCATGAGGGCTGCAACTACCGCACCAGCCGGATCAGGGATCTGAAAAATCACAAACAGACCCACCTGCCTGTCGACCAGAGATCCAATAAGCACCAGTGTGACCATGAGGGCTGTAACTACAGCACCAACCTGACGAACCGTCTGAAAAGGCACAAACAGACCCACTTGCCTGCCGACCAGAGACCCAAGAGACCCAAGGTGCACCACTGTGACCATGAGGGCTGCAATTACAGCTCCGACCAGATGGGCGGTCTAAGAAAACACAAACGGATCCACCTGCCTGCCGACCTGAGACCTATGAGACCCAAGGTGAACCAGTGTGACCACGGGGGCTGCAACTTCAGAACCGACCGGAAGAGCGATCTGAAAAAGCACCAACAGACCCACCTGCCTCCCGATCAGAGATCCAGAAAGCACCAGTGTGATCATGAGGGCTGCGACTTCAGGAGCAACTATGCGAGCAATCTGAAAGCGCACAAACAGACCCACCTTCCTGCCGACCAGAGAACCACCAGACCCAGGAGACCCAGAGGACTCAGGTTGCACCAATGTGATCATGAGGGCTGCGACTACATCACCAACCATAAGGGCAATCTGAAAAAGCACCAACGGACTCACCTGCCTGCCGAGCAGAGACTCAAGAGGAAAGCGTATGACCAGTTGCGATCTAAAAAGAAAAGAAAGAAAGGTGATAAAGAATAGAACCCCTCCCCGACCTTTCTCCAGATTTTGACTAACCTGATTTCCAAATAAACGGTTTAACGATTGGGAAGCCAAGCCTTGCTACTCAAAAAACCATTGATTTTGACCTTGGCCATGGCCTTTTCTGTGTATTGCTCTAATGACAACACTCAGGAAAGCAGTATGCCTGTGCTTCTTGCCCTGCCACTCTCTGCCCTCCAGTGTTGGCACACTGAAATTTTTTTTCCAGTCCGGGATGCGTTACCAGAACCTGACTCTATGGTTAAAGCTATCGTCACTGAGATACAGCAAAGCGACAATCAGCAACGTGAAATTATTGCAACAGCCAGACAAAGGGGGAGCCTGATCCTCTCCCGCTTTAGAGGCAACAAAAAGCCTGAGGAAGCGGGAGCAGAGGGTATTGAAAAAGAGGGCGAGGCCATTGAATGGTGGGAGTTGAAGCAAGACCCCGAGGCGAACTACAGCGATATGCCACGAGTTTGCTTCGGTGATGACATCCTCTTAAAACCACTCTTAAAGTCAGACAGTCGCTATTGCCTTTCTCCTGACCCTGGCGTCGAAGCTAAGGCCTACCGTTGGGTGGGCTCTGATGATAGTGCCGACAGCCAAGACAGTGACAGCCAAGACAGTGACAGCCAAGACAGTGACAGCGAAGACAATGGCAGTGAAGACAGTGACACCTCTGATGAAAGCAGCGACAACCGCCCAAACGAAGACGAAGCGGGTGTTGGGTATGTAGCCACGACCCTTAATCCTTTTCGAGCATCAAATGAAAGCAGTCCGTATTGTGCAATTCTGGAACTGAAAAAGATTAAGCAGGAGTCTGCTTCAGACAGTGAAATAGTCACTGAGTCAGAGGCAGACGTGACAAAAGCGGACTCTGTTAACCTCCTGCCTGCCGACCGGAGACTCAAGCTGCACCAGTGTGACCATGAGGGCTGCAACTACGGGAGCCGTCGGACGGATCATCTGAAAGTTCACAAACGAACCCACCTGCCTGCCGACCAGAGACCCAGGATACATCAGTGTGACCATGAGGGCTGCAACTACAGGAGCGACCGGTTGGGCAATCTGAAAATGCACAAACAGACCCACCTGCCTACTCGCCAGAAACCCAGGGTGCACCAGTGTAACCATGAGGGCTGCAACTACAGCGCCAACCGGTCGACACATCTGAAACTGCACAAACAGATCCACCTGCCTGCCGACCAGAGACTCAGGGTGCACCGGTGTGACCATGAGGGCTGCAACTACAGCACCGACCTGCCGGGCAATCTGAACAAGCACAAACAGACCCATCTGCCTGCCGACCAGAGAGCCAAGAGAGCCAAAGTGCACCGGTGTGACCATGAGGGCTGCAACTACAGCACCAGCCACATAGGTCACCTGAAAAAGCACAAAGGAATCCACCTGCCTGCCGACCAGAGACCCAAGAGGCATCAGTGTGACCATGAGGGCTGTCACTACAGCAGCGACCTGAAGGGCAACCTGAAAATGCACAAAAATACCCACCTGCCTGCGGACCAGAGACCCAGAGTGCACCAGTGTGACCATGAGAGCTGCAACTATCGCAGCGACCAGGCGGGCAATCTGAAAACGCACAAACAAACTCACCTGCCTGCGGACCAGAGACCCAGGAGACCCAAAAGAAAAGCCTGTAACCAGCAACCATCAGACGAGAAAAGAAAGAAGGTTGATAAAGAATGATCCACCCAAACCGCCTCGAAGAAATCTCCGACCTCGCTCCGGATTTTGACTAACCTGACTTACCAATAAACACTTCAACGACTGGGAAGCCAGGCCTTGCTATCCAAAAAACCATTGATTTTGATCTTGGCCATCGCCTTTTCTGTGCATTGCTCTAATGGCCACGCTCAGGAAAAAAGTGTGCCTTTGCTCTTTGCCCTGCCATTCTTTGACATCCCAGTCTGGGATGGACTAAAGCAAGGGGGGAGTCTGATACTCTTTTGCTTTAGAGGCGATAACAGGCTTGGGGAACAAGGAGTAAAGTCAGACAGTCGCTGTTGCTTTTCTCCTGACTCTGGCGTCGAAGCCAAGGCTTACCGTCGGGCAGCCTCTGATGATAGTGCCGACAGCGAAGACAGTGGCAGTGAAGACAGCGACACCTCTGATGAAAACAGCGATAACCATTCTGACGAAGACGAAACGGATTCCGAAGCTGATGCTCAGTGTGCAAACACGAGAGTTGACCCTTTTCAGGCATTAAACGAAATCAGTCAGTATTGTTCGACCCTGAGACTGGAAATGATTCAGCAGGAGCCCATTTCAGACAGTGAAATACCTACTCCGAAAACGCATAAACAGACCCACCTGCCTGCCGACCAGAAACCCAAGAGACTCAAGCAACACCAGTGTGACCATGAGGACTGTAACTACAGAACCAACCGGGCGGACAGTCTGAAAAGGCACAAACAGACTCACTTGCCTGCCGACCAGAGACCCAAGAGACTTAAGGTGCACCAGTGTGATCATGAGGGCTGCAACTACATCAGCGACCGGGTGAGCAATCTGAAAGCGCACAAACAGACCCATCTGCCTGCCGACCAGAGACCTAACAAACCCAAAGTGCATCATTGTGACCATGAGGGCTGCAACTACTGCACCGAGTATCCGGGCAATCTGAAAACGCATAAACAGACCCACCTGCCTGCCGACCAGAGACCCAAGAGACCCAAGGGAGCCAAGAGGCGTAAGGTGTACCAGTGTGACCATGAGGGCTGCAACTACATCAGCGACCGGGTGAGCAATCTGAAAGCGCACAAACAGACCCACCTGCCTGCCGACCAGAGACTCAGGATGCACCAGTGTAATTACGAGGGCTGCGACTACGGCAGCGACCGGGCGGGCAGTCTGAAAAAACACAAACAAACTCACCTGCCTTCGAACCAGAGATCCAGGAGACCCAAAAGAAAAGCCTGTAACCAGCCACCATCAGACGAGAAAAGAAAGAAGTTTGATAAAGAATGATCCACCTCCCAACCTGCCTCAAAGAAATCTCCGACCTCGCTCCGGATTTTGACTAACCTGACTTACCAATAATCACTTCAACGACTGGGAAGCCAGGCCTTGCTATCCAAAAAACCATTGATTTTGATCTTGGCTATCGCCTTTTCTGTGCATTGCTCTAATGGCCACGCTCAGGAATATAGTGTGCCTTTGCTCTTTGCCCTGTCACTCTTTGACATCCCAGTCTGGGATGGACTAAAGCAAGGGGGGAGTCTGATACTCTTTTGCTTTAGAGGCGATAACAGGCTTGGGGAACAAGGAGTAAAGTCAGACAGTCGCTATTGCTGTTCTCCTGACTCTGGCGTCGAAGCCAAGGCTTACTGTCCGGCAGCCTCTGATGATAGTGCCGACAGCGAAGACAGTGACAGCGAAGACAGTGGCAGCGAAGACAGTGGCAATGAAGACAGCGACACCTCTGATGAAAACAGCGATAACCATTCTGACGAAGACGAAACGGATTCCAAAACTGGTATCCAGTGTGCAAACACGACAGTTGATCCTTTTCAGGCATTAAACGAAGTCAGTCAGTATTGTTCGACTCTGAGACTGGAAATGATTCAGCAGGAGCCCATTTCAGACAGTGAAATACCTACTCCGAAAACGCACAAACAGACCCACCTGCCTGCTGACCAGAAACCCAAGAGACCCAAGCGACGCCAGTGTGACCATGAGGGTTGCAACTACAGCAGCGACCGGGCAAGCAATCTGAAAGCGCACAAACAGACCCACCTGCCCGCCGACCAGAGACCCAAGAAACCCAAGAAACCCAAAGTGCATCATTGTGACCATGAGGGTTGCAACTACAGCAGCAACCGGGCGGGCAATCTGAAAACGCACAAACAGACCCACCTGCTTGCCGACCAGAGACCCAAGGTGCACCAGTGTGACCATGAGGGTTGCAACTACAGCACCGACAACAAGAGCCATCTGAAAAGGCACAAACAGACCCACCTGCCTGCCGACCAGAAACCCAAGGTGCACCAGTGTGACTATGAGAGCTGCAACTACTGCACCAACTATCCGTGCCATCTGAAAAAGCACAAACAGGTCCACTTGCCTGCCGACCAGAGACCCAAAGTGCACCAGTGTGATCATAAGGGCTGCGACTACAGCACCGACAATGTGATCTATCTAAAAAAGCACAAACAAGTCCACCTGCCTGCCGACCAGAGACCCAAGAGACCCAAGAGACGTAAGGTGCACTGTGACCATGAGGGCTGCAACTACATCAGCGACCGGATGAGCAATCTGAAAGCGCACAAACAGACCCACTTGCCTGCGGACCAGAGACCCAGGAGACCTAAAAGAAAAGCCTGTAACCAGCCACCATCAGACGAGAAAAGAAAGAAGGTTGATAAAGAGTGATCCACCTCCCAACCTGCCTTAAAAGAAATCTCCGACCTCGCTCCGGATTTTGACTAACCTGACTTCCCAATAAACACTTCAATAACTCGGAATCCAGGCCTTGCTATCCAAAAAACCATTGATTTTGATCTTGGTCATTGCCTTTTCTGTGCATTGCTCTAATGGCTACGCTCAGGTGCCACTCTTTGACACCCCAGTTCGGGATGGACTAAAACAAGGGGGGAGTCTGATACTCTTTTGCTTTAGAGGCGATAACAGGCTTGGGGAACAAGGAGTAAAGTCAGACAGTCGCTATTGCTTTTCTCCTGACTCTGCCGTCGAAGCCAAGGCTTACTGTCGGGCAGCCTTTGATGATAGTGCCGACAGCGAAGACAGTGGCAATGAAGACAGCGACACCTCTGATGAAAACAGCGATACCCACTCTGACGAAGACGAAATGGATTCCGAAACTGATGTTCAGTATGCAAACACGACAGTTGACCCTTTTCGGGCATTAAACGAAATCAGTCAGTATTGTTCGATCCTAAGACTGGAAATGATTCAGCAAGAATCCATTTCAAACAGTGAAAAATCTACTCCGAAAACGCATAAACAGACCCACCTGCCTGCCGACCAGAAACCCAAGACACCCAAGCAACAACAGTGTGACCATGAGGACTGTAACTACAGAACCAACCGGGCGTACAGTCTGAAAAGGCACAAACAGACTCACTTGCCTGCCGACCAGAGACCCAAGAGACTTAAGGTGCACCAGTGTGACCATGAGGGCTGCAACTACATCAGCGACCGGGTGAGCAATCTGAAAGCGCACAAACAGACCCATCTGCCTGCCGACCAGAGACCTAAGAAACCCAAAGTGCATCATTGTGACCATGAGGGCTGCAACTACAGCTGCGACCGGGCGAGCAGTTTGAAAGTGCACAAACAGACCCACCTGCCTGCCGACCAGAGACCTAAGAAACCCAAAGTGCATCATTGTGACTATGAGGGCTGCAACTACTGCACCGATCAGGTTTGTAATCTGAAAATGCACAAACAGACCCACCTGCCTGTCGACCAGAGACCCAAGAGACCCAAGTTGCACAAGTGTGACTATGATGATTGCGACTACAGCACCAGTTATAGTAGCCATCTGAAAATGCACAAACGGATCCACCTGCCCGCCGACCAGAGACGCAGGATGCACCAGTGTCATTACGAGGGCTGCGACTACTGCAGCGACCGGATGAGCAATCTGAAAGCGCACAAACAAACTCACCTGCCTGCGGACCAGAGACCCAGAAGATCTAAAAGAAAAGCCTGTAACCAGCCACCATCAGAGGAGAAAAGAAAGAAGGTTGATAAAGAATGATCCACCTCCCAACCTGCCTCAAAGAAATCTCCGACCTCGCTCCGGATTTTGACTAACCTGACTTCCCAATAAACACTTCAATAACTCGGAATCCAGGCCTTGCTATCCAAAAAACCATTGATTTTGATCTTGGTCATTGCCTTTTCTGTGCATTGCTCTAATGGCTACGCTCAGGTGCCACTCTTTGACACCCCAGTCCGGGATGGACTAAAACAAGGTTCTGGCAATGAAGACAGCGACACCTCTGATGAAAACAGTGATACCCACTCTGACGAAGACGAAACGGATTCCAAAACTGATGTTCAGTATGCAAACACGACAGTTGACCCTTTTCAGGCATTAAACGAAATCAGTCAGTATTGTTCGACCCTGAGACTGGAAATGATTCAGCAGGAATCCATTTCAGACAGTGAAAAATCTACTCCGAAAACGCATAAACAGACCCACCTGCCTGCCGACCAGAAACCCAAGAGACCCAAGCAACACCAGTGTGACCATGAGGGTTGCAACTACAGCAGCGACCGGGCGAGCAATCTGAAAGCGCACAAACAGACCCACTTGCCCGCCAACCGGAGACCCAAGAAACCCAAAGTGCATCATTGTGACCATGAGGGTTGCAACTACAGCAGCGACCGGGTAAGTAACCTGAAAACGCACAAACAGACCCACCTGCCTGCCGATCAGAAACCCAGGCTGCACCAGTGTGACCATGAGGGTTGCAACTACAGCACCGACAACAAGAGCCATCTGAAAAGGCACAAACAGACCCACCTGCCTGCCGACCAGAGACCCAAGGTGCACCAGTGTGATCATAAGGGCTGCGACTACAGCACCAACAATGTGAGCTATCTAAAAAGGCACAAACAAATCCACCTGCCTGCCGACCAGAGACCCAATAGACCCAAGAGGCGTAAGGTGCACTGCGACCATGAGGGCTGCAACTACACCAGCGACCGGACGAACAATCTGAAAGCGCACAAACAGACCCATCTGCCTGCCGACCAGAGACCTAAGAAACCCAAAGTGCATCATTGTGACCATGAGGGCTGCAACTACTGCACCGACTATCCGGGCAATCTGAAAGCGCACAAACAGACCCATCTGCCTGCCGACCAGAGACCTAAGAAACCCAAAGTACATCATTGTGACCATGAGGGCTGCAACCACAGCACCGACCACATAGGCAATCTGAAAGCGCACAAACAGACCCACTTGCCTGCGGACCAGAGACCCAGAAGACCTAAAAGAAAAGCCTGTAACCAGCTACCATCAGAGGAGAAAAGAAAGAAGGTTGATAAAGAATGATCCACCTCCCAACCTGCCTCAAAGAAATCTCAGACCTCGCTCCGGATTTTGACTAACCTGACTTCCCAATAAACACTTCAACAACTTGGAATCCAGGCCTTGCTGTCCAAAAAACCATTGATTTTGATCTTGGCCATTGCCTTTTCTGTGCATTGCCCTAATGGCCACGCTCAGGAAAATAGTGAGCCTTTGCTCTTTGCTCTGCCACTATTTGATACCCAAGTCCTAAAACAAAGGAGGGGTCTGATACTCTTTTGCTTTAGAGGTGATGACCTCCTCTTAAAATCAGACAGTCGCTATTGCTTTTCTCCTGACTCTGGCGTCGAAGCCAAGGCTTACTGTCGGGCAGCCTCTGATGATAGTGCCGACAGCGAAGACAGTGACAGCGAAGACAGTGACAGCGAAGACAGTGACAGCGAAGACAGAGACAGCGAAGACAGTGACAGCGAAGACAGTGACAGCGAAGACAGTGGCAATGAAGACAGCGACACCTCTGATGAAAACAGCGATAACCATTCTGACGAAGACGAAACGGATTCCAAAACTGATGTTCAGTGTGCAAACACGACAGTTGACCCTTTTCAGGCATTAAACGAAATCAGTCAGTATTGTTCGACCCTGAGACTGGAAATGATTCAGCAGGAATCCATTTCAGACAGTGAAAAATCTACTCCGAAAACGCATAAACAGACCCACCTGCCTGCCGACCAGAAACCCAAGAGACCCAAGCAACACCAATGTGACCATGAGGGCTGCAACTACAGCAGCGACCGGGTGAGCAATGTGAAAGTGCACAAACAGACCCACCTACCCACCGACCAGAGACCCAAGAAACCCAAAGTACATCATTGTGACCATGAGGGCTGCAACTACTGCACCGAGTATCCGGGCAATCTGAAAGCGCACAAACAGACCCACCTGCCTGCCGACCAGAGACCCAAGAGACCCAATAGGCGTAAGGTGCACCAGTGTGACCATGAGGGCTGCAACTACATCAGTGACCGGGTGAACAATCTGAAAGCGCACAAACAGATCCACCTGCCTGCCGACCAGAGACCTAAGAAACCCAAAGTGCATCATTGTGACCATGAGGGCTGCAATCACAGCACCATTCTGGTCGGCGATCTGAAAAGGCACAAACAGACCCACCTGCCTGCCGACCAGAGGCCCAAGAGACCCAAGTTGTTCAAGTGTGACTATGATGGTTGCGACTACAGCACCAGTTATAATAAGGATCTGAAAAGGCACGAACCGATCCACCTGCCTGCCGACCAGAGACTCAAGATGCACCAGTGTAATTACGCGGGCTGTGACTACCGCAGCGACCGGGCGGGCAATCTGAAAACGCACAAACAAACTCACCTGCCTGCAGACCAGAGACCCAGAAGACCTAAAAGAAAAGCCTGTAACCAGCCACCATCAGACGAGAAAAGAAAGAAGTTTGATAAAGAATGATCCACCTCCCAACCTGTCTCAAAGAAATTTCCGACCTCGCTCCGGATTTTGACTAACCTGATTTCCCAATAAACACGTCAATAACTCGGAAGCCAGGCTTTGCTATCCAAAAAACCATTGATTTTGATCTTGGCCATTGCCTTTTCTGTGCATTTCTCTAATGGCCACACTCAGGTGCCACTCTTTGACATCCCAGTCCGGGATGCACTAAAGCAAAGGGGAAGTCTGATGCTCTTTTGCTTTAGAGGCGATAACAGGCTTGGGGAGCAAGGAGTAAAGTCAGACAGTCGCTATTGCTTTTCTCTTGACCCTGGCGTCGAAGCTAAGGGTTACCGTCGGGCAGCCTCTGATGATAGTGCCGACAGCGAAGACAGTGACAGCGAAGACAGTGACAGCGAAGACAGTGACAGCGAAGACAGTGACAGCGAAGACAGTGGCAGTGAAGACAGCGACACCTCTGATGAAAACAGCGATAACCATTCTGACGAAGACGAAACGGGTTCCAAAACGGGTATTCAGTGTGCAAACACGACAGTTGATCCTTTTCAGGCATTGATCGAATTCAGTCAATATTGTACGACTTTAAGACTGAACATGATTGAGCAGGATCCCATTTCAGACAATAAAATAGCCACTGAGTCAGAGGCAGACCTCACAGCAACAGACTCTGCTAATAACCTGGAAATCACCTCACTTGACAACACTGGCCCCATGAGTCACCTGAAAGCGCAGAGGCAGACCCACCTGCCTGCCGACCAGAGACCCAAGAAACCCAAGGTGCACCAGTGTGACCATGAGGACTGTAACTACAGAACCAACCGGGTGGGCAGTCTGAAAAGGCACAAGCAGATTCACCTGCCTGCCGAGCAGAGACTCAAAAGACCCAAGGTGCACCAGTGTGATCATGAGGGCTGCCACTACATAACCGCCCAGGCGAGCAATCTGAAAGTGCACAAACAAACCCACCTGCCTGCCGACCAGAGACCCAAGAAACCCAAGAGACCCAAAGTGCACCGGTGCGACCGTGATGGCTGCAACTACAGCACGGGCTTCAAAGGCAATCTGAAAAAGCACAAACGGATCCACCTGCCCATCGACCAGAGGCCCAAGGTGCTCCGGTGTGACCATGAGGGCTGCAACTACAGTACCGACCACGCGGGTAATCTGAAAGTGCACAAGCGGATCCACCTTCCCATCGACCAGAGACGCAAGAGGCACCGGTGTGACCATGAGGACTGTAACTACAGCACCGACCGGGCGAACAGCCTTAAAGCACATAAACAGACCCACCTGCCTGCCGACCAGAGACTCAGGATGCACCAGTGTCATTACGAGGGCTGCGACTACCGCAGCAACCAAGCGAGCCATCTGAAAACGCACAAAAAAACTCACCTGCCTGCCGACCAGAAACCCGGGCTGCACCAGTGTGACCATGAGGGTTGCAACTACAGCACCGACAACAAGAGCCATCTGAAAAGGCACAAACAGGCTCATTTGCCTGCTGACCAGAGACCCAGACCCAAGGTGCACCAGTGTGACCACGAAGGCTGCAACTATAGAACCGACCACACGGGCAATCTGAAAGCGCACAAAAAGACCCACCTGCCTGCCGACCAGAAACTTAATAGACCCAAGATGTACCAGTGTGACCATGAGGGCTGCAACTACAGCACCGACCTTGTGGGCAATCTGAAAGCGCACAAACAAACCCACTTGCCTGCGGACCAGAGACTCAAAGTGCACCAGTGTGATCATAAGGGCTGCGACTACAGCAGCGACAGGGTGGGCGATCTGAAAAAGCACAAACGAATCCACCTGCCTGCCGACCGGAGACCCAAGAGACCCAAGTTGCACCAGTGTGACCATGAGGGCTGCAACTACAGCTGCGACCGGGCAAGCAATTTGAAAGTGCACAAACAGACCCACCTGCCTGCCGACCAGAGACCTAAGAAACCCAAAGTGCATCATTGTGACTATGAGGGCTGCAACTACAGCACCGATCAGGTTTGTAATCTGAAAACGCACAAACAGACCCACCTGCCTGCCGACCAGAAGACCAAGAGACCCAAGTTGCACCAGTGTGACTATGATGGTTGCGACTACAGAAGCAGTTATATTAGCCATCTGAAAAAGCACAAACGGATCCACCTGCCTGCGGACCAGAGACCCAGGAGACCCAAAAGAAAAGCCTATAGCCAGCTACCATCAGACGAGAAAAGAAAGAAGGTTGATAAAGAATGATCTTCCTCCCAATCCATCCCAAAGAAATCTCCCACCTCGCTCCGGATTTTGACTAACCTGACTTCCAAATAAACACTTCAACAACTCGGAAGCCAGGCCTTGCTATCCAAAAAGACACTGATTTTGATCTTGGCCATTGCCTTTTCTGTGCATTGCTCTAATGGTCACGCTCAGGAAAATAGTGTGCCTTTGCTTTTTGCCCTGCCACTCTTTGACCCTGGCGTCGAAGCTAAGGCTTACCTTCGGGCAGCCTCTGATGATAGTGCCGACAGCGAAGACAGTGGCAGTGAACACAGCGACACCTCTGATGAAAACAGTGATAACCATTTTGACGAAGACGAAACGGATTCCGAAACTGATGTTCAGTGTGCAAACACGACAGTTGATCCTTTTAAGGCATTAAACGAAATCAGTCAGTATTGTTCGACTCTGAGACTGGAAATGATTCAGCAGGAATCCACTTCAGACAGTAAAATACCTACTCGGAAAACGCACAAACAGACTCACCTGCCTGGCCACCAGAAAGCCAAGAGGCGTAAGGTGCACCAGTGTGACCATGAGGGCTGCAACTACAGCACCGACCACACGGGCAATCTGAAAACACACAAACAGACCCACCTGCCGGCCGACCAGAGACCCAAGAGACCCAAGGGGCCCAAGCGGCACCAGTGTGACCATGAGGGTTGCAACTACAGCACCGACAACAAGAGCCATCTGAAAAGGCACAAACAGACCCACCTGCCTGCCGATCAGAGATCCAGGGTGCACCAGTGTGACCATCAGGGCTGCAACTACAGCACCGACCACATGGGCAATCTGAAAGCGCACAAAAAGACCCACTTGCGTGCCAACAAGAGACCCAAGAACCCCAAGAACCCCAAGAGCCCCAAGAGACCCAGGGTGCACCAGTGTGACCATGAGGGCTGCAACTACAGCACCAACCACACGGGCAATCTGAAAGCGCACAAAAAGACCCACTTGCCTGCCGGCCAGAGACCCAAAGGGCACCAGTGTGATCATAAGGGCTGCGACTACAGCACCGACAAGCCGAACCATCTGAAAAGGCACAAAAAGACCCACCTGCCTGCCGACCAGAGACCCAAGAGACACAGGCTGTATCAGTGTGACTATGAGGGCTGCCACTACAGCACCGGCAACAAGAGCCATCTGAAAAGGCACAAACAGACCCACCTGCCTGCCGACCAGAGACCCAGGTTGCACCAGTGTGACCACGAGGGCTGCCACTACAGCACCGGCAGGACGGGCGATCTGAAAAAGCACAAATCGACACACCTGCCGACCGACCAGAGACTCAGAGAGCATCATTGTAATCATGAGGGCTGCAATTACAGTACCGACCGGGTGGAACATCTGAAAAGGCACAAAAAGACCCACCTGCCTGCTGACCAGAGACCCAGGAAACTCAAGGTGCACCAGTGTGACCATGAGGGCTGTAACTACAGCACCGACCACCGGGGCAATCTGAAAAAGCATAAACGGGCTCACCTGCCTGCGAACCAGAGACTCAGAATGCACCATTGTGATCATGAGGGCTGCAATTACAATACCGACCGGGTGGACCATCTGAAAAGGCACAAACAGAGCCACCCGCCTGCCGACCACCGACTCAAGGAACTTAAGAGGAAAGCGTGTGATCAACTACCCTCTGACGAGAAAAGAAAGAAGGTTGATAAAGAATGATCCGCCTCCCAACCCATCTCAAATAAATCTCCCACCTCGCTCCGGATTTTGACTAACCTGACTTTCCAATAAACAGTTCAACGACTGGGAAGCCAGGCCTTGCTATCCAAAAAACCATTTATTTTGATGTTGGCCATTGCCTTTTCTGTGCATTGCTCTAATGGTCACGCTCAGGAAGCTCAGGAAGCTCAGGAAAATAGTGTGCCTTTGCTTTTTACCCTGCCACTATTTGGTACTAAAGTACGATATGTATTACCGGAACTTGACTCTTCGGTTAAAGCTATCGCTACCGAGATTTACCTTCGGACAGCCTCTGATGATAGTGCCGACAGCGAAGACAGTGGCAGTGAAGACAGCGACACTTCTGATGAAAAGAGCGATAACCACGCTGACGAAGACGAAACGGATTCCGAAACAGAGGTTCAGTGTGCAAACACGACCGTTGACCCTTTTCAGGCATTAAACGAAATCAGTCAGTATTGTTCGACTTTGAGACTGGAAATGATTCAGCAGGAGCCCATTTCAGACAGTGGAATACCCGCTCCGAAAACGCACAAACAGAGCCACCTGCCTGCCGACCAGAAACCCAGGCTGCATCAGTGTGACCATGAGGGTTGCAACTACAGTACCGACAACAAGAGCCATCTGGAAAGGCATAAACGGACCCACCTGCCTGCCGACCAGAGACTCAAGGTGCACCACTGTGATCATGAGGGCTGCAACTACAGCACCGACCACATTGGCAATCTGAAAGCGCATAAAAAGACCCATCTGCCTGCCGACAAGAAACCCAGAAGACCCAAGAGACCCAAGGCACACCGGTGTAACCATGAGGGCTGCAACTACAGCACCGACCACCTGGGCAATCTGAAAGCGCACAAACAGACCCACTTGCCTGCCAACCAGAGACCCAAAGTGCACCACTGTGATCATAAGGGTTGCGACTACAGGACCAGCAGGGCAGGCGATCTGAAAAGGCACAAACAGACCCACTTGCCTGCCGACCAGAAGCCAGAGAGACCTAAGTTGCACCAGTGTGACTATGATGGTTGCGACTACGGCACCAGTTATATTACCCATCTGAAAATGCACAAACAGACCCACTTGCCTGACGACCAGAGAATCAGGATGCACAAGTGTCATTACGAGGGCTGCAACTACAGCAGCGACCAATCGGGTAATCTGAAAACGCACCAAAAAACTCACCTGCCTGCGGACCAGAGACCCAGGAGAGCCAAAAGAAAAGCTTGTAACCAGCCATCATCAGACGAGAAAAGAAAGAAGTTTGATAAAAAATGATCAACCTCCCAACCCATCTCAAAGAAATCTCCCACCTCGCTCCGGATTTTGACTAACCTGACTTCCCAATAAACAGTTCAACGACTGGGAAGCCAGGCCTTGCTATCCAAAAAACCATTTATTTTGATTTTGGCCATTACCTTTTCTGTGCATTGCTCTAATGGTCACGCTCAGGAAGCTCAGGAAGCTCAGGAAAATAGTGTGCCTTTGCTTTTTGCCCTGCCACTATTTGCTACTAAAGTACTATATGTATTACCGGAACTTGACCCTTCGGTTAAAGCTATCGCCACCGAGATTTACCTTCGGACAACCTCTGATGATAGTGCCGACAGCGAAGGCAGTGGCAGTGAAGACAGCGACACCTCTGATGAAAACAGCGATTACTATTCTGACGAAGACGAAACGGATTCCGAAACCGATGTTCAGTGTGCAAACACGACCGTTGACCCTTTTCAGGCATTAAACGAAATCAGTCAGTATTGTTCGACCCTGAGGCTGGAAATGATTCAGCAGGAGCCCATTTCAGAGAGTGAAATACCTGCTCCGAAAACACACAAACAGACCCACTTGCCCGCCGACCAGAGACCCAAAGTGTACCAGTGTGATCATAAGGGCTGTGCCTACAGCACCATCAGGGCGGGCGATCTGAAAAAGCACAAACGGACACACCTGCCTGCCGAGCAGAGACTCAGGGAACAGTGTGACTATGAGGGCTGCAATTACAGTACCGACCAGATGGAACATCTGAAAAGGCACAAACAGGTCCATCTGCCTGCTGACCAGAGAACCAAGAGACCCAAGGTGCACCAGTGTGACCATAAGGGCTGTAACTTCAGCAGCGACCACCTGGGCAATCTGAAAGCGCACAAAAAGACTCACCTGCCTGCGAACCAGAGACTCAAGATGCACCGGTGTGACCATGAGGACTGTATGTACAGCACCGACCGGAAGGGCACCCTTAAAACGCACAAATGGACTCACCTGCCTGCGAACCAGAGACTCAAGGTGCACCGGTGTGACCATGAGGACTGTAAGTACAGCACCGATCGGGCGAGCAGCCTTAAAAGGCACAAATGGACTCACCTGCCTGTCGACCAAAGACCCGGGAGACTCAAGAGGAAAGCGTATGATCAGCTACCCTCTAACGAGAAAAGAAAGAAGGTTGATAAAGAATGATCCACCTCCCACCTGCTTCAAAGAAAACTCTGACCTCGCTCCAGATTTTGACTAACCTGACTTTCAAATAAGCACTTCAACAACTCGGAAGCCAGGCCTTGCTATCCAAAAAACCATTACTTTTGATTTTGGCCATTGTCTTTTCTGTGCATTGCTCTAATGACCACGCTCAGGAAAATAGCGTGCCTTTGCTCTTTGCCCTGCCACGTGAAACCATGGCAACAGCCAAACAAAGGGGGAGTCTGATGCTCTTTTGTTTTAGAGGCGACAACAGCCCTGGGGAGCAAGGAGAAGAGGGGAGTGAAGAAGAGGGGAGTGAAGAAGAGAGCGAGGCAAACGACAGTGACACCACTGATAAAAACAGTGACAACAATCCTGACGAAGACGAAACTACCGAATCTGATGTTCAGTACGTAACCACGTCATTTAATCTTTTTCGAGGATCAAGTGAAGTCAGCCAGTATTGTGCGGTTCTGGCACTGAAAAAAATTAAGCGGGAGCCCGTTTCAGACAGTGAAATACCCAATGAGTCACAGACCCACCTGCCTGCCTACCAGAAAGCCAAGGCGTACCCGTGTGACCATGAGGGCTGCAACTTTAGAACCAACTATTCAAGCAATCTGAAAAAACACAAGCAGACCCACCTGCCTGCCGACCAGAGACCCAAGGTACACCAGTGTGACCATGAGGGCTGCAACTACAGAACCAACTATTCGAGCAATCTGAAAAAACACAAGCAGACCCACCTGCCTGCCTACCAGAAAGTCAAGGCGTACCCGTGTGACCATGAGGGCTGCAACTTCAGCACCAACTATCCGAGCAATCTGAAAAAGCACAAGCAGACCCACCTGCTCATCGACCAGAGACCCAAGGTGCACCAGTGTGACCATGAGGGCTGCGGCTACAGCACCAGATGGCCGAGGGATCTGAGAAACCACAAAGAGACCCACCTGCCTGCTGACCGGAGATCCGTGAGACTCAAGGTGCATAAGTGTGATCATGAGGGCTGCGATCACAGCACCAGCTGGCCGAGGGGTCTGAAAAGGCACAAACAGACCCACCTGCCTGCCGACCAGAGATTCAAGATGCACCACTGTGACCATGAAGGCTGCGGCTACAGAACCGACCGAACAGCGGATCTGAATAAGCACAAAGAGACCCACCTGCCTGCCGACCAGAGACCCATTAGACCCAAGGTGTACCAGTGTGACCATGAGGGCTGTAACCACAGCACCTACCATCTGGGCAATCTGAAAACCCACAAAAAGACCCACCTGCCTGCCGACCAGAGAGCCATTAGGCCTAAGGTGCACCAGTGTGACCATGAGGGCTGTAACTACAGCACCTACCATCTGGGCAATCTGAAAACCCACAAAAAGACCCACTTACCTGCCAAGCAGAGACCCAAGGTGCACCAGTGTGATCATGAGGGCTGTGACCACCGCACCAACAGGGTGAGCGATCTGAAAAAGCACAAATGGATCCACCTGCCTGCCGACCAGAGACCAAAAAGGAAAGCTTATAGCTCGCCGCCATCCAACAAGAAAAGAAAGAAGGGTAATCAAGAATAGAAATCTCCGACCTCTCTCCGGATTTTGACTAACCTGATTTCCCAATAAACAGTTCAACGACCGGGAAGCCAGTCCTTGCTATCCAAAAAAACATCGATTTTGATCTTGGCCATTGCCTTTTCTGTGCATTGTTCTAATGGCCATGCTCAGGAAAATAGTGTGCCTTTGCTCTTGCTACCGGAACCAGAAGAAGGCAGCGAGACCATTGAATGGTGGGAGTTGAAACAAGAATCTGAGGCGAACCATAGCGACATGCCACAAGTTTGCTTAGGTGATGACATCCTCTTAACGCCAGACACTTGCGCTCACAGCCGGGCAGCCTCTGATGATAGTGCCGACAGCGAGGACAGTGACAGCGAAGACAGTGGCAGTGAAGACAGCGGCACCTCTGATGAAAACAGCGATGACCATTCTGATGAAGATGAAACGGATTCCGAAACTGCTGTTCAGTGTGCAAACACGACAGCTGATCCTTTTCGGGCATTAAACGAAATCAGTCAGTATTGTTCGACTCTGAGACTGGAAATGATTCAGCAGGAGTCCATTTCAGACAGTGGCATACCTGCTACGCACAAACAGACCCACCTGCCTGCCGACCAGAAACCCAAGAGACCCAAAGTGCACCAGTGTGACCATGAGGGCTGCAACTACAGCACCGGCTATTCGGGCAATCTGAAAAAGCACAAGTATACCCACCTGCCTGCCGACCAGAGACCCGAAAGGCCCAAGGCGCACCAGTGTGACCATGAGGGTTGTGACTACCGCAGCAAGTGGGCCGGTGATCTGAAAAAGCACAAACAGGTCCACCTGTCTGCTGACCAGAGAACCAAGGAGCATCACTGTGACCATGAGGGCTGCAAATACAGCACTGACATGGTTGGCAATCTGAACAAACACAAGTATACCCACCTGCCTGCCGACCAGAGACCCACAAAACCCAAGGCGTACCATTGTGACCATGAGGGTTGTGACTACAGCTGCAAGTGGGCCAATGATCTGAAAAGGCACAAACAGACCCACCTGCCGCCTGCCGACCAGAGACTCAAGGTGTACCAGTGTGACCATGAGGGCTGCAACTACAGCTCCAGCTACCCGAGCCATCTGAAAATGCACAAGGAGATCCACCTGCCTGCCGACCAGAGACCCAAGGTGCACCAGTGTGATTATGAGGGCTGTGACCACCGCACCAACAGGGCGGGCGATCTGAGAAAGCACAAACGGGTCCACCTGCCTGCCGACCAGAGACTCAGGGGGCACCAGTGTGACTATGGGGGCTGCAATTACAGCACCGAATACATGAGTAATCTGAATAAACACAAAAAGACTCACCTGCCTGCCGACCAGAGACCAAAAAGGAAAGCTTATAGCTCGCCGCCATCTAACGAGAAAAGAAAGAAGGGTGATCAAGAATAGAAATCTCCGACCTCTCTCCGGATTTTGACTAACCTGATTTCCCAATAAACAGTTCAACGACCGGGAAGCCAGGCCTTGCTGTCCAAAAAAACATCGATTTTGATCTTGGCCATTGCCTTTTTTGTGCATTGTTCTAATGACCACGCTCAGGAAAATAGTGTGCCTTTGCTCTTGCTACTGGAATCAGAAGAAGACAGCGAGACCATTGAATGGTGGGAGTTGAAACAAGAATCTGAGGCGAACCACAGCGACATGCCACAAGTTTGCTTAGGTGATGATATCCTCTTAACGCCAGACACTTGCGCTCACAGCCGGGCAGCCTCTGATGATAGTGCTGACAGCGAAGACAGTGGCAGTGAAGACAGCGGCACCTCTGATGAAAACAGCGATGACTATTCTGATGAAGACGAAACGGATTCCGAAACTGCTGTTCAGTGTGCAAACACGACAGCTGATCCTTTTCGGGCATTAAACGAAATCAGTCAGTATTGTTCGACTCTGAGACTGGAAATGATTCAGCAGGAGCCCATTTCAGACAGTGGTATACCTGCTACGCACAAACAGGCCCACCTGTCTGCCGACCAGAAACCCAAGAGACCCAAAGTGCACCAGTGTGACCATGAGGGCTGCAACTACAGCAGCTACCAGCTGGGCAATCTGAAAAGGCACCAACAGACCCATCTGCCTGCCGACCAGAGACCCAAAAGGCCCAAGCTGCACCAGTGTGACCATGAGGGCTGCGACTTCAGCTTCGTCCGGGCGTACGATCTGAAAAGGCACAAACTGACTCACCTGCCTGCCGACCAAAGACCCAGGAGAGTGAAGAGGAAAGCGTGTGATCAGCTACCCTCTAACGAGAAAAGAAAGAAGGTTGATAAAGAATGATCCACCTCCCAACCTGCTTCAAAGAAATCTCCGACCTCTCTCCGGATTTTGACTAACCTGATTTTCCAATAAACAGTTCAATGACCGGGAAGCCAGTCCTTGCTATCCAAAAAAACATCGATTTTGATCTTGGCCATTGCCTTTTCTGTGCATTGTTCTAATGGCCATGCTCAGGAAAATAGTGTGCCTTTGCTCTTGCTACCGGAATCAGAAGAAGGCAGCGAGACCATTGAATGGTGGGAGTTGCAGCAAGAACCCGAGGAAAACGACAGTGGCAGTGAAGACAGCGGCACCTCTGATGAAAACAGCGATGACCACTCTGACGAAGACGAAACGGATTCCGAAACAGAGGTTCAGGGCGAAAACACGACAGTTGACCCTTTTCGGGCACTAAACGAAATCAGTCAGTATTGTTCGACTCTGAGACGGGAAATAATTCAGCAGGAATCCATTTCAGACAGTGAAATACCTACTCCGAAAACGCACAAACAAACCCACCTGCCTGCCAACCAGAGACCCACGATACCCAAGGCGCACCAGTGTGACCATGGGGGGTGCAACTACAGCAGCGACCAAAAGAGCCATCTGAAAAGGCACAAACAGACCCATCTGCCTGCCGACCAGAGACCCACGATACCCAAGGCGCACAAGTGTGACCACGAGGGTTGTGACTACAGCAGCAAGTGGGCCAGTGATCTAAAAAAACACAAACAGATCCACCTGTCTGCTGACCGGAGAACTAAGGTGCACCACTGTGACCATGAGGGATGCAACTACAGTACCAATTTTGCTTGCAATCTGAAAAAGCACAAGCAGACCCATCTGCCAGCTGAGCAGAGACTCAAGGTGCACCAGTGTGACCATGAGGGCTGCAACCACAGAACCGACCTGCCGGGCAGTCTGAAAAAGCACAAAAAGACCCACCTGCCTGCCAACCAGAGACCCAAACTGCACCAGTGTGACCATGAGAACTGCAACTACAGCACCGATCTGCCTACCCATCTGAAAAGGCACAAACAGACCCACCTGCCTGCCAACCAGAGACCCACGATACCCAAGGCGTACCAGTGTGACCATGAGGGTTGTGACTACCGCAGCAAGTGGGCCAGTGATCTAAAAAAGCACAAACGGATCCACCTGCCTGCCGACCAGAGACCTAGAGAGTGTCATTGTCGCTATGAGGGCTGCAACTTCAGCACTGACCGCATTGGTAGCCTGCAAAGGCACAAACAGACCCACATGCCTGCCGACCAGAGACCCAAAAGACCCAAGGTGCACCAGTGTGACCATGAGGGCTGCGACTTCAGCTGCGTCCGGGCGTACGATCTGAAAAGGCACAAACAGACTCACCTGCCTGCCGACCAAAGACCCAGGAGAGTGAAGAGGAAAGCGTGTGATCAGCTACCCTCTAACGAGAAAAGAAAGAAGGTTGATAAAGAATGATCCTCTCCAACCTGCCTCAAAGAAATCTCCGACCTCTCTCCGGATTTTGACTAACCTGATTTTCCAATAAACAGTTCAACGACCGGGAAGCCAGTCCTTGCTATCCAAAAAAACATCGATTTTGATCTTGGCCATTGCCTTTTCTGTGCATTGTTCTAATGGCCATGCTCAGGAAAATAGTGTGCCTTTGCTCTTGCTACCGGAACCAGAAGAAGGCAGCGAGACCATTGAATGGTGGGAGTTGAAACAAGCATCTGAGGCGAACCACAGCGACATGCCACAAGTTTGCTTAGGTGATGACATCCTCTTAACGCCAGACACTTGCTATTGCTTTTTTCCTGACTCTGTCGTCAAAGGCAAGGCTCACAGCCGGGCAGTCTCTGATGATGATAGTGCCGACAGCGAAGACAGTGGCAGTGAAGACAGCGGCACCTCTGATGAAAACAGCGATGACCATTCTGACGAAGACGAAACGGATTCCGAAACAGAGGTTCAGTGCGCAAACACGACAGTTGATCCTTTTCGGGCACTAAACGAAATCAGTCAGTATTGTTCGACTCTGAGACAGGAAATAATTCAGCAGGAATCCATTTCAGGCAGTGGAATACCTGCTCCGAAAACGCACAAACAGAACCACTTGCCTGTCGACCAGAAACCCAAGAGACCCAAAGTGCACCAGTGTGACCATGAGGGCTGCAACTACAGCACCGACTATCCCGGCAATCTGAAAAAGCACAAGTATACCCACCTGCCTGCCGACCAGAGACCCAAGATACCCAAGGCGCACCAGTGTGACCATAAGGGTTGCAACTACAGCACCGAACACAAGAGTAATCTGAAAACGCACAAACAGACCCACCTGCCTGTCGACCAGAGACCCAAGGTGTACCAGTGTGACCATGAGGGCTGCAGCTACAGAACCGACGTGACGAGCAGTCTGAAAAAGCACAAGTATACGCACTTGCCTGCCGAGCAGAGACCCAAGGTGTACCAGTGTGACCATGAGGGCTGTAATCACAGCACCTACCTGGTTGCCTACCTGAAAAGGCACAAGCAGATCCACCTGCCTGCCGACCAGAGACCCAAGGTGCACCGGTGTGACCATAAGGGCTGTGACTACCGCAGCAAGTGGGCCAGTGATCTAAAAAAGCACAAACGGATCCACCTGCCTGCCGACCAAAGACCCAAGGTGCACCAGTGTGGCCATGAGGGCTGCAGCTACCGCACCAACCGGATTGAAAACCTGAAAAAGCACAAACAGATCCATCTGCCTGCTCAACAGAGACCCAAGAGACCTAAGGTACACCAGTGTGACCATGAGGGCTGTAACTACAGAACCGACCGGGCGCACGATCTGACAAGGCACAAACAGAGCCACCTGTCTGCTGATCAGAGAGCCAGGGTGCATCACTGTGAACATGAGGGCTGCGACTACAGCAGCGACCGGAAGGACAATCTGAAAAAGCACAAACAGACTCACCTGTCTGCCGACCAGAGACCCGAAAGGCCTAAGGTGCATCAGTGTGAACATGAGGGCTGCGACTACAGCAGCGACCGGAAGGACAATCTGAAAAAGCACAAACAGACTCACCTGCCTGCCGACCAAAGACCCGAAAGACTCAAAAGAAAAGCCCATGACCAGCCGCCATCTAACAAGAAAAGAAAGAAGAGTGATAAAGAATAATCCGCCTCCTAGGAGCCTGACCGAGAATAGCTGCCCTACTGCGGCGGCAGCAAATTGGTCTGAAAATCCGCTTTTGTTCGTCAAATAGCTAGCTATTCTCCTCACAAAACCGAATTTTCATCCTCAATTTTCTGCCGTCCTCGCTACGGGCGCTATTCTCGGTCAGGCTCCTAGCCTGGCCCAAAGAAACTTCCGGCTTCTCTACAGATTTTGACTAACCTGATTTCCCAATAAACAGTTCAACGACCGGGAAGCCAGTCCTTGCTATCCAAAAAACCATTGATTTTGATTTTGATCCTGGCCATGGCCTTCTCTGTGCATAGTTCTAATGGCCACGCTCAGGAAAATAGTGTGCCTTTGCTCTTGCTACCGGAACCAGAAGAAGGCAGCGAGACCATTGAATGGTGGGAGTTGAAACAAGAATCTGAGGCGAGCCACAGCGACATGCCACAAGTTTGCTTAGGTGATGACATCCTCTTAACGCCAGACACTTGCTATTGCTTTTCTCCTGACCCTGGCGTCGAAGCTAAGGCTTACCTTCGGGCAGCCTCTGATGATTCTGATGATAGTGCCGGCAGCGAAGACAGTGGCAGTGAAGACAGCGGCAGCGAAGACAGCGGCACCTCTGATGAAAACAGTGATGACCATTCTGACGAAGACGAAACGGATACCGAAACTGATGTTCAGTTTGCAAGCACGACAGCTGATCCTTTTCGGGCATTAAACGAAATCAGTCAGTATTGTTCGATTCTGAGACTAGAAATGATTCAGCAGGAGCCCATTTCAGACAGTGAAATACCCACTTCGAAAACGCACAAACAGACTCACCTGCCTGCCGACCAGAGACCCAAAAGGCCCAAAAGACCCAAGTTGCACCAGTGTGACCACGAGGGTTGCAACTACATCAGCGACCGGGCGGGTAATCTGAAAACGCACAAACAGATCCACCTGCCTGCCGACCAGAGACCTGTGAAAGCCAAGGCGCATCATTGTGACCATGAGGGCTGCGACTACAGCAGCAAGTGGACAAACGATCTGAAAAAGCACAAACAGACTCACCTGCCTGCCGACCAGAGACCTGTGCAACCCAAGGTGCACGAGTGTGACCACGAGGGCTGCGACTACAGCTCCAGCTATAAGAGCCATCTGAAAAGGCACAAGCAGATCCACCTGCCTGCGGACCAAAAAACCAAGAGACCTAAGGTGCATCAGTGTGACCATGAGGGCTGCAACTACAGCACTTACCAAATGAGTAATCTGAACATGCACAAACAGACTCACCTGCCTGACGACCAGAGACTCAGGACGCACAAGTGTGACCATGAGGGCTGCGACTACAGAACCAACCAAGTGGGCCATCTGAAAAAGCACAAACAGACTCACCTGCCTGACGACCAGAGACCCAAGGTGCACCAGTGTGACCATGAGGGCTGCAGCTACAGAACCAACGTGGCGAGCAGTCTGAAAAAGCACCAACAGACCCACTTGCCTGCCGACCAGAGACACACGATACCTAAGGCGCACCAGTGTGACCATGAGGGTTGCAACTACAGCACCGAACACAAGAGCAATCTGAAAAAGCACCAACAGACCCACCTGCCTGCCGACCAGAGATCCACGATACCCAAGGCGCACCAGTGTGACCATGAGGGTTGCAACTACAGCACCGAATACAAGAGCAATCTGAAAGCGCACAAACAGACCCACCTGCCTGCCGACCAGAGACCCAAGGTGCACCAGTGTGACCATGAGGGCTGCAGCTACAGAACCGACGTGACGAGCAGTCTGAAAAAGCACAAGTATACCCACTTGCCCGCCGAGCAGAGACCCAAGCTGCAACAGTGTGACCATGAGAGCTGCAACTACAGTACCGACCTGGTTGCCGATCTGAAAAGGCACAAGCAGATCCACCTGCCTGCCGACCAGAGACCCGAAAGGCCCAAGGTGCACCAGTGTGACCATGAGGGCTGCAGCTACAGAACCGACGTGACGAACAGTCTGAAAAAACACAAGTATACCCACTTGCCTGCCGAGCAGAGACCCAAGCTGCACCAGTGTGACCATGAGGGCTGCAACTACAGCACCGACCTGGTTGCCTATCTGAAAAGGCACAAGCAGATCCACCTGCCTGCCGACCAGAGACCCGAAAGGCCCAAGGTGCACCAATGTGACCATGAGGGCTGCAACTACAGTTCCTACCAAATGAGTAATCTGAAAACGCACAAACAGACTCACCTGCCTGCCGACCAAAGACCCGAAAGACTCAAAAGAAAAGCCCATGACCAGCCGTCATCTAACAAGAGAAGAAAGAAGAGTGATAAAGAATAATCCGCCTCCCAACCTGCCCCAATGAAACTTCCGGCTTCTCTACAGATTTTGACTAACCTGATTTCCCAATAAACAGTTCAACGACTGGGAAGCCAGACCTTGCTATCCAAAAAACCATTGATTTTGATTTTGATCCTGGCTATGGCCTTCTCTGTGCATAGTTCTAATGGCCACGCTCAGGAAAATAGTGTGCCTTTGCTCTTGCTGCCGGAACCAGAAGAAGACAGCGAGACCATTGAATGGTGGGAGTTGAAACAAGAATCTGAGGCGAACCACAGCGACATGCCACAAGTTTGCTTAGGTGATGACATCCTCTTAACGCCAGACACTTGCTATTGCTTTTTTCCTGACTCTGTCGTCAAAGCTAAGGTTTACAGCCGGGCGGCCTCTGATGATAGTGCCGACAGCGAAGACAGTGGCAATGAAGACAGCAGCACCTCTGATGAAAACAGCGATAACCATTCTGACGAAGACGAAACGGATACCGAAACTGATGTTCAGTGTGCAAACACGACAGCTGATCCTTTTCGGGCATTAAACGAAATCAGTCAGTATTGTTCGAGTCTGAGACTGGAAATGATTCAGCAGGAGCCCATTTCAGAGAGTGGAATACCTGCTCCGAAAATGCACAAACAGACTCACCTGCCTGCCGACCAGAGACCCAAGAGACCCAAGAGACCTAAAAATCCCGAGTTGCACCGGTGCGACCACGAGGGCTGCAATTACAGCAGCGACCAGGCCTGCAATCTGAAAAGGCACAAACAAATCCACTTGCCTGCCGATCAGAGACCCAAAAGACCCAAGGTGCACCAGTGTGACCATGAGGGCTGCAACTACTGCACCGAGTATCCGGGCAATCTGAAAATACACAAATATACCCACCTGGCTGCCGACCAGAGACCCAAGAGGCTCAAAAGGCCCAAGTTGCACCAGTGTGACCACGAAGGCTGCAACTACATCAGCGACCGGGCGGGCAATCTGAAAACGCACAAACAGATCCACCTGCCTGCCGACCAGAGACCTGTGAAAGCCAAGGCGCATCATTGTGACCATGAGGGCTGCGACTACAGCAGCAAGTGGACAAGCGATCTGAAAAAGCACAAACAGACTCACCTGCCTGCCGACCAGAGACACAAGAAACCCAGGATGTACCCATGTGACCATGAGGGCTGCGACTACAGCACCTGCTATAAGAACCATCTGAAAAGGCACAAGCAGATCCACCTGCCCGCTGACCAAAAACCCAAGAGACCTAAGGTGCATCAGTGTGACCATGAGGGCTGCAACTACAGTACTGACCAAATGGGTAATCTGAACATGCACAAACAGACCCACCTGCCTGATGACCAGAGACTCAGGACGCACCAGTGTGACCATGAGGGCTGCGACTACAGCACCAACCAAGTGGGCCATCTGAAAAAGCACAAACAGACTCACCTGCCTGACGACCAGAGAGTCAGGATGCACCAGTGTCACTATGAGGGCTGCGGCTACAGAACTGACTGTCTGAGCAATCTGAAAAAGCACCAACAGACCCACTTGCCTGCCAACCTGAGACCTAAAGGGCACCACTGTGATCATGAGGGCTGCAACTACAGCACCGACCGGGCGAGCCATCTGAAAAGGCACAAACAGACCCACTTGCCTGCCAACCAGGGACTCAAAAGAAAAGCGTATGACCAGCCGCTACCTGACGAGAAAAGAAAAAAGGGTGATAAAGAATAGAAACCTCCGGCCTCTCTTCAGATTTTGACTAACCTGATTTTCAAATAAACAGTTCAACGACTGAGAAGCCAAGCCTTGCTATCCAAAAAACCTTTAATTTTGACCTTAGCCATTGCCTTTTCTGTGCATTGCTCTAATGGCCACGCTCAGGAAAATCGTTCAAGCGACAATCATTCAGACGAAGATGAATTTGATGCCCAATCCGATGTTCAGTATGTAAACACGACACTTAATCCTTTTCGGGTATTAAATGAAGTCAGTCAGTATTGTACGACTCTGGAACTGAAAAAGGTTAAGCAGGAGCCTATTTCAGATAGTGAAATATCCATGGAGTCAGAGGTGGGCGTGACAGAAGCGGACTCTGCCAACAACCTGGAAATCACCCTACCTGCTGACAGCACCAACCAGAGACCCGGGAAATCCAGGATGCACCAGTGTGGCCATAAGGGCTGCAACTACAGCACCGATCTGGTGAAGAGTCTGAAAAAGCACAAGGAGACCCATCTTCCTGCCGACCAGAGACCCAGGAAGCACCAGTGTGACCATGTGGACTGCAACTACAGAACCGACCGGTCGAGTAATCTGAAAGCGCATAAATGGACTCACCTGCCTATCGACCAGAGACCCAGGGTGCACCGGTGTGACCATGAGGGCTGCAACTTCAGCACTAACCGGGTGAGCTACGTGAGAACGCATAAACAGACTCACCTGCCTGCTAACCAGAGAGCCACGAGAACCAAGGTTCACCATTGTGATCATGAGGGTTGCAACTACAGCACGAAACAGGTCGGCAATCTGAAAGTGCACAAACGGACCCACCTGCCTGCCCACCAGAGACCCAAGGTGCATCAGTGTGACCATGAGGGCTGCGACTATAGAACCGACCATAAGAGCAATCTGAAAGTGCACAAACAGAAACACCTGCCTGCCGACCAGAGACTCAGGAGGCATCAGTGTGACCATGAGGGCTGCGACTACAGCAGCGACCATAAGGGCAATCTGAAAATGCACAAATGGAAACACCTGCCCGCCGACCAGAGACCAAAAAGGGAAGCGTATAACCAGCTGCCATTTAACGAGAAAAGAAAGAAGGGTGATAAAGAATAGAAAACTCCGACCTCTCTTCAGATTTTGACTAACCTGATTTCTCAATAAACAGTTCAGTGACTGGGAAGCCAAGCCTTGCTATCCAAAAAACCATTGATTTTTATTTTGGTCATGGCCTTTTCTGAGCATTGCTCTATTGGCCACGCTCAGGAAAACCACGCTCAGGGATTTAGAGGCGACAACAGGCCCGGGGAACAAAGAGAACACATCGACAACTCTGATGACAGCAACGACAACCATTCAGACGAAGACGGAACTGATGCCAACTCTGGTGTTCAGTATGTAACCACGACACTTGATCCTTTTCCGGTATCAAACGAAATCAGTCAGTATTGTGCAGCTCTGATACTGAAAAAGATTAAGCAGGAGCCTGTTTCAGACAGTGAACTATTCACTGAGTCAGAGCTAGACGTGACAGAAGTGGACTCTGTTAACCATCTGAAAACACACAAACAGACCTGCTTGCCTGCCAACCGGATACCCAAGATGCACCCATGTGACCATGAAGGCTGCAATTACAGCACCGAGTACATGGGCAACCTGAAAAGGCACAAACGGGTTCACCTGCGCGCCAACCAGACATTCAGAGTGCATCAGTGTGACCATGAGCGCTGCAGCTACAGCACCGACCAGATCAGCAATCTGAAAAGGCATAAACAGACCCATCTACCGGCCGACCAGAGACACAGGAGACCCAAGGTGCATCAGTGTGACCACGAGGGCTGCAACTACAGCACCGACCTGGCCAGCAATCTGAAAAGGCACAAACAGATCCACCAGCCTGACAACGAGAGCCGCAAGAGAGGCATGGTGCGCGAGTGTGACCATGAGGGCTGCAATTACAGCGCTTACCACATAGGTCACCTGAAAATGCACAAACAGATCCACCTGCCTGCCGACCAGAGACTCAAGATGCACCGGTGCGACCATGAGGGCTGCAACTACTGCACCCGACAGTCGAGCCATCTGAACAGGCACCAACAAACCCACCTGCCTGCCGACCAGAGACCCAAGAGACCCAAAGTGCACCAGTGTGACCACGATGGCTGCAACTTCAGCAACCAATGGATGCACCATCTGAAAAGGCACCAACAAACGCACCTGCCTGCCGACCAGAGACCCAAGAGAAAAGCGAATGATCAGCCGCCATCTAACGTGAAAAGAAAGAAGGGTGATAAAGAATGATCCGCCTCCCGGCCCGCCTCAAAGAAACCTCCGGCTTCTCTCCAGATTTTGACTAACCTGAATTTCCAATTAACAGTTCAACGATTGGGAGCTCAGGCCTTGCTATTCAAAAAACCATTAATTTTGACCTTGGCCATAGCCTTTTCTGTGCATTACGCTGATGGCCATGCTCAGGAAAAAAGCCTACCTTTGCTCTTCGCTCTGGCTGTCGGCAAGATGTTTATCAACACCCCGAAGTCCCTTATTGAGGTTTCATTCACGGAAAGAGTGCCAGAACTTGACGCGAGCGAGGCCATTGAGTGGTGGGAGTTGAAGCTTGGCGTCGAAGCCAAGGCCTACAGTAGAGCAACCTCTGATGGTTCTGGCAGTGAAGACAGCAGCTCTTCTGATGAAAACAGCAACAACAGTTCAAGCGAAGACGAAAACGTGGCAGAAGATGCCGAATCTGATGTTCATCATTCAAAGACGACACTTGATCCTTTGCCAGTATCAAATGAAATCAGTCAGTATTATACGGCTCTGGTACTGAAAAAGATTAAGCAGGAGCCCGTTTCAGACAGTGAAATGCCCACTGAGTCAGAAGTAGACGAGAGAGAACCGGACCCTGTTAACCACCAGGAAATCACCTTACCTGCTGACAACACCGACCAGAAACCCAAGAGATCCAAAAAACGCAAGATGCACCAGTGTGACCATGAGGGCTGCGACTACCTCACCGACCGGTCGGATCATCTGAAAAGGCACAAACCGATCCACCTGCCTGCTGACCAGAGACCCAAAGTGCACCAATGTGACCATAAAGGCTGCCGCTACAGCACCGACCTGAGAAGTGATCTGAAAAGACACAAACAGACCCACCTGCCTGCCGACCAGAAATTCAGGTTGTACTACTGTGACCATGAAGGCTGCGACTACGGCATCGACCGCATGAGTCACCTGGAAAAGCACAAGCAGACCCACCTGCCTGCTGACCAGAAACCCAAAGTGCACCACTGTGACCATGAAGGCTGCGACTACAGAACCCACCTGATGAAATATCTGAAAAGACACGAAAAGATCCACCTGCCTGACGACCATAGATTCAAGATACGCCACTGTGACCATGAAGGCTGCGACTACAGCAGCCACCTGACGAAATATCTGAAAAGACACGAAAAATCTCACTTGCCTATGGACCAGAGACCCAATGTGTACCATTGTGACCATGAGGGCTGCAACTACAGCAGCGACCAGACGGGCAACCTGAAAAAGCACAAACAGACCCATCTGCCTATGAACCAGAGACCCGACAAGCTGCACCACTGTGAACATGAGGGCTGCAACTACAGCACCGACTACACGAGCGGCCTGAAAAAGCACAAACAGACCCACCTTTCTGCCGACCAGAGACCCAAGAGAAAAGCATATAACCAGCCGCCATCTAACAAGAAAAGAAAGAAGGTTGATCAAGAATAGAAACCTCCGACTTCTCTCCAGATTTTGACTAACCTGATTTCCCAATAAACATTTCAACGACTGGGAACTCAGGCCTTGCTATCCAAAAAACCATTGATTTTGACCTTGACCATAGCCTTTTCTGTGCACTGCTCTTACGGCCACGCTCAGGAAAAGAGCAGGCCTTTGCTCTTCGCTCTGGCTCTTGGCAAAGCACTTTTCAACACCCCGAAGCCTTGTATTGAAGAAGAGAACGAGACCATTGAATGGTGGGAGCTGAAGCATCCTGTCGAAGCCAAGGTTTACCGTCGGGCGGTCTCTGATGATAGTGCCGACAGCGAAGACAGTGGCAGTGAAGACAGCAGCGCTTCTGATGAAAGCAGCGCTTCTGATGAAAGCAGCGCTTCTGATGAAAGCAGCAACAACTGTTCAGACCAAGACGAAGTTGATGCCGACTCTGATGTTCAGTATGTAAAAACGACACTTGATCCTTTTCGAGTATCAAATGAAATCAGTCAGTATTATGCGACTATGGTACTGAAAAAGATTAAGCAGGAACCCGTTTTAGACAGTGAAACAGCCACACCTGATTACAGCACCAATCAGACGAGCCATTTGACAACACACAAACAGCCCCTCTTGCCTGCCGACCAGAAACCTAAGGGACTCAAGGGTCTCAAAGTGCGCCAGTGTAAGCATGAAGGCTGCAACTACAGAGCTGAACAGGCAGGCAATCTGAAAAGGCACGAACAGACCCACCTGCCTGCCGACCAGAGAGCCAAGGTGCTCCAGTGTGACCATGAGGGCTGCAGCTACAGCACCCACCTGATGGGCAATCTGATAAGGCACAAATATAACCACCTGCCTATCGATCAGAGAGTCAGAAAATACCAGTGTGACCATAAGGGCTGCAACTACATCACCCAACGGCTGTACCATCTGAAAAGGCACAAGCAGACTCACCTTCCTGCCGACCGGAGACGCAGGATTTACCAGTGTGACCATGACGGCTGCCACTTCGACACTGACCGGGCGGACGGCCTGAAAAAGCACAAAAAGACCCACCTGCCTGCCGACCAAAGACTCAAGCTTCACCAGTGTGACCATGAAGGCTGCCATTACAGCACTGACCGGAGGAGCGATCTGAAAACCCACAAACAGAGTCACCTGCCTGCTGACCAGAGATCCAAAAAACCCAAGGTGCACCTGTGTAACCACGAAGGCTGCAACTACAGCACTGACCTGTCGAACAATCTGAAAAGGCACAAACAGATCCACCTGCCTGCTGACCAGAGACCCAAGAGACCCAAGAGACCCAAGAGACCCAAGGTACACCAGTGTGATCATGAGGGCTGCGACTACAGCACCGACCGGACGAGCGATCTGAAAAGGCACAAACAGGCCCACCTGCGTGCCGACCAGAAACTCAAGAGAAAAGCGCATGAGCAGCCGCCATCTAACCAGAAAAGAAAGAAGGTTGATCAAGAATGATTCTCCTTCCAGCCCCCCTCAAAGAAATCTCCAACCTCTCTCCAGATTTTGACTAACCTGATTCCCTAATAAACAGTTCAACGACTGGAAACTCAGGTTTTGCTATTCAAAAAACCATTGATTTTGACCTTGGCCATGGCCATTTCTGTGCATAGTTCTAATGGCCACGCTCAGGAAAAGAGCATGCCTTTGCTCTTCGCTCTGCAAGTATGCTGCGGAAATAACCAACCGACCCAGACAAGGCTTTCACCCGACGATAACCTGAAAATTGGCCTTCACTCTTTAGGCATATCACAGGCCGAAGAAGCAGAGAGCGAGGCTATTGAGTGGTGGGAGTTGAAGCTTGGCGTCGAAGCCAGGACTTACAGCAGGGCAGCCTCTGATGAGGGTTCTGGCAGTAAAGACAGCGATACCTCTGATGGAAACGGCGACAACCGTTCAAATGAAGACGAAGCGGATGCCGACCCCGATGTTCAGTATGTAAATACGACACTTAATCCTTTTCGAGTAGCCAATGAAATCAGTCATTATTGCGCAGCTCTGCCACTGAAAAAGATTGAGCAGGAGCCCGTTGCAGACAGTGAAAAAACCACTGAGTCAACCCACCTGCCTGCCGACCAGAGGCCCAAGAGGCACCAGTGTGACCATGAGGGCTGCAACTACAGCACCTACAGGATGTACGATCTAAAAAAACACAAACTGACCCACCTGCCTGCCGACCAGAAACCCAGGGTGCATCAGTGTGACCATGAGGGCTGCAACTACAGCACCGACCGGGCGAACCATCTGAAAAGGCACAAACAGATCCACCAGCCTGCCGACCAGAGACCTAAGAGACCCAAGAAACCCAGTGTGCACCTGTGTGACCATGAAGGCTGCAACTACAGCAGCAACCTGACAGCTAATCTGAAAAGGCATAAACAGACCCACCAGCATGTCTACTGGAGACCCAAGGTGTACCGGTGCGACCATGAGGGCTGCAACTACAGCGGCTACTTCAGGTGCCATCTGAAAACCCACAAGCAGATCCACCTGCCCGCCGACCAGAGACCCAGGGGGCTCCACTGTAACCATGAGGGTTGCAGCTATAGCACCGACCGGATAGGCGATCTGAACAGGCACAAACAGACTCACCTGCCTGCCGAACAGAGACGCAGGATGCACCATTGTGACCATGAGGGCTGCAACTACAGCACCGACCGGGCGGGCAATCTGAATAATCACAAACGGACCCACCTGTTTGCCGAGCTGCGACTCAAGAGACCCAAAGTGCACCGTTGTGACCATGAGGGCTGCAACTACAGCACCGACCTGATGGGAAATCTGAATATGCACAAAAAGATCCACCTGCCTGCCGAGCAGAGACTCAAACGAAAAGCGTATGATCAGCTGCGATCTAACGTGAAAAGAAAGAAAGGGGATAAAGAATGATCCGCCTTCCAACACACCCTCAAATGTTCATGACCTTATTTCCGGTCACCCCGCACAATGAAAATGATGCATTCGGGCATTTTCACGGCAAAGAAACCTCGGGTAGCTCTCCAGATTTTGACTAACCTGATTTCTCAATAAACAGTTCAACGACCAGGAAGCCAGGCCTTGCTATTTAAAAAAACATTGATTTTGATCTTGGTCATGGCTTTTTCCATGCATTGCCCTAATGGCCACGCTCAGGAAAACAGGTTGCCTTTGTTCTTTTCTCTGGCTGTCGGCAACTCTCTGGCTGTCGGCAACTCTCTGGCTGTCGGCAACTCTCTGGCTGTCGGCAACTCTCTGGCTGTCGGCAACTCTCTGGCTGTCGGCAACTCTCTGGCTGTCGGCAACTCTCTGGCTGTCGGCAAGGTGCTTATCAACACTCCGAGGCTCTTTGTTGAACAGAGGGGTAGCCTGTTCCTTTCTCGCTTTAGAAGCGACAAAAGGCTTACGAAACCGGGAGAAGAAGTTATTGAAGACGAGAACGAAGGCATCGAATGGTGGGAGTTGCAGCAAGAAGCTGAGGTAAGCGACAGTGACACATCACGAGTTTCTTTCGGTGATGACATCCTCTTAACGCCCCTCTTAAAGCCAGGCATCCACTATTGCTTTTCTCCTGACCCTGGCGTCGAAGCTAAGGCTTACCGTCGGGCAGCCTCTAATGAAGCTTCCGGCAGTGACGACAGCGGTACTTCCGATGAAAACAATGAAAACAATGAAAACAGTGAAAACAGTGAAAACAGTGAAAACAGGGACAACCATTCTGACGAAAACGAAACGGATTCCGAAACTGATGTTCAGTGTACAAACACGACAGTTGACCCTTTTCGGGCATTATACGAATTCAGTCAGTTTTGTTCGGCTCTGAGATTGAAAATGACTCAGCAGGAGTCAATTTCAGACAGTAAACTACCTACTGAGTCAGAGGCAGAAGTGGCAGAATCAGACTCTATTAACCCTCTGGAAACCTCCCCGCCTGCTTACCGCTCCGATCACATGGGTCAACTGAAAACGTGCAAACAAACCCACTTGCCTGCCGACCAGAGATCCAGGAGAACCAAGAGACCGAAAGTACACCAGTGTGATCATCAGGGCTGCGACTACTGCACGTGCTATCCGGGCAATCTGAAAATACACAAACAGACCCATTTGCCTGGCGACCAGAGACACCTGTACCAGTGTGGCCATGAGGGCTGCAACTACAGCAGCGACTTGTCTGGCAATCTGAAAAGGCACAAGCAAACTCATCTGCCCGCCGACCAGAGACCCAGGAAACCCAAGGTGCACCAGTGTGACCATAAAGGCTGCAACTACATCTCCAGCTACACAAACAATCTGAAAACGCACAAGCAGATTCACTTGCCTGTCGACCAGAGACGCAAAGTGTGCCAGTGTGATCATGAGGGCTGCGACTACAGCACCAGCAGGGCGAGCGATCTGAAAAAGCATAAACAGACCCACCTGCCGGCTGACCAGAGACTCAAGAAACTTAAGGTGCACCAGTGTGACCATAAGGGCTGTAACTTCTGCAGCGACCAGTTGTGCAATCTGAAAAGGCACAAAAATACCCACCTGCCTGTTGACCAGAGACTCAGGGAGCACCAGTGTGACCATGAGGACTGTAACTACAGAACCGACCGGGCGGGCAGCCTTAAAAAACACAAAAAGATCCACCTGCCTGCCGACCAGAGATTCAAGGAGCACCAGTGTCGCCAAGAGGGCTGCGGTTACAGCACCAACTGGGTGAACGATCTTAAAAAGCACCAACAGACCCACCTGCCTGCCGAACAGAGAGTCAATATGCACCAGTGTGACCATGAGGGCTGCAACTACAGCACCTACCTCAGGGGCAATCTGAAAAAGCACAAAAAGACCCACCTGCCTGCCGACCAGAGACCCAAAAGAAAAGCGTATGATCAGCCGCCATCTAACGTGAAAAGAAGGAAGAGTGATAAAGAATAATTCGCTTCCCAGCCCGCCTCAAAAAAACCTCCGGCCTCTCTCCAGATTTTAACTAACCTGATTTACCAATAAACATTTCAACGATCAGGAAGCCAAGCCTTGCTATCCAAAAAACCATTGATTTTGATTTTGGCCATGGCCTTTTCTGTGCATTGCTCTGCTGGCTACGCTCAGGAAAACAGGTTGCCTTTGTTCTTTTCTCCAGCTGTCGGCAACTCTCTGGCTGTCGGCAACTCTCTTATCGATACCCCAAAACCCTTTATTGAGGTCTCAGTATGCCTGAGCAACAACCACCCCACCTGGATAAGGCTTCTACCTGACGAAAGTGAAGAAAGTGAGGCTTACAGCCGGGCAGCCTCTGATGATAGTGCCGACAGCGAAGACAGTGGCAGTGAAGACAGCGATACCTGTGATGAAAACAGTGATAACAGCTCAAACGAAGACGAAACTGATACCGAAACTGATGCTCAGTGTGTAAACACGACAGTTGATCCTTTTCGAAGATTAAACGAAATCGCTCAGTATTGTGCGGCTCTGGGACTGAAAATGATTCAGCAGGAGTCTATTTCAGACAGTAAAATACTCACCGAGTCAGAGGCAGACGTGACAGAAGCAGACTCTGCTAGTACAGTCACCTCACCTGCTCACAGAACCGACCGCCATCTGAAAAGGCACAAACAAAGCCATCTACCTGCCGACCAGAGACCCAAGGCGCACCAGTGTGACCACGAGGGCTGTAACTACAGCACCCACCTGACAAGCAATCTGAAAAAGCACCAGCAGACCCACCTGCCTGCCGACCAGAGACCCAGGAAACCCAAAGTGCACCAGTGTGACCATGAGGCCTGCAACTACAGAACCGACCGGTTGGGCGATCTGAAAAAGCACAAACAGATCCACCTGCCTGCCGACCAGAGACCCAGGAAACCTAAGGTGCACCATTGTGACCATGAGGACTGCGACTACAGCAGCTACCGGTTAAGCCATCTGAAAAGGCATAAACGGACCCATCTGCCTGCCGACCAGAGACCTAAAGTGAAGTGTGACCATGAGGCCTGCAACTTTAGAACCGACCGGTCGGACGATCTGCAAAGGCACAAACAGACCCACCTGCCTGCTGACCAAAGACTCAAGAAGCTCAAGGTGCACCACTGTGACCATGGGGCTTGCAACTACAGAACCCATCGGTCGGACCATCTGAAAAAGCACAAACAGACTCACCTGCCTGCTGACCAGAGACCCAGGAAACCCAAGGTGCACCAGTGTGACCATGAAGCCTGCAACTACAGAACCGACCGGCCGGAGGATCTGAAAAGACACAAACAGACCCACCTGCCTGCCGACCAGAGACTCAGGAAACCCAAGGTGCACCAGTGTGACCATGAGGGCTGCAACTACAGCACCGACCGCATGAACGATCTGAAAAGACACAAACAGACCCACCTACCTGCCGAACAGAGACCCAGTGGATCCAAAAGGAAAGCGTATGATCTGCCGCCATCTGACAAAAAAAGGAAGAAGAGTGATAAAGAATGATCCCCCTCCCAACCCACCTCAAAGAAACCACTGACCTCTCTCCAGATTTTGACTAACCTGATTTCACAATAAACGTTTTAATGACTGGGAAGCCAGACCTTGCTATCCAAAAACACATTGATTCTGATCTTGGCCGTTGCCGTGCATTGCTCTAATGGTCAGGCTCAGGAAAACAGGTTGCCTTTGCTGTTCGTTCTGGACATCAAAACTATGCTTCTTCCTCTTTTTCCAGTCCGGGATGCGCTACCAGAACCTGACTCTACGGTTAAAGCTATCGCCATTGAGATATTCGGTGATGACATCCTTTTAAAACCAGGCACTCGTTATTGCTTTTTCCCTGCCACCGGCGACTTCCCTGCCACCGGCGACTCTCCCGACTCTGGTGTCAAAGCTAAGGCTTACCGACGGGCAGCCTCTGATGATAGTGCCGACAGCGAAGACAGTGACAGCGAAGACAGTGACAGCGAAGACAGTGACAGCGAAGACAGTGACAGCGAAGACAGTGACAGCGAAGACAGTGACAGCGAAGACAGTGACAGTGAAGGCAGCAGCACCTCTGATGAAAGCAGCGACACCCCTTCAAACGAAGACGAAGCTGATGACGAATCTAATGTTGAGTATCTGACCTCGGCACTTAATCCTTATCGAGTATCAAATGAAATCAATCAGTGTTGTGCGACTCTGGCACTGAAAAAGATTAAGCAGGAGCCTGTTTTAGATAGTGAAATAGCTAATGGCTCAGAGGTAGACGTGACAGAAGCGGACTCTGTTAACCAACCGAAAATTACCTTATCTGCTTACAACAGCGATCAGGCGAGCCATCTGAAAACGCAGAAACAGACTCACCTGCCTGCCAATGAGAGACCCGGGGTGCACCAGTGTGACCATGGGGGCTGCAACTACAGCAGCAACGATTCGAGCAATCTGAAAAAGCACAAACAGACTCACCTGCCTGCTGACCAGAGACCCAGGGTGCACCAGTGTGACCATGAGGGCTGCAACTACAACAGCAACCATTCGGGCAATCTGAAAAAGCACAAACAGACTCACTTGCCTGCTGACCAGAGAGCCAGGATACCCAAGAGATCCAAGGTGCATCAGTGTGACCATGAGGGCTGTAACTACAGCACTATCTATTCGGACAATCTGAAAAAGCACAAACAGACTCACCTGCCTGCTGACCAGAGAGCCAGAATACCCAAGGGATCCAAGGTGCATCAGTGTGACCATGAAGGTTGCAACTACAGCACCTACCAGACAACCAATCTGAAACATCACAAGTACGTCCACCTGCCCGCCGAGCAGAGACTCAAAGTGCTGTGTGACCATGAGGGCTGCAACTACCGCACCGACCGGGTGGGCAATCTGAAAGTGCACAAACGGACCCACTTGCCTGTCGAACAGAGACTTGAGATGCCCAAGGTGCACCATTGTGATTATGAGGGCTGTAAATACAGTACCAACCATTCAGGTAATCTGAAAACGCACAAACAGACCCATCTGCCTGCCGACCAGAGGCTCAAGAGACCTAAGCCGCTCCTGTGTGACCATCAGGACTGCCACTTCAGCACCAGCCGTACGAGTGATCTGAAATCGCACAAACGGACCCACCTGCCTGCCAATCAGAGACCCAGGATTCCCAAGGGCCTCAAGTTGCTCAAGTGTGACCATGAGGGCTGCTACTATATCACCAACCATTCGGGCAATCTGAATAAGCACAGACAGACCCATCTGCCCGCCGACCAGAGGCTCAAAAGGAAAGCGCATGATCAGCCGTCATCTAACAAGAAAAGAAAGAGGGCTAATAAAGAATGATCTGCCTCTCAACCTTTGCGACACCTACTTCAGGGCGGGGTTTCTTGATCGCTGATGTATTGGCCCAGGTATGCAAAAATATGGGCGGCAACCCGGGTAAGCCCTCTGACCAAAGCAACCAGGGGAAAAACAGCGTTACTGGCTCCGAGATTAAGATGACCGCTGGTATGGAGGAAGTCTCTGGGAAATTGTTTTTGCTTATCCAGAGGGTGCAAAAGTTCCGGGTACAGTATCTTATCCAGGTGCCCCGTGAGCTGTAGGTGTTGTGAGTAGCACTCACCGGAAGGGGTGGATGCACAGGGGTCTGTGACTTCATAAGGTTGCCGGGCCGTCCAGTACAGGATCTCCTGAGCGGTGCGAGTCAACCATGAACGGTATTTGCTATCGTCAAGCTGCATGAGTGCTTGCAGTCTTGGTTTGGGTTGTAATTCTTTTTCTTTTGCAAACAGGCCCGACAGGTACTCGTTCAGCAGCTGTTCAATAAAGTTTTCGGTCTCCGCCACTGCCTGTTTATCTTTATAGTGATAATCCGGCGAGTCCCGACGCAGGCGTGACCTTAACAACACGGCTGCCAGCAGGTTTTCACACAGGGCATTGGCAAAGCTTAAGCGTTGAAAAACCTCAGGAGTATAACCCCAGGCTTTAGAGTCTTGGGCACTAAGGCCGCTTTTCATCGAGCCATAGAACTCAACATCGCCCCAATCCCGTAAACCATCCCAGCCAAAATCAGGACGTTCAATAGCTTCGATCCAGTTTTCAAAATCTCCGGGTAACGGGAAGGCGTAATAATCGGAGTTGCCCAACAACGGACTCAGGAACACCCAGCGACGTCCGGTAGCATGAAATGCCGGTATCGTTGATGTAGGCATAATGCCAAACTGGCCATTTAGTACGCCAATATCATGGATGCCATTTAATAAACCACGCTCGCCAGCTGCGTAAGGCGTGCGGGTTTCATCAGGCCTGTGTGCGTATTGACTGTAGTCGTCCGTAGCTGTGAAGTGATAGACCCGGTAATCGGGTTCACCGTTAACAAAGCTCACTTTTAAACGGTCAGTGAAACCTCGGGTACTTTCCGGAAGGTCCTTTTCCAGTACCACAAGGTACTGGCCAAAGCGGGGTTTCCGACTTTTAAAGCGGTCACTTTTGGCAATAAATTGATGCATAATGCCTTCTTGCGCAAGGGTGGCCTCGGACTCTCCGACTCGAATAAACTTATAGTAATCAACCTCTTTACCATTGGGATTGGGGACTGCCAGTGTACGACCACCAACGACGGTACCTTTTTCCTTAAACAGTGATAGCGAGTGTTGATCAGGATATACCGGCTGAAAGACTGTTCCACCGGCATGAGCAAATTCTGACTGTAACTGAGCAACGGAATCTCCACCCCCAGGATTTGAAACAGGTGCCTTGAGAGCCACCATGAATTCGAATAGCGAAGTATTGGGCAGTTGAAAATTGAGCGGGTTAACAGGTTCTGCTAATTTGTCGGAAGAATCCAGTTTGTAAAAAAGTGCCGGGTCTTTGAGAAAATCCAGAGTATCATCCAATAATTTTTGGGGTAGATAATACTGCCAGTACAGCAGTGCATCTTCTTTATTGGTAACTAACCTTTGTGCAAGTGTTAGAATGAGCCTTTGCCGTACTGTTGGATTAGAGAAGTGATTCTCAAAGTATTCTTTATTTTTAAAAAAATACAAAAATTCCCGATGCTTTTCAATATAGTTTATTAAAGTGTGAGGGTTGCCGGGCTCTAACTTTCTGATCAGAATGTAGTTGTGTCCTTTATCAAAAGGTTCTGAATTGGATACCATTCTGTCGAGCTTCTCCAGAATGACCTCCGGAAGCATCTCGATACCCGGGTCAGGAAAATACCGATAAATAATATTCAAAACATAGGTTTTAAACTCGTTGTCTGCATTAATGGCTTCAAAGAAAGAATAAAGGAAAGTAATATCAAAACCCCTGCTTACTTCGGGTCTGTTTTTTAATATGTCCAAAAATGAAGTTTTAGCTGTCTCGATTAGCTTCTGAAGTAGCCTATCATTCAGATTTTCAATGTAAGCTAATAAAAAAGGATTGGCTTTCACCAGTTTTTCTAATAACAAACCAAGTTTTTCTTCGTCTTCCTCATATCTTTCTGAGGCTAAATCATATGCTTTAAACAGAGACTGTCGATAGTTTTCATCTGATTTATGATTTGTTTCCAATTCAGTGGTTACAGCCTTGATCAGTATTTCTTCAAAAAAGACAGGATCCTTGTTGAAGTGATCGTAATTGTGACGTTTAGAAAAAATACTTATAAAATTACTATACCAATGCTGACTATTGAACGAATCTAAAATTATTTCTTTTGTTATAAACTGAATCGGAACCTCTGATAATTTAGTCAACCCTTGTGATAATTGTGACAGGCAGTACTCTTTGTTTTTGATTTTGATGTCTTCCGGAAGGTCTTTAAGTTTTATCATCCCTGAACGAATGAGTTCATCGTACAAATCATCATTTCCATTTTTAAAACTGTCAGGAAAGGCATTCAAGGAAATAAGTTTTTCTGCGATGTCCAGATGACCATAAATATAAACTGCCAGAGCTTCCGATATACCATTGGGAATACCATGTATTTTCGAATATTCAATAAGTGATTTAACGTCATTTTTCAATTCATCAGGTAGATCATTGTAATGAATTCTGAGAAATTTATTCTTGGATCGAGTTAATAGTATATCTTTAGTTAGTTTATTTTTTTCTATTTCATCTTGCAGTAAAATACCATTTTTAAAAAATTCTTTCGTAAATATGGGGTCTGTTAAATAAGTTTTGGGCACATATGCTCCACGACTTTTTAGTGGTATATAGCTGATAATTTCTATAAATTGATCTTTTGTGAGTTCATAGACTCGACCATCAACGAGTTTTTTAATCAGTTCGACGTGTTTTTCGGTCAAGATAGCAGTGTTTGCCCCCTGACTGGTTTTAAGCCTTTTTAAAGGTCTGGTCAATGAGGCTTCGGGCTCCATCATAAAACTTTTAAATAAGCTGGGGTGCAGTCCCCATAGCATCGGTAAAACATTGTTGAGCCTTTCTGATTTCCAGATACCCCTTTCTGGCATCAATGCTTTAACGGCTGGCTGTAAAGCTGTAACGAATTTATGGGGTGATGGTACGATGGCCGTTTCAGGACTGACTTCCTCTTGTTTTTGCTGAACAGAGGCCATAAAAAAGTGCAGAGTCGCCTTTTCCAGCAGTTGCAACATCAGCTCAGCACGGTTGGCATTCGCCAGTTGTGCAAGGGTCGCGTCAACGTTGCTCTTAATGTCATGCTGCCCCTGCAAAGTCATCCCGAAATGTGGGTATGGAAACAGTTTATAGGTTAATTGCAGGTGGCTGTCGCAATCAGGTTGTTGCTCACCGCAAAGCGGCAGCTGACCGCTATGACCATCCGCCGTAAATTCAACTTTGCCAGCGACCTGTGACACCGGGATGCTGGCTGGGGCTGAATTCGGACTTTGGATCAGGGCTACGGTGTGGTTAATGATCACATCGCTTAACAGGCTGGCAATAGCATGACCATTAGCAAAATCGCCCGCTTCATCGTTCGCTTCATTGTGCAACAACGACTCAATACTCACCGGGTGACTGTCTGAATCACCGCTTTGGGCCAGTGTCACTAACCTTGACTCCGCAGGTTTGTCTGAATAATGAATGTCGATGCGAATAGCTTCTGGCGATTCGGGCGCCACCCATGAGAGATCAATATGAACGACACTGTGTTGCGAACTGGTTTCATACAACTCCAGCCAGGGCGAGTAGCCGCCAGATAAGGCAGTCTCGACCATGGATGGATTTAATGGGAAGGGTGTTATTCGCAACATCTGTTGATGATTTTTCTGCTGGTAAATCAGCTCCAGGTAAAATCGCCTGCGGATATGGGGAGGGTCTACCTGGATTTGCTCTGAGCCCAAACGAGTTCCGGTATACCAACTGTAGAGTGCACTTTTTACGCCGGGAAAAATGGCCATGGACAGGACTTGAGCTGTGTGCAGCGCCAAAGGGTTTTCTGTCCAGCGACTCAGTACGGAGGCGGTTGTTTTGCTCACCATCCAGTAGGTCATGGCACTGAATGCCAGCGAGGGCAGTGTGTTCAATGAGAGATAATCACCATAACGGCGAAAGGTAAAATCATCGCCAAGTCGGAAAAAGAAGCCCAATGGTGCGGTTGGGTGAAACTCAACATCAATTGGTGACAGTGTGTTTAATTGGTTTTTATGAGCGCCATCATCCTGATTATCTGTATCTGAAAAGCTGAAGCTTGCCAAAGATAACAGCAGAAAAAAAATGACTAATAATGCGTGATTTTTCATAAACTACAGGCAGTAGGTAGTAACAATATTGTTTAAATTTAATAACGGAAGATCCCATCAAAAACAGCATGAAAGCGTAGTTGGATTATGGAAACTTTTCCAATAATGATCCGCCTCAAAGAATGGTTCCGTAAGGATGGCTCAATTATGGCAACTTTTTCAACTGGCTCTCAAGATATTTAATACGATTATAAGCACCCCGGTTTTCAAACATGAAGAAACAGCCGCTACAGACTGACACACAATCGACTTTTAATGAGCCATAATGACAAAGTTTTACATGATTGCTCATTTCATCTGAGTTAGGGTAGTCCTGACAGTTTTTCAGCTCGAAGTTCAGCCAGTTCTCAATAATTTCCAGCTCGTCCTGGCTCCAGCCTTTGCGCAGAGGCAGGCATTCCTTTGTCAAAAAGTTGTCAAATTCGTCGCCCATTTCGCTCTCCACATACGGCACATACTTCCATCCTCTTTCCTGAAAAATCTCATAATTCCTGTAGTCTTTTTCATCAAAAAAAACAAATGCACAGTGGAACTTCACCAAAGCTTGATACTCCTCTGGAGCCAGCTTGTCTCTGCCAGACCAGTCTTTATTCAGGAACTGATATAACGCTGTCGGCAACTTCATTAATATTGAGTCGGCCAGTAATTTTTCTTCATCCCACGTAGGCAGATCGTCTCTATTGTTTCTTTCATAAAGAAAAACCAATCTGTCGTGTACGTACTCTATAAGGGCATCTTTCAGTTTTCGGGGATTTACATTTAAATCAAAGCCGGGGAGATTGGAAGAATAATCGGGGTAGATGAGCAATAGATCATCTTCCTGAAACGTTACCGGTGATTGAACAGACTCTATTTTTACGACAGCAGACTTTTGATCAGGCATTTGATGATTATCCAGCCATTGCATTGGACGCTTTACGGAATCAAGAAGCGGACTTGCTGGCATCAACGTTTCAGGCTGCAAAGCTACAACGGGTTTATGGGGTGATGGTACGAGGGCCGTTTCAGGACTGACTTTCTCTTGTTTTTGCTGAACAGAGGCCATAAAAAAGTGCAGAGTCGCCTTTTCCAGCAGTTGCAGAAGCAGCTCAGCACGGTTGGCATTTGCCAGTTGTGCAAGGGTCGCGTCAACGTTGGTTTTAATGTCATGCTGCCCTTGCAAAGTCATCCCGAAATGCGGGTATGGGAACAGTTTATAGGTCAATTGCAGGTGGCTGTCGCAATCAGGTTGCTGCTCACCACAAAGCGACAGCTGACCGCTACGACCATCCGCCGTAAATTCAACCTTGCCAGCGACCTCTGACACCGGAAAGCTGGTGGGGGCTGAATCCGGATTTTGGATCAGGGTCTGGGTGTGGTTAATAATTGCATCGCTTAACAGGCTGGCAATAGCATGACCATTAGCAAAATCGCTCGCTTCATCGTTCGCTTCATTGTGCAACAACGACTCAATACTCACCGGCAGACTGTCTGAATCACTGCTTTGGGTCAGTGTCACTAACCTTGACTCCGCAGGTTTGTCTGAATAATGAATGTCGATGCGAATAGCTTCTGGCGATTCGGGCGCCACCCATGAGAGATCAATATGAACGACACTGTGTTGCGAACTGGCCTCATACAGTTCCAGCCAGGGCGAGTAGCCGCCAGATAAGGCAGTCTCGACCATGGATGGATTTAATGGGAAGGGCGTTATTCGCAACATCTGTTGATGATTTTTCTGCTGGTAAATCAGCTCCAGGTAAAATCGCCTGCGGATGTGGGGAGGGTCTACCTGAATTTGCTCTGACCCCAAACGAGTACCGGTATACCAGCTGTACAGGGCACTTTTTACGCCGGGAAAAATGGCCATGGACAAGACTTGAGCTGTGTGCAGCGCCAAAGGTTTTTTTGTCCAGCGGCTCAGCACGGAGGCCGTTGTTTTACTCACCATCCAGTAGGTCATGACACTGAATGCCAGCGAGGGCAGGGTGCTCAGTGAGAGATAATCACCATAACGGCGAAAGGTAAAATCATCACCAAGGCGGAAAAAGAAGCCCAATGGTGCGGTTGGGTGAAACTCAACATCAATTGGTGACAGTGTGTTTGATTGGTTTTTATCTGCACCATAGTTCTGATTATCGGAATAGCTGAAGCCTGCCAAAGATAGCAGCAAGACAAAAATAAAAAATAATGCGTTACTTCTCATTGTTTGGGACACCGTTGAGATTGTTTATATCGAATAATGATTAACTGCACACTCTTTTAATCCTTGGTGTATTGAGCGGAGTGTTCAAAAACTTTGTGGGCAATCGATGTAAATCCTGTGGTCAAAGCGGTCAGTGGAAAACCAGAGCCAGTGGCTCCGAGATGGAGTCGACCAGAGGTTCTCTGAAAGTCTCTGGGAAACGCTTTCCGTGCGTCCATGGGATGCAAAGGATCCGGGTACAGTGTTTTATCCAGGTGCCCCGTGAGCAGTAAGTGTTGTGAGTAACACTCACCAGAAGGGGTGGATGCACAAGGGTCTGTGACTTCATAAGGTTGCCGGGCCGTCCAGTACAGGATCTCCTGAGCGGTGCGAGTCAACCATGAACGGTATTTACTATCGCCAAGCCCCATAAGTGTTTGCAGTCTTGGTTTCGGCTGTACTTCTTTTTCTTTTGCAAACAGACCAGACAGGTACTCGTTCAGCAGCTGTTCAATAAAGTTTTCTGTCTCCGCCACGGCCTGTTTATTTTTATAATAATAATCCGGCGAGTCCCGACGCAGGCGTGACCTTAACAATACGGCTGCCAGCAGGTTTTCACACAGGGCATTGGCAAAGCTTAAGCGTTGCAAAACCTCTGGAGTATAACCCGACGTTTTGGAGTTTTTGGAAGTAAGGCCGCTTGTCATCGAGCCGTAAAACTCAACATCGCCCCAATTTTGTAAACCATCCCAGCCAAAACCAGGACGTTCAGTCGCTTCGATCCAGCTTTCAAATTTTCCAGGTAACGGAAAGGCGTAATAATCGGAGCTTTTCAACAACGGGCTAAGGAACACCCAACGTTGCCCGTCAGTATGAAATGCCGGAATCGCTGACTTAGGCATAATGCCAAACTGACCATTAAGCACGCCAATATCATGAATGCTATTCAATAGACCTTGCTCAGGTCTTGCGTAGGGCGCGCTGCTGGTTTCATCAGGAGTATGGGCGTATTTATGATAGTTGTTTGTCGCTGTGAAGTGATAAGCCAGGAGGGCTTTTTCGTTGTGAATATAGATCTCCAGCAAGGGGTCAGTGAAGCCTCGGGCGCTCTCGGGGAGATCCTTTTCCAGTACGACAAGGTACTGGCCAAAACTTGGTTTCTTGCTTTTAAAACGGTCATTTTGGTCAATAAACTGATGCATAATGCCTTCTCGCGCCAGAGGGGATGTGAACTCTCCGATCCGTTGGAATTTATAGTAGTCAGCTTCTTCCTCGTTATCGTTCGGTATTACCAGTGTACGACCGCCAACGATGGTTCCTGCTTTTTCAAACAGTGGTCGCCGATGTTGATCAGCAAAAACCTGATGAAATTCTACGTCACTGGCATGGGCTAATTCTGACTCTAGCTGACGAGCGATATCTACACTGGCAATATGAAGGTCAGCTGCGTGAGCCATCACAACTAGTCCGAATGCCGAAGTATTAGGCAATTGACGTTTGAAAGGATGAGCAGGCTCTGCCAATTTGTCGGCAGAATCCAGTTTTAATAAAAGTGCCGGATCTTTGAGGAACTCCAGAGTATCATCCAGTAATGTTCTGGGGAGAGCAGATACCCAGACCTTCAATAACCAAGGCTTGTTAACAATTAACCTTTGTGCCAGTACGCGTATGAGTCTTTGCCGGTGTATTGGGTCATTGCAATAGTGCTCCAGATATTCTTTGTCGTTAAAATCGCAGAAAAAATCCAGATTGCGTTCAATGTAGTCTATGACAATTCCAGGGTTGTCTGGCCGTAACTTTCTGCTCAAAAAGTGTTCATACCCCCTGTCAAAGGGTATAGATTTGAGTACTAAGTCGTCTTGCTTCTTCAAAAGTTCTTCAGGAAGCTTATCCTTACCCTGATAAGGGAAATAAGGATAAATAATATTCAGAACGTGGCGTTTAAAACTTTCATCGGCATAAGTTAATTTAAAGAACTCATAAAGTAAGCCAATATTAAAACCTTCGCTGACTTCAGGCTTGTTTCTTAATATTTCCAAAAGTGAAGCCTTTGCTATATCGATTAAATCCTGAGGCAACTCATTATTCGGACTCTCAATGCAAACTAAAATAAAAGGGTTGATGTTCACCAGTTTTTTTAATAGTAAATCAAGTTTTACTTGATCTGTGCTGTATCTTTCTGAGGCAATAGAATATAACTCATCTATGATGGACATTTGAAAGTCTGATTTTGAAGTATCGAATTTATTAATCGCTTCTAAATCAGCTATTCCAGCCTTGATCAGAAATTCTTCAAAAAAATCAGGATCATCGGTAAATGTTTTATATTTGTCTGATGAAAGGAATCTAAAAAAATTATATCTCCAATATTTACTATTGAGCGCATCCAAAACGGAATCTTTGGTCAAAAAATGAACTGGAACCTTTGCTAATGTGCAGAAGCCTTTTGATAATTGTGAAAGACAGTATTCTTTGTTGTTATTTTTAATGTGTTCTGGAAGGTATCTAACTTTTATCATTCCTGAACGGATGAGTTCGTCGTACAAATCATCATTTTTAAAACAGTCTGGAAGTTTTTTCAGGGATGTTATTTTTGTACGGATATCCAGGTGACTGTAAGTAATAAAGGCCTCTTTCGGGGGGGTACCATCAGGAATATCATTAATTCTCGAATATTCAATAAGAAAAACAAAGTCGTTTTTCAGCTCGTCAGGTATGTCATCGTAGCGAAGAAAAAATTTATCATTAATGGGCTGAGCCAATAGTATATCTTTAGTTCGTTGGTTTTTTGGTATATCGACAACCGGCAAAATGCCATTCCTTACTAACTCTTTCATAAAGCTGGGTGTTTCCAAGTAAGCATCAGGCACATAATCTCTAAAGTTACCTAATGACAAATAGTCGATAACCTCCATCAATTCATCTTCTGTGAACTTATGTGTTTTACCACCATAAGCGAGCTTTTTAATCAGCTCGACTTGTTTGCCGGTAAGGATAGCGGTGTTGACATCCGGACTGGTTTTAAGACTATTTGAAGATCTGGACGATGAGGCTTCGGGCTCCATCATAAAACTTTTAAATAAGCTGGGGTGCAGTCCCCATAGCATCGGTAAAACATTGTTGAGCCTTCCTGATTTCCAGATCCCCCTTTCTGGCATCAATGCTTTAACGGCTGGCTGCAAAGCTGTAACGAATTTTTGGGGTGATGGTACGATGGCCGTTTCAGGGCTGACTTCCTCTTGTTTTTGCTGAACAGAGGCCATAAAAAAGTGCAGAGTCGCCTTTTCCAGCAGTTGCAGCATCAGCTCAGCACGGTTGGCATTCGCCAGTTGTGCAAGGGTGGCGTCAAGGCTGGTTTGAATGTCATGCTGCCCCTGCAAAGTCATCCCGAAATGTGGGTATGGGAACAGTTTATAGGTCAATTGCAGGTGGCTGTCGCAATCGGGTTGCTGCTCACCACAAAGCGACAGCTGACCGCTATGACCATCGGCCTCAAATTCAACTTTGCCAGCGACCTGTGATATCGGGAAGCTGGTCGGGGCCGAATCCGGGCTTTGGATCAGGGCTACGGTGTGGTTAATCACTGCATCGCTCAAAAGGCTGGCAATAGCATGACCATTGGCAAAATCCTTCGTCTTATCTTTCGCTTCATTGTGCAACAAGGATTCAATACTCACCGGCAGACTGTCTGAATCACCGCTGTTGGTCAGTGTCACTAACCTTGACTCCGCAGGTTTGTCTGAATAATGCATGTCGATGCGAATGGCTTCTGGCGATTCCGGTGCCACCCATGAGAGATCAATATGAACGACACTGTGTTGCGAACTGGTTTCATACAACTCCAGCCAGGGCGAGTAGCCGCCAGATAGGGGAGTCTCGACCATGGATGGATTTAATGGGAAGGGTGTTATTCGCAACATCTGCTGATGACTTTTCTGCTGGTAAATCAGCTCCAGGTAAAATCGCCTGCGGATATGGGGAAGGTCTACCTGGATTTGCTCTGAGCCCAAACGAGTACCCGTATACCAGCTGTACAGGGCACTTTTTACGCCAGGAAAAATGGCCATGGACAAGACTTGAGCTGTGTGCAGCGCCAAAGGTTTTTTTGTCCAGCGGCTCAGTATGGAGGCGGTTGTTTTGCTCACCATCCAGTAGGTCATGACACTGAATGCCAGCGAGGGCAGTGTGTTCAGTGATAAATAATCACCATAACGGCGAAAGGTAAAATCATCACCAAGGCGGAAAAAGAAGCCCAATGGTGCGGTTGGGTGAAACTCAACATCAATTGGTGACAGTGTGTTTAATTGGTTTTCATCTGCACCATAGTTCTGATTATCGGAATAGCTGAAGCCTGTCAAAAATAACAGCAGAAAAAAAATGACTAATAATGCGCCAGTTCTCATAGATTTAACCACTCGTTCCCACGCTCTGCGTGGGAATGCATACCTCCCCTGAAAAGCGGACTCTACATCGCGAGATAGGTATGGGTTCCCACGCTGGAGCATGGGAACCAGAGTAAATTGTTCAAATCGAATGATGATTAAGCGCACAGTCTTTTAATCCTCGGTGTGTTGAGCAGAGTGTTCAAAAACTTTGTGGGCAATCGATGTAAATCCCGTGGTCAGAGCGGTCAGTGGAAAACCAGATTTAGTGGCTCCGAGATGGAGTCGACCAGGGGTTCTCTGAAAGTCTCTGGGAAACTTTTTTTGTGCGTCCATGGGATGCAAAGGGTTCGGGTACAGTGTGTCATCCAGGTGCCCCGTGAGCAGCAGGTGTTTTGAGTAGCACTCACCAGAAGGGATGGATGCACAAGGGTCTGTGACTTCATAAGGTTGCCGGGCCGTCCAGTACAGGATCTCCTGAGCGGTGCGAGCCAACCATGAACGGTATTTACTATCGCCAAGCCCCATAAGTTTTTGCAGTCTTGGTTTGGGCTGTACTTCTTTTTCTTTTGCAAACAGGCCAGACAGGTACTCGTTCAGTAACCGTTCAATAAAGTTTTCTGTCTCCGCCACGGCCTGTTTATTTTTATAATAATAATCCAGCGAGTCCCGACGCAGGCGTGACCTTAACAATACGGCTGCCAGCAGGTTTTCACACAGGGCATTGGCAAAGCTTAAGCGTTGCAAAACCTCTGGAGTATAACCCGACGTTTTGGAGTCTTGGGAAGTAAGGCCGCTTACCATCGAGCCATAAAACTCAACATCGCCCCAATCTCGTAAACCGTCCCAGCCAAAATCAGGACGTTCAGTCGCTTCGATCCAGCTTTCAAATTTTCCGGGTAATGGAAAGGCGTAATACTTGGAGTTCCCCAACAACGGGCTAAGGAACACCCAACGTCGTCCGGTGTAGTGAAATGCCGGTATCGTTGACGTAGGCATAATGCCAAACTGACCATTAAGTACGCCAATATCATGAATGCTATCCAATAGACCTTGCTCAGGTCTTGCGTAAGGTGCGCTGCTGGTTTCATCAGGAGTATGAGCGTATTTACTATAGTGGTTTGTTGCTTTGTAGTGATAAACCAGGATGGCTCTTTCGCCCTTAACATCGGTCACCTGCAAGGGGTCAGTGAAGCCTTGGACGCTCTCGGGGAGATCCTTTTCCAGTACAACAAGGTACTGACCAAAACTCGGTTTCTTACTTTTAAAACGGTCATTTTTGGCAATAAACCGATGCATAATGCCTTCTTGCTCCAGGGTGGACTTGAACTCTCCGACTCGTTGGAATTTATAGTAGTCAGCCTCTTCCTCGTTATCGTTCGGTATGACCAGTGTACGACCACCAACGACGGTTCCTGCTTTTTTAAACAGCGGTAGCTGATGTTGATCAGCAAAAACCCGTTGAAATGCTAAGCCACCGGCATTGGCAAATTCTAACTGTAGCTGACGAGCGATGGTTAAATGCGCAATACGAAGATCTGTTGCATGAAGCATCACCACTAATCCAAATGCCGGAATATTGGGCGATTGAAATTTGAAGGGATGAACAGGTTCTGCCAATTTGTCGGAAGCATCCAGTTTGAATAACAGTGCCGGATCTTTGAGGAACTCCAGAGTATCATCGACTAATGTTCGGGGGAGAGCATCTACCCAGTACTTCAATAACCAAGGCTTGTTAGCAATTAACCTTTGTGCCAGTACGTGTATGAGTCTTTGCCGGTGTAGTGGGTCTTTGCAATACTGCTCCAGATATTCTTGGTCGTCAAAATAGTACAAAAAATCCAGATTCCGTTCAATGTAGTCTATGACAATTTCAGGGTTGTCTGGCCGTAACTTCCTGCTCAGAAAGTGTTCATACCCCTTGTCAAAGGGTACAGATTTGAGTACAAAATCGTCTTGCTTATTCAAAAATTCCTCAGGAAGCTTATCCACACCCTGATAAGGAAAATAAGGATAAATAATATTCAGAGCGTGGCTTTTAAAATATTTATCTGCATTAATGTTTTCAAAGAATTGATAAAGTATGCCAATATTAAAACCTTTACTTAATTCAGGCCTGTTTTTCAATATTTCCAAAAATGAAGCCTTTGCTATATCGATTAAATCCTGAGGCAATTTATCATTCAAACTCTCAATGTAAATTAAAACAAAAGGGTTGGCGTTTACCAGTTTTTTAAATAACGAATTGAGTTTTACTTCATTTGTACTGTATCTATTCGAGGCAATATCATATAATTGATCCATGATCAAATTTTGAACTCCTTTGCATGAAGTGTCGTATTTATTAATTGCTTCTAAATCAGCTATTACAGCCTTGACCAGTAATTCATCAAAAAAGTCAGGATCCTTGGTAAACGTATTATATGTATTTATTGAAAAAATTAAGTTGAAATTAGTACTCCAATATTGACTGTTGATCGAATCCAAAGCGGACTTTTTGGTCATAAAATGAGCTGGAACATCTAATAATGTGCAGAAGCCTTTTGATAATTGTGAAAGGCAGTATTCTTTATTTTTATTTTTAATGTGTTTCGGAAGCTCTTTAAGCGCTATCATTCCTGAACGGATGAGTTCGTCGTACAAGTCATCATTTTTAAAACTGGCTGGAAGTTTTGTCAGAGATTTTATTTTCTCGCGGATATCCAGGTAACCGTAAATAATAACGGCTATTTCTGGTGGGGTATTAACAGGAATACCATTCATGCTCGAAAATTCAATAAGAAAATCATTGTTTTTCAGCTCATCAGGTATTTGGTCGTAGGAATAATAATGAGAATTTTCATTAATGGGGTGAGCCAATAGCATATCTTTAGTTAGTTTGTTTTTTGGTATTTTGTAAGCCTGCAATATGCGATTTCTTACCAATTCTTTCATAAAGCTGGGTGTTTCTAAGTAAGCATTAGGCACATAATATTTAAAGTTACCTGATGACAAATAGTCAATAACCTCGAGCAATTCATCTTCTGTGAACTCATGTCTTTTACCACCATAAGCGAGCCTTTGAATCAGCTTGACTTGTTTGCCGGTAAGGATAGCGGTGTTGACATCCAGACTGGTTTTAAGACTATTTAAAGATCTGGACGATGAGGCTTCGGGCTCAATCATAAAACTTTTAAATAAGCTGGGGTGCAGTCCCCATAGAATCGGTAAAACATTGTTGAGCCTTCCTGATTTCCAGATTTCCCTTTCTGGCATCAATGCTTTAACGGCTGGCTGCAAAGCTGAAACGAATTTTTGGGGTGATGGTACGATGGCCGTTTCAGGGCTGACTTCCTCTTGTTTTTGCTGAACAGAGGCCATAAAAAAGTGCAGAGTCGCCTTTTCCAGCAGTTGCAGCATCAGCTCAGCACGGTTGGCATTCGCCAGTTGTGCAAGGGTCGCGTCAACGCTGGTTTGAATGTCATGCTGCCCCTGCAAAGTCATCCCGAAATGCGGGTATGGAAACAGTTTATAGGTCAATTGCAGGTGGCTGTCACAATCAGGTTGCTGTTCACCACAAAGCGACAGCTGACCGCTATGACCATCCGTCGCAAATTCAACCTTGCCAGCGACCTGTGATATCGGGAAGCTGGCTGGAGCCGAATCCGGACTTTGGATCAGGGCTACGGTGTGGTTAATCACTGCATCGCTCAAAAGACTTGCAATAGCATGACCATTGGCAAAATCCTTCGTCTTATCTTTCGCTTCATTGTGCAACAACGACTCAATACTCACCGGCAGACTGTCTGAATCAGCGCTGTTGGTCAGTGTCACTAACCTTGACTCCACAGGTTTGTCTGAATAATGAATGTCGATGCGAATGGCTTCTGGCGATTCCGGTGCCACCCATGAGAGATCAATATGAACGACACTGTGTTGCGAACTGGCTTCATACAGTTCCAGCCAGGGCGAGTAGCCGCCAGATAAGGGCGTCTCGACCATGGATGGATTTAATGGAAAGGGCGTTATTCGCAACATCTGTTGATGATTTTTCTGCTGGTAAATCAGCTCCAGGTAAAATCGCCTGCGGATGTGGGGAGGGTCTACCTGAATTTGCTCTGACCCCAAACGAGTACCGGTATACCAGCTGTACAGGGCACTTTTTACGCCGGGAAAAATGGCCATGGACAAGACTTGAGCTGTGTGCAGTGTTACCGGATTCACTGTCCAGCGACTCAGTATGGAGGCGGTTGTTTTACTCACCATCCAGTAGGTCATGACACTGAATGCCAGCGAGGGCAGGGTGCTCAGTGAGAGATAATCACCATAACGGCGAAACGTAAAATCGTCGCCAAGGCGGAAAAAGAAACCCAGTGGTGAGGTTGGGTGAAACTCAACATCAATCGGTGCAAGTCTGTTTAACAGAGCTTCATCTTTGTCATAATCCTGATGATCCGTATCTGAGTAGCTGAAACTTGCTAAAGACAACTGCATGAAAAAAATGAAAAATAATGCACAATCTCTCATAATTCTATGGTTTTAGATCGTAATGAAATGGTTTAAGTCCAATAATTGATGAACTCATGAAAAAAGAGTAGTGAGCTTTATCGTTATCCTTAAAACAGAAATCCAGATTTAACAGATTTAACGATTGAACCCTGTTCGCGAATGAGACTAGTCAATATTTTTGGTTCCGGCAAAAAATATTCGCTCAGTATTCTAGCCATTGCCCCAAAGATAAATGGTCTACTATTCCTGACTGTGACGGTGAACAGCGTTTATCGGGACAATACGCGAAAGGTATATTACATGCTGGCTGTTTGCAGATTTCTTTTTTTCTGCTTTGTGGTGCAACTGGCAACGATACAGCAGGCAATGGCCGCGGTTAGTCTTGCTGAGCCCATGTCTTTTAGTTCGTTGTTGCCCTTGCTGGCCACTGTTTACCGGGGGACGCCTGAAGCTAAGAATTCATTGCCTGATTTGGATCTGCCGCCCCAGCTCACCTTTCAGGATTCCATTGGGTTAAAGCTTGATGAGGAAGAATCGCTGGTTCTTGCACCTTCGCAGTTCCCTGCGGTAGCAAAAGTCAGCGATATGGCTGATGAAAACTGGCCGCAGCTTATTGCGGCTGAGTCTGTTGACAGTGATACCAGTGGTATTCGATCTGTGTTCAGATGGTCTGATCAATGGCGGCTGAACGCGTTCCCGGACGACCCGTTATTAAGATTTCTTGCCTTTATTCACGGAGCCGCCTTTTGTGTGCAGGATAATAATGGGCAGCTGTCATACATTATACAGCGCAACGGCAAGCTGTTATCTGTCAGCAGGTTTGAAGCTTACTTACAGTTCAGTCTGTATAGCCAGAGTTTCCTTGAGTCACTGTATCCGGAGATTTTCGGCCCGTCGCTGCCAGCGAGTGGCGGCTGGCATGAATGGAACCGTTTTGTTCGCAAGCAGCCTTTTCATCCCTATAAGAGTCCCGAACAGGATGCTAATAATGAAAGGCCTGTAAGCCTCAAAGGCGGTAATCATGAAAGACCATCACGATCTGAAGCTCATTCAGTGCGTCATTCAGAAAGTAGTTCAGAACAAGCTCGGGAACCCGGTACAGCATCTACCAAAAGAGATGGAAAGCAAGAACACCTGAACCAGCAGAAAGTTGAGGCTATTTACGATTATAAACCGCCAGAAAATGGCGATGAAACACCCATTCCGTTATACGCGATCGCTTTTCTTAATAAAGACCAGCAACATATGTATTGCCCCGTTTGCGATGAATTCATTTCCGGAGAAGCGAAAATCTGCCATTCCAGTACTCCTCACAGTATCTGTATCGGGTGTTACAATGGAATGATTCGAGCAGGTGTGGAAAACATTGGACAATGTGTCAGCTGTCGTGGAGCAATGAATGATCATTCATTCAACTACGAAGATGCTGCCGCGCTCGTCATGTTTCAATGTCCGTTAGGGTGTGACTACAGCTGCCCGCTGGCATTCATGAAGAATCATATCAAAGAGGATCATAGTATCCTTGACGATCGATCAGAACCCATGAGCCGGGGTCAGGAAGAACAGGCAATTCCTCCGGGTAGTGTATTATTTTATGGTGTGCCGGTAACGCCAGAAGATAAAGAGAGAGTCGAGCAATTTCTTCTCGCTTGCCGTCAGATCAACGATCCCGAACACCTGCAACTGGCAGAGACATTTACCCGGATATTCGAGGCAGGTCAGAACCGGTGCAAACAGCTGGCCGATGGTCAATCTGGACAGCAGAGCACAGGCGCAGCATGTCATACCCATCACTCATCCTATGCTTTTTTTCAATTCCGGAGGAAACAGCCTTGATTCGGCTTACTTGAAATGCATCAGAAGCGCGGGTCAACAAAGCGCCAAATGCCGTTTTTGTAATACCCGTTTATCGTTGAATCAAGGTGTGACGAGTATAGGGGGTGCATTTAAACAACTGCTGGGGAATGGTTCCTTGTCCTAATGCCGCTGATGGCTGTACTTTTCAACATCAGCCTGCCTTAGTGCCACTGCACCTGAGGAAATGCCGTTACAACAAAGTCAAATGCCGGATATGCCTCCAACAGGTAATTTTATCGGGAATGAGAGAACACAGAGAAAACTGCCTGTCCAGTGTGCGACTGGATCAGTGTGATACCTTGTTTTATGAAAAAACCGAACAGAAACCCATTCAACTCTGCACAAGGAAAGAGAAAACAGGAGTTATTCCAGTGTATAAGACACCTGAAGAGGATACCTTCTACTGTAAAATTTCAAAGCTTTTTTATGAGTCAATAACCGACAGAGGGTATAAATCCGGAAAATACTCCATAAAGTTTATGGGCGATAACCCTGATGCCTCCGATAGTTTTTCTGTTAAATTCAAATTTGATATCTTGGAAGGTAGTTTGACTTTCGAAATAGATCCGCAAGCAGAACATCGCCGCATGGCACTACCCATAATTTTTAACGGAAAAGGTGAAAAGCTGGTAGACAAATCGTTTGTACTAACAGGTGACTCATCATGTGAAGAGTGTGGTTGCGATATTAGTCGCGATATGAGTACGCATCCCGATCCTTATCCAATATGCCTATCGAGTTTACTCTGGCAACACCTGTCTGGCAAAGACAAAGGTAAACACAACAATGATTTTCCTGAGTGTGTTTACGTTCAGATTAAACTCACCCCGGTTGGCCGGTAGAGCATTTGATGGTCTATCCTGCTATGCAATATCGAATTCACTGGGAGTGGAAGGCATCTCTGTCCCGGTAATTCATTGAATGGAAAAGCAGGTAATTGGCACTAAGGAAAGTCCATCGACAATAATTTTTTAACTCGATTATACATTCCCATTAATTGATTTCTGACTGGGATGGTGAATCACGGAGATCATAGCGATATGAAAAAAAACTATTACACATTGGCTGTTAGCAGATTTCTTTTTTTCTGCCTTATAGTGCAACTGGTAACGATACAACAGGCAATGGCTGCGAGTAGTCTTGCTGAGCCCATGTCATTAAGTTCGTTGTTACCCTTGCTGGCCACTGTTTACCGGAGTCCTGAAGCAAAGAACTCATTGCCTGATTTGGATCCACCGCCTCATCAGCCAGTGCCATTTCCAAAAAATGTCGGAGACAGTCCAGACTCTTTTGACCCCTTCGTTACTATGGTTGCACCGCAATACCGTGAGATAAAGTCACAGCTCACCGTTCAGGATCCCATTTGGCTAGAGCTTGATGAGGAAGCGTCTTTGGTTCTTACGCCTTCGGAGTTTCCTGCGGTAGCAAAAGTCAGCGATATGGCTGATGAAAACTGGCTGCAGCTTATTGCGGCTGATGAATCTGTTGGCAGTGATACCAGCGGTATTCGAGCTGTGTTCCAATGGGCTGATCAATGGCAGTTGAATGCCTTTTCAGATGACTCACTACTAAGGTTTCTTACCTTTATTCACGGAGCTGCCTTTTGTGTGCAGGATGATAATGGGCAGCTGTCATACGTTATACAGCGCAACGGCAAGCTGTTGTCTGTCAGCAGGTCTGAAGCTTACTTACAGTTCAGTTTGTATAGCCAGAGTTTCCTTGAGTCACTGTATCCGGAGATTTTTGGCCCGTCGCTGCCAGCGGGGGGTGGCTGGCACGAATGGAATCGTTTTGTTCGCAAGCAGCCTTTGCTTCCCGATGAAAGGCCTGAACAGAATGCCAATAATCCTTCTGGTGTTCAAAGACCTTTAAGCCCTGAAGGTGAGAATAATCAAGGATCGACCCGAACTGAAGCTCATGCCATCGATCACTCAGAACAAAGCTCAGAACTGCACAGGGAAAACAGGCTTCCCAGTGTGCAACTGGATCAGGATCATGCCTTATTATATGACCGAATCAGGCAGAAGCCCATTCGGCTCTATGGAGATAATGATAAAAAGGGGACTATTCCAGTGTATAAGGTACATGGAGAAGATACCTACTATCTCAAGATTTCAAAGCTTTTTATGAATCAATAACTCAGGATGGACGTATAAAGGCAGCAGAGCACAGTGTAAACTTTATCGGCAAGGATCCCAAAAAGCTCCCTGATTTTTTTATAGACTTTCATTTTAATGCACAGTTAAGTAGTTTGAGTTTAAAAATACATGTATTAAACGGAGATATAAAAAAATGTCGTCGTATGGCCCTACCCATCATTTTTAACGAAAAAGGTGAAAGGCTGTTAAATAAATCATTTGTACTAAGAGGCCAATCGTCGTGTAATGAATGTGGTTGTGAGGTTACTGAAAATACGATCACTCATCCCAACCCTTATCCAATATGTTTAAATAGCTTATTTTTTGGCGCGTTATATAACAACGATAGAATTCGTCACAATTTCAATTTTCCTGAATGCATTTACGTTCAGATTAAACTCAACCCGGTTGAGTAATAGAGCATCTATTCTCGGTCAGGCTCCTAGGAATGGTTCTCATTTCCAGCATCTGGCAGAGTTTTTTGAATAACGGATAGTAGGGCGATATGAAAAAAAACTATTACGCATTGACTGTTTGCAGATTTCTTTTTTTCTGCATTACGATGCAACTGGCAATAATACAGCAGGCAATGGCCGCGGGTAGTCTCGCTGATCCCATGTCATTCAGTTCGTTGTTGCCCTTGCTGGCCACTGTTTACCGGGGTACTCCTGAAGCAAAGAACTCATTGCCTGTTTTGGATCCACCGCCCCAGTCAGTGCAAATCCCGGGAAATATCGGAGATAGTCCAGACTCTTTTGACCCCTTCTTTTCCGTGGTTTCACCGCAATACCGTGAGATAAAGTCACAGCTAACCTTTCAGGATTCCATCGGGCTAAAGCTTGACGAGGAAGAGTCTTTGGTTCTTGCGCCTTCGGAGTTCCCTGCGGTAGCAAAAGTCAGCGATATGGCTGATGAAAACTGGCCGCAGCTTATTGCGGCTGAGTCTGTTGACAGTGATACCAGTGGTATTCGATCTGTGTTCAGATGGTCTGATCAATGGCGGCTGAACGCGTTCCCGGACGACCCGTTATTAAGATTTCTTGCCTTTATTCACGGAGCCGCCTTTTGTGTGCAGGATAATAATGGGCAGCTGTCATACATTATACAGCGCAACGGCAAGCTGTTATCTGTCAGCAGGTTTGAAGCTTACTTACAGTTCAGTCTGTATAGCCAGAGTTTCCTTGAGTCACTGTATCCGGAGATTTTCGGCCCGTCGCTGCCAGCGAGTGGCGGCTGGCATGAATGGAACCGTTTTGTTCGCAAGCAGCCTTTTCATCCCTATAAGAGTCCCGAACAGGATGCTAATAATGAAAGGCCTGTAAGCCTCAAAGGCGGTAATCATGAAAGACCATCACGATCTGAAGCTCATTCAGTGCGTCATTCAGAAAGTAGTTCAGAACAAGCTCGGGAACCCGGTACAGCATCTACCAAAAGAGATGGAAAGCAAGAACACCTGAACCAGCAGAAAGTTGAGGCTATTTACGATTATAAACCGCCAGAAAATGGCGATGAAACACCCATTCCGTTATACGCGATCGCTTTTCTTAATAAAGACCAGCAACATATGTATTGCCCCGTTTGCGATGAATTCATTTCCGGAGAAGCGAAAATCTGCCATTCCAGTACTCCTCACAGTATCTGTATCGGGTGTTACAATGGAATGATTCGAGCAGGTGTGGAAAACATTGGACAATGTGTCAGCTGTCGTGGAGCAATGAATGATCATTCATTCAACTACGAAGATGCTGCCGCGCTCGTCATGTTTCAATGTCCGTTAGGGTGTGACTACAGCTGCCCGCTGGCATTCATGAAGAATCATATCAAAGAGGATCATAGTATCCTTGACGATCGATCAGAACCCATGAGCCGGGGTCAGGAAGAACAGGCAATTCCTCCGGGTAGTGTATTATTTTATGGTGTGCCGGTAACGCCAGAAGATAAAGAGAGAGTCGAGCAATTTCTTCTCGCTTGCCGTCAGATCAACGATCCCGAACACCTGCAACTGGCAGAGACATTTACCCGGATATTCGAGGCAGGTCAGAACCGGTGCAAACAGCTGGCCGATGGTCAATCTGGACAGCAGAGCACAGGCGCAGCATGTCATACCCATCACTCATCCTATGCTTTTTTCAATTCCGGAGGAAACAGCCTTGATTCGGCTTACTTGAAATGCATCAGAAGCGCGGGTCAACAAAGCGCCAAATGCCGTTTTTGTAATACCCGTTTATCGTTGAATCAAGGTGTGACGAGTATAGGGGTGCATTTAAACAACTGCTGGGGAATGGTTCCTTGTCCTAATGCCGCTGATGGCTGTACTTTTCAACATCAGCCTGCCTTAGTGCCACTGCACCTGAGGAAATGCCGTTACAACAAAGTCAAATGCCGGATATGCCTCCAACAGGTAATTTTATCGGGAATGAGAGAACACAGAGAAAACTGCCTGTCCAGTGTGCGACTGGATCAGTGTGATACCTTGTTTTATGAAAAAACCGAACAGAAACCCATTCAACTCTGCACAAGGAAAGAGAAAACAGGAGTTATTCCAGTGTATAAGACACCTGAAGAGGATACCTTCTACTGTAAAATTTCAAAGCTTTTTTATGAGTCAATAACCGACAGAGGGTATAAATCCGGAAAATACTCCATAAAGTTTATGGGCGATAACCCTGATGCCTCCGATAGTTTTTCTGTTAAATTCAAATTTGATATCTTGGAAGGTAGTTTGACTTTCGAAATAGATCCGCAAGCAGAACATCGCCGCATGGCACTACCCATAATTTTTAACGGAAAAGGTGAAAAGCTGGTAGACAAATCGTTTGTACTAACAGGTGACTCATCATGTGAAGAGTGTGGTTGCGATATTAGTCGCGATATGAGTACGCATCCCGATCCTTATCCAATATGCCTATCGAGTTTACTCTGGCAACACCTGTCTGGCAAAGACAAAGGTAAACACAACAATGATTTTCCTGAGTGTGTTTACGTTCAGATTAAACTCACCCCGGTTGGCCGGTAGAGCATTTGATGGTCTATCCTGCTATGCAATATCGAATTCACTGGGAGTGGAAGGCATCTCTGTCCCGGTAATTCATTGAATGGAAAAGCAGGTAATTGGCACTAAGGAAAGTCCATCGACAATAATTTTTTAACTCGATTATACATTCCCATTAATTGATTTCTGACTGGGATGGTGAATCACGGAGATCATAGCGATATGAAAAAACTATTACACATTGGCTGTTAGCAGATTTCTTTTTTCTGCCTTATAGTGCAACTGGTAACGATACAACAGGCAATGGCTGCGAGTAGTCTTGCTGAGCCCATGTCATTAAGTTCGTTGTTACCCTTGCTGGCCACTGTTTACCGGAGTCCTGAAGCAAAGAACTCATTGCCTGATTTGGATCCACCGCCTCATCAGCCAGTGCCATTTCCAAAAATGTCGGAGACAGTCCAGACTCTTTTGACCCCTTCGTTACTATGGTTGCACCGCAATACCGTGAGATAAAGTCACAGCTCACCGTTCAGGATCCCATTTGGCTAGAGCTTGATGAGGAAGCGTCTTTGGTTCTTACGCCTTCGGAGTTTCCTGCGGTAGCAAAAGTCAGCGATATGGCTGATGAAAACTGGCCGCAGCTTATTGCGGCTGATGAATCTGTTGGCAGTGATACCAGCGGTATTCGAGCTGTGTTCCAATGGGCTGATCAATGGCAGTTGAATGCCTTTTCAGATGACTCACTACTAAGGTTTCTTACCTTTATTCACGGAGCTGCCTTTTGTGTGCAGGATGATAATGGGCAGCTGTCATACGTTATACAGCGCAACGGCAAGCTGTTGTCTGTCAGCAGGTCTGAAGCTTACTTACAGTTCAGTTTGTATAGCCAGAGTTTCCTTGAGTCACTGTATCCGGAGATTTTTGGCCCGTCGCTGCCAGCGGGGGGTGGCTGGCACGAATGGAATCGTTTTGTTCGCAAGCAGCCTTTGCTTCCCGATGAAAGGCCTGAACAGAATGCCAATAATCCTTCTGGTGTTCAAAGACCTTTAAGCCCTGAAGGTGAGAATAATCAAGGATCGACCCGAACTGAAGCTCATGCCATCGATCACTCAGAACAAAGCTCAGAACTGCACAGGGAAAACAGGCTTCCCAGTGTGCAACTGGATCAGGATCATGCCTTATTATATGACCGAATCAGGCAGAAGCCCATTCGGCTCTATGGAGATAATGATAAAAAGGGGACTATTCCAGTGTATAAGGTACATGGAGAAGATACCTACTATCTCAAGATTTCAAAGCTTTTTTATGAATCAATAACTCAGGATGGACGTATAAAGGCAGCAGAGCACAGTGTAAACTTTATCGGCAAGGATCCCAAAAAGCTCCCTGATTTTTTTATAGACTTTCATTTTAATGCACAGTTAAGTAGTTTGAGTTTAAAAATACATGTATTAAACGGAGATATAAAAAAATGTCGTCGTATGGCCCTACCCATCATTTTTAACGAAAAAGGTGAAAGGCTGTTAAATAAATCATTTGTACTAAGAGGCCAATCGTCGTGTAATGAATGTGGTTGTGAGGTTACTGAAAATACGATCACTCATCCCAACCCTTATCCAATATGTTTAAATAGCTTATTTTTTGGCGCGTTATATAACAACGATAGAATTCGTCACAATTTCAATTTTCCTGAATGCATTTACGTTCAGATTAAACTCAACCCGGTTGAGTAATAGAGCATCTATTCTCGGTCAGGCTCCTAGGAATGGTTCTCATTTCCAGCATCTGGCAGAGTTTTTTGAATAACGGATAGTAGGGCGATATGAAAAAAAACTATTACGCATTGACTGTTTGCAGATTTCTTTTTTTCTGCATTACGATGCAACTGGCAATAATACAGCAGGCAATGGCCGCGGGTAGTCTCGCTGATCCCATGTCATTCAGTTCGTTGTTGCCCTTGCTGGCCACTGTTTACCGGGGTACTCCTGAAGCAAAGAACTCATTGCCTGTTTTGGATCCACCGCCCCAGTCAGTGCAAATCCCGGGAAATATCGGAGATAGTCCAGACTCTTTTGACCCCTTCTTTTCCGTGGTTTCACCGCAATACCGTGAGATAAAGTCACAGCTAACCTTTCAGGATTCCATCGGGCTAAAGCTTGACGAGGAAGAGTCTTTGGTTCTTGCGCCTTCGGAGTTTCCTGCGGTAGCAAAAGTCAGCGATATGGCTGATGAAAACTGGCCGCAGCTTATTGCGGCTGAGTCTGTTGATACTGATACCAGCGGTATTCGATCTGTGTTCAGATGGGCTGATCAATGGCGACTGAACGCGTTCCCGGATGACCCGTTATTAAGATTTCTTGCCTTTATTCACGGAGCCGCCTTTTGTGTGCAGGATAATAATGGGCAGTTGTCATACGTTATACAGCGCAACGGCAAGCTGTTATCTGTCAGCAGGTTTGAAGCTTACTTACAGTTCAGTCTGTATAGCCAGAGTTTCCTTGAGTCACTGTATCCGGAAATTTTTGGCCCGTCGCTGCCAGCGGGTGGCGGCTGGCATGAATGGAACCGCTATGTTCGCAAGCAGCCTTTTCATCATCATGAAAAGCGTAAAAAGAAGGCCAAGAACAGTTCCGGTGCTAAAAGGCCTGTAAACTCTAAAAGTGGGAGTAATAAAAGATCGTCACGATCTGAAGCTCATACAATGCATCGTTTAGAACAAAGCTCAGAACACAATTCAGAACAAGCTTGGGAATCCGGCGCAACATCTATGGAAACAGATGGAAGGCAAGAACACATAAACCACCAGAAAGTCGAGGCCATTTACGATTACAAACCGCCAGAAAACGTCGATGAAATGCCGACTGCGTTATACGCAACCGCTTTTCTTGATGGTAGCCAGCAACATTTGTATTGCGTCGCCTGCAAAGGGTTTATTACCGGAGAAGCGAAAGCCTGCAATTCGAAAACTCCTCATAGTGTTTGTATTGGCTGTTTTGAGTCAATGGTTAAAGAAAGAGCGCACAACATCAAAGAGTGTATTACTTGTAGTAGGAAAATGAAGAAGGTTTCATTTAACTATAGAGCCGCTGCCGAGCTCGTCATGTTTCAATGTCCGTCAGGCTGTAATCACCGCTGCCCGCTGGCATTTATGAAAAATCATATCAAAGAGCACCATAGCCAGGATGCGCTTGAAGATCGATTAGAATCCACAAGTCTGGGTGAGGAAGAACAAGCAACTCCCCCGGCATTCCAGACAGTTCAAAGCCGGTTAGAACAGTCGGCCATTGCTCATACTGGCCAGATGAACGAAGGCGCAGCTTGCCATACTCATCACTCGTCCCATGCTTTTTTCAATTTCACAGAACACAGCATCCATTCGGCTTACTCGCAGTGTATCAGAAGCACTGATCAACAAAGTGCCAGATGCCGTTTTTGTAATACCCGTTTATGTTTGAATGAGAGTATGACGGGTGTGCAGGAACATTTAAAAACATGTTCTGGAATTGTTACCTGCCCTAACAAGGGGGATGGCTGTTCTTTTCAAGACAAACCTGCCCTGATACCGCCGCACCTATTAAAATGCCGTCACAAAAAAGGCGAGTGTCGTATATGCCGTCAACAGGTAGCCTTATCGAGAATAACCATGCACAGGAAAAATTGCCTTCCCAGTGTGCAACTGGATCAGGATGATGCCTTGTTTTATGACCTAGCTTGGCAGAAGCCCATTCAGCTCTACGGAGAGCATGATAAAAAGGGGACTATTCCAGTGTATAAGGTACCTAAAGAAGATACCTACTATTGCAAAATTTCAAAGCTTTTTTATGAATCAATAACCCAGGGAGGAAGTATAGGGACAGAAGTTTACGATATAATCTTTATCGGAAATAACTCCGATAAATCCGTTGATTTTCGTATAGCGTTCTTTTTTGATGGCGGATCAGGTGGTTTTAGTTTTTTTATATCTTTACCAGATGAAAATATAAATATATCAGAAGAATGTCGTCGTATGGCTACACCCATCATTTTTAACGGGAAAGGTGAAAAGCTGTTAAATAAATCATTTGTACTAACACTAATAGATGATTTCTCGTGTGATCATTGTGCTAATAAAGCAAGCAAAGGCACGTTAACCCATCCCAATTCCTATCCAGTATGCTTAAATAGCTACCGTCGTAAACAGTTTGCTAGTAAAGATGGAGTTCTTCACAATAACGATTTTCCTGAATGCATTTACGTTCAGATTAAACTCACCCCGGATGACCGGTAGAGCATTTATTCTATGAACAGTTCTCATTTCCAGAATCTGGCAGAGTTTTTAAATAACGGATATCAGGGCGATATGAAAAAAAACTATGACACACAGGCTGTTTGCAGATTTCTTTTTTTCTGCCTTATGCTGCAAATGGTAACGATACAGCAGGCAATGGCCGCAGGTAGTCTCGCTGAGCCCATGTCATTAAGTTCGTTGTTGCCCTTGCTGGCCACTGTTTACCGTGGTACTCCTGAAGCAAAGAACTCATTGCCTGTTTTGGATCGTGAGATAAAATCACAGCTCACCTTTCAGGATTCCATCGGGCTAAAGCTTGATGAGGAAGAGTCGCTGCTTCTTGCGCCTTCGGAGTTTCCTGCGGTAGCAAAAGTCAGCGATATGGCAGATGAACACTGGCCGCAGCTTATTGCGGCTGAATCTGTTGGCAGTGATACCAGCGGTATTCGATCTGTGTTTAAATGGGCTGATCAGTGGCGGCTGAACGCGTTCCCGGATGACCCACTATTAAGATTTCTTGCCTTTATTCACGGAGCTGCCTTTTGTGTGCAGGACAATAATGGGCAGCTGTCATACATTATACAGCGCAACGGCAAGCTGTTATCTGTCAGCAGGTTTGAAGCTTACTTACAGTTCAGTCTGTATAGCCAAAGCTTCCTTGAGTCACTGTATCCAGAGATTTTTGGCCCGTCGCTGCCAGCGGGGGGCGGCTAGCATGAATGGAACCGCTATGTTCGCAAGCAGCCTTTTCATCCCTATAAAAGGTCTGAGAATGCCAATAACAGTTCTGGTGTTCAAAGGCCTTTAAGCCCATACGGGAATAATGAAAGATCGACTCGATCTGAAACTCATGCACATCACTCAGAACCTAATTCAGAACAAGCTCGGGAATCCGGCACGACATCTATGGAGACAGATGGAAGGCAAGAACACATAAACCAGCAGAAAGTTGAGGCTATTTACGATTACAAACCGTCAGAAAACGTCGATGAAATGCCGACTGCGTTATACGCAACCGCTTTTCTTGATGGTAGCCAGCAACATTTGTATTGCGCCGCCTGCACAGGGTTTATTACCGGAGAAGCGAAAGCCTGCAATTCGAATACTCCTCACAGTGTTTGTATTGGCTGTTTTGAGTCAATGGTTAAAGAAAGAGCGCACAACATTTGTATTACTTGTCGCGGGGAAATGCAGAAAGGTTCAATTAACTATAGAGCCGCTGCCGAGCTCATCATGTTTCAATGTCCGTCAGGCTGTAATCACAGCTGCCCGCTGGCATTTATGAAAAATCATATCAAAGAGCACCATAGCCAGGATGCGCTTGGAAATCGATTAGAATCCATAAGTCTGGGTGAGGAAGAACAAGCAACTCCCCCGGGGAGTGTATTATTTTATGGTGTACCTGTAATGCCGGAACACAGGGATAGAATCGAGGGTTTTCTTAGTACTTGCCGCCAGATCAATAATCCCGAAAACCGGCAACTGGCAGAAGCATTTACCCAGGTATTCCAGGCAGTTCAAAGCCGGTCAGAACAGTCGGCCCATGTTCATACTGGCCAGATGAACGAAGGCGCAGCTTGCCATATTCATGACTCGTCGCAGGATTTTTTCAATTTCACAGAACACAACATCCATTCGGCTTACTCGCAGTGTATCAGAAGCACTGGTCAACAAAGTGCCAGATGCCGTTTTTGTAATACCCGTTTATGTTTGAATGAGAGTATGGCGAGTGTGCGGGAACATTTAAATACCTGTTCTGGAACTGTACCCTGCCCTAATAAGGGTGTTGGCTGTTCTTTTCAACAGAAGCCTGCCCTGATACCGGCGCACCTGTTAAAATGCCGTCACAACAAAGGCGAGTGTCGTATATGCCGTCAACAGGTACCCTTATCGAAAATAACAATGCACAGGAAAAACTGCCTTCCCAGTGTGCAACTGGATCAGAATGATGCCTTGTTTTATGACCGAACCAGGCAGCAGCCCATTCAGCTCTACGGAGAGCATGATAAAAAGGGGACTATTCCAGTGTATAAGACACCTGGAGAAGATACCTACTATTGCAAAATTTCAAAGTGTTTTTATGAATCAATAACCCAGGGAGGACGTATATGGGCAGCTAACTACGATATAGGCTTTATCGGAAACAACCCTGATAATTCCGTTGATTTTTGTATAAAGTTCAGTTTTGATGGCGGGCCAGGTAGTTTAGCTTTTTATATATTTTTACCAACTAGTCATACAGGTATATCAGTAAAAGAATGTCGTCGTATGGCTCTACCCATCATTTTTAACGGAAAAGGTGAAAAGCTGATAAATAAATCATTTGTACTAACACGAACAGGTGATTCCTCGTGTGATAATTGTGGTTGTGAGGTTACTGAAGACACGTTCACCCATCCCCATCCCTATCCAGTATGCTTGGAAAGCTACTTTCATATAGGGTTTGGTAGCAGAGATGAACTTCTTCACAATAACGATTTTCCTGAATGCATTTACGTTCAGATTAAACTCACCCCGAATGACCGGTAGAGCATCTATTCTATGAAAAATAGTCTATCATTCCTGACTGCAATAGTGAGTAACGGCTATCAGGGTGATATGAAAAAAAATCATCAAATACAGGCTGTTTGCAGATTTCTTTTTTTCTATCTTACGATGCAAATGGCAATAATACAGCAGGCAGTGGCCGTGGGTAGTCTCGCTGATCCCATGTCATTTGGTTCGTTATTGCCTTTTCTGACCACTGTTTACCGGGGTACGCCAGAAACTAAGAATCCATTGCCTGATTTGGATCTGACGCCCCAATCAGTGCAACCTCCAAAAATTATCCGTGACAATTCAGACGCTTTTGACCCCCTCGCTTCCGTCGTTGCACCGCAATACCATCAGATAAAGTCACAGCTCACCTTTCAGGATTCCATCGGGCTAAAGCTTGATGAGGAAGAATCACTGGTTCTTGCGCCTTCAGAGTTTCCTGCGGTAGCAAAAGTCAGCGATATGGCTGATGAAAACTGGCCGCAGCTTATTGCGGCTGAATCTGTTGGCAGTGATACCAGCGGTATTCGATCTGTGTTTAAATGGGCTGATCAGTGGCGGCTGAACGCGTTCCCGGATGACCCGTTATTAAGATTTCTTGCCTTTATTCACGGAGCCGCCTTTTGTGTGCAGGATAATAATGGGCAGCTGTCATACATTATACAGCGCAACGGCAAGCTGTTATCTGTCAGCAGGTTTGAAGCTTACTTACAGTTCAGTCTGTATAGCCAGAGCTTCCTTGAGTCACTGTATCCGGAGATTTTTGGCCCGTCGCTGCCAGCGGGGGGCGGCTGGCACGAATGGAACCGCTATGTTCGCAAGCAGCCTTTTCATCCCTATAAAAGGTCTGAGAATGCCAATAACAGTTCTGGTTTCCAAAGACCTTTAAGCCAATACGGGAATAATGAAAGTTCGACTCGATCTGAAACTCGTGCACATCACTCAGAACCTGATTCAGAACAAGCTCGGGAATCTGGCACAACATCTACGGAAACAGATGGAAGGCAAGAACACATAAACCAGCAGAAAGTCGAGGCTATTTACGATTATGAACCGCCAGAAAACGCCGATGAAGAACCGACTGCCTTATACGCAATCGCTTTTCTTAATGAGAGCCAGCAATATTTGTATTGTGCCGTCTGCACTCTGCTTATTACCGGAAAAGCGAAAGCCTGCAAATCGAATACTCCTCACAGTGTTTGTATTGGCTGTTTTGAGTCAATAGTTAAAGAAGAAGCGTGGAACATCAAACAGTGCATTACTTGTCGCGGGGAAATGCAGAAAGGTTCAATTAACTATAGAGCCGCTGCCGAGCTCATCATGTTTCAATGTCCGTCAGGCTGTAATCACAGCTGCCCGTTGGCATTTATGAAAAATCATATCAAAGAGCACCATAGCCCGGACACGCCTGACGATCGATTAGAATCCACAAGTCCGGGTGAGGGAGAACAAGCCATTCCCCCGGGGAGTGTATTATTTTATGGTGTCCCTGTAATGCTGGAACACAGAGACAGAATTGAGGGTTTTCTTCAGACTTGCCGCCAGATCAATAATCCCGAACACCAGCAACTGGCAGAAGCATTTACCCAGGTATTCCAGGCATTTCAAAGTCGGTCAGAACAGTTGGCCATTGCTCATACTGGTCAGATAAACGAAGGTGCGGCTTGCCATATTCATGACTCGTCCCATACTTTTTTCAATTCCATAAGACACAGCGTCCATTCGGCTTACTCGCAGTGTATCAGAAGCACTGGTCAACAAAGTGCCAAATGCCGTTTTTGTAATACCCGTTTATGTTTGAATGGAAGCATGATGGGCGTGCGGGAACATTTAAGCGAATGTTCTGGAATTGTACCCTGTCCTAACAGCGGTGATGGCTGTTCTTTTCAACATAATCCTGCCCTGGTGCCGATGCACTTGCTAAAATGCCGTTACAACAAAGTCGAGTGTCGTATATGCCGTCAACAGGTAGCCGTATCGGGAAAAACAATGCACAGGAAAAACTGCCATTCCAGTGTACTACTGGATCAGGATTATGCCTTGTTTGATGACCGAACTGTGCAGAAGCTCATTCAGCTCTACGGAGAGCATGATAAAAAGGGGACTATTCCAGTGTATAAGGTACCTGAAGAAGATACCTACTATTGCAAAATTTCAAAGCATTTTTATGAATCAATAACTCAAGGAGGACGTGAACGGGAAAGGCAGGGCATAGTGTTTATCGGTAACAACCCCGATAATTCCGTTGATTTTATTATAGAATTCTTTTTTGATGGCAGATCAGGCAGTTTAGCTTTAATGATATTTTTACCAACTGAAAAACTACATAAATCAAAAGAATGTCGTCGTATGGCTCTACCCATCATTTTTAACGGAAAAGGTGAAAAGCTGTTAAATAAATCATTTGTACTAACAAAAGATTTCTCGTGTGGTGATTGTGGTTGTAGGGTTACCAAAGACACGTTCACTCATTCCGATCCCTATCCAATATGCTTAGACAACGTCATTCATAAACGGCTTCATAGCAGAGGTGAAGTTCTTCACAATGACGATTTTACTGAATGCATTTACGTTCAGATTAAACTCACCCCGTTTAAGCGGTAGAGCATTTATTCTATGAACGGTTCTCATTTCCAGCATTTGGCAAAGTTTTTGCAATGACGGATATCCTCGTTCCCACGCTCTGCATGGGAATGCATACCTCACCTAACAAGCTAGTACACGCTTTCAATCTAATTGACGGGTTCCCGGTTCCCAGTTCCCCCTATTAATGGCACCCAAGCTCCGCTCAGGATGAACGGGGTTTGGTTGCTCAAGATGACATAAAGTCACTGCACTAAAGATAAATAGTCTATCATTCCTGACTTCAATAATGAGTAGCGGCTATCAGGGTGATATGAAAAAAAAATATTACGCACTGGCTGTTTGCAGATTTCTTTTTTTATATCTTACGATGCAAATGGCAATCATACAGCAGGCAGTGGCCGTGGGTAGTCTCGCTGATCCCATGTCATTCAGTTCGTTGTTGCCTTTTCTGGTCACTGTTTACCGGGGTACGCCTGGAGCTAAGAATCCATTGCCTGATTTCGATCCGATGCCCCAGCCAGTGCAACCTTCACAAATTATCGGTGACCGTTCAGACGCTTTTGCCCCCCTCGATTCCGTCGTTGCACCGCAGTACCGTGAGATAAGGTCACAGCTCACCTTTCAGGATGCCATCGGGCTAAAGCTTGATGAGGAAGAGTCGCTGCTTCTTGCGCCTTCGGAGTTTCCTGCGGTAGCAAAAGTCAGCGATATGGCAGATGAACACTGGCCGCAGCTTATTGCGGCTGAGTCTGTTGACAGTGATACCGGCGGTATCCGATCTGTGTTCAGATGGGCTGATCAGTGGCGGCTGAACGCGTTCCCGGATGACCCGTTATTAAGATTTCTTGCCTTTATTCACGGAGCCGCCTTTTGTGTGCAGGACAATAATGGGCAGCTGTCATATATCATCCAGCGCAATGGCAAGCTGTTATCCGTCAGCAGGTTTGAAGCTTACTTACAGTTCAGTCTGTATAGCCAAAGCTTCCTTGAGTCACTGTATCCGGAGATTTTTGGCCCGTCGCTGCCAGCGGGGGGCGGCTGGCACGAATGGAATCGCTTTGTTCGCAAGCAGCCTTATCCTTATAAAAAACAACATTCCAAAAAACGCTACGGTGCTCAAAGGCTTGTGAACCCCAAACGCGTGAATCGTGAACGAAATAAAAGATCGACTCGATCTGAAGCGCATTACTCAGCACGTAATTCAGAACAAGCTCGGGCACCCGGAACAACATCTACCGAAAGGGATGGAAAGCAAGAACCCATAAACCAGCAGAAAGTTGAGGTTATTTACGATTATAAGCCGCCGGAAAACGGTGATGTAACTGGCATTTCGTTATATGCGATCGCTTTGCTTAATAGCAGCCAGCAGTATCTGTATTGCCCTGTTTGTACGGGACTCATTACTGAAGGAGCGAAAGCCTGCAAATCGAGTCCTCCTCACAGTGTCTGTTATGGCTGTTTTAACTCAATGGTGAAATCAGGAGTGGACAACATTGAAATGTGCGTTACTTGTCGTGGGAAAATGTGTCGCGGTTCATTCAACTACAAAGATGCTGCCGAGGCCGTCATGTTTCAATGTCCGTTGGGGTGTAACCACAGTTGTCCGCTGGCATTTATAAAGAACCATATCAAAGAGCACCATAGTCAGCTTGCTTCCGAAGATCGATCAGAAAGCTTGGGCCTGAATGAGCAAGAACAAGCGATTCCCCCTGGGCATGTATTATTTTATGGTGCGCCTCTAATGTCAGAGCACAGAGACAGAATCGAGCAGTTTCTGCAAACTTGCCGCCAGATCAATGATCCCAAACACTTGCAACTGGCAGAGGCATTTACCCAGGCATTCGAGGGACTTCAAAGCAGGTGTGAACAGCAGAGCGCAGCTCATAATGCATCGTATGTTTTTTTCGATTTCAGAGAGAGCCGCCTTGATATAGCCTACTTGCAGTGTATCAGAAGTACTGACCGACAAAGCGCCGAATGCCGTTTTTGTCATACCTGTTTACCGTTGAATCAAGGCGTGATTGGCGTGCGGGAACACCTGAACGAATGCTCTGGAGTCGTTTCCTGCCCTAATAGCCGTGATGGCTGTTCTTTTCAACAATGGCCAGCCTTGATGCCGCAGCACCTGTTAAACTGTCCTTACAACAGAGTCAAGTGTCGTATATGTCATCAACAGGTAGCCTTACCGAGGATAAAGATGCACAGGGAAAACTGCCTTTCCAGTGTGCAGTTGGATCAGGATGATGCCATATTTTATGAGCGAACCGAGCAGAAACCCATTCAGCTCTACGGTGAGCAGGATAGCAAGGGGACTATTCCAGTGTATAAGGTACCTGGAGGAAATACCTACTATTTCAAAATTTCAAAGTTATTTTATGAATCAATAACTCAGGGAGGATGTTTAAGGGCAGATCACACTATAGAGATTGTTGGTAATAACCCCAATAATTTCGTTGATTTTTCTGTGCAATTCGATTTTGATGCCGCATCAGGTAGTTTTGGTTTTATAATAGTTTCAGCAGATCAATATAAACTTGGATATCCAGAAAGAGAAAAGCATCGTCGTATGGCGCTGCCCATCGTTTTTAACGAAAAAGGTGGAAAGCTTTTAAACAAATCGTTTTTACTAAAAGGCCGTTCCTCATGTGATGATTGTGGTTGTAAGGTTACCGAAGATACGTTCACCCATCCCGATCCATACCCAGTATGTATGGACAGTTTATTGAATAATCAGTTTACTGGCGACGATGGAATTCGTCATAACGATGATTTTCCTGAATGTGTGTACGTTCAGATTAAACTTACCCCGGTTGCAGGGCTTACGCATGAAGATAATCATTCTCATTAAATAACCGATTTACCCTCGTTCCCACGCTCTGCGTGGGAATGCATACCTCACCTAACAAACTAGTACGTCACTTCATTGAGTTTGATGTGAACAATCCACGTTCATCCTGAACGGGGTTTGATTGCTCAAGATGACATAAAGTCATTGCACTCAAGAAAAATAGTCTATCATTCCTGACTGCAATAATGATTAGCGGCTATCAGGGCGATATGAAAAAAAACTATTACGCATTGGCTGTTTGCAGATTTCTTTTTTTCTGCATTATGATGCAACTGGCAACGATACAGCAGGCAATGGCCGCGGGTAGTCTCGCTGACCCTATGTCATTAAGTTCGTTGTTACCCTTGCTGGCCACTGTTTACCGTGGTACTCCTGAAGCAAAGAACTCATTGCCTGATTTGGATCGTGAGATAAAATCACAGCTCACCGTTCAGGATTCCATCGGGCTAAAGCTTGATGAGGAAGAGTCGCTGGTTCTTGCGCCTTCAGAGTTTCCTGCGGTAGCAAAAGTCAGCGATATGGCTGATGAAAACTGGCCGCAGCTTATTGCGGCTGAGTCTGTTGGCAGTGATACCGGCGGTATTCGATCTGTGTTCAAATGGGCTGATCAATGGCGGCTGAACGCGTTCCCGGATGACCCGTTATTAAGATTTCTTGCCTTTATTCACGGGGCTGCCTTTTGTGTGCAGGACAATAATGGGCAGCTGTCATACATTGTACAGCGCAACGGCAAGCTGTTATCTGTCAGCAGGTTTGAAGCTTACTTACAGTTCAGTCTGTATAGCCAGAGCTTCCTTGAGTCACTGTATCCGGAAATTTTTGGCCCGTCGCTGCCAGCGGGGGGCGGCTGGCACGAATGGAACCGTTTTGTTCGCAAGCAGCCTTTTCATCCTTATGAAAGGCCTGAAAAAAAGGCCGATAAACATTCTGTTCAAAGGCCTTTAAGCCCAGACGGGAATAATAAAGGATCGACTCGATCTGAAACTCGTACACATCACTCAGAACCTAATTCAGAACAAGTTCGGGAACCCGGCACAACATCTACGGAAAGAGATGAAAGGCAAGAACACATAAATCATCAGAAAGTTGAGGTTATTTACGATTACAAGCCGCCAGAAAACGGCGATGAAACCGGCATTCCGTTATATGCGATCGCTTTTCTTAATAAAAGTCAGCAGCATCTGTATTGCTCCGTTTGCGCGGAACTCATTACCAAAAAAGCGAAAGCCTGCAAATCGAGTCCTCCTCACAGTGTCTGTTCAGGCTGTTTTAACTCAATGGTGAAATCAGGACTGGACAACATTGAAATGTGCGCTACTTGTCGTGGGGAGATGTGTGGCGGTTTATTCAACTACAAAGATGCTGCCGAGACCGTCATGTTTCAATGTCCGTTGGGGTGTAAGGACAGTTGCCCGCTGGCATTTATAAAGAGCCATATCAAAGAGCACCATAGTCAGGTTGCCTCCGAAGATCAATCAGAAACCTTGAGCCTGAATAAGCAGGAACAAGCGACTCCCCCAGGGCATGTATTATTTTATGGTGTGCCTCTAATGTCAGAGCACAGGGACAGAATCGAGCAGTTTCTGCAAACGTGCCGTCAGATCAATGATCCCAAACACTTGCAGCTGGCAGAGGCATTTACCCAGGCATTCGAGGGACTTCAAAGCAAGCGTGAACAGCAGAGCGCAGCTCATCATGCATCGTATGAATTTTTCGATTCCAGAGAGAGCCGCCTTGATTTGGCCTATTTGCAGTGTATCAGAAGTACTGGCCTACAAAGCGCCGAATGCCGTTTTTGTCATACCTGTTTACCGTTGAATCAGGGCGTGATAGGCGTACGGGAACACCTGAACGAATGCTCTGGAGTCGTTTCCTGCCCTAATAGCCGTGATGGTTGTTCTTTTCAACAACGGCCTGCCCTGATGCCGCAGCACCTGTTAAGATGCCCTTACAACAGAGTCAAGTGTCGTATATGTCATCAACAGGTAGCCATACCGAAAATAAAGATGCACAGGGAAAACTGCCTTTCCAGTGTGCAGTTGGATCAGGATGATGCCTTATTTTATGAGCGAACTGAGCAGGAACCCATTCAGCTCTACGGTGAGCACGATAGCAAGGGGACTATTCCAGTGTATAAGATACCTGAAGAAAATACCTACTATTTCAAAATTTCAAAGTTATTTTATGAATCAATAACTCAGGTAGGATGTATAAGGGCAGACCACACTATAGAGATTGTCGGTAATAACCCCGATAATTTTGTTGATTTTCTTGTGCGTTTCGATTTTGATGAACCAACAGGTAGTTTTGGTTTTCAAATAAAATCAGCAGATAACTATATGCTTGGATATCCAGAAAGAGAAAAGGATCGTCGTATGGCGTTGCCCATCGTTTTTAACGAAAAAGGTAGAAAGCTTTTAAACAAATCGTTTTTACTAAAAGGCCGTTCCTCATGTGATGATTGTGGTTGCAAGATTACCGAAGATACGTTCACTCATCCCGATCCATATCCAGTGTGTATGGATAGTTTGATGTATACACGGTTTACTAGCGGTGATGGAATTCGTCACAACGGTGATTTTCCTGAATGTGTGTACGTTCAGATTAAAGTTACGCCGGTTGCAGGGCTTACGCATGAAGATAATCATTCTCATTAAATAACCGATTTACCCTCGTTCCCACGCTCTGCGTGGGAATGCATACATCACCCATCAATTACATTGAAACCGTGTGCCAGTACGTCACTTCAGAGAGTTTGATGTGAACAATCTACGTTCATCCTGAACGGGGTTTGGTTGCTCAAGATGACATAAAGTCATTGCACTCAAGAAAAATAGTCTATCATTCCTGACTGCAATAATGAGTAGCGGCTATCAGGGTGATATGAAAAAAAATTATCAAACACAGGCTGTTTGCAGATTCCTTTTTTTCTGCATTATGATGCAAATGGTAACGATACAGCAGGCAATGGCCGCAGATAGTCTCGCTGACCCCATGTCATTAAGTTCGTTGTTTCCCTTGCTGGCCACTGTTTACCGTGGTACTCCTGAAGCAAAGAACTCATTGCCTGTTTTGGATCCACCGCCCCAGTCAGTGCAAATCCCAGGAAATATCGGAGATAGTCCAGACTCTTTTGACCCCTTCTTTTCTGTGGTTTCACTGCAATACCGTCAGATAAAGTCACAGCTCACCTTTCAGGATTCCATCGGGCTAAAACTTGATGAGGAAGAATCACTGGTTCTTGCGCCTTCAGAGTTTCCTGCAGTAGCAAAAGTCAGCAATATGGCAGATGAAAACTGGCCGCAGCTTATTGCGGCTGAGTCTGTTGGCAGTGATACCAGCGGTATTCGATCTGTGTTCAAATGGGCTGATCAGTGGCGGCTGAACGCGTTCCCGGATGACCCGTTATTAAGATTTCTTGCCTTTATTCACGGGGCTGCCTTTTGTGTGCAGGACAATAGTGGGCAACTGTCATACATTATACAGCGCAACGGCAAGCTGTTATCTGTCAGCAGGTTTGAAGCTTACTTACAGTTCAGTCTGTATAGCCAGAGCTTCCTTGAGTCACTGTATCCGGAGATTTTTGGTCCGTCGCTGCCAGCGGGGGGCGGCTGGCACGAATGGAACCGCTATGTTCGCAAGCAGCCTTTTCATCCCTATAAAAAGTCTAAGAAAACCAATAACAGTTCTGGTGCTCAAAGGCCTTTAAGCCCATACGGGAATAATGAAAGTTCGACTCGATCTGAAACTCGTGCAACGCATCGCTCAGAACGCAATTCAGAACAAGCCCAGGCACCCGGCACAACATCTACCGAAAGGGATGGAAGGCAAGAACACATAAACCAGCAGAAAGTCGAGGCCATTTACGATTATAAAACGCCAGAAAACGACCATGAAAAAGCCACTGCGCTATATGCGACCGCTTTTCTTGATGAAAGCCAGCAACATCTGCATTGCCCCGTCTGCGACGGATTCATTACCGGAGAAGCGAAAGCCTGCAATTCCAGTCGTCCTCACAGTGTCTGTATTGGCTGTTTTAATTCAATGAAGAAAGCCAAAGTGCCCAATATTGAACAATGCGTCACCTGTCGTGGAAAGGTGTGTGGCGGTTCATTCAACTACAAAGATGCCGCTGCGGCCATCCTGTTTCAATGTCCGTTAGGGTGTAACCACCGCTGCCCGCTGGCATTCATGAAGAACCATATTAAAGAGCACTATAGTGACAATACCCTTGAAGGTCGATCAGAAGCCGTGAGCCAGGGCGAGGGAGAACAGGGAATTCCCCCGGGCAGTGTATTATTTTATGGTGTGCCGATAACGCCAGAAGATAAAGAGAGAGTCGAGCAATTTCTTCTTACTTGCCGTCAGATCAACGACCCCGAACACCTGCAACTGGCAGAGACATTTACCCGGCTTTTAGAGTCAGCTCAGAACAGGTGCCAACAGTTGGCCAGCGGTCATTCTGGACAGCAGAGCACAGGCGCAGCTTGTCATAGTCATAACTCGTCGAATGATTTTTTCAATTTTGGAGGAAGCAGCCTTGATTCGGCTTACTTGCAATGTCTCAGAAACGTGGGACAACGAGGTGGCACATGCCGTTTTTGTAATAGCGAATTATGGTTCAATCAAGGAGTGACGTCTATACAGGAACATTTAAACCAGTGCTATGGACCCGTTTACTGTCCTAATGTCGATAATGGCTGCACTTTTCGACATCGGCCCGCCATAATGCCGATGCACTTGTTAAAATGCCGTTACAACAAAGCCAAATGCCAGATATGCCTCCAACAGGTAGCTTCAGAGGCAATGAATATGCACAGGGAAAGATGCCTGTCCAGTGTGCAACTGGGTCAGGGTGACGCCTTTTTTTATGACCGAACTGAGCAGACGCCCATTCAGATCATCGGAGAGCTAAATAGAGATGGGACCGTTCTGGTGTATAAGGTACCTGAAGAAGATACCTACTATTGCAAAATTTCAAGGCTTTTTTATGAATCAATCACTAACTTCGGAATTAAATCTGGATTTAAAAGGGGAAGGCACCGCATAAAGTTTATTGGCAATGATCCTAATGACTCTGGTGGTTTTTCTATAGAGTTCCAATTTGATGAGGGAGAAAGTAGTTTGTCTTTCCGTATTTTTTCTGAAGAAAACCATCGTCGTATGGCGCTACCCGTAATTTTTAACGAAGAAGGTAAAAAACTGGTAGAAGAGACATTCGTACTAAGGGGTCATTCCTCATGTGATGTCTGTGGTTACAGGGTTGATAAGGATACGATGACTCACCCCGATCCGTATCCAATATGTTTGAGTAGCCTGACTTCTAACCTGCTATATAGCAATGATCAACGTGATCACAATAGTTTTTTTCCTTCATGTATTTACGTTCAGATAAAACTCACCCCGGTTGAGCGATAGAGCATCTATTCTATTAACGGTACTCATTTCAAGCATCTGGCAGAGTTTTTGGAATGATGGATATCGGGGCGATATGAAAAACTATCACGCATTGGCTGTCTGCAGATTTCTTTTTTTCTGCCTTATGATGCAACTGGCAACGATACAGCAGGCAGTGGCTCTGGAAAGTCTCGCTGAACCCATTTCACTGAGTTCGTTGTTGCCCTTGCTGGCCACTGTTTACCGGGGTGCGCCAAAAGCAACGCTCCCATTGCCTGATTTGGATCCACCCCTCATTTCCGACGTCGCACCGCAATACCGTCAGATAAAATCACAGCTCACCTTTCAGGATTCCATCGGGCTAAAGCTTGATGAGGAAGAGTCTTTGGTTCTTGCGCCTTCGGAGTTTCCTGCGGTAGCAAAAGTCAGCGATATGGCCGATGAAAACTGGCCGCAGCTTATTGCGGCTGAGTCTGTTGACAGTGATACCGGCGGTATTCGATCTGTATTCCGATGGGCTGATCAGTGGCGGCTGAACGCGTTCCCGGATGATCCGTTATTAAGATTTCTCGCCTTTATTCACGGAGCTGCCTTTTGTGTACAGGATAATAATGGGCAGCTGTCATATATCATCCTGCGCAACGGCAAGCTGTTATCTGTCAGCAGGTTTGCAGCTTACTTACAGTTCAGTCTGTATAGCCAGAGCTTCCTTGAGTCACTGTATCCGGAGATTTTTGGCCCGTCGCTGCCAGCGGGCGGTGGCTGGCACGAATGGAACCGTTTTGTTCGCAAGCAGCCTTTTCATCCTTATGAAAGGCTTGAACATAATCCCGATAAACATTCTGGTGCTCAAAGGCCTGTAAACCCTGAAGGTGTAAAGAATCCACAAAATAAACAATCGACTCGATCTGAAACTTATGCAACGCATCATTCAGAAGGCAATTCAGAACAAGCACGGAAACCCAGCACAGCATCTACCAAAGGGGGTGGAAAGCAAGAACACGTAAACCTGCAGAAAGTTGAGGGCATTTACGATTATAGAACGCCAGAAAACGACTATGAAAGACCCATTCCGCTGTATGCGATCGCTTTTCTTAATAAAGACCAGCAACATCTGTATTGCTCCGTTTGCGAGGAGTTCATTACCGGAGAAGCGAAAGCCTGCCATTCCAGTCCTCCTCACAGTGTCTGTATCGACTGTTTTAATGCAATGACTAAAGCAGGTTTGAGGAACATTGGGAAATGCGTCACCTGTAGTTTAGAAATGTATGGTGGTTCATTCAACTACGAAGAGGCTGCCGCGGTCATCATGTTTCAATGTCCGTTAGGGTGTAACCACAGCTGCCCGCTGGCAATGATGAAGAATCATATCAAAGAGCACTACAGTGACAGTCCCCTTGAAGATCGGTCAGCACCCGCGAGCCTGAGTGAGAAAGAACAGGCCATTTCTCGGGAGAGTGTATTATTTTATGGTGTGCCGGTAATGCCAGAAGATAAAGACAAAATTGAGCAGTTTCTTCTCAATTGCCGTCAGATCAACGATCCCGAACACCTGCAACTGGCAGAGGCATTTACCCGGGTATTCGAGGCCGCTCAGAACAGATGCCAACAGCTGGCCGACGGTCATTCTGGACAACAGAGCACAGGCGAAGCTTCTCATATTCATCACCAGTCGTATGCTTTTTTCAATTCCGGAGGAAACACCCTTGATTCAGCTTACTTGCAATGCATCAGAAGCACGAGTCGACACAGCGCCACATGCCGTTTTTGTAATACTCGTTTATCGTTGAAACAAGATGTGGTGATGGGAATACGTGAGCATTTAAAAAACTGCTGGGGAATTGTTCCCTGCCCTAATGCTGCTGATGGCTGCACCTTTGAACATCAGCCTGCCATAGTACCGATGCACTTGAGAAAATGCCGTTACAACAAAGTCAAGTGTCGTATCTGCTACCAACAGGTCGCTCTATCAAGAATGAGGGTGCACAGGGAGATCTGCCTTCCCAGTGTGCGACTGAATCAGGATGATGCCTTATTTTATGACCGAACTGAGCAGTCCCCCGTTGAGCTCTACACGGGTGAAGGCAGGGAGGGGATTATTCCAGTGTTTAAGAAATCAGGGGAAGATACCTACTATTGCAGAATTTCGAAGATATTTTATGAATCAGTCACTAGAATAGGGTATCGACGCGAAACCCACTGTGTAAAGTTTATCGGCGATGATCTTTATAACTCTGATGGTTTTTCTATAGAGTTCAATTTTGATCTCGGAGGAAGCAGTTTTTCTTTCCGTATTTTATCTAAATTAGAACATCGTCGTATGGCGATACCCATAATTTTTAACGAAAAAGGTGAAGAGCTGGTAGAAAAATCATTCGTACTGAGAGGCAGTTCATCATGTGATGTCTGTGGTTACAAGTTTAAAAGGTCTATGATGACTCATCCCGATCCGTATCCAATATGCCTGCGTAACCTGATTGGTGGGCTGCTGTATAGCGAGGACAATGTTAAATACAACAACAATTTTCCTGAATGTATTTACGTTCAGATAAAACTCACCCCGGCTGGCAGGACAAAAGATAACTAGTGCACCCAAGCTCTGATATCCGTACACCCCCTCGTTCCCACACTCCGCGGGGAATGCATACCTCACCCATCAATTAAATTGAAAGCGTTTACTATTCGTTTTCCTTCTGAAACCGTGCCCGGATTGAGCTAATGATCTCTTTCGTCATTTTCCCCATTCCTGGCCGCTGACCCTCTGCAAAAGGCACCGGCCGGCACAGTTCCATGGCCAGAAGACCGATTCTTGCCGTATAGAAACCCATACCTGCCCCCGTTGCGGCCTGAGTGCTGATCGTGCTGATCAGTTTGCTGGAGGCCAGATCTACCAGCTGGTCGGTAATCAGCTCGGTACTGCCCGCCAGGGCCATTTGGGTGAGTGCCATCTTTAATAATTTCATTCTTGCAGGCAAAGAGGGACAAAGACCATAAATCTGGCAGATTTCATCCAGCATCTTCAGGCAACGCCAGCCTGACAACAGGATATCCAGCAGCGCCAGTGGACTGATAGCCACCATAATGGCCGTTTGCTGGCTATGCTGGGAAATTCTGGCAACAGCCTGTTCATCCAGATGATTAAAAAGCTGCTTATCAAGATGCTGGAGGGTTTCGGTATCATCGGCATAATCAGGCAGGGTGCTGAGGGCTTTTTCCAGCAACAGTTGATGAGGCTTGTTCCGATAAAGCGCATTTAATTTTGCCAGCCAGGATTTGGATTGTCCGCAGGAGCGGACTTTAACAATGCTCTCGGCGCCTGACTGCAACTGGTTGACACTTTTGAAGTCTTGCTGATAGCCGAAGTATTCCCAGACTGCTTTTCCCAACACCCCCATAAGGCCAGCAACCAGCAAGCCAAATACGGTGGCTAATGACCAGTGTGTCTGACTCAGGAAATGAAAGAATTCAACCGTTTGCCAGGTGGCGAGAATGGCAATCAGGGCAAGCACGCCTTTGGCCGCACGGCTTAGAAAACGCAGTGGTTTCAGTGATAGTGAGGGATCACTAAACAGCGGCAGGTTGTGATCATCGCTCAGGGACTGTGGCGTTTCCAGTTCTACGCTTTGATCCAGGGGAATAAAAAACTCGTCTTTCTCTTGAGTGGGCTTCATTGAAATTTATCTCCCAGCAGATCATTCAGAACACTGTCCAGGCGGATATGAGGTAACCGGCTTCCGTTGTTTAGTTTCAGTCCGGCTGGAGGTAGTAGTTTGCGCAGTTGCCATTGCTTGCAGTTCTGCCAATAGTCATTATCAGGATACTGCTCTGGCAAGGGAGGATGGAGAAGCAGTCCGGGCCCCTCTTCGGTATTGCCTTTCAGGACTCTCTGGCCCTGATGATCGGCATAGCTGGTGGAACGCACCGAGGCGATGGCTTCGCAACGAATATCAACCTCTTTAAACGTGGCCTGTCGTTGAGATTCCCTGACCAGAGACGCCGTCAGGGATCGCACCTGTTCATGCTGGTCAGGCAAAACCTGATCGATTTTGCTGGCCGCGAAGACAATTCGGTCAATCCGGGGCTGAATCAATCGGCGAATAATATTGTTAGTCCCGTATTCAAAGTTTTGCAGAACCTGGGTCAGTGACAGTCTCAGGTTGTCCATGGTTTCCTGACCCTGATTGAGACTTTTCAGCACATCAATCAGAACCAGCTGGCGGTCGATGCGTTGAAAGGTATTTTTGTAGAAAGGCTTTACCCACTGTTTCAGATAATGCTGGTAATTCGTTTCACAGATTCGATAGAGCGCATCCTCAGGAGCCGCCGTTTTTGCTGCTTCGCTCAGCTCCACCAGTTGTGGCAGGGGAATAAATGGAAAATGGCTTTCAGGGCTGTCGGGAGCCAGGTGCAGCAAGCGTCCGGGCTGAATCATCGTTAACCCTTTTTGCTGGCAGCGTTTCAGAAAATCCAGTTGTTGTTGCCAGAGTGAGTTCAGCCGCCATGGGTCAAGAGGTTCCAGAAGGTTCAGCGACGTCAGTTGAGTTAAAAAAGGATCTTCAGGCATGGCGGCGGATAGTTTTCGGCTTTGCTGGCACCAGTCCTGGTAACTCATTTCCAATAGCGGCAGATCCAGCAACCATTCCCCCGGATAGTCGTGTATTTCCAGATAAAGACGACCAATGCCCGGTTTTTTTCCGGGAATCAGATGGCTGCGGGCGCGGTATTTGATCTCCAGCAAACATCCTGATGCCTGTCGTGTAGCCTGGGGCCAGGCTTCCCTGTCCAGTGCATTGGCTCCCTGTTGATAGGGAAACAGCGGCAGATCCTTCAGTGGTGATATTTCGACACCCAGCAGACGATCCTGCAACGCGGGGGGCAATGCGGTCAGGGCAGCATCGGGGTAGTAACGAAGCTGGTGAATAAGGCTGGTGATCAGAGTCGTCTTGCCGCTGCCACTGAAGCCGGTAATACCCAGACAGACTCTTTTATCCAGCAGACGGTCAACACCGGCAGCGACGGCAACTGATGTCGAATTGGCCAGTCTTTTCGCCCTGTCGCCAGTGATTTTTAATGTTCTTTTGAGGTCTTGCTTGCGCACATTGATCAACTATTTGTTTAACTATTCGTTTCTGTTCCTCTGATAGTGATGTCGGGTGGTGTTATTTTCAAGGGGGCTTGTCCTGATAAAAAAGCCCGGAGTCATGCTACTGACTCCAGGCTTTTCAAGAAACACACTGTTTCAGCAACATCAGCGGTTATTCACAAACAAATGCCTCTTTCCAGACCGGAGCAACTCCCGGCTCTTCACCCGGGTTTGCCCAGTATTCTGCTGTCCAGGCAATGCCGTTGTGGCTGACTTGCTCACCCTGCTCGTAGGACAGATTGGTATTCCACGGCTCAGCGACATCGCTGTAGAGTTCCCAGGTATCGGATACACCTGGCTCTTCACTGGCATTAGCATACCAGGCCGCTTTCCAGACCAGATTATTATGGCTCACCATTGAACCACCTTCGTAATCCTGAGCTTGCCATGGCTCGTAGTTGGCTGCTTCAGGGTCGATGGCTTCGCAGGAACCTGTTGAACCACCACTGCCTTTTACGGTGAGCGTTGAGTTTGCTTTGGCTGAGCGCCCGTCATCGCTGCTTACCTCAACCGAGAAGGGAGAACTGCTATCGTTACTTTGAGTGGGAGCGGTTACCGAAATGGAAGGGCTACCCTGGCCGTCGAACACAATGTTGGCCGGCAGGATCCATTCGTAGATCAGGCTTTCACCGCCGTCTGCTTCTGCCGTGATCTCAATCGTTCCACCTGAGTTGACCTGATACTCTTCGTTCAGACTGACAACCAGTTGCTCAGCACTGCTCACCGTTACAGTGACGTCATCTTCATCTGTATACTGACCATCTGTGACTGAGAGAGTAAAGGTATAACCGGCGTTGACCGCAGCAACATTAAAGCTGGGTGTGGCGGTATTGGCATTCTTTAATGCAACAGGATCGCCTGCTTTCTGAGTCCAGGTATACGTCAGTGCATCACCATCAGGATCGGAGGAACCGCGACCATCCAGTATGACTGTGGTTGGTCCTGTCACTCTTTGATCAGAACCGGCATCGGCAGCAACATAGTCAGTGGTGGAGCTGTCATTGCCAAAGGGTGAGAAGATCTCACTGAAAGCATAAGCTTTGGCCTGTTCGGAAGTCAGCCCACTGTGATCCGGCGCGACCTGATCTTCAGTACCCGGTTTATCCCGGGCAATAGACCAGATTCCCACCATGCCCAGACCTTTGTCCTGTGCATGGTTATACACCAGCTCAGCATCGGACAGGTAGAAAACTTCAGCATCAACATCATTGTGACCGATCATGGGAGTAGTGCCTAACATGTCCCAGATCTGCTCATCTGATTTGTCAGTAAAGATGCCCTTGACCTGTTTGAACAGAGCGTTAATGGCATTGACACTGCACCGACCATGAATCTCTGAGCCTTCCTGACCTTCTGACCGACACTCCGGCGAGCCGTAATTCATTGTCATGACGTTAATGCCATCCAGCTCAACACCGTGTTCTTTGGCACTGTTCAGCACATTCAAGCCGTCCACTGTCAGGCCGGTTGGCATAACGGGCAGGGTATACCAGATTTTGACCTGGCGGTCTTCCTGCTGCCATTGATCCTGAACCATTTTCAGCGCCTTACTGCGCCGCTCAATAGAGTCCGGGTCGGCCACTGCTGCACCTTCAATGTCAAAGTCCAGAGCTTTGAGGTTCATATTGTCGACGATGTCATAGTAAACCGTGGCCAGATCATCCAGGTTGGTACAGGCTGTTGCCAATGGCGTATTGGTGGCCCCGCCGATGGATGGCATGACGTCACCACCGGCCTCACGAAGGCTCTTGATATTGTTGTACTGAGCGTACTCGCCAACGGGGTAAACACCGCCCCAGCTTGGCAGACAGGTGGTCGGCGTTTGCGCAACAATAAAGGCGGTAGTGAAATGCTTTATGTTCTGGTTTTTGGCCAGCTCGGCAAAGTCAGGAATATCCCCAAGCGTCAAGTCTACATAGGGAGCAAAAACCTGATCCGGCCATGGCTGACTGGCTTCACCAATCATTGCTTTGGTGTTACCCCAGTCAATAAATAGCTTCCAGGGGTTAGCCTGATCCGGGGTAACAGACGTCACCTGTTGCTGAGCTACGTAAGGTTTATCCTGATACTTGACTAGTTCGTTCGCCTGATAGGTTTTGTCGGTTTCCAGCTCAGGGGCATTAGCCAGTTCTTCTTCCGTGAATACCAACGCTTGACCCAGTGGGTACCAGGGCATGCCATTATTTTTGTCCGGGTTCTGATTGTCAGGATTAGAAGGGTCAGCACCCTGAGTGTAGAAAAGGGCCTCATAAGCCTGACCCTCTTTTTCAACCACATCGCCAGTGTTATAGACGACAGCGGCACTCCAGGCAGGGAGTGGAGCATAGGCTTGCCAGGGATTTTCCTGTCCCGGAATAAATGAGTAAGCCGTTATCGTCGCAGTAGCAACATAGCCTATTTCGTTGTAGGAGATTTCATCACCTTCCTTATAGTCGACGGTTGGATCGAATTCAGGAAGCTCTGTGGCATCTTCTTCCCCGCCGCCACTACTTAAGTCGCAACTGGTAGGATTTCCGTGTTCGGCTAGTTCGTCTTTTGTGGCCGCACGGGTGAACCGCCAAGGGTTGTGATTAGGGTTTTGTGCCGCTTCTGCCGGGCAATGTGTTGACTCAACCCACCATTGATTCTGATAGACAGAGCCATCAAAAATAACGTCATAAGTGTCTGAGCCACTTTGGCCATTCCAGGCTTCTAATGCATAAAGTGGCGTCGAAACAGTGGCGGCCAGAGTGACCATACTGATGATTCTGGCCAGCTTTTTCGGTCGGATTATTTTTTTTTCAGAAGAGATCAAGGCGCTATCCTGTAGGGAGTTTATAAGAGATTTTTTAACTCCTCTGGAAAAACAAGAGAGCCTGAGAATCCAAAAAAGCGCAAGGTCGGCTTCTGCATGGACTAAGGAAATGCAGTTTGATTTTCACAGCTGGCTGCCACTCTCTTACTCTCCCAAGGCTTAAGAAGGAGTCACTTCCTAATCTATAGAATAAGCTTGTGGTCGTGTATTTCGGAGATTACGTATTTCCGAGGTCAGTTTATGAAGTAAGAGTTCTCAAACCAATTTGTTAAGAATTTTCCTGACACCATTTAATACAAACATACAGACAATGGCATAAACCCATACCACGCCGATCAATTCAAAACTGATGGCTGGCATCAATAACCCGAACGCACAAATAAAGACGGCAACGATCTGAGTCAGGACAATGGCCAGAAACAACTTCAGCGACGGCCAGGGTTTCATCCAGAACCAGTTGTTGTGGCGGCAGATAAACAACAGCAAGTGACCCGCCACTACCAGTTGTAGAAACATCACCGTTTGCATAAGGTCAGCACCGAGTTGATAACACTGCGTCATCAATACCATCAAACCAAAGTTACCGATAACACTCACCAACCCAAGCCCCGTGGCTACCGTAAGCACTCTCTTGAGCTGCCATTTCATAGGTTCTGGTGCACTTTCGGTGTTGTCATAGGCAATGGTAATAATGGGAATGTCATCCAGAAGGGCCAGAATAACAATCATGATGGCTGACAGAGGCACCACCCTGAGAACCAGTACTGAGACTGCAACAAACACCATCAGGTTAATGGTCATGGCAATGCGATAGTTTATATAACTGATCATTCGGGCAAATATACGGCGAGCCTCTTCTACGGCGTGAATAATGACCGACAATCCGGGTAGGGTCAGAATCAGGTCGGCAGCAGCCCGGGCCGCATCGGTGGCCCCTGAAACGGCAATCCCGACATCGGCCTGTTTGAGAGCCGGGGCGTCATTAACGCCATCGCCCGTCATGGCGACAAAAAAACCTGACTTTTGCAAACTTTTCACAATGCCGTATTTATGCTCTGGAAAGACTCGGGCAAAACCTTCAGCGTCAACAATGGTGTGCCTGACGTCTTCTGGCAGATGATCCATATCGGTGTGCTCATCAAAGAGATCATCAGCGGCCAGTAATTCCGTGCCCAGTCCCAGCTGGCGTGAGATCTCCTGACCTATGGCCAGATCATCCCCGGTGACCATTTTGACATCCAGGCCGTAGGCTCTGGCCTGGGCAATCACCTCCTTCGAATCTTCCCTGGGTGGGTCGAATAATGTCAGCAAGCCTGCCAGTTGGAAGTTTTCATGGCTATCAGTTCTCGCGACCCCCAGAGTTCGAAGGCCTTTTGCCGCCATTCTCTGAACATGGTCCCGGGCATCTTTTTTAACGCTGTCGCTGTCGGTGCATAAATCAATAATGACCAGAGGGGCTCCCTTGGTGACCCGAAAGTGCTTATTCGCCTCTTGGATGGAAGCTTCGCTTCGTTTGCTGACCGGATCGAAGGGGATAAACTCCAGTTGCTCAAACTGCTGCATTAAATCCGCCGGAACGGAGCGGCAAATCAGGGAATCAATCGCGTCTTTACCATCCAGACTGGAGGCCATGGCGGCATTGAGATTCAGGTCTTCGGCAGATTCAGCCCCATAGAGCACGGGTTCGCCAAAAGTCAGTTTGTTCTGGGTAAGGGTTCCGGTCTTGTCGGAGCAGAGGACATCAACACTGGCCAGTTCCTCTATCGCTTGCAAGTTCGAAACAATGGCTTTCTTTTTCGATAACAACAAGGCACCCAGCGCCATGGTCACCGACAGCACTGCCGGCATCGCTACGGGTATAGAAGCAATAACGAGCACCAGAACCAGCTCGGTGATGCTTAATACAGGGGCTTGCTGATACCACTCTTTGACGATAATAAGAACAGAGAAAAGCAAGGTGCCATAAATCAGGAACTTGCCAATGCCCAGCACTGATTCCTGAAAGTGAGATACGTTGCCTGCCGTTTGCACCAGCTTTGCGGTGTTGCCAAAAAAGGTATTGCTCCCCGTTTGGGTCACCAGTGCCTGCATGCTTCCCTGTTTAACGACAGAGCCTGAGTAAATGGTGTCGTTGACGGCTTTATCCACCGGCAGGGATTCCCCGGTCAGGGCGGCCTGATCAACACTCAGGTATTTCCCTTCACATAGCAGGCAGTCTGCCGGCACAATATCGCCATTTTCGATATGAACGATATCCCCCGGAACCAGCTCCCGGGCGGGCAGGTCCAACCAGTTCCCGTCTCGTTTTACCCGTGCCTGAAGCGCCATGGAAGATTTCAGGGCAGCCAGTGCATCCTGCGCTTTACTGCTCTGGATAAACTCAATCAGGGAGTTCAACACCAGCATAAAAAGAATGATAAAAAAATCCGGCCAGTGCCTTATAACTGCCGACAGTACAGCGGCTATCTCGATAAGCCAGGGAATAGGGCCCCAGTAGGTTTTGAGGAACTGCAATAATTTGCTTTCACGCTTTTCCTCAAGCTCGTTGTACCCGTATTGATGCAGCCTGTCTCTGGCATTGCCGGATGACAGTCCACTCAACGAAGTGTCAAGCTGGTTTAGAGCCTCTTGATAGCTCGCCCCAACAGATTGCTTTTCGGTCATGATTGAAACCGCAAAAAGGAAGAACCGTTGGAGATAGAGCTTAGATCATATATTGCGAAGTGGTTCGACGTCGTCTATTTGCAGGGCAGGTTCTTTATTCTGACGGTCTGGATCAAGACTCCAACGACAGTTTTCAGAAAATTGGCTACTGAGATAATCAGCCTGTTCGGGCAAAATCCTGTTGCTGTTCACCAACGCCAGGTATTCAGCCGCGTTGGGCCGATAGGGCAAAGCCACCAGTGTCATATTCAGTTCTTTCAGCAAACGATCACTTTTGAATTGATTGCATCGCTTGCAGGCGGCCACTACATTCATCCAGTCGTCTAGCCCGCCTCTTGAAGTTGGCAGGATATGGTCACGGGTCAAAAAGCGGCGTGACAGGAACTTGCCACAGTACATACACTGGTGATTATCGCGCTCGAAAAGAGAGGAGTTAGTTAAAGCAGGATTAGTGCGGGCCGGGAAGAGTCGTTTACCACCGCAGGCGATGATGCTGGGTAATTCAATGATGGTCTGGCTGCCAAGCCATCGGTTACGACCGCCTCTGACTCGATAAATAATATCACCAAGACTCCAGCGGATCAGGTCTCTTGAGTAGAGACAGACTGTCTCCTGCCAGGTCAGCCACTCAACCGGTTGTCCGGCAGCATTCAGTCGCAGAATATACATAATTCAGCTCCCGTTTTTTCATCCCTGATACAGCCAGTATCGCAGCACAACTCAATATATAGTGTGTCGGCGAATGATGACTATCTTCTACTAAGGTACCGAAATGATGCCCCCTTGCCAACGATATATTTATGCCAATTTTTGGGGCTTTTTCAGGCTCCTAGTTATAGCTTTTAGGGCATTGGTACGGCCCGCACTGGCTAATGAACATCATGTTAAACGTATCAATGAACTGTTCTACGGTCATTTTAATGATGCCGGTCCTGGCAGGGCTCCTCTCAGAAGTAGACATGGATAATGGAATATTGGAAGGGATTATGCCTTTGGCTATGTTGTCCATCATCAGTGCGGCGGTTTGGTTAAGAAAGTAGTTTAGTTGAGGCTCCATCAGTCCATTGTCCATCATCAGTGCGACGGTTTGGTTAAGAAAGTAGTTTAGTCGAGACTCCGTCAGTCCATAAGCGAGTTTATACTCAGGATTCCAGGGATGACTGTTTATGACTTCAAATATTTCACTGTTGCCTGAGGAAAGAGTCTGAATATGGCGATTGATGGTATAGATATTTACAGTCGCATCAGACTGACCTTGAGGGTCACGAATATAAACAATATCTTTTTCTTTGTCATAGCCAATCAGGCTATAGGCGTGCCTGCTCCTGATTTCAGCGAATGGCCTTAACTTCAGGAAAGTTGAAACTGATGGGGTAGCAGCAACAATCACTACTTTTTCATTATCAACAAAAGCGTTGAGTTGCTCCTTCAGCTGCTCCTGACTTTGAAATTGCGGGTTGATGTAATTGGAATTCGACCCCATCAGTACAGTAAAAGCTTGATTTTCATCTACTTCGTCCAGCTCTGAATATTTGCGATAGTCAAAGCGTGACCAGTCATTTTGTCGATATTTTTTAATGAAACTTTTTGGCAGGTGGTTGTAAGCGGCTTCCAGCATAGCCAGCCAGACACCGCCATCCCGTGTTTTGGCAAATTTGTGGTGCTCAACTTCTCTGAATCGAGTCAGTATATTTGTATCACTGCCGCGAAAAACAATGCTAAATATCTCTTTATCAGCCGTCTTATAAAAGTAATTGAATATCAGCCTTTTTCCGGTTTCAAAGCTGGCTATTGAGGCCAGCGAGGCAATCAGAACACAATCTGGAAAATACCTTTGCACAAGATTATCCGGAGTAATGCTGGTCAGACCATGGGGAAAAAGTCGTCTATAGGCATCGGCATAAGGTTGCCGTTCCGGCTTTGCAAGCCAGGCATCCCAAAAAGTGTTGTCCTGCTCGTGGTGATACTTTGCCACTTGCCCAGACAGTTCGGCCAGCTCAATACTATCTCTGCTTAATGAGACGGTGACAGGGTTTTGCCATGACTCGAAATTAACGAGGTAAAGCCTGATGGTTTGGTAAAGCTCTTTGTTCAGATACGGAGCATGGTAGCCATCAATGAGTTCATCGTAGGAGAGCAGGCCATCAAAGTTTTTATCAAGTGCAGTAACCAGCTCTGGGAAGTGGCGGTATGCCGTCGCGTAGCCGGGTGAGAATTCCCTGCTAAAAGCCTGGGCAGGAAAAAAGATCAGAATGGTCACTAATAGAATGCGTAATCGACCCATAACGTGTTATCCCTCTAAAAGCACATTGTTGGCGTTACGCAACTCCCTCTGGTGAGATCAGAGGTGGCGATACAGCCTGTTTAATTATTAGAGGCAGGAAAGCTTTAAAGAGTTCATATATAGGTTAGTGAAATGGACACACCTGTTAGTACACGGTTTCAATGTGATTGTTATTAGGGCATTGGTACGGCCCGCACTGGCTAATGAACATGTTGTTAAACGTATCAGCAAACTGTTCTAAGGTCATTTCAATGATGCCGGTTCTGGCAGGGCTTCTCTCAGAAATATGCAAGGGTACTGAAATATCAGAGATTGTGCTTTTGTCTATGATGTCCACTGCCTGTGGTGCGGTTTGGTTAAGGAAGTGGTTTAGTTCAGGCTCCGTCAGTCCATAAGCAAGTTTATAGTGAGGGTCCCAGGGGTGGCTCTTTATGACTTCAAATATTTCGCTGTTTCCTGAGGAAATAGGCTGAATATGTTGATTAATGGTATAGAGGTTTGTAAGCGTAGCAGAATAGCCATTAGGGTCACGAATATAAACAATATCTTTTTCTTTGTCGTAGCCGATCAGGCTATAGGCGTGATAGCTTACGATTCTAGCGAATGGCCTTAACTTCAGTAAATTTGAAACTGCTGGGTCAACACCCAAAAACGCTATTTTTTCATTATCAACAAAAGAGTTGAGTTGCTCCTTCAACTGCTCCTGACTTTGAAGTTGCGGGTTGATGTAATCGGTATACGACCCCATAAGTACATCAATAGCTTGAACATGATCTACCCCGTCCAGCTTTGAATATTTGCGATAGTCAAACCGTGTCCAGTCATCTTGTTGATATTTTTTAATGAAACTTTTCGGCAGGTTGTTGTAAGCGGCTTCGAGCATTGCCAGCCAGATACCGCCATCACGTGTTATGGCAAATTTGTAGTGCTCAACTTCTCTGAATCGAACCGGTATGCTTGTATTACTGCCGCGAAAAGCGATGCTAAATACCTCTTCATCAGCCGTCTTATAAAAGTAATTGAATATCAGCCTTTTTCCGGTTTCAGAGCTGGCTATTGAGGTCAGCAAGGCAATCAGAACACAATCTGGAAAATACCTTTGCAAAAGATTATCCGGAGTAATACTGGTCAGACCATGGGGAAAAAGCCGTCTATAGGCGTCGGCAAACGGTTGCCGTTCCGGCTTTGCAAGCCAGGCATCCCAAAAAGTGTTGTCCTGCTCGTGGTGATACTTTGCCGCTTGCCCCGACAGTTCGGCCAGCTCAATACTATCTCTGCTTAATGAGACGGTGACAGGGTTTTGCCATGACTCAAAATTAACGAGGTAAAGCCTGATGGTTTGGTAAAGCTCTTTGTTCAGATACGGAGCATGGTAGCCATCAATGAGTTCATCGTAGGAGAGCAGTCCATCCAAGTTTTTATCAAGTGCAGTAACCAGCTCTGGGAAGTGGCGGTATGCCGTCGGGTAGCCGGGTGAGAATTCCCCGCTAAAAGCCTGGGCAGGAAAAAAGATCAGAATGGTCACTAATAGAATGCGTAATAGATCCATAATATGTGATCCCTCTAAAAGCACATTGTTGGCGTTACGCAACTCCCTCTGGTGAGATTATAGGTTGCGATACAGTCCGTTTAATTATTAGATGCAGGAAGATTCAAAGAGTTCATATATAGGTTAGTAAAATGGACACACCTGTTAGTACATGGGTTCATCCTGAGCTTGTCGAAGGATAACCTGGATCAGCATAAAAAGCCCGCTAAGTGCATGAACATTTGCTTTTAGGCAACCATAAACATTCTTGCAGCCTGCGGGCAACAAAACATACAACTTCATTCGGCCATGTACTTATGTTGAATTTGACGTGATTCTTGATATTGTTTAATAGCATCGAGAAACTTGGTTCCATTATTAACAGTTCCTTTGTATGCAGTTGTTGTAAAGATACCTGAAGCCAATATAGTCCCTGTTCGTGTCTCAATGGTGTATTTCACAGGGTAGTGTATATCTTTTACTTCAAGAATTCGTTTAGCTCCTGTTAGCGATGGCAGGAGCATTCCTTCATGCGCTTCGCTGGCTTTCAGCATAAAGGCTTCCTCAGCAATATTCTCATTACTAGCAACACTATTCTGTGTAAGAACAATAAGGTAATGCTCTGGTGTCACCTCAAGATAGTCAATACTATTGTCTTCGATGGGCTTAAATTTTATGTTCCTGAATTTGTAATCGCCACTACTTTTCTGATTTCCAATGACTTCTGTAAATACCATGTGAGTACCTACTTCAAGGTCATCTGGAAGCGTTTGTACAAAATCACCAACTTCAACTTCTTCAACTGATACCTCCTTCAAAGATTCCGCAGGGCATAACCCAGTATCCTTTACGTAATCCTCTTTGCGACAAATAACAAATCTGGTGTTACTTGAAAAAGAGGGTAGAGTGCAAGCTACTTCACACGCAAATATGCAAGCTGGAATAGTTACGGGTATCATGTAGCAAGCTTTAACACAACGTCTCATGCATTCAGGGAAACTTGAATCTGCATAAATTTTGTTAGAAAGAATCAATAGCGCTATTGATAACAGTCTTTTAATTGAAGGCTTTAAAAAAGCTATTTGTCTTGCCGCGAACATCAGGGAATTCTCCTCATACAACTTCATTCGGCCATGTGCTTATCTTGAATTTGATATGATTCTTGATATTGTTTAATAGCATCAAGGAACTTGGTTCCACTATTAATAGTTCCTTCGTATCCTGTTGTTGTAAAGATACCTGAAGCCAATATAGTTCCTGTGCGTGTCTTAATTGTGTATTTCACAGGGTAGTGTATATCTTTTACTTCAATAATTCGTTTAGTGCCTGTTAGCGATGGCAGGAGCATTCCTTCATGCACTTCGCTGGCTTTCAGCATAAAGGCTCCTTCAGTAACATTCTCATTGCTAGCAACACTATTCTGTTTAAGCACAATAAGATGATGCTCTGGTGTCACCTCAAGATAGTCAGCACTATTATCTTTGATGCGCTCAAATTTTATGTTCCTGAATGTGTAATCGCCATTACTTTTCTTATTTCCAATGACTTCTGTAAATATCATGTGAGTACCTACTTTAAGGTCATCTGGAAGCGTTTGTACAAAATCACCAACTTCAACTTCTTCAGCTGATACCTGCTTCAACGCTTCCGCAGGGCATAACCCAGTATCATTTACGTAATTCTCTTTGCGACAAATAACAAACTCGGTGTTACTTGAAAAAGATGAAGCAAGGCAACCTAGTTCACACCCCAGTATGCAAGCTGGAATAATATCTGATATAAGGCAATCTTCTATACAATTGTTCACGCATTTCTGGTATGGAGTTGCAAAAATATTGTTAGAAAGAATCAATAGTGCTATTGATAGCAGTTTTTTAATTGAAGGCTTTAAAAAAGCTATCTGTCTTGTCAAGAACATCAGGAAAGTCTCCTCATAGTACTAAAACTAAGGAATAAGCTCACTGAGTGCACGAACATTTGCTTTTAGGCGAGCATCAACAGTAAGAGCAGAAATCCCCGCTGACCAGCGCCAAGAGAACAGGGCGTTCTCACACTGATCTTCACTGCCGTAATTAACCATAAATTGCATAACGCCAATGCCTTTTTGGAACTGAATGGTATTTTTACACATCAGTTTTACCTTCAAGCATATGACTACCGACGCTTATTATAGCAGCTGATTCATTAGGCAAGATCAGTGGTAATCAGGAAAACATATGCATGATGTGAACAATCTCCGCTCAGGGTGAACGGAGCCCGTCAATTTTATAGAAATGGTGTACTAACCCATCTCCTGAGGATCCACATCCAGTGTCCAGCGAAGATCTCTGGGTAATTTCGTGGCGTCCAGATGCACGACAGCAATAGCCAGTAAACGGTGCAGGGCAGCACGTTGGCTACTCTGCAAAAACAGTTGATAACGATAGCGCCCCTGTCTTTTTTCCATAGGCGCCGGGATGGGGCCCAGAACTCTGACAGAGCCTTGCTGGTGGTGGTTTAATAAAACATGCCGGAGATTTTTTAACAGGTTTTCACCGGCTGCCGCCATAGACGACTCTGTTCTGAACAGCGCCAGATAACCTTCAGGTGGCAGTTTGAGGTGTTTGCGTTCATTCATCAAACAGTCAGCAAACTGGCTGTATGGCTGAGTGACCAGCATCTGCAAAGCCGGGTGTTGAGGGTTGTGGGTTTGTATGATGACATGGCCCGGTTTTTTTTCTCTGCCTGCTCTGCCAGCGACCTGAAGGATCAGCTGCCCGGTTTTTTCCAGCCCTCTGAAATCAGCACTGAACAGTCCGGAATCGGCGTTGATGATCGCCACCAGAGTGACATCGGGAAAATGATGGCCTTTGGCCAACATTTGAGTGCCCAGAAGTATGCAGGGGTTGCCGGTGTGAACCGTATCCAGAATTTCTGCAAGTGCATTTTTACGGCGCGTTGAATCTCTGTCCACTCTGATTAACGGGATATCCGGAAACATCTGCTCCAGAGTTTGCTCACAGCGTTCGGTGCCCTGACCGGCAGGCTGAAGATTTTTGCTGTGGCATTTTGGACACGACCAGGGAATAGCGGTTTGATAATCACAGTGGTGGCAATGCATATGAGGCGGCAGGCGATGCAGTGTCAGGTGAGCATCGCAGTGGGGGCAGTCGGTCACTTCACCGCAATCATGGCAGACCAGAGAGGGAGCGTAGCCTCTGCGGTTCAGAAAGACCATCACCTGTTCACCCTTGTTGAGGGTGGATTGCATTCTTGTTATCAGGCTCTGGGCAAACCCTTCATGGAGTACCTGCTGTCGTATATCCAGTAGCTCCAGAGTCGGTGGTCGGGAATGCCCGGCCCGGCTACTGATCTCAAGATGGCTGTAACGACCCTTTCTGGCATTAACGAGGGTTTCCAGAGAGGGGGTGGCGGAACCGAGGACAACCGGGCAGTCTGCTATTTTGGCCCGGTATATGGCCAGGTCCCGGGCATTGTATCTGAGGGTATCCTGCTGTTTGTAAGAGTTGTCGTGCTCTTCGTCAACAATAATTAATCCCAGTTCGGGTAATGGCGTAAAAATACCGGAGCGGGTGGCAATCAGTATCCCGGCAGTGGCTCGACTGGCAGCAAGCCAGCCCTGTAAGCGTTCGCCGTCGCTTAATCCGGAGTGAAGGCAGGCCACCGGGACGGTAAACCGATTGCGAAATCGTCTGACGGTTTGCGGTGTCAGACCGATTTCCGGCACCAGCACAAGCGCCTGTTTACCGGCTTTAAGTGTGGCTTCTATGGCCTGAAGGTAGACTTCTGTTTTACCACTTCCGGTAACACCATCCAGTAAAACCGGGTGAAAAGACGGACATGCCAGAATGCCTTTCAGGGCGGAAGTCTGTTCAGGATTCAGTGTCAGAGGCGCTTGTCTGACTGGGTTTGCATACTCAGTGAACAGTCGGTCAGTCCGTTCAATCTCACGAACCACCACCCGTTGCTTTTTTTGTAATTGGGTGAGGATGGTTTTACTAAAACCCACTTCCCGAAGTTCAGTTTCTGACAGGCCTTCAGGATATTTTTCCAGCCATTGCAGGGCCTTGAGCTGTTTGTGGGCTCTTTTCAGAGACTGGCTGGTGGCTTCATCAAGCGGAGCAGCAAGGCTCCAGAGTGCTATTTTTTCCCGGCTGGCAGGTTTTCCCTGTCGGAGTGCTTTGGGCAATGCCTGAAGCAGGGTTTCTCCAAGGCTGTAGTGATAGTAACCGGACGCCCAGCGGCACAGTTGCATAATGTCTTCAGGAATCAGAGGGGCCTGGTCCGGAACGGCGGAGACTTTTCTGAGTTTTTCCCTGGGGTAATCGGATTCCGGTTTAATGGCTTCGATAATGCCAACCAGTTTTCTGGGGCCAAAGGGAACCTGAACTCTCATACCCGGTTGCAGGTGTGTCTCATTATCAGGAGGAAGGTAGTCGAACATCTGCCTCAACGGGGTGGGTATGGCGATGCTGAGATAATTATCGTCACATGAGGTCATGAAGGTTGCTTTTTAATGGCTGTCAGAAGGCTTCCGGAAGAAGTCCTGACCAGTGTAACCTGATATGTGGTTTGGTTAAAATGAATGCGCGGTGAAATACTGGTATTTGCTTGACGCAGATACTTTGGTATGATTCCGCCTCAATTTTCCAGGGTCACTGAAGAGCGGTTCCTGGGCGGCACTTTCCAGTGACTGCCCTGGTGTGCTGTTCGGTGACCGTTTCGCGTGCGGTGCCCTGGCCGAGTTGCTATTAGCCAGAGACCGGGTGGCGGCACGCATTGTTTTGAGGTAGATCCCATGAAGCCGAAAATCCATCCAAATTACAAAGAAATCGAAGTTACCTGCTCCTGCGGTAACAAGATCAAGACTCGCTCTACTCTGTGCAAAGACTTGCACATTGAAGTTTGCTCCAAGTGCCACCCATTCTACACCGGCACCCAGAAAGTGATGGACACCGGCGGTCGTATCGAGCGTTTCACCAAACGTTTCGGCAAGGTTGGTGCTCGCAAGTAAGCGTCTCCTGCTGCCAGCAGCCATGAGTTAAAAATACCGCTATGCTTGTTCGGAGTGATTCGAAAGGTAGCGCGATGTTTTTTTCAGATTTTACTGGCTGCGAGAAAAAGGCGATTCACAGTTTTGTGGGCGCCTTTTTTTATGTCTGGTTATTTTTGTGGGTATCCCCTGTATCCGCCATTGAGACCTGCACTCTGAAAGGTGCTTCAGAAATGGTGGTGTGGGACGCCATCGCTGACGGCGATTCGCTGCGCTTGAAGGATGGCCGTAAAATCCGTTTTCCCTCTATTAATACGCCTGAAGTAGCCCATGACAATAAACCGGCAGAGCCTTACGGAGATCAAGCCTCCCTGGCTCTCAAAAAACTGCTGTCAGGAACAAAGAAAATCAGGATTCAGGTGGTGGGAAAGGATCACCATGGTCGGGTACTGGCTCATCCCTTTCTCATGGACGGTCGATCCATTGAATCACTACTGATTGAACAAGGTCTGGCTTACCAACTGTTTTCTGAAGAGCCTGATATTTACCGGGCATGCCTGAAGCAGCAGGAAGCAAAAGCCAGAAAGGGGAAAACAGGTGTTTGGTCAGACAATCCGGTTCTGGATATCAGGGCCAACAGGCTGAAGCCCGGCTTTAACCTGCTCAGGGGTAAGATCGTTCAGGTTGCCAGTCCCAAAAAGAGTGATTTTCTGTGGGTGGAAATGGATGGCCCTGTGGTTATTCGTATACCCAAATCCGCTGTACAGGGAGAATGGCTGAAAAAGCTGGCAGGTCAGCATGTTGAGCTCAGGGGCTGGCTGGTGGACCGCAAGGATAAAAGTAAGGGAGGGCGACGCTATAAACGCTGGATGATAGGTGTTTACAGTCGTGATGGTATTTTTGTTGAGCTTCCGTAGTACGTCACTTCAATGAGTTTGATGTGAACAATCTACGTTCATCCTGAGCGCCCTTCGACTCCGCTCAGGGTGGGGGTCATTGATAATCTGGAGCATGGGAGTGGTATGAATCGAGAGGTTCACGTACCGTTCTGAGAGGGGCTGGCGGGGAAGTTCCGCCGGTCTACTCACCAGGGGGAGCGGATATCAGAGCTTAGCTCCTAGTGATGGCTGCCACAAAATGTTTTGCTTGCGCTATAGCTGTTTCGTTACAGTGCATTAATTCAGGTTACCGGTCTGTAGATATACTTTTCTGGCCGACCGGCTCCTTGTTCGATAAACAGTGATCCGATATTCTGCACGTTTCCTCTCATGTTTTCATTAGGATGAAAGTACAAGGATATGAAGCAAGCTGCTCTGGATTACCATGCCCTGCCTAAACCCGGAAAGATCTCGATTGAACTGACCAAGCCAGCGGAGACCGCCAAAGATCTGTCTCTGGCCTATAGCCCGGGCGTTGCCGAGCCCGTGCGTGAAATCGCCGCTGACCCTGAAAATGCCTACAAATACACCATGAAAGGTAATCTGGTTGCAGTGATCAGTAACGGTACTGCCATTCTTGGTCTGGGTAATCTTGGCGCGCTTGCCAGTAAGCCTGTGATGGAAGGCAAGGCGCTGCTGTTCAAACGTTTCGCTGGAGTCGACTCCATTGATCTGGAAGTGGACTGCGAAAGCCCTCAGGATTTCATTAACACCGTGAAGCGGGTGGCCTGTAGCTTTGGTGGTATTAACCTTGAGGACATCAAGGCACCGGAGTGTTTTGAAATCGAACGTCGCCTGATAGAAGAGTGTGATATTCCTGTCTTCCACGATGATCAGCACGGTACTGCCATTGTCACAGCAGCAGGTATGTTGAACGCCCTTGAGATTGCTGGCAAGAAGATCGAAGAAGCCCGTCTGGTTTGTCTCGGTGCCGGTTCTGCGGCCATCTCCTGCGTCAAGTTGCTGATCAGCTGTGGTATGGATCCAGCCAATATTTTTATGCTGGACAGTAAAGGAGTTATTCACACAGAACGTGATGACCTCAACCAGTACAAGGCTCTGTTCGCAGTTGAGACCGATTGCCGTACCCTGGATGACGCCATTGATGGCGCTGATGCGTTCTTGGGGCTGTCTGGCCCAAATCTGCTGACTCCGCAACAGCTGGCAAAAATGGCCAGTAATCCTATTGTCTTTGCCTGTGCCAATCCCGACCCGGAAATTCGTCCGGAGCTGGCCAGGGAAGTACGCTCTGACGTCATCATGGCAACCGGTCGGTCTGACTATCCAAACCAGGTGAATAACGTACTTGGTTTTCCCTTCATCTTCCGTGGCGCCCTGGATGTTCGTGCCAGCCGTATTAATGAAGAGATGAAAGTGGCTGCGGTTCATGCTATTCGTGAACTGGCGAAGGAAGAGGTGGTTCAGGAGGTAATTGATGCTTATGAAGGTGCTGAGCTGAGCTTTGGTTCGCAATACATCATACCCAAGCCCACTGATCCTCGTTTGTTGGGCTCTGTCTCTGCCGCAGTGGCAAAAGCGGCTGTGGATTCTGGCGTCGCTCGCCAGCCTTATCCTGCCCATTATCCTCTGAAGTCTCTGGACGATATTTAAACCTGCGATTCAGTGGTTAGAAAAAAACCGGCTCTGATTTCAGAGCCGGTTTTTTTTGGGGTGAAGTCATTCAAGATGCGCTCGGATTTTAGAACAAATCCTCTGGTTTCAGTGAGTCACTTTCTTCCAACGAGGGAGGGGTTCCTTCACTGACACTTTTGGGTGTGTTTTCTTTCCTGAACAGTTCGAAAATAGCCTCAGGGTCACCCTGCGTTGCCAGTTGCCCTGTCTTTGGATCAATTCGAGCCGTTTCAATGCCTGTGGGTTGGGGCAGATGTCTTTCTGGCAGGTCTGCCAGAGCGGTTTTCATATAACTGAGCCAGATGGGCAGAGCCGCGTTAGCGCCAAACTCCCAGCGTCCCAGGGTAGTGTTGTCATCCATGCCAATCCAGACACTGGTCAGAACATCAGGATTAAACCCGATAAACCAGGCGTCCTTGCTGTCATTGGTGGTGCCTGTTTTACCACCAATATCATGACGTTCAAGGGCTCTTGCTCTTTTACCCGTGCCTTTCTGGATAACATCGCGCATCATATCATTGAGGATGTAGTTGACCCGGCTGTCCATAACGGGCTCAGCTTTATTGAGGATGTCAGCAGAAACCAGGGCTTTGTCTTCTGCCAGAGGTACCGACGAGGTTTCAGAGACTTGTTCTGAGACGAACCCTTCTTCAGGAGCCTTTTCTTTCCGGCAGTCCCGGCAGACCGTTGCCGGGTTGGCCTCGTATACGATGTCATCCATAACATCGACTCTCTGAATCAGGTAGGGCATGACCTTGTAACCGCCGTTGGCAATCGTCGCATAACCTGTGGTCAATTCCAGCGGTGTCATGGAAACATTGCCCAGGGCCAGAGAGAGATTTCGGGCCAGAGTGTCTTCAGGCAGTCCCAGCTTCGTCAGGAAGTCCACGGTCGGGTTGATACCAATCTCCCTGAGCACACGAATTGAGACCAGGTTTCTTGAACGATAGAGACCTTCCCTGAGTCGCGTTGGGCCGTTGAACTTCATATTGTCATTATTCGGGCGCCAGATCCCTTCGAGTCCTTCATCTGCAAACACGATGGGCGCATCATTGATGATGGTCGCGGCGCTCATGCCATCATTCAGGGCGGCCAGGTAGATAAAAGGTTTGAAAGCTGAACCCGCCTGGCGGATGGACTGGGTGGCACGGTTGTACATGCTGTCGTAGAAGTTGAAGCCACCAACCAGCGCGAGAATGGCGCCATTTTCCGGATTCATGGAAACCAGGGAAGATTGCGCCAGAGGTTCCTGACTCAGACGGAAGCGGCCATCAGGCATTTTTCTTACCCAGATCAGGTCACCGGGCTTGAGAATGTCAGATGCCTGCTCCGGGTTGTAGCCAAAGGCATTCACATTGATATAGGGTTTTGCCCACTTGAGATTGTCCCAGTCAATGTGACTGATCTGGTCCTCTTTCATCAGGATCGTCACCGATTGCTCTTCTACGGCGGTGACGACAGCAGGTTCGAGGGTGCCGGTAGAATCGGTTTCCTCCAGGGTCTTTGTCCAGAGAGTCGTTGTCTCTTCTTCTTTTTCGTCCTCGCCCAGGTTGGTAACGGGGCCCCGGTATCCATGTCTTTCGGTATATTCGAAAAGACCTTGGGCTATGGCATCGTTAGCGGCCGTTTGTAAGACGCTGTCAACCGTGGTGTAAACCTTGAAGCCTTCGGTGTAGGTTTCTGGCCCAAATCTCTCGATCATTTCCTGACGAACCATCTCGGCAATGTAGGGAGCCTGCATTTCGATCTGGGGGCCATGGTAACTGGCGGTTATCGGGGCATGGACGGCCTCTTTATAATCAGCCTGGTTGATGTAACCCAGGTCGTACATTCTGCCAAGAATCCAGTCTCTGCGAATCAGTGCCCGTTTAGGGTCATTGATTGGGTTATAACGGGAAGGGGCTTTGGGTAAACCGGCGATCATAGCCCATTGAGCCAGGTTAAGTTCGTTGATGGATTTACCGTAGTAAACCTGTGCGGCAGCCTCTACTCCGTAGGCACGGTTACCCAGATAAATTTTATTGAGATAGAGCTCAAAAATTTCGTCTTTGGTCAGTTCCTGTTCGATCTGTAAAGCCAACAGAATCTCGTTGAACTTTCTGGAGAAGACCCGTTCGTGACTCAGGAAGAAGTTCTTTGCCACCTGCATGGTGATGGTACTGCCTCCTGACTGGATTCTACCGGTGGAAGCCAGTTGTAAGGCAGCTCGCATCAGACCCATGATATCGACACCGGGGTGGTGGTAGAAGCGGTCATCTTCGGCGGCCATGAAGGCTTTAATCAGCAGCCCGGGGGCATTGTCAAAGTGGATGGGCGTTCGGCGCTTTTCCCCAAACTCTGCGATCAGTTTTTCGTCCTTTGAGAAGACGCGCAGCGGTGTCTGCAAGTGAGTGTCACGCAGTGTCTCAACTGAAGGCAGTGAAGGGCTCAGGTAGAGGTAGGCGCTGGCTGCTATAAGAGTGATGCCACTGGCGGCTGCCAGCCCGCTCCAGAGCAGAAATTTTAAAAACTTTACCGATCGATACATTCTTGGTTGATACTCAGTTTTGGCTTGAGGAGTCTGACTGGGAATAGACAGACTCCCAGCCGCTCATTATAAAGGGAAATGTATAATTTCCCTAGAAACCAGATTGTTAGTAAATGTAATGTTCGGCTTTACATAGCTCCACCCTGGTACACGGTTTCAATGCGATATCCGTACGCCCCCTCGTGCATCCTGAGCAACCAACCCCGTTCATCCTGAAAGGAGTCGAAGAACGTAAACTTCATACCCCGCTCAAAACACCGGATGCGCGATAAATTTCTGTCATCAGTGACAGAAATTTATCGGGGCGGTCACGGCGAAGTGGATAAACCGACAGGTTCTCTAAGTAAATTGAGCTCGAACGGTTGCTTCATTGCGCAATCGAATGGACTGATATTAAATGAAAAAAAGGGAGTTTTTCATAACTTTTCATAACAAAGCCGCCATAAGCGACAGGTGCCAAAGAATAGATGTTGATCAGGCTGGCGTTTCATGGTGATAAAAGCAGGAATCACATCTGTGTTTGGGCTTTTCAATAATAAAACAAGTGCTGTCCTTGGAGTGGACATCAGTTCGACCTCAGTGAAGGTACTCGAACTGAGTCGTGGTGGCAGGGGCTACCGGGTTGAAGCCTACTGGCAGGAACCTTTGCCACCCGGGGCTGTGGTGGAAAATATTATCCAGGAACCTGAAGCGGTTGGCGAGGCTATCAAGCGCGCTGTTTCCCGCAGTCGCAGCGGCGTGAAAAATGCTGCGGTGGCTGTTTCCGGTTCGGCTGTCATCACCAAAACCATCGAGATGGATGCTTCCCTCAGTGATGATGAGATGGAAACACAAATTACCGTAGAAGCCGATCAGTATATTCCATACGCATTAGATGAAGTGGCGATTGATTTTGAAGTCCTTGGCTTAAAGGAAAATAATCCTGAGCGGGCAGAGGTACTGCTTGCCGCCTGCCGTCGCGATAATGTTGAAATACGTGAAGAGGCGCTTGGGCTTGGCGGTCTGAAAGCCAAAGTGGTGGATGTCGAGGCATTTGCCATGGAAAGGGTCTACGAGTTGGTAGGTGATACGCTGGAGTTGCCAGAAGAGGAAGCGGTGGTGGCCATTGTTGATATGGGAGCCAGCAGCACTTCCATTAGTGTGTTGAGAAATGGGCAGACGATCTACACACGGGAACAATTGTTTGGCGGCCGGCAGCTCACCGATGAGATTCAGCGCCGCTACGGTCTCAGCCCTGAAGAAGCAGAGAAGTCCAAACACGACGGGGGACTTCCAGACGATTTTGAACCTGAGGTACTGGAGCCTTTCAAAGAGGCGGTTGTGCAACAGATTTCCCGATCCCTCCGGTTTTTCTATTCTTCCAGTCAATACAACGATGTTGATGCCATTCTGATGGCTGGCGGAACCTCTTCCATTTCAGGCCTTGCTGCCCTGGTTCAGGATAAGCTGGGAACACCGGCATTTCTGGCTAATCCGTTTGCCAGCATGTCCGTTTCCAGAAAAGTGGATGCCAGTAAATTAACTGCCAGCGCTCCGGGTCTGGTCATCGCCTGTGGATTAGCCATGAGGAGTTTTGACTGATGGCAAGAATCAACCTTCTCCCCTGGCGTGAGCAACTACGTGAAGAACGCAAGAAACGCTTTTTCGCAGTTTGGATGATGACCATTCTGGCCGCTGGCAGCGTGATATTCATGGCCGACCTCTACACAGGCAATGTCATCAGCGAGCAGCAGAACAGGAATCAGTACCTTCAGAATAAAATTATCCAGCTCGACAAAAGTATTGCTGAGATCAAGGGGCTCAGAGAGAAGCGAGCCCAGCTTCTGGAGCGTATGGAGGTTATCCAGAGTTTACAGGGTAACCGCCCTATTATTGTCCGGGTCTTTGATCAGCTGGCTCGACTGATTCCTGATGGCGTTCATTTCAAGAGCCTCCAGTACCAGGGAGATACTTTAAAACTGGTGGGCGTAGCGGAGTCGAATAATCGTATTTCCAGCCTGATGCGTAATTTTGATGCCTCTGAGTGGTTTTCCGATCCCAATCTGACGGCTGTGCGCAAAGTAACCCTTGGCGGTAACCGGATGAATGAATTTGATCTGACTGTGATTCGAACATCGCCTGAAAAAGAAGGGGGAGACGAATCATGAGTTTCGCCGATTCGCTAAAAAAATTGAATGAACTGGATCTGGCAGAACTGGATCTGGAAAATATCGGTGGCTGGCCCTTACCGGTCAGGGTTATTGCCTGTGTGCTGACTTTCGGGTTGGTGCTGTTTCTGGGTTATCAAATGCACTTGAGTCCGCTCCAGGACACTTACGACACGGTTATTGCAAAAGAGAGAGAGTTAAAGGACCAGTTCAGGGTCAAGGCTTTCCAGGCTGCGAACCTGGATGCTTACCGGGTTCAGATGCAAGAAATGGAGGCTTCCTTTGGTGCTCTGGTAAAACAGTTGCCGAGTGATACCGAAGTGCCGGGCTTATTGGAAGATATTACTTTCACTGGTCGTGGTGCCGGTTTGGCGTTTGAGACCATCAAACTGGAGCCAGAGAAAGCCACGGAATTTTATATTGAGCTCCCCATCAGTATCTCAGTCAGTGGCAGTTATCACGATATTGGCAATTTTGTCAGTGGTGTCGCCAGTTTGCCTCGAATTGTGACGCTTCATGACTTTTCTATCACTCCGGAAAAAAATGGGCAGATTCTGAAAATGGAGATTCTGGCCAGAACCTATCGCTACAACGACAAGGAGTCTCAGTAATGAAGTATTTACCAAGACTTCTGGTGGTTTGTTTGGGGTTTTTATTGGCAGGGTGTTCCGGAAACACTGGCTTCAGTGATCTTGACCAGTACATGGCTGAGATGAAGGCCAAGCCTTCCGGAACCGTTGAACCCTTGCCTACTTTTACTCCTTACGAGGCATTTACTTACAGGGCTTCTGGTTTAAGAAGTCCCTTTGAGCCGCCGATCAAGCTGAAGGTCTCTGATCGGAGTCTCAACAGTAATGTCAAGCCTGACAACCGCCGAACCAGGCAATATCTGGAGCAGTTCGATATTGAAACCTTTGCCCTGGTGGGCTCTATCAGTAACGATGATGGCCTTTGGGGTCTGGTTCGTGGTGATGATGGCATTCACCGGGTCAGGGTGGGTGATTATCTGGGTAAAAACCACGGTCGAATCACGTACATTGATGACAGTGAATTAAGAATTGTCGAGATTGTGCCTGCGGGTTCTAATCTCTGGATTGAAAGACCCAGAAGCCTGAGACTGGATCTTGGTCAGCCCTGATCGCCAACCCCGCTTTGCCATACCTCCCTCACCGATTGAATCTTCAGAAAACTGAATTTTTCTGATGTCATGCCGATTAGAACAACAATTCTAAAGTGCTAAGTGGGTTCAATAGATGAAGAATAAGCCCGTGTTGAAAGCCAGCACAGTCCGAGTGCTGTTGTATACGGTGTTGGCGTGGTTGCCGCTTTCTGTATGGGGTGTGACGCTCAAAAAAATGGACGCTGGTACCCTGCCGGGTGATATTGTAGAGCTGCGTCTGATGTTCGATGGTCCTGCACCTGAAGCCAGGGGCTACAGCATAGAACAGCCTCCCAGGATTTCTTTGGATCTGCCATTTACTCGCAGTGATCTGCCCAAATACAACGAAGTGGGATTTCAGAACGCCCAGAGTGTCACAGTACTTGAGGCCGGAGGCAGAACCCGACTCGTTATTAATCTGAAAACAACCGCCAGCTTTACCACCAAAACCGATGGTAATGTGCTTTATGTTTATGTCGGAGCAGAAGGCTCCAACCCCCGTTCAGTGCTGCCAACCGTTGCTCTTTCTGGTGCCCCTCTGGCGGATCCTGCCAGTCGGGGCATTACCCATATTGATTTCCACAGGGGGGAAGAAGGTGAGGGTAATGTGGTCATTACGCTGGCAAACCCTAACATTCCAATGGATATTAATGAGCAGGGCGGTCGCATTCGACTGGAGTTTCAGGGGAATGTGCTGCCAGGTCGGTTACGTAACCGTCTGGATGTCATGGATTTTGCTACCCCGGTAAAATTCATCGATGCCAGGGTCGAAGATGGCAATGGGGTGGTGATTATTGAGCCCGAGGGTGAGTTCAGCCACCTGGCTTATCAGACGGATAACACGTTAACGGTTAGTGTTAAGCCGGTATCCGATAAAGACTTTGGTCGTGACCGCAAAGGTTTGTCCTACAAGGGGGACAAACTCTCCCTGAACTTTCAGGATATCGAAGTGCGCGCGGTGCTTCAGTTGATTGCTGACTTTACTGATCTGAACCTGGTCGCTTCCGATACCGTCAGCGGTAACGTAACCCTGCGCCTGCAGAATGTTCCCTGGGATCAGGCTTTGGATATTGTTCTTAAATCAAAAGGTCTGGACAAGCGCCTTGAAGGCAATGTTCTGACGGTGGCACCAGCCGATGAAATTGCTGCCAGAGAACGTCAGCAGCTGGAGAATGACAAACAGATTCGTGAGCTGGCACCAGTTTACACGGATCTGATTCAGATCAATTATGCTGATGCCGAAGAGATAGCGGAGGTGCTTGCCGGAGCGGGTGAAGAAACCAGCCTGCTGACCGAGCGGGGTTCGGTTCAGGTCGTGGCCCGTACCAACAGCCTCCTGGTTAAGGACACCCAGGAAAAACTGGATGAACTGCGTGCCCTGATACAGCGTCTTGATATCCCGGTCAGGCAGGTGATGATTGAGGCGCGTATTGTCAATATGAACTCTGACTTTACCCGGGACCTGGGGGTGAAGTGGAGCGGCGCAACTGATCTGGCATCCAATGACTCGAATCGGTCTATCGGTATTGGCGGCGGTGGTACTACCGCAGGGAATGAAGGAGGCACACCTTCAGCCGGAGTGGGTAACAACCCATTTATAGATTTTGGTGTAACCGGCACTAATGCCGCTACTCTGGCCATTGGCTTTGCTACTAACAGTACTATTTTGAACCTTGAGTTATCCGCTATTTTATCTGACGGGGGTGGTGAAACGGTTTCTCAGCCAAAAGTGATTACTGCCGACAAAACGAAAGCGGTGATCAAGTCCGGTAAGGAAATCCCGTACGAAGAGAAAACATCCAGCGGTGCCACTTCTGTGGCTTTCAAGGATGCGGTGTTGTCTCTTGAGGTCACTCCACAGATCACGCCTGAAGGCAGTATTATCATGGATGTAACGGTTACCAATGACTCTCAGGGGGCTGATGCGCCCAATGGCGTGCCAACCATTAATAAGAATGAAGTGAATACTCAGGTGCTGGTCAGGGATGGTGAAACGGTTGTTCTGGGCGGAGTCTTCACTCAGGAGAAGCAAAAAGGCACGGTTAAAGTACCTGTATTGGGTGATATTCCTTACGTAGGTCGACTTTTTAGAAAAGATACCAAATCAGATAGCAAAACTGAGCTGATGATTTTTATCACCCCCCGGGTCATCAACGATAATATTACCCTCCGTTAATTTCTCCACCCCGGAAGGTTCAGGCCTTCCGGGATCGCTTCCCGAAAAAATGCCCTGCAATGGATCCGCACTGATAGGGTAATCTTGTTTTGAATCAAGGTTTTATTCATTTAACAAAAAACGGGAGTGAAAGCTCCCGTTTTTTGTTGTCAGCATGACTCAGGATGCGCTAGGCTCAGCTCCACACGCAGGCAGGAAGTCAGGCAAGCAAAGACAATGCCATTAAGAAATATATATTTGATAGGCCCAATGGGGGCTGGTAAGAGTACCATCGGGCGGATGCTGGCCAAAGAGCTGGGGCTGCCATTTTTCGATTCTGACCATGAGGTGGAGGCACGCAGTGGTGCTGGCATTCCCTGGATTTTTGATGTTGAGGGCGAAGAGGGCTTTCGGCAACGGGAAATACAGGTAATACAGGATCTCTGCTCCAAAAAGGGGATCGTGCTGGCCACCGGAGGTGGAGCCGTGACCCGGCTGGAAAATCGCCAGCAGCTGGGTACGAACGGGGTGGTTGTTTTTCTCAAGGCATCCGTGGCAGCACAGCTGGCCAGAACTGAGAAAGACAAGAAAAGACCCCTGTTGCAAAGGGCCGATCGTAAGGAAGTGCTGACACAACTGTTGACTGACAGAGCGCCATTGTATTCCAGTATTGCCGATATCGAGCTGGATACCGAGTCGCTGTCACCCAAAGCACTGATTAACGAAATCGTCCGAATTGTTGGCAAATTGCCATAAAACAAATTGCCACAAAAGAAGTAGAGAGAGACGTTTGATGCAGGAGTCGCAGATCCTTGAACTGAACGTAGATCTGGGTGACAGAAGCTACCCCATCTTTATTGGTTCAGGCCTTTATGCGGGTGCTTCCAGACCCGGGTTGCTCAAGCCTTACATCAAGGGGCAACAGGTGGCCATTGTCACCAACACAACGGTGGCTCCCTGCTATTTGGCAAGGGTGCGCAGCCTGCTGGATGGCTTTGATGTGATGGAGATCATTCTTCCTGATGGCGAAGCATTTAAAAACCTGGCCACGCTTGAAACCGTGTTTGATGGTCTGCTCAAAGCCCGCCATACCCGTAAAACCACATTGATTGCCCTGGGTGGTGGTGTGGTCGGTGATATAACCGGCTTTGCTGCGGCATCCTATCAGCGTGGTGTCGATTTTATTCAGATTCCAACCACGCTATTGTCTCAGGTCGATTCTTCCGTTGGCGGGAAAACCGGCGTCAATCATCCGCTGGGCAAGAATATGATCGGTGCGTTTCATCAACCCAATGTGGTGCTGATTGATACCGACTCTTTGAATACCCTCCCCGATCGGGAGTTTTCTGCTGGCGTTGCCGAGGTGATCAAATACGGCCTGATTTGTGACGAATCCTTCTATCAGTGGTTGCAGGCCAATATTGAGCGAATAATGGCGAGGGATCAGGAGGCACTGACTTATGCCATCCATCGTTCGTGCTCTGACAAAGCCAGGGTCGTGGCAGAAGATGAAAAAGAGTCCGGTCTCAGGGCTATTTTGAATTTGGGCCATACCTTCGGTCATGCTATTGAAACCCACACGGGCTACAGTGAGTGGCTGCACGGTGAGGCCGTCGCTGCCGGTATGGTGATGGCGGCTGAACTGTCTTGTCGATTGGGATACATTGCCAGAGCAGAAGTGCAGGGGATTGTGGCTATACTCAAAGCCGCCAATCTGCCGGTAGAGCCTCCTGAAGGTATGTCACCTGATCGGTTTATTGAGCTGATGTCCGTTGATAAAAAAGTGCTGGATGGCAAGCTGAGGCTGGTACTGTTAGAGCAGATCGGTAAGGCGGTTGTGACGGATAGTTTTGACCGGGGCGTGCTGGATGAGATGCTTCTGGAGACGTGTAAAGTGTAGAGTTTACTGCTTATTGTTCTTTTCATGCATTTGTGATCAAGGGGGTGGCTGTGTAAAATGGTCAGCCCCTTATTTGAATTTAAAACCATAAAAACGAATTAATATTCTTTTTCTTGCTTACAGGGAAGCGTTTAAAGCCGTCGGAGTTCAGGGGCAGCGACGGTGTGGGTTCCGGAGTGACAGAAGTTTGAAAGTTAATAATAAGTGATGACGAGAGAGTGCCTATGAAAGCAGGTCTGTATAATCCTGGGGAATTCAGGGATAACTGTGGCTTTGGGCTGATAGCCCACAGGGAAGGAGAGAAAAGTCACCACCTTCTGACCACCGCTATTGAAGCGCTTACCTGCATGACACACCGGGGTGGTATTGCCGCGGATGGAAAAACAGGCGACGGTTGTGGTTTGTTAATTCAGACGCCCGATACGTTCTTTCGCACTGTCGTCAAAGAGCAACTGGCCAGAGACCTTCCCGCCCAATATGCGGTGGGAATGCTATTCCTCAGCCAGGATAAAGCCATCGCCGACCATGCCAGAAAAACCCTCGAAGCTGAGCTGCAAAAGAAAAACCTGTTAGTGATCGGCTGGCGAAAAGTACCGGTCAACAGTGATTGTCTCGGCCCTATCGCTTTGGATCAGCTACCGGTTATTGAGCAGGTGTTTGTGGGGCATCAGGGCGAGTTGGATGAGGCAGAGTTTTCAGCTCGCTTATACATGGCTCGTCGTTTCGCTAACATGGCGCTTGAGCAGGATCAGGACTTTTATATCTGTTCACTGTCTACCCAGGTAGTGACCTACAAAGGCCTGATGATGCCGGTCGATCTGGCTAACTTTTATCAGGACCTGGGGGATCCCCGGTTTGAAACTGCGATCTGTGTATTCCATCAGCGTTTCTCCACAAACACCATGCCACGCTGGAAGCTGGCGCAGCCTTTCCGCCTGCTGGCCCATAATGGTGAAATTAATACCATCACTGGTAACAGAAACTGGTCACAGGCCCGTCGAAACAAATTCAAATCAGAGCTTCTGCCGGATTTGAACCAGATCTCTCATCTGGTCAACCGAACCGGGTCTGATTCATCCAGCCTCGACAACATGCTGGAAGTTCTGGTGACCGGTGGTGTTGACCTGTACCGGGCTATCCGGATGCTGGTCCCGCCTGCCTGGCAGAATGTTGATACCATGGATCCCGGTCTCAGGGCATTTTACGAATACAACTCTATGCACATGGAGCCTTGGGATGGTCCTGCCGGTCTGGTGATTACCGACGGTCGTCGTGCGGTTTGTGCACTGGATCGCAATGGTTTGCGACCTTCCCGCTGGGTTATTACCAAAAACGGCTATCTGACCGTTGCTTCTGAAGTGGGCGTTTACAATTACCAGGCTGAAGATGTAGTAGCAAAAGGTCGTGTCGGACCGGGTGAAGTGCTGGCTATTGATGTCGAGTCAGGCGAGTTGCTTCAGGCCCATGATATTGATGACCAGTTGAAGACTCGACAGCCTTACAAACAGTGGTTGAAACAGCACGCTTATCGTATCCGTTCCCGGTTCAGGAATGAAGATCACAAGGTTGAGCGACTGGATTCAGAACTGCTGAAGGTTCATCAGAAAATGTTCTCGGTCACTTTTGAAGAGCGTGATCAGGTGATTCGTCCTTTGGCTGAGAATGGACAGGAAGCGGTAGGCTCAATGGGCGACGATACGCCAATGGCGGTATTATCCGGTCGTGTGCGCTCAGTGTATGACTACTTCAGGCAGCAGTTTGCCCAAGTCACCAACCCTCCTATCGACCCACTGCGTGAAGCGATAGTGATGTCGCTGGAAACCTGTCTGGGGCGTGAGAAAAATGTTTTTGAAGAGACCCCTGAACATGCCCGCCGTGTGGTACTCAAATCGCCCGTGTTGTCGACGACAAAATTCCTGAATCTGATCAATGCCCATCATCAGCAAGATGAGTTGAATGTCGTGTGCATCGATATCAATTACCGGCCTGAAGAAGGGCTAAAAGCCGCCATTGAGCGCATCTGTAATGAAGCAGAACAGGCGGTAAGAGATGGCAAGGCGCTGATCCATCTGAGTGATCGTGCTATCAAAGAACACAAACTGCCAGTCCATGCTGCTATGGCTACAGGCGCTGTTCATCACCGGTTGATTGATACGGGTTTGCGTTCCGATGCCAATATTCTGGTAGAAACGGCGACAGCCAGGGATTCTCATCAGTTCGCGGTGTTGCTGGGTTTTGGTGCGACGGCTATTTATCCTTATCTGTCTTATGAAATTATCCATGACCAGATTCGCTCCGGCGAGATTCTGGCCGATCCCCTGGATGCCTACAAAGCTTACCGAAAGGGGATTGATAAGGGCCTGTTGAAGATTCTCTCCAAGATGGGAATCTCCACCATTGCGTCCTATCGTGCTGCGCAGTTGTTTGAGGCTATTGGTTTATCCTCTGAAGTGATTGATCTGTGTTTCAAAGGCGTTCAGAGTCGTATAGAAGGCGCCGGTTTTACAGCGCTTCAGCAAGATCAGCAATGGCTCTCCGATACTGCCTGGAAGCAGAGAAAACCCATTCAGCAGGGCGGTCTGCTGAAATATGTACACGACAGTGAGTATCACGCATTCAATCCTGATATCGTTCAGCAGCTTCAGAAAGCCGTTGCCAGCGGTGATTATGAAGAGTTCCGTCGTTACTCCAGACTGGTTAACGAAAGACCGGTCACAACCCTGCGTGACCTGATGGGGCTAAAAGCAGCCGACAAAGCTCTGGCTATTGATGAGATTGAACCCGTCACTGACATTCTCAAACGATTCGACTCGGCGGCCATGAGTCTTGGTGCCCTGTCTCCGGAAGCCCATGAAGCTCTGGCTGAAGCGATGAACCGTCTGGGAGGCCGTTCCAACTCCGGCGAAGGCGGTGAAGACGAAGCGCGTTTTGGCACTGACCGGGTTTCAAAGATAAAGCAGATTGCCTCAGGTCGTTTTGGTGTCACGCCTCATTATCTGGTCAATGCCGATGTGTTGCAGATTAAAGTGGCCCAGGGAGCCAAGCCAGGTGAAGGAGGGCAGTTGCCCGGCGGCAAGGTAAACAAACTGATTGCCAGACTGCGTTATTCGGTTCCCGGTGTCACACTGATTTCACCACCACCGCATCATGATATTTATTCCATTGAAGACCTGGCCCAGCTGATCTTTGATTTGAAGCAGGTGAACCCGGACGCGCTGGTTTCCGTAAAACTGGTATCAGAGCCCGGTGTCGGCACCATTGCTGCGGGTGTTGCCAAGGCTTATGCTGATCTGATTACCATCTCCGGTTACGATGGTGGCACTGCTGCAAGTCCGTTGACGTCTATAAGGTACGCCGGTTCTCCGTGGGAGTTGGGTTTGACCGAGGCTCATCAGGCATTGAGGGCTAATGATCTGCGTGGCAAGGTTCGCCTTCAGACAGATGGTGGTATCAAAACCGGTCTGGATGTGGTTAAAGCGGCTATCCTGGGGGCAGAAAGTTATGGTTTCGGAACAACACCCATGGTCGCCATGGGTTGCAAATACCTGAGAATCTGCCACCTGAATAACTGCGCAACCGGTGTGGCAACCCAGGATCAGCACCTGCGGGAAAACCACTTCATCGGCACGGTTGAAATGATTATGAACTTCTTCACTTTTGTCGCTGAGGAAGTGCGTGAGTGGTTGTCAGTGCTGGGTGCTAAAAGCCTTGAAGACGTCATTGGTCGTACAGAGTTGCTGGAGCTGCTGCCCGGTAATACCGACAAGCAAAAAGGTCTTGATCTGACGCCGCTGGTTCGCAACGACCTGATTCCTGAAGATAAGCCCCATACCTGTCAGGTTAAGCGTAATCCTTCCTACGACAAAGGTGCGCTGGCTGAGGTGATGGTGAAAGCCTGCCTACCCGCCATCGAAAGCGGTAAAGGGGGCGAGTTTGAGTTCACGGTAGGCAACTGTGACCGTTCAATTGGTGCCAGATTGTCCGGTGAGATTGCCAAACGTCATGGTAATCAGGGGATGGCAGACAGTCCGCTCAGGTTGAGCCTGAAAGGTACAGCCGGGCAAAGCTTTGGTGTCTGGAATGCCGGTGGCCTGGATATGTATCTGGAAGGCGATGCCAACGACTACGTGGGTAAGGGCATGACGGGCGGCAATCTGATTATCCGTCCGCCCAAAGGGAGTGCTTTCCATTCTAACGAAGCTTCTATCATTGGCAACACCTCGCTTTATGGTGCGACTGGGGGACGCCTGCTGGCCGCTGGCTGTGCCGGTGAGCGTCTGGGAGTTCGGAACTCTGGTGCGACTGCCATTGTCGAAGGGGCAGGGGATCACTGCTGTGAGTACATGACGGGTGGCCTGGTGGTGGTACTGGGCGAAACAGGTCACAACTTTGGTGCCGGTATGACCGGTGGCTTTGCCTACGTACTGGACCTGAAGCGTAACTTTGTTGATCACTACAATCACGAGCTAGTGGATATTCACCGAATTGATACCGAGTCCATGGAGGACTACCAGTCTCACCTGATGGGTCTTCTGGATGACTATGTAAAAGAAACCGGCAGTGAATGGGGGCGTGAACTTCGGGAGGAGTTTTATGACTATCGGGGGCGTTTCTGGCTGGTGAAGCCAAAAGCAGCCAGTCTGGACTCATTGCTGGCGAGCACACGTGGGCGTCCTGAATAGCTCTCCTGAATAGCTATGAATAGCTGAGTAGGATATGAGGGTATAAAAACAATCAGCGAATGAGGTCAAATCCATGTCACAGTTTAACAGTCGGCTGAATAATCATTTTCAATTTGTTGAAGTTGGAAGAGAAGATCCGGAAAAAAAAGCGCTTCGGGTCCGTAAGAGTGATTTTGTAGAAATCTATGAGCCTTACAGTGAAAAGCAGGTCAAGCATCAGTCTCATCGTTGCCTGGCCTGTGGTAATCCTTATTGTGAGTGGAAGTGCCCTGTCCACAATTATATTCCGGATTGGTTGAAGCTGGTTGCCGAGGGTAACCTGTTTGAAGCGGCTGAGCTTTCTCATCAGACCAACAGTCTGCCGGAAGTCTGTGGTCGTGTATGTCCCCAGGATCGACTCTGTGAAGGTGCCTGTACCCTCAATGATGGGTTTGGAGCGGTCACTATTGGTGCCACTGAAAAATACATTACCGATACAGCGCTGGCCCTGGGTTGGCGCCCGGATATGTCGAAAGTGGTATGGACGGACAAAAAGGTCGCGGTGATCGGTGCCGGTCCAGCGGGTCTGGGTTGTGCCGATGTGCTGGTCAGAAATGGTGTAAAGCCCGTCGTCTTTGATAAGAACCCGGAAATTGGTGGTCTGCTGACGTTTGGTATTCCTGAGTTTAAACTTGAGAAATCCGTTATGTCCCGCCGTCGGGAGGTGTTCACGGAAATGGGCATTGAATTCAGGCTGAATACGGAAATCGGTAAAGATGAACAGATGGCCGATCTGATGGCAGAGTACGATGCCGTATTTATGGGTATGGGTACCTACACCTTCATGAAAGGTGGTTTTCAAGGTGAGGATCTTCCCGGTGTTCATGATGCTTTGCCATTCCTGATTTCCAGCGTTAATCGTAATCTGGGTTTTGAAAAGCAGGCGTCTGATTTCATCGATATGAAAGGAAAACGTGTCGTTGTCCTGGGCGGGGGTGACACGGCGATGGATTGCAACCGTACCTCCATTCGTCAGGGGGCTGAATCAGTCGCTTGTGCCTACCGCCGTGATGAAGAAAATATGCCGGGCTCCCGTCGTGAAGTAGCTAATGCCAGACAAGAAGGCGTCAAGTTTCTGTTTAATCGTCAGCCCGTTGAGATTGTCGGTGATGGCAAGGTGGAAGGTGTCAAGGTCATCACCACCAAACTGGGAGAGCCTGATGAGCAGGGGCGCCGCCGCCCGGAGCCGGTTCCAGGCAGTGAGGAAATTCTGGTTGCAGACGCAGTGCTGATTGCTTTTGGGTTCCGTCCAAGTCCTGCTGACTGGTTTGAATCTTATGATATTCAACTGAATGAGTGGGGAGGCGTGGTTGCGCCTGAGCAGGCCAGGTACAAGTTTCAGACGTCCAACCCGAAAGTATTTGCCGGTGGGGATATGGTTCGCGGCTCTGACCTTGTGGTGACAGCGATCTGGGAAGGTCGTCAGGCGGCTGAAGGGATTATGGATTATCTGGATGTTTGATGAAGCGCCATTAAAATATCAATACCAAACCTTTTGATTGATCGAGACTCCAGAGGAGGTCAACCATGTCACAGAGTATCAATCTCGTTAAGTACGAGGCAGCTAATGATGGAAAGCTATACGAAACCAAAACAGACCTCATTGAAACGGCCTTCGTCACCTCATCCTTGCTTGAGGAATTAAAGGGGCAGTTTTCCTTAACAGAAAAGAATATCTTTGAGGCTTTAGGCTCTGAAGATCACTATTCAATAGACTGCTTTAATGACTCAGATGTTGAAGCGGCTATCAGGAAACTGGAAGACATTTTTTTATCCATTTTAAAATCTGAAGGGAAAAATCTATGTGACGAGAGAGGGGGGACTGCTTCCGAAAACCTCCCTTCCAAGCTCTCTGCGCATATTAGCTCACAGGACATCGGGGACTCGATCAGCCGTTTCAGAACACTCACCAACCTGATACACGTGTTCAAATTGAAGCACAATCAATTCAGAACTGATAACTCTGTTGTGTTGAAGGTTGGGTAACAGGCTCTTGAGCGCAGGAAGATTGTCAATACGGGGTGGAATCAGTATTCTCTCGTCTTTTATTTTGCAACATCGTAGTTTACCCCATGACCGAGCTGAAAAATGACCGCTTTCTGAGGGCTCTGCTGAAAGAGCCTGTTGATGTCACCCCCGTATGGATGATGCGTCAGGCTGGACGTTATCTTCCTGAATATCGGGAACTTCGAAGCAAGGCGGGCGATTTTATGTCGCTGTGTATGAATCCGGAGCTGGCCTGTGAAGTGACCATTCAGCCACTGGAGCGTTTCGACCTGGATGCGGCCATTCTGTTTTCTGATATTCTCACCATCCCGGATGCAATGGGTTTAGGGTTGTATTTTGAGACGGGCGAAGGCCCAAGATTTAAAAAGCCCGTTCGTACCGCCACTGATATTGAAGCGCTGTCTGTTCCGGACCCGGAAAAAGATCTGGGTTATGTGATGGATGCAGTGCGCACCATCCGCTCTGAGCTGAATGGCCGTGTACCTCTGATTGGTTTTTCCGGGAGTCCCTGGACTCTGGCTACTTACATGGTTGAAGGAGGGAGCAGTAAAGACTTTCGTCGCATCAAGGCGATGATGTTTGATCAGCCCCGACTGCTGTCTCAGTTGCTGGATGTTCTGGCAGAGTCTGTCACACATTATTTGAACGCCCAGATTAAAGCCGGGGCTCAGGCTGTCCAGATTTTTGATACCTGGGGGGGAGCACTTTCTCCTGAGTGTTATCAGGCATTTTCCTTAAAATATATGGAAAAGATTGTTGCCGGCCTGATCAGTGAACATGAAGGTAGAAAGGTGCCCGTCATTCTATTTACCAAAAATGGTGGTCAATGGCTTGAATCCATGGCGGCAACCGGTGCTGATGCGCTTGGCCTGGACTGGACGACGGATATTTCTGCTGCACGTCGTCGTGTAGGGGACAAGGTTGCCTTGCAGGGAAATATGGATCCATCGGTTCTCTACGCATCACCAGAACGTATAAGAGAAGAAGTCGCTAAAATTCTCAGAGATTTCGGTTCGGGTGAAGGTCATGTATTCAATCTGGGCCACGGCATTCATCAATTTGTTGAACCTGATCGAGCCAAGGTCTTTGTCGATGCCGTTCATGAGCTGTCAGCCCAATACCACGTCCAATAATTGACCCTGTTGATCAGCCCGATGTCTTTTGGCATCAGGCTGTATCATTCTCATCCTGCCGGGTTTCTCGCAGTACTTGTGAAAGCGCCTTCTGAAGCGTTTTGTATTCAGCGGGTTTGGTCAGGAATATATTGATTCCCAATCGTTTTGCCCGCTCTTTTCCGGGGGGATTTGTGGTCCCCGTGAGCATGATGATGCCCGGGGTGTCCATCTGGCTCTCTTCCTGAAGTCTTTCCAGCATCTGGATGCCATTCATCCCCGGCATATGATGGTCAAGAATGATCACGTCGAAAGGTCTTCCCAGGTAGGCTTCGTTGCGAATCATAGCCAGTGCTTCCAGGCCGTTTTCAGCATCCAGGGTATTAATACCCATCAGGGCGCATTGTTGGGCGAGAACCTGTCTGCAGGTGTTATTGTCATCAACAATCAATGCTTTAATGTTCTTGTGAGAGAAAAGTGGTTGTACATCCTGACAAATGGCGTCTGTCGTTTGTTGTTTATGTGGAATGGCAAACCAGATATGCGTGTTGCCCTGATTCATAACGCCAAAGTGCCCGGACATGGCCTTAATTAATTGGATGACAATGTACAGCTGTATGCTGATGTCAGTTTGTTGCTTTGCTTGCGAGTAGCTGAGTTCGTGGATATCAGCCGGAAGATTCAGGGCCTGCTGCCCCTGACTGTACCTGATCTGATAAATAATGAAGCTGTCTTTAATCTCTTGTTGTCTGTCCGGCTCTGAGCCCGGTAGCCAGGGGGTGTTATTAACAGAAATCATTATTTCACTGTTTTCTGTATGGCGGCTAAAAATATGACTCAGGATACCTTCTAAAATGAGTGATAACTGACGTGTATCTGTTTCGCTGATATCCGGGACATCAGAGTGCACAAAGCTGATCAGTTCAGTATTCAGTTGCTCTGCCCGGAATCGGAATTTCAAGAGGCAGTCGTTCAGAAATTCATTAATATCGTAGGGTTTGATGTCAGAGTTGATGTTGTTTTGCTTAAGTTTCCAGGCTTCTGAAAGCAGGTTGATCAGGTTGCTGAGTTCATTACCTGCATACCTCAGGGTTTCAACGTAGTTTTCCTGTTTGGGTGTCAGCTGTGTGCTTTGAAGGAGTTCAGACATCCCCAGGACACCATTCAGAGGCGTTCTGAGTTCATGCCCCATAGTGTTGAGCAGGTCATTGTCTTTGCTTATTTGGGTTGTCGGTGTCGGGCTGAACAATGGGTTTTGCTTAGGGGCTGATTTTGTTGCCGGGCACCGCTGGTTACCAAAATAAAAGCTGAAGGCAAGAAGGGTTAACGAGGTCGTGTGCAGCAGCAGCCATGTGGCGGCAGTGGGGTTGTAATTGATAACGCCCAGAATAGCCAGTGAGGCGATCAGGTGGATAATCACATAAGGAGTGAAAAGCCAGGCAGGAATGGTCAGCGCACCAGGGACTCTGATGAACAGACTGCAATACCAGACGATCAGAGTCGTTATCAGGTTGAGCAACAGACTGTGCTCCAACGAAGCATAGACGCCTGTCACAGTAAAAAGCAGGAATACTGCCGGGATGATGGAAAGGGTGTTAAAACAGTAGATCAGTTTGACACTGTTGCCCGCCAGATTGACGCGGGCTATTTGACTGAGCAGAATGGTGCTAACGATCAGTGAGAGATTCATCATTAAGACCTGCTGCCATTCCAGCTCGAACCCACTGATCGGAAGCAATCCCTGCCAGCTTATCAAGAACACCGAGCCCGTTAAGCAGATGCCAGCCAGGTAGATATAAGCCCTGTGGTGATTCTTAAAGCCGTTAATGGCATTGATCATCATCATGACGAAAAACAGGGCCAGTAGCCAACCGGTTTGCCAACCGGTAAATACCTGATCACTGAGAACTTCCCTGGGGGATTTTAGATAGGCCTGCAAATCGTCGGCAGCGTCGGCAGGTATCTCAATAAATACGTCCAGCTTCTTATTTATAATGGGCTTCAGATTATAGAGATAAATATTACTGTTTTCCTGTCGTCCATCTGGCAGCATTCGGTAATAGTTTGGACCTGAAATATAGGCATTCAGGGATACGCCGGGTGGTGGTCGAAGCCAGAGCAGCGGCATAGGCTTAACCTTAATGTCTTCAGGCAGTGAGATCTTGATCCAGGCTGTGCCTTTTTGGCTGGTGAAGTACAGGCGTTCTTTCTGCCAGGGAGCAAAACGAAACAGGTAGTCCGGATCATTGATCTGATCCAGCTCGAGTGTGCTTTGAGGGTCAATGAAGATGCCTGAGAAAGGCTCAATGTTGATAGAGACCTTATAAGGCTGCTGATCCGTTATTTGCTCAGTGCCGAATGCTTTTGTAACACAAGTGGTCAGAACCAGCAGGAATACTGCCCTGATCCAGAATTCAATCCTGATATAGAGTCGTGACGTAAACTCCGGGGAAGGCTGGGGGACAATGGATAGCGGGCGTTTGAATACATCTCTCATAATATTTGTTGAAAATTCCATTTTTCCATTGCCTAGAGGATATACCTAAAGCAGTCCTGTGAGAAATCGAAATCGCTGCGGTTTTTACCTATTTTGCCTTGTCCCCAAGCTTCATGTAACAGCAGGACGGCCTTACTGATAAGTTCTGATGAGGTGATTAATTAGTAATAAGTAATTTATTCTTGCGTACTTAATTAGTAATGACTAATTTTTTTTGTATAATTAATTAGTAATAAGTAATTTTATTAAAGTCATAAAATAGGTTATTACTAATGAATTGGGATAAAGAACTGAACTTGCAGCAGATTGATGAGACCCTTGGCAGGGTTCGCCCGATGATGGACTTGAACAAGCCCGTAAACGGCTGGATTAATGCCATAAGGACGGCCTTGGGAATGAGCGCCAGGGTTTTGGGTGAGCGAGTGGGTCTCTCTCAGTCAGGCGTCGCCCTGATGGAAAAAAATGAGGTGACGGGCTCCATTTCACTGCGAACTCTGGAAAAGGCTGCTGAAGGTCTGGGGTGTAGGGTTGTTTATGTGCTGGTTCCTGAGAACCAGTCTCTTGCGGCCATGAGGGAAAAGCAGGCTATGGACAAGGCCAGGACACTCAATCAGTACGCAGAGCGACATATGGAGCTTGAAGACCAGGCAACAGATATGCAGTTTCAAAACGCAAACACCAAGAAATTAGCAGAGGAATACTTGCGCACTTGGCCAAGGGATTTTTGGGATAATTTATGATAAACGACAATTTGTCATCAGTGCACCCAAGCTCTGATATCCGTACATCCCCCTCGTTCCCACGCAAAGCGCGGAACGAGAGGAAGGCCCTGCGTTCAGCTGATCAAGGAGATATGACCGCACTCATGAAATTTGCACGATAATGGTTAACCTTCTCTGGCTACAGCCCGATAGCCAATGTCTGTCCTGAAGTAAGCACTCTCCCACTGAATCTTTGAGACACCCTGATAGGCTTTTTCCTGTGTTTCTCTGACGCTGTTGCCCAGGGCGGTGACGCACAGTACACGACCGCCGTTGGTCAGTACCTGTTCGCCTTCCAGTTGGGTGCCGGCATGGAACACTTTGCAGTCTGTTGAATTGGCTTCGTTAATGCCAGTGATAAGGTCTCCCTTGCGGTATTTTTCAGGGTATCCACCTGCGGCCATAACGACGCCCAGTGCTGTTCTTTCATCCCAGCGGGCCTCCATTTGATCCAGCTGACCTGTTGCGCCCGCCAGGCAAAGTTCAGTCAGGCTGGACTGCAAACGCATCATAATGGGTTGTGTTTCAGGGTCACCAAAACGACAGTTGAATTCCAGTACTTTGGGCGTACCTTTGGCATCAATCATCAGGCCAGCGTACAAAAAACCCTTATAAGTGTTGCCTTCGGCGGCCATACCTTCCACGGTAGGAACGATGACTTCCTGCATGGCGCGGTCATGAATGTTTTGAGTCACCACCGGTGCCGGCGAGTAAGCACCCATGCCGCCGGTGTTAGGGCCTTTGTCACCGTTATCCCTGGCTTTATGATCCTGGCTGGTGGCCAGTGGTAGAATGTTTTTGCCGTCTACCATAACAATAAAGCTGGCTTCTTCGCCCTGAAGGAATTCTTCAATCACCACCCGATGTCCTGCTTCACCAAAGACATTGCCTGCCAGCATGTCATCAACAGCAGCAAATGCCTGCTCTTCTGTGTCAGCAAGAATGACGCCTTTGCCGGCAGCCAGACCATCCGCTTTTACGACAATGGGTGCGCCTTTTTTACGAATGTAGGCTTTGGCCTGATCAATGTCGGTGAAGTTTTGATAGTCGGCAGTGGGGATGTTGTGACGAGCCAGGAAATTCTTGGTAAAAGCCTTTGAGCCTTCCAGTTGTGCGGCGCCTTGAGAAGGGCCGAAGATGTTGAGACCGGCTTCTTCAAAACGATCCACGACACCGGCTACCAGAGGCGCTTCGGGGCCAACAATGGTCAGCTCAATGTTTTCTGCGCAGGCAAATTCAACCAGTCTATCCAGTTCAAGTACATCAATACTGATAGTAGTGACGCCAGGCTCAAGGGCTGTCCCTGCGTTTCCGGGGGCGACAAACACCTGTTCTACGTTGTTGTCCTGAGCGACCTTCCAGGCGAGCGCGTGTTCGCGTCCGCCGCTGCCAATGATGAGTACTTTCATAAATTTGCCTGTCCCCCAGAAGTCTGGTTGTGGTGGATAGTCAGTGGTGGATAGTCAGTGGCGGAAATGCCTGACGCCAGTAAATACCATAGCTATGCCAGCCTCATTGGCAGCATCAATGACTTCCTGATCTCTCATGGAGCCACCCGGCTGAATGACCGCGGTAATACCCGCGCTGGCCGCTGCATCAATGCCATCCCTGAATGGGAAGAAGGCATCTGAGGCCATTACCGAGCCGCGGACTTCCAGATTTTCATCCGCTGCCTTGATACCGGCAATGCGAGCACTGTATACCCGACTCATCTGACCGGCACCGATACCAATCGTTTGGTGATCCCTGGCGTAGACGATCGCATTGGACTTAACAAATTTGCCCACTTTCCAGGCAAATAGCAGGTCGTTCAGCTCTGCTTCGGTGGGTGCTCTCTCAGTGACTGTTTTCAGTTCCCGGGTACTGGTTACTTTGATGTCGCTGTCCTGAATCAGCAAGCCACCATTGATCCTTTTGAAGTCCAGGAAATGCTCCGCTGTTTCTGGCAGAGTGCCGCAGCTCAGCAGGCGGATATTTTTTTTGTCCTGAAGAATGATGGCTGCTTCACTGTCGACTTCCGGAGCAATGATGACTTCTACAAACTGACGTTCAATGATGGCTTTGGCCGTCACTGCATCGAGTTTTCTGTTAAAAGCGATGATGCCGCCAAAGGCTGATGTGGGGTCCGTTGTATAGGCTCTGTTATAAGCTTCCAGGATGTCAGCGCCAGTGGCCACACCGCATGGGTTGGCATGTTTGACGATGACGCAGGCCGCAGGTTCAAAGGATTTGACGCATTCCAGGGCGGCATCGGTATCGGCAATATTATTGAAGGAAAGTGCCTTGCCCTGAATCTTATGGGCGCTGGCAACGGTGCCCGTTGGCGCCGGATCTTCTACGTAGAAAGCGGCTTTTTGATGGGGGTTCTCGCCATAACGCATATCCCTGGCTTTTTTATATTGACGGTTAAAGGTGCGGGGAAAAGCTTCTGGCTCTTCCTGGTTGTTCGTCAATGTACCCAGGTAGTTGGCGATTGCGCCATCGTAATGCGCGGTATGTTCAAAGGCTTTTACCGCCAGATCAAAACGAGTCGTGGCTGCAACCGAACCGTTGTTCTCATCAAGTTCAGAGAGAATCCGCGGGTAATCTCCTGAATCGACGACAATGGTTGTGTCTCGGTGGTTTTTGGCAGCAGCGCGCACCATGGTCGGACCGCCAATATCAATGTTCTCAATGGCCATTTCCAACGTGCAGTCTTCATTGGCGACTGTCTGCTCAAAAGGATAGAGGTTGACGACCACCAGGTCGATGGGTTCAATGCCATGCTCCGCCATGACGACTTCGTCCTGACCGGAGCGACCCAGGATGCCGCCATGAACTTTGGGGTGCAGGGTTTTGACCCTGCCGTCCATCATTTCTGGAAAACCGGTGTACTGGGCAATGTCGACAGCGGGAATATCGTGTTCAACCAGCAGCTCGTAGGTGCCGCCAGTGGAGAGTATTTCTACTGAGCGCTGGTGCAGTGTCCGGGCAAATTCCACTATGCCGGTTTTGTCTGAGACACTGATCAGGGCTCTTTGAAGAGGTGGCTGTTGGGAACCGTCTGCCATCATTCCTTTTTACTCGCTGAAAAATCGTTGCCTGAAAAGCTGACTGATTTTAGCTGGATTTGACCTTTTTCGCAGCATCCGATTCGTGGGAATGGTAGGAAATACTGAATGAATGCTGCGATCCTGAACTGAAATTCAGGTTATTAGAGCAGGTCGTATTGTTTGAGTTTCTTTCTTAATGTTCCCCGGTTCAGGCCAAGCAGAACCGCAGCCCTGGTCTGGTTGCCCTGAACGTACGTCATAACCGTTTCCAAAAGGGGCGCTTCTACTTCAGAGAGCACCATCTGGTAAACATCGGTGACGCCCTGACCGTCCAGATGGCTGAAGTAGTTGTTCATAGCCTTTTCAACACTGTCGCGAAGTGTCTGTGTTTCACTCTCGATGGGACTGGTCAGTGTCTGTCCGTTGGCAGAAGGTTCGTCAGTAATAATTTGGGATGTCGTCATGCTGCAATATCCTTGTGATGACTTAACGTTTGAAAATACTCCAGTATGCAGTTTTCTTGTTCTTGTGCAGACTCCAGACTGTTGAATTGTTTGCGCAGACTGGCGCCTGATGGGCTGGCCTGCAGATACCAGCCAACGTGTTTTCTGGCGATGCGTACGCCCTGAACTTCACCGTAAAACTCGTGAAGCGCCGCAAGGTGATCCACCAGAATCGACTGAATCTCTTTGTTTTCTGGGGCTGGCAGGTGTTCACCCTGCTCAAGGTAATGGTTAATCTCTCTGAATATCCAGGGTCTTCCCTGGGCTGCACGTCCCACCATAACCGCGTCTGCGCCGGTGATATCCAACACTGTTTTTGCTTTTTTGGGAGAAGTGATATCGCCATTGGCAATCACTGGAATTTCCAGGGATTCACAAATCCGGGCAATGGTCTCGTATTCGGCCTCACCTTTATACATACACTGACGGGTTCTGCCATGAACGGCCAGGGCGGATATGCCACAGTCCTGTGCCATCAGGGCAATATCGAGACCGTTTTTGTTTTCAGGGCACCAGCCGGTGCGTGTTTTCAGCGTGACCGGGATATCAACTGCTTGAACGACGGACTGTAATATTTGTTTTACCAGTTCAGGTTCCCTCATCAGAGCCGAGCCCGCCGCTTTGTTGCAGACTTTTTTAGCCGGGCAGCCCATGTTGATATCAATGATCTGGGCGCCGCGCTCCTGGTTCAGGCGAGCGGCAAGGGCCATCTGTTCCGGATCGCTGCCGGCAATCTGAACCGAGCGAGGTTCAAACTCCTCGGCGTGATGATTCATTCTCAGTCGGGACTTTCGTGTGTTCCAGAGCTTTGGGTTGCTGGTCACCATTTCTGAGACGGCCATACCGGCTCCCATTTTCAGGCACAGCTGCCTGAATGGGCGGTCGGTGACACCGGCCATGGGGGCCAGGATAACCGGGTTTTGAATCGTGTATGGGCCAATCTTCAACAAGGTGTTTTGCCTCAATCCAGCGTTAGAACTGCCCGGAGTGCGAAAAGTATTTCTTGGTAGAAGCTCAGGCAGACAGGCGTAGCCGGGTATAATACTCTGTACGATTTTTAGACGAAAGGGGGAGCTGTAAGGTTTTGTCTTTAATCAAGTTTGCCTGGCAGGCAAAAAGCGCAACCGATAATTGCTGGCGCCATTGCCGGGATCAACAATTTCGATGCTAAGCCTTACGGGTTGTCCGCTGGGCATTTCTCTGGATCCGGCCAGTGCGCCGCCTAAATATTCTCTGGGGCGAAAACGTCTGCTGGCTACGGGTTGGCCATTAATGTCGGTAAACGTTAACTCAAGCTTTGGCCAGGGCTGGGGGAATGCCGCGTCATTGATGATGACTGAGTCGACAACCAGCCCTTCACTTTGCTTAGGATGGCTACGAATATGCAGTTGCAGACTTTTAATGGCGTTAACGTCTACTAATCCGGGCAGAGAGCACTTCAGGTACTGACAGCTTAAGGTCAATGCTGGCCTCAAACGCGGGTCGAGCGACAGCTGATCTTTGTTAAACCAGATGTATTGACCTGCAAGTGTGATGGATAAGATCAGGATCAGGGAGATCCAGCCTGCCATTCTCAGGGAACTTCTTTCCGGTTCTTCGTCAACTTCGACGTGCTCTTTGTCCAGAGTGTTGAGAAAAGAATGCAGTGGGGGCTCTACTTCATGTTGTGTTATTTTTTCGGGTTGGTTTGACCGTTTTTCAGAGGGGTTGTCTTGAGATTTTTTCTGGTGTGATTTTTCCGGTGCGGGGTCGTCGGGCATGTTGGACCGGGCATCAAATACTTCCAGGCAGGAACCGCATCGAACCGAACCGCCGGCAGCTCGTAATTGTGACTGGGTGACTTTAAAAGAGGTCTGGCATTTTGGGCAGCGGGTGATTTGGGAGCCTGTCATGAAGCCTGCGTGCGTTGCTGTCTTGATTGATTAAGGAGTATTAGAGCAAAGAGGGGTGAAGGATGTCTACTGCCCGAAAGATAAAATCTTCCGAGCAGTTGTCTGGAGTCAGTCTGCTATCAAAAGGGTGTATTTTTTGGCTATTACTTCCTGACGCCAGTCACCAAAATCCAGTCTTCATTATGAACAACAGGTTCCAAATCAAACCACTCAGAATAAGTACTGACAATACTATCTTTCTGCTCTGAAAGAATACCAGACAAAGCAATTTTACCACCGCTGTCGAGATAGCCTGCCAGAGTGGGTGCCAGCTCTACCAGTGGGCCTGCGAGTATGTTGGCAATGACCGCATCGGCTTTATCTTTTGGAGCCTGGTCGGGCAGATAAACTTTCAGTTTTTCCGGGGCGATTCTGTTTCTTTCAGCATTATTGATGGTGGCTTCCAGGGCCTGCGGGTCAAGGTCGACGCCGGTCACGGTTTTAGCGCCCAGCAGTAGCGCTGCAATGGCTAGAATGCCGGAACCGCAGCCGTAGTCGATCACTGATTGGTTTTCGAAACTTTCCTGTTTTTCCAGCCATTCAAGGCACAGGGCTGTGGTTGGGTGAGTGCCTGTTCCAAAAGCCAGCCCCGGGTCGAGCATCAGGTTAATGGCATCGGGCTCTGGAATTTCTTTCCAACTGGGGCAGACCCAGAGTTTTCTACCAAATTGCATGGGCACAAAATGCGTCATCCACTCTCTTTCCCAGTCCTTGTCTTCGACAATTTCAACCTTGTAGCCCGGAAATGGATCTTGCTGGTATTGGGACTGTAAGTGTTCTATGACCGCCTCCATATCTGCATAAGCATCGAAGAGACCGATGACGACGGTGTGATGCCACAGTGGCGTACTGCCTGGCTCAGGTTCGAACAGTGGCTGATCTTTACCGTCCTGAAGGGTTACGGCGCTGGCTCCGGCTTCCAGAAGCAGGTCTTCCAGTTGTTCAGCGTGGTCGGAAGTGGTATCTAGCTTGATTTGTATCCAGGGCATGGGTATGGGCTTACTGATTGGGAGTGGAAGGCAGGATAGCTATCCGCCGGGTCGGGCTCATTCTAGCATGAAAGAAGGGAGGGGGAAGCTCTCTGAAAGCGGCTTTCAGAGAGCCCCGGAAGCAGGGTCAGGATGCTTCAAGTTTCTTTTCCAGGTAATGGATGCTGACGCCTCCCTGCTGGAAGTTCTCGTCCGTCACCAGCTCCTGGTGCAGTGGGATATTGGTACGAATGCCGTCCACAACCGCTTCATCCAGTGCATTGCGCATTCTTAACAGGGCGGTCTCACGATCCGGGCCATAGGTGATGATCTTGGCGATCAGTGAGTCATAGTAAGGAGGAATGCTGTAGCCACTGTAGAGGTGAGAATCAACACGGACACCATTACCGCCAGGAGAATGGAACTGGTTAACCAGACCCGGCGAGGGCATAAAGGTTTTGGGGTCTTCGGCATTGATGCGACATTCAAAAGCATGGCCTTGAAGCTCAACGTCTTGCTGGGTAATGCTCAAAGGCAGGCCGCTGGCAATACGAATCTGTTCTCTGACAATATCCACGCCCGAAATCATTTCGGTAACAGGGTGCTCAACCTGCACACGGGTGTTCATCTCGATAAAGTAGAACTGGCCATCTTCATACAAAAATTCGAAGGTGCCTGCCCCGCTGTAGCCGATTTCAATACAGGCATTAGTACAGGCGGCCGCTACGGTGGCTCTGGCGTCTTCGTCAATGCCCGGTGCCGGAGCTTCTTCAATGACTTTCTGGTGACGACGCTGTAAAGAGCAGTCGCGGTCGCCCAGGTGTATCGCATTGCCGTGGCTGTCAGACAGTACCTGGAATTCAACGTGACGAGGGTTTCCCAGGAATTTTTCCAGATAAACGACATCGTTATTGAAGGCGGCTTTCGCTTCAGACTGGGTCAGGTTGATGGCGCTGAGCAGGTCGGACTCGCTGTGAACCACTCGCATACCGCGACCACCGCCACCACCGGATGCTTTGATAATGACTGGATAGCCAATGCGGCGAGCAATGGCTAATGTGCGTTCGTCGTCGTTTGTTATCGGGCCGTCAGAGCCGGGAACGGTAGGAACACCGGCTTTCTTCATGGCAGTAATGGCAGATACCTTGTCACCCATCAGGCGGATCACGTCAGGTTTGGGGCCAATAAAGGTGAATCCGCTGCGTTCTACCTGCTCGGCAAAATCAGCATTTTCTGAGAGAAAGCCGTAGCCAGGGTGGATACCATCAGCATCGGTCACTTCTGCCGCGCTGATAATGGCCGGGATATTCAGATAGCTTTCAGCAGGGCTGTTGGGGCCAATGCAGACAGACTCGTCAGCCAGACGTACATGCATCAGGCTTTCATCAGCCTTGGAGTGCACAGCGACGGTCTTGATGCCGAGTTCTTTACAGGCCCGCAATACCCTCAGGGCTATTTCGCCCCGGTTGGCGATTACGATTTTATCCAGCATGGCATCTGTCTCAAGCAATGGTGAACAGGGGTTGGTCGTATTCAACGGGCTGCCCGTTTTCAACCAGAATGGCTTCGATGGTGCCTGACTTGTCGGCCTTGATCTGGTTCATCATCTTCATGGCTTCGACAATACAGAGCACGTCACCTTCCTTAACCTGCTGCCCCTGCTCAACAAAAACCGGTGAGGTAGGGGAGGAGGCCGTGTAGAAAGTACCGACCATTGGCGATCTGACCTGGTGACCAGACAGTTTTGGCCTGGTTTCAACGGTTGCGGCTGCCGGAGCTTCAGGGACAGCTGCCACAGGCGCAGGAGCTGCTGCAGGAATGATCTGTGGGGCAGCGACTGCGGCTACCGGAGCATTCTGGGAATAACGGCTGATGCGAACGGACTCTTCACCTTCGTGAATTTCCAGTTCGTCAATTCCAGATTCTTCCAGCAGCTCAATGAGCTTTTTTACTTTTCGGATGTCCATGGTCAATCTCAAATGCTGTTGGACAGGGAGAAACTGTCCCGTGGTTTATAGAATGTATTCTGGCGCACTCAATCATGCAGCCTTCAGGCAGGTCGGCCCGCCGGTAAAGCCAGTGGTGACTAAGACTTTTGAGCGAGCAGGTCAAGGGCGTAGGCCAGACCAAACTCATAGCCCCTGGGTCCGAGCCCGGCGATAACACCTTCGGCGATATCACTGAAATAGGAGTGATGTCGGAAAGCTTCCCGTCGATGGACGTTGGACAAGTGAACTTCAACAAAGGGAATGGCGACAGCCAGTAGGGCGTCTCTGATAGCAACACTGGTATGGGTGTAAGCAGCCGGGTTGATAATGATGAAATCAACACTCTGCTCAGAGGCTTTATGAATCCGTTCTATAAGCTCGTGCTCAGCGTTGCTCTGGAAGCAACTGAGCTGGTGGCCAGCCGCCTGAGCCTGTTGGGTCAGAGTCTGGTCGATGTGTGCCAGTGTCTTGGCACCGTACACGTCGGGCTCTCTGGTTCCCAGCAGATTCAGGTTGGGGCCGTTCAGAACAAGTAGTGTTGCCATCAGTATCCTCTCATAGTGGCGTACATTGTGCCGCAACGAAATGAAACGGTCTAGTTCGTGCGTGTTACTGAACGTTAAGGCCAGTTACCAAGCATTTCAAAGCCAGATTTACATGGGCGCAATCGGGTTCACACTGACGACATTGGGATTCGGGACAGCAATACTAAGTGTTTGTGGCGGATAGCAAAGACCCGCATCAGCACAGCCCTGGAACTTTATTTGGAAGAGAGGCTTGGGTTCAGAGCTCTTGATGGGAATTTTGATGGTGATATTTTCTGGAAAGATCTCCATGTCCTGCTCAAAGTTAATGTCGTACTTTTTCTTACCTTTGGGGAATAGCGGCTTTCCAAGCCGGGTGGCGCTTTGATGGCTGGAAAAGCTGAATCGATCTTTGTAGAGATAATGCCCTGGCATGACCAGAAAGTGCAGTAGCAGGGTGTTGTTTACGATCTCTGCTTCCAGTTTGAATGCCTTTTCAACTGGAACAAATGTTTCGGTGTCGGATGAAGGGTTACCCAAGAGTTGATTCAGGTCAGAAGAAGCGCAGCAGGAAAATGCCCAGGTAAAAAGAGCGAGGAAAAAGGGCGGGAGGCAAGATTTCTGATTGCTTTTGAATAGCTGAACCATAGAAAACCTACTGCTTTTGTTTCTGGTTTTTTTATTGTCAAGCGAAAGAGCCCGGTGAGGGTGCCCGAGTCCCTAACAAACTATTTTACAAACGATCTTAAAAGATAGTTTGTTAGGGTAGTCTTGTCAGCCTTTGTAGTTGGCTACAGATTTTTTGATGACTTCAAAGGCCGCTTCTTTGCCTTCCCAGCCTTCGATCTTGACCCATTTGCCGGGTTCCAGATCCTTGTAATTCTCAAAGAAGTGTTCGATTTGCTTCAGTAGTAGCTCGGGCAGGTCGGAGTATTCCTGCACATCATTGTACAGTGCCGACAGCTTCTCGTGAGGCACCGCAATCAGTTTTTCGTCCTGACCGCTTTCGTCTGACATATTCAGCATACCCACTGCTCGGCAGCGAATGACAGAACCCGGAACCACAGGGTATGGAGTGATGACCAGAACGTCCAGGGGATCACCATCGTCCGCCAGCGTCTGAGGGATGTAACCATAGTTGGCAGGGTAGAACATGGGGGTAGCCATAAAACGGTCTACCATCAGGGCATCAATATCCTTGTCGATTTCATACTTGATGGGTGACGCATTGGCCGGAATTTCGATAGCAACATAGATATCTTCAGGCAAGCTTTTACCTGCCGGGATATTTGCATAGCTCATGTGTGTATACCTTTGCCTTATTTCGATTACAGAGGTAAAAAGGGTGGAAAGGCAGTCATTATAGAGTCCCTGAGGGGACTTGTCTCCGTTCTGAACAAGACTTTATGAAGGAAGTTGCTCCGGAAGCTGTACTTTGTCCGAAAAAGGGTAGAATACTGTAGGTGTCAGTATGGCTCCTGACTGCTCGGAACAAACCGGAGAAGTCTTATGAGATCAATCAAAGTTAAAGACTGCATGACGCCTCAGGTGATCACTATTCCTGCAACCATGGAAGTGGTTGAGGCGATAAGAATATTGCTTCATAACGATATTACAGCCCTTCCGGTCGTTGATGAAAGTGGCAGGGTGGTCGGAATCCTTTCAGAAACCGACTGTCTTCAGGGGACTTTGATGGGGGGGTATTTTTCCCAGGAAGGGGGTCTTGTGGGTGAAAGTATGAATCGGGATGTCCTTGCCGTATCCTCCAATGACGATATCATCACCGCTTATGAGCACTTTATGAAAGCCCATGCTTTCAGGGTGCCGGTTGTTGATGACGGTGTTCTGGTCGGGATGCTCAGTCCCAAGGATGTCATGTCTTCGGTGTTGGAATTTTATGAAACACCTGTCGTGCAAAAAAACGATGTAAGGGATCTGGCTAACAAGCCTGTGGTTGCTTGATGGTGTTGGTCTGAGTGGTACGAGCTTAGCGGAAAAACCGGTAAGCTCTCTCTTCTTTAGAAATATCTGTCTGAATGGTCATGTAGCCCCGCCCTTCTTTTGAATATCTAATGGCAGATTGTTGGTAAAAAATGAATTTATATATGTTCATTTCTAGTATTTTTGCTATTTTGAATCTATATAAAGTCAAAAATGATGAAAATGAGCACTATCGGACAACAATGTCGGGATCGTCGAAAGGCCAGGGGCTGGAACCAGACCGAGGCGGCTAAAAAGGCTAAAACTACCCGAAGTGTGATCTCTGCCATCGAAAACGATCGGTACCGGGGAGCTTTGTGGGCTTTGAACAATTACCTGGGGTTGTTGGGTCTGGAGTTGACGGTCAAAGATGCTGAAAGGCCCACATGGGATGAACTTGATGAGTTGTTTAAGTATGAAGAGTGATCAATGGATAAAACCATGACTGGAGAGAATGATTGAATCGCTTTGATGAATGGCCTGAAAAAATGAATCGGGTCCGGGTTTATACTCCGGTAGGTCAGGCCGGAGTGTTGGACTTTGATCGGGGCTCTTTTTCCTTTTCTTATGGAGAGTCTGGCGAAGAAATCTCTTTGACGATGCCGCAAAGAGTGGCTTCTTATAACAGCGGAGCCCTTCATCCCGTTTTTCAGATGAACATCCCTGAAGGCTATGTCAGGGAAAGGCTAACTGAACGACTAAGGCGGTATATCAAGGTCAACGATATGTTGTTTCTGGCGCTCCAGCAGAACCGTGGAATAGGTCGACTCAGTTATGAGAGTGATCTTGTGCTGGAGCCTGCCGGGTATGAAAGCCTTGAAGCTCTTGTAAGCTGGGATCGTCGTGAAAGCGTCTTTGAATATCTTCTGGACAAATACCTTTTGAACACGGCGGCAATATCAGGTGTTCAGCCAAAACTTCTGGTCAATACTCAGAAGTCCAGTGAAAGAGGAACTTTAGTCGAACCGGAATTGATCGTTAAAACCGGGGGAGATGAGTATGAGAACCTGGCACTGAATGAGTTTATCTGTATGAGCATTGCCAGAGAATGTGGCATCAGTGTTCCAGAGTTCTGGCTGTCACAGAATGAAGAGCTGTTTATCATGAAGCGCTTTGATCGTTTAAAGGGGCAGTCATTAGGCATGGAAGACTTTGCTGTATTGATGAAAAGGGCGGGGGATGACAAGTATCTGGGTAGCTACGAACAGGTTGCCAGAGTGGTGCAACTTTATACTAAAGATACGCAGCAGACTGATCAGATTTTTGACTACATCGCCATCAGTTGTTTGTTGGGTAATGGTGATGCTCATTTAAAAAACTTTTCATTACTTTATGACAGCGTTAATCCGTTAACATGGTTAACGCTTTCTCCTCTTTATGATGTGGTCAACACGACGGTGTACAAAAGTGACGCTCATGACCTGGCTTTGAAAATGGGTCAAAGCCGTGAGTTTCCAGATCAAGACAAACTGGTAAAATTTGGCAAAGGAATTGGTGTCAAAAGTCCTTCAAAACGACTGGAAGAGATGGCGGACACTGCCAGAGATTATATTAATGGCTTCGATCGGTGGGAGTCGTTTCCAGAACTCAGGGTTGCCCTGGAGAAGTCTATCGCCAGAGCTATGTCGGTCACAGGCTCTGGGATTAAATACAATGTTAAAAGGGCTAAAAAAAGGAAGGTTGATCGTTATTTGTGATGTTGGTACTCAGGTCATTCGAGCTGTATCGGCCTAACCGTAAAACATGTCGATTAAATGTACTTTTTTAAACGTGTTTTTCTTACATGTCGATGCTATCGACATAACTGTAAAACATGTCGATTAAATGCGCTTTTTTAAACATGTTTCCCTTACATGTCGATGCTATCGACATAACTGCAAAACATGTCGATTAAGTGAGCTTTTTTAAACATGTTTTCTTTACATGTCGATGTTATCGACATAAGCTGAGAACGTGTCGATTTTTTACCGGTTTATGAACATGAAGTGCCAGCCTGATCAGCCTTACAACCAGCTTCCACCGTTGCCTGTTGCTCAAAGTCTAGAGACAGTTCCCGTTCTCAAAGCCTGTATCAGGGCTCGGTCTGCATTGGCAGAGCTCAAGCAGGCCGGAGAGCTGTTACCGAATCAGGAACTGCTGATCAATATGCTGCCACTGCTGGAAGCGAAAGACAGTTCCGAAATAGAGAATATTGTCACCACCACCGACAAGCTGTTCCAGTACGCCGAAGAGGACAGCCAGGCAGATCCGGCAACCAAAGAGGCTCTGAGATACCGAACTGCGCTTTTTTCGGGTGTTCAGCAACTTGCCCAAAGGCCTATATCAACCAATATGGCGGCAGCTGTGTGCAGCACCATTAAAGGGTGCGAAATGGACATTCGCAAAGTGCCAGGCACTAAGCTCGCCAATGATCTGACAGGCAGAATCATCTATACCCCACCCGAAGGAGAAGCGGTAATCCGTGACCTGATGGCCGATTGGGAGCGGTATATTCACGTAGAAGACGACACTGACCCGCTTGTGAAAATGGCGGTAACGCATTATCAGTTTGAGGCGATTCACCCCTTTACCGATGGCAATGGCCGTACCGGGCGGATACTGAATATTCTTTACCTGCTGGAGCAAGGTCTACTGACATTGCCCATTCTTTATTTGAGCCACTATATCGTCCGGAACAAGGCTCAATACTATCAACTGCTTAATCAGGTCACTCAGGAGCAGGCCTGGGAACCCTGGGTGTTATATATGTTGGAAGCTGTGGAAAATACATCCTGCTGGACCCGGGCAAAAATAGCCGGTATACGGGAACTGATGGAGATGACATCACGGTGGATTCAGCAACAGGTACCCAAAATCTATAGTCATGAGTTGATTCAAATTATTTTTGAACAGCCCTATAGTCGTATCAGTAACCTGACAGAGCGCGGCATTGCCCGGCGACAAACTGCCTCGCTCTACCTCAAGCAGCTTTGTGCAATAGGTGTGCTCGAGGAAGTTCAATCTGGTAAAGAAAAGCTGTTTGTTCATAAGAAGTTGATTGATCTGATGAAGCGCGATAGTAATGACTTGGTGCCCTATTGATGAACGTTCCAGTTAATGCTGAGTGAGAGTGGGATCAGGGAGTGGAAAAGTGGAATCCGGAGCACGAGGCAAAGACCAGATTAACCTGATAAACGACGAATATCGTATTACGACCATTTGCGTTGTGTCTTCTTGTGGTTGATGAGCAGGAAAGGCTGGCTACTGAGTAGGTCTTATGAAACATGGCCAATGACGTATACAAAGAATCACACCACCCGGTAACTTCGGCTTGATATACCAGTTCGAGCTGGCCGGAGCTTTGGTAAGCGGGAGTTCGATCCATTACTGATCAGCATGGTTTAAGCGGAGGTAGCATTAATGCCTACCCTTCAATAGAGAATACTGGCACAATCTTACTACTTTCAGACAAGCAGGAAATGATTGAGATAAGGGAGTCGTTGTTCTTCAGCTGTGTGGCAGTTGGGCGGTAGTGTGCCTGTCATATTTTATGGTGTTGCGTGCTTCGGTTACAAAAGGGGATGGCATGGTAAATTCGATAGCTGTTATTTTGTACTGTGTTTTTGAAGAAAGTACCAAAAATGCAAGTAACTCACTTGCGGCCTATTCGGGGAGGGGGTGAAATGGGTTATAAATTGTTGATAATTAATGACTTTTTGGCAGGTTGAAAAGTTAGGATATATCTCAGGTGAGTTTATTTTCCTTGGTTTAGGGGGATATGCTACGTGTGAGTGTGATAGCTGATATCACTCGCTTGAGGTCTAATAGCTGTTATGCCTCAAAGCCAACTCTGAGCATGTGTAGAAATATCTCAAAAATTTTAATACAGTGGAAAACATGCAACTTACGGAAAAGTTATGGCTAACATAATTGATCGTCTCATGGATGAGCTTGAGAGCACCTTGGATAAAGCGGGTTTTCCCCAGACAACTTATCTTGGTAGGTTTATTCTCAATACATGTTCGTATGGTATTTGGTTTTATTTCATTATCATGGTGATTTTCTTTGCTGTCACAATATTTGAAACAAAGGATATGGAGCAATTGATGCCCCATAAATGGGATGGTAAAAGTGCATTCCAGTTATTTTTACTCTGTTTAGGATCTGGGGCTTCTATCTCATTTGTTGTTTCATTCGATAAGTAATTTATATTTTTATGAATAAAAAAGAACAAAAATGCATTGAATTGGCAATAGAATTAAAGCTAAGAATTGCTCGCAAAGAGTTGCAAGATTTGCAGCAAAAGAAATATGAAAGTCCGCTTAAAGGTATAATTGACGGAATAGTGTTAGATGAAAACTGGAAGACTAAAATCAAACAAATTTTATTTCTTCCCATGGCTTTTATTCTAATATTATTTCTAGCAATATTGTTACCTTTCCACTATGTTTCTGATATTTTAGAGAAACGAAAAGATATTGAAAAAGCAAGAAAGAAAATAACTTCAATAAAAGAGTCAAATATAAGTAAACCGCCGGAGATCAAAAATATTCATGAGCTTTGGTTATCTCAAAAAATGTATGAAACAGATTATCCGTTTTCTGAAAGAAAATTATTGTTAGAAAACTGGATTAATATTTTATATGGGGAAAATTCATGCAAAAGCTTAATGCTAGATTCAAAAATAGCGTCAATACAGAAATCTTTTTCTGATGCTAATAAACCGTTTTTTGATAGAAAAGAAGGGGCTCCTCATTTTAGCTTTAAATGTCCAATTGATTGTGTAATTGATGATATCGCAAAGCAATTGCCAGCCTACGAGTAGAGGTATAACAAGTGCAGTCAAAGGGTTGCTCACTGTGTTCGCACCCTTGCAGCAGGCTTTAGCTGCTCAACATAAAGTACAGAGTTTCAATGCCGATGTTTGTGCTGCTACTTTTTGGAACTCTTCATTAGAGTGTGTCTACAGCAATGGAAATTAGGTATCTGGTGATTTTATGTTGAAAAAAGAGCTCAATTTGACCAATGAAGAAGTTGCAGTATTTGAATCGATCATGCCGGGGGGAGAAACATGGCATAAAGAAGGACAATGTCTCGAGTCATGTCCTTTCTATGAAGGGTGTAAAAATGCAGGCCCGGACTCATTGTGCTCTGATGAGTGGAAAAAAGTTGAAGTGTCACCAATTGTATCAGATGTGCTATTCCATATTTTTAGCAATTTTGATTCTTACGATATGGGAGATTTGGGCGAAGAGTTATGTTTATCTGAAGATGTCAAAAATATACTAAATAAGATACGTAAATTAGAAGGTGACGATAGTCTTGCTGAGGGTGAAATACGATCAAGAACCCATAATTATAGAGAAAGAAAGTCGGCAATTTCTCGAAAGTTAAAAATTAATGCATACAAAAATAATAAGTTAATTTGTGCAGCATGTGATCATGATGGAAACAAGTATGAAGAAAAAGCAGCACTTAGAATTATTGAGTGCCATCATACGGTTCCAATAAGTAGCGATAAACATACAGGTAAAACAAAGAAAAGTGATCTTATTCTTTTGTGTGCAAACTGCCATAGACTGGATCACTCTGAAAAAGAACCATTAAATGTGGAAGGGATTCGAAAAATTCTTTCACATTGACCATTACATTTAAAACCAGTTGGTTCAACAAGAGCATCCAGCGGAGGGCGCTAGACGCGCCGCCGCTTATGCAGGCGTTATGTGTATCCACAAATTTCAAGTTAATGCTATGAATAATAATTACTTTTCGACTGCGAGTGTTTTCACGGATACTGCTAATTTTCGGTCAATACTTGAAAATTTACCCAGTGATATTGAAAGCATTTGTCAGTTTACTCAAAATCTATTGATTCATGCCTATTGGTTTGAAAGATATGGTTGTGACTTTGATGAAGCCACGCAGTTTAAAGAAATGCAGCTAAGATACATTTCAGATATCTTTGAGCGTGCAGAATCAAAGGGAGAGAAGGATTTAACTTCTCCTCGAAAAGCACAGAATAGAATTGTGAGTATCTGTCGTGATTTTTCTCTGATGCTATGTTCAATCCTCAGGGCTAAGGGAATTCCTGCACGCTTAAGATGTGGTTTTGCAACGTATCTGAGGTCAAATCACTTTGAAGACCACTGGATTTGTGAGTTTTGGAGCGAGAGGAAATCGAAGTGGGTTATGGCTGATGCTCAGTTAGATAGCTTGCACCGAGATACATTGAAAATTGACTTTGATCCGTGTGATTTCCCTCAAGATAAATTCATTCTTGCAGGTAAAGCATGGGAGATTTGTCGATCCGATAAAGAAAACCCAGAATTATTTGGTATCAACGGTTTTAGTGGTCTTGCCTTTATTAAAGGTAATGTGATTCGTGACCTATTCGCACTCACAAAGATCGAGTTGTTAGCTTGGGATACAGGGTGGGGCATACTCCAAGAATATATCACTCCAATAGCAGATGAAAATGAACTTTCATTAATGGATGAATTAGCTGTGCATAGCAGTTTATCGGACGTGCCAGCAGCTAACGAAGCGATAGAAAGCTGCAAGCAAATAACGTTACCTGATGATTGGGGTTGGTTTAAATCGCCAAGCATTAAAGATCTATATTCCAAACATAGAGAATACACATGACGAATAAGGATAAGATTGCGCCCAGCCGCAATCTTATCCTGTTGTTGCACAAGTCCGGCTTGAATTCTGGTAAGGAAGGTCTATTAAAGTTTACTTTTCTGGCGAGCCTTGAATCAAAACGTTTTTGCTGAACGCCATTTATTCAGGATGAGTGTCTCCAGACCACTGAATTACGGTAGTCTTAGATATGTCGGTTCTGTCTGGCTGAGCTTACATTTCCTCCCTGCTTGTGAATGGCGGTTTTTGTTGCTGTGGCAATGCTCAGGTCGGTTTCAGGAAACTGAACGCAATGTGTTTCATAGACTCACCGCAACGCCTGCATGTGAATGTCGGGCGAATGACGGGTTCGACTGCTTTGACCATCACATTTAAAACCAGTTGCACCAGTTATAATTGTTTTTTTGCGTTGCTGTTTAAAAATCCATAATCCCGCGATCGTCGAAGTCGCCTGGGTAATACATGTTTCAGTACCAGCCACAGGAAGTCTTCTCCTGGCAGGGTTCGCTTCTCCTTTTTGCCGGTCTCACCGTTGAGGCAAGAAAAGGTCACCTTTCCCTGTTTGCTGGCCAGGATGTTGTTGTCACTGATCAAGCCTCGGTACAGATAGCAGGATAGATATTCAAGTGCTGGTAATCCTTTGCCCACCCGCTTGCAATTGACGACCCACTCTTTGGGCAGCCTTGTTTTCAGGCTCGGTGATAGTAGTCCTTACATGTTTCCAGAAAAACTGTAGGCCATTACGAACGGTTTTGACCGTGCTCCAGGAGTGGCTTTCCACCAGGGCGGCAAAATAGGTTTTTAAATCCTCAGGGCTGAGTCTGTCAGGACAATGGTCAAAGAAGTCAGCCAGCCGCCGCAGCGGCCTGCTGTATAGATCAATGGTTGATTTTCTTTTGCCCTGAAGTTTCAGGGTGGTGAGGTGTTTTTGATACAGTTTGTCAAACCGGATTTGTGCAGAACGTTCCATGTTGCTTCCTTATATAAGCCGCGTCGGAGTGGTACGGATATCAGGAAGTATTGGCAACGGTGGGGTGGCTGGGATGAACGGTATTTTTTTGCCGCGTTAGAGGCTTGGTTCAACAAGTAAATCCAGGTGATGCCTACGGCGCACCTGATTTAGGCGTTATAACAAGGAATCAACATTGAGATCAACTCACTCAAAAAGAATCAAAGAAAACATATGGCCATTTATTATAATTGGCATTTTCTCTGGCACATTAATTTCACTTGAAAAATATATAATCAATAGCAGTATTTATAAATTAATAATAAAAAATACAGATATAAACTTCGACCTTTCAAAATTTGCTACATCTCTATTTGAAGAAAGCATAGCTATCAACACACTCCTGTTCTTCTTCATTATTACAGGCTTGTCTATTACAGGGCATCGTATGCTTTTTGGAGTTGTTGATCGCCGAAGTTTACAATCAGGATTCATTCATACAATTGAGAACTTCTCCGCCTTGCTTTCTATAGCAATGATTGGGCTTTGTGTAGGTATCTCAATTCCCGCTTTCATCTCAGAAGGGAAGAATGTAGGTGGTATATTTATTCTGGCAGCTATAGTTCCAGCGTGTTACCTAATGATAACAGCAGTTACTGTTGAGGTTTTATATTGGAAAGGGGTTAAAGACCTGCCAAAGTTCGTTGAAGACAATCGCAAATGGCGCTGGGCAGCTAGAATTGAAGGTTTTATACTATTTATAGGTCTTATATTGTATTTATCATTCTACAAAACCTTTGACTCATTTATACGCACAATTCAAAGTTATGTGCAGTCCTTGTTATAACAAGTGCATCCAGGTGACGCTGACGGCGCACCTGATGCAGGCGTTAGGTGTTTCGCGAGTTTTCAATAACTCAAAACATTAAGGGTCAGGTATTTTCTGCTAATATGAAATATCAATTTTTAATCTAGAGACTTTAATGACTATAACTAATGAATACTTAGATCAGATCTTGGCTCCAAAACTTAAGGAAAAAGGGTTAAATCAAAAGCAAACATCATTTATTAAGCTTGATATTTCTACAAGACTGAATTCAATTTTATCAGTTTGGAACAATAAAAATGAAAGAGCTTCATTTCTTGAAATGTCTCGCGAAGAAGCAGTAAATTATGAGCCAAAGGCTCCATCATTATTGGTTAAGATGCTTGTAAATTCATCAATAAGAAATAGTGTTATAGAAGATCTCCACGCAGATGAATGTTATAGCCAAGAATTAATAGGAGAGGAAAAGGTATTTATTGATGACGATGATATTAAAGAAATTACAATAGAAGCAATTAATTTCTTTAATTCAAAAGATATTTTTACAGATTTACCTTCGAGTGAGGGGATTTCCTTTAGTAAAAGTCATCCAATTACATATAAAGCTTTTTTAGAATTAAGCAAAATATCTAGTGGAACTACAACATATCAGCCATCTAAATCAGAATACATATTTAGCATAGAAGAAAAATATGATTTCAATACAAATAGCGTTGGTAAAAATAAAACTGTTGTTTTAAGTGGGTTTGATCCAAGGTTTGATGAATATTTGAGTGCAGTAATACCTAGAATTAGAAAAGATAAGGCTATATTTTTTATTCCATGCTTCAAATTCCTGACTAGAAATCCATTGAAGCTATATGACGTTTTTGAACTAATCTTGTCATCTGGTGCATCAATAGCAACATTTAACTATTACATTGAAAATGGTTTTATCTGCAAAAGGTATGATTTTTTACCTGCCCCGCATTCAACAGATGATGTTGAACGTCAAATGAAAAATAAAAAAGGGTTGAGCCACAAACATAAGCAAGCAATAAAGTTTGTGCAAAAAAACACCTAACAAATTCTTCCAATTCGTTCCGGGGCTACGCCCCTCCGCCCGACGCCGCCGTCAGCAGGGCTGAACCAAGCGTTATGTTGCTACCTAAATAATTCAGAATGTGATCCAGTTCTTTCAAAAAAGATTTCACTCCCAACAATCATGTAGATCAATAACCAGTCAGGCTCTATATGACATTCTCTACGCCCTTTGTAGTTTCCGGTCAGGTAGTGATCTTTATACTTAGGTTCAAGGATTTCTTCTTTGGCAAGCCGAACCATAATCGTTTTAAGTTTCTTTAAATCCTTACCTTGCCGTTCGACTTTCTTGTAATCCTTTTTAAACTTCGTTGATCGTACTGGAGTAAGCATCAGTCAGCATCCAGATCATCAAACATTTCTTCCATTGAATCGTAATGAGTTAAGCCTACCCCTTTGTCTGTATCCTTGAAGGCTTTCAGGGTTTCTTCATTAGGTATACGAACATCAAAGGGCAATCCGTTACACAAGCCTACCTGCTTATAAAACAAAGTGATTGCGTCTGTTGCGTTAAGTCCGAGTTTCCTGAATATCGCTTCTGCATGTTCCTTTACATCAGGTTCTATTCTGGCTCGGATCATTGCGCTCTTGCTCATTTTAAGTACCTCTGTGTGTCATATTGTTCTACACCGTGTCATTGTAGATCATTTGAGGAACAGTGCAAACGCAACATAACATATATGATCCGTACCTCTGTCAAGGGCAGCAAAGGTACCCTTGGCAGCTTAAGCCAATCAGGGCTTACGCATGAGAATAATCATTCTCATTTAGACGCGCAAAGCAACAGCTTTGCCACATCATGAGTTGATCATGGCTCACACATCTGTGCTAAAAAGCTGTAAAATACCCCAATTTTACGCCTGATGCCTATTAATCCTGAACCGCTAATCATGTTTCTCAACGAGTTAACCGACCCACGTAAGCGTGCTTCTTCCTGCGAGCATAACTTTAACGACATTCTTGTGATTGCTGTGTGTGCCATCATCTGTGGGGCTGATACATGGCAAGATATGCAAGAGTTCGGTGAAGAAAAAGAAGACTGGTTTCGTTTATTTCTTGAGCTTCCCAATGGTATTCCGTCGCACGACACCTTCTACCGGATTTTTTGCATGCTCAAACCGGATGAATTTCAGGAATGCTTCACCCGGTGGGTAAAATCTGCTTATCCTGAAGCCCTTGATATACCTGATGGTGATGCTGAAATCATTCCAATTGACGGCAAGGTTATCAAGGGTTCCAAAGGGAAAGGCAAGGGTAAAAAAGCAGTCCTTATGGTTAGCGCCTGGAGCACCAGACTGAGCCTGGTCTTAGGGCAAAAAAAGGTTGATAAAAAGTCGAATGAGATAACCGCTGTCCCCCAACTTCTTGAAGCTATCGACTTGAAAGGCTGCATGATTACAGCCGATGCAATCAGCTGCCAAAAAAGTATTGCAGAAACCTGCGTAAACCAGGAGGCAGATTATCTTTTTGCTGTTAAAGGAAACCAAAAAACACTGCACAACGATATTCAGACAGCGGTCGAAGAGCGATGGAATAGCAACCCGGAAGAGCCAGTATCAGATGCATTTTTTGAGTGCAAAAATAAAGGCCATGGTCGTCATGAATATCGCTGCTGCTGGGTTTTTGATGACGTTTCGGCTCTTTCAACAGCTGATGAATGGACAGGAATAAAGCAGTTTGGTGTCGTTCAGTCTGATCGAACAATTGATGGCAAAGCCACGACAGCTCTAAGGTTCTACATTTCCAGCAAAACCATGACAGCCGAGGGAATGCTCAATGCAACGCGCCAGCACTGGGAAGTGGAAAATAGTCTGCACTGGATGCTGGACGTTGCCTTTGATGAAGATGCTTGCCAAACCAAAGATGAATGCGCTGCTGAAAATCTGTCTACCTTGCGTCGTATTGCCCTAAATATTCTGAAGGCCGACGTTACCAGTAAGAGGAGCATCAAGACAAAGCGTAAAAAGGCTGGATGGAGCAATAGATACCTGTCTCAGCTATTGAAATCATTCATTGTTGGGGCTAAATGAGAATGATTATCTTCATGCGTAAGCCCTGTTAAGCCAATAAAAAACTTGGCAAGAAAGTCTGCTTCGGTTTGTCATGATTCGCTGCAAATCAGTCGTTTACAGCAAGCACATATTGAGGCTCTCTTACTGTGGTCTCATCACAGCCTGGTGGTCTACTTCTGGCATCCTTTGCCCATCCGCTTGCAATTGACGTTTGGGCAGCCTTGTTTTCAGGCTCGGTGATAGTAGTCCTTGTTCGTCCAGGGCGCGAAGGAGTTTTGCCCGAAAGACCATGGTCAGGTTCTTGCCACTGAAAAGATAGTTGCCTTTGAGTTTGCGCCACTCTTGTCGTCGGGTGTCAGCGGACGGCGCTAGACGCGCCGTCGCTTATGCAGGGGTTATGCGCTTCAATTCCTCATAAAGCATAATAACGATACCATTTAATGACACTATGCTCTATAGTGTCTTTTATGAATGCAAAACACCGTAAAACGCTAACAGCGGTATTCAGAGATCCGACCCCAAAACAGTTGGAATGGAAGGCTATAGAAGCCCTCTTGATCGAAATGCTGGCGCAAACCCGTTCCTTCAGGGGCGGGTCTAGCCAGCGCAAGGCGTTAGCCTTGCTGTGACAGTCGTTTGGAAGTTTTAGCAGATTTTTCTGAAGGCGGTGTTCTCTGGCTTTCAATATATTTTTTAACTGTCTCCATACTGGCACCACCTGCTGATACACAGCAATAACTCGGGCTCCAGAAGTGTTTCCCCCATAACATCGGCTTTATGCGCTCCCGGTATTCACGCTTTAAAATATAGGACGACTTTCCCTTTAGATTGCCTGCCAAGTTAGAGATTGCCAGCTTTGGGTGAACAGTAACTATTGCGTGAATATGATCGTGCTCCCTGTCAAATTCGATTAGCTCACAATCCATCTGAAGACAGGTCTCTGAAAATATTTCACGTAGCCGGTCAATCATTTCCTTGGTGAACACGTTTCTACGGTATTTAGTAACAAATACTAGGTGTACGTTATTCCTAAATACACATGATCTACCCGATTTCCATTCGTACATAAAAACCTCATATTTGACAGATATTTCTAGCCAGACTAGCATGAAGCCATTAAATTCAACAGGTTATGTAATGCTTCAAGGTATCCGACTCAAAGCCAATCCAACAGATCAGCAAAAGTTGGTTCTGTCTCAGTGGATGGGTTGCGCTCGGTTTGTCTGGAATGCGAAATGTGATGAACATCGCTATTACAGCACTTACGCAAAAAAATACTGCCCCATAGGTATGTATGCTCCTATTGACACAAAGGCAGCCCAATTCAAAAGCGAAGAGTTATCACCCTGGTTATCCGATTGTCCCAGTCAGATAATCAGAAACTCGGCTACCAACTGGTATAAGACCTACCGGAAGTACATGAATGGCCAGTGCGGTAAACCAAAGAAAAAAGCCAAGACAGACAAGGGCAGTGTTTACCTCACCAAAGAGTTGTTCCGGTTCGATATCTGTGCAGATGGTGTAACCCGTCTTTTCATTGGCACAAAGACCAATAATATTGGTTATTTGTCGTTTAAAACTCACCGTTTATTCAACGAACCAAAATCCATTTACATTAGAAAAGAGGCTGGTCAATACTCCGTTTCTTTCTGTTACGACGATGGATCAGAAGAACCAGCAACAGAAAAAGAGCATTTGGAATACCTCAAAGGTGCTTCCAAAGAGTGGCTGGAAGAGCATGTTATTGGCGTCGATCGAGGTGTTGTCATACCTGTTCATACTGGCGTTAAGCCTTACGACTTTGAAGAAGACCAGAAAAAGAACATGGATAAGCGCCAGCGATACCTGAAGAGGTTTCAGCGCCGTTTGTCTCGCCAAACCAAAGGCTCAAACCGTCGTCAGAAAACAAAGAACAGGATTAGCAGGCAGCACAAGAAAGTAGCCAACATTCGGCAAGACTTCTGCCACCAAACCAGCAGAACAATGGTCGATAGCAAGGCCAAGGTCATTGTTTTCGAAGATCTGAAAACCTCAAAAATGACTCGCAGGCCAAAAGCAAAAAAAGATCAAAACGGAAAGTTCATCTCCAACAAGGCGAAACAAAAAGCCGGACTGAACAAGGCCATTCTCAACGTAGGATGGCACTTCTTGGAAACTTACACCCGATATAAAGCAGCAAAAGCAGGCAAAGCAGTCTTCAAAGTGCCTGCACCCTTTACGAGTCAAGAGTGTGCTGATTGCGGTCACACTCACCCCGACAACCGCAAGACACAAGAACGGTTTCTTTGCGGTCAATGTGGACACTTTGACAACGCTGACAGAAACGCCAGCATCGTAATCAAGAAACGAGCAATTAAGTTTTTCATGGACTCTGGGACGGAGTTGGTTGGCAAAGGAATTCCTGTGCTAACCAAAGGACGTGGAGCGAAATGTAAGCCGGGAAAGGGCAAGCCCTCTCCCGCAGCTCGCAGTGAAACGTCAAAAAAGAAAAGAACGGTAACTACTCCGGTAGCTTGCTTAGTATTGGAAGCTCGTTCCTTTAGGGGCGAGTAGTTCACTGCTGTTGGAGCCGATATTATTGAGGGACGCGGGTCGCGAGTAAGGTTCCATAAAAATGGTGAAATCGGAACTTTCCATAGACCGCACCCGAAAAAAGAGGCAAAGCCGTATCAGGTGAAAGATGCACGAGATTTTCTAATCAGGATTGGAGTTAAACCATGAACACAATGACATATAAAGGTTATGCAGCCAGCATAGAATACAGTGATGATGATGAGTGTTTCATTGGTCATATTGCAGGTATTAAAGATCGAGTTGGTTTTCATGGTCAGTCAGTAGCAGAATTAAAAGAGGCTTTTCACGAAGCAGTTGAAGATTATCTCGAAACTTGTGCTTCTGTGGGCAAGGAGCCTCAGAAACCATACTCTGGTAAATTGATGCTTCGTATTCCACCAGAACTTCATGCAACCATTGCAACAGCAGCTCAGGTTAGTGGTCAAAGTATTAACCAATGGATTTCAAAAGCCTTAATTCAAGCTTCTCGCATATAAACCAGCGCATAACAAGTGCGTGATGTCGCCAGCAAGCTGGCTGAGACGCCGCCCCGCCGTTGGCGGCGCGGCTGAACCAGGCGTTATTAGGCTAATTGCCTAATCTATGTCCCTTTCCTGACATAGCTGTAACTTGTCGTGTTGTAGCTTTTGTCCATAGTTCAGAGAAGAAATCGGAAAAATTTTCCAAAACTGTCTGACATTGTTCAGGCCTGAATGCACACGTTATAAAAACCATTAAAGAGCCAGGCGCTAAATATGAAGAACCAAGCGCCCATAAAATTGCAAAGGTAAGGCTCGTAGCAATTATTGCTGGACGAACTTTATTAATAGAATCTGAACTAGTCAATTGAGTCGGCAATACTACTATTAATGGCTCCTTGTCATCTTTACTATCTTCTAAAGTCAAATATTGCTTGATGCTATCTTTCAAATATGGAAATTCATTAGTTAATTTCTCTAAATTAACTGTTTTACAAAAATTGGGGATGTAATAGTCCTTAGCAAGAAAAAGCGGAGCAAGCTGATTAATTACAGCCCCACTATTATCAAAATCATCATTAAAGATTTTTTTATCAATTGTTTTTCTTTCAATAACAGCATATTGACTTTTATTTTCAGTAGCTGAACATATAAAAAAGTTTATCTGCTCAGAAGCATAAGCATTGAATATAAAAAGATTGGTAATTGTCATGGAAAGAATAAATAACATTCTGTAAATAAGTGCCATAGTATGTAGATCCTAAGATTGGTTCAATGATTTATTTTTTGATGAACCTCGGAAAAGTAGACCATAAAACGCCACATAACAAATAGTTCCAGTTCGTTCCGGGCTTTGCCCTATGACCGCAGGGCAAACGCATGAGCATTTTTTGAACAATTTCTTGTAAAAATGTCCTTGCTAAGCCCTGTTTGATTCTGGTACATTCTGCCTTTTTTATGGCATTTCACTCTCTTCTCGAACGAACCAGCCAGTTGCCAGACCCCAGACAAGCTGCCAAATGTACCCATATCCTTGGGGAAGTCGTTTTTATGACCATTGTCGGTCACCTTTGCGGAGCTGACGACTGGGACAGTGTTGTCCAGCGTGCTGACAAGAAAAAAACCTTCATTTCAGGATTCATTCACTTTACAGTTTGCTGAGATCGGTAGCCGTTTGAGAAAAGCCAGTCACTTTCAGTTATTCTCCAACTTAAAAAGGTATAACCATGAAAACACGTGCAGCTGTCGCTTGGGGACCAGGCAAGCCTCTTACTATTGAGGAAGTTGACCTTCAAGAACCTCAGGCTGGTGAGGTTCTGGTAAAATTAACAGCAACCGGCGTATGTCATACCGATGCCTTTACCCTGAGTGGTGAGGACCCTGAGGGTATCTTTCCCTGTATATTAGGTCATGAGGGTGCAGGTATTGTAGAAGCGGTAGGAGAAGGAGTAACATCCGTCGCGGTTGGTGATCACGTTATCCCGCTATATACTCCGGAATGTGGCGAATGTAAATTTTGTACCTCCGGTAAAACCAATCTCTGTCAGGCCATTCGTGCAACTCAGGGCAAAGGCCTGATGCCGGACGGAACCTCGCGATTTTCAAAAGATGGGCAGCCCATTTATCACTTTATGGGCACATCGACCTTTGCAGAGCATACGGTATTACCTGAAATTGCCGTGGCAAAAATCAGTCAGGCCGCACCATTGGATAAAGTCTGTTTGTTAGCTTGTGGTGTATCTACCGGTATTGGTGCTGTGCTGAATACAGCGAAAGTAGAAGAAGGAGCAACCGTAGCCATATTTGGTTTGGGTGGTGTTGGCCTGTCGGCAGTTCAAGGCGCTGTGATGGCCAAAGCCTCGCGCATTTTAGTGGTGGATATTAATCCCGATAAATTTCAAATGGCCAAAGACCTTGGCGCAACTGATTGCATCAACCCAAAGGATTACAATAAACCCATTCAAGAAGTGATTGTTGAGCTCACCGGGGGCGGAGTAGATTACTCATTCGAGTGTATCGGTCGAACTGAAACCATGAGAAGTGCCCTGGAGTGCTGTCATAAAGGTTGGGGTGAGTCGACGATTATTGGTGTGGCTGGCGCTGGTCAGGAGATCAGTACACGTCCATTTCAATTAGTCACAGGCCGTGTCTGGCGCGGCAGCGCTTTTGGCGGGGTTAAAGGGCGGACTCAACTGCCAGAGTATGTTGAAAAATATATGGCTGGTGAAATTAAAGTCGACGAAATGGTCACCCATACAATGCCGTTAGAAGACATTAATAAAGCTTTTGACCTGATGCATGAAGGTAAATCGATTCGCACCGTCATCAAATATTGACAAATGAGTGAATGAGGCTCGTGAATTCTACTCACTTGCCAGATAGCTTTTAAGTGAATCAATAGGCAAGATCAGCTATGAAAGAATTATCCCGTGTTAAATGCTTTGGTGGCGTTCAACTACAACATGAGCATGAAGCTGACACTACCCGCTGCACTATGCAGTTCTCGATTTATTTACCCAGTAAAGCCGAGTCCGAAAAGGTGCCGGTTCTGTATTGGCTGTCAGGTCTTACCTGTACGGATCAAAACTTTGTGACAAAAGCAGGCGCCCAACAGTTTGCACAAGAGTATGGTGTTGCTATTGTTTGTCCAGATACGAGCCCCCGTGGAGAGGGGGTGGCAGACGATCCCGAAGGCGCCTGGGATTTGGGTTTAGGGGCCGGTTTCTATGTTAATGCAACAGAGCAGCCATGGGGTGAGCACTATCACATGTACGATTATGTGGTGCACGAACTTCCAGCTCTGATCGAGGCGAACTTTCCCGTTACCGGTAAAAAATCAATCTCAGGGCATTCTATGGGTGGCCACGGTGCCTTGGTGGTTGGTCTGAACAATGCCAATCATTATGAGTCAATTTCGGCTTTTGCGCCGATCGTAAACCCCAGTCAGTGTCCATGGGGGCAGAAAGCGTTTACTCATTATTTAGGGCATAACCAGGACTCATGGCTTGCATATGACGCCACTGTGTTAATTGAGAATCAGGCATACGATCGTGTCTTGCCTGTTATGATTAACCAGGGCCTGTCGGATAATTTCTTGCAACAGCAATTACTGACAAAACATTTCAAGTCGGCGTGTGATAAGGTGAAGTACCCTATCCAGCTATCTATAGATGAAGGCTATGACCATAGCTATTTCTATATAGCCAGTTTTATCAGAGAGCATATCGCTTTTCATGCCAATGCCTTAAACACTTCACTTTAAATATGAAGACTCTGTCTTATCAGCCACCTTTAGCTCCGATGGCAGCCACGTGGTAACCGCCAGTGGTGACGACGTTGTGAAAATCACTGAACTACGGAGGAAATATGAAACGCTGTTAATGAGTAATGCCATTCTGCGTGCGCTGCAAGAAAAAAACTTTGTTAGTTGTACTTAACAACATGTTATGAACTTTTATCCCATAGACAACTCTATGTTACTACGCTCATTTTTAATCAACTGGCTAATCTGGGATAAATTCTAACTTGTTGTGAGGAATCCATGAACGGAATAGATAACAACTCCAAAATTGTTGGCTCCCCAACACCTCATCAATCTCAATCTCAATCTCAATCAGAGACAGCAATGGGTGTCAGTATGGGCAGAGACGTCAAGAGTCAACCTTCATTGCTCAACTTTACCCCGGTAGCAGGCACAGCACAATTAACAGTGCCAGGGGAAGAATCAAAGCCTGTTAAGGACACTTTAGAAGAAGTTTCCTGTGCATTTTCAAGAACTGTTTCAGCTCAAGATGAGATTAAGGTAGGTAGTGGATTTTTATCCAATGCTACTGATGAGACATTGGGTACAGATAAACAATGCATGTCTGATAAGTCTCCCATAAAAGCAAACAGCACTTGTTTATCTCCATTAGAATTGAGCGCTAACGAACTAAAGAATCAATATGTATGTCACATAACAGCAGAAGTTCTTGCGAAAAACTTAGCTAAAGGAAATTGTTCAATCCCCTATGTTTTTTCATCTGACAAACAGGATATATATAAGGCTTACATTAATTGCGACCCAGAAAATGATTACATATTCGTACATAAAATCAGTTACATACATGAAAATATTAAAACACATTGTCACGATTTTGTAATTCTCAGAGAAAACAATAATTTTCACATATTACAGTCGATGGTAGGTCTATTCACTCTTAATCAATGGCTTACTGGTGACTCTTCAACAATAGATGACTATACAAAAACCTTTAAAGAAGGCAATGATTTGATTTTATTAAACAACAAAAGTCAATTGAAATTACTTTTTTCGAACAAAGAAATAGATGAAGTGAAAAGAATATGGAAAGAACTAAAAAGCACCAAGCACTTATTTAATAAAATAATTAAAACAAGAAAGAATAAACCCTGTTCTAAAGCTATTTTTAATCAGAAGATTTTACCCACTTTGTTTGAAGCTTTAAGAAACTCGGATGATCGTTCATATTTTAGAATGTTCTCAGCTTCAAGAAGACACTTAAAAATAAAACCAGAATATGAGATTTTTTTAGAAGTACAGAATGCAAAAATATAAGTCTCCGACTGTTTAAATTCAGGACTCCGGGGTCACATCTTTAATCTTGAAATTAGTTTACTCACGGTTGAGCAATCCAACCCCAAACAATCGGCAATCATATCCTTGGGGAGGTCGTTTTTATGACCATTGTTGGTTTCCTTTGCGGAGCTGACGACTGGGACAGTGTTGTCCAGTGTGCCGAATATAAATCCTTACCTTGCCGTTTGACTTTCTTGTAATCCTTTTTGAACTTTGTTGATCGTACTGGAGTAAGCATCAGTCAGCATCCAGATCATCAAACATTTCTTCCATTGAATCGTAACGGGTTAAGCCTACCCCTTTATCTGCATCCTTGAAGGCTTTCAGGGTTTCTTCATTAGGTATACGAACATCAAAGGGCAATCCGTTATATAAGCCTATGGTTGCAAGATATAAAGGCAAGCACTGGACAGCGGTTTATACTCTGCGAGGAGATAACATCAGGATCATTTCAGTTCGCCGTTCCAGAACAAAGGAAATTACTTGCTATGAAAACTGAAGATTTCGACAAAGCCTTTGATGAAGGTAGTGATCTAATTGATGATGTAGTTCAGTGGGATAAAGGTCATCGCCCTGATCACGACACGAAACGTGTCAATATTGACTTTCCAATTTGGATGATCAATGCCCTCGATAAAGAAGCAGCCAGGCTTGGGGTCGCTCGCCAGGCAATAGTAAAAACATGGATGGCTGAAAAATTAGATCAAATCCGCCGGTGAGAACGCAGCATAACAAATTACCAGTTTGTTCCGGGGCTGCGCTCTCCACCCGCCTTCGGCGGCGCGGCTGAATGTGGAATATGTGCCGAACATGGCACTTAACTGGAGGTGAAAGTCCTCCTATCAGGTATTCGCAGAGCCGAAGGTTAGCGAAAGGGCAAGGGCGTCGTTGTAAGGCAGGGTCTGCGCGACCCGATCTACGCGACCCGATCTACGCGACCCGGCCTGAAGGAAGCCCAACGCAAAATTGCGGGGCGATGAACAGAAACATTAAAATAGGTAAATTTGACAAGATACGGCAATGCCGTATGCTTGTAATCTATGATTTTCATCGAAACAAGTAAATTTACCAAGATACTTTCTGATTATTTGTCAGATGATGAATACAGAATGTTGCAATGGCACCTTCAGGAAAAACCTGATTCTGGTGACATTGTTCGTGGTAGCGGAGGTGTCCGTAAAGTACGCTGGGCACCAGAAGGCAAAGGTAAAAGTGGTGGCGTTAGAGTAATTTATTACTGGAAAAAGAGTGACTATGAAATATGGATGCTCACAATGTACAGTAAGTCTGACCAAGCCTCTATACCCGGCCACATACTTAGAAAGATTGCGGAGGCTATCGAAAATGAATGAACGTGATATCGGCCAGGAAATTCTTGATGGTATAGAAGAAATTAAGGCTTTTAAATCAGGTAAGGGAAAGCTGAAAACTTCTATTCTTTCAGAGCCATCTCCAGCCAAAGAAATTCGACAAAAATTACAACTTTCACAATCAGCATTTGCTGGTTTCATGGGAGTGAGTATCAGAACCATTCAAGACTGGGAGCAAGGCCGCAGAACGCCACAAGGCCCAGCAAAAGCCTTACTCAGAATAGCAGAACAGTGTCCTGAAGTATTTCAAGAGTTACGCTAACCCATACATTAAACAACAATCGTTGTTTTTGTATATCCCAGAGGATGAATCGAAATCGCGAGACCCGATTGAACCAAAATTCAGCTCTTGTTCATCGGGTTCATGTCTTTACAAGCCACCCGATTATTTTTAAACCCCACCTGACAGATCCAGAAAACTACCTGTCGAGAAAGACGCCTTCTCAGAAGCCAGCCAGTAGATAGCCTCCGCCACTTCTTCAGGATGGCCGCCACGTTTCATAGGTAGCACATCGGCCAGTCGATCGACCCGGCCAGGTTCCCCTCCATCAGCATGCATGTCGGTATAAATACAACTGGGTCGTACACAGTTGACCCGGATATTTTCTGCCGCCACCTCCAGAGACAAACCTTTCGTCAAAGTATCAATAGCCCCTTTGCTGGCTGCATAGTCAATATATTCATTGGGCGAGCCGGTTCTGGCTGACTGCGCCAATACCTCGTCCAGCTCCCGTTATAACTGCAATTTTATTCTCAGGCATTTGAATATCCGTTGGCAGATTATTGGTGGGATTTGTTATTGGGGTGTTACAGATACGATGCCAATACCGATATCTTGAAGCTCTCCTGAACCCTTCCACTAACTTTCTGAACGAGAACAAGGATTATCGTTTTTGGCATTTCATATACTGCCTGATAAAACACTTACCAGGCAGTACAGACGCTTATGAAAGGTCTATTTCCCAAACAGGTACTCAGCCCGCATAATTAGCCGCAGCAAAATCCCAGTTAGCCAGTTCCCAGAAATGTTTCAGGTACTCTGGACGAACATTGCGATAGTCGATGTAGTAAGCGTGTTCCCACAGGTCGCAGGTCAGCAGTGGTTTCTGATCGGTGGTCAGAGGAGTGCCGGCATTGCTGGTGTTCACGATTTCTACAGAACCGTCGCTGTTTTTAACCAGCCAGGTCCAGGAAGAGCCAAAGTTGTTAACGGCTTTGTCGTTGAATGCAGCAACGAACTCGTCAAAAGAACCGAAAGCCTTGTTGATGGCGTCAGCCAGCTCACCGGCAGGAGCGCCGCCACCGTTAGGGCTCAGGCAGTTCCAGTAGAATGTGTGGTTCCAGATTTGAGCGGCATTGTTGAAGATACCGCCTTCCGATGTTTTGATGATGTCTTCCAGGCTCTTGCTTTCCAGTTCGGTACCCGCAACCAGACCGTTCAGTTTGTCAACATAGGTCTTGTGATGCTTGCCGTAGTGGTAGTCCAGAGTTTCTTCAGAAATATGAGGAGCCAGAGCATTGCGTGCATAAGGCAGTGCGGGCAGTTCAAAAGCCATGTTGTCGTTCTCCACTTGAAGGTTGATTTTGTTTGACCCGATTTGTCTCGCGCGACGATAGTAACATTGGTTTAATTACGAATCTATGCGGTGGATAGTGTGGGAGCTGGTGTTATTTCATAGTAGTATTGCGCTTCAACTGACCAGATCCCCATAGCGAAATGAGAGAAAGATGCCCATAGCGAAAGAAGAGAACCCATGAGAAAAGAGGATAAGGCGATCAACGATATACCGGATTTCTCAATTGCAGCAGACGAGCGTCCAGGACGCAGGAAAGCTGCTGATGCTGGCGGAACACCCCCTCACAAGAAAGCAGGGCAGACTCCTGCAGGTAAAGGTGGCAATGGCCTGACCTGGCTCTTACTGGTCATGATTATTGTGCTGGGGGCTGGTGGCGTCTGGCAGTTTAGACTGATGCAACAGCAGCTGGCTGACACCCGTCAGGCTCTGAAGGTCACTCAGGAAAAACTGAGTACTGTGACCGGAGAAGTCACTGCTACCGGTGAAAATCTTGATCAGAGTGGTTCTGCGCTGCGATCTGAGCTGGAAGTGGTGAATTCTGAAATTCGCAAACTCTGGGACGTCTCGAACAAGCGAAACCGTCAGTGGATCCTGATCAATAAAGATAATGTAGTCAAAGCCCTCAAAGAGGCGGAGGAGGCAGGTAAAGCAGCCGATAAGGCATCTGGCCAGCTGAACGCTTTGCAAAAGAGTATTCGTGAGATGGATCAGTTGATGAAGGCCATCAGCACCGAGCAATTGGCGGCTCAGGGTACGATGACGGAGAGTCTTGCGAAGTTTGACAAACAAGTGACAGAAATGAGCAAGCTTCAGGCAGAGCTCACCCGAAAAGTAGCAAATCAGCAACAGGCGGTGAAAGCCGTTGACTCATTCCGCATACAGGTCAACCGCAAACTACAGCAATTGGAAGAGACGGTCAGAGATCTGACTCAACCGCCCGAGCCGGGTCTGGGGCTGGAATAATTCTGGCGGTTGGATGGTTGGTTTCAGGGGCTGTTGAATGCGAAACAAACGCTCAACAGCGCCTGAAAAACGCTTTTTATTCACTGAAGGGCGAGATAGCAGTTCGATCTGACTACATTTAAAGATAATAACCCTTTCCAGAGCGATAGGCTGATGATGAGCTATTTTTCCATAACAAGACGTTTATGTCTGGTGGTTGCGATAGCTGTGATGACCTCTTCCTGCTCCGTCCTCGACTGGTTTGATAATAAGCCAGACGCCTCCACATCGGTTAAACCTGTTGCAGAAAAGCCATCAGACTGGACTTTCTTTCACCAATGGCGGGTGGACAATCCCCCCCTTCAGTCTCTGGTACCTGACGAACATATGACCCTGACAGGGCAGTGCTACTTTTCTGCCGATATGCTGGCGTTACTGAAATCAAAGCCAAAAGGTTTGTTGGTTCCTGTTATCAAGACAACCCGTGATCTGACGTTGTCGCCGGATCTGGAAAACAGTGTAAAACTTTATCAGGTGCTCAGGTCTCAATTCCCGCTGTCCGGAGCTGGTGATAGCCTGACTTTCTATCAGACCCTGTTATCCAGCATTGAGCATACCTGTCCAGACAATATGACCCGTGAGATCGATAGTTGCCGCTTTAAAAGATGGATGTCCTATGTCGGTTTAGAGGGAAAAAATACGGTTTATGATAAAGGTCGGCTCACACGCTGGTACACATCTCATTCATCCATTAAATACCTGATTATGGGCTCTGGTGACCTGTTTAATTCTGACGCTCTTCTGAGTGCACGTTACTCTGAAAATTCCAGAGTGATTACTGAACAGCCCCTTCCTGTGAGAGAAAAAAGCATCAGACCTTATCTTGGCAGCGTTCGTTTTGATTGGGTCGTTCCGGGGAGTGACGGGCAAAAACCGTTCGTTAGCCTTGGCTCCTGCACATTGAGCTGGCAAGAGCTTGAGCAACAGAGGCGTTTGCATGGCCAGGGTTGGATGGATACGGCATCACTGGCAGAAGTCAACAAGCTCCTGCTTCCTTATTTTATTGAACTTATGAACGAAGCAACCAAAGCCATGCCAGAGCAAACCCGATGAATACATCAGTATTTTGACGATTCCCGATGGATTGCCAGAAGATGATTGAGTAGCCCATTGACGAGCTGTGCTTTCAAGTCCCCGGAATGCAAAATCCCCCATAAACCCACTGCTAACCTTAAATTGTGGATTCATACGACGGGTATGAATTCAGCGAATTAGGTGCCGGAATTTGAGCTGTTTCTTGGCAATTGTGTTGTTTTTCAACGGATGTTGTAGACCGCATGGATCGCAGAAACAGTGGCATTGGCATTTCCCATGACCATTTCCTGAACAGTACATCAGTGCCCGGCTCTCAGACTGCTGAGGAGCAGACGAGCAATGGCGTGGGTTCGATTCAGTTGCCAAACAGGCTTTTACAAGGTGATCGTCCGATCACAACGGCCATCAGCGACAGGGATATTTCCCATATCGAAGTTGGCGTACCCATCATTCCAAAACCCTACAGCTTAGTCTGCAGAGCGTTTGCCCATCCAGTCAGCCCGATTCCTGAACACACCCTTTTCAGACTCAGAGAAAGCATTACGCCCGAGACCGTCGCCACTGCCAGCAGGAAAACCAAGCACCAGATGGCTGAGCGCGTGGGCAGGCTACACAGTGAGTTGGGCTGGCGTTTTAAAATGCCTGACAAGATTCAACAGCTGGAAAGTAACCTCAATGGCAACAACGGGCACTTGATGACTCTGGCCATGGCTCGATCCATGATTCACCAGATTGAGGTCAAAGAGGCGGGTATTGCCGATGCCATCACCGCCAGTGGTCAGTCGAAGGAAGCCTGGCAAAAAGGGTTGCTGGAAAGACATAAGCTGGAAAAAATGCATCGGGAAGTGTTGGCTCTGGCTGAGTTCTATTGTCAGCATTATTCCGGGTTTACCCATTCTGAAGAGATTTCTACCCCTCCAGACAATGATCCGTTTCAGGACCTTGAAGACCTCTTTTTAAGGAGCAAGCTGAGCATGCCGCCGCTGGTGCCGACACTGGCAACGCCCAGAGCGCCAGATGGACCCGTTCTTTCACCCCAGAGTTTCGAGTTATCCAGGGCTCAGCAGGAACTAAGCCATCTCAGACAAGAGAAAGAAGCCTTAGGCTCCGAGCTACAGCAGACCCGTGAGCAGTTGCTTGAACTCATGGAGCAGGTAGACGCACTCAAGCAGAAAGAGCAGGCAGTACCTGAGCACTTTTCTGAAAGACTCAGTGAGCTTGAGAAAGAACACGCTGAACTAAAAGACGAACTCAAAGCGAGGGATCATCAGTTACGTCAGGAGCAGCATCGGATCGTTAACATCCAGGACTCTGCTGTTGAACCCAGTGACATATCGAATGAGGAACCGCTTGATTCTGACCACCGGCTGGATGAGCTGGAAGCAGTGAACCGTCAGCTTCAGGCTCAGATGGACGAGCAAACCCGAATGCTGGCTGAAAATGACGTTACGATTTCACAGCTTCAAACTCAGATGGATACTTCTGGTCAACAAATAGACAGCCTGCAAACTCAACTTCAGGCTGCACACTCGGACTATCAGCAATTGAGCCAACAGGCTGATTCAGATCTGGAACAAAAGGATCAGTTAGTAGAGCATTTGCAGCAGGAGTATCTGGATAGCTACAAGACACTTGAAAATGAGTTGGAGCAGGAAAGGGTCAGGTTGGCAGAACTTCAGCAGAACTTTCAGAGTGCTGAAGAGCGTGTGGCTGATCTGTCCAGTCAAAATGGCGCACTAAACCTTGATATTCAGTCTCTCAAAGATACCAAAAGAGAGCTCCAGGAAAAGGTCGAAGAACTCGACAAACAGCAGTCTGAGTTTGAGGTAAAAGCCCGGTCATTAAAAGAGATTCATCTGGAACGAAAGAAATACGACGACGAAATCAGTGCTTTGCAACAAACCCTTATTGAGCACAAGGATAAAATACGCGGTGAGGCGTTTTTAAAGAATGAAGCATTGGAAGAGAAAGCACAGCTTGAAGCGTTACTGCTGACTAAACGGTCTGAACTGGAAGCGCTGCAACTGAAATATGAAGAGGACTTCAAAAGCCTGCAAGAACTGAATGTACAGTTGGTTGCAGCCAGAGCTGAGATCACTGCTCTGAAAGAGCAATTACAGAGCCTCCAGCTCGCTCAGAGCAACGGTTTGCAGGAGAGTCAATCTTACCAGGCTGAGATAGCTCAGATCACAGAGCAATTAAGCGTTGCTGTGCAAAAGCATCAAAAAGAAAAAGCTGATTTAGCAACAGCAGTGGCAAGCGCCAACACCTCCGAGCAGCAGGCTCAGGCTCAGCTTACAGACAAAGAAAGAGAGCTGAGTGAGTTGCAGTCAAGACTGGAGAGCACTGAGCGTGAACTCAGGGAAAAAATAGTCAGCCTTGAGAAAGGTCTTCGCTCAAAAGAGGAGGATCTGTCAGAAAGAGATCAGGCGTTAGTGATTGAGAGGAGAAAGGTTCAGGAGCTGACGACGAAAAGCGATGGGCTTGAGGAGGAAAAAGATCAACTCGAATCATCGCTGGTAGCACTTCGCGAAGAACTTGACTCGGCTCAAAGGGCTACCCGATCGTCGAAAGAAGACGTCACAGAGCATATAAGACAGCTACAAGTCGCTGAAAAAAACGCAGAGAAGTTGCAAAGCAAATTTGAAGAAGCAAAAAGCAAGGAAAGAGAGGCGAAAGAGCGCCTTGCAGTAGCAGACGAGTCTATCCCTAAATTACAGAAGACCTCAGAGCGTTATCATAGAGAGCTTCAGTTAAGCCAGCAGGAAGTGAATCGACTAAAAGACCTGCTGACCGGAAAAGAAGATGAACTTGCAGAAGCTAAAATCAGGGAAAACTCGCTGTCATCTTCGATCTCAGCCAAGGATGACAGGATTCGAGAGCTTGAAGAGGCTGAGCATGAGTTCAGGCACGAGATCGAAAAAGCCAATCAAAGAACTCAGGAAAAGCAACAGACAGTAGCCGGGCTTAGACAGAATGTAGACGATCAAGTTCGTACTATTGAAAAGCTGACCCATAGAGTTCAACAGCTGATACCCGAGAAAGAACTGAGTGACAGTAAAGTCATTGAGTTGGAAGCAAGTGTTCAGTTCATTGAACAACAGCGAGATGAAGCAAAACAAAAGCTTCTGGACGCTGAGCGTCGTTTACAAAGCGATAGTGATGCTGCTGGATTTGAGAAAACCCAGTGGGAAAGCCAGCTCCGGGATTCAAGATCCAGGGTTGCTAGTCTGGAAAGTCGTCTTAAAGAGACGGAAAAGAAAAGAGACCACTTTAAATCAGAATCAGAGGCTCTTACTCACGACAGCGGTGAGTTAAAGAAGCAACTTCAAGAGCTTCAGCTCAGTGCTGAAAGTCTGAAAAGTCAGCATACCCTTGAGATGGAGAGGCTTACTCGAGAAAGAGATGAGTTCAAGCTACAGGTCGAGGCACTGGAGCAAAAGGCAGAAGTGACTTCGGCGGATTGGGATAAAGAAAAAGTCAGCATTGAGCAGGCCAGGGATAAACTCTTTGCTGATTTGAAAAGCCAGCATGACCAGCTGGTTGAAACAAAACAACGACTGGATCAACAACTTATTGACTCTAATGAAGAGGTCAGGAAGACAAAACTCGAGCTATCCCGTAAAGACGCCACTCTCGAACAAAAAGAACAAAGCATTGAATTGATCAATAACCAGTTGGTTGCCTTGAAAAACAGTCTCGAGGAAAGCCAGGCCAGAGCGTCAAGCCTGGAGGGTGAGGCGACAGAACTGGGTACACAATATGGAAGGTTGGAGCTGGAAGTAAAACGGTTGACGCAAGAGAGGGAACAGGCTCATACCGCTTCTCTAAAGCAGAATGAGGAGCTGTCTCTTTTGCGGAGCAGTCTTGAAAAGGCAGATATCAGGCTGAAGTCTCTGGAAAAGCAGCTTGACGATGAGCAAAGTAAGAAGTCAGTAGAGTTGACTGATCTTAAAAGACAGATTCGTTTGGCTGAAGACAACAGGGATCACTTTCAATCGCTTTCTGAGACAGCAGAAAAACAAAGAAAATTACTGGATAAAAGGGTCACCGAGCTGGAAGCCTTGTTGAGGAATAGCCAACAAGAGGCTGATAGTTTACAGAGCAAAATGGATGATCTGAGTGTTCGACAGGAAAGAGAATTGCAAGAGGCTCAAAGTCGAAACAGCCAGCTTGAAAAAGATTGGGTTCTTCAGGAAAGCAGACATAAAGAAGAAGCTTCGGGTTGGGAAGAAGAAAGGCAGCGCCTTACCCGCTCACACGAAGAGGTCGTCCTTGGTCTTAAAGAACAGTTGGAAACACTCCAGCATTTGAAAAGTAAAATGGATAGCAATCATCAGAGTGACTCTGGTTTTGATTCAGATTCTGTTGCCACGGATGGGTTTTCCGAGGATGAGTCGGTGGGGTCAACGGATTTTTCTGATCCGTTTTCTGAATCTGTTGCTCCTTTGCCCAGGTGGACTGATTTGGGGTCAGTGGTTTCAGAGATCAAAAGCGAGGAGTTTGCTTCTCTGGGGCCCGGATCCTTTATTATTCCGGGTCTGATTCAAAAAATGCGTTCAGCCTGGTCTGAGCTGGTTGCCAGTCAGGAGCTGCTCGAAAAAGAACAGGAAGCGTATCATTTCACCAGCCCGGATCATCTGCCGGGCAAGAGTATTGTTCGAAACGAAGTGCTGTCACTCCATGAGCAATTCCTGGTGGATCTGGAGTCTATCGGTCAGGCCTATCAAAAAGCCCAGGGTGCGACCTTGGATCGTGATTTTTCGGATGACTTTACCCGTCAGATTGACCGGACTAAAGCCCTGGCCCGGGGCAATATACAACTACTGGCTAAGACGCAGGATGACTTTCAGGCTCAGGTGAACCAATTTGAAGCCTCACTTGAAGCCTTAAAGCCCGATGCTCAGGCTGGCCCGGAAGACCCTGAGGCCATCGTCGATTCAGGCTTGACCAGTATGAGTACCGTGTTGGCGAAGAATCCGGGGGATCTGGACAGTGAGTTCTATATCTATGCCCTGTGTGCCATCGCCAAGTCGGCTTCAGAGCGTCTGAATGAATCCTGGCAGCAAAAAATTGCAAGGGTTCAGGAGTCGGACGAGGGACACAGGCTTTTAAAAGACTATCAATACTCGCTTGCACGATTGGCCTCAGAACATCTGCCACCCAGATTGAGACAAAGTGTACCCGAACATGGCCGGGTATTTTTATCGAAGCTGGTTGAACATCACAAGGCGGAGTTTGAAGCTCGTTTGGATCAACAGTTGGGTGGCGGTCATAAGGCACTGGCGGGCCATGCTCTGGAAGAGCGCATGGTCAGGGATCCTCAGATCTGTGACCGACTGTTGACTCTGTTGTCCAGTTTACAGGAGCAGCATGAGGGGATTGTCAAACAGCCCGAATCCGTAAAGCTGGCAGCGGGGGCAAGGCAATGGGTTGATTTCAACTATGCCGACGCCTCGCTGGTAGGGCTCAGTCAGATCAGGGATGAATTTGGATTACCCGCGACACCGACCATGATAAAGGTGCTCAAAACCATTCAAAAGGAGCTGAAAAGGCCCGGATCACTGATTCTGACCATGGCCGTCAGGCAGCACAAAGAGAATTACGACACCCGAAAAGAGAAGGAGACGCGCAGGCGCAAGCTGGAAAGACAGTGTACCGAGTTGCTGGCTCAGGAAACGAGACTCAATACGAAGCAGAAGTTTAGAGGTCTTACCCATGATGATGACTTTACCCAGGCGGTTGCCCATCCTCATCAAGCTGAAATTGCCTGTTTTCAGCCAGATTCATCAATACCTCTGGTAGAAGCGTCAGATCATGTTCAAACTCAGGCTGGCTTCAGGCTCAGTGCCCTCACCCAGAATCCTGACTGTCTTATCAACAGTTTCATGAATGGTTTTAATAAGCCCGCTGTTCATAAAACCAGCCTTGTTACCGGCGACCAATATATTGAATTGTCCGAGGGGGCTCAATGTCGGCCTTCACTGGTGTTTCATTCCAAAGAGGGTAAGCACTGGCAGCTGCAGCTGGATGGACGAACCTGGTCTTTGGATCCTGCTTTTCTTCATGGGCATCCTAATTACAAAATCCCTTTCCAGGTCAGCACTGAAGGAAGAGAAAAGAAGCGGGACTGGATTCCCCTGAAAAGTGCTTCGGGACAAACCGTCCTGCTGGTGGCTCAGAAAACACCTTCAGATCAGCAGTGCTTTATGTACGAGCTGGGTTCCAATCAGCAACTGATCCCGGTTCCTATCCGGGGAGAAAATCCCGAAGCCGAGCTGATTAAAGCGAACTTACTGAGCAAGGCCTGCTTGCTGAAGCCGGGCGGTACTTCACCATCAAGAGCACGCAAAGAGTATCCACCTGAAGTCCTTGAGCTTGAATCGCTGAAAAATAGCTGGCTGCCTAATGCCTCCCTCGAGCAAATCAATGAATGTTACAAGATAGTTGTTCAGGAAGTAGAACATCAATTACTGAAGCCGCCTTTTACCTGCACACCCTGTGAAGGACGTGTCAGAAGTCTGCCTGTTGAGCTTCCGGTGGTGAGAAAAGTGGCTCAGGAAAAATCAAGGAAGCCAGAAAGCGGCGCTCATCAGGAAACCTTCCATCCAGAACAGTTTTCGCCCTTTACCGTCAATGCCAGTTTTGGTCATGTCAGTGAAGCGTTTCTGAAAGCCAAGAGGGAGCTGTTGGAGGATAGTGCTCATAGTGCTGAAAGCACTACTGACAGCGTCATTAAAACCCTTGAAGGCGAGCAAAAAGCGTTTCAGGAGCAGGTATTTAAAAACCTGTCGGTTTACTCCGGTTGCGAGTTGCAAACCTATGGGCCCCGTGGGATGCCTGACCCGAAAACGCTAAAAACCAACAGGCAATCGGTGCTGAGCCATTTTGAAAAGGTCATCGTCAACAACAGAAAGCACTGCGTTCGTACATTGCAGTTGAAAAAAGCCCTGGAAAAAGGTCTGGTCAGCTACATTCGCAATGCTTCTGAAAATGATTTGCAGGGCTTTTCAGACGGTGAGCTGCTCGATCATGCCATTCGTAACTTTGAGAGGGGGCTGGCACCCGGTGGTAATGATGTTGATGGCTTTATCAAGCGCATGTCGCAGTTGATGCTGGTGGATATTGACCTTGAGCAGAGCAGTATCATCGGTCAGCGTCTTGAGGCTCTTCAGCACGAGCTGGTGGATCTGGACTTTGCTGCCTTTGAGCAGGTGAGTGAACCCCATGAATACATCCGGCGTTGTCAGGAATGGAACCTGAATATGGCGCTGCTGGCCTCCAGGCAGAACAATCTGAATCACCGAATCAGCAGTTACGACAACATCTTGCTGGATACTAAAAACCTGGCCCTTTTGTCCTTTGAAAGAAGGCATCACATTGTTCTGTCACCCGATCAGGCTGAGGAACTGGCTGTGACACTGGACGGCGTCAGCCAATGGGCCAATGGCCATGAAGTCGCCATGATGTCTCATAAGGGCACCGGCTACGGTAAAAGTACACTGCTGCTGGCGCTGACGGATCACGCTACTGCCCAGTTAGGTGCGGATACGCACCGCTCGGTTATTGTCATGGCACCAAAGACCAACCAGGCCGAACTGGATAAAGGCCTGCGTGAGTATTACGCCCGCAAGGGGCAGGACTATCGTCGATTGAATCTTGAGACCCGCTTTGCGTCCCCCTGTGAGTTATCCGTCGCCAGACTGGTAGAGGTTGAGAATACCCTGCTGGGTTTACCTGCCGATACACCGCTGAATGACAGAGAATCTCTGTTGGCCCGGGGGCGAGTTCCCGTGGGAGCCGCCATCACGGATGTCCAGATTCTGATGCATCTCAAACAGGCTTTGCTGGACGCTGAAGGTTTTATTCAGGACAAGCAGGCGATACTGGCAAAATTGGATGCCTGTCTCGACTTGCTGAAAAACTCCATGGTGTTTGCCGACGAGTTTGACAGTGAAATGGTGTCTCATTCTGAGGCTGAGTCGATATCAGTGGCTCAGACCGTGCAAACAGTGATCAACGGGCTTGGCTATGCCATCGAAGTAGAGCCCCGAAGCATCAATCTGAAACATTCAGAATTTCTGTTTGGGTGCAAAGCCCGGCATTTACTTTCAGCGACACTGGGTACCCTGTACTGTGCCGCTTTGGCCAGCGCTTCAGGCAGTGCTGAAGAAGTGCGGCACAAGGCAAGAACAGATCCGGTAACCACTAACCAGCGTTTCTGGCATTTTATTTCTCTGGCGGAGCCGGTGTTTTTCAGGTCCTCCGATCCTGAGGGCAGGAACAAGCTGTTGACCGATGTTCTGCACAGGGTAGGTCCGGAGCCCCAGATTATTTTCTTTGATGGCGCTGAGTCGGGAGCAGCCTGTACGACAAAAGCCCAGCAAATGAGTCGGACTTTGAACCAGCAACGACTGGCCATGGGGGGCGTTCAGAAGTCCGTTATTTACTATGACCATGACAAGAATCTGCAGATGCAGTATCAGGACGATCCGGTCTATGGGCAGGGCGCTTCAGCTTCTCCGGAAACCATGACCCAGCTCAGGCGTACAGGTGGTCAGAGTACCGATGGTTACTTGAGTAAAGCGCAGTCCGTGGGCACTGATATGCCCCAGGGGAGTGCCAGTGTCGGTATTTTTCATGGCCTGGTGGGTCAGGCCGGTGGTGAAGCCAATGAGAACTATCTGGTTCAGCAGCTTGGTCGTCTTACCCGCGACAGTAAGGACTTGCATAAGGCTCAGAGAGTGTTCATGGCCGTTGATCTGGATGCGGTTGAGAACATCACAGGTGCCGACCAGCAGAAAGAGTCATTTACTCAGGCTCTGGCAGCGTTGGATGAGTCCATGCAGACTTCAGAAAACCTGTTTCCTGAGGGCATTGACAATGCCTCTCCCGCTTTGAAAAGAGTGGTTGAGCAAACGGTTACCTTTCCTGTTCAGAAAACAGAGGAAGGCGAAAAGGGATATTTACAGAGCCTGCCACACATAAGGGCCCAACTGGCTGAGATGGCTAAAACAGAGTGGGCAGAGCTGGGTCTCTCTCAAGCCGCATTGCAGGAGCTGATTGAACTGAAAGTCCGTCAGTGGGTCTGTAAGAATGCATGGCTTGAACTGGTGGCTGTGGATATTGCCAGTCGTGAGAAAAGTCATCATACCCTGAATTGCGAGAAGGAGTTGATGCAGGCCAGAACCAATAGCCATCTGGATAAGGTTTTTGCCAGAGAGCACCACTGGCTGAATGATGAAGGCATCAGCCTGGTGGATGGTCTGGACTTGAAAGCAGCGGGTATTCCTGCGGAAGCGGTGCCTGTCGTGAGCCGTAATCTCAAGTCAGAAGTTACAGGCTTTCTCAAATCGATTGAGAGGCGATTTGTTTTGCCAGGCACCTATCAGGAGGATCTGGTTGCAACAGCGGATGCCAAACCCATGCGTGAGCGCCTTAGCGGTTACTTCAGGCAGTTAAAAAGCGAAGGCATCCGGCTTGATGGCAAAGACATGGTGAGTGAGGTCAATGAAAAACTGATCAACGAGAGCGATGCCGCTTTAGAAGAAGCTCTTATGAGAATTACCGAGCTCCACAATGCTGTGAAGAAATTAAATGACAAAGCTTTAGGCGCTCAGGGTTTCGCAAACATTATGAATTCCCTTCAGGACAGCAGGCAAAAGCTCCGTGCTGAAGGGGGAGTGCGGGAAGCGATGCAAACGGAAGCCACCATACGCAGAGCATACAGCGATATGATGGATGCTGTTATGAAAGTCATTGTTTATCGAATGACATCATCTGAGGTTGAAGCATTAGAAACGCAGATGATGGCCGTGATCACTCAATGTGTTGATCTTGATGAGACTCTGTGGCTGTCTCTGCAGAAGAATTCCATTGCTCCCGCAAAAATGAAAGCGATGGGTATCAGGCCACCTAAAGAGCTCGCTGCTAACCCTGAAAAGTTCAGGTGGCGGAAGAAGGGAAAGCGGGGGCAGTGGATCTTGATTGGGAATAGCGATCAGAACATTATGGATTGCGATAGGGCTGAAGGTCGTTTCAAGATTAAAGACGGTTATATATCCAACAAAGCTCAGTTGACCAGCTTGCAGACCCAGGCTGCTTCCCTCAGTCACCGGCAGGCTGAGCTGGATCGTGCTGTCATGTTGTGCCAGCAGCCGGTCAAAGAAGAGTTCAAGGGGTGTGTGAGTGAAGTCGAGCGGGCATTAATGCAGCAGTTTGATGCCTTTGCCAGGGAACAGAAAAAGATCACCGAGCGTGAGCAGGAGTTAATGCTGAAACAAGGTGAGTTAAGGCAGAGCAGGTTGTACAAGGCTCTGGTTTAAATTTTTTACAGGTAGGGCAGTAAAGGAGTACAGATTATGTCTACGGTTCCACGCGGCAAGGAGCGCCGCCGCATCAAACGACACCAGTTGAATGATTATCTGACTGTGTACAACAGGAACACGCTGAAGGAAATGGGAAGTATTGGCAATATCAGCAGCAATGGTTTGATGCTGATCAGTACCGTGCCGGTGCTTATTGGTGCGGTTTACAGTATGAGAATCAAGCTGCCTGGCCCGGATGAAGAGGAAAACCATATTGACTTTGATGCCCGCTGCCATTGGTGCAAGCCGGACGTGGGCCCGGAATTTTTTGATTCTGGCTACAGTATTGTCAATGCAGGGCATGATATTATTGATCTGGTCGAAGTACTCAAGGAGTACTTTTCTTTCACTGAGTGTTAGCAGAAACTACGGTCAACGATCACTGTCAAGCGAAGCCGTTTTATTACCTTCCTGTAGAGAGTGACCTCAAGGGCGGAAGCTCTCTCCTTTCAGCAATCTCTGAGACATCAGTTTCCGGATGCCTCCCATCATTGCCTCCCATCATTGCCTGGCTTATATTGCCGGTCCTCCCGAGGGGAATACCGTTCTGGGATTTGCTGATGACGGTGAGCCCGGTGGCACGGCTGGCAAGCCTATGCTAAAACGGCTGGCAAGCCTATGCTAAATGTTTTGCAGCATCGTCAGATCGGAGAAGTCGCGGCCGTCGTGGTACGCTACTACAGAACCCCTGAAGGGGAAGATTTCATTAAATTGGCAGGAGTGAACATGCTGAGAAGTTTCTACTGGCACGACTACGAAACCTTCGGAACCGATCCGGCGACGGATTGGCCCTGCCAGTTCGCCGGTATCAGAACCGATGCCGAGTTGAATGAGATCGGGGAGCCTCTCAATATCTTCTGCAAACTGCCCCCGGATCATCTGGCTCATCCCATGGCCTGTTTGGTCACCGGTCTGACCCCTCAGGTTGTCAACGAAAGGGGGCTGGCTGAGCCGGAGTTTATTGGTCGGATTCATGCCGAGCTGATGCAGCCCGGAACCTGCACCGCAGGCTACAATTCGATTCGCTTTGATGATGAAGTGACTCGTAACAGCCTTTATCGAAACTTTTATGATCCCTATGCCAGAGAGTGGCAGAACGGAAACAGCCGCTGGGATCTCATTGATCTGGTGAGACTGACAGGCGCACTAAGACCGGAAGGTATTATCTGGCCCAAACGGGAAGACGGTTTGAACAGTTACAGGCTGGAAGATCTGACTGAGGCAAACGGGATTGATCATGGCGATGCACACGATGCTTTGTCGGATGTGAGAGCGACCATAGCGATGGCGCGTCTGATACGTGACCGGCAGCCCAAGGTCTTCAACTTTATCCTGAACCTCCGTGATAAGAAAAGTGTTTCCCAGCAACTGAATCTGACGAAAAAAGAGGCAGTTGTTCATGTTTCCGGGATGTTTGGTGCTCACAGGCATTGCCTTGCCGTGGTCATGCCTCTTGCCATGCATCCCGTTAATCGCAATGGAGTAGTGGTCTACGATTTGTCGGTCGACCCCGAAGTTCTGATGGACTTGTCGGTGGAAGAGATACAGGCACGCTTGTTTTCTCCGGCTGTTTCTTCAGCTAAAGAAGGGCAGGAGAGGATTCCGCTGAAGGTAGTGCATATCAATAAGTGCCCGGTGGTGGCTCCCTTGAATGTAATCAGGCCCGAAGACCAGCAGCGACTGGAAATAGATCTGAATACCTGTCTAACTCACAGAGAGAGGTTGCTGCAACATCCACCCGTGATGCAAAAGGTTCAGCAGGTATTTGCTTCTGCACCGGAGCAGGTTACCAGCGATCCGGATCAGATGATCTATTCGGGTGGTTTTTTCTCTACAGAAGATAAAGAGCGGATGCAGGTGATCAGGTCCACAGAGCCTTCCCGTCTGGCAGGGCTGGGTTTTTCTTTCGATGATGCGCGATTGGATGAAATGTTATTTCGTTACCGGGCACGACATTATCCAGAGGCGCTGGATGCTGAGGAGATGGAAACCTGGGAACACTATCGCAGGCTGCGACTGTCTGACAGTGACCATCGGATTCTGGGCGTTGGCTCGTTCTGGCAGGCTATGGATGAAGCCCGAGGGACGGCTTCCGTCGCACAGCAGATTCTGCTCGATGAGCTGGCTGATTACGTCAGGGGGCTGGACTTATCTGATTAAAGTGTTCAGCCAGTCGACCATAAATAACGGGCTTCTCAATGTAGTCGATAGCACCTGCCTTGATGGCAGCCACGGCAGTGTGCATATCATTGTGCTGGCCCAGAATGATAACGGGGATATCATATTCACCCTCGTTCAAGGCTTCCAGAAGTTGCACGGCCTCCTCACTTTCTTTCTCATTTGCGGCAATGATGCAGTCAGGGTGTACGCCCTGCATGGCCATCAAAAGTTCACTGCTGCTGTTGAAGCATTCCAGTCGCATAGACTTCTCATCACACAGGCCGCGGATGGTGTCGGTAACATTCGTATCCTGTTCCAGTAGATACACGGTTGCTTTTGTTGCCAAACTCATAGGGGCAGCCTTGATGGTCAATTCAATAACAATACGTAAGTCGTTTGCCGAGATGCCTGCTTCTGTCGAGTAGAACCCTTGCCAGAAGTTGGACTCTCTGTAGTACTTATGCTCTGAAGGACAGATCTGTGCTTTTTTTGACACAGGTCTTATATGCCAGGCAGAGCGTTTTATCGGGCAACGAAAGAAAACAGTCAGTTGCAATAAGGTAGATGATTATTCTGAAATGATCGCTTTTTTATTGATAAAGTATTCAGTCACCCCGTGGTAACCAAAAATAGCTCCGCCCATTTCAGAAAAACTTAACTTCTGTCTCCAGCTCTTTCATAGCGCACTAGCAGTTTAGGATTAGACTCAAAGTTGCTGAATGGAGGGATGTACTAGACGTTGTACGGGGACTACCTAAAAGGTATTACAAGGCTTCGCAGGGGGGGGAGAGATAATTGATAGGGGGTAGAACGGGCGTGCAATAGACTGATAAGGGTGTGTGACGACCACTAGCAGGAGTGGTAGTGATCCGGGGCGTTATCCAAAAAGGTGCCCCGGATAAAGGTCAGGCTTTGAAGTAAAACTCACCTTCCAGATGCTCTTTAACCTGCATGACCTGACGAACCAGGTGGGCCAGAGACTTGGTACCCATTTTTTCCATCACACGGGAGCGGTGGATCTCTACGGTTCTCTGGCTCAGGTTGATGTCGGCAGCAATGACCTTGTTTGCCTTGCCTTCAACCACGTGATGAAGTACCTCACGCTCACGGTCAGTTAGCGTGGAAAGACGACGAAGAATTTCTTTGTGCTCAAGCAGTTCACGACGCTGTTGCGCATCCAGCTTCAAGGCGTCGTTAATCAGATCCAGAAGTTCCTGGTCACGGAATGGTTTCTGGATAAAGTTCATTGCACCATCCTTGATGGCCTGAACGGCCATCGGCACATCGCCATGTCCGGTAATAAAAATGATAGGCAGGATGCAGTGCATTTCATTGAGCTTGCTCTGAAGCTCCAGCCCGCTCATTCCCGGCATACGAATGTCCAGAACAATGCATCCCGGACGATTTTCATCGTAGACTTCCAGGAACTCGGCGGGGGAAAAAAAAGCTTCTACTGTCTGTCCAACAGACTGCATCAGCATTTTCAGCGAATCACGCACAGCCTCGTCATCGTCGATGATGAAAACGGTGGGTTCCTGCTTCATATCCTGTTGCTGCATAACGACTCCACTGTAACTGTATAAAAGTTGCCGTAAACGGGTTAGTAATAAAACGCCGTCAGGCAGGAGAAAATTTGCGAAGGTAGAGCCACACTATCGTTCGATTACACGCTTAACGGCTGTGGAATTCGATCTCAGTGTAGCAGAGGTTTTTAACAACATACACTGAGCGGGCTGCTCTGCCTGGATTGCGCTGGACAGTTACTTCTACGCCAGGGCTCAGTATTCTGAGCCGGGTTTTTCGATGTCCGATGTTTCCAAGTCGTAATTACGTTTGAATGGTTCTGGTTGTTTCGCTTTCTACTGATTGCCTCACGGAATGCGCAATATTAAAGGAAAAATTATACATTCCAAGTGGTAAAACTACTGTAAATGTTTATCAGGCATGGGCAAGTAAGCTGAATAATAAAAAAACCGCACCTGTAACAGTGCGGTTTTTTGTGGGTTGAGCGCTGGGTTAGCGCCGGTATAGACGACTGATGTTTAAGATCAGTGGACCTTGCTGCTCAGGTCCAGTGGTGCAATCATGTTCTCTGGCTTCAGGATTTCGGCCAGTTGCTCATCCGTCAGCAAGCCTTCTTCTTTTACCAGGTCCACTACACGACGACCGGTCTTCATAGCCGTTTTGGCAATGCGACTGGAGTTCTCGTAACCCAGATAAGGGTTCAGAGCAGTGACCAGACCAACAGAGTTGTAGACATAATCCATGCAGATGTCTTTGTTGGCAGTGATACCTTTCACGCAGCGGTCGGACAGCATAAACATACCATTGGTGAGCTGCTGGATGGATTCCAGAATTTTGTAAACCAGTACCGGCTCAGCGTAGTTCAGCTGTAGCTGGGCAGCCTCCGATGCCATGGTCACGACCAGGTCATTGCCAATAACGTGGAAAGCGATCTGGCTCATGGCCTCAGGAATAACCGGGTTAACCTTGCCGGGCATGATGGAAGAACCTGGCTGCATTTCAGGCAGGTTGATGTCATTAAAGCCACACAGAGGACCGGAAGAGAGCAGGCGCAGGTCATTACTCATCTTGGACAGCTTAACGGCCATACGCTTCAGAGAGCTGGAGAAGATGACAAAAGCACCCATGTCAGAGGTGGCTTCTACCAGGTCACCCGCCAGAATCATATTCTGACCGGAAATTTCCGACAGGTATTTAACCGCCAGAGGTGCGTAACGGTTGTCGGCGGTGATACCGGTACCGATGGCGGTACCGCCCAGGTTAATTTCGCACAGCAGCTTGGCCATATCCTTGATACGGTCAATGTCTTCACCAATGGTGGTTGAGAAAGCACGGAATTCCTGCCCCAGGGTCATAGGTACAGCGTCCTGCAGCTGGGTACGACCCATTTTCAGCACGTCCTTGAACTCTTCTGCCTTAATGTCGCAGGCATTCTTCAGGCTCTTGGCGGCCACCACCAGCTCGTTGTGCTTCAGTACCATGGACAGACGCATAGCCGTTGGATAAACGTCGTTGGTAGACTGAGCCATGTTGACGTGGGTGTTAGGGTGCAGGTGCTCGTACTGACCACGACGGTAGCCCATCAGTTCCAGTGCGCGGTTGGCAATCACTTCATTGGCATTCATGTTGGTGGAGGTTCCGGCTCCCCCCTGAATCATGTCAACGGTAAACTGGTCATGCAGTTTACCGGCAATGATTTCGTCACAGGCGTCGGCGATGGCGTCGGCTTTGGCTGCATCCAGCATTCCCAGGTCACGGTTAGCCAGGGCACAGGCTTTCTTAACCATGGCCAGGGCTTTCGGGATGTTTGAGAAGTGGTTCAGTGTGACACCGGAGATGTTGAAGTTTTCCAGGGCTCGCTGAGTCTGGATGCCATAGTAAGCTTCCTGAGGTACAGGGGCTTCACCCAGCAGATCATGTTCGATGCGGTATTCGTTCAGATCAGTATTGTCCAGTGCCATTGATGTATCACCATTAATAAGGAATATCGGCAACAAGAGGTGGAGAGTCTGGTGAATCACCACCTCAAAATATCAGGGTTAGTCTGTTCCTGCTTAGAGCTTCCGGCAATATGAAATTCTACTTATCAAACTATTACAAATGTCATCATTCAGAGCGTTGTAGCTATTGTTAACGGGTTGTGAGCTTCGCCTTTAGCTATTCTTCTAATAAGGTGTCAAGGGCATTATTGATAATGTTACTGAAACATATTCCAGATTTGCCCTTCAATCTTGAAAATTTATCCCCGACTAAGGAGTCAGAGCAATGGAAGGCGGCAAGCTCCCAACGGGCCCACAGCCCACATCAATGAACCCTCACGCAGCAGCACCCGATGTCGGAGAACTGGAAAAGGTCGGGCGTAGCAGCCGCCAGAACCGGCTGGTCAAAGCGATCAGGAGTGTTCTGAAAAAGTTGTCAGGGCTGGGTAACCGGACTCCTCGTGATATTCCCATACAACAGAGGCAAGTCGCTTCAGTCAGTCGGCCCAAACCAATAGAGGTCTCTGGCAATGTCCGTCCTCAGGCTCAGGCTGACAACGTTTTCAAACAACAGGGGTATGTCTTTGCCGAGGTGAAAATGGGGCAGGGTGACAAGCCTGAAGTACAGAGGGCTTATCAGCAGGCCAGAAATCAGTATGAGAGTGCTGCCGTCTCTGTGGCCAAAGAAGTACTCAATGAAGCCCGGCTACAGACTGATGGTGGTGAGCTTATTCTGGCAATGAAAGACTTTATCCAGCGACATGAGCAAAAGATTCATCAGAACTATGAGCCCGTGACGGAAGAGATGGTGGAAAATCTAAGGAACCTTCCTTATAAACTCCTCGATGAATTATCTTCAGCCAATGTAGACAAGCTGGTTGCCAGTGAAATATTCAGAATGCATCTGCGGGAAAGTGGAGACACCCAGACCCTTTTAAATCGCTATCAGATAACCGTGTCCGATGTTGAAGTGGCCGTTCCCGGAAGTACTCATGACCATAAAGAGTTTTTCAAGCTACAGAAGCTACAGTTTGATGCTGCCAGAGGGGTTCTGAATAATAAACTTCAGTTGGCCCAGAGCGAGGGGCGTACAGAGGACGTGGCACGTCTGACCAAGCTTGATCGACAACTACTGAATGAGTTAAGACGACTTCAGCAAACGGTTCAGCTAAAAGGTGATGAACCTGTCAGCAAGGAGGAGATACGCAAGGCTAATGAGCATTATCCGAAAATTCTGCAAGATGCCCTGGTGTCAGCAGGCGTCGATAAACACACCGTGGCCAGCGATTTCAAGGCGGCTTATGCTGATCAGTTAAATAATCGTCCCTGGAAAACAACAGAAAATTCGTTTTCTCAGGATGGCGTTGAGTTTACCTCCAGACAACAGCCCGCGGCTGAAATCAAAGTGCCTGAGTCAGCAAGGGGTGAAGTCTCTCGCCTCTATGATATCGACTATGAAGGTCGTGGAGTTTGCTGTCTTGATACGGCCAATACGGATCATGCCTCAAACCTGAATCGCAGTGATTTCTCGATTAACAATAATAATGTCTACACCGGCATACGGCATGGGATTGCTGATCCCTATGGCGTCGAAGGGGATCCGGATCTCAAGGCAGAAGGAGGAAAAACAAGAGTCAAAGAAATTCTGCTTTCGGCCCTGGCAACCCGGCCTGATATTTTTGAGCAGGCTCTGGTGGCGGCAGAGGGAGGCCCTGTCCCCACTCTGACGACAACTTCCACCTCTCTGGTGACCACCGGTCTGGGTTCTGGGCATGAGAAAAAAATGCAGAAGGCTCAGAATGAAGCTTTCAAGCACTTTACCGACCCTGCAAAACAACCCGTTACTTTGGAACTTCCGGGGGCGGACGGGCAGCCCCGGACAATCAAGCTTAATTTCAAACAGGCACGCTTTAACATTCCGGTAAACTGGGGTGGGGTAGGTGGTGCCTCTCTGATAACCGGGGGAAGGTCTTTCCAGAAAAAAATGAATGATCCTGCTATGGAAATGCTGGTGGGCAAGTCCGGTAAAGCAGGTATTTATGGCGGGATGGCCGGTGAATTTCTCAGTGACATCTCAACGAAAGGTGAGGCCATCAGGGTGCAGGTCAGGGATGCCGAAGCGGCGGGCAACAGGGAAAAAGTCTCCGAACTCAATGCTCAATTGGATCAGTTAAAAAGAGATGGTCGGTCAGTAGAGAACCTTGCAGACCAAATTAAGACGATCTATAAAAAAGGTCGGCATTACCATCATCATCATGACGCTTATAAACTGGCGGCCAGGGTCGCTCTGTTGACTCATAAGGTGGGGGCTGTGCCACTGTCCAATTGTAAAAGCGGTAAAGACAGAACAGGAATGCTGGATGCTGAGATCAAGTTCCTGGCGGCCCGAATCAATCCCGGAACCGGTGAAGTGCCTGAGCCTGGCCGTATTGTGGATCCTGCTGACAGAACCTTGTTCCAGACGATTCTCCAGCAGAGTGGTAATCTGGAGGTTCAGGAGCAGAACGTGGGTGTCCGGGGATATAAAACAGAGTGGGTTAAATCGATCACAGAGAGAGTCGGTGATCCTGCCGTTCGTGAAGAAGTCAGGGGACTTTCCAGAACAGTGCGCTCCTGAGGAATTTTGTCTGTATGGTGAGGTCTAAGTTCACTCGGAAATTAAACGTAGTGGGAGATAAATCTATGAATAACAGGATCAAGCAGACAGGGATCGTCTTGTTGCTTTCATTTTCTTTGGCTGGCTGTACGACCGATCAGACAGGAACGACGTACTCAGCTTCTGAAGCCCGTCACATGCAGACAGTTCGTTTTGGTACTGTCGCTGAATCCAGACCGGTCAAACTGGAAGGTACTCAGGGGCAGGTGGGTACCCTTGCAGGGGCCGCAGCAGGCGGTATTGCAGGTTCCAGTATTGGTGGTCAGCGTGAAAGCGCCATTGCCGCAGTGGCTGGAGCCGTTGCCGGTGGTGTTTTGGGCAGTATGGCCGAGAAGAAAATCACTTCTAAGCAGGGGGTTGAGCTGACAGTAAGGCTGGATGATGGCTCTTATGTTTCTGTGGTTCAACAGGCCGACCCGGCCGTTAACTTCGCTGCCGGCGATAAGGTGAAAATTCTTACCCAAGGCACTGCCAGTCGGGTTGTTAAGGTTCAGTAAAATAACAGAGTGGGCTTTATGAATGAAAGCCCTCCAGTAGATTATTTGTGCGTTTCCCGGGGTCTTAAAAGGTAATAATCCACAAACAGTTTGGGTTTGTTGTCCACCTTAATCCGTGTCACTGGTTCGAACGCAAATCGCCCGAGAAACTCAGCCTGGGGGTAGTTCTTTTCAAGCCTCTGCCTGACCAGGTTTGAGTATCGTTTACCCTCTATTATGACAATGATTCCGCCTTTGTTGCGGAAATCTTCTTCTTCCATCCAGAGGCTTTCTGCCGGATTCAGGCCGAAAAATGGAATGGTTTTTCGGTTGCGGCTGTACGCGATCAGTTCGGCAACGTGGTAATGAAGCCCCCCCAGGTAAGGTATGTGGCTGCCGTTTTCAGGCAGGCCTTGCTGGTGGAGTGCCCACAATTCCTCAGCTTTTAGCATCTGTTCACGTAAAGGCGTGAATTCTACTGTATTCCAGTAATGCTCATCAAAGACCGGCTTGAACAGCAAATAGCTGCATCTTAATGAGACAAACAATAGTCCGGTGAATAAACACCAGAACACCACCCTCTTGAAAAGTGGATAATCAATCAATGGACGAGTCCAGAACAGAAGCAGCAGGGGCAGCCAGGCAAAGTAAGGGGTAGCCCAGCGAGGTACCAGTTTTTCGCCGGTTATCAGTCCAAACAAGAGTGTAAAAGCGAATGGGCCTGTGGCTATGGCAATGAGAAAAACTTTTTTGAAATGATCGTAAACGATAGGGAGTTTCGGGGCCCTGAACAGTGGGATCATTAAAAGAAAAAATACCAGAACATTGCCCAGATTATTCTTAATAAATGTCAGGGGAAATATCAGGTGATCCCAGTTAGTACCGGTGCCATAACGATCAGTTTCAACGTAGTTTTCTCCCAGATAATTGACCGCAGTAAAGTCATTGTTCCATAGCCAGTAAAGATGAGGGGAGGCGATAGCCAGCGCCAGAACCCCGCCCAGCCAGGGACCCGCGGAGGAAAGGGCAAGTCTGCCTTCCCGGGTGATTAAAAGCACAATAAATAAGGGCGCAAACAGTACGGCGACCTGATATTTAGTCAGAATGGCCAGCCCTGAAATGACACCGGTCAGCAGCCAGTAACCCAGGGATTGGCGGGCTACTGCAAAATAGAACGTTAGAGCCAGCAGGGCCCAGATCGGATGCTGAAGCGTATCCGGTGTCACTCTTTCCACACGGTTGCTGTAAAAAAGAATTCCCTGCAGTAGAAAGACCGTCAGCAGGGCACCTGCTTGGGTTAAATATTCTCTGGCCAGTCGCCAGACAGCAACAAAAGCAATGACCACACAGATCTGGGCAAACAGGTAGACTGGCCAGTCACTGGTGTCACTGAAGTGTGAAGAAAGCGCGGCAGCCCAGGCTGCCAGCGGTGGGTGCTTATCATACCCCCACTGCCAGAGATGACCCCAGGCAATACCTTCAAGTGTGTCAGAGTGAAGTGTGTTTCTGACCATCCAGGGACCGAGAGTCCAGAAACATAGCTGGAAAAGACAGATCAGGCTGAGCCAGCGAAGAGGGTGCTTAATCACTGCTGAAGAGTCAGCAATTATTGTCTCATTCTGCACAGATTAACTCCTGCTTGTTGACAGTCGTCTACAAATTGCTGGCCTGATAAATAATCAAACTCTGACTGTCTGGCCTGAGAGTGGTCGAGGTTATTGTGTTCCGCGGTTTTGCCGGGGTGGCACATAATCAGGCCTCTGTCGTATGAATCAGAGAGCCATGATTTCATCAGGGCGGAATAGTTTTCTTCCGGTTTCAGCGAATAGATACCCGCAAAGGAAGCATTGCTACTGATCCCCCGATTGCTCAGCTGATCGTGGAGGCTCCGACTGCCGGAACCCTCAATGATATAGCTTTTCAGTCCACCACCGTGGCGAATGACCGGGGTAACGCTTCTTACCCAGAAAGAAGGCCCGGGCTTATAACTGCGTATTACCGACAACAGGGCTTCACGTACCACGGGCAGGTGGTGTACGTGCTGATGTCCATCAACAAAGTCCGGGGCTCTGCCGGTCGTGTCTATAAAATTCTGATATTGTGCCGTGACTTCTTCCAGAACAGCCGTCTTGTTCAGTAAGTGAAAATGGCTCTTAATTAATATCTGCCTAAGACTGGGCAAGCTATCCATATAGCTGGAACTAAGGCCTTTGCCTTCGGTTAAATTCAGATGCAGGCCAATATCAACCTTTTCCTGAATGGTCGTCAGGCTTTTTGCCTGCGTCGCCCAGTTCCTGCCAGTGACCAGGCAGCTGGTGGCGTGAATGCTGCCTTGACTGGCCAGCTCCAGGATAGCTTCCGATACACCGGGGTGCATCCCATAATCATCTGCGCACAATGTTATTCTTTTCATTTAAAGGCCCAGTATTTGCTCAGGGAATAAGTGACCAGAGGAATGGTTGCCAGTACGATAAAGCTGGCTATCAGATAATTTAAACCGGTGCAGGTTAACAGCAGGGTATAAAGCCCCTGGTTGAGTAGAAAGCTGCAGAGCAGCTGAACCAGCAGAAATTTCACTAAAGTGCTGCGCAGCGCATGGTGTTTGTGATTAAACGTCCAGAATGCATGGCCCAGGTAGCTGACGATAAAAGCCAGGATAAACGCGGCGGGATTGGCCAGCAGAGGGGCTGCTTGAGCCACATCTACCAGCAGCCAGAGGGTGGAAAGGTGGACAACAGCAGCAGCACTGCCAGTAATAATAAACTTAATCGGCTGCATTGTTGTCCTTCTGATTGTTGAATCCCAGCTGTCTTTGTATCAGGTATCTGGGGCGCTTTTTCACTTCGCAGAAAATACCGGCAACGTACTCACCCAGTATCCAGAGAGACAGAAGCTGTACGCCGCCGATAAAAGTGATGGCAACAGCCACCGTGGGCCAGCCTGGCAGGGGCGCACCAAGAACCAGGGTTCGGAAGATGATAAAGAATGCGTAAAAAACCGAGATGAAGGAAATAATCAGTCCGAGTCCACCGACAATTCGCAGGGGCAAGGTGGTGAATGCCGTAATGCCCGAAAGAGCCAGTCGGGTCAGTTTGGCGTAACCCCAGCCGGATTCTCCCGCCAGTCGGTCTCTGACTTCAAAGGGAAGGCCAATACTCTTGTAACCTACCCAGGCATAGATGCCTTTCATAAAGCGACTGCGTTCGGGCATGGCTTTCAGGGCATCGACAACCACCCTGTCCATCAGCCGGAAGTCCCCTGCATGGGCCGGTACATCAATGCCTGTGCTGGAGTGCATGATCTGATAGAAAAATTGTGCACCTTTCTTTTTCAGGAAAGATTCATTTTTCCGATCCTGACGAACGCCATAAACCATCTGATAACCTTGTCGCCAGTAATCAACAAAGACCGGGATCATATCCAGCGGGTGTTGAAAGTCGGCATCAATCAGAACCACTGAGTCACCGGAAGTGGCGTCAATACCGGCAGTCAGTGCCGTTTCCTTACCGAAGTTTCTTGATAGCTCAATCAGCTTGATTCTTTTGTCATCACAGAAAGGTTCCACCAGCTCAACGGTTCTGTCGGTGCTGCCATCATCCACCACAATGATTTCAAAACGCGCGGTGATAGCTTCCAGCTGTTCTTTCAGTGCCTCCATAAACTGGCCAATGACCGGGCTTTCATTGAAAACCGGAACCACACAACTGAGTAAGAATGAGTCGTTAACTGGCATTTTGTTTCTAGCTCGTAGCTGCTTTTGATTGTTATTGTTCATCGGCTTGACACTGTTTACAGTGAAGCCCGATTTATGAAGTTGTAGAAAAAGAAAAAAGCTTTTTTTTGGTAAATTTCAGCTCATTCCCACTATTGCAATGTGTTGCTATTAGTCGAACAAAGTTCTACGTCCATAGTGGTATGGTATGGCTGAAAAAGCAAGTTGCTGCCAGAGTTTGACAGACGCTTTCAGGACAGACACAGGAATAGAAGAGTGATCAATGTCCTGTCGTCTGGTACGGTATCAACTCACAAGTAGACCCTGTGAAGGAGTGGTTATGAGAAAGGGGCATCTGGCCGCCCTGGCATTTGGTTTTGGAATTCTGGCTATTGCCGCGGGGCTTTACCTGATGGAGCCTGTTGATGAATCTCCGCAGGAACCTGCTGACAGTCCGGTCGTTGAAACATCCGCCGAGCCCGAGGCAGACCTCAGGGCACCTGAAGAGGAGGATGTTCCTTTGCAGGGTGGTGATGTGACACGGATTATTATTGATGATGAGGCTGAGGATATCAGTCACATTCTGTCTGACAAGGTTTTGATCGATGATGAAGTGGTGGATCAGAGTAAGCTGGATAAGCCGGGCGAGTGAGGTACAACCGATCCTGAGGCTGTTGGATTGACTACAAAGTTGTGGGCAATCTCTTACAAAACTTGATGATTTCTTCCTGCATTCTGCCTTCTTTTAGGTTGATACATTGAAGGTGCATGGATAGCCAATTCACACGGATGTGAACCCTCCATGGATCTTCGGGTAGATCCCTGAATTACCCTCAGGGAACCCACCTTACCCTGCCTTTATTCTTGCCCTTGCCTTTGTAGTGACCGGTAATAGTCTGGTAACTTAGCTGTCGTGTTCGATACGTTTAAATGGATTAATCCGATGTCACCCTTCATAGCCCCCGAAGTCCTTGCAACCCTGCTCAATACCCCCGGCGTTGTTGTACTTGATGCCCGCTTCAGTCTTGCTGATCCCAAACTGGGACAGACACTTTACCGTCAGGGGCATATTCCTGATTCCAGATACATTGATCTGGAAAAAGACCTTTCTGCTCAGGTGGTTCCCGGAAAAACCAGCAGGCACCCGCTGCCGACCCCCGAGGTATTTGCTGAGCGGTTGAGAGAGCTGGGTATCAGCAAAACCACTCATGTGGTTGTTTATGATGACGGTGGTCACGCTATGGCGGCCCGTGCATGGTGGCAATTGCGTTGGGTGGGCGTGCAACGTGTTCAGGTTTTGCATGGTGGTTTCAAAAGCTGGTCTGCTGGCCGTTATCCCGTGACAACTGAAACGCCTGTCATTACCTCTTCTGACTTTATGGCTGATGTTGATCACAGCATGACCGTTTCTGCCAATGACGTTATGGAACAATTGCAAAATCCGATTTTTCGTTTGATTGATGCCCGCGCTCCAGAGCGTTTTGCCGGAGAAGTGGAGCCTCTTGATCATAAAGCAGGTCATATCCCCGGCGCTGTCTGTTATCCATTCACCTCCAATATGGACGACTCAGGCTCTTTTCTTTCCGTAGAACAGTTGCAAAAACAGTTGGGTGATCTGATGGTGGATGGGCTTGCACCGGTGTTTTACTGTGGCTCGGGTGTGACTGCCTGTCATAACCTTCTGGCGATGGAGTACGCTGGCCTGTCGGGTGGCAAACTCTATCCGGGTTCATGGAGTGAATGGATTACCGATAAAATCAGGCCGATCGCAACCGGTTTGAATGCGCTGGGGGCTGATAAATGAGCAGCAGTTATAGATTCCCCATAGGCACTCCGGGTCAAAAGTGGGGCAAGGAAGAGCGTCAAGCCTGGTATCAACAAACCCTGATTCATCGTGAATACCAGAAAGAAGTTGTACCCAAAATCATGGCTTTAAAAGAGCACTACGATGTAGAGCAGTATGGTGCCCTTTCTTACGACGTTGAACGTTTTCCTCTCTATGCCATTAAGAGTCGAAACTGGAGTGCCAACAAGCCCGTTGTTCTGGTGACCGGTGGCGTTCATGGGTATGAAACCAGTGGCGTCCACGGTGCGTTGAAATTTCTGGAAACCGGGGCTTTAAATTTTATAGACCATTTTAATATCCTGGTGGCACCCTGCATCAGCCCTTGGGGTTATGAAACCATAAATCGCTGGAACCCCAATGCCATTGATCCTAACCGTTCCTTTTACAAAGAGAGCCCTGCAGAAGAATCAGCCAGCTTGATGAAGCTGGTAAGCGGTTTGGGGCAGGAGGTATTAATTCACTTCGATCTACATGAAACCACGGATACCGATGAGACCGAGTTTCGCCCTGCTCTGGCAGCACGGGACGGTGTGGATTATGTAGAAGGGATAATACCTGATGGTTTCTACACGGTGGCTGATACTGAAAACCCTGCTCCCGAATTTCAGAAGGCTGTGATTGATTCTGTCAGGGAGGTAACGCACATTGCACCAGCAGACGATCAGGGTGAAATTATTGGTTCCCCGGTGATTCAGGAAGGTGTGATTCACTACCCAATGCGCAAGCTGGGTCTGTGTGGTGGGGTAACAGACTGCAAGTTTGGTACGACAACGGAAGTTTACCCGGATAGCCCAAAAGTAACGGGCGAAGAATGTAATGACGCCCAAGTGGCGGCCATTGTTGGTGGTCTGAAGTATGTGATAGGGCAACTCTGATCCCAACTCTGCCCCCAACTCTGACCCATGTCAGCCGGCACTTCCTGCAGCACGCAAAGGCTGCAGGAGACAAGTGCTGTAGACAGGGGTCACCGGCGCAGTGGGGTCAGCTCGCGAATATCTTTTTCCATCGCCAGTCTACTGACAACCTGATTCTGGTTGGTAAAGCCCGAGATAGATATTTTCACCTCGTAATGGCCTCTCTCTGGAACCAGTTCAGCAGAAAAATTGCTGATCTTCAGACCGTCTTTTGCACTGGAATGCAGTACCTTCTCAAGGCTGTCGAGGCTGCCTGTAGTGACCAGTCTGAGTTTGAGCTCGCTCACTGTCTTCTCCTTGTTTTCCCGTGACGCTATTTCGCAGAGGCAAAAAAAAGCCCCCGGACCTCTTTTGGTGCGGGGGCTGCGTTTTCTGCTTTTCAGCTATCCACGACAGACCCCGCAACACATAATCATGTCGCGCTTCATCATGGTTTTGGTAGTGGATAGCATAGGATTCATTCGGTTAATGCACTTGGTTAAATTACCAGTGCACTGTATATCAAATTGTTTAATTGCCTGTAAAGGTCTTTTATCAGTAGTTTAAAAGCACGCTGTGCACTTGGCTCGGGTTGGGCGTTGTTCATCGGTTTCATGTAAAATGACCTATCATGTTCATGAAGTCATACGACGCGCCGAGAGTATTGAGTCACTGAACCCCGCCCTGAAGGACGGGGCTTGAGAAAGCTCCCAATTTGGGGTTAGAAGTGACCAGACTCAGCAACCGCAAGGTTGCTACGTTAAGGACGAATGTATAGTTACCGTGGGATGCTTCACCAGTCCCACGCTCTAAGGATAGTGGTTAAACAGTGTATTGAGGGTTAATCACAGTGCTGCTATCAAGAAACCGTCCATTAACATTGTCGAGGTGAACTTTACTGCCGCAAGGCTAGAACGGTGCGTAAGCACCAAATCTAAGGACAACGATGTATGAACCGAGTGTTCGTATTTGACAAAAACAAAAAGCCTCTTATGCCTTGCCATCCGGCAAGGGCAAGAAAGCTGTTAGACAAGGGTAAAGCGGCTGTCTTCAGACGCCATCCTTTCACGATCATCCTGAAAGAGAGAGAAGGTGGTGTTGTACAACCGCTGGAACTCAAATTCGACGTTGGAAGCAAAACAACAGGCATAGCCGTTGTTGCTGACTGTGATCGTGGAAAGAAAGTCGTCTTTGCTGCTGAACTCCAGCATAGAGGACAGAGGGTTAAGGATTCTCTTGAGTCTCGACGTGCAAACCGTCGAGCCAGAAGAAACCGGAAAACCCGCTATAGAAAAGCCCGTTTCATGAATCGAACAAGACCTGAAGGCTGGCTACCGCCCAGCCTTATGAGTCGAGTCTTCAATACTGAGACTTGGACTAAAAGGCTCTGCCTGAAAGCACCCATCAGTGATGTGGCTGTTGAGCGTGTTAAGTTCGATATGCAGTTGATGGAGAACCCCGATATCTCGGGGGTTGAATACCAACGAGGTACGTTGTTTGGTACTGAGTTGAGACAGTATCTTTTGTATCGAGATGGACACAAATGTTCTTACTGTAAGGGAGTGAGTAATGACCCAATCCTCAACATCGAACATTTCATATCCAGAGCCCTGGGAGGCTCAAACCGGATCGGGAATTTGTACATTGCATGTCGTACATGCAATGAAGAGAAAGGAGCTATCCACCCTAAGCAGTGGCTTGAATCTATTTCAAAGAAAAAGAACAAGAACAAGCTGGATACAGCAAGAGTCAGAAATGTAACCAACATCTTGAAAGGAAAGAAGGTCAATTGTCTGAAAGATGCTGCTGCCGTCAATGCCACAAGAAACGAAACCGCTAGACGTGTTCAGGCCATAGGTCTTCCTACCACCTTTGCTACTGGCGGTAGAACGAAGTTCAACCGCACTCAGCAAGGATACAAGAAAGAGCACTGGATAGATGCCGCCTGTGTAGGAGAGTCTGGAGCCAGTGTATACATACCAGAAAGCACAAAACCCTTAATCATTAAGGCTATGGGTAGAGGCTCACGACAAATGTGTAGAGTGGACAAATACGGATTTCCCCGTACAAAGGCTAAAGGCTCCAAACAAGTAAAAGGTTTCCAGACTGGAGATATCGTCAAGGCTATCGTTCCAGCTGGTAAACGGCAAGGAACGTATACAGGACGGGTTGCAGTGAGAACGACAGGCTCATTCAACATCAAGACTGAAAGTGACACCATCCAAGGAATTTCATGGAGAAACTGTCAGAAAATTCAGTCTGTGGATGGTTATGGTTACAGCTTGCTCTAACGAGCAAGTCAACATTCCTCCCCGTACTAGAAGTACGGGGTATCCAGTTGAGGTAAAACGATGAAACAATGGCAAGTTGATAGCTGGAGAAAAATGCCCGTCATCCAGCTGCCAGAATACCCCGACCAAGATCACCTCCAACAGGTAGAACAGCGGTTAAACGTCATGCCACCACTGGTTTTTGCCGGTGAGGTAAGGGCTTTGCGCCAGAAGCTGGCAGCTGCCACTCGGGGTGAGGCGTTTCTACTGCAGGGTGGTGACTGTGCCGAGAGCTTTCTGGAGTTCTCGGCAGATAATATTCGGGATACCTTCAAGGTCTTGATGCAGATGGCCGTTGTGCTGACGTTTGGAGGCAGTTGTCCAGTCATCAAGGTGGGCCGAATGGCGGGTCAGTTTGCCAAGCCTCGTTCGTCGGGTACCGAAATTATTGATGGTATTGAGCTGCCGATTTATCGCGGCGACATCATCAATGCTATGGAAGCTACTGTTGAATCGAGGAGGCCTGACCCAGAGAGAATGCTTAAGGCTTATCATCAGGCGTCATCGACCCTGAACCTGCTCAGGGCTTTTGCCCAGGGGGGGCTCGCGTCTCTGGAACAGGTTCATGCCTGGAATCTGGACTTTGTCGCCAGCAGCCCACATTCAGAGCAGTACTGTCATCTGGCCGATCGCATTGATGAAGCGCTGGATTTCATGAAGGCTTGTGGTATCTCCTCCGAGCATTCCAGAGTGATTAACGAGACTGACTTCTATACCTCCCATGAAGCTCTGCTGCTGCCTTATGAACAGGCTATGACCCGCCAGGACAGCCTTTCCGGTAACTGGTATGACTGTTCAGCACATATGCTCTGGGTAGGCGACAGAACTCGTCAGGTTGAAGGCGGTCATGTTGAATTTGTTCGGGGTATCAGCAACCCGATTGGCTTAAAAGCCGGTCCAACCATGCCTCCGGAAGACCTGATTCGCCTGATTGACCTGATTAACCCACAGAACGAAGCCGGACGCCTGAATGTGATTGTGCGTATGGGCGCTGATAATGTTGAAAAACATCTGCCAGAACTGATTCGTGCTGTCCAGCGGGAAGGGCGTCAGGTGTTGTGGAGTTGCGATCCTATGCACGGTAATACATTTAAGGCTTCCAGTGGTTACAAGACACGTGAGGTAAGCCGGATTCTGTGTGAAGTGAAGCAGTTCTTTGCAGTTCACCAGGCAGAGGGAACCTATGCCGGCGGAGTTCATTTTGAAATGACCGGGCAGAACGTTACGGAGTGCATTGGTGGTTCTCGTGCGGTGACCGAAGACGCCCTGGGTAATCGTTACCATACTCACTGTGATCCAAGACTGAATGCCGATCAGGCATTGGAGTTGGCTTTTATGATTGCTGAGACGTTGAAAGATTGTCGCAAACTGCGTGAAAGCTGATTGCCTGAAAAAGTTTGCCCGGATAAGGATCTGGGTGATGAAGCAGGAAGGTTCCTGAAGAGATTCAAGAACCTTCGGCCAAAACCAGGCGGCGGGCGAGGCAGGTCAGAGCTTGTAAGTCACTGCAAAGTAATGACTGATACCGGTAGACTTGAGCTGTTTAGAATCCTCGATCAGGTAAATATCTTTATACAGCTTGAGGCCGTACCCTGCCGCCCAGTGCTCTGAATGCCAGTAGAAGCCGTTGAACATGGCACCACCGCTACTGGTTTGTTTGTTTCCCTTAAACTCGTCCTCGGCACCAAACTGATAGTCAATATACCCCTGGTAAGCAATAAAGCTCTCATTTTCAAAATGGATAAAGGGTTTGAACCAGTTTGTGGAAACCTGATAGCCATTCCAGGCTTTCTTGTTCAGTTCATAAAGGCCATACAGGTTGACGCCAACTTTGCCAAACCAGGGCACCATGACATCAGCACCCAGACCCCAGAAGGAATTATTCACATCCGTAGTTCCTCCCCCCCAGTTAAAAAGGGTTGAAAAGTACAGTTCCTGAACCGGGCCGAAAGAGAGATCCCTGCCAGTGATGGCGTCCAGCGAGAAACGAGGCTGAAGTTTAACGAAGGTTTTTGAAGAGCCTTTTTTGTCGCTGTCGTCACTGTTGGTCAGGTTAAAAATATCCACATAGCCGTAGAGATCGAGAAATCCGGATCGACCTCCGAATTCTATTTCAAGATAGTCATGACCGGTCTTGGCATTCTCGGGTCTTGGCAGTTCCTCATAAGCGTACATCAGGTTGAATTGCAGCCATTTGTAATCATTTTTGTGGATGTTGTCCGCGTACTCTGTAGCCAACACAGGTATGGCAGTAACGGTAAGGAAAGAAGTCAGGGTTAGAGTCTGAAGGTGCTTCGTAGTCATGGTCAGGATCCTGGGCAGGGCGTGAGGGCGTGAGGGCGTTAAAGCCGAAACTCTAAAAGGTTAGACCAGAACCGGAATAAAGAGAGGTATCTTATCGCGCTTAGCGGTATGAAGTGTTCGTTTTTTAACCGCTTAAAGTTTTGTGACAAATACTTTTGTCAAAGACGAATCATTTTGGTAGATTAGCCGCCGTTCAGTGACGAGGCATACGAAGCTCGTCGTGAAAGAAAGACGGGGTATAGCGCAGTCTGGTAGCGCGCCTGCTTTGGGAGCAGGATGTCGGGAGTTCGAATCTCTCTACCCCGACCACTTTCTTGTTGAGACGCATCTTACAGAAGCATCGCGGCTTCTGAGTGAATAATCGGGGTATAGCGCAGTCTGGTAGCGCGCCTGCTTTGGGAGCAGGATGTCGGGAGTTCGAATCTCTCTACCCCGACCACTTTCTTGTTGAGACGCATCCTGCAGAAGCATTGCGGCTTCCGGGTGAATAATCGGGGTATAGCGCAGTCTGGTAGCGCGCCTGCTTTGGGAGCAGGATGTCGGGAGTTCGAATCTCTCTACCCCGACCACTTTTTCCTCCTTTTTTTTCTGTCTATAGTGATGGTGTAATAACCGACAAAACACATACAGAAGAAACTCTATGGCGATTTTAGAACTGGTTCCGGAATCCGATCCTGCATTAAGAACTCCTACCACTCCTGTTACTGACTTTGGTCCGGATTTTCAGAAAATCGTGGATGACCTGTACGAAACTATGTACGCCGTCAAAGGTGCCGGACTGGCTGCTACCCAGGTGGGTCTGGGAATGAGAGTAGCAGTGATTGACGTCACCTCTGATAAAAGTCAGCCACTGGTCATTGTCAACCCGGAGATTATTGAAAAGTCGGGTGAACAGAAAATGGAGATGGGGTGTCTGTCACTGCCGGGCTGCTGGGCGGCGGTTAAGCGGGCTGGCTGGGTTAAAGTCAGGGCTCAGGATCGTCATGGAGACACTTTCGAGATGGCAGGTGAGGGTATCCTGGCAGAAGCGTTTCAGCATGAGATTGACCATCTGGATGGTGTCTTGTTCATTGATAAACTCTCGGCTTTGAAACAAAAAATGGTGCGTCAAAGAGCACGCAAGACGCTAAAGCGCCATGAAAGAGGTGGTCAATAATTCTTCTGACAGCAATATCAACCGATATGGTCTACTTTAGATGAGGATGTATTTGTTGGATTGAGGTTGCTGTTTTGCTTATTAAAAAAATAGAGGGATTTCTTCGATCGGGACGTCGTTCATTATTTATAGCGTTTATTGTTTCAATTCCCTGGGCTGCTGCTGAAGAATCAAACAGCCTGATTATTCAGGCTCTTGCCATTAATGCTTTTCTTGATTATCTCTATAATCTGGAGCAGGGTAATCTGGAAGGAGAAAGTGCCTCTGCCAGACCTTTTATAATTGGCCTGGATGGACCTTCCGGAGCCGGTAAGTCAACCTTTCTTGAAGAATTTACTGAACAGCTTCGAACTTCTGCGGCGAGTTATTGTCAATCACAGTCAGGGCAGGCAGGCAGGGTTTGCAGTTTGGAAACGCTGGGGATTGATACCTTTCTACATTCCCGGGCAGACAGGCATAAGATGTTCAGGCATCTGGGTGATGGCGCATCTGGAAACAACAATGGTGAAGAGTATCGGGCAGACCTTAGAGACAGCTGTCTGGCAGCCATAGCAAGGGGTGATGCTTTTCGCTATACCCCTTATTGTCGCCATCTGGAAGGCCGGCTGGGGCCGGAAGAAACCCGGCAGATCAACAGCGATATCCTTATTATCGAAGGCACCCATGTGAATGATCCGGGAGCTCGGGCTTCTATCGATCATGCTCTGTTTCTTAACGGCGACGATCTTTTAATTGCCTGGAATATGTGGAAACGAAATTGTTTTCTCGGCAATCGAACCCAGGATGAATTGTTTGCAATATTAAAGGTCTTGTTTGAACAGTTTAAAACCTGGAGGGCAAGAAACGCTGATCTTTCGGACGTTCATTTTTATTGGAGTGCAATTAACGACGTTCCGGATCTGACAGAAGAAACCATTGATTCAGGGCCGCCAGAACTGATTCGGCAGTTGCAACTTCATCATTTTAATTCGGGGTTTGCCCTGACTCGTCTTTTTCAGCAAAACTCGTTGGGTTCGCAAGTATTAAGCAGTCGTATGCGTGATCGTTTTCAACCTGTGATGCCTGATCGAAACCCGGTGGCGATGGCGCATCAAAGGTTTCTTTCAGTGGTTAAGATGTTGTTAGAACCATTGGGGCTCGGTCTTCATGAAGTCCATCACGGTAATGAGTGTTTATTTGTTTCACTGAATTCTATCCTGCGACCCTATCATCTGAATCGGGGAAGAGTCATTGTCCTGTTGAGACAATTAGAGGAAGCCTGGAAGCAGAATAGACTGACGGATGCCCAGAGAAAGCTGTTAAGCTGGATTGCCGGAGATATTGAAGCGGAAGCCGACTTTCTGTCACAAGGGAACCTGGGAGGGCTGCCCACCATATTGATGACATGGGCAGCCCTGCTGGGATCCAGTCATCCACCTGACAAGCCTCTGTACCTTATGATTCGGTTGGGTGAAGCTGTGCAGATCTGGTGCCTTAACCTCGATGGTTCCATCAGCGAATTAGACAGTCTTCCTGCCGGTGAGCCAGTACTGATCTACGATGGTGTCAATCGTTGGATGTTTGCAACGCCCGAGCAGGATGGAATGAATAATATGGCCAGGGTCAGGGTGCCGCCAATGGTGCTCTCCAACGCTGGTGGAGGCAGTGATGATGGTGACGATGATTCAAGCTTATATTCCAGTTCCAGTTCATCTTCTCCGTTGTCATCGCCTTTGAGCTTACCTGCTAACACTATCCGTGAGGTTGATGATTTGGTGTTCGGGCCTAATGTCACTGAGCCTGATTCTGAGTCGCAGTCTCACCTTATTTTGCCAGGATTGATAATGCATTCTCAGTAGTGGCCTGCGCGATCTCTTTAGCAGAGCTGGAACGTAATTCTGCGAGATGCTCAAGGATGACAGGCAATCGGATGGGAGTATTTCTCTGACCCTGATAGCCTGACATCGGCATATCCGGGGCATCCGTTTCCAAAACAATGCTACTGAGGGGCAGGGAAGCGGCAAGCTGTCGTGTTTTTCTGGCCCTTTCGTAGGTGATTGTGCCACCAAAGCCCAGTTTGAAGCCCAGCTCAATATACTGTTGGGCCTGCTGTTCGCTGCCAGAAAAAGCATGTACGATGCCGCCCCTGGTCGGTTTGACCTGCCTGATTTTTTTGAGGATTTCATCGTGGGCTTTTCGGCAGTGCAGAATAACAGGCAGCTTGAATTGACTGGCGAGTTCCAGCTGTTGGGCAAAATAGTAGTGCTGTTGTTCACGGTTTGAGTCAGTCAACGAGTAGTCCAGACCTATCTCACCCACCGCACAAATGGTCTTGGAATGATGTTCTAGAAGTGTCTTTAGTTCGTCGAGGTGATGGGGTTTGTGGTTTTTCAGAAAATAAGGGTGCAGTCCAAGTGCAACATAACGTTGCACAGAACCGGGTATCGAACAGGCTTGCTTCAGCACTCTGGGCCAGTGACGAGCCTCCGTTGCCGGGATGCAGATAGAGTGCACACCCGCAAGCCAGCACTGTTCAAGGGTTTTATCACGGTCTTGATCGAATTCAGGAAAATCCAGGTGGCAGTGGCTGTCAAACAATTCTGGCATGGGGGTCATAATGTTTACGCAGTTGGTTATGGAGCATCAGTCTGCTATGTTACCTCGATGAAAATAAAGCAGTATACAGGGCTGGGCGTTTCGCTGGTGCTGATGGCGGCACTGGTTTTTTTACCCCGCTATTTTAACTCGGAACCTGAAACAGGGCTGACCCGGTCGGGCTATCAAGAGAGCTATCAGAAGAGCTATCAAAAGAGCTATCAAAAAAAATGCCAGGTGGCTGACGGTTGTCGACTGACGACAGAAGGCCGCCAGATTGAGCTGAGTATCAAGCCATCCAGTCTGCCAAAGCTGGAACCGTTGGATATAGAGGTTCGTTTGCAAGGTCTGTCAGCAGACAGGGTTACCATGGAATTTCTCGGTCGGGATATGCCAATGGGGCTGGCACCTTTTCCGCTTTACAGGCAGTCCTCTTTTCTGGGCCCTTCGGTTTACCGTGGTGTGGGCAACCTGACTTTTTGTACGGTTGATAAGGACATGACCTGGTTGGCCAGACTGGTGATTGAATCAGGTTCCGCTGTAACAACCGTTATTTTTGAACTGGAGAGTTGAAGCATGAAGCCTTTGGCAATGAGAGCGCTGGCTATTTTCGCAGGTATGGCAGTCACGGCCCTTCAGGCGGCAGATGTTGAGATAAAGGGTCAGTACGCAAGAGCGGTACCGGCTGTTTCCACAAACTCTGCGGCCTTCCTGACTATTACCAACAAGGGCAAGCAAGATATCAAACTGATCTCTGCCGACAGTCCCTGTGCGGCTCGTGTCGAGTTGCACGGTCACAAGCATGAAGGGAATATGATGAAAATGTTCAAGCTGGAAGATATTGATATTCCGGCAGGCAAAACAGAATCCCTGGGAAGCGGCGGCAATCATATCATGCTCATGGGGTTGAAGAGGCCAATGAAGGCCGGTGATGAGGTGGATATCACTCTGCATTTCTCTGACGGAGATGCTGTGGATGTAAAAGTGCCGGTGAAGGATCTCCGGCAGCAGACCGAGGATACGACCCACCATGGTGGGATGGACCATGGTTCAATGGATCATGGTTCAATTGATCATGGTTCAATGGATCACAGTAAAATGGATCATTGAGTCCGATGTCATCGTGGCAATCCCCTGCCACTCCACTTTAAAGCGAAGTGGCAGGGTTCAGGAAGGTCAGTGCTCGCGAGTGGTTCGGAAGGTAATATCCGGGTAGCGTTCTTCTGCCAGTGATAGGTTGACACGGGTGGGTGCCAGGTAAGTCAGGTGGCCACCGCCATCAATCGCCAGATTATCAGCGCATTTGCGCTTGAACTCCTCCAGTTTGCGTTCGTCTTTACAATCCACCCAGCGAGCGGTATTAACATTGACCGGTTCGTACATGGCTTCCACCTTGTACTCGTCCTTAAGGCGACGCATAACAACATCAAACTGAAGTACACCCACTGCCCCGAGGATCAGGTCGTTATTGTTCAGGGGCATAAACAACTGGGTTGCGCCCTCTTCTGAAAGTTGTTGCAGACCTTTCTGGAGCTGTTTGAGTTTCAGGGGGTCTCTCAAGCGCACGCGTTTGAAAAGTTCAGGGGCAAAATGTGGAATTCCGGTAAAGCGAATCTCTTCACCCTGGCTGAAGGTGTCACCAATCTGGATGGTTCCGTGGTTGTGCAGACCGATAATATCTCCAGAGATAGCCTCTTCCACATGAGAGCGATCCCCCGCCAGGAAGGTGACGGCGTCGGCAATTTTTACATCTTTGCCGATCCGCACATGCTTCATTTTCATGTTGCGGGTGTATTTACCTGAACAGATACGCAGGAAGGCAATACGGTCACGGTGTTTAGGATCCATGTTGGCTTGAATCTTGAACACAAAGCCGGAGAATTTGGCTTCGTCCGGTGCTACAGCTCGCTGATCGGTTTCGCGTGCCAGAGGCGCCGGAGCCCACTGGGCAAAGTCGTTCAGCATTTCCCGGACACCAAAGTTAGCCAGGGCGGTACCGAAGAAAACCGGTGTCATCTTACCGGCACGATAGGCTTCCAGATCAAACTCGTGGCTGCCGCCTCGTACCAGTTCCACCTCATCGACAAAGTCTTCATGGATATCACCCAGCAGTTCTTTGGCCTCATCGGATTCAATACCTTTGATACGAATATCGTCGGGTATCGTGTGTCCCTGGCCGGGAGTGAAGACGTGGATCGTGTCAGTGTAGAGGTTATAAACCCCCTTGAAGTTTTTACCCATGCTGATTGGCCAGGTGATGGGAGCGCACTGGATTTTCAGGATGCTTTCCACTTCGTCCAGCACTTCAATCTGATCCCGGACTTCACGGTCCATCTTGTTGACGAAAGTAAAGATAGGGGTGTCTCTCAGGCGGCAGACTTCCATCAGTTTAATGGTCCGATCCTCGACACCCTTGGCGCCGTCAATCACCATCAGGCAGCTATCCACAGCCGTCAGGGTGCGGTAGGTGTCTTCCGAGAAGTCTTCGTGTCCGGGGGTATCCAGCAGGTTGACGGTGCAACCTTGGTAAGGGAACTGCATGACCGAGGTGGTGATCGAGATACCCCGCTCCTGCTCCATTTTCATCCAGTCTGAAGTAGCCATGCGACCGGTTTTACGACCCTTGACAGTACCAGCCATCTGGATGGCGCCACCCAGCAGCAGGAGCTTTTCTGTGATGGTGGTTTTACCGGCGTCCGGGTGGCTGATGATCGCAAAAGTGCGCCTTTTGCCTACTTCTGTGGCTACTTGGGGGTTCGGCATAATATTTTGATCTTAATGGGTGCACAGCTATGTACACGAAAAACTATGTAGCAAAGCTGCAGGGTGAGAATTGGGGACTATCTTAATGAACCACCCTATAGACAGCAACAGTCATGCAGAACAATGGAGAGATTATGAATAACCTGGAACCCGCCCCTAAAGAAGCGGGTTTGCGCCAGTATACAGATCAAGCGTGTTGAGAAGACACATACTCCTTTAATGCCTCGTTTATACGGGTCTGCCAACCTTTGCCGGTCGAGCGAAAAAATTCCACTACCTCGGGCGAAAGCCGGATAGTAATGCGCTCCTTGGTCTCTTCAGCCTTAGGTCGCCCCACTGGCCGGAGTTGTTTGATCTCCTCGTCTGTAAGTTCATAGGTGTCAGGATCTGCTGCAATGCCCGCATTGATAGCAGCCTCTTCTTCGTCGGTGTTCATCTTAAGCCACCGACCGGATTTAGTCTTGATTCGCATAAACAGTTTTCTCCCGGTTATTGGTTTTTCGCAAGGAAATAATGCGACGTATCTTGCCGCTTTTTGTGTACACCATATTCATGCTTCATAGGGTTTTTGTATGTACATTAATTAAAGTTTGCCAGTTAAAGATAGCACAGCCTAAAGACGCCATGAGGGCAGAGCGTGAAAAAGGAAGGAATCATGCTCATAAACCGTTTAACCATGCTTTCAGTCTTGTCTTTACCCAGGGGCGACAGCGGTCAAACAATGAAATGAGTTTGTGTGCCTGATGCTTCAGGGCTTTTAGCAAATCTGGCCGATAACATTGCAAGGATATTGGTGATAAGGAAGCGGCACTTTGGATCCAACGCAACGGACTTTGCAATGCCTGCAACCTCTGCTGAGCGGGGAGCAGGATGAATCCCGGGAGAGCCCTGTCAAAGGCAAGTGGCGCGGCCGGGAGGCTGAACTGCTGCCGCTTCCTGTCAGGCTGGCAGAGAGTGAAGTGCTCAGTGTCAGGGAAGGTACTTCGGCATTTGCCAGCAAGTACGGCAGTTTTGTGGAAAATCAGCTTCACCACGATCTCAAAAGCAAGCCGCTGAACCAAAGAACTGTTAAAAAGCTGGAAGCACGGGCTACGGACCTGTTACGGGATGTCAGAAAACTGAACTGCACCAGCATAGAGCTCTGGCTGGATTCTGGCATGGTGGAAAAAGCGTTTGAGCGTGCAACATCTTTCAAGTGGCGATCCCTTCCTCCTCATGAGCAGGAGCACCTCAAGGAAGTGGTTCAGTTTCAGCTCTCTGTCCAAACCGATTTCCTGAGTGAATCAAAGGCGCTTGAGCTTACGGTAAAAGCAGTCAGTCAGCATGAGTCCATATTCTCAGCTCAGATTCCCGAAACAGTTCGCTTTCTCACCGGAGGCGCTGAAGAGGGACATACTCTTTTTCCCGGTCAGCTCAGCCTCTGGGCTGAAGAGCATTTTGACAGAGGTAGAGTTCCGGGAATGCCGATAGAGGATGATGGAGATGACCTCTATATCAGTGAATACGAGATGAAGCTGATAGGTAATGCCGAGTATTACAGCAACTGTGTTTCTGACCTTCTCTCAGGTTCCTCATTGGAGCGTCTGGAGTACACCAGTTATGCTCAGCAGGCTGAAGAAGCCAGAGGGCTTGCCAGACAGCTTATCAAGACGCTGGATGCACTTGAGCGTCATCCACAAAATATCCCTGCTGGCTTACAGCAGGCCCTTATCCGGGATATGGTGGCGCAGCTGGATGGTGTGCTGGACTTTATCGATCATTTGGAGGTCAGTGATCAGGAGAACCCACTGGGAGAGCGCCAGTGGAAGAAGTTTAAATGCCTGGAGGTGCTCTCTGCGATCAATGTTCTCAAGAATGAAATTGACCATGAAGCCGCAATCATCAATGGTTCAGGCAAGGAAGGGCTGTTCACCAGGAAGAAAACCAGAAAACTGGCAGAGCTGGAGGCCCTGCACCAAGTGTGGAGTGGTCATTTTAGTCGTGTTCAGCAGGGAACAGACAATAACTTGCCACCACCCAGAGCCCAGCTGACAGGAAGAGCTTCCCGCACCAATGCTTCACCCCTGAGTGATGCAAAAACTTATACTGCCAGCATTCTGAAGCAGCTTGCTGAGGTGGGTCTGGACAACGCCGGGAAGAAACTAAAAAAATCACGCAGTCAGGTGCTTTCTACCGTTCAATGGGAAACCATTACTACCCATCTGGATGTGAGGATTGAAGGGCAGGCCCGGCATTATGAAAGTCAGTTGACGCCTGCTTCCCAAATGAAACTGGGAAAAGGTGAAACTGATGTCTTTGAGCATTCTTATAAGGGTATGGGCAGACCGTCGACTGAAACCAGAGAGTCGATTCATGCCATCAATATGGGGCAGTCTGAGCTGTCGACTACAGAAAATGGACAAAAGAAAGTCTTGTTTAAAGGATTGCGTTCCGGAACTCTGTCTGCCTATGGGATAAAAGAAAAAGAACCCCGGCTTGCCGCAGCTAAAAACCGGGCCAGGGAGTTGGTGACAGCGGGGGTAAAACAGTTTCTGGATGATAATCCCGACTATCTGACCTCGGGGCGGCCTGTTCCTCTGAAAATGCTTTCTACTTCTATGCTCAGTGCCGACAAACTGAGGCACTATCTGCATATTCATGATGATGAATTGGTCATGCAGAGAGAACAGGTGGCCGCACTTAAAGAAATACAGAAAGAGCTCAATCATGGCCAGCCGTTGGTTTTTTTTGATGGGCGTGGAAACAAGCATCTGCTCAAGGTCGATATGAAACTGGCCAATACCAACTATGGTGTTAATCCACTTTCATTGACTGGTTTGAAAACTGTCCTCCGTCCCTGGGGGGAGGCCAATCGGGTCAATAATGAAGGGCTTATGGAACTGATGGGTTCTGTGGATCAGTTTGATCCCATCGGGGGTTGGGTGGGCGAATATCTGGCAGGCTCAGCCCCGGAGCCATCAAAGCAGATTGCCCGTATGCTGGTTGAGCAGATCAGGGATTTACACGTTTCGGGCGACTATAAAACAGAAGGCGAAGATGCCTACAAGATGGTTGAGCGCATCCAGCTGCTGGCATTCAAGATTGGCGCGGTGGGCCATATCAATTGTAAAAGTGGTAAGGATCGAACGGGTGAGGCGGACGCTTCGATCAAGCGCTTTGCGGCAGAAGTGGAGGCCAGGGGCTATGTGCCTGACCCTCGTAAGCCTGTTAGCCGGGAAGACCGCAACCTCAGTCAGGCTTTCCAGTTTGGCACAGGTAATCTTGAGTGGCAGCAAATGAACATCAACGTGCCCGGTTTCAAGACCCAGTTAAATAAAAAACGTTTGGGTGAGTTTGCTCATAAGCGTGCCCATAACGCCCGGTTTAATCTGAAATAGCCGTCCAATATCTTTCGGCTGTACTGGTCAGAACGTTCTGGCTATAGCAAAACGTGCCAGGTCTTCCATGGCGTCTCGGTACTGGCTGTCAGGCAGGGCTTGCAGACAGGCAATAGCCTTTTCAGACTGCTCCCTGGCTTTTTGGGAGGTATAATTCAGTGCTCCGCAGGCGCGAACTGCCTCAATGATCTGATCAATTTTATCCAGACCACCCTGTTCAATAGCTTCCCTGATCAGTACTTTTTGTTCCGGAGTACCTTCGGAGAGGGTGAATATCAGAGGCAGGGTGGGTTTACCTTCGGCCAGATCATCACCAAGGTTTTTTCCCATGTCTTCGCTGTCGCCTTCATAGTCCAGCAGGTCATCCACCAGCTGGAATGCCATGCCCAGGTGATTGCCGTAATCTCTCAGGGATTGTTCAACCCTGCTGTCCACATTGGACAGAATGGCTGCCGTATGAGTGGAGGCTTCAAACAGCATGGCAGTCTTGCATCGGATAACATCCATATACTGTTCTTCTGTCACGCTGGCATCGTTGATGTTCATCAGCTGCATGACTTCACCTTCAGCGATGACGTTAGTGGCGTCAGAAAGAATTTTGAGCAGTTTCATGTTGTCCAGACTGACCATCATCTGAAAGGCTCGGGAATACAGGAAGTCACCTACCAGAACGCTGGGAGCATTACCCCAGAGGGCATTGGCTGTGTCACGGCCCCGACGGAGGTCGGACTGATCCACGACATCGTCGTGCAGCAGGGTAGCGGTATGGAGAAACTCAATCACAGCCGCCAGAGGGATATGATCGTTTCCCCGAAAGCCTGTGGCCCGTGCTGTCAACAGAACCAAAAGAGGCCGGAGCCGTTTACCGCCAGACTGGATGATGTACTGGCCAATCTTGCTAACCATGGCAACATCCGAGTGCAGTTGCTCGGCGATGCACTGGTTAACCAGGGTAAAATCTTCGCTGACAACGGTTTGGAAGGAGTGCTTGTTGCGTTGAGGCATAAGGTCGCTGAAGAGGTAGGGAAATCGAGCATCCTAGGTAGTGGCCGCCTGACTGTCAATAGCTGTATGACCCTGGGGCTTATTTCGCGTTTTAATCCTCGGATCATAATGAACAAAACGGGGTTGCCAGCCGGGTTGCAATTCCTTAGAATTTGCGCCCCTGTCTTACAATCTGGCTGAGAATCCGGGCCGTGGTCCATTTTGTCATGTCTTTGGGCTCTGTTTTCAGAGTTGACCGGAGGCTTATGCGGCGCAGCCCATCTGGAAGTGATGATCAGATAGACGTAGATAGTATTAAAAATTCCGGTCTGAGTACCTCGGCTTGATTCTTTTGAAGGTCAGTCCTGATCTCGCCGGATGCCTTTGACAAAGAGGCTATTTAGGATTTTCGGAGATAAATATGTACGCAGTTATCAAAACTGGCGGCAAGCAGTACCGTGTTGCTGAAGGCGAAACCCTGAAGGTTGAAAAACTGGACGTAGCGGCAGGTGAGAACCTGGACATCAGCGACGTTCTGCTGATCGCTGACGGTGAAGAAGTCAAAATCGGCGCTCCTGTTGTTGAAGGTGCCAAGGTTACTGCTGAAGTTGTAGCTCACGGTCGTGGTCCAAAGATCAAGATCATCAAGTTCAAGCGTCGTAAGCACCACCGCAAGCAGATGGGCCACCGTCAGTGGTTCACTGAGCTGAAAATTACCAGCATTGCTGGCTAATACCAGGCCTTTTTTAAAAGGCGTAGCTGATGGGCTGGAAACAGTTCATTAAACACTTCTAAGGTCTGCATCTGGTGTGGTAGCCGGCTGTTGGACCGAGCTAAAAGGAGAGCAGCATGGCTCACAAAAAAGCTGGTGGTTCTACTCGTAACGGTCGCGATTCAGAAAGTAAACGCCTTGGCGTTAAGCGTTTCGGTGGTCAGGTAGTGACTGCAGGTAATATCCTGGTTCGTCAACGTGGTACCCGATTCCATGCGGGTGAAAACGTCGGTATTGGCAAAGATCACACTCTGTTCGCCAAGGCTGATGGCAAGGTTGTTTTTGAGGTTAAAGGTCCTCAGAAGCGTAAGTACGTTCGCATCGAAGCTGCGTAACAGTACTTTTGGTGTTTACCCCTGGTTGAGGGGAACGCCTAGGAGCCTGACCGAGAATAGCGCCCGTAGCGAGGACGGCAGAAAATTGAGGATGAAAATTCGGTTTTGTGAGGAGAATAGCTAGCTATTTGACGAACAAAAGCGGATTTTCAGACCAGTTTGCTGCCGCCGCAGTAGGGCAGCTATTCTCGGTCAGGCTCCTAGAAAAGCCCCGCTTTTTGGCGGGGCTTTCTTGTATGTGCGTAAAGTCAATTGAGTGGTGTAGACTCCTGAGGTTGAGTGTCTGGAGATCAATGCTTTTCTTTTGCTGCAGGCATCTGGGTAAGTATTTATCTGCAGGCATTGACCGTTTGAAGTCATTGCTGCGGGAGGTTTTGAATGAAGTTTGTCGATGAAGCCACCATTAAGGTTCAGGCTGGCAAAGGTGGCAATGGCTGCCTGAGTTTCAGACGTGAAAAGTACGTTGCCAAGGGCGGCCCTGACGGTGGCGATGGTGGTGACGGTGGCAGCATCTACGTGGTTGCTGAGAACGACCTGAACACATTGGTGGATTATCGCTATCAGCGCAGCTATCAGGCGGAAAGTGGTGAGCCGGGTCGTGGTCGCAATTGCTCCGGTGCCAAGGGGCAGGACCTGGAATTGCCGGTGCCTGTGGGCACTACGATTGTCGATGATGAAACAGAAGAGGTTATTGGTGACCTGACTCACGTGGGTCAAAAGTTGCAGGTAGCCCAGGGTGGTTGGCACGGTCTGGGTAATACGCGCTTTAAATCCAGCGTTAACCGTGCTCCGAGGCAGACTACCAAAGGTTCTCTGGGCGAAGAGCGTTCCCTCAGGCTGGAACTTAAGGTGATTGCCGATGTCGGTCTCCTGGGTATGCCTAATGCCGGTAAGTCCACCTTTATCCGCTCAGTCTCACATGCCAAGCCGAAAGTGGCAGACTATCCCTTTACCACGCTGGTTCCTAACCTGGGTGTGGTAAGTGTGGAAAAACATCGCAGTTTTGTCATTGCTGATATTCCCGGTCTGATTGAGGGCGCCGCCGAAGGTGCAGGTCTGGGGATTCGATTCCTCAAACACCTTTCACGTTGCCGTGTACTCCTGCATTTGGTCGATGTGGCACCGTTCGATGAGAGCGATCCTGTGCAGGTTGCCAGGGCTATTGTGGATGAGTTGCAGCGTTTTAGTCCGGCTCTGGCTGAGCGTGAGCGTTGGCTGGTGATGAATAAGCTCGATCTGTTGCCGGAAGATCAGCAGCAGGAGGTCTGTGATCGGGTGGTGGCAGAGCTGGGCTGGGAAGGGCCTGTCTACAAGATTTCTGCCATCTCTTCCCAGGGCACAGAAAAGCTGGCTCAGGATCTGATGACTTACATTGAAGAGCGTAATCTTCAGGAAAGTGAAGATGCTGAAATGGCTGCCCAGGAAGCAGAGGCTCGTCAGAAGCTGGAAGAAGAAGCCCGGGGTCGTATGCGCGAACTGGCAGAAGAGAGAAAGCAGCAGCGTCTGGCCAGAAAGGCTGAAAAAGCGGCTCGAGACGATGATGATCACGACGATGATGATGATATTGAGGTGTTCTACGCACCTTAAGTTCGGGAGATTGGTATGAGTGAGCGCAACAGGCTGAAAACAGCCCGGCGCTGGGTGGTCAAAATAGGTAGCGCGCTGTTAACGGATGAAGGGCGTGGTCTGGCGGTTGATCAGATTGATGGCTGGGTTGATCAGTTGTGCGAACTGCGCAGGCAGGGTATTGAGCTGGTTTTGGTGTCGTCCGGAGCGGTAGCGGCGGGTATGGAAAAGCTTGGGAAAAAGCAGCGACCCACCGCTTTGAATGAGCTTCAGGCGGCAGCTGCCGTAGGGCAGACGCGACTGGTTCAAACCTGGGAGAGAAGCTTTCAGAGGCATGGTATTCAACCTGCCCAGGTGTTGCTGACCCATCCCGACCACAGTAATCGCCAACGCTACCTGAATGCCCGCAGTGCCTTGAGAACCTTGCTCGACATGGGGGTGGTGCCCGTCGTCAACGAGAACGATACGGTTGTGACCGATGAAATTCGATTTGGTGATAACGATACCCTCGGTGCGCTCGTGGCTAATCTGGTGGAGGCCGATGTTTTAGTGATTCTGACGGATCAGAATGGCTTGTATACCGCAGACCCTCGTAAAGACCCTGCTGCGAGATTGATGACTGAGGCCAGGGCGCTGGATTCGGTCCTGGATGCTATGGCGGGTGGCGGCAGTGGTCGCCTGGGGCGTGGTGGCATGCAAACCAAGCTTCGGGCAGCTCGCCAGGCTGCGGCTTCCGGTGCGGCTACGGTGATCGTGGGTGGCAAGATTGAGAATGTTATCCGTCGCCTTGTTGAGCAGGAGGCTTTAGGAACGTTGCTCACGCCGGATCATGGGCGATTGGCGGCACGCAAGCAGTGGCTACAGGGGCATATGCAGACGTCAGGCAGGCTGGTGTTGGATTCAGGGGCGGTGAATGTGCTCAAAAATCAGGGCAAAAGTCTTCTTGCTGTTGGGGTCAAGGCTGTAGAGGGGAGCTTTCTGCGGGGAGAAATGGTGGCCTGTGTCGATGAGTCTGGTCACGAAGTGGCTCGTGGTTTGATTAACTATGGATCTGATGATGCCCGCAAGATCATCGGCAAACCCAGTCACAAGATTGGTGAGCTGTTGGGTTATTCCGGTGAGCCTGAGCTTTTGCATCGAGACAATATGGTGCTTGCCGGTCATTGAGTTGAGCGTGGGATCAGATCGTGAAGATCTGATCCCGGTTTTTATACTGTTAATCCTTCTTGTTTTTTCTCCAGAAAAAAGATACCGCTTTTGTTAAGTGTTTGCCCGCCCAGGCCGTTTGGCTGGCAATCAACCCTGTTTGTTTGACTGCCCAGGAAATGATCAAAAAGTTGCTGACGACAAACCTTTTGCCGTAATAGGGCCAGTTTCTGACATTGGCTGCGCCGTATTTTTTATTGTATTTGAAAATGGGGATGTGGTCTTCCAGGGGGGAGCCTGTCAAGCCTTCAAAGAGAATGTTGAAAGCGGCTTGGCCAAATGAAACGCCCAGGGCATTGCTTGTGCTCAGGCCTATATATTTGGCCGCGGCCACTTTGATGGAGTTGAACGTAAGAGCAGTGATGGCGACTTGCTGGTTCAGGACTGCCCATGAGGTTGTTGGTAAGGTTTCATGGTCTGCTTTGGCAGTTCGAAGCTTGTGGTACTCTTCTTTCACTGCGTCCAGATTGTATCCTCCGGTGTCCCAGGTATCCTCAAACTCAGCTCCCTTGTTTTGTTGATAGAGAAGGCCTGCCTGAGCAATGATACCAGCGGTATTCAGTGTCAGGATGGTGAGTGAATTCCAGATGCCTGTTTGATGAAATGAAACACCCAGGGCGAGTACCATAACGTAGTAAATGGTGTATTCAGAGGCACCAATTGCAGCGAATGCCATGGGGGGGAGCAGCAGGAGTGTGCCGGTATTTTTGCTCAAACAGTCGCTGATGCCACCGCTGGACAAGCCGGAACCGGTTTGCTCCTTCGCCTCCGCTGATGAGCCGAAGATTTCCTTTGTCATCTCCGGGGGGATGGTGTGGTAAGTAAACTCATAGATCCCTCTGCGGAATCTGTTGGACTTTGTTTCCGTCTTCGCAAAGGCATCTTTGATCTTCTGGACGGTTTCAAGGTCGTTATCGTTGGTGCTCAGGGTTTTGCCAATGTTGGCTTTGTCTATGATCTTTGATGGTTCGCCAGTGCAGACGACGTTAGGAAGCAAAGGGTAGTCAGATATTTTCTCCTGTACGATTGCGGCAGCCTCGACGGGGTTCAGTTTGTAGTCGAATTTGGCTATTCCCATTTCGGCGACCTTTTCAGCCGATGAGCCTTTTGGGGCGCAAAACACCAAGGTGAATTCCTGTTGAGTAGGTATTGCATAAGAGAATGTTGCTGTCAGACAAGTGAAAGCGAGTAAGAGTAACGAATAAACATGCCGCATGATTAAGGTCCTCGTTGAGAGGGGTGAGGAAGAAACAATGCGGAAGTATAGTTGTGAATTCTAAGTTTCAAATTGTATAGGCATAAAAAAAGCCGGTAAAAAAAACCGGCTTTTTTGAAATACCCTGCTATGGAAGGGTTGGTAATTATGCGCTCAGAGCTTTGATCTGTGCATTCAGACGGCTCTTGTGACGAGCAGCCTTGTTTTTGTGGATGATGCCTTTGTCGGCCATGCGGTCGATCACGGGCACAGCCGCAGTGTATTCCGTTTTAGCCAGGTCAGCGTCTTTAGCTTCGATGGCGCGAACAACTTTCTTGATGGAAGTACGAACCATGGAACGCAGGGAAGCATTGTGACTACGACGCTTTTCAGCCTGACGTGCGCGCTTCTTGGCGGATGGAGAGTTAGCCATTTGTGGTGCTCCTAAGAATCTTGATAACCGTTTGCACTGTTTTTAAACAGGGCTGCTTCGGGCACCCTGTTGGGAGTATGGTGTTTGCCGCGTCACGGATGAATCCCCCGGGCAAGGGTCTCAACAGTGCCATACCCATACAGTCGAGTCGCGGAATCATGCCTATTTGGACAGGACTTGTCAATAAGGCTTCTTCATGCTGTTAATGGTTTTAACAACTCAGTACCATTATCAGTTTTTGATCGTTTGAGCGACCTGAATGTCCACAGAGAACCCATCACAGAGCACCCAGAAGAGTGCGCCAGAGAGTCAGTCGCCCAGTTTGCTGAGATCAAGCCTGGTTGTGGGTATTATGACCATGCTTTCGCGGGTTCTGGGGTTGGCCCGGGATGTGGTTATTGCTGGGTACTTTGGTTCCACAGCTTCGGCGGATGCGTTCTTTGTCGCCTTCAAGATTCCAAATTTTCTTCGTCGGCTGTTTGCTGAGGGGGCTTTTTCCCAGGCGTTTGTACCCGTGTTGTCAGAGTATCGAAGCAAGCGCAGCTTTGATGAAGTGCGCTATTTGCTCAGTCGGGTCAGTGGTACCCTGGCGGGTTTGTTGCTGCTGGTGACGCTGATCTGTATGTTGGCTTCTCCCCTGTTAATTCGCCTGTTTGCTCCGGGTTTCACGGACTATCCTGAAAAACTGTTGCTGGCAGGAGAGATGTTGAGGATTACCTTTCCCTACCTGTTGCTGATATCGCTGACGGCGCTGGCAGGCTCCATTCTGAATAGTTACAACCGGTTTGCGGTGCCCGCCTTTACCCCGGTTCTGCTGAATCTCAGTCTGATAGGTTCCACTGTATTCCTGTCACAATGGTTTGCTGAGCCGGTCATGGCTCTGGCTTGGGGAGTGGTGATTGCCGGTGTTTCGCAGTTGTTACTGCAAATTCCTTTCTTATTGCAAATTCGTCTGTTGCCTGTGCCTCGATGGGGGCATCAGCATGAAGGTGTGAGACGAATCATGAAACTGATGGTTCCGGCGTTGTTCGGGGTTTCTGTGAGTCAGATCAATTTGCTGCTGGATACCGTGCTGGCATCTTTTCTGGAAACCGGAAGTGTTTCCTGGTTGTATTACTCTGACCGTTTGTCAGAGCTGCCGCTGGGTGTTTTTGGCATCGCCATTGCCACAGTGATTCTTCCCAGCCTCTCTCGTAAACATGCCGAAGACGCCGGAGACCAGTTTTCCAGAACCCTGGACTGGGCGATTCGTTTGGTGTTGTTGATTGGTGTTCCAGCGGGCATTGCGCTGTTTATTCTGTCAGAGCCTCTGCTGGCAACGCTATTTGATTATGGAGAGATGCAGAACCGGGATGTGATCATGGCAGGTATGAGTCTGAGGGCTTATTCTCTGGGTCTGATCGCCTTTATGCTGATTAAAGTGCTGGCGCCTGGCTACTTTGCCCGTCAGGACACTAAGACTCCGGTCAAGATCGCCATTATCGCGATGGTGGCCAACATGGGGTTTAACCTGATGCTGGTTTTTTGGCTTAAACATGCGGGTCTGGCTCTGGCCACTACCCTGTCAGCCTTTTTAAATGCCGGGTTATTATTCTGGGGCTTGAAGCGTTCTGGAGTATTTGTACCTCAGTCAGGTTGGTGGCTGTTTTGCGTGCGTTTAATCTTTGCCAATCTTGCGATGGCGCTGTTATTGCTCTGGATGGCGGATGATGCTCTCTGGTGGCTGGATGCAACGCTCTGGCAGAGAGTTTTTGAAATGACGAAAGTGGTCAGTGCCGGGCTTGCTGTTTATAGCGTGGCACTCTTGATCGGCGGGGTGCGTCCTGCCCACTTCAGGCATTAATGCTCAAGAATGCTCAAGAATGCTCAAGAATGCTCAAGGTCTGGCGGGCAGCTTTTTATCGTCTGCCAGATTTCTCTTTTTTAATGCTTTTGTGAGGAAAATAGCCAATTCGGGAAAAAAGAGCAGTGATTTGATGAATATGGCTCTTAAGTCCAAAACGCACCTGAGATATAATCCCTGCCTTTGCCAGCCCTACAGAGAATAAACCGCCTAATGCAGCTGATTCGCGGAATGCACAATATCAGACCGGAGCATCGCGCTTGTGTTGCGACTATAGGTAACTTTGATGGCGTTCATCTTGGTCACCGCACTATCCTGGAAACACTGCGACAACAAGCCTTTGAGTTGGGTGTCAGGGTCTGTGTGATCACTTTTGAACCCCAGCCCCGGGAATATTTTCAGGGCGATCAGGCGCCACCGAGGCTTTCCAGTCTGAGAGAAAAGTTGATTCTTTTGCAGGAAGCAGGCGTTGATCAGGTGTTGTGCCTGCCCTTTAATCGGAAACTGCAAAACCTGACACCGGATGATTTTGTTATGAAGGTGTTGGTAGATGGGCTGGATATACGCTATCTGATAGTGGGAGATGATTTCCGTTACGGACTGAACCGGCAGGGAAATTTTGCGCACCTGAGAAAGATGGGCGATCAGTTCGGGTTCGAGGTGTGCGATACCCGAACCGTATCCATGGATATGGATCGTATCAGCAGTACCCGGATTCGAGAGCAGTTGGCGAATGTGGGCCTGGAAGCAGCAGAGAAACTATCAGGACGGCCTTTCACCATGTTAGGGCGTGTTATTAAGGGCCAGCAACTGGGCCGGCAGTTGGGCTTTCCAACGGCCAATATACGTACCTGTCGACGGACGTTGCCCATACAGGGCGTGTTTGCAGTCAGAGTGTGGCTTGATGGTCGAAGTCATGAGGCGGTCGCTAACCTGGGTGTCAGGCCCACCGTGAGTGCTGCCCGTGCCATGCTGGAGGTGCACCTTCTGGACTATCAGGGTGACCTGTATGGCCATACTCTGCGGGTTGAGTTTCTGAAAAAGCTCCGCAGTGAAAAAAAATTTGAATCGCTGGGTGCCCTCAAGGCTGCGATTGCTGAGGATGTAGAGGCAGCAAGAAGCTTCTTTCATCAATAAGCAGGATTGACCACCTGTTACACCTGAAGACCCGGATGGAACAGGTCGCGAAAAACATTGATGGGAAATATCGTTCCAGGCTTGCGGACGGTTTTCTTAAAACATTTGGGATGGTTTTTGTGGGCGATTCCGTATGGCCGAGTACTTGTATGTCTGGCCCGCATATGTCTGGCCCGCAAGACGCGTGATGATGAGATCCAATTATGACCGACTATAAGCCTACATTGAACTTGCCGGAGACTGATTTCCCAATGCGTGGAAATCTGGCAAAGCGTGAGCCTGAAATGCTCAAGCGCTGGTATGACGAAGCGCTCTACGAAGAGATTCGCAAAGTATCTGAAGGTCGTGACAAGTTCATTCTGCACGATGGCCCTCCTTATGCCAATGGTGATATTCATATCGGTCATTCGGTCAATAAAATCATCAAGGACATGATCATCAAGTCCAAAACCCTGAGTGGTTTTGACGCTCCCTATGTGCCGGGCTGGGACTGCCACGGCCTGCCGATTGAGCACAAAGTAGAAGGCATGTTGGGCAAGGCGGGTGACAAGGTTGATTTTAAAACCTTCCGTGCCAAGTGCCGTGAATACGCTGCCAAGCAAGTGGATGGTCAGCGTGAAGACTTCAAACGCATGGGTATTCTGGGTACCTGGGATCAGCCTTACCTGACCATGGATTACCAGACCGAAGCCGACATTATCCGCGCGCTGGGTAAAATAGCGGACAATGGTCATCTGGTGAAAGGTTATAAGCCTGTTTACTGGAGTGTGGTCGGGGGCTCTGCACTGGCCGAGGCGGAAGTAGAATACCAGGAAAAAACGTCTATCCAGATTGATGTGCGCTATGCTGCCCTGGACGAAGCGGATCTGCTGTCAGCTTTTGACTTTTACAGTGAAGGTGAAGAGCACAGTGAAGGTAAAGAGCAGGGTGAAGGTGAAGTCGCCATTGTTATCTGGACCACAACGCCATGGACTCTGCCATCCTCTCAGGCGGTGACACTGGGGGCAGAACTGGGTTACGCGCTGGTTCAGTGCCAGGTTAACGATCAGCCTGCACGACTGATTCTGGGTGAACAGTTGGTTGAGTCGGCCATGCAACGTTATGGCATTGAAGATTACACCATCATTGCCCGCAGTCTGGGCACCCGGCTGGAAGGCAAGAAAGTCGCCCATCCATTCTACCAGCGTGAAATCCCGCTGATCCTGGGTAATCATGTCACCACCGACGCCGGTACCGGCTGTGTCCATACTGCACCGGACCATGGTGTGGATGACTTTAATGTCGGCAAAGAGTACGGCATTGGCACACTGAATTATCTGGATGATGCCGGGATTTATCGCAGCCATGTTGAACGGTTTGCCGGTGAGCACGTTTACAAGGTCGATCCAAAAGTGGTCGCAGCGGTAGAGGAGAAAGGTCGTCTATTAGCTCAGGCCAAAATGGTGCACAGTTACCCACACTGCTGGAGAACCAAAACCCCCCTGATTTTCCGGGCAACCCCGCAGTGGTTTATCAGCATGGAAAAAGAAGGCCTGCTGAACACCGCTATGAAGTCGCTGGATAATGTCAGGTTTACTCCGGACTGGGGGCGAAGTCGTATGGAGTCCATGCTGGGCCAGAGCCCTGACTGGTGTATCTCCCGACAGCGTACCTGGGGCGTGCCCATTGCTCTGTTTATTCACAAGGAAACCGAAGAGCTGCACCCTGAGACTTCTGCCCTGATTGAAAAAGTGGCTCTGAAAGTCGAGCAGGAAGGGATGGACGCCTGGTTTGATCTACAGCCAGCTGACCTGTTAAGCGCGGAAGATGCTGAACACTACGTGAAGGTGACAGACACCCTGGACGTCTGGTTTGACTCCGGTGTCACCCACTACTCGGTACTGGGTCGTCGCGAAGGTCTGCGTTCACCGGCGGATATTTATGTCGAAGGTTCTGACCAGCACCGTGGCTGGTTCCAGTCTTCCCTGAAGACCGGTATTGCGACCAAAGGTGAGCCTCCTTACAAGCAGCTCCTGACCCATGGTTTCGCGGTAGATGCCAATGGTCGTAAGATGTCTAAATCTTTGGGTAATGTCATTGCTCCTCAGAAAGTATTTAAATCTCTGGGGGCGGATATTTTGCGTCTCTGGGTGTCAGCAACCGACTACACCGCAGAAATGACCGTGTCTGATGAAATCCTCAAGCGCACGGCAGACAGCTATCGTCGTATTCGTAACACCGCTCGTTTCCTGCTGTCTAACTTGAACGGCTTTAACCCTGACACCGACTGTGTGGCCTGGGAGGATATGCTGTCTCTGGATCGCTGGGCAGTGGATCGTGCCATGAGATTGCAGGAAGAAGTCATCGCCGCTTATGACAGCTACAACTTCCTGAACGTTTACCAGAAAGTCCATAATTTCTGCTCTCTGGATCTGGGCGGTTTCTATCTGGACATCATCAAGGATCGTCAATATACGACCCAGTCAGATAGCCTGGCTCGTCGCAGCTGTCAGACCGCTATGTTCCATATTGTTGAAGCCTTTGTCCGCTGGATTGCTCCTGTCACCAGCTTTACTGCCGATGAGATCTGGCAGTTTATCCCCGGCCAGCGCAGTCAGTCTGTTTTGCTGGAAACCTGGTATGAGGGCCTGAAAAGCCTGGAAGGTGATGAGTTGGGTGTTGATTACTGGAACTCCGTTATGACCGTCAAACACGCCGTCAACAAGGCGCTTGAAGATGCTCGTAAGGCGAGTGTGATCGGTGGCGGACTTGAAGCAGAAGTAACCTTGCATGCTAATGACGAACTACTGGAAATGCTGGGCAGGCTGGGCGATGAGCTGCGCTTTGTTTTGATTACTTCCAAGGCAGAACTGAAGCCTTTGTCGGAAGCTGTGAATGCGGTTGATACCGGTGTTGAAGGTCTGAAGGTGGCCGTTCGCAAGTCAGGGCATGAGAAGTGCGATCGTTGCTGGCACCGTCGTGAAGACGTTGGCACTATCGAAGCCCACACGACACTCTGCGGGCGTTGTGTTGAAAATGTTGATGGTGAAGGTGAAGTCAGGAAGTTTGCCTGATTCATCATCATGAGTCAGAAATGCCCGACAGTGTTCGGGCATTTTTGCAGGTATCGTCGATGGTCTATCTCGGTTTGTAACCATATCGGGAGTTATACGACTCGGCATAAGATTTAACCGGGACTGACTAAAACAGATTAAAAGGGCCTCAATCGTATGAGAAAAAAATCCTGGGGAATGCTCCACTGGTTGTGGGTTAGCGGAGTGGTTCTGATTCTGGATCAGGTGGTCAAGCACCGCATAGTAGACAGCTTATATCTCTACGAGCAAGTGCCTGTCATTCCATCCTTTTTCTCCCTGACTCTGGCCTATAATACCGGTGCTGCTTTCAGTTTTCTAAGTGATCAGGGCGGTTGGCAACGGTGGTTTTTTGTGGGTGTGGCATCTGTCGTTAGTCTGATGCTGGTTGTCTGGCTTTCCCGGATGAAGAAAGGGGAAAGTTGGGAGGCGTGCGCAATGGCCCTGATACTGGGAGGCGCACTGGGTAATCTTTATGACCGGGTGACCAATGGCTACGTTGTGGATTTCCTGCTGGTGTATTACGAGGGTTGGTATTTTCCATCCTTCAATCTGGCGGATGTAGCCATCACCATCGGTGCAGCGATGTTAATTCTGGATATCTTCCGGTCGCGACCGACCAGCCAGAACTGAAATTATCTGGTCGAAATCCTTCACGGTTTGGTTGTTGTCTTTGTTAATGAACGGACTTTTCGAAAGCGGGTTTAGAAAAACAATGTCTGATGTTGTCGTAGGACCTGGAAGGCAGGTAACGCTGCACTTCGCCCTGAAACTGGAAGATGGGCAAGTGGTGGACAGTAATTTTGATGGCCAGCCTGCCACCTTTGTCGTGGGGGATGGTAACCTGCCCCGGGGCTTTGAACAGGCTATTTATGGCTTGTCTGAGGGTGACCAGGGCAGTTTCAGAGTTCCTCCCGCCGGTGCTTTTGGCATGCCCAACCCTGATAATATCAGGGAGTTTGCCAGAGACAGCTTCTCGGGTGATATGGTGTTGCAGGAAGGTTTAGTCATTTCTTTTGCCGATGCCGCCAATTCCGAGCTGGCTGGCGTCATTATTGGTCTGACCGACAGCCACGTTGAAGTGGACTTCAATCACCCACTGGCAGGTAAAGAACTGTTGTTTGAAGTGAAAGTTCTGAATATCACTCAGGCCGCTCAGACATCAGACCTTCATACATCAGACCTTCATACATCAGACAAGGGTACACAGGCATGAAAATCAGGCTGGCAAATCCCCGGGGATTCTGTGCAGGTGTTGACCGGGCTATTGACATTGTAAACCGGGCTCTGGATGTTTTTGAGCCTCCTATCTACGTGCGTCACGAAGTCGTTCACAACAAGTTTGTGGTAGAAAATCTCAAAAATCGTGGTGCCATTTTTGTCGAGGAGCTTCATCAGATACCGGATGATTCTATTGTTATTTTCAGTGCACATGGTGTCTCGAAAGCGGTCGAAGCAGAGGCTGGGCGTCGAGGTCTGAAAGTTTTTGATGCTTCCTGTCCGCTGGTCAAAAAAGTCCATATGGAAGTCGTGCGTTACTCCCGTGATGGTATGGAGTGTATTCTCATTGGTCACGATGGTCATCCCGAAGTGGAGGGTACCATGGGTCAGTACGACGAGTCCGGAGGCGGGAAGATGTACCTCGTTGAAACAGAAGACGACGTTCAGAAACTGGAAGTGAAAGATCCGGAACATCTTGCTTACGTCACTCAGACGACGCTGTCCATGGATGATACTGCCAAAGTCATTGATGCCCTGAGAACCCGGTTTCCTGACATTAAAGGACCGCGGAAGGACGATATCTGCTACGCCACTCAAAATCGTCAGGATGCCGTGAGGGCTCTGGCCTCTGAATGCGATGCGGTCTTTGTGGTGGGTTCTGTGAACAGCTCCAACTCCAATCGCCTTCGGGAATTGGCAGAAAGAACAGGGGCTTCAGCCTACCTTGTTGACGGGGCCGATGATATACAACCCGGGTGGTTGGAAGGCAAACAAAGCCTGGGTATTACTGCAGGGGCTTCAGCCCCCGAAGTATTGGTGAAAGGTGTTATCAATCGATTGATTGAACTGGGCGCCCAGGCACCTGAAGAGCTGGAAGGTAAGGAAGAGAATATTGTTTTTACCATGCCAAAAGAGCTTCGGATTGTAGAAGCCTGATGTTTCCGAAGGCTCACGATAGCGGGCTTTCTAATAAAGTTTACTTAGGACGTTTCCCTTATCACCCTCACGAAGTTTCGTTATGACTGTTCGAATGAATTCTGCTACCAAACCGGGAGTAATGGGCGCTGTGCCTGTTCTTGAAATTGACAACCCTTTTGCCAAAGCCACGATTTCCCTGCTGGGTGGGCAGGTTTTAAGTTATCAGCCAAGAGCTCAGGAACCGGTTCTCTGGATGAGTCCATTGGCAGACATGACTGAGGGTAAAGCGATTCGTGGTGGTGTCCCTGTTTGCTGGCCGTGGTTCGGTTCTGGCAAGGAGGGAGGCCCCAATCATGGTTTTGCCCGCACGGTACTCTGGACACTGGAATTGAGTGAAACGCTGGACACTGATGAGACTCGGGTGGTGTTGTCTTTACCCATTGACAGTATTCCGCAATGGCATGGGAAGGCAGACCTGAGCATAGAGGTTATTGTTGGCAAAACACTAAGAATCAGTCTGACCTCGGTGAATACCGGAGCAAACAACATTGAAATTAGTCAGGCGTTGCATACCTATTTCACCGTTTCAAACACAGATCTGATCCGGGTTGAAGGGCTGGATGGAAAGCGTTATCTGGATGAGACCGACGATGGCAAAGCCTGTATCCAGGAAGGAGATGTGATCATCCGCACTGAAGTGGACAGAACCTATATTGATGACACCGAAACCTGCATCCTTCACGACCCCGGTTTAAGAAGAAAAATTACCATCAAAAAATCCGGTAGCAATGGCACCGTTGTCTGGAATCCGGGACCCATTCGAGCAGAACAAATGCACGATGTGCCTACCGATGATTATAAAACCATGGTTTGTGTAGAAACCATCACATTGCCCCAGGTTCCTGTTGAGTTGGAACCAGGTCAGAGTCATATTATGACGGCTGAGATGTTTGTGGAGTGATTGGGTTTTTACCACTGGTCGGTTGAACTGATCTTGCTATCCGGCTTTGATAAGGCGCTTCTACGGTTTGCTATCAGGGACAGCTAAGGTGCAGTAAGGCGTTGGGAAACCTTCTTCTTCAAGCATCGATGCAAGGAACTGATTATGGTGTTCGGACCGGGTCGAAAGTGGCTGAGCAGGGCAGGGATGACGCTACCTGAAATGCTGGTCACACTGTCTGTATTTGCCATTCTTATTGCTGTTGCCGTCCCCTCTTTGAAAGACTTATTGGCTGATCGTCGTGTCGCAGCCGCTACCCAGACTCTTTTCGTCAGTATGTTGCTGGCCCGAAGTGAGGCTATTAAACGACGAAGTTCTGTTTCCATTTGCAAGTCCGATAACGGCTCAGGGTGTGATAATTCACTGACTGACTGGAGCACGGGATGGCTGGTGTTTGCCGATGGCAATGCCGACGGTGTGGTGGATGCGGGGGATCAGTTAATCCGGGTCTTTGAGGAAACCGATAATCTGGCTTCCATGCAGTGGAATAATGGCAGCACACTGGGTTTTAACTATCATGGACAGGCCTATAGGGCAGGCACTTTTACTTTGTGCGAAGCCAGTTCCAGTGGCTTTGCTGTCAGGCAGATAGTTCTGAGTCTCACCGGGAGAGCAAGGGTGTCAGAATCGGGAACGTGCAACTGATCAGACTGCGATAATTAATGAGGTGCGTATGCAAGGAATTACACGCAACCTGAGCCGATATGAACGACTAAAGCAGTGTTTCTTCCCCCATGCTGACCGTCGCCAGAAGGGAGTCGGCCTGATTGAAGTCATGGTGGCTTTGCTGGTGATATCCGTCGGTGTATTAGGTATGGCGGGCCTGCAAACCAAAAGCCTTCAGCATAACCAGCTTGCCTATCTGCGCTCCCAGGCGGTGATTATTGTCAACGATATGATGGACCGTATTCGTGCCAATAAAACAATCGCCGCCAGTGGCAATGATTACGTTATCACTGAAGCAGAGTATGTAGCTGCTGGCTGTACCACGACTGATTTTATTGATCGTTGTGAATCTGCCACCTGCAACGAGTCCCAGTTAGCCATCTATGATGTGCAGCAATGGAAATTCCAGATGGCTTGTCAGCTGCCCGATGCCACAGGCTCTATTGCGATAGAAAATACTTCCTCAGGCCGTGTTTATGTCATTACTTTGAAATTCAATGATTCCCATAGTGCCCGGGCTGCACGTGAAGTGGTGTTGAGGAGCGCATTATGAGGGGAGAGGCGTTGAGGCAAGCAGGGTTATCTCTGGTAGAGATGATGGTGGCCACGCTGCTTGGATTGGTGCTTATAGCGGGTATTGGGCAGCTTTTTTTGAGTGCCAACCGAACCTACATGCTTCAGGATGAGCTCTCCCGCATTCAGGAAAATGCCCGCTTTGCCATTGATTTAATCGCCCGGGATATCCGTATGGCAGGCTCTACCGGTTGTCCTCCCGGCGCGGATCTTGCCAATGCGGTGTTTCCCAACAAGGATGACCGCACCTGGATGGCTCATTTTGATAAGGGCATTCTGGGTATCCCCCTGGCCAATCATTCCAGCGTCGATCGCAATGCCATTTCAGAGAGTATTGTCATTCACAGGGTTGATCAGGAAAGAGGCCTGAGTGTCACCCGCCATGATACCGGAACGGCCAGCATGACGTTGTCGGCGCTTCATGGTTTTGATCCGGGGGACCTTCTGGCTGCAGTTCGCTCTGACTGTCAGGGTATTTCCGTTTTCAGAGCCGGTACCAATACCATCGGCTCAACGGTCTCTCATGAATCAGCTGCCAGTGGCAATTTGTACAACTGCACCAACCGGTTGGGAGGTGCCTATGATTGTGCGACATCCGCCGTCAATGCAAGGGTTGAAAGTCATGCGGGCTCACAGTTATTTCCTCTGTCATCTGTCGTTTACTACCTGAGGAACAGCAATGGTGTGCCCAATCTATATCGCAGATTTGCCGGTGAAACGGTCTCCGGAGCTATTAATTCGGCTGAAGCGCTCATTGAAGGTGTAGAAGGTTTAAGCCTGCGTTATGGCTATGACAGTGATGCCGATGGCATTGCTAATCAGTACCGAACTGCTTCAGATATAGGCTTATTCAGTCTCGATTGGCGAAATGTAACCAGTGTCCGGATGGAGTTACTGGTCAGGAGTTTCCAGGAAGTGACGGACATACCTCAGTCCTATTTTTTTGCCGGAAGCCGTATAACACCGACGGATCATTTTTTACGCCGATCGTTTGTGATCACCATGGAATTGCGGAATCGAATGGTGCAGTGAGGATCACTCAATGAAGAGTCCGATGAAGTCTCAGCAGGGAAGCGTTTTACTGGTCAGTCTGGTACTGCTATTGATTCTCACGGTAACCGGTATTACTTCCATTCGAATGACCAGCCTGGAAGAGAAAATGACCGGTAACTTCCGAAATGAGCAGTTGGCATTTCATTCGGCAGAAGTAGCGGTACTTGAGGCTGAAAGCTACGTTGCCAATACTGTTTTTTCACTGGCCAGTTTTAACCCGGATTGTAGCAATGGGCTTTGTTTCAGTGGCTCTCAAAGCACCGAGGTCGGAACCTGTAAAAATGGCACCGACAGGCCCTGGGAAGATGAGTCCGTCTGGTCAAGCTCTTCAAAACATCGGACCACGGCCATCCAACTGGATGGTATTGCTGCACAGGCCAAATACATTGTTGAGTTCCGGTGTTATCTACCCAGGGAAAGTTCTGGTCCTGTGCCTGACCCGGCCAGTGTTGCTGACTGGGCGCGGTTTTACCGAATTACCGTACTGGCAACAGGTGGCTCCACGGATGCCCGGGTCATGCTGCAAACCACTTATAAGAGGAATGACTAGCAGAGTTTTTTAGCTCAGGGAGTGCGGTCATGAAAATAAGACAAATACTGATAAACAGCCTGTCCGTGTTGTCAGTCTGGTCCACTTTAGCATCTGCTGAACCTTCATCGAATCTCTATTCTTCGGTGCCGCCGCTATTAAGTCGTAGCTCGGAACCTCTGGTTATGTTGGTCATGTCGGTTGATCACGAGCTGTTTAAAAAAGCGTATCCGGATTACTCGGATCTGGATGGTGATGGCCAGTTGGATGTGACGTATAAAGACAGCTTTGCGTACCTGGGGTATTTCGACAGCCATTGGTGTTATTCGTACCGTTCGGCTGATAGTCGATTTTCACCGGTTACAAAGGCCACCGGTAGCAATGGTCATTACTGTGATACCCCGGGTGCACCCTGGAGTGGTAACTTTCTGAACTGGGCCACCATGAGCCGAATGGATGTTCTGAGGAAGGTGCTGTTCGGTGGTAAACGCGCTATTGATACGGCATCACTGACCGTTCTTGAAAGAGCCTATTTACCCAGGGATATTCATGCTTTTGTCAAAGTGTACAGTGGTCGTGATCTTTCCAGCCTGACGCCCTACACGGGGTCCGTGAGTCTCTGTAACCTGGCGACCACTGAAAATGGTGAGCCAAAGGTTCGTATTGCCAGCGGTCAATGGCCACGCTGGGCATCCACGGATATGATTCAGTGTCAGTGGGATGCGTCCGACAGCCCTGCCAGCAGTGATCAATTGGCAGAAAACACAGTTCGGGTTGAATCCTGTGTAACGGCTAAAGATGCAGCAACATCGGATCGTTGCAGGGAATACGCCAATGGCAATGCCAAACCGGCAGGATTGCTGCAACGCTATGGTGAAGACGGCAGTATTCGCTTTGGCCTGATCAGCGGCAGTTACGACAAGAATATTTCTGGCGGCCTGCTGCGTAGAAATATCTCTAAAATTGGCGGCAACCTGTCGTCTTCTGATGATGAAGTAGACGTCTCTACCGGTATTTTTAACGGTTCTGTCAATGGCATTATCCAGCATATCAACCGTTTCAGAATAGCCAGGTACAGTTACAGTCAGAATAAATATACCGATTGCAGCACTTATGGTATTTCTATCGATGCCTTTAAATCCGGGCGTTCAACCTATTCAAATCGACATTGCAGCAACTGGGGGAATCCAGTGGCTGAAATGTATCTGGAGGCCCTGAGATACTTTGCCGGTCAGTCATCGCCCACCAGTGCCTTTGACACCCGTGCTGATCATCAATTTGTGCCGGGTCTCGCTACCGAGTCCTGGGTTGCTCCTGTCACCTCGGCCAACGCCTGTGCTAACTGTTCCATTATTCTGTTGTCCAGCGGGTTGAACTCTTTTGATGCCGACGAACTCGCCAGCAGTGCCGATTTGCCCGGCCTGTCGGGCACTGCCAGTGTGAACAGTAAAACCGATGAAGTGGGTCAGCTTGAATATAACAACAACTTCGCTGGTAACTATCTGGTGGGAGGGACGGATAGCACACGACAATGTACACCCAAGTATCTTAATGGCTTATCAGAAGCCAGGGGACTATGTCCGGAATTGCCCCAGTTGGAAGGAAGTTATCAGGTGTCCGGATTGGCCTTTTATGGCAACCAGACGGATTTGAACCGCACTCTCGATGGTGTGCAGAAAGTCACAACCTATTCCATCCAATTGGCAGAAAGTATTCCCAGCTTTACCCTGAGTGCGGGTGGCAAGCCTGTCACTTTCCAACCGGTTTGTCATACCAGTTCCAACTCTGGCTCGGGAACGAGTTTCTCTGGCAGCGGAAGCGACTGCACACTGGTTGACGTGGTGGTAGAGCATACCGTACTGAATTCTGAAGGCGAGGTTGTAGAAGGCAGTTTGCTGTTTACCTGGGAAGACTCTCTCTGGGGCAGTGACTTTGATTATGATGCTTCTTCACGCATCAAGTTCTGTGTGGGAGCCCAGTGCCAAGCCACCTCAGATTCAACCTTAAACATGGGGGGTTTTGGCAGTGACCAGGTACGAATGGCTGTGCAGGTGGACGGCGTTAATGCCGACTTGAACCTGAGATTCAGTTACACAATGACCGGTACTTACGACGATGGATTACAAAATGAGTTTGTCTACAAAGGGCAGACGCATTTTGAAGTGAATAACTTTACGGCCAATGGTAACGCTGCCGGTTTGCTGCAAAAGCCGCTCTGGTTTGCAGCCAAGTACGGTGGTTTTGTCGATCTGGATGGTGATGGTACGCCAGGCTACGACAACAATGGCGACGGGATTTCAGATGATGACCGTGAGTGGGACAGCCGGAATAATACCACAGGTTCGATGGGCCCCGATGGTTTACCTGACAACTATTACTTCGCCCGTAATCCCGGTCAGTTAGACGCTCAGTTGGGAAAAGTTTTGCAGGATATCGTCAGCAGGGTGTCTTCTGCCACTAATGCAGCTTTGTTTTCCAACAGTCAGACCGGTACCGGTGTGCTCTATCAGGCGCTGTTTCAACCCGCTATGGAGTATAACGGCAAGACAATTTCCTGGGGAGGAATGCTTCATGCCCTCTTTGTCGACAGTAAAGGGCTGCTCCGGGAAGACAGCAATGGTAATGACAGGCTTGATGATTACTCTGTCGATAAAGTCGTAGAGCTGATTTCTGACCCTAACTCCAGCCAGACCCTGTTTCAGCGATATTCCACTTCAGATTCAGGCGTGACATTATTGCCCGACGGTGCGTTACAGTCTCTGAGTCGGCTGGATACGGTCTGGGATGCCAGAGATCAATTATCCCGTCTTTCCAACCTCACTGGTCAACGCACATTCAGTTCCCTTGCTTCGGGTGGCCGACATATCCTGACCTGGTTGGATGAAAATAGTGATGGCGTCGTCGATACCGGTGAAACCCTGCCACTGACGCCTGATACATTCAGTGGCGTTGAAGGTTACCTGGGAGTTTCAGCTTCAAAGGTAAGCGAGGTCATCAACTATGTTCGCGGTGAAGAACTCTCCGGAACTCGTCCAAGAACCATTGATTACGACGCAGATGGAAAGGATGATGTCTGGCGTCTGGGTGATATTATTCATTCAACCCCACAGCTAGTGTCTGCTCCCGGAAGTCGGTTCGACGCCCTCTATTCCGATACCACCTATGCCAGCTTTTATAACCAATACAAAAACCGTCGGCACGTGCTTTACGTCGGGGCTAATGATGGCATGATCCACGCTTTTAACGGAGGCTTCCGGGATGGCAGTCATTATGGCTATAACGTCACGGGTAATAATGGCGAAGTCAGCCATCCACTGGGCTCGGAACTTTGGGCTTATACGCCCATGAATCTGCTGCCTCATCTGCAATGGTTAAGAGAGCCCGACTATCCCCATGTTTATTATATGGATGCAGAGCCGGTAACCTTTGATGCTAATATTTTTGACCGTGATGACAGTGACTATCCCGGAGGCTGGGGTACCGTTCTGGTTATGGGTATGCGTCTTGGTGGCGGGCACTACGACGTGACGGTGGGCGGGAATAGCAAAGCATTAGGCTCTGCCTACGTAGTGCTGGATATTACTAATCCAGAGAAACCGCCTGAACTTCTGGCGGAAATCACCCACCCGGAACTGGGCTTTACCACGTCTCGTCCGACACTGGTAAAACGTCGTGTGGCTGCCAAAGACAGTCAGGGTGAAGATGACTGGAGTCAAACACCTACGACGAATGAATGGTATCTGGTATTTGCTTCAGGACCCATGGGTAGCGGGGAATCGGGAATCCGGGCGGCACTGGATGATGGATCGAGTAACCAGAATCTGAAACTCTTTGTTTATGACCTGAAAAGTAAAGCTTTTGTGACGGGGATGGCGCCCGTGGACTCAGGGATTGCTCAGGCGTACGGAGGCAATGTGACCGCCGTCGATTGGGATCGGGATTATCAGGACGATGCAGTTTATCTGGGGGCGATTGAAACCAGCACAGCGACGTTGGGCGGCAAAATTCTGAGATTGCGTATGCAAGGTACCCTGGCCGACTCAACCATGGCAACGCTTCTTGATACCGGGAAGCCGGTTTCAGCTGCGCCTGTTGTGGTCTCAGACAAAAGCCATCATTGGCTTTATGTGGGGAGTGGAAGGCTTCTGACGTATGATGACAATCGCACTACACAAACACAGTCTTTTTATGGTTTCAGGGAACCACAGGATAGCAACGGTGCCTTAACTTACAACGGAGTGTCTTTGTCAGATCTGGTCAATACCACGGATGTTCAGGTTTACACCAACGGTACCGTCAATAAAAAAACCAGCACTGGCAATGTAGCCTTTACAGTGGACTCCTCGACTGTCGGCAGCTTTACTGCGCTGCAGTCAGTCATTGCCGCCAGAAGTGGCTGGATGCTTGATTTAAGGGGGGGCGGTGTTATTCCTGCCGGACGGGTAACCACCCCGGCTTCCCGCTTGTTGTCAATGGTTCTGTTCTCTGAATACACGCCATCAGCAGACAGTTGCCGGGTGGATGGCTCCAGTGCCCTGTTGGGATTGCATTACCAGACGGGAACCGCATCACCCGATCCCATTCTGGGCGAGCAGGATCAAGGCGATCAGACCAGTGATACCCTTTCCATAAAAAGGCTTAATCTGGGGCTGGGTTATGCATCATCTCCGGTTATCCATCAGGGGGTCGGAGGCCGTAGAACAACCGTTATTCAGGGTGCCGGAGGCAGTATCAGCAGCCACGAACTGAATTACCGTTCCCAGACCTCCGGCAGAATGTCGTGGCGACAGATCTTTGGCATTCCCCAGGGAAGCGATTAATTCCCCGATTCGTGTCAATTATTTGCAGTGTTTACGGCAGGAGAAATCCGGTTCACACCCGGATAAGCCGCCTGTCATTCCCTGAGTCTTCGGTCTTGGTGCTCTTCCTATAGTTGAACTGTCATTCAGTAAAGGAAGCAGGTTGTGTTCAGGCGTAGCTTCGGAATCACCCGACCCAAAACCATGAAAGGGCTGACCCTGATCGAGATGATGATCACCATTCTTCTGGTGGGCATCATTGGTTCCATGACGCTGTCCCTGGATTCGCTGGTGCAATCCTTTCGAATGGATTTTTACAATCAACGCGTTTTCAGCAGTATGGTGCTGGCCCGCAGTGAGGCGATAAAAAGGGGAGTGAATGTCAGTCTCTGTCGAAGCAAAGACAGCAAAAGTTGTGATACCTCAGGCAGCAACTGGACATCAGGCTGGCTGGTGTTTGTAAATCCCAACAATAACAGTTCGGTTGATTCGGGTGAGGACGTTATCAGGGTTTACGATGAGATCGACAGAGGGGTCACGATCAATCTGAGTGCCGGTAATACCGTGACATTTACACCCAGAGGCAGCCCATCGGTGGTGCGAACAATGAGAGTCTGTCCCACCGGCGCACTGGGTGCTCCAATCAAAACCGTATCGGTCACGACGACAGGACAAATTCGTAAAACTTCTTCGACAGGGAATTGTTGATGGAAGGACAGTCAAAAGCACACTTAAAGACCTGCGGAAAGGTTCCACAGGGTAAAGAAACCGGCTTTGGTCTTATTGAAGTGCTGATCAGTGTGGTGATTTTTATGGTGGGTATTCTCGGGATGGCAGGTATGCAGGCCCAGGCGGTCAGGGCCACTCAGGACAGCCTGCAACGTTCACAGGCTATCTGGCTGGCGAATGAAATGTCTGAACGAATGAAGGTGAATGTTCAGGGCGTGGGGTCAGGCAGATATCAGAGTACAGCCCAGGCCGCCAGCAGTAATCTTTCCTCCTATTGCGCCGGACCGGCCCCCAGACAATGCATTGCCAACAGCTGCACGGCGGATGAAATGGCTGACTTTGATGTTCATGATCTTATGTGCCGAAATGCCAGAGTGTCCAACCAGCAATTGACCATCAGCTGTTCGGCTACCCCTTGTAATTCTGGCGAAACGGTGTCGATAACCCTTAAATGGGAAACCAGAGGCAGTATTGGCACTCTGTTTCTGGCCCAGAAGTCACTGACCCTGACATATCTAAGGCAATGATTAGAAAATCCTTACCCCGACAGCAAGGACTGTCGCTGATTGAACTGTTGCTGGCGCTGGTGATTGGTTTGTTAATCATGAGCACCTTTTTACAACTGATGTTGAACAGCAGCCGTTCCACCTATTTCCATGAAGACCTTGCCCTGGCTCAGGAAAATGGTCGGCATACCCTGTATTTACTGGGTCGTGCCATGAGACAGGCAGGCTACAGCAATGAAGTGAACCGTCTGGTGCTGCCCTTTTTTACCGGCAGATGTGGCAGTGCGGCGCAATGTACATTGGATGGTGGCGGTATCAACAGTGACCAGGTGGCCGTCCAGTTTTTACCTCAGAACGGTGAAGATTGTGCGGGTAATACCGTTCCGGCAGGGGAGTTGACGGCCAATGTCTACTATGTGGCTCCTGATCCGGCTAACAGTAATATTGATACCCTTTTCTGTCGGGGCTACAACCCGGCAAACTCCGTAGCCCGAGGTGCAGCCAGGGCGGTCATTATTGGTGTGGAGCGTCTTCAGGCTGTTTATGGCGTTACCCATAACGATACCAATAATGTGCATCAGTATCTGGCGGCCAGTGCCGTCAGTGACTGGCAGGATGTCAGAAGTGTAAGAATCGGCGTGCTGGTGAATTCCGGTCAGCTGGCTCGTTCATTCGATCAGCGAACCCGAACCTACAACATTCTGGAAAGCGGTACCTTGACCCTTAATGATGGACGCCCACGATATGTCTTTACCACAGCCTACAAACTTAATAATGCCGGTTTCTAGGAGCCTGACCGAGAATTCTAGACAGCAGGGTGCCATCATGCTGATGACCATGATCATTATGCTGGTGATGTTATTCTCGGGGTTGTTTGTTATGGAGATGGCTATTTTTGGGGAAATGGCGGTCAACAATGAACAAAGGGGATTGCAGGCTTATCAGGTAGCTTACAGTGAGTTGGATGGGCAATATCAATACCTTATTAACAACCCCGGTGTGTTAATGAATGCCAAGGCCGCTAATGTCAATCTGGCCATCATACAGAACCCGGCAGGTTGTTCTAATCTGGCGCAATTCTGTCAGACCGCCACGCTTCGTTATATGGGTGAGATACCACCGCCACCGGGTTACAGTCTGAGTAAATACATTGGTTTGATGTTCGAAATTGACAGCGTCGCTACTCTCGGTCAGGCCGGTGCACGTTCCAGCCAGACTATGGGTTTTACCTACGTGACCACGCTTTCGAATTAATCTGAAAGATGTGCTGCCGATGCAGAAAGAGAGTACGTAAGGAGAGTACGTAAGGAGAGTACGTAAGGAGAGTACGTAAGGAGAGTACGTAAGGAGAGTACGTAAGGAGAGTAAGTAAAGGAGGGGTTCACTCTTGAAGCATCATCTACTGCCTGCACTAGTTCTCAGCTTATTGTTTCTGTCAAAGGCCCGGTCTGACGATACAGATCTTCTAGTCAATGCGTACAATAATTACCAGACTAATGCTCTGGGGTTTGCGGCACCCGCATCGGTCAGTGATGCTGCAAACGCTCTTCAAAGCTCTGATGAACTCTATTATATCCTGCTGCGATCGACTAATGGCCCCAGCTGGCGAGGCAATCTCAAGCGTTACCGGCTGGGTACGGATAACAAGGTGTATGATGCCAACGGTAATCTGGCTATTGATTCATCCACCGGGTTTTTTACCAGCAGTTCCAGAAGCTTTTGGGGAAATACTCGTGATGGCAACATTGTTACTGAAGGGGGAATGGCTGCCCATTTGAGTCAAAGTCGGCTGGTAGTCTCCAATATTATCAATGGTAACAATCTCATCCTCAATGCTTCGGGCAATCGTGTCAGTGAGAATAATTCGGGAATTACCACCGGGCTTTTGGCTTTGTCCGGGAGTGCGGCGGGAACGAACCGTACCAATGTTCTCAAGTGGGCCAGAGGTGTGGATGTCGACGACGAAGACCGTGATACTTCCATTACCGACAACCGAACCAGTATCGGTGACCCTCTTCATACCCAGCCAAAAGTGATCACCTATTACAAGAACAGTGCCGGGTCGGTGGTGGATCGAACCGTCTATTTCACCACTAACGACGGTTTTTTACACGGTGTGAATACCGATAATGGCAGCACGGAGTTCTCATTTATTCCTAAAGAACTGCTCGTTAATCTTAAACTCTATAAAGATAACCTGGTCGGAGGGGGAGACCACTATACCGGCCCATCCTCTGATGAGGGTTGTGTTTGGGACTATCAAATACCCGGTAAATGCATCCCCGAGCACTGGTGCAGTTTTCAGTATCAATTGTTTGACCTTCATTTTTCACAGAGTTGTCGTCTTGACAACACGCCAACATCGGACGCCGACTGTGACTACGATTGGACTTCAATCCCGTTCTTCCCCACCTGTTTGCGCCCTGAGTTTTGTGAATACGACTATCAGTTTGGTGATCTCACCTTCGACCAGAGCTGCAGGCTCAGGAGCACCCCTCAAATACCGCCTCCCACTGTCAGTAAGCCAGCCAAGCCCTATGGTATGGATGGCCCGATGACAGTATGGATGAACGATGCCAACGGTGATGGTGATGTTCTCCAGGGCAATAACAGTCTTCTTAAAGATCCTGGAGAGCATGTTTACCTTTATCTCACCATGAGACGCGGTGGCAATAATATCTACGCTTTGGATGTTACCCACAGAAACGAACCGGTATTGAAGTGGGTGATTCGAGGCGACATGGATAGGGACAGTCAGGCAGACAGTACGACACTGAATCCCGATTTTCCTGAACTGGGCCAGACCTGGTCAGCCCCGACCCTGGCAAAGGTTCGTTTTAATGGTGCTGACCGGCAAGTGCTGTTATTTGGTGCTGGCTACGATCAGGATGCCGATGAGCAGACGACGATCGGCAATAATAACATTGGCCGGGCCATCTATATGGTGGATGCTGAAACAGGCCGGAAGCTCTGGTCTGCCGGTAACAGTGGCACTAATCTGAATCTGTCGGATATGGATTACAGTATTCCTGCTGACCTGGCGGTAATCGACATTGATAACAATGGACTGACGGATTACTTTTTTGCGGTGGATATTGGTGGTCAGGTCTGGCGATTCGATGTTAACCAGAATAACAGCGGAGCCTGGAACTTTGCCACGGGAGGGCGAATTGCCAACTTCTCTGGCAGTTCCAGTGCCGACGCCCGACGGTTTTATGAAAGGCCGGATGTTTCACTGTCCAGATCGGTTGATCATCTCAACATTGTCGTAGGCAGTGGTTTCAGGGCACAGCCTCTGGATACCAAGGTGGATGATCGGCTCTATGTCATCAGGGATCCCAATATCTACAACGCTCCCGCCAGTTATGACTACAACAACGGTTCCGTCATTGATGAGTCAGCACTCTACGATGCCACTGACAATCTCGTACAGCAGGGGAATAATGCCCAGCGAGCGAACGCCATCAGTGCTCTGGGCAGCCTGAAGGGTTGGTATATCCGTTTTGAGGTATCTGGAGAAAAGCTGCTGGGCAGGCCCACCGTGTTCAACAATGTGCTGACTTTCACAACCTATGCGCCGGCTGGCGGCGGTAGCAGCTTCCTCTACGTGTTGAACATTGATAATGCCAGTGCAGTGGTTGATCTTGATAACAACAGTCAGGTGGTTAAAGGCGATCGCAAGAGACAGCTTCGTTACAGTATTTTGACTCCGGCCCCGGTCATTCTTAACCGTAGCAGCCAGGGGGCAGATATCTGTGTGGGAGGGGAATGTTTTCAGGATATTCTCAGGGAAGCGGGCTCAATACCTTTTCACAAAAACTTCTGGAGGGAAAACCAGTGACAAAGGTAAAGGGATTTACATTGCTTGAAATTATTATTGTGGTGGCCATCATCGGTATTCTCGCCGCAATCGTTGTCCCGTCGTATAACGAACATGTGTTGCAATCCCGACGTAGCGAAGGCATATCGTCCCTGTTAACGATCATGCAGCAGCAGGAGCGATATTTTACCGAGCAACTGGGTTATACCAATGATCTCTCAAAGCTGGGCTATACAGTGAATGGTGTCGGTGAAGTGGTTTCTGAGAATGGCTATTATCTGATCAGGGCGGCAGCCTGTCCCGCTATGACTATCTCCCAGTGTGTATTATTGACTGCAACCCCCCGGGGCGTTCAGGCCCCGGACGGCACCCTGACCATCAATAGTCGTGGTACACGGACGCCCCTCAGCGCCTGGCAATAGTTCTGTCCTGCTTACCAACATTCTGTAGACGCTGTTCCGGCACTGTTAAAACCAGCTTTGACCCCAAGTTGATTTAAGGTGATGGTTCGACAGTCAGTATCTTCAAATTGGTTGCTGCTGCTGGTCGCTGTGGCTGTCAGGGTATAAGTGGTGTTGGTGGCCGTTACGGCGATGGTGTAATGCCCATCCGGAGAAGTAGCGCCACCAAGATTGTTGATATCAGTGGTGTAAGCATTGTCGTAGGTGTAGAACTTTTCCTGTTCTGCAGCTGCTGTTGTCAGGGCGACATGGGCATCCGTCCTGCGACTTTCAAAAACATATTGCTGATAGGATGGAATCGCAACAGCGACAATAATGCCGATGATAGCAACGACGATCATCAGCTCGATCAGGGTGAATCCATTGCCTTTAGTAGACACTGGCTCGTTATCCATAACTCAGCTCCTTAAAATTATTACGCATTAAAGCCTTAAAGCCTTAAAGCCTTAAAGCCTTAAAGCCCAAAACGATAGCCTTCCTACTTGGGGATATTAAATATCTGTCGCCAGGATTGTCGGCCATCATCTGTCAGTGTGTATTCCAGATTGGTGCTGGAAATATTACCGGCACCGCCCTGAATAATAATGCTGGTTTTGCCATCAATACCCTGGTGGACTACCGGAGCCGGTGCCAGACCTGCCCCCAGGCTGATTTTCTTTTCCGATACCGTATCGTCAGTGAAACCACCCGGAGTCAGCACTTGCTGGATACTGGCGGGTATTGCCGTGCCGGTTTGATAGTGCAAAGCATTCAGAAAGCTGGTGCCATCCACCAGACACTGATCAGCAGGTGGTTGGTATTCGGTGAACAGCAGCAGGGCAAAAGCATTGGCCGGCGAGCTAACACTTTTACCGCTGGGATCTTTGCCGTCATGGATCAGTCGGTTTTTCCAACCGGCTTCGGTGGTCAGGGTGTTGCGCAGGGACTCAAAGTTACTCACTGTCGTACCCGGTGATACGGTAAAGCCGGATTTCAGGTCACCATCGGCTTCCACTTGAATATCCGTGGTATCAATCAGGCTGGCAAAAGGCACTGAGCCATAAGAGAACACATCACCGATCCTGGGCTCTTTTACGCCAAAAAAGAATTCCTGCTGAGTATCCTGACTGTCTGTCCGGGTCAACTCACGACCCGTACCGACAAACACCCAGCGCTCATTATCGCTGTTGGTCACTGCCGTAGGGCGGGCGGTAACAGGGCGCTGTGGGCGGGTTAAGGTACCCAGTGTCCAATTAGCAGCCAGTGGGTCTGCCAGGTTGATCCTTAGCAGTTCGCCACTGAGATTGCCTGCGGTTTCTACACTGCCAAAGTAGATCGCATCGTCATAGTAATCCTGATCCCAGTCCACGGTGGCCATGTTGCCGGCATAAGCCTGTGCGATACCACTGTCCATCGGGTTAAAAGCGCTGAGAAAGTTTTTGTTCTTCAGGTCATAGACAAACACTTTCATATTCTGGTCGCTGGTAGCATCACCCAGAGCTTGTCGTATACCGCTGGGCCCTGTGCCCGTCGGACCTGAGCCAAAGGCCAGATACCAGTTGTTTTCGGTGGGGAAATTATAGTCTCCGGAAGCATTGGGTTTTCGCCGTTGTATCACCACGGGTCGGCCTGTGGTAAAGCCCAGCTCCGGATGAGTAATTTCTGCCATCAGTTTGGGAGGCTTTTCCGGATTAGTAATATCCAGCATGACGTAGGCAGAACGCATGGTCCGGGTCACACCATTGACTGAAGCGTCAATCGGCCCACCGCCCAGCCGCATTCCCATGAGCAGTACGGTTCCCCAACCTTTGGGGTGATCAACATCCGGGGTGAAAATATTGGCATCAAAAATCAAAGGTTCGCCATCCATGTAATAAACATGGGGATAATCCGGTTCTGACAGCCAGCGAAGATGGGGCAATAAATTCATCGGTGTGTATGCCCAGAGTTCTCCTCCCAGGGGGTGCTGAGTTTCTGAGGGATCATGATTCAGGTCAAAGCGCTGATTGTCTTTGTCCCAGAAACCGGCATTGAAAGCATGGATCATGCCATCGTTGGCACCCAGATACACGACCTGACGACGGTTTTCGTAGTGTTTCTGAAAGTCGATAAAGGTTGAGTCGTTGCTGTTAAAAGGTTTGCTGTCAGAGTAATACCCTTCCGGTTTCGACACGGCGACGGGATTGGACTGAATGATGTCGCCCAGGCGCCATACTTCCAGGTCGCCATCATTGTCGATATCCACAGAGCGGGAGCGATAACCTGTTTGGTCTTCGCCACGAATGAATTTAACCAGCTTATCCGATTCCGATGCGTTCACACCCAAATAGTCACCGTTGCTGCCTGTGAAGGTGGCAGAGACAAAAGGCTGTTCCTCACCGGCATCGACACGGCCATTATTATTGGCATCCAGCCAGGTCAGGATATGACGGCCAGTGTTGGTCAGCGCCGTATAGTTTCTTTGATTGGTAATATTGTTGATTTCCGTCAAACGTTCACGAGCATCCCAGACAGGTTTCAGTGAAGTCAAATCCGCGGTACCGCCATCAGGCGTCAGTGTTACACCGTTATCAGAAGAGGTATAACGTTGAATAACAGTAGAATTTCTGATGGGGTCAAAAGACAAGGTCACAACCCGGTCAGTCGAATAGTCATCCAGCGTCCGGTTACCATTGGAGTCTTCCCGGAAGTGACCTCTGGTATCAACAAATAAACTGTGCAGCAGTCCAACCCAACTGATTTCAAGGTTATTGACCGTTATTTTGGGGCGGAATAGCCCCTGAATAGCCGAGCCTGCACCGCTGGCACTGTTAGAAACCAGCGCAGCACTGGCACCGGAAGATATACGGCTGGCGATGTCCTTAAAAACCAGCTCCAGCTGGGTTCGTAACAAAGATGGATTGCTCGCCAGAAAAAAATTGTCGGGAATATTGTCGGCGCCCAGTTCACCTGTTGCGTTATTTCTGATATCCCACTCTCTGGAATCATTGTCAGGCACTCCATCACCATTGGCATCATGATTGGGTGTACCGTCATTATCCAGGTCGTTGAAGCCTCCATATTTTGCTGCCAGCCTCAGTGGCTTGGGCAAAATACCCGACGCCGTGCCAGTCGCCACATAGGTGTGAGGCTCTGGCGTTCCGGGACCCTGGGCTGCTCCACCACCGGGGCCAAAGGCGTAGGGTGACGCTATACCATCATTATTGGTACCAAAAATACTGTGGGAAAAAGTGTAACCTCCGTTAGAAAACTTCCCTTCGAAACGGGACGTGACCTTGATCTGAGTGCCGGTGATGGCGGGTGTACAGGCACTGTCAAGGCAATATTCAATACTGGAACTGGCGTCATAATCATTGTCACAGCCTTCCTGGCAATCTTCCCAGATAAACGTGTATTTTCCTTTTTTGCCGTCTGCCGTCTGCTCATCAACCACAAGGTCACGGAAAGAGCCGCTGGAACTGATCGGTTGGAAGCTGACGGTCCTGTTGTTGACACTGGCGCTAAGGGAGGGAAGGCTGTCAGCCAGTTGAATGGTATAGGTCTTAATATTCTGGATACCATCAAGATCGGTTCTCAGGTCCGTTGTTTGAGCGTGATAAGCCAGACCCGAAACTGCGTAACCCCCTTCTTTGTTCGGAGCTTCAGGGCAGATACCGACGGCATCTGAAAGATTAGACAGGGACTTTGCTGTGCAAAGGTTGTTACTGCCACCGTAATAATAATTACCTGAGAGGTTGCCATTGTATTCAATGTCACCGAGATCGTCGGTTATGTTAATCAGATCATTGATATTGCTCATGCCTGTGACATCAGAGATGCTATTGTCTAAATCATCCAGGTCATACACATTGGTGCCACTGGATATAAGAATGATGGCACAGCTGGCGCAGTCATTGGCCTGAGTCATGGGTGTCACCCAGGCTTCGTTGGTCATGCCCCGTCCGGCGTCTGAGGTGCTGAAGTCAGAAGAACCTGCGTTGCTTCCCGAGAAATACCTGATGGCCTCAAGATAAATTTCTGAAATCGGGTTACGCCATGCGGTCAAACCAATGGCATCGATATTGTGAATAATACCCTGAACACTGGTATTAAAGGTGCCATTGGATAGATTGATCTCATCCTCATTTGGATCGGTATTACCTGCAAATTGTCTGATATTGCGCCGCAACAGACCACCTGAGCTGTTGCGGCCATAACTTCCGGTAATAAGACCAAATTGAATCTGATTTTCTTCGCCATAGCCTTGGAGCAGGCCAACGGGCTTGGGAACACCGCTGGAGTACTGTTTGCAACGCTCGGTATTATTGCCATCTTTGCTCGGGACACAAGCTTCTATCTCGACCGTGTGAGTAGCCAGTTCAGCACTTCTGGCAGGACTGAATGCATTTCCCCACTGACATTGGTTGATTTCTGTAGTGGCCCAGCGAGGAAACTGACCCGCTGCGATTCTCAGTGACGGTGCTCCAGCCCAGAGACTGCAAAAAGAAGTCGGCGATGAATACGGAGTGTATTTATCAATGTCTGCACCGGAATAAACTTTGGCAAAAGCACCACTGAGGTTTGTAGAGAGGGAAGACCTTCTAAGTACTGTCTGTGTGGCAGAGTCAGTTGACCGATGTCCACCGTAGAGAATGACTCTCAGTATTTCCATTCTGGACATGGACACCCAGTTCATAAAGTTACCACTCCATGGGGCTGAGGCGTCCTGGCAGAAATGTTGATTGCTACCCGTAGCTGGCAATACGGGTTGGTACATCTTGTCCGAGCTGCTGTATGCGTAGCACCAGTTACTGTCAAAGTAACCGATGTAATCAAAGTCGTCCTTGTAAGTTGAATCGATCAGGCCATCGTCATCGAGATCGGTGTAGTCTGAATAAGCTCTTTGAAAGAGCTGTTGATCCACTGGCATCGCCAGCATAACCAGAGGCGGTGAAAAGGTGCTGCCCTGGTTGGGCGTTGCAGCATAGTCCGAGGCGGCTGCGATGGCCTGCTGCAGGAAAAGAGGCTGGAGCAAGAGTGAGAATAAACCGCTTTTCAGCCAAAGCAGAGGTGAAGACTGTTTGCTGGCTGCAAAAAGCGCAGACGGACTGATCCCTTTTATCACGAGCATTAACACGAGCACTGTGAAATCCTTTTTCTTCTGGTTCACCGTTTGTAGGTGGACTGCAACATAACCTGACTATTGGGGTTATCGACCGCAGAAAGCACGGTTACACGGTAAAGCTTTGACCAGTCGGAAGGGTTGGCAGGGTTGGGGGTGACTCCAAACAAGACTCTTGGAATGTAGCAGAGGAATTCCACTATATAGCGGGCTGAGGTGCCTGAAGGCACACTGGTGGCAACAATGGTTTTACTGGCATCGGCCCAGAGGGCGGCATTTTCCCAGGGGCTGGCATTCCCGGCCCGACAGCTGATAATACTGTTACGGTCAGAGCCACTGAAGCACAGGCCATTACTGCAATCGCTGGCGAACGTGTTGATATTGTTGCAACTGCTCTGGTTTTTGATACAGCGTTCGGCTTCCAGCAGTGCGGTTTCGGCAGCGATAAAAGCGGTCTGATGAGTCCGGTAGCTGGCTGACATTCTTTGCTCAAGGCTTGAGAATTGAACCGCCGTCAGGGTTGCTATCACCATGAGGGTAAAAAATATCATGGTGTAGAGCAGGGCGCTCCCGTTTTCATCATGGTGTCTTCTGATACGGCTCATGTTCATCCTCTGTTTCGCAGGGCCATGGTCATGACATATTCCTTGCGCAAGAAACGATCCGACTGGGTGACCTGGTTACCATTGAAAAGATAGCTTCTTGGCGGCGCAGGTGGAGGTGCCGGAACGGGAAGAATTTCCCTTTCACTGCGGGTCAGCAGATGAATTCGGATAGAAGTGGTCTGTAGCCAGTCAGCATGGCGAAAACTACGATCACCGGCACTGATATAGCGGTTAGTCACGCCATCGTTATCCGTATCCAGACCGTAATGAATTCGAATGTCCTCAATACCGTCCACAATAGCCTGTGCGGCAGAATTGCCAGCTTCTTTTCGGAACAGGGTCGGCAAACCGTTATCCAGTTTTACAAAATAGCCCACCGACGCCAGTGGCTTCAGGTAACCCGGATTAAATGACAGCGCGCCCGAAGGCGTCGAGCCGTCATAACAACGAAAGCTGCCCTTGAGTTGACTGACACAATTTCTGAAATCGCCGCCACCGCTGGTGGTATGGGTGATGGTGCTGCCGCTGATGGAACTCAGGGCTATCAGGGCTACCTGAGAGCAGTCCTGGCGGGTGATGGCTGCGGCACCACCCACCGACAGGGTCGAACCGATGTTGCGATCCAGTGTCAGGGTGGATCTGGTGGTGTCATGGTTGGTGATGGCGAAAACACGGTCGGGATTAACCTTGAAGACCAACAGGCTTTCTGAACTGGCCTGAGCGTCCATCTTTGACTGGGTGTTGGCAAGGTTCATTCCCTGTATCGGTTGTTCAGCGGTGAGCCATTCATGGGTAGCACTGTTTTGCAGCAGAGCGTTACCGATTGACGCATCGGTATTACAGCCTGTGTAGCCAGCGACACGGACGTCATTGGATATGGAGCTGACAGCAATTCGGGCCGCTTCCTGCATCAGCCCCAACTGAAAGTTCAAGCGATTGGAGTTATTGCTGCTAAGAAAGATCTGGGTGACTGAGATAATGATGAAAATACCCAATAACATCGAAATCATCAGTTCAATCAGGCTGAGTCCTTTTTGCCTGGGGCTGTTCATGGTTTATAGCGTGCTCCTGAGAATCACCTGACGGCGTGACTGCTGGCCTTTGCTGTCGTCAAAGAAAACCGTGATGGTGTAGTTGCGACCTTCCGGGGTATCGGTTTTAACGATTGAACCATCTGAATCGGGGAGCTGGGCGTTCAGGATGAACTTCCATTGTGCTATGTCGTAAACGGCCAGCTCAGCGGGTGTACAATCGGCTGTGTCGCAATCATCGGGATAGGTCGCAGGCACATTGCCGACACTGGCAGAATAACCGGCTCCATTAAGGGCATAGACCGGGTTGGCCCTGATCCTGTCGAGCATGTCGTAGGCAAGGATGTTGGACAGGGAGTTGAGGTAGGCAATGTTGTTGTAACTGATGCTTCGGGTTTGCAAGGCGGCCATACCCAAAAGGCCAGAAGCCAGAATGATGACGGTGATCAGAATTTCCAGCAGGGTCATACCCGCCTGGCAGTGCCTTGAACTCATGGGCAAACCACCGAGTCAGTTGAGCGAACCCGACCAGACAGGTTAATGGTGACGCCTTTGGCGATCTTCGATGTTGTTAGATTGTCACAGATAAGGAAGGTGCCTGAACTGGTGTTGTTGACGGTGCCATCTCCCTGAAACACGATTGGAGTGCTGTTACTCCAGGTGATTGAGGCAATAGAGTCTGTTGTCTGGGATCGTTTCAAGGTATCAATTCCTGAATCAAATGCGCCGTTACTGTTTTCATCGGTGAAAATGATCCAGCCTTGACTCCACAGGGTTGGAGTTACTGAGCAGGTAGCCCCGTCAGTGGATGCACAGGCGATGTTATTAGTCCCGGTCTTAACGGCTTCGCTGCGGGCGTAAAGCAGGTTTGAAAGCAGGTTTTGTTGAATGTTTGAGAAACGAATGGAGTTAGACATTTCTCTCAGCTGTGGCAATCCCATGGCAACAATAATCGCAGCGATCAACAGAGTGATCATCAGTTCAATTAATGTAAATCCTTGTTCCTTTATTCTTTTGGGCTCAAGGCTGTTGGGCTCAAGGCGGTTTGATTGCCCCATGACATCTGACCGGTTTTTAGTACTGATCTGATCAGTTTAGAAGTGCATTGTTATAACCTGATCAGAGGGTCAGAGAACCAGTAAAATTATTAACAAAGCGGTCAATCAGATAAAAACAGAGGTGGGTTTTTGACAGGGGCTAATGATTTCAGGCCTGTGGCAGTTATAACAATGAGATAAGCCTTAAAGTCTTGTTGAATCGGGTCAATACCATGGAGCAGGAAAACAGGGATACGGTCCGGCTGCTGATAGTGGATGCCTCCTCTGAAGAAGCTGAGGCACTGCTGACTGTCTATCGGGATGCCGGATACCCGACCCGTGCTCATCATGTCAACTCTATGGAAAGTCTGGAAGACGCTTTGTCCGGCCATCAGAAATGGGATTTAATGATTATCTCTTCAGCTGAGCTGCCAGAAGGATTAACCATCAGTTCGGTGCTTGGTCGGGTTGACCAGCAGGGCAGGGATATTCCTTCCATCGTGTTGTCGGAACAACAGGAAGAAGAACCGTTGGAGTGGCTCAAGCTGGGGGTGCGAAGTGTCATTACCCCGGACAGCGATGAACTGCTGCTGCTGACCTCTGATCGGGAAATTGCCGACCTTAATACCCGTCGTCACCACCGGCGCATGAGTGTTGCCCTGAATGAGTCAGAGAAACAGAGGCGTCATCTGCTGGATGACCAGGTGGATGCCATCGTCTATATCAGTGGCGGAGGGGTGAAATACTCAAACCCGGCATTTAATGAGCTTCTGGGGGTTGCCGGAAGCGCCAGCCTTGTGGGTAAACCTTTTACGGACCTGGTAGCGAGAAAAGATCGCAGGGATGTGGGTGACTTCCTGAACAATACCGAAAACAGTGGCCGTGCCCTGGCCGCGATTCAATGTTCGTTGCTGGCTGATCAGGATAATGAGGTGCCTGTCAGGGCTACCGTCAGTCCCACTTCCTTTGAGGGGCGCTATACCCTGAGCCTTTTGGTGAGGCTCCGGGAAACTGAGCAGAAAGACGTTGAAGTGGCCCGTCCTGACAGCGAAACCCATCTCTATAGTAAAGAAGCTTTCAAAGAGCAGCTGGACGTTGCCATGCAGAGAGTCATTGCCGGTAAAGACCAGTTTGCCTTGCTTTGTATTACCCTCGATTCACTGCGGGCGCTTCATGCCAAAGCAGGTAAAAGAGTCAGCCAGCCTTATTATAAAGCGGTCAGCTCACGCCTTGGGTTGGAATTGATTGAGCATCAGGCCGCCAGTTGGGGCGGCGATTGTATTATGGCACTGGTGAAGGCCGGTGATGAAAAGGCCGTGCAGGACCTGGCGGATCAAGTCATTAAAGGGGTGACCGGGGAGACGGTGACACTGGGCAGCAACAAGCTACCCATCAAGCTCAGTCTGGGGAGTGTCATCCTGACCGATACTAACAGTGATCTTAATACTCAGCTGGTCAGAGCCCGTCATGCTGCTACCCAGGCACAAAATGAAGGTGGTGGAAAGCTGTGCTTCTACCAGAAACGCAAGGTTAATACCGTCAGTTCTGTTGAGAAGCACCTGGCTGGAATGATCAGTCAGGCGTTGAAAAATGACAATTTCAAATTGAAATACCAGCCCGTGGTCAGTCTGAAAGGTTCTTCTGAAAAACACTTTGAAGCTCAATTGCGTATGGTGGATGCCAGAGGTCGTGAACATGACTCAGTGACATTCCGAAACAAACTGGACAAGAATACACTCTGGAGCAAAGTCGATCGCTGGCAGGTGATAGAAGCAGCAAAAGCGCTTCTGAACAAAACCCGCAGCAAGGACAGCATCCGACTCTTCATGCACCTCGGCGGTAACGCCATTCTGGAGAAAGAGTTTCTGCCCTGGATGGGGGTTGCCTTTAAGGCGGCAGGCATTCCTGCTTCGTCGGTGGTGGTGGAAATCAGTGAGCAGAATATTGTCCGCTTCAATAAGCAGGCACCGGACTTTTTCAAGGCGGTCAAGGCGCTGGGTTGCAGTACTGGGGTGAGTGAGTTTGGTTGCAGTTTACACCCTATGGAAACCATTGCCCCGATGATCGTGGATTACGTCAAGGTTGATCCCTCTTTCACTAAAGATCTGACTAGCGAAAATCAGGGAGAAGAGCTCAAAAAAATGGTGCTTGCTCTGTCGGAAAAGGGGCAGAAGGTCATTGTTCCCCAGGTTCAGAGTGCTGTTGAGATGGCCCCGCTGTGGCATACCGGGGTTGATTTCATCCAGGGCGACTTCCTTCAGGAGCCAGCAGAACATATGGACTTTGATTTTGGGGGGGATTTTTAGTGGCTGATGCCGCCTTCCCATCATCATTCATCAATTTGGTTTTACTCCGACTGCAACATCGTTGAAAATAGCCCGCTTTCAGATTGAACAAAATTAAGACATCAGGCTTTTCAATGTCAGCAAAGCTCAATATCGTCATGGCCCAGCTTAACCTCAAGGTGGGCGATATCGACGGCAACACCCACCGGGTAATCGAATCGGCTGAAGAAGCCCGTGATCAGCATCAGGCTGATCTGGTGGTTTTTCCTGAATTGACACTTTGCGGGTATCCACCTGAGGATCTGTTACTCAGACCCAGTATGGTGCTCAGAATTGAGCAGGCCATCAGCAAACTCAGTGTGGTGAAAGGCATTGACCTGGTGATTGGGCTGCCCGCCGTAGGCGCTCACGGTCTGGAAAATCAGGCCGTGGTATTGAGAGACGGTCAGGTGGTGGCCCGCTACGCCAAACAGCATCTGCCTAACTATCAGGTCTTCGATGAGAAACGCTACTTCATGCCGGGACAGAAACCCTGTGTTTTTGAGTGTAAAGGGGTCAAGCTGGCGCTGACTGTCTGTGAAGACCTCTGGTATCCCTCAGCGGCTCAGCAGGCTGCGGATGCCCGGGCAGACCTGATTTTGAGCCTCAATGCTTCTCCCTTTCATAAAGATAAACAATCGATCCGTTACCAAACTATTCGCGACCGTTGCCTGGAAACGGGGCTTCCTGTTGTTTATGTCAACCTGCTGGGTGGTCAGGATGAGCTGGTGTTTGACGGTGGCTCGTTTGCTATGAACGGCAATGGACAGGTCGCTGTCAGGGCCGATTACTTTGCCGAAGGTCTCTATAAAACCCGTTTTGATATAGCGGATAAAGCGTTTGAACAGGAAGATGTGGCAGAGCTGCCTGACTTGCATGAACGCGTCTACCAGGCTCTGGTCATGGGGGTTCGTGACTACGTGAATAAAAATGGCTTTAAAGGGGTTGTGTTAGGTTTATCCGGTGGCATTGATTCTGCCTTGACTCTGGCCATTGCCACCGACGCTCTGGGTGCTGAGCGAGTGCAGGCGGTTATGATGCCTTTTCGCTATACCTCAAACATGAGTCTGGAAGATGCCCGGGAAGAAGCCGATATTCTCGGTGTTGATTATTCCGTCATGCCCATTGAACCGATGTTTGATGCGTTTATGGCAACGCTGAGTGCTCAGTTTGAGAATACCCAAAAAGGCACCACGGAAGAAAACCTTCAGTCCCGTTGCCGGGGCGTCATGCTGATGGCCATTTCCAACAAAAAAGGTTATATGGTCCTGACCACTGGCAACAAGAGTGAAATGGCCGTGGGCTATGCCACGCTCTATGGCGATATGTGCGGCGGTTACAATGCCCTGAAAGATGTACCAAAGACACTGGTGTTTGAGTTATCCGAGTACCGTAACTCGCTGGGCTATGTGATTCCGCAACGGGTGATTGATCGTCCACCTTCTGCCGAGCTGGCACCGGATCAGGTGGATGAAGACAGCCTGCCTCCCTACGCGGAACTGGATCGAATGATCGAAATGTACGTGGAAGAAGATAGAAGCGCCGAAGCCATTATCGAGTCTGGTTTTGACCGCGAGACTGTTTATCGGGTACTGCGTCTGATCGATGTGAATGAGTTCAAACGTCGCCAGGCGGTGGTAGGGGTTCGCATCACTCCCCGTGGTTTTGGACGTGACCGCCGTTACCCGATCACCAATGGTTGGCGTCCGGGCATTTGACAGTCTGGGGCTTATAGGCTGGCCAAATCCAGATAAGTCTGATGAATCTTATCCAGTTGTTGAAACAGCTGCTCCAGAGAGCCGCTGTTATCAACGATGTCGTCAGCTCTCTCCAGCCTTTGTTGCCGGGAAGCCTGTTTGGCCATAATCGTCCGGGCTTGTGCTCTGCTCATGCCGTCGCGGCTTATGGTTCTTGCCAGCTGAATCTCTTCAGGGACATCGACCACCAGAATGCGATGGGTGAGTAAATGTTGATCGGTTTCTACCAGCAGTGGTGAAACCATGAGGGTGTAGGGCGACTCGGACTCGGCCAGTTCCTGAATAATCTGGTTACGAATCAGAGGATGCAGCAGCTGTTCCAGCCATACACGTTCGTTGTCGTCATTAAAAATAATGTCCCTGAGCTTGCTTCGATTCAGAGTGCCTTCGTCGGTAAGAATATCCTGACCATGCCTTTGGGCAATTTTTTGCAGAGCCGGCCGACCGGGCTCGACAACGATTCTTGCTGCCTGGTCGGCATCCACCACGGTAATACCGAGACTGGAAAAGTAGTCGGTGACTGCCGTTTTACCACTGCCAATACCGCCTGTTACGCCAATAACTAACTTACTCATCAGCTCACAGTCCCATAATCTGCAGATAAGACTGGACCAGTGTTTCTCCCCAAAACAGGGCAATAAAACCGGCGGCGGCCAGATAAGGTCCAAAAGGAACCGGCTGACTCCGTTCCTGCTTTTTCAGAATAATCAGCGCCACCGCGACAATGGTTCCCACCAGTGACGACAGCAAAATAATCAGAGGCAGCATTTGCCAACCCAGCCAGGCACCGAGGGCAGCCAATAGTTTAAAATCGCCGTAGCCCATGCCTTCTTTGCCCGTCAGCAGTTTAAAGATCCAGTAAACAGACCAAAGTGAAAGGTAACCGGCAGCGGCACCCAGCACAGCATCCTGCAAAGGAATCAATAACCCAAAACTGTTGGCCAGCAAGCCCAGCCAGAGCAGGGGCAGGGTGATGCTGTCTGGCAGCAGTTGGGTGTCCAGGTCAATCACGGTTAATGCCAGTAATGCCCAAACCATAAAGCAGAGCAGAACCGTCTGGAGCGTGGCACCAAAGAAGGTGCCCACAGCAACCGTCAGCAGGGCAGAGATGATTTCAACAATCGGATAACGGACAGAAATAGTGGCTTTGCAGGAGGAGCAACGACCTTTTAAAAACAGGTAGCTGAGCACCGGGATATTCTCCCAGGCCCGAATCTTATGGCCACAGTGGGGACAGGTGGAGTCGGGCTTGATCAGATTGTAAGGTTCCATTTCAGAAGGCACCTTGTCCGGGTGCAAGGCTTCGAGGCATTCCAGTTTCCACTGCCGTTCCATCATCACGGGCAGCCGCAGAATAACAACATTGAGAAAACTACCGACCAGCAGACCGACAACCGTCAAGGTAATGTAGAAATAAGTGGGTGAATATTGCAGTAATTCTATAAGTGCCATTCGTTAATAAATCCGGTTTTTATCGTGAAAAATCTTTACCCTGTCAGTAAAGCTTCATGAGTCTGTTTTACAAGAAAATGCCTTCTGTTTGTACCCGGATATGACGCACGATAATTAATCTTCAATCATTTGACTAAAGGCAGCAATGGCATCAGGATCTCCGCGTTTGATTTTGTTGGCAATGATGTGGTGGAAGAAATACCTGAAATCTTCATGTTCCTGGGCCGGAAAAAGGCATTCATCTTTGGGTAGAATGGGGGTGGTTTCTACTTTCTTTTCATCGGCCAGCATGGCATGAATACGACCATCGTTGTATAAACGCCAGCTGGTGACATGAATCAGCATCAGTGTGTGAAAGTTGTCTTCCGTCAGGATGGCGTGGGTACCAATGTTGTCGCCTATTTCCTGCACAATAAAGTTGGGGTCGTCTTCTTCTGTTTTAAAATAATGGGCGGCGGTTTCCAGCTCTGTCAATTTGTGTTCGGGAGGCTCAAAAAAAGCGTGGTCATGAAAGCTGTCGTAATAGCCTTCCCAGTGTCCGTTTAGTGGGTCATTGAGGTTTTGGGCAAATACCAACTGGTTGAGCCAGGGCACCATGGCGTCCACCGTACCGTCTTTTTTCAGGGCCCAGCAGAGGATTTTCATGCTGAAAAGTTTGCCGGGATTGGCGTCGTTGCTGTAGAGCATTTCCAGACCGTCCATCTCCGGTGCCAGCCTGATGATTTTTTCATTCTCTTTTTCGTCGATGGGCCTGCGGGTAAAAAGGTCAATCACATTCCCTTCGTCATCCGGCTTTTTATCCATTGAATCTCCGGTGGTGCAGGGCATAAAAGTGTGAATGAAGAATTGCCCTTAGAGCTGTCTATCGGCACCGGTGCGTGGAAATTAATTCGCAGGATTTTGCCCGGGTTGAATCTGGCATTCAGTCAGTACTTTCTGCCAGCTTTGGGCATGTCGCAGGATGGCTCTGTTCAGTTGATGCCAAACGGAAAAGGCGGAATCACAATCGGTAATGGCCAGCAGGTAGTCTTCCATGGCTTTGTCTGGAGGAGGCGGCAGTTCAAGCAATAAAGGCAGCATGACAGACCGCCAGTCCCTCCCTTCTGAAACGACTCTGGCTATGTAAGGTTGAATACTGTCGACATAGAAAAGTCTGAAGACATTGTTGAGGCGTTCTATTTTTACAGAACGCCGACCTTGTGGGCAGATGGTATTGTTGCTTTTTTCCAGCATCACGGAAACCCGGTTGAGGGTGTTGGTGAGAGCGGTAGCAGCAGCCAGAAGCTGACCGCTGTAGTGAGAGGCGGTTAATTGTTGCAGTTGCACTTCCAGAGACTGTTGATCGTAGGGGGGAGAAAAACGGTCATCTTTCAGATACAACTTCAGATACTTCAATGCCTCCAGCGTTCCCTGGCGGCCATTATCACCATGAAGCGGGAGCAGCGTTTGAAAGCCGCTGAGCTGGTCTGGCAGCTCGGTGTTAGACAGCAAGGCGTTCCATTTCGCGGCAGGCAATGCGGCTTCTTTTTGTTGGAGAATAGCTTCCAGTCGGGTCCTTAGTTCTGGCTTTTTATTCTGTTGCTGTAAATAGTTTGTGCAGTCTTTAAGCTGAGCGATCAGTTTTTTTTCGTAGTCCAGCAACTGGGAAGGTTGCATCTGTTTGCCCAGACTGTTGTTGCGATGTGCGATAAGCTGAGTGAGCCTGGGGCATTCCAGAAGATTCAGGGCTTCCAGTGCTTTCAAGCGAATATCCGGCAATGGGTATTGCCTCTCTCTTAGCGGAGGAAGTTCAGGAAAGCTGACCGTAGCGGGAGGCAGTGGCTGCCCGGTAACGGTACTGATCCTTTCTTCATACTCCTCCAACTGATATTCAGGTGTGGAACGATAACCACAGCTTGTCAGAGTGAACAGTAAAAGCAGGGCAAGGGTGCGAACAGTTACTTTCGAAGTCATGGGCAGTAATTGGCCGGAATGAAAGCTGTATAGATTTTATTTCTCAAACAGGAAAAATGGAATCCCATAAGTCCTGAGTTGTTAATTTTAAGGATGGACTATAGTATCACGGCATTACTGAACTCAATGAGCACTGCTATCGATGAAAATTGTTGCTGACGAGAACATTCCACTGCTCCATGAATGCTTTGGTGCACTGGGTGAAGTAGTGGCTTTGCAGGGGCGGGATATTGCTGCTGGCGATATTGCTGGTGCCGACGCGCTGCTGGTGCGCTCAGTGACAAAGGTGAATGAAGCGCTGCTGAGCCAGGCTTCTTCACTCAGGTTTGTTGGCTCATGTACTGCTGGCGTTGATCATATTGATCAGTTCGCCCTGGCCAACCGAGGCATTACATTTGCTAATGCGCCTGGTTGTAATGCTCAATCGGTTGTTGAGTACGTGCTTTGTGCTCTGGATATTCTTGCTGATCGCGATGGCTTTGAGCTGAAAAAAAGAAAGGTCGGCATTGTGGGCCACGGGCAAGTGGGCAGCCGACTGTATCAAACCTTTGCAGGACTGGGTGTTGAGGTTATGGCCTGTGATCCGCTCTGTGAGCGAACGCCGGGAGTCCGATTTGAACCTTTAGAAACACTGCTGCAACAGTGTGATGTTATTGCCCTGCATACCCCCCTGACCTGGCATGTGGATTACCCCACCCATCACATGCTGGATTATGACAGGCTGAGCCAGATAAAACCGGGCTCTATTCTGATCAATGGCGGAAGAGGCCCTGTCATTGATAACCAGGCGCTGCTGAAAGTCCTTGAAGAAGGTCTTGATCTCAGTGTGGTGCTGGATGTTTGGGAATATGAACCCGATGTCAATCTGGATTTGCTGGCCCGCGTGGATATTGGCACCCCTCATATTGCTGGTTACAGCCTGGACGGAAAAATCTCGGGTACTGAAAAGGTGTATAAGGCCCTGTGCCGGACCTTTGGTTTGCCGGGCCGGGTCAGGCTGGCCGCTGTCACTCCCATGCCCGCCCTGAAAAGAATGGGTTTTAATGACTCTGCCACCGCTGCCCAGGCTGCTGGTCTGGCGATGAAATCAGTCTACGATCTACGCCACGACGATGCCCTTATGCGCCGCCTCCTCTATATGGATAAGAAAGCACGCTGCATCGAGTTTGACCGAATGAGAAAGCATTACCGGGAGCGGCGGGAGTTCAGCACTCTGACAGTTCAGGCCAGAAAGTGTGAGGCAGGAGTGCAGGAGCATCTGAAGGCGCTGGGCTTTCATCTTCAGGAGTGCTGAGAAAGGTTTGGCAGGTCGTATAAATAGAGTAAAGAGTCTCGGTGATCTTACGATAACCCTGTTGAGATAAGTTCACTGAGACCGGTTCCATGATCAAGACATTGGTGCTAAGCCGCTATATCAGACCATTGGGATGGATTGCCATTGTGATTTGTGCAGTGACCTGGTGGATGGATCTGACAGAAATTGTGAAAACCTGCCCATTCTGCCGCACTGAAAGAACGGTTATCGGGCTGCTCGGCATCCTGATGGTGCTGCCTCATTACCGTTATATCAGTATATTTTTGACCTGCCTGTTTGCTGCGGTCGGCTTGGTCACCGCCTCCCAGCACCTGTTCCTGATGATAAAAAACTGGCACTTCTCATTAAATACCCCGCTGGTTATTATTGCTCTGTGTCTGCTCAGTGGTGAGCTGCTGCTGCTGATCGAAAGAACCTGGCTGAATCGCAAAAAGTCTGACACAAAATGAAACTCAGTGCCCGCTATGTTGTTATGCGGGCATAAACGGGCACTTTTTAATATTGAAAATGATTATAATTCGGTAGATGGATCGAGAAGGCCATCAACAGTTAATGGTTTTCTCAGCAAGACCCTTTTCCATTTATTATCATGAGGCAGATAATGCTGAGTGTATAAATAGCTAAAAATTGCGTATGCTTCGAGTACTGACATAAGGCCATAAAGAATAGGGGTGCCAATTTTATCACCAGGCGTTTGACGCCGATCCCAGAAGCTATAACCCTCACGTACGCGAGCGAGTCCGGTAATAACATAGAGGACAGGGAAAGATGCCATTCCTAATAATGCAGTCCCTTCACCGTAATAAGGGTAACTAAAACTGTAATAATCAATTGTTCTGGAGTCCGATAAATCATTCTTTAGCTTGTTTTTGAAATTTTCTCCAACGGAAATATTCTTATGTTGAACAGTATTGCTTGCAAAATCATATAATGCTGTTGATATATCTGTATTAATGTCGCCGGGTGACGCAAACATATGAGACACCCATCGTTCAATATAAGGAGAATTATACGGTTCAGTTTTAATGTCGATCAATGTTGAACTTCTCCATAGAATCAAATCAATATTATCAACTGTCAAAGCTGTAGTAGGGTAAAAAAAGAGGTCTTTGGGTTTAAGGTAATCGACTGTTTTGCTGGAAATGACCGGGCCAAAAATATTTATTCCCTTAATATCAGGCAGGTTGATGTTTCTATCTTTAGCATTGAGGTCTATCCGCCTTTTCAGCTCTTTAATATCAACGGTATCAGTGCACAAGTGAAATGCAGAATGCCCGTTTTCTTCAAGATTCTTCATGTAATATTGAATGGAATACCTGTATTTTTTACAGTAATTCTCATGGAAAACTACCACGTAATGTGGCGGCGGGATTGTGATGGCTTTACTGTGCAAAAAAGGAAATAAGCAAAATAAAGTTAGTATACTGAGCAGAATCTTTTTCACTTTTGTTTACCCTGAGTTATTGGTTCAGATATAGACATCAGAAGTTAAAAATAGTTCCAAAATGACGGAGTGTACTGACCCCGCTCAAACCAGGCAATAATATGGGGTGGCAAGCCAAAGTCTAAATGCTTTTCGACGGTTTTTTCGACGGTTTTTTCGACGGTTTTTTCGACGGTTTTTTCGACGGTTTTTTCGACGGTTTTTTCGACGGTTTTTTCGACGATTGTTATGCAGACTTACCTGATGGTTATTATTAATCAACAAACAAGGGAATTATTGGCTTTCTTATCTGTCGTATAGAGAAATAATACAGGATGTATGCCAATGAACCCAGTAACAGAGATATGCTTGCAAGCTGATCTCGCTTTAACAGAGTCAGTAAGCTCCGGTCGTAAAGAGTTGGCAACTAATCAATTAACTTTGGATAAAAGCTATCAGACTCAGGTTAATAATAAATGGTTATCAGAAAGAAAGGTTAGTCCTGCCAATCAATTAATCTTTCACGATGAAGAATTCTTTATTGAGGTAAGGAATAAGGACTTTGACTCTCATATTTTTCCATTTAGTCTGAATGGCATAAAGTATCATAACGTGACTCCTGACTTGCCTGTTTTAGAAAAAGATTTTTCAGGTTATTTGTCTTTTTTTGAAGAGGTTGTTCCTGATTCAGACCACTGGATTGAAGCTAAAAAAAGATTATCCAATATCTTCACGGAGGGGTTTGAGAATGTGTGTAAAACTTTATGGAATTTTCAAGATGATGACAGTGTTGTAAGTGGCTGCTGTCATCAATTTGTTAATTATCTGGCATTTGGAATGGATAGACAATCGGTTAAAGATTTTAATGGTTGGTATGAAAGCCTGCCTTTTGCTTCTGTTCAGGAATTTGATCAAGAAAAACTACGCTGGGGAGATATTGTACAGTTATTATCAGATGGAAAATTGATTCATAGTCTCTTTTATATAGGAAATGGAAAGTATATAAACAAGCACGGTGGGTTAGATATATTTTTCCAGGCTTTACCCTCTGTACAAGTTTCATACCCTTCAGACTCAGTGCGCATTGTCAGACTAGCGCCTGAATACTACTCAAAAAAAATACCGTTTCAAGCAAAGTACGGACTTTCTACTGCTGCTCAAGCGAAAATTCCCCGTCGTCTACAGCGACCACAAGTGACTTAAAGTGAACACTTGGAATTCTCTGCTTTTCCCACTCGCGAGGGTGGCACGAAAAGGTCATCGGTGAATTCATCTCACGAATGTGCTGCCAACCAGTCTGAAGCATGACCCAAATGAGGCTTGCTGGCATCCGACCGTAGATCTCCCGGGGGTGTCCATCTTTGCAGATGGCACCCGCAAACGATCGATAAGGAGGGTTATTTCACGTCATTTTTCACAAAAAAGTCGAAAAAAGGATTAAAGTGTCGAAGAAATTTGACGAAATAGGATTTTAGACCTTAAATGAATTAATAAGAGTTTGCTTATTGCGATTCATATTATTTCAAGGCTGTTTATTCTCATTGCGTAGATGACAAGGAAAGTCGTTACAATGGATGCAGCAGATCAGGTATTGATCATCGAAGACTCTCAACAGCGCCGACATGATCTAAGTACCATTATCGAGTTTATGGGGTATCGTACCAAGGCGGTCAGCTCCGCCCATTGGGAAGATGCTATCAAAGAATCCGACAAAAGTGGTTTCTGTGCGCTTTTTCTTGGAGATTTTCTCCAGGCAGAAAGCTCAATGCAGGGCATGATCGCCCGCATACAGAATTGGAGTGGCGGTGTTCCCGTCATTCGCATAGCTGAGCCGCTTCCGGAAAACCTCCAATCCTCCCTTCGCAGACAGATCATCGCTCGTGTAGACTGGCCCTGCAACCGTTCACAGTTACTCTCGTGTTTGCATTATGGTCAGGTGTACCGTGAGCAATGGCGTCAACTTCACCAGACTGGAATGAATCAGCAGGTAGAACTGTTCCGTGGACTGGTCGGTAAAAGTGATCGAGTTCGTAAAGTTCGCGCTTTTATGGCACAGGTGGCCAACCGTGACGTCAATGTTATGGTGACCGGTGAGTCAGGAACAGGCAAAGAGCTGGTGGCCAGAAATCTGCATGACCATTCCCATCGTCGGGATATGCCTTTTGTGCCAGTAAACTGTGGTGCCATTCCTAACGAGTTGTTGGAAAGTGAACTGTTTGGCCATGAGAAAGGCTCTTTTACCGGAGCTGTTAGCTCAAGAAAAGGACGGTTTGAACTGGCACAGGGTGGCACACTGTTTCTTGACGAAATTGGTGATATGCCACTGCACATGCAGGTTAAGTTGCTCAGGGTTTTGCAGGAACGGACGATTGAAAGAGTGGGCGGTTCCGAGCAGATTCCCGTGGATGTCAGAATTATAGCGGCTACCCATAAAAACCTTTCTGAAATGATTGAGTCCGGTGAATTCAGGGAAGACCTGTACTACCGACTGAATGTATTCCCCATTGAAATGCCTGCACTCAGGGATCGTCCGGAAGATATTCCGCTGATTCTCAACGAGCTGGTCAGCGCCATGGAAAAACAGAGTCGTGGCTCCATTCGTTTGAGTTCCGCTGCCATTATGTCGCTCTGCCGTCATGGCTGGCCAGGCAACGTCAGGGAAATGTCCAATTTGCTGGAAAGGCTGGCGATCATGTACCCATACGGTGTCGTAGGTGTTCAGGATCTGCCTCAGAATTTTCGTTATATGGAAGCCATTTCTGATGATGACGGTGTTGCCGAGTTATTCCCGGACAGCATTCAGCCCGCCGGGCCTGGAAAAGTGGATGACTTGGCGATTCTTCCTGTTGGCGGCCTGAATCTGAAGGAGTTTTTGACGCGACTGGAAAAAAGTCTGATTCAGCAAGCCTTAAGTGACTGCAACAGCGTTGTAGCCAGGGCGGCTGACAAACTTCAGATTCGCCGTACTACGTTGGTTGAGAAAATGAGAAAGTATGGCCTTCATCGTTATGAAGAAACCATGCGTTAAGTCGATCGTTTAAAAAAAATGGCTGTCAGCGTTAGCTGACAGCCATTTTTTTTGCCTGAAATTTCCAGTTTTCAGCGTCCATTTTATGACGGCCTCACCTGCTTTTGAAAAAAAAGCAGGTGAGGCCGTTTTTGTATTTTTTTGACGGTTTTTATCTCAGAGTGAACCGTGTTTTTCGATGTGTATAAAATTATCTTTATTTTGTCGTTTTTTAAGTTATCCACATTTTGTTTTTATTTAGTCAATAAAATAACGGTTTTTTAAATTCGAAAAATTTTTATGCGACAGTAATTCGTCACTATAAAATGACAGTGTCAAATAATTTGCTTTTTATTTTTCAACAAAAAGACATTTGATGCCTTTTTGTTGACAGTCGTCTTAACGCTGTCAAAAAAGTAACGTGACAGCAATTCGACTAATAAAAATAAATTTCAATAAAAACAGTGGGTTATGTTGATTTTTTTGAGGGCGATAAAAATGGTGTTTCGTCAGGCAGGCGATTATCCCTGAAAAACAGGCATTTTAAAAAATTGGCACGGCTCTTGTTACTAATAAGACATAGGCAGTAAAAAGAAAAAACGTTTTTGATTCCAGATCTCATGCAGTAATCACTTATAAGAAGCTGAAACTCATGAACTCATCAACAAAACAGATTATTGCGGTTGCAGGATGTAAAGGTGGAGTAGGTAAAACACTGATTGCTGTCAATCTCGCACTGGCGCTTACAAACAACGGAAGACGTGTGGTTTTAATGGATGGAAACCTCGCAGTCCCTGATGTTGGACTAAGCCTTGGGCTTGAGAAGAAGCTCGATATGACTCACTTCGATGACAACGACTCTTTTTCCAGTTTTATTCAGGATGGACCCGGGGGGCTGAAAGTATTGTCGCCAGAAGGGGAACCCATCTGGAGAGAGACCGTAGAAACCGGTCATGCTGTCCGAATGATAGACAGTCTGGAGTCACTGGCTCCCACGCTTGATACCCTGGTCATTGATACCGCTCCCGGGTTGGCTCCGGATAATGTAGCGCTTATTCAGGCAGCGGGAGAAATTCTCATCGTTATCAATCAGGAAGTTTTATCACTGTTAGATGCTGTGAGGATGATCCGTATGCTTTACCGAATATACGGTGTTCGTCGTTTTGGAGTGATTGTAAACGCCGTTAGTAATCGTCGGTATGGTTCTAACCAGTTTGAAAGACTGCAATCTTATCTTAATGATGAAGTAGAAATTATTCTCCGTTACCTGGGATCCATTCCATTCGACAAGGCGGTTGCAGGTTCGCTGGCCCGTCAGCAGGCTCTTTTGCAGTTCAGTCCGGATTGCCGGGCTTCGAAAGCCATTTCTCGTATTGCCCATCAGATGATGGCAATACCGGTCACACCACCAAGAGGTCGTATTGAATTCTTCTTGCCAACAAGAATAAAAGAGAGGGTATAAGCATGGATGCTACAGCACAGGATGTGCAGGCAATTAAAGCGGCTCAGGAAAAGAGTCAGGAAAAGAGTCAGAAACTGATTCAGACCGAAATGGTTGAAACCCATAAAGCCCTGGTAAAAAGAATCGCTAACCATCTGGCAGCCAGAATGCCAGCCAGCGTTCAGATCGACGATCTGGTTCAATCAGGCATGATCGGTCTGCTGGAAGCGGCCTCAAAATACGATGCCAGTAAAGGAGCCAGTTTCGAAACCTTTGCCGGTATCCGTATCCGTGGTGCCATGCTGGATGAAATCCGTAAAGGTGACTGGGGACCAAGATCCGTATACAGAAACAGTCGTAAAGTGACGGAAGCGATTCAGAAAGTTGAAGCCCGCCTGGGAAGAGATGCCAGAGATTTCGAAGTGGCCCAGGAGCTGGAAGTTAATCTCGATGAGTTCTACACCATTCTTAGTGATCTCCGTGGTTGTCGACTGTTCAGTTTTGAAGAACTGTTCGACAGCGAAGAGTCCAGAATGCAGGCCCGTTCTGGAGATCGGGGCCCATCCGCCGATATTCAGGAAGAGAAGTTCAAGTATGCCCTGGTGGAAGCGATAGAGAAGTTACCTGAGCGAGAAAAGCTGGTGCTGATGCTTTATTACGATGAGGAAATGAATCTCAAGGAGATTGGTAAGGTTCTCGGTGTCAGCGAGTCCAGAGTCAGTCAGATTCACTCCCAGGCCGCTGTCAGATTGAGAGCCAGACTTCATCACTGGTTAGGTTAAAACATCAGTGTTCCTAAAGGGACCCTTGCGGGTCCCCAAGCTCTCAGGTCCTTGCTCCATGTCTTTTTTAATAAATAGTCTTAAACGGAATAAATAGCCTTATAACGGACCTGTTTTCATATGAAATGGAATTTTTATCTTGCGGGGTGCTTTCTAGCCCTGACCTCCTGCTTCCTCTCTGCCCAGGAAGCGCCAGTCCATATCAAAAATGTTGTTACCATCAACTCACAACAGGCCAAGCGCCTTCATGAACTGGGAGCCCTGTTTATCGATGTGAGGCCCTATCAACAGTGGCAATGGGGGCATATTGAGCGGTCTAACAGCCTGGATCTCAGGGCCGGTTTCAGACAACTATTTGCGCCTGATACTCTGGATAAAAAGACGCCTATTGTCATCTATGGCAACAGCACTTACCACATGAGGGGAGCGGTAGCGAGTTACCTTGCAGCACTCTGGGGGTACAAGAGAGTGTTCTTTTTCAGGGATGGCTACTTTTCCTGGTTAGCACTTGATTATCCGGTCACTCTTCAGTCAGATCAGGTACCAGAAGAGGTAGTCAGTCGGGAGCCAGAGAAGGAAAAAGATTGATGATAGGAGTGAATGGCGGGCGTTCTCGATCATGCTGATAAGGTGAGTCTTATACAGCTATTAAAAAAGACGTCTAATAACGTCTTTTTTAATAGCTGTATAAACAAAATTTTTGTAATCAGTGTTCGTGATTATTAAACGTCTGGGGAGCTAGCTGGGCAATATTCACCAGCACTTCGACGGTTTTTTCCATGTCTTCCAGACAGATAAACTCATAGGGTCCATGGAAATTGTAACCGCCGGTGAAAATATTGGGGCAGGGCAGTCCTTTAAAGGAAAGTCTGGCACCGTCGGTACCACCCCGGATAGGAATGATTACAGGTCTAACTTCTGCAGTTTCTATGGCCTTGATAGCCAGGTTGATAATATCTTTCTTAGGTTCAATCACTTCACGCATGTTGCGGTAGTTATCGGTTAATTCCAGGGAGAGCCTGTGCTCACCATATCGATAGTTGAATTCAGCGACTTTGTCAGTGATGAATTGTTTGCGAGCTGTCTGTTTTTCCGGATCAAAGTCTCTGATGATCCAGTTCATCGTGGTTTCTGTCACTGAGCTTTCCATGGTCTTAAGGTGGTAAAAACCTTGATAACCTTCGGTAGTCTGAGGTGTCTCGTCTGAGGGCATTTCACCGATAAACTCAGCAGCGATGAGCATGGCATTCACCAACTTGTTTTTCGCATGTCCCGGATGAACACTTTGGCCAGTCACGTTGATTTTAGCAGCTGAAGCGTTGAAGTTCTCGTACTGGAACTCGCCCAGTGGCCCTCCATCAATTGTATAGGCGAAGTCTGCACCAAAACTGCCGACATCAAACAAGTTTGCACCCCTGCCAATTTCTTCATCAGGAGTAAAGCCAATACGAATTTCGGCATGGGGAATTTCTGGGTGGGCTATTAAGTAGTCAACAGCGGTAAGTATTTCAGCAATACCTGCTTTATTATCTGCGCCCAGCAAGGTAGAGCCATCGGTAGTGATCAGAGTTTTGTTCAGGCAATTATCCAGCTCCGGGAACTCTGAAGGACATAGGGTGAACTGTTGGCCGAGTTCAATGGCTTTGCCGTCGTAGTTTTTAATAATCTGTGGGTTGACCTGATGACCTGAAAAATCCGGGGCGGTATCCATATGAGCGATAAAGCCAATCACAGGCGCTGCGGTTTCTGTGTTGGTGGGCAGTCTGGCCGACAGATAGCAGTGCTCATCCAGTACGACATCGGTAAGGCCCATAGTTTCCAGTTCATTTTGCAGATATCTGGCCAGGTTCCACTGTTTTTCAGTGCTGGGAGTGGCTGAGTGATCCGGGTTGGATTGGGTATCTATACGGACATATTCCAAAAAGCGATCGAGCAGTTTTGACATAACTTTCAGCTCCCTGTTGGGTCATTAAGTAAAAGAATCGTTTGTGCGCAAGCAGTGCCGGAGTACCAGCAACCACCTTGCGCTATTTTTTCAAGTCAGTGGCTGTTTATGGGTAGATTGGTAAGTAGAAGAGGGTGATCACAATGTTCACCACCAGACCAAATGCCAGGGGTGGAATGGTGCGTTTTACCAGATCCATCGGCGATACCTGAGCAATACCGGCTGTTGCGACAATAACGCCAGCAACAGGAGACATGCCCCGGCCTGCATTTGAAGCCTGTTGCATGGGCAAAATCAGGAACGCTGGGTTGATGCCCATTTTCATAGCAATAGCAGGAATCAACTCGACAAAAGCGTAGAAAGGGGCGTTACCTGACCCCATGATAATGGAAGCAATCAGAGTGATAGCGACAAAGAACAACATGATTAAGACCGGGCCAAACCCCATATTGCTTGTCAGTCCCAGAAGATTGTCAATAACGCCGGAAGCCACCAGACCTTGAGAGAACACACCGGCTGCAATCAGCAGGGTTACTACATTGGAAAAGGCCTCGCCCATCTTTTCAAAACAATGCTTCATACCACCAAAAACAACATCGCTGTCTCTGTGTCGGATCATTTCTACCAGCATCACGATAAAAATACAGATGAGCAGGATGGTCACCACCTCCAGCTCAAGGCCAGCAATCAGGCCGCTGCCAAACAGCGTGACGAAAATAACCGGCAGAAATGGAAACAAGGCATAGTAACGAGGTGCAATAATATCCAGTGATTGTTCGACCTCTACAGATTCCCCGCCCGTTAGCCCGTGTTTCTGATCCATGTATTTTTGCCAAATAATATGACCAATACCGATAGCGATAATGGCTGGCATTGCTGCCGGCCACTGCATGGAGAACACATACTCATTAAGAGAAACTCCAACACTCTGGGCAGCGACAATACTGTCTGAAGAAGTGGGAGAGAAACTGATAGAAGCCGTAGTTGCCATAGCGGCAGTAGCAGACAGTCGACTTATACCTAAGCGGGTCAGAACAGGGAACAGGGTGGCCATTAGCAGAACCCCCAGCCCTGTGGCACTGGATACCGCCAGAGACAAAAGGCTACCGACCAGGAAAGCGGAAAACAGCAAAATGTAGGGCGACTTCAGCCGGGCCAGGGGCTTAGTGAACAAGTCGACAACTACTTCATTGGCTCCGACTTTGGTCATGTAAGCGGCAAACCCACACAAAGCCATGATGATCATACCCAGGCCACCGGCACGGTCCATAAACATGAACTTGATGTATTCAAAAATATCCAGCCAGAGAATGCCGGTGCTTTTCACTCCTTCAGGCATAATCGAGCCGCCCTGAAGAATGGTAAAAATAAACAGTGCGATGGCTCCGCCGAAAAGTACCCCCTGGGGATTGCAGCCCTTTAAAATAAAACGTGCGACAAAAATTACGACAATTGCACCGACCAGTAGCTCCAGCATTAGGCTGCTCCAGACTGTTTGAGTTGCTGCATATGTTAAGTATGCGGCACTGGTCTGTTTTGACAGGGATCAATAAAGGTTGAAAGAATTCGGTTTTAAAATTGTATCAGTCACGATCTGGGGTAAGCGCATGAACATTATTTAATCACACCTGTGGTTTAAGGTAGGCTATACGACTATTTTCTGTTTCTGCCTATGACTGAGGGTCAAAGGGACTCATATGAAATTCCTTATAGGCATTTCTATCGGTGTTAATGGTTGAATTCGAGAAAACGGTTTTCTTTTGCTACGGATCACTGTGGTGATTCACAGGTGAATTTTTCACTGCGGGCATGTATTTTTGCCATGCAGATACATATTAGTGGTAGTAGAAGGATCCATAGACCCAAAAAAGGTACATTGTCTGAGCAATGTGTCTTAAATTTTGCTCGGATAGGGTCATACAGTTTATTAATTTAATCATTATGACCTAATGTTGTCGTATAATATGCGGCTGCTCGTTTTTTTTGACTCTCGGAAATTTGAATGGCTTCTGAATCGATCGGTTCTCTAGACCTTGGACAGTTGGTGCCTGAGTGGGGCACTTTGTTGAATGGCTTCCCTGCTACTGGGCCGGAGCTTAGTGCCTGGTTCGTTTTTCTTCTTATTGTTCTGACTGTTGTATTTATTGGTTATTCCGTCAGGCAAGCGCGGCGAGCTAACCGAAAAATCCATTGGTTGCGAGGACTTCTTGCTGATCAGAATTACAATACAATTGCGGCAAGCCGAGAGGAACTCAGAGAGAGAGCCCAAGAAGTTGAGGGCGATGAAGGCCATCTTTGGCTTGAGTTTGATGAAACCTTGGTTGAGGTTCAGGAGCATGACCGAACCTACCTCTATAACACCTACGACGCAGCTTATTTCTTTAACAGCTCAACGCTGGCATCGGGTATTACCGAGAGCCGTATGCTGGCTGCTGTTCCAGGCTTTCTTACTGCTCTGGGCGTCATTGGTACTTTTGTTGGTCTGCAGTTGGGGCTGTCTGAACTCAATATTGCCAGCAATGTTTCTATCGAAGAGATGAAAGGTGGTATTGCAGGTGTCATCAATGGTGCTAAATTTGCGTTCATGACTTCGGTTTGGGGGGTATTACTCAGTGTTCTGTTTAACTTTGGCGAGAAGTTCATTGAGAGGCGTATCAAGAAAGATATCACCATTGTTCAAGAGACGATTGATAAGCTGTTTCCACGTCTAAGTGCAGAAAGCCAGCTGCAACGAATTGCTGAGGATGGAGAGCAATCCAGAGTAAGCCTTCAGGGTTTGGCGGAGCAAATTGGTGAAAAAATGCAGGAGTCACTGTTTGGGGTGACAGCCGGTATTCGAACCGGGTTGGAAGCCAGTCTGGAAAAAATTATGGCTCCTGCCATTAATAAACTGGTAGATGAGACTTCTGATAGCAATCAGAAAGCTCTGGAAGGGCTAGTAGAGCGCTTTATGGATAAGTTTGGTGAGCAGGGGGCTCAGCAACGACAGGCGATGGATCAGACTTCAGACAAAGTGAATGCAGCACTGGATAGCCTGAATACGTCCATGACAGCTTTTATCGGTAAGTTAGAAGCTTCTCAAAATGCTTCTGGTGAAAGGGAGCAAGAGCTGGTGAGTTCCATTTCATTGCAGGTATCTCAACTGGTTGAGCAGGGAAATGAACAGAAAAGGGTTATGGCCCAGTTTGTTCAAGATCATATGGGGAATATGTCAAGTGAGCTAAATCGCCGGGAAGAAGCTGCTCATCAACGTGAAGAGGCTCTGGTTGAGAAAATATCTACTCAGGTAGAGTACCTGGTGGCCAGTACTAAACAACAGAACGATATGATGGTTGAGTTTGTGAAACATAAACTGGGGGCTGTAAACCAGACGTTCTCTCAACATCAGCAGGATGCAGCAGATCGAGAAGCTCAGAGGAATCAGGTTTTTGTAGAGCAAACCAGTGCGATCAAACAGGGGACAGATCAGTTGCTTGAACGTATTGAGCAAGGCATGCAAACCCAGATCAATGCTTCGAACCATCTGTTAGATCAGGGGCGTGCACTTCAAAGCAGTATTGATAGTTCTGTTAGGGCCAGCGCAGAGGCTTCTAGCAATATGAAGGCTACTGCGTCTGAACTCAATGCATCGGCTGAGAGTGTGAGTGCATTTGGCTCTCAAATCAGGGCCACGGGTGATCAGTTGTCGAATGCTGTAACTATGGCTGTAGAAAATACAGGAAAGCTGGCTGAGCAAAATCACATCAGCAGTCAGCAAATGAATACTCTGCGTTCTCAACTTGTGCAGGATGCAGCACAGTTTAAAGTAGTCATTGGTAAGTTGCAGAACGTTGTTGAGTTAGCTAATGATTCTTTCGATAAGATGTCTGAGCACCAGCTCCACTACGTTAATAGTCTTAAGCAGAATGTAGAAGAACTGGCTGCAAAAATGACCAATCTACTCGAAGAGTACGCCACTCAGGCTAATAGCCAGACGACAAGGCATCTGAATGTTTGGGCGGAAGGTACTAACCAGTATGCAGCTACGATGAATACTGCAGCTCAGGCACTGTCTGGTGTTGTTGACGAGATTGAAATGAAACTGGGGCGCTGATATGAAAAAGCGTTTCGATCATAAGGCAGCCTCTGTCGATGAAGAAAATCCATACTGGCTTTCATTTTCAGACTTGATGTCAGCTCTGTTGGTGGTTTTTATCCTGGCGGCAGTGGCACTGATTATAGAGTTGACGCAGACACAAAAAATTATTCAGAGGGATATTGAGGATCTTAGAAATGCGGAGAAAGCTCGCAAGGAGATCCTTTATGAGGTGAAAGAGGAACTTGAATCTCAGAATATTCTGGTTGAGATTACAGATAACGATACAGTGCTACGTATCCCAGAGTCGACACTGGCATTTGCTTCCAACAGTTATGATATACCCAAAGCTTCGGATACACAGAGATCGGTTGAGGCTATCGGACAAGCATTGCACAGGGCTATCAATCAGCCGTTTGGTGACGACAGCGATCTAATGAGGTTTGAGTATCTGGATACTGTTTTCATTGAAGGCCATACAGACAGCTGGCCTTCCAGAAGGGTTAAAGGTAACTGGGGACTCTCGTCTTTCCGTGCAATATCTCTATGGGAATACTGGATTAATAACCTTGCCCTGACACCTCATTTTGATGAGATGACTAACGCTTTTGATCAAAAACTGTTTTCTGTTAGTGGTTATGCTGCTTCACGAAGAGTTCAGGAGATTGAAAAAACACCGGAGCAAAGAAGGCGGAATCGTCGCATCGATTTGCGTTTTACTGTAAAGCGTCCCTCTATTACAGATCTTGAAGGCGTTGCCGATCGATGAAAATCAATATTAACCGACTCCGATTTTCATTGCCGGATAGGCCTTTTGGTGCAAAGCTCGAGGCTATGAGAGAGCTGGAGCAAGAGTTAAAGGTCATCGCCGAAAAAGCGGGAACCGGAAATGATAAATTCAAAGCTGTTTTTGGATCGCTCTGGAATAGTGTTGAGCAAGACCAGAACTTGGAGGCAGTGCTTGACTCTCCTATCAAGGTTCGAGCTCTATCTTTGTTGTTGAGCTCCAAAATGGCAGAAAAAGTCAAATTTTCTCAGAGAGTTTTGGAAAAAATCAGTCAGTTAAGGCCTGTGCCCAGTACTCTATTTTTGAAGTCAGTGGAGCAGTATTATCTGACACACTATGACCAATCGGGTGATTATAAAGCCGTTGGTGCCTGGCTTTTGGAAAATTTGCCTAAGCGGAACCTCAAGAAACCCTTTCATGATTATCTGTATGGAATTGATGGACCAAAATGGTTGGCCCAGGAAGCAATCAAAGCACAGCGTGAATTTCAGAATCAGGTTGTACATTTAGGGTTGGATCGTTATATATCAGGCCGTTTTATGACCTTGGCCGTGAATATTTATTATGTTGAGCAACTTAAGTCCATACCTCTCAATGAGCCACATCAGTTGTTGGAGGAAGTGCAAAGGCCTTCCGTTTTTGATGCCCCTTATGATGAGCGCAGTTTGCTCGGCCACAGAGTTTTAAAGACTCTGATTTCCAGAGCTGCAAATACGAGTGTTCATGACAGCTGGCTCCAAGTTGTTATGGCTATTGCTGGCGACCCTCGGGTGCCTAAAAGCCACCCTAAATTTCAGAAGTGGTGGAGTCAGTTGGATCAGGGCTTGCATCGAGTAGTGCAAGGGTGGTTATCCAAGCTGGATTTAAGGCTATTCCTGGAAGCTCTGGAGAATTTTTCAAACCAGCCTGGTCAGGAAGAGCTACGAAGAATGTTTCCTTCTCGTAAAAGGTTTCTGGAAGGTCTGGATGATAAAAAATTGGTAAGTCATACTCGTCTTTATCTTTCCCGTTCTGCAGAAAAATATTTGAAGTTAAACTATAAAGCAAAACACCTTCCTGAATATTCTGTTGTTCAGAGTGGCGATAAGTCTTTGATATATGTCCAGTTGGCTAATGGTCAAGCTCACTTTCTTGAGGGAAGCCATAGTTGCTATTTATGGATATATGCAAGACTGCATGGTTCAGCAGTGGTATTTAACTATGGCAAGTCCAAGGTGACCTACTCGGAATTGACAGCTGGTCTGAATACCCTTATGGAAAGCCATGGTTGTGGAGCAGTCGCTAAAATTACTCATCAGCCAGTTAATTTCAGTTGGCAAAAAAATGCTCTTGAAACACTGAAAAAACTAGGTGTTAGGGTCACCGCTCAAGATGTACTTTCTGCTAGTGACTATCGGCTATTCAAGCGCCAAACAGGGATTATCTAAATGGGAATAAAAAGTTGGCTTGAAAAAATCAGAGGCACTTCGGAGAAGCAGGAAAGCTATTCTTTTAAAGCTGACTTTGAAGGGTTGAACTTTTATACAACGGCGGAAATCTACCAGAAGATTGAAGCAGGCAGAGCTGAAGGTTGGATAACTTATCAGCACATTGCTTTAAACATGTTGGTTGAGCAGGGAAATGCCGAGAAAATCCCCAATGGTTATATCGTACCCAGTGAAGTGGCAGTTTATTTGGATGAGGATACTCGATCCCTATTGCAGCTTCCTAAATTTTGGTCTGGCCATTCAAAAGCAGATATCAAGGGTAAGACCAGTAACACAACATTCGCCGTTTCACTGGCAGTAGAGACTCGTTCGGGTGGGATGACCAATTCATACACCCTGATAGGGCCGATTTTGCGTCTTACGGAGAAACAGCAATTTTTGCTAAGCCCTGGGCATTTCCAGATCTTTTCTGCGCTGGAAAAGCATCGTGATTCCGACAAAAATGAATTTGAAAACTTGAGTTTGATTCTTGCTATACAGAGCGGGAGGAGACAGGGCGCAAAAGTTGATATAGGGCCTTTTGAGAAGCTCGAGGTAAAAGCTCCAGATAACATCTCATTAGCAGTTGAGACTGATGCCGAAGGAAACTTGTTGCTAACGCCTCAGATGGGTCAGGAAGCGAGCAATGACAAGATCCAAAAAGTACTTGGTCAGTTTGAGAATCAGGCTGCTACTGCTCTTCGAGTTGGTGAAGAAATCATTCTTTTTGATGAAGCTAAGCTCAAGGCGGTTCATGAAATTCTGGATAACCGCGTAGTACCCAAAAAGAGAGTTAAAGAGTTTCTTGAGAATCCCACCGCTTTCATCGATGCCAGTTTAGTAGATTTAGATCTCGGCTTTTCCCATAGAGTCAAGGGTGCAACTGCTTTTAAGCATGCTTATTTCGGAGATACAGATGGCTCCGGAATTGATTGGTTTGGAGCAAGTGCCTCGTCTAGTTCTGATGTTTACCCTCCAACTACACTGTCGGAAAAGATTGAAGATATAGAAACTCTCGGTCAGGTTAGGGAGAAGATAGAAGATGCTTGGAAAACAGGCGCGCAGGAAATAGAACATAACGGCCAAGTTTACGATATTTCTTCTAGAGAAGCTGTTAATGAGGCTTTAGGAAAGGCAGAAGCCCGTATTTCACTGGGGTATTCAGGAGAGAGTGAAGGCTCAGACACGTTTGAAGAGGATATTGAGGAGTTAGTAAATAATGAACTTGACCACCCCGAAAATAGCGTCGTTGATATAGAGCTTAATGATGAGGATCTGGATATTGAATCTCTAGCTGTTGGACATGGAATTCAAGATATTCTCTATCCTGAGTCCAGTCTGAACTGGAGTCACTATGATCGTAAGCCTTTTCCTCATCAGCTGACGGGTGTTCAGTGGTTGGTCGGTCTGAGCCAGATTGCTGAGGGGGGGCTCCTTGCAGATGACATGGGGCTGGGGAAGACGTTTATGGCCCTGTCTGCCATAGATCAGATTTATCAGTTACAGCCTGCAGAAGCGACAAAGAAACCGGCACTGGTTGTTGCTCCTCTTAGCCTCCTTGAGAACTGGAAAGACGAAGTAGATAAGACCTTTTCTGAGCCCCCTTTCAAGTCCACAGTGATTCTGCAATCTAATGCAGATTTGAATACCTATCGCTCTGGCGGTGTTGAAATAAGAAATCAGGATCTTTCTTCAGATGAAGATGGAATAGCAGAGATCAAATATTCGTTGAAGATTGGACCTGGATTTGGCCCAGATCGTCTTGATTTGCCTGAAAGGCTGGTTATTACCACCTATCAAACCTTGAGAGATTATCAGTTCTCGTTATGTAAGATTGATTGGGGGATGGTGGTTTTTGATGAGGCACAGAATATCAAGAACCCAAATGCGTTACAGACAAGAGCAGCGAAAGGACTGAAAGCAGATTTCAAACTAGTGGCAACGGGAACACCGGTAGAGAACAGTCTTGTAGACTTCTGGTGTTTGATGGATACGGCCTGTCCAGGTCATCTGAGTAATTATCAGGATTTTCGCCAGCGGTATGTATCACCAATTGTTCAGGCAGCAGGTGATGAAGTTGAAGAGATTCGAGCCAGAATTGGACGTGAGCTGCGTTTGAAAGTTGGGTCACTTATGTTGAGGCGAGTTAAAGAAGACGAGCTGGAAGGTCTTCCCAAAAAAACAGTATATGTGGGGATTCAAGGTGACGACTGGTCTTATATGGATGTACTGGGCTCCGAGATGGAGGGAATGCAGCTTGAGCTTTATAACTCATCTATTCAGGGACAAACAGAAGCTGAAGCTAACCAGGTGTTAAGTTCTTTGCAGCGATTGAGGGATGTAACTTTACACCCAAGGCTCGCGGATAGAGGGCGACTGGACACCCCAAGACAGAAGGCGGAGCTTAAGAGCCTTTTTAATGAGTCCGCGAAAATGCAGAGCTTATTATTATGCCTTGACGAAATTCAGCGCAGAGGCGAGAAGTGCATTATTTTTGCAGTCAACAAGCGTCTGCAAGCCTTCCTGAGTTTGGCGCTGGGTATTTGGTTTAAGCTTGGACCTTTGACTGTTATCAATGGTGATGCGAAAGCTGTTGCCAAAAGGGGTTCGTCACCCACCCGAAAAAGCATGATCCAAGATTTTGAGGCCGTGAAAGGCTTCAATATTATCATTATGTCACCTGTCGCAGCGGGTGTTGGGTTAACCGTTGTAGGAGCGAACAATGTGATTCACTTCGAGAGACATTGGAACCCGGCAAAAGAAGCACAGGCAACAGATCGTGTTTATCGTATTGGACAGACAAAAGACGTTTCAATTTATGTTCCGATTCTGCACCATCCAGAGTTGGAGTCCTTTGATGCCAATTTGCATAGGCTTTTGAGTAAAAAAATCTCATTGAAAGATGCAGTAGTGACGAGCGAGCAGGTGATTCCAACCCCTTCAGGCTTTGGTGAGAACACTTTTGTTCCAGAGCACAGGATATGTGCAGAAGATCTTATCAGGATATCTTGGCAGCAGTTTGAGTCATTGTGTTGCATTTTGATTGCGAGAAGCCAAAATGCCAACCAGAGTTGGTTGACACAGTCAGGTCCAGATTATGGAGCTGATGCTGTCGTCCTGACAGACAATGAAGGGTTTCTGATTCAGTCTAAGCATACGAAAAATGCCAACTATGATGGCTATAAGGCCATTACTGAAGTTTACAGCTCGAAGGTCAAGTACGAAGGTAAACTTCAGCGAGAGTTCGATAATGTTCTTCTGATGACTACTGCGAGAAAACTGTCAGCAAAAACGAGAAAGGTAGCTAAAGAGTATAAGGTGCAAGTATTGGCTTATGGCCACATTAGTGAACTACTTGAAAAACACGCAGTGACTTTTAAACAGGTGTTGGATTTTCTCTCTAAAAGTCGTTTAAATGTTGATTGACTCCAGCAGCTACTCTGGCAGTCTTGAATACAAGAATGGCAGTAATGGTACTTTCGGCTTCTGGCTGGTGTAAAAACATGATATCAAGAAACACATGTTTTTTTACCGGAAACCCAAACTGCTTACCCAGCCAAGCTGTAAGCTGGTACCTTCGATCGTCTTTCAGCCAAAACTTTCCCCGCCTTCTCAAGTTATCCTCTACATGGATTCGATACGAATCGAAGCAGCTCCTAACACGACTACATTTTAATTCACATCGACCAGCCCCCACAGGCACAATGACCCGCAGCTCCCTCACTTTCATCCTCCTCCTCATCACCCACCAGATAATCCACAGCATTGGAGTTTATAACAACCCACCCCGGCAAATCGTTAAGCAACGCCTGTAACTGTTGCAGCTCCTGCCCGGCACCAAACTCACTGCGCCTGAAACCGCCTTCCTGCAACGCACTGAGTGCCATTAACATGGCCCCAATCGTATCCTGGTCGATGGTGAATTCTGCTACCTGCTGCAGCAACGAATTCTGGGATCCGTCACCGGTAAACAGAAAATACAAGACGGCGGCTGCAGAACTGGGAGCCCAGGTTCCCCTGAGTTTTGTGTCACCCGTTTTTTTACGGGATCGCTCTGCACCAGAGCTGGAAGGCATTAGGAGATTTAACTGTGCCATCACCGCCCCATGATCAGGATTGCGAGCATTCGTGTTTTGCTGAATCTGTTGTTCAACAATCCTCAGGCATTTCAGTACTTCTGGGTCGGTTACATGTCTATAAATGCGCTGTAAGGTTATTTGGGCCAGATCCCTGTTTGCAGTCCTTGAATCACGATCTTCAATCAGGACTCTTGCCGCAAGGGCGATAGCGATGGCTGCCTGCATGGCCTGCTCATGGTTATGACTGACCTGAACCGTCTGCCGAACCCGGCTGACAAATTCCTCGTCACTGATAAATGGATCATGATCAAGGATCGCTACAATCGTAGCAATGCCCATACAGCCGCCATTACCAGAAGAGCCTTCTGCCTTTCCTGACTTTGTACGAAAACTCTGGCCGGAAAGACCCAGAACCTGGTCTCTGGTTGTTAGCGTGCCATTCCTGAATCCCTGGAAGAAATTTTTTAACAACCGTGAGTGAAAAGTACCGTATTCGCTTAACACGACATTAGTTGAATCTGCCATGTTTAAATGAAAATGCTGCCCTTCGGGAAATGCAAAAAAACACTGATATTTAGCCAGTCTGACAGCATCAATGTGTGCGTCTTTAGCCTTTTTTTGACGCTGCTTTTTAGTGAGGCCAGAGTTTTGGTAATAGTCCAGGAAGAACTGATAAATTGCAGCCGCTTTATGAGTATCATCGGTAAATAGTCCACGTCTGGCTGTGCCGTAACCGTAACGAACGGTTCCCCTGCAATCCCCCAGGGCAGTGCCAAGCAAAGCCAGCTCTGCATTGGTGGGGGTAACAGCAAATACTGGCATTATTACTGTGAAAAAGACAACAAAGCACAGGCACTGAGCAAAGAAGAATTGACAATTAACGCTGCCATAGCAACATTTTTTCTCAGTTTGACTCGGGGCGGTCATTAAACATATTCCTTAGGTTAATTAAGATAAGGAAATAATAGTGGCTGTGTTGATTCTTGCTAGTTAATGTAGAAACTATAAAAGCCGGTTAGCTTTTATAGTTTCTTATTCAATAATGTGTCGAATATAACCAGTGGAGCGACACCCGCTTGCTTCCCTTCTTCATTGGCTGGAATCGTTAAGCCGTACAGTCGTTCATCTCCAGCCACTTTAAACTCCCATATAGGCTCGTTCTGATATTTAAAGCATTTGTAGCCCGTAGCGCCTTGTTCATGGGGGGCATACCGGCCTGCTTCATGAATGCTTTGCATTTTTTTAATGGCATCATCGGATATTGTGCTTTTGATTGCATCTGATGAAGGGTCAAAATAGGCATAGGCAACAATGTTTTTTGTATCCGTATCTTTACTGGATGGGGTATAGTTTTTTCTGTAAATAGGCCTGATGCATTGGTGATTTATCGGTATATCCTCTTTCCACGGCCTTGCAGGCAACTCCTCTTTTTTTGGCATAATGATATCCTTGAGTTTCCTGGCTATTGCTCGAATACTTCGACTTTTTTTAGGGCGCTTCTTTTTCTTGACCTGTGTTAAGTCATGATAGAAGGGTAAATGCGGTTGAATCCAGTCTGTGGGGTACCTAGCTTTGGTCTTGGTTTCAAACGCTTCGTCTTGTGCTTTGTCGCACTTACCCATAGATTCTTTGAGGTTTACTGGCATCTTCGTTTTTTGGGTTTTGATTCTTCTTTCTATTATACGCCCAATGTTTATTTTTTTTCTGTAGGAGAAGTAACGTTTTATTTTTTTGGGTAAAGGAATCAATGACAGTGAAAAAGCGGACAGGCACAGACCTACAAGTGCGTAGCAACCTACATACACAAAATTAAATGCCTTCACAGCAATGCTGTTCTTAAATGCTTCTCTTCTGGCCCTGACTCTTTCAGCAACCTCTGCGGCGTGAGCCCGCTTATTCTCGTTGATACAAGTTTGACGTTCCTTCATGCATTGTCGAAACATTGTTTTTATTTCTGACTGGGTAATAACCTTATCTAATCTTTTAAATTGAGATCTGAGGAACTGTCTGTGTTTCTGAATACGCTCTTTTTCGTGGTCACTATTGATTTTTAATGTACCTGACGTGTCTTTTTTTATCACGTTAAATTTATCTTTTAATGATTCAAATATACTTGTCAATAAGGCATCACGTCCCTTTATCAATTGCTTCTGATCTTCAGAGAAAGCTTTGTAATTTCCCGTTTCTTTATGGAACATAAAAATTTCTTTTAATGCTGTATCGTAGCTGTCAAGTTGACTGAACAAGCCTTGCAAACAGGGACTGAAAGGAAAGGTACGGTACGTTTTTCCATAAGTGCCTTTCTCCTCGTTATAAGAAAGTAGTCCGAAATCAAGGTTGTTTTGATGGATGTATCGGTTAATCTGTTCCACAATCTGCGCTAACTGTAATGCCTTGAGCTCTAAACGACCAAGGTCTTTAAATTTTTTCATGACAGGAACGGGTTCTCGATTATGAATACCCAGTACTATGCTGGCCTCATCTGATTTTTTATAAATACCGGTCATTGTTTTTACCGGACCGATTTGCTCCATCAGGTCTGGTTTTTTACAGGACTCAGGCTGGATGTCTGTTTCACGTACTGATTTTTTTTCGTAGGTTATTTCTTTGAGTGCTGAGCACTTATCTGCCGGGCACTTATCTGCCGGGAACTTTGTCTGCACAACCTCTTTTCGGCCTGTTTCTTCTAACTTCGGAGCCCTGTCCTTTGCGGCCCAGTCTGGAGTGATCAAGTCTGTCAAGCCAGCTTTTGGGCAGCTGTTGAGGTCAGCTGTTGTTAGCGAAGTCATACTGCAAACGTCAGCTTTTTCCCTGACTGGTGCAGATACACCCCGTAAACCTGATAAAAGACCAAGAGCAAAGACGAAGCATTGGGTTATCGACATATCAGAAAATCGTTTACCGCCGATTGCAGGCAGTTCTCGTTTACTGATTTTTTGGGGGTGGGCGTTTTTGCGGACTCTCCGGCGACCCCAGCGTTTTTTCTTGCTTAATTTTGTGGATTGTTCTGGTGCAGAGCCAGATCCATCAAGAATTGAGGTGCTATGACTGGAAACAAGAGGTGACATCGTAATTCTCCCTAATATGAATGTCGTGTACAGGCCAAAAACAGGTAGGCCTTGTTAAGTGAAGTTATAGATTGACTGATTTCAGTAAAGTTCCTTTGGTTTCATAGATTTTTTAAACAACGATGATCAAGCAATGACCTGTTGTTGGTTTTTGTGAGTGCAGACTTCGGTATTTCCCTGCCAGAATTCCGAAGTCTGCGTGAGGAGCGTATCAGTGAGGTATTACTCCCAGCCAGGCACACCGGTCATGTCAGGTAGCTTATGGGCAATCCCCTTGTGACACTGGATACAGGTTTCACCGTTTTTCTCGGCAGTGGTATGGCTTTTGACGGCCAGCAGCGATTGTTCAGACAGCTCCATGGATTCCTGGGTGTGGCAGTTACGGCACTCCTGGGAGTCATTGGCTTCCATCCGGGCCCATTCCCGCTCAGCCATTTCCCGTCGATGGGCCTCAAACTCCTCCGGGGTATCTACCTTGCCAGTAATATGGGCAAAGACTTCCTTGCTGGCCTGCACCTTGCGGATCATCTTTGGCAAAAACTCTTTAGGCAGGTGACAGCTGGCGCAGTCAGCCTGAACTCCGGAGGCATTGCTGAAATGAGCACTTTGCTGGTATTCCGGCACCACATCATTGGTATGACAGCTGGAACAGAACTCCAGGGTGCTGGTGTATTTCATCGTCGCATTGTAGGTGCCATGGAGGATCAAGGCCCCAATAAAGCCAATAACCAGTAACAGACCCACAGAAAGTTTGGCGCTGGGTCGGCGCAGAAACTGCCAGAGTGCCTTAGAAAGCAGTCGTACCTTGTTCATCATTGTTTCTTCCTTAAATTAATCTGCTTTCAGGGATTCAACCGGTTCAAAGGTGTTTTTCTTCAGAGGTTGGGCCTCTTTCTGCGGGACATGACAGGTCAAACAGAAATAGCGGTTGGGAGCGACATCAGCCAGTTGCTCACCGTCACGGTTCTGGTAATGGGAAACAGCGATTTTGGTCGCGCCCCATTTATCGGCATTTTTCATGCTGTGGCAGCGCAGGCAGCTGTTGGCATCCTTGTCGACCTGATAGCGATCCACTGAGTGTGGAACCAGGGGCGGCATATCCACAAAGTCACGTCCCATGGTTGGGCCCTGGTAGTCCTGTTTCATGTATTCAGCCTGTGGTTCGACACTGACGTCTTCTTTTCTGAGTGATTCCAGCCCACCCACTTCGTTGCTGTTGATCGTTTCTGCGAAGGCGGGCAGGCAGATGGCCAATGCCAGTAAAGCACTTATCATTTTGTTCATGGGTTGTATCCATTTTCTAAGCAATGCAGCGTTCCAGATAAAGTGTCCGGGCGATACCGGACACGGTCGGACCCGTTTTCAGACTTTGGCAACCTTGATGGCGGTTTTCTTGTAGTCAGTCTCTTTAGAGAGTGGGTCGGTGGCATCCAGTACCAGCTTGTTAGTCAGCTGGCTAGCATCAAAGAACGGCATAAAGGTCAGTCCCCTGGGTGGACGGTTACGGCCCTTGGTTTCAACCCGGGTACGCACTTCGCCATAACGGGAAGTTACTTTGATCTCATCACCACGGCGCAGTCCCCTTTCTGCCGCATCGTCAGGATGCATAAACAGTTGGGCATCGGGGTAAGCCCGGTAAAGTTCCGGAACTCGACGGGTCATTGAGCCGGAGTGCCAGTGTTCCAGGACACGACCGGTGGACAGCCACAGGTCAAACTCCTCATCCGGAGCGTCATGGGGTGGCTCGTAGGGCAGGGCAAAAATCCAGGCTTTGCCATCAGGTTTGCCATAGAAATCAAAATCACTGCCTGCTTTGGCATAAGGATCAGAACCTTCCTTGAAACGCCAGCGGGTTTCCTGACCATTCACCACGGGCCAGCGCAGACCGCGCTCCTGGTGATAACGCTCAAAGTCCGCCAGATCGTGTGCCTTGCCACGACCGAAGCTGGCGTACTCCTCAAACAGCCCCTTCTGGGCATAAAAACCGAATGCACGAGCGTCGTCGTTCAATCGGTCTTCAGGAATCTCATCCAGTTTGAACCGGTCTACCTGACCGTTAGCGTACAAAACATCAAATAGCGTCTTACCACGATAGTGTGGGTGTTTTGCCAGCAGGGCATCTGGCCAGACTTCCTCAACGTTGAAGCGTTTGGAAAATTCCATCAGCTGCCAGAGGTCAGACCTGGCTTGGGCAGGGGCTTTCACCTGCTGATACCAGAACTGGGTACGACGTTCTGCGTTACCATAAGCCCCTTCTTTTTCTACCCACATGGCGGTTGGCAGAATCAGGTCAGCTATTTGCCCGGTCAGGGTTGGGTAAGGGTCAGAAACGACAACAAAATTGTCAGGATTTCTGTAGCCTGGCAGTGTTTCATGGTTAAGGTTCGGTGCGGTCTGGGCGTTGTTGTTGCACATGACCCAGTAAGCATTGAGTTTGCCGTCTTTGAGCATCCGGTTTTGTAATACCGCATGGAATCCCGGTGTCGCTGGAATGGTGCCTTCAGGCAGTTTCCAGACTTTCTCGGCATAATCCCGGTGGTCTTTTTTGGCAACTTCCATATCAGCAGGCAGACGGTGGGCAAAGGTGCCCACTTCCCGGGCGGTACCACAGGCCGATGGCTGACCGGTCAGGGAGAACGGACTGTTCCCCGGCTGGGAAATCTTGCCAGTCAGCAGGTGCAGGTTGTAGATAATGTTGTTCATCCACACGCCACGGGTATGCTGGTTGACGCCCATGGTCCAGAGGGACATCACTCTGGTGTCCGGGTCGGCGTACAGTTTCGCCAGGGCTTCCAGCTGTGCTTCAGGCACGCCAGACAGTTTGGATACTTTTTCAACGGTGTATTCACTGACAAACTGTGCAAAGCCATCAAAGTCCAGCGGGGTTGCGCCACCATTACCGGGGTTTTTGGCTTTCTTTTCCAGCTCGTGCTCCGGGCGCAGGCCATAGCCGATATCCGTCACACCTTTGCGAAACACCGTATGCTTCTTAACAAAGTCCTGGTTAACCTTGCCGTTCTGGATGATGTAGTTGGCGATGTAGTTACCAATAGCCAGGTCAGACTGAGGGTTGAAGATGATGGGCTGGTCGGCCAGTTCAAAGGAGCGGTGTTTAAAGGTGGACATCACCGCCACTTTGACATGGGGGTTGGATAGACGACGGTCAGCCAGTCTTGACCAGAGTACCGGGTGCATCTCGGCCATGTTGGAGCCCCAGAGTACAAACGCATCGGCATGTTCAAAGTCGTCATAACAACCCATGGGCTCATCAATACCAAAGGTACGCATAAAGCCCACCACCGCAGAAGCCATGCAGTGTCGTGCATTGGGATCAATGTGATTGGAACGGAAACCGGCTTTCATCAGCTTGGAGGCTGCGTAACCTTCCCAGACGGTCCATTGGCCAGAGCCGAACATGCCCACAGGAGGCATCTCATTGGAGTTACGGGTTTTGGCTATGGCCGCTTTCCATTTTTCAGCCATGATATCGAACGCCTGATCCCAGGAGATCGGAGTGAAATCACCGTTTTTGTCGAATTTACCGTCTTTCATTCTCAGCAGCGGTGTTTCAAGACGATCCTTGCCGTACATAATTTTCGACAGGAAGTAACCTTTGATGCAGTTCAGGCCTTTGTTCACAGGTGCCTTTGGGTCCGCCTGAGTCGCTACTACACGACCATGCTGTGTGCCCACCAGTACCGAGCAGCCAGTACCACAGAATCGGCAGGGGGCTTTGTCCCATTTGATTTCGGTGTCTTTACTGCTGGTAATCAGGTTGGTTGCAGCAGCGTGGGTACTGACTCCCGCAGCCGCGGCCGTGGCGGCTACGGCACTGCTCTTGATAAAGTCACGGCGACTTTGTTTCATGGTTCTCTTCCTGGGTCTTTAAATCTTTTCTCAGGGTTGTATCGTGCCCTGAATGATGAGTCTTTGTGTTTGTTATTCCTGGTGGGTGTACACCAGGGTGGTGGTAATAACGCCTTCCATCTGGCTGATTCGGGTCATGGTGTCCACCATGGTGCGTTTGCCGGGCTCTTCTTCAACGGTCACTACCATCTTGCCCGAAGGGTCAGTTATATGAACTTCGACCCCGGACAGTGCCTGTAGACGCTCTTTCACTGCCATTATCTGCTGAGGGTGGCTCTGAACGGACAGTCCGGAAATGCTGTAATGCAAGGCTTCAGCGTCTTGTGGTGTCGGTATGGTCATCGGCGTTTTCTCTGGCTGTCATGGCGATCGCATCCACAGGGCAGGAGGAAACGCAGTCACCACAGGCGGTACATGGGTCTGGATCTATGGCTGGCTGAGCGACGCCACCCGTTTGATAGTGAAACTGGATAGCGGTGGGGTCACACATCTCTGAACAGGTACGACAATGTACTTGCTTCAAGGCCAGGCATTGATCGGAAATCACGGGCTTCAGTGGCCATGGGGTCTTGTTGTGCTTGCTGATGGCATCGGTTGGACAGCTTTTTAAACAGGCTTCACAAAAAGAGCATCCCGCTTTCCTGAAGTCGGCTTCAGGAAACCCCCCGGAACCCCGGATCAGTAACCCTGTTTCGCAAACAGCAATGCACTGCCCACAACGTGAGCAGAGATCGGTAAAGAGATCGGTAAATAGCGGTTCCTGCACACTCCAGGGGGGACGGGCAGGCGGCTCAATGGGTGCTGAAGCCGTTTTTCCAGTCAAGAATCCACGGCGATCAAGATCTACTTTTTGGCTCACGACGATGTGACTCTAGTGTTGTACGACTTTCCTGGCATGGAATCAGGATTGAAGTTTCAGGCTTTACGGAGGCATATTTTAATAAGGATGGACTTACAAAAAAGGCCTTTTAGAGGCTGTGTAAGGAATGGGTAAGCTTGGTGTACCCCTTAAGGAGTAGTGGTTTTGCGAAGGTTTGGTGAAGCACTGGTATTAACAATGCAGTGTGTATTTTTGTAGCCTCTGTTGTCGGCGCGAAAGAGGTTTTTAGGGGTATTCTCAGCCTGATAAGACAGTACATGGCTTTCCGGTTAAAACCAGAATTTCGGACATAATTGTGTTATTCAACCAATATACGACATTATTTATTTTATATGCACAGTCGAGCATTATCACTGTGCTGGAAACGAAAAAAAGTGTTGTGTTTTAACTTTAACATTGTCGTATATGAGTCATTATTTGAGTATAAAAAATCACTAAATCGACATACTGAGTAACCCCCTTACTTCTTGGGAATAAAGGGGTTGGAAGGTTTTATGGCCTTCCAGAATTTGTGACTAATAGACAGCTGAACAGGTAGGTCTATACTTGGTACTCGGCAGAAAAGGAAATGGTGGAAACGATGAAGAAGTACGAACTGCTTTTTTTGTTTTTCATTGGCTTTATCAATGTAAGCTATGCTGGTTCACAACTCACCAATGGTGACTGTCAGTCTCTATACACTCCATCAGATACATATTGGAGTTTTACTCCTGAAAATCCAGATACTGACTCAGGGGCTCAATGTACTCTTTTACGAGCGTACGATGTGACTTGTCCTATTGGGAAGCATAATTCTTGTTGCCTGATTATTGCCGGAGACAATAATACACCAGATACAGCTTACTACGGCGGTGTTAGTATTCTTCTTAGCGGAAGATGGCTAGTGTATAAAGATTACCTGACCAAAGCTGAACTCTTCCAGGGTGTCAGCAAAGGCGAGCTTAGAAAATCCTATGAAAAATGTATGAGTCAATAATAGACCTGAGAGGCTGTCCGGTATGCACGTACAAAGAAGACCTTTCAATCAAAACTGAACTCTTCCATGACGTTAATAATGGTGAACTCAAGAGAGCCTACGAAAAATGTATTCTTGGTCGGTGGCAGTCTCATTAAACCGGAGGGATGTTCAGCTATAGGCTCAACAGTAAGTTCAGAGCGGTTATGATACCCAACACAGTCGTCGTGGCTTTTGTACCCGCTGATAAAATGAAGGTCTTGTTAGCAGAAGTAGCAGAAGGAGAAGGAGAAGGAGAAGAAACAGAGGGCGAATCCACTGTCAGGCAGACTGATGAGTTAAAGTAGAATTGACCCTCGAGGTTGGTCAGTCCACTTAAAGCAGTCGCTGTGGAATTATTGATGGGTGTCCAGGTATTCACAATCTGGCAGAGTGTAGGCGAGCCGACAGTTGTCGTGTTTGCCTGCACGGATCTTTCGCACTCATCCGCTAATGATAATGGATCTGCGGCTCTAATGCTGTATTCATGCTGTTCTTGTCGCCAGAGTTTGACTGCCTGAAAGTGGTTGCAGGCCAGGGCCAGTTTAACGATGCCTTTGATATCTATAGCTGCTGAACTTGTTACTCGTATCTGATTGCCTGCGAGATTACAAAGAGAAGGTTCTTCACTGGTACTCGTATGACCGACAATAGTGAGAGCATATTTTTCTTTTTCAGGTTGCCCCAAAACTTCGAACAAAGTTGCGTTTATATTGTCAATGTCGATCGTGTTTCTAAAAATATCGATACTGCTTCCCGGTCCAGGATCTAACTCAGCCACCCATGCCATCTTGCCCCGGAATGTGTTCCCGTTAATGGCGATCCTGTGTGACTGGCTTTTTATGTAGGGAAGTGTGACAGCTACCCCTCCGTCGGGAATATAGTCGACGTTCCGCGACTTGATGACATGACCAGTGACTGTGATGATATCACCAGTGACTGTATTATTGACGAACATAAGGGCCGGACCCTGACGCAAATCATTGGCAGATGCATCCAGAGATAGTCTGCAATCAATGTTAACTCCGTTCAGGCAAACGAGATTGAATACGTTGTTTTCTACAATCAGTCTCCGGTTAGAACAATGTGTTGAAATAATGTTCCTGATTGGCATGCGGCCGTTAGGTGTAGTTGGCTGGAAAGTAATGTGTCGTATATGGCTGTCTTGTGTTTGCTCAAAATTAAAGTAGTTATGGGATCCAAACGTGATCATATATGTATCTGTATAACGTATATTAGGCGTGAGGATGATTTCGAAACCTTCATCCGGAGCCCCGATAATGTGTTGACCGTCCTTCAAAGTTATTTCATTGTCAATTAGATAGACAATCGGGATTTTACCTGACGCGGGGGTGACGGATGGAGAAAGCGTTGCCGCAGAAGTTGTTTCGGAAGAGAACAATATAACGGTGTCTTCTGGAATCTGTTTTATCAACTTGCTTAAATTCTCTGACGGGTTGGTACTGAGAACAATGCACTTTCGTCTGCCAACAAGGTGTCTATACTCGTTTAGCCACTGATGAACCCCTGTCGTCTGATTTTTAAGAGCCTCGCAGGGTACCGTTAGAGGGGGCGTTGTAGGAACAGGGGTTGTAGATTGAGTGGTGTTCTGAGCTTGCAGATTATGAGTCTGTGAGAGGATCAGAAGAGGGGTCAAAAGAGCAAAATAACGTTGGAGTTGGAACTTAATCATTTCCACAGTTTCCTGAGAAGCGTCTTTAGTGATCCCAGTGTAGTGCATCACCCCACTCTGTTTTGAGATTAATCAAGGGTTCACAACAACCATCTTCTCCAGAGTCTATACTCTGCCTGAGCTGACGTACATGAAATGGTGGTAAAACGATGAGGAAATATCAACTACTACTACTGCTGCTTGTTGTCGTTTATCTTGGCTTTATGAGTACCAGTTATGCCGGTCGACAACTGAACGCAGTTGATTGTCACTATCTATACACTCCTCATGGCACAGATTGGTATTTTGCACCCGACAGTGATCCAACTGCTGCTACCGGCAATCAATGTAATCTTTATGGTTTTTACAGTGGCTATTGTCCTCATGGCAAGCGTTATTACTGTTGCATGGGTGTTGGTGGACTGACTAAAGCTTCGGATACAGATTATTTCGGTGGTGTCAGTATACTTAGCAAAGCAGGCTGGGTGCTGTATAAAGTTTACCAAACAAAAGCCGATGTCTTTCGGGGCGTCGCTGGTGAGATTAGAGAAGCTTTTGAAAAATGCATGAGTCTTGAATAATTAATGGCTGTGAGAGGGTATTTTCTCCCACTTCTGCAGCAGTGGCGTCCACGGCACCGCTTTTGATAAAGTCGTGACAACTTTGTGTCATGGCTCTCTTCCCGGGTCTAAATCTTTTCTCAGAGCTGTCTGACAGCTCCGGGTGTCCAGTCTTTTTTAAGGTGCATGTTGTTGAAGCCTATTCGGTTTAAGGCGCTGGCCGCTATTATCACCATCTGTTTTTTGGGTTTGCTCAGTGTCAGTGGTTCGTTGTGGTTTGCCGCGACGACAGAGAGTGATGCCGCTGCTATCAACCTTGCCGGATCATTGAGAATGCAGGCGTGGCGTCTGGTGGATCGGGTCAATTCTGACAAGACCAGCGACAACGGATTGAGGCAGTTAATCACGACCTATGACAGCAGCTTTGCCAGTCCCACTTTGCAGCGTTTGGCTGACAGAACCGATATTATTGGTCGCCGTTATCAGGCTCTGGTCAATGAATGGCACAGTGAGATGCGACCTTTATTGAGAGATAAAGCCGGATGTCGGGCGTTTGCGGATAAAGCCCCCGGTTTTGTTGATCGTCTCAACGATCTGGTGACCTCATTGCAGTTGCATACCGAGCGAAAATTGCACTGGCTGGTGATACTGGCGATCTTTTCACTGTGTTCCATTCTGGCCATTGGGGTCATGACCATTCGCTACATTCAGTTGAACCTGATCAGACCGGTTGAGCAGCTCAGTAAGGCGGCAAAGAAGGTTCGCTGTGGTGAGTTCGATCATCTGCGTCTCGATTATCGGGATGCCAATGAAATGGGGCAGCTGACAGAGACTTTCTCGGCCATGGCTGACAGCCTTTCTCTGCTTTATAGCGATCTTGAGGCAAAGGTATCAGCTAAGACTCGATCTCTGGAGCAGGCCAATACGGCTTTGCAATTGTTGTATGAATCTTCTCGAACTCTGGGTATGAATCCCTATGATGAAGATCAGCTGATGTTGTTGCTGGAGCGGTGGAAGCAGTTGCTTGGGCTTAAAAGTGCTTATGTCTGTCTGACTGGCAATACAGCAAGTATGAGATTGCAGAGGATTTTCCCTGAAAGCGAGACCTTTAATGAGATTTGTAATGTCGGTCAGTGCGAGGGCTGTATTCAAGCACCCTCATCGGACATCCAGTTCTCACTGAGTCAGAATGACCAGGGTTACGGTTATCTGCAAATCTCTCTGCATGATGGGCAGTGTTTAACGGAAGAGAGCAGGCAGTGGTTGAGAACCTTTGGTGATATTGTCTCCACTTCACTGTATCGCAGCAGTTACCAGACTCAGGAGAGGCGACTGCTGTTAATGGAAGAGAGGGCGGTTATCGCCAGGGAGTTGCACGATTCGCTGGCCCAGGCGTTGTCTTACCAGAAAATTCAGGTCACTCGATTAAAGAAAGTGCTTGAACGAATGGGGTTAGAAGAATCCGTCCACCTGGTTGTCGAAGATATACGTGAAGGGGTGAATAACGCCTACCGACAGCTCAGGGAGTTATTGAATACGTTTCGGCTCAGTATGTCTTTCGGCAGTCTTGAGGAGGCCCTGCAACAAACGATGAAAGAGTACAGTAAGCGGGATGAGAGTGTGAAGTTTAACCTCGACTATCGTTTGCGGTTCTGTCATCTTGATGCTCACCATCAGATTCATGTTTTGCATATTGTCCGGGAAGGGCTGGTCAATGTGATCCAGCATTCCGGGGCAAAACAAGCGACGGTCGTCTGTGAACAGGTTGCGCCGGAAAAGGTTCAGGTTTTAATAGACGACGATGGATCAGGTTTTGGTAAAGAGATAAGCACACCGGGCCATTACGGCACAACCATCATGCAGGAAAGGGCAGAAAGCCTCGGAGGCCAGCTTTATTTTGAAAGCTCCGGTTTGGGCGGGGCTCGCGTGCGCCTTGAGTTTTCATTGCTGTGAGGGGGGGGATGATGAACGACACAAGTATTTTATTAATTGATGATCACCCATTACTTCGAAAAGGATTGGCTCAGTTAATTGATGAAGAAGAAGGTCTGAAAGTCATTGCCGAAGTGGGTGACGGAGCGACTGGCTTGAAAAAGGCCATTGAGCTCGAACCGGATCTGATTCTGCTGGATCTGAATATGAAAGGTATGGACGGGCTGGAAACACTCAAGGCGATGAGGGCAAACGGGGTGGTTTCCAGGGTTGTGGTGCTCACTGTTTCAGAGCATAAGGATGATGTTGCAGCCATGTTTCGGGCTGGAGCGGATGGTTATTTGCTGAAAGACATGGAGCCTGAAGAACTTTTGGGGCAGATTTCACAAGCTGCCATGGGGAAGCTGGCTATCGATGTCCGACTGGCTGAAGTGCTGGCTTCTGTGCTCAGGCCTGACAGCACCCAGACCAGCAAGATTGATTTGCTGACACCCAAGGAGCGGGAGGTGCTTCAGTTTATTGCAGAAGGGGATGCCAACAAGATAATTGCCCGAAAAATGAACATCAGTGAAGGCACGGTCAAGGTTCATGTTAAACGGATGCTTCGCAAACTGGACTTCCGTTCTCGAGTTGAGGCAGCGGTCTGGTGGGTGAATAACCGGGGGCGTTGAATGCTGGTCAATGCCTGAGAATTTACATAATCCAGATCGTTAATTACTTCGGAACAAACGTTTTTTTCGATATAATCCTGTCCGGCTTTATGGCTGTCATAGTGTTCTTCTTAAGAGTGTTCTTCTTAAGAGTGTTCTTCTTAAGAGTGTTTTTTGAACAGCTCCATCGACCGACTGATTTAAGGGAAAACGACTTGCTCGAAGTGGCAAAGCTGGAGTGTGAACGAGACGACCGTGTTCTTTTTTCAAACCTCTCCATTCAACTGTCCCCGGGGGAACTGCTACAGATAGAAGGCTGTAATGGTGCCGGTAAGACCACGCTTTTGAGAGTGGTGGCTGGCCTTTGTAGTGATTATCGGGGAGAGCTGAGCTGGCGGGGGCAGAAGCTTTCCAGCGTCTATGCCGATTTTCGATTGTCAACCTTTTACTTTGGTCATAAACCCGCGGTTAAAACCGAACTCACTCCGATTGAAAATATTCTGTGGCGCTCAAGCCTTCGCAATGAACGTTACCCGGAACCGTCGATTGTCTCTGCGCTGGAGCAAGTTAGCCTTGCTGGCTATGAGGAGGTTCCCTGCGGGCAACTTTCGGCAGGTCAGCACCGACGGGTGGCCCTGGCAGACCTATCGTTGTCAACCACGCCGCTCTGGATTCTTGATGAGCCCTTTACCGCCATTGACGTGGACGGGGTAGCCTGGCTTGAACAATTGCTGGCGCAGCACATTGAGAATAACGGCGCTGTGGTCATGACCAGCCATCAGAGTCTGTCAAAGCTGTCTGATCGGGTCAGGAAACTGCGTCTGGAGGCTTATGCCCCTTCAGAGGAAGAAAACGATCATGAAGACTCAGGAGCCTGGTTATGAGTGACTCTTCATTGCGAGGCCGGTCATTGCGAGGCCGGTCACTGCAGGGCAGCCGGGCATTTCTGGGATTGGTCAAAAGAGATCTGGTTCTGGCTTTTCGGACACCGGGGCAGACCTTGAATCCCGTGGCTTTTTATCTCATGGTTGCCAGTTTGTTTCCCCTGGGGATTGCTCCTGAGAAAGAACTCTTGTCTCAGTTAGCCGGTGGCATTGTCTGGATCGGTGCCTTGCTGGCGGTTCTGCTTTCCCTGGACTCGCTGTTCAGAAGCGATCAGGAAGACGGCTCATTGGATCAGCTACTGTTATCGCCGCACCCGTTGCCTTTATTGGTGCTGGCTAAAATGTCTGCGCACTGGCTGACGACCGGGGTGGCGTTGATTGTTATGGCCCCGCTGCTGGCCCTGATGCTGCATTTACCAACACAGGCTTTTCCGGCATTAATGCTCAGTCTGCTGCTGGGTACTCCGCTGATGAGTCTCGCTGGAGGCATTGGTGCAGCATTGACAGTACGTGTGCAGAGAGGGGGAATACTACTGACATTGCTGTCTTTACCTTTGTATATTCCGGTTTTGATTTTCGGGACCGGTGCTGTTCAGTCTGCGGTAGAGGGGATGCCCTATTCGGGGCACTTGCTGTGGATAGCGGCATTGCTGATGTTGGGATTGTGTCTGGCGCCCCTGGCGATAGCCGCATCACTGAGAATAGTTGCAGACTGAGCAACGGAACCAGTCACGGTAGAGTAAAAAATGAACTGGACTTTTTTTCATAAACTGGGGTCGCCCAAGTGGTTTTACGAGATCAGTGGTAAATGGTTGCCCTGGCTGGCCATTCTGGCAGCCCTGTTGATGGCAACCGGGCTGATCTGGGGTCTGATGTTTACGCCACCGGACTACCTGCAGGGCAACAGTTACCGGATTATATTTCTGCACGTTCCCACCGCCTTTCTGGCCTCGGCTATCTACGTGATGATGGCTTCTGCCGGTGTCGTTACCCTGGTGTGGAAAATGAAACTGGCTGACATGGCACTGAAGTGTTGTGCACCCATCGGGGCTTCATTCTGCCTGCTGGCGCTGATATCAGGCGCTATCTGGGGTAAGCCGACCTGGGGCACCTGGTGGGTGTGGGATGCCAGGCTGACCTCCATGCTGATTCTGCTGTTCCTTTATATGGGAGTCATCGCCCTTCGCGGTGCCATAAGAAATGTTAATACCGCGGCAAAAGCCTGTGCCATCCTGACGCTGGTGGGGGTGGTTAATATCCCCATCATCAAATTTTCTGTCCAGTGGTGGAATACCCTGCACCAGGGCGCCACGCTCAAGCTCACCGAAAAGCCATCCATGGCGCCCGAGATGCTCTGGCCCTTGTTGATCAGTATTGCGGCTTTTTATCTGTTTTTTACCGTTGTCCTTATTCTCCGTTTGCGAACCGAAATATTGGATCGTGAGCGACGAACCAAATGGGTCCACAAGATCGTATTAACCAGACTGGGGAACTGAGCACTATGTATTTTGAAAGTCTGGGAAGTTTGCTACAAATGGGTGGGCACGGTGCCTATGTGTGGTCAACTTACGGCATTGGTCTACTGATCATCGTCTACAACATTATTTCCCCGCTATGGGCGAGAAAGCGGATCCTGTCCCAGGTGCTGCGTCAGGTGCGCAGCAGTCAATCCAGAGTCAACATTAAAGATCAGGATGCTCAAGAGGTATCAGTGGAATGAATCCAGTTCGCAAACAACGCTTATTATTAGTCCTTTTATTGCTGGCCGGTGTCGGTGTCGCTGTGACCCTGGCCCTGTTTGCCCTGAAGGAAAACATCAATCACTACTTTTCTCCAGCCCAGATGGCTAGCGGCGAAGCGCCCGTTGGCCAGAAAATTCGTGGTGGTGGTGTTGTGGTTCCGGGCACTGTTAAACGTGACCCGAACGGTCTGAAAGTCACTTTCCGCATCAGTGATGGCGATGGTGAAGTAGCAGTGGAATATACCGGAATCCTGCCAGACCTCTTTAAAGAAGGCCAGGGCATTGTCGGAACCGGCGTATTGGATGACAAGCGTCGTTTTGTGGCCGAGGAACTGTTGGCCAAGCATGATGAAAACTATATGCCGCCGGAAGTACAGCAAGCCATCGACAAGGCTCATGGCGCGAAGTCAGTGGCTCAATCTAAGAATGAGCAGCCTCAATCATCGGAGAGCCTGTAATGAATCCTGAACTGGGGTTGTTCGCCCTGATACTCGCTACCTGTCTGGCGGTGCTGCAAAGTATTATTCCGCTGATCGGCAGCTACAATGGCCGACTGAACTGGATGGCCACCGCTAAAACGCTGGCAACAGGACAGTTTGTTTTTGTTCTGCTGTCGTTTATGTGCCTGGTTGTGGCTTTTGTCTCCGATGACTTTTCGGTTCAGTACGTAGCCAGCAACTCAAACTCCCTGCTGCCCGTTTACTATAAGATAACTGCCGTTTGGGGGGGGCATGAAGGCTCTCTGCTGCTCTGGATTCTGACCCTGACGGGCTGGGGGCAGGTAGTGGCGCTGCGCAGTAATAAACTGCCGCCGGAACTGTCGGCAAGAGTTCTCTCGGTCATGGGGATGATCAGCGTAGGTTTCCTGCTGTTTATCCTGCTAACGTCTAACCCTTTCACGCGTATTTTGCCATTCCCTCCTGCCGACGGTTCTGACCTGAACCCGCTGTTACAAGATCTCGGTATGATTATTCACCCACCCATGCTTTACATGGGCTATGTGGGTTTTGCTGTGGCCTTTGCTTTTGCCATTGCCGCACTGCTTGGAGGACAGCTGGACAGTGCCTGGGCTCGCTGGGCTCGTCCCTGGACGACGGTGGCATGGTGCTTTCTGACCGCCGGTATTTCCCTGGGTAGCTGGTGGGCTTATTACGAGCTGGGCTGGGGTGGCTGGTGGTTCTGGGATCCTGTGGAAAACGCGTCCCTGATGCCCTGGCTGACCGGTACGGCGCTTATTCACTCGTTGGCGGTGACTGAAAAACGTGGACTGTTCAAAAGCTGGACGCTGCTGCTGGCGATCACCACTTTCTCCCTGAGTCTGTTTGGTACTTTCCTGGTGCGTTCCGGTGTGCTGACTTCTGTTCACGCATTTGCCAGCGATCCCAAGCGGGGGCTCTTTATCCTGGGCTATCTGCTGGTGGTCGTGGGAGCGTCCCTGACCCTGTTTGCCTTCAGGGCTCCGCAGGTGAAAAGTAAAATCAGTTTCTCCCTGCTATCGCGGGAAACCCTGTTACTGTTGAACAATATTATCCTGGTGACCAGTTGTGCCACGGTACTGTTGGGTACCATGTTCCCATTGCTGCTGGACTCCTTGGATCTGGGGATGATTTCTGTTGGTCCTCCCTACTTTAATCTGTTGTTTGTTCCCCTTGCCATGCTGCTGGCTGCCTGTCTGGGTATCGGCATCCTGCTGAACTGGAAAAAAGGTTCTCTCAGTTGGCTGAAGCAACAGGTTCGCTGGATATTGGTCGTCTCTGTTGTGGGTGGCATCGTTTTCAGCTTTATTTACGGCGACCGCTTCCTGGTCAGTGAAGCCCTGGCTATTGGCCTTGTGCTCTGGATGGTTTTCACCATCGCTAAAGATGTTCGCAATAAAACCCGAAACACCGGCCTTCTGAAAGGGCTGAGAAAACTCAAGCCTGCTTACTACGGTATGCAACTGGCCCATCTGGGTCTGGCTGTGACCTTTATTGGTGTGGCTCTGACCTCGGGTTACAGCGCTCAGAAAGACCTGCGTATGGATCCGGGCGACTCCGCCGAGGTGGGGGAATATGTTTTCCGTTTTGATGGCGTGAGTCAGCGTCAGGGACCCAACTATGTTGCTGACTATGGCACTTTCAGCGTCTTTGAGGATCAGCAGCAGATCGCTGTCCTGAAACCTGAAAAACGTATCTATACCGTTCAGGGGATGCCGATGACTGAGGCGGCTATTGATTCGGGCTTAACCCGTGATCTTTATGTGGCCCTGGGCGAGCCGCTGGGGGGCGATAGCTGGGCGGTACGTCTCTACGTTAAGCCTTATATCCGTTTAATCTGGCTGGGTTCTATCTTTATGGCCCTGGGTGGTTTGCTGGCTGTTTCAGACCGGCGTTATCGTGTCCGTCTCAAGAAAAAAGCCGGGTTAATGGGCAACAGCAAGCCTTCCCGGCACTCAGATAATGATGAAGCCATCACGACAGGAGGTCAGGCGTGAAGCGTTGGAAACTGTTTTTACCCTTAGGATTCTTTCTGACGTTCTGCGTGTTGCTCTACATCGGTTTGTTTATGGAGGATAAAAATGAACTGCCTTCCATGTTGCTGGACAAGCCGGTGCCTGAGTTCAGCCTGAAAAAGTTGCAACAGCCCGAACAGACGGTGACCGAAGAAGCCTTGAAAGGCAAGGTTGTGCTGCTCAATGTCTGGGGTTCATGGTGTCCAGCCTGCAAGGTTGAGCACCCTTACCTGATGCAACTGGCCCGTGAAGGCGTCAATATTGTCGGCGTCAACTACAAGGATGAGCGTCAGGCTGCCCTGGAATGGCTGGATCGTCTGCAGAACCCTTACCTTTTTAATATCGTGGATAAGGACGGCAAGCTGGGTCTGGACCTGGGAGTCTACGGCGCACCGGAAACCTTCCTGATCGATAAAAAGGGTGTGATTCGCTACAAGCACATTGGGATTATTGATGCCCGGGCTTGGAATGAAGAGCTCAAGCCCCGTTACGATGCTCTGCAAAAGGAGTTGGTGCCATGACTCTCGACAATTTATTCAGTCGTTCATCGCTGCTGAAATCGGCAGGTGTTTCCATGCTGATGGGGTTAGCAGTGCTGCTGGTCAGTTTCAGCGTTCGGGCCGGGGTGATTGAAAACTATCAGTTTGACTCTCCCGGGCAGCAGGAACAGTTTTTCCGTTTAAACGAACAGCTGCGCTGCCCTCAGTGCCAGAATCAGTCCATTGCTGATTCCAATGCGCCGGTTGCACAGGATCTGCGTCGTGAAGTACACCGTATGATCGTTGAGGAAAAGGCAGATGATGAGGCGATCATCCAGTTCATGCTGGATCGATACGGCGATTTTGTACTCTATAAACCCAGAATGGACGCCCGTACCGTTGCACTCTGGTTTGGCCCTCTGATTCTGCTGTTACTGGGCATTTTTATACTGTTCAGAATCCTTAAGCAGCATCGTCCCGAGGTCCGTGAAGAGGTGCTCGATGCGCAGGACCAAGCTGAGCTGGACAAGATACTGGGTGGTAACGACAAATGACGCAGTTCTGGATAATCGCTTCACTGTTAACGCTTAGTGGTATGGCCCTGGTGGTGCTGCCACTGTGGTTCCGCAGTCGACGCACCACGGATCAGGACGTTTCTGACAAGGCTTCCAACGTCGCTTATTTCAAAGAGCAGGAAGCAGAGCTGAATAAACAGCTGGATCAGGGTTTGGTCACGCCAGACGATGCCGCGCTGATTCGCACTGAGCTGGAAAAGAAACTGCTGGAAGATGTCGCTGAAAGGGAAGAAAAACTCAGTTACAGCCACAGCAGTAACAAAGGACTTGCGTTGTTTCTGGCGCTGCTGATTCCAGCCATGGCGGTACCGGTTTACCTGCATTTGGGAGCCCGGACCGAGTTGTCTGTTACGGAAATGGTGATGGATCCGAATGTTTCACATGAGGAAATGATCACCACCCTGCAAGCCTGGACTGACAAGCGACCTGACAACGCCCAGGCCTGGTATCTGCTGGCAGGCCGCTATATGGCAAAGGGTGAAGTAAATAAGGCCATTGACGCCTATAAAACCCTTTACACGGTGACCGAAGGCAGCCCTCAGGCAGCGGCGCAACTGGCTCAGGCTTTATTTCTGGCGAATCGCAGTCAGATCAATAGCGAAATTCGCGGCCTCTATCAGGATGCTTTAAGCAAGGACGAAAACAATACCACGGCATTGGGGCTCAAGGGCATTGATGCTTTTGAGCAGAAAGATTACCAGCAGGCGGTTCAGGCCTGGAGCAAAGCGCTCTCTCTTGAAAGTAACCTGTCTGCACGACAATCGTTGTCGGTCGGTATTACCAAAGCACGCAAGCTGATGGGTGAGACGGTGGCAGAACTAAGGATCAATGTCGAACTGGCTCCGGAACTCAGTGATCTGCCAGCCAAAGCCAGAGTTATTGTCTTTGCCCGTGAGAGTGGCGCCAGAAAGCCTCCTATTGCCGCGATTCCTTTACAGGTGAGTGACCTTCCCAAAGAGGTGATCCTGGACGACAATGCCGCCATGATGATGGGGTCAGGCAGTCTGTCCGATGCAGAAAGTCTCGATGTTGTCGCCCGTATTACTCTTTCAGGCGATGTCGCCCAGGTGGATTATCAGGCTGAAGTTCGTGACGTAAACATCAAGGATAACAGTGTTATCCAGTTGCGGATTACTCCTGCCAGCTGATCGGGTATCGGCTCTTTTCTTAAATTCGCTGTTCGGTTGGCTGATCGGGCAGCGTTCTTCATCTCCCGCCTGGTACGTCACTTCAATGAGTTTGATGTGAACGATCTACGTTCATCCTGAGCGCCCTTCGACTCCGCTCAGGATGCACGATCGAAGGATGTGGACTCCGAACCAACAATATAGACCGTGCCCGGCACCCTTCGACTCCGCTCAGGGTGAACGGAAATTGGGTGTCATTGATATCATTTATTCTGATTCTGTTTCTATGATCATCGGTTCGTTGTAAGGAAAGGTTATTTTCCAAGAGGGTTTGGTTGGCGGCCCCGGAGCGGGCTGATAATCGGTCCGTCGCCCATGCTTCATGCGGTATTGATTGGCATTGATACGGTTCTGGCGGTCGATGGCTGACTCTTCTTCAATCAGTTTCGCTGCAGGGCGCTCGTCATAATAAAAGCTATCTTCCTGAACCATCGGCTCGGTGACACAGCCCGCTAACAGGCTGCACAGTATTATTGTTGTGGGTATGAGCGGTAATTTCTTCATAATCTTTGTTCTCCTTATTTTGAATTTAAACCAGACCCGGAATTATAGACGCTGTTGTGAAATAGGGATGATGCGCTTTCAGTGGCAGGCCGAATTAGAACCTTTCTAAAGATCTGTGGTCAAAGCTCTCGTTTAGAGCAATCTTTCAGGAAGAAATTGATCATGGATGGCATAAATTCAGGTACTGATAATTCAATATTCGCCGGGAGCGAAGGGTGTTTTCTGAAAAAATTAAATATCTTTTGGTCTGCATCGCTTACACATCTTTAGGTGTATATTCAGCGGGAGTAGCAGATGGCAAATGCGCTATCTGTCAGGACGTGTTTGGCGGAAGAACCGTGACTATCATTCCCTGTTGTCGGAATAATATTCACAAACATTGTATGCAGCGGTTGTTTCAAAATACGCCACTAGAGGAAAGGGAAACCTGCCCGTTATGCAGAAGCAACTTGCCTGAGTTAGCAGAATTATTGGGTCCTGAACCCATCGAAGAGGCACAGCAACATTTACCCGATGCCTATTACGAGCCCCCGGATACCTGTTCCCCACAAGTGGCCTCTGGTCATGCCTTCGTCTCCCTGCCTCCCCAGGTACTTCAACAACGCAGTATCGCAGCGGCAATGAGGATGCGAGAAGCCAACAGGGAGCTGAGTGACGAGCTGGTTTTGGCCCTAGCTAATAATGCCTGGGATTATGTTGAGTATTTACACCAGCGTATTCAGAATACCCAGCCAATAATGCTGACGGACGAAGCTCAGCAGGCACTGAATAACAAGATGATAGAGGTTCTGAATAAAGATTTGTTGGATGACGCAAATCGTTTACGAGGCATTTTTCAAAGCACCAGGGCAAGGACGACGTTTGGAGTCCGGCAGGCAATGAGTAGCAAGCTGGCAAAGGCCCTGCATAAAGGGCTTTGGAAGAAGGCAGACCGTTTACGACGCATTTTTCAGGACACCAGGGTCATACCAGACGCCGTAGCTCAGGAGTCAATGAGTCTCAAGCTTGCAGAGGCCCTGCGCAATGAGTTGTGGCGTGAGGCAGACTTTTTACGAAGAATGATTCAGGACACCAGGGCAATACCGACTACCGGAGTTCAGATGTCACTGGGCAAAAAACTGCTAGAAGAGCTGCGTCGTGGGCTTTGGGATAGCGCAGAACGTGTACAACGTATTATTCAGGACATCGGGGCAAGTCACTCGCCAGAGGTCCGACAGGCACTGAATGACATGCTGGAAACGGAGAGAGGAAATAACTCTCACAGAAGCGTAGAGCGATTACAGCGCATCATTGAAAACAGAGTGCCATAAGCAATGTGGTCATCGTATCAACCTGCACAGGGTTGATTGCCCTGTCACAGACCAGACCAGATAGATTGAAAAATGCTTTTTTTCTTGATCTATCAACCTGTTGTTCTAAATTTCTCCTTCAGGAAAAACACAAAACAGATCTAAGGATTAAGTTTTGAAAAAAACGTCATTGCTGTTATTGCTGGCGTGGCTGACTGTTACCTGTCACGCTGAATCATCAATAAGACATTTTATTGTCGAGTTCGGTGACACCCCTCTGAGCGCCAAACCTTATTCATGGATACCCGTAGTAGAGGCAATGGCTGCTTTCGGCTTGCTTATGTATGGCCGAGGACACTACGGGCAACAAAACCAACCACAAAGTCAGCCACAAAGACGGTCATCCCAATCGCAAGCCTCAGGAATAATTCGCCATCATACAGCTGCTTTCTCCAGCCTCATGTCTTCCGGCTCTGGGGGCGGTCATCAGGACCCCAAACAATCCCGACATACTTTGGGTTTAAATTGTTTCGTCGATTCCTGTCATGGTGTTTGTCGATTCCTGTCACAGGGTTTTGAAAGAAGTTCGACGGGCCACACTCATCATGACACGACAGAAACGCAAAGAGATAAGCTGGGAGCCGGTCGTTCTTTGCTTATTGAAATTCCAACAAGTGCATTTCGCAAACGAGAAAACGCAGCATCAATCGGCCATCTTGTGGCTGGTTTCGACCCCATGACGAGCACTGAACCTACAATTAAAATCGCCTGGACACGTTCAGACGCCACAGCGTTCCCCCTTGAGCGATTTCGGCCATATGGCGTTATGGTAAGCGACACTGATGGTCATCTTAGGGAGCTTGGCAACCATACTATGAGTTTTAATTGTTCCTTCGATTCCTGCAATGGCTTTTGCAGACTCGGACAATACGACGGTGGTGGATCAACTGAAGAGTCGCGGAGATCCGAAGTAAGTTCGGCGAGCCAAACTCATCACGGGATGACAGAATCACAAACCTTTCAGCCACAAGCTGGTGGACATTCGTTTTTTGACGCCCTATTAGCCGGGTTATTCCCAATTTCGCAATCTTCGCCAATAAATAATCATTCAACGGAGCCTGCGGGCACCCTGGAAGATTCCAGCGACACCCATGGCGCAGGGTGGGATGTTGATTCCGCTATGGATGTCGATCCCTACGAAGAGTAGTACGACATTGGTCGTCACAAAACTCTAAGACCAGAGCAGACAGACTGAACTTGCCAGAAGGCTGAGGGTCAAAGCTTTCGGTTACAACGACTTTTCCTCATGGGTACAATCTGTGTACACTCGTAGAAAGTCGTTACCCACTGATAACCAGGCAGCTGTGGTCCTGATAGCTATAAGTTAAGGAAAAGATGCGTCTTAAATCGATCAAACTGGCCGGTTTCAAATCCTTTGTGGATCCCACTACGGTTCATTTTCCCTCCAATATGTGCGGTGTTGTTGGCCCTAATGGTTGCGGCAAATCCAATATTATTGATGCCGTACGCTGGGTGATGGGGGAATCTTCCGCCAAGCACCTTCGTGGTGAGTCCATGACGGACGTTATCTTCAAGGGCTCCAATAGCCGCAAGCCAGCGGCAAAGGCGACGGTAGAGCTGATCTTTGATAATAACGAAGGTCGGGTCACCGGTGAGTTTGCGGCTTACAGCGAGATTTCAGTGCGCAGGATGCTCACCTCAGAAGCCAAGAACTTCTACTTCCTCAACGGCAACAAGTGTCGTCGTAAAGATGTGATGGACATCTTTCTTGGAACCGGTCTGGGTCCACGCAGTTATTCCATTATCAGTCAGGGTATTGTTTCCACGCTGATTGAGTCCAAGCCGGAAGAACTCAGAGTCTTTATCGAAGAAGCCGCCGGTATCTCCAAATACAAGGAACGCCGCCGCGAGACAGAAAACCGCATCCGCCGAACCCATGAAAACCTGGAACGACTGACCGACTTGCGGGAAGAGCTGGGGCGTCGTCTCGGGCATTTGCAGAGACAGGCCGAGGCAGCAGAAAAATACAAAGAATACAAAGCCGATGAGCGACTGAAAAAAGCCCAGCTTCAGGCTCTGCGCTGGCAGGGCATCGACGAAAAAGTCAGGAATCAGGAGCATGTGATTGCTGAGCTGGAAGTACAGTTGGAAGCCGCCGTCAGCGAGCAGCGATCCTCCGATGCCGGGATGGAAAAAGACCGGGCCCAGCAGATGGAGTTGAGCGACCACTTCCATGAAACCCAGGCCAGATACTATGGCACCGGCAACGAAATCACCCGGATTGAGCAGACGCTTCGCCATAAGGAAGAGCGGGCCAAAGAACTGAGTCACGACCTGCAACAGCTTGAGCAAAGCTGGCAGGAAGCCCGTGAGCAGATGGCTGAAGATCAGTCTCAGCTGGAAATGCTGGAAGAAGAAAAGTTGCAGATTGAACCTGAGCTGGAAATGCTTCAGGAACAGGAATACCAGTCTGGCGACTCTCTCGCCCGGGCAGAAGAAGAAGTGCATCGCCTGCAGCAGGAGTGGGATCAGTTTAATCAGCGCTCTCACGAACCGCAGAAAGCGGCTGAAGTCGAGCAGTCCCGGATCCAACATGCTGAAAACGTATTGGAACGTCTGCATGAACGTGAACGGCGTCTGCGAGAAGAAAGCAGCAGCCTCGGTGGTGGCGAAGACATCGAAGAGATGGAGCTGCTTTCCGAAAAGCTCACCGAGCTGGAGCTGACCCGGGAAACCCACGAACTGAAACTGGAAGAAGTCACTTCGGATATTGAAGAAAACCGCCTTCAGTTTGATCAGTTGCAGGAAGACCGTGACAGCCATCGCAATGAGCTGAGTATGATCAGAGGGCGTCATGCTTCTCTGGAAGCTCTGCAACAGGCGGCTATGGGTCAGGACACCGGGGTTATGGTCTGGTTGGAGCAGCATGGTCTGGCGTCGGCACCAAGATTGGCCGAAAAATTGCAGGTGGAGTCAGGCTGGGAACTGGCGGTTGAAACGGTGCTTGGAGACAGTTTGCAGGCACTCTGTGTGGATGACCTGGATCCTGTTGCAGGGTTGCTGGGTTCCCTGGAGCAGGGCGCAGCGGTTTTGCTGGAGGCTTCTGCCCATCAGGTTTCTGAAAGTGACAGAGGGGGGCTGCCCAGTCTGGCGAGCAAAGTGCAGTCAGGTAGTGAAGCCAAAGGATTATTGGCAGGCATTTATGTTGCCCCGTCGCTGGAAGCCGCCTTGTCTGCCCGAACTGCTCTGGAGGCTCACCAATCCATCGTGACAAAAGAGGGGATCTGGCTTTCCAGAAACTGGCTTCGGGTTAGTCGTGAAACAGACAGTAACTCCGGTGTGCTGGCCCGTCAGCAAGAGCTTGAGCAGCTTGGCAGCCGAATGGAAACGTTGGAGGCGCTCAGTCAGCAGGTAGAAGAACATCTGGCCGAGGCCAGGGTTCAGGCTGAGCAGCTGGAAGCCCGTCGACAGCAGACTCAACAACAGATTACTGAACTCAACCGAACTCAGGGGGAAGTGAGGGCGGATCTCGGTGCCAGAAAAGTCAGGCTCGAACAGTTTTCAGAAAGGCGTACTCGTCTTCAGCACGAGATTGCTGAGTGCCAGGAGTTGAGTCAGGCTGAGCAGGAAAGTATCGGTGAGTCCCGGCTGCGACTTCAGGATGCCCTGGATCGCATGGAAATGGACAGCGGTCTCAAAGAAGATTTGCTGGAGAAAAGAGAAAAGGGCCGGGAAAAGCTCGAACAGTTGCGGCAAAGCTCCCGTCAGGATAAGGATCGTCTGCATCAGCTGGCCTTGAGACAGCAAACCATCAACAGCCAGGTTGAATCTCTGCAGGCGGCTATAGAGCGACTCAGCCAGCAATCAACCAGACTGCGTGAGCGCCGGGAGTTGCTTCAGGCGTCATTATCGGAGTCCCATTCTCCCGAAGGCGAGTTGCAGGAACAGTTAGAGATTCTTCTGGCCAGAAGGCTGGAAGAAGAAGAAGCCATGCAAAAGGCTCGCAGCCAGCTGGAAGATGTTGAACAACGACTGCAACACATGGAAAAGAGTCGGCAGTCAGCCGAGCAAAAAGCCCAGACTGCCCGTTCAAGACTTGAGAAATTAAGGATGGACTGGCAGGGAATGCAGGTTCGACGTACGACGTTGTCTGACCAATTGCGGGAAGACCAGTTTGACTTGGATACCGTTCTGGCCAATATGCCGGAAGAGGCCACCGAGAAAGCCTGGGAGCAGGAGCTGGAAAGGCTACAGGCACGGATTGAAAGACTGGGGGCGATTAACCTGGCCGCAATTGAAGAATACGAAACCCAGTCGGAGCGAAAAACCTATCTGGATGCACAGAACGCTGATCTGGAATCGGCCCTGGAGACACTGGAAAATGCTATCCGTAAAATCGACCGGGAGACCCGCCAGCGATTCAAGGTGACGTTTGATAAAGTGAATTCCGGTTTGCAGGAACTGTTCCCCAGAGTCTTTGGCGGTGGCCGGGCTTATTTGCAGTTAACCGGTGAAGATCTGCTGGATACCGGGGTGGCCATTATGGCGCAACCACCGGGCAAGAAGAACAGCACCATTCATCTGTTGTCCGGTGGTGAAAAAGCACTGACGGCGATTGCCCTGGTATTTGCCATCTTCCAGTTGAACCCTTCACCTTTTTGTATGCTCGATGAGGTGGATGCGCCATTGGATGATGCCAACGTAGGCCGCTATGCCAAAATGGTTTCAGAAATGAGTGGCAAGGTTCAGTTTATCTATATCACCCATAACAAGATCGCCATGCAGGCAGCGAATCAGCTGGTGGGTGTCACGATGCAGGAGCCCGGTGTCTCCAGACCCGTATCGGTGGATGTGGAAGAAGCCGCAGCCATGGCAGAACTCTGAACTTTACTTGCACAAGAGGCCGGAAAACGTTATCACTATTTATAGAATTTTGGTAATGATATCCATGGGTTGCGCTTGAAGGGGTAATCAATACCCGCCAGAATAGAGCCGTAGGCCAGAGCGTTTAATATTATCTGGATTCTGGCGTTTATTGGACACTGTGGTGAGAGTGAGCATTAAAACATGCTTCATCAATATTCATAAACAATGGTCTGATTGCCCATTGTTTTGTTGTAGCATGGTAGTACATTTCACTGCTTTATAATTTTTAAATTTTTGCGTTTTCGGGTTGTTGGTTTTCAGGCGACAACAGCCCACTGGGTAAACAGGCGGCATGGACATGAGTTTACGAGATTGGTTGATAGTAATCGGAATCGTCACTATTACTGGCGTTCTGGCTGATGGATACCGTCGTGCGCGTCTGGCTAGAAAAAGGTCATCAGAGCTGTCTTTCGGTCTTGAAGATGTCAAAGGAAACGAAGATGAATTTGGCAGCGAGCTACCCAATGGTGGCGCCAGAAAGTCAGAAGGAAGCCCCGAGAAGCTGGAAACAGTGAAGAACTGGGTGCGTTCAGAAGAATCGGCCCATGTCCCGGTAAGGGAACGGATTGAGCCGGAAATATCGGATCTTGAATCAGAAATAGTAGCGCCTGCCAGACCGCTGCAGGAAACACGGGTGCCGTCTGCCGAACCTCCGGAAGTTCAGGAAACAACAGAACCCTTGCCAGTTCTAACTCAGGCGGGTGAGGCATCGGGCGTCCTTTCTGCTGAGCCCGGAGCCGGGGTAGCCGGGGTAAAAGAACCGGTATCCAGCGTTGCCGAGTTGGGGGCTGCCAAGCCTGCAAGAGTGGAGACAAGAGTGGAGACAAGAGTGGAGAAAAGTCACCGTCCTGTCCATCAGGAAAAACTGGCAGACCGTCCTGCGGCCAGTGAAATCCTGGTGATTAATCTGCTGGCTAAAGGCGGTGAAAGCTTTGACGGAGCCAGGTTGCTTCAGAGTCTGCTGGCTTCAGGTATGCGTTATGGCGATATGTCGATCTTTCACCGTTATGCCAACAAAGATGGCACCGGACAGATCCTGTTCAGCATGGCTAATGGGGTAGAGCCGGGCACTTTTGATATTGGCAAGCTGGAATCGACGGAAACACCGGCGGTCAGTATCTTCATGGGATTGCCGGGGCCCCGTGAGCCACTGAAAGCGTTTACGCTGATGGAAGAAACGGTTCGTCAGCTGGCGCTGAATCTGGGGGGAGAGTTAAAAGACGAAGGCTTCAGTGTACTGACACAGCAGACACTGGAACACTATCGTCAGCGTATTCGTGATTTCGAAAGAAAACAGTTAACCCAGAAACTGGCTGACTGATCCCTTTTCATCCCACATTCATTTTTATCCTCTCCCGGGCTTCCGGGGGAGTTTACCAGCTCAAGGCGGTTCAGAATTACTCAAGGCCGTTTAAGTAACAGAATCATGACCCAGAAAACCCTCTCTCTTAAGGACGCTGAACAGCAGGTTCAGGCGTTGCGAAAACAAATTAATGATCATAACTATCGTTATTTTGTACTCGACAACCCGATCATTACCGATGCCAGTTATGACCGGCTGATGCAACAGCTGAAGTCTGTCGAAACGGATTTTCCCGAGCTGATCACGCCAGAGTCTCCCAGCCAGCGAGTGGGTGCTGAGCCCTTGACAGCGTTTGGCCAGATTCGTCATGAGCTGCCTATGTTGTCACTGGATAACGCCTTTAATGAAGACGATCTCAATGATTTTGATCGCAGGGTTCGGGAGCGTCTGGACACGGATTCAGCCGTGGAATATGCCTGTGAACCGAAACTGGATGGCATTGCGGTCAGTCTTTTATACGAGAAGGGTTTACTGGTTCGAGGCGCCACCCGTGGTGATGGGACGACCGGTGAAGATATTACGCTCAATGTCCGCACCATTGCTTCAATTCCTCTGCAATTACTGGGCGAAGGCTGGCCCGATCGTCTGGAAGTCCGTGGTGAAATCTTCATGCCCAGGGACGGTTTTGAACAGCTGAATAAAAGAGCTAAAGCCCGGGATGAAAAAGTGTTTGTCAATCCCCGCAATGCCGCAGCGGGCAGTCTGAGACAGCTGGATCCAAAAGTGACGGCAAAAAGACCTCTGGATATGTACTGTTACGGTGCCGGTATAGTTGCAGGCGGTGAACTGCCTGACCGACATGCTGATATTCTTGAGCGTTTTAAAACCTGGGGTCTGCGGGTAAACCCGGAACTGCGGGTAGTCAAAGGGGCTGCTGCCTGTGGGGAATATTTCGCCAGAATGAGCGAGAAACGGGAAACTTTACCCTACGAAATTGATGGCATTGTTTATAAAGTCAACCGTCTGGTTCAGCAGCAACAACTGGGTTTTGTCGCCCGTGCTCCGCGCTGGGCCATTGCCCACAAATTTCCTGCCCAGGAAGAAATGACCCTTCTGAAAGATGTCGAGTTTCAGGTGGGAAGAACCGGAGCCATCACGCCGGTCGCCCGGCTGGAGCCCGTGTTTGTGGGCGGGGTTACTGTCAGCAATGCCACCCTTCATAATATGGACGAGGTGGCACGGCTGGATCTGAAAATTGGCGATACCGTTGTGATTCACCGGGCTGGCGATGTGATTCCGAAGGTGGTTCGGGCCATTCCCGAACGAAGACCGGAGGACGCCAGAGCGATTGAGCTGCCTGAACGCTGCCCGGTTTGTGATTCAGATGTTGAAAGAGATGAAGACGAAGCCGCAGCCCGCTGTACCGGCGGTCTTTATTGTTCGGCCCAGCGTAAGCAGGCCATCAAACATTTTGCTTCCAGAAAAGCCATGGATATTGATGGCCTGGGTGATAAGCTGGTGGATCAGTTTGTCGAGAAAGGTCTTGTGGAAACGGTAGCCGATCTCTACAAGCTGGAAGTAGACTCTGTTGCATCCCTTGAGCGTATGGGTAAAAAATCGGCCACCAACCTGGTCAATGCCCTGAAGGTCAGTCAGAAAACGACGCTGGCCCGGTTTATCTACGGGCTGGGCATCCGTGAAGTGGGTGAAGCAACCGCCCAGAGTCTGGTGGCTCATTATCGTGAGCTTGAAGCGATCAGGTCTGCGACTGTCGATCAGCTACAGGAAGTAGACGACGTTGGCCCTGTCGTAGCGGCCCATATCGAAACGTTTTTCAGGCAGGAACATAATCGTGAAGTGATTGATGAGCTGTTGAAAGTCGGGCTGCACTGGGAAGCAGAAGCGGAGCCGGAAGCAGATGCGGCTCAACCATTAGCCGATGAAGTATGGGTGCTGACAGGGACTCTGCATAATATGACCCGGGATGAAGGCAAGGCCATATTACAGAAACTGGGAGCCAAAGTGACCGGCTCCGTTTCAGCAAAAACCACGGCGTTGCTGGCGGGAGAAAAAGCAGGCTCAAAGCTGACCAAGGCTCAAAATCTCGGTGTTCGTGTCGTTACAGAAGATGAGTTTGTTGATTTGATGCAGGAATGGGGAGTTTCATAGGTGAAACGGAGATTGGCGCTGATCATAACCATAACAGGATTTCTTTTTCTGACTGGCTGTGCCAGTACCACACCGCCTGCCAATCCCCATAACCTGTGCAGTATTTTCAAAGAAAAGCGTAGCTGGTATCGCTACGCGAAAAAAGCCAATGAAAAATGGGGGACTCCCATTCAGATCATGATGGCCATCATGTATCAGGAGTCCTCTTACCGTCATGATGTAAGACCCCCAAGACCCTGGTTTCTATTCATTCCTCTGCCCAGAAATTCATCGGCCTATGGTTATGCCCAGGCTCAGGATGGCACCTGGGATATGTATCTGAACGAGACTGGCGGCTGGTTTAAAGGGCGGGATGACTTTGAGGATGCCATCGACTTTATTGGTTGGTACACCAACAAGACCCGTCGTGTAAATGGCGTCTCTCTGTGGCGTGCTGACCTGCTCTACCTGAATTATCATGAGGGTTGGGGTGGCTATAAGCGAGGGACTCACAAGAAAAAGCCCTGGCTGTTGAATACCGCTAAAAAAGTAAACAGTCGAGCTTCAAACTACGGTGCCCAGCTTCGACGTTGTGGGCTTTGAGACTTTTCCTTTACTTATGGAGTATCTGATCTAGGATTGACTGAGACTTTAAGGAGGGTTGCCACTCTATACAGGCATCTGCTTTGACTCAAAAATATTAGACAGAGTGCAGTCATGAACAGTTTCAGGCCGACGGTTGCTCTACTTTCAGCAATACTCGCCCTCCCCGGTGGTGTTTTTGCCAGCGGTGGCTCAACGACCAGCTCTGCCTTTACCGAGGTTTCAAGTTGTTCTGAATTAACTAATGATTCCGATAGGAGCGTGTGCGAACATCATTCAATTGTTTTGAAAGCACTCATCAGAGAAAAGAACTGTCAGCTATCTTCAACAACATCTCCCCTGGCTGTTTCCTCAAATATTTCTCCAGGTGCTTCACCAACTTCTTCAATAATCCCTGACACAATCAAAATAAGAAAAATATCGGCTACAACAACAAAACTGACTCATGAGGTTTTTGAAACCATCTATCCAACGTTGTTTATCTTTAATGCAGAGCAGTACCCCGGAGAGGGTCAACCCGCTGTCTATGAATTGCCATTGACAGAGACCAGCAGTAATCCTTACCGATTAGTCAACAGTTTTCAGTTACCGGCTAATTCGGCTTTTGTGGGAAACAGAGTAGATATGCTTCCTGAGTTTGTTATTGAGGGAAGCATACGGAAGCATTACGTGATGTCTGCACCTTATAATGATGCTGTCTATTATCTGGCGAATATCGAGATCGATTCCAGAAAACCTTCCGATATGGGTCGTTTATCAGCAGAAACTGCCACAGAGTCAGAGTCAGAGTCAGAGTCAGAGTCAGAGTCAGCCGGTTCAACTCCGACGACACAGAGTTACCTACCTGCCGGCGTCCTGGATTTGAAGGGAGCAGGTACCTTTGTTGCAGACAACATCAGGGTGGTACTCGATCCGGGAGACAATCAAGAGGATAGTAAACTGATACGTATGGGCTGTACACGTTATGCTGATGGGAGAGGGACAGAGACCCACTTCGCCTATCAATTTACGCACTCTGAATTTAATCTCCTGAAAGGCCTTAAAAAAACCACAGACCTCAAAAAAGCTGCATTGAATGTTGAATGTTATCAGGAAACAGGGCAAGTGCAGTTGACCCTGAAAAACACTAAAACAGTCATAACCGTACCTGCCGAGAGAGAAGTATCCCGTTCGCCAGAAAGCAGTGGTGTGTTGTTCTCTTTTTATTTGTGGCCCAGAAAAAACGTTCTGAGTCTGATCAATTCTACCTGTAACAGCGTTGTTGATCAGCTTGGCAATGATTTATCAGTCGACTCAGCCAATCCATCGGATCCTGATCACTACCTGGGAGGCTTCCAGGGCCGTACTAACTGTTCTGATATAAAAATAGTTAAGGGGGCGGGGGCCTTTGAATTAAAAGACGGAGACGAGGTATTTAATTCATGTACAGCCTCTTCAATGTTCACTGAGGGACCTTACGCTATTTTTGATGCAGGTGCCCTGACTATAAAAAACATTGACGCAGGAAAACTCATCACTGCGCAGAAAGTGGCAGCATTTTCAATGTTTGCATTTATGGTTATGGACGTGGTTATGATATCCGGGTTATTCCGTTTTTTAAATCCTGTCAGGGAATACTGGCCAGGGCATCGCCAAGAAAAGCTTGTCATTTTATTTTGGCTTGTGGTTTTTCGTAGCCAGAAATGTGTCAGTGGACTGAGAGAAAAGGGACTTTACCACTCTGACTCACTCGATGTTCAGAGAAAAGAATATAAGGACAAACAATGTCAGAACGAATAGTATTAGACCTCCGAATACTGTCGTAAGATCCTAGACAAGCCGGTAATTTTGATGAGAAAGCAGCATTACCGGCTTTCTTATGACAACACTCTTTAACCATAGCTCGCTTCACTGGTTACCCTGTTAAAGCAGGCTTGCCTTTATTTATGAGATATCCGGTCTAAAATTTATGACGGCATCAGGCAGGATTGTCATGGTAATGGTGCGTCTGTTTTGACTCTCAAATATTAGACAGAGTGCGGTTATGAAGAGTGCGGTTATGAATAGCTTCAGGTCCGGGTGGGCAGTTGCTCTATTGTCGTTGTTTTTTGCCATAAATGGGGCAATGGGCAATTCTGAATTTAAAGAGGTTTCAAGTTGTTCCGAATTAACCCGTCGTGTAGACAGGGACGTGTGTGCTCGCCATCTGCCTGCTTTTATGTCACTCATCAGGGAAAAAAACAATCAGCTATCACTCTCAACACCGTCCTCAACACCGTCCTCAACACCGTCCTCAACACCGTTCTCTACACCGTCCTCAACGACTGCACCCAGTGCCACTCCCATTCCTGAAACAGTCAGGATAAGAAAAATATCAAGTATGACAGTAAAACTGGGTGATAAGATGTTTGAAACCGACCATCCTACTTTGTTTATTTTTGATGCCGAGCGATCATCTGGGCTGGGACAACCCGCGGTCTATGAATTGCCATTGGAAGAAGCCATCACTGGTATGCTCAGAAGAGTCAACAGTTTTCAATTGCCGAAGAACTCTGCTTTTGTGGGAAACAGAGAGGATATTCTGCCTGAATTTATTGTTAAGGGAGGCTTGGAAATTCATTACGTGATGTCGGCAACCGATAATGACTCTGTCTATTATTTGGCGAATATCGAAATCGATTCCAGAAGTCCTTCAGGCGCGGACAGTCCAGCCACAAAGGCTCATACACCCGGAGGTGTTCTGGATCTGAGGGGGGCGGGTATTTTTCTTGCGGACAACATCAGGGTTGTACTTAAACAGATGGCTGATGGTATGCAGGTTAAACCGGTAAGACTGGGTTGCACACGTTATGCTGATGGCAGAGGGACAGAAAAGAGTTTCGTTTATCGGTTTAAATATTCTGAATTCAATCTTCTTCAGGGTGCCCAAGTATCAACAGATATTCAAAGTGGGGCACTGAATATTGACTGTAATGAAAATACAGGGCAAGTGTTGTTGACTATGAAAAACACTAAAACAGTTATATCTTTGCCCACTAAATCGGACGCTCCAACACTCGCATCGCCACAAAGCAGTGGTGTTTTGTTTTCTATGAACTTATGGTGCAGAGAAAATGTTTTGAGTTTTATCGATTCTACCTGTAACAGTATCGTTGATCAGCTTGGCAATGATCTATCTATTGACTCAGCGAATCCATTGGATGCCGATCACTATATGGGGGGCATCCCTGACGATAACTACTGTACTAGTGTCAAAAAGATTAATGGTGCATTTGGGTTAAAAGACAAAAAGCAAGCATGGGGTCTCATAGCCGTTGATTCCGATAAAGACGGCTTGAAGGAGAGTTATAAAACAGGCTTTGCTTCAGTGAGCGCATGGTCCACAGCAGGTTTTGAGGTAGCGTGTAATTGCACTATAACCTCTACTTGTTCTCCCTACATTTCGTACAAACCTGTTCCGGTCGCAGATGTTCTGGTTCTGGAGAATGCTACTGAAGCTTCAGGATTAAGCAAAAAGCAAAAAGTGGGTATTGGCGTTGGCGTTGGTGCGTTAGCTCTGGACCAGATTATTACTCAGGGCTGGTTCCACCTTTCAAAACGTATCCAGCAGGCCCGGATAAGGTATGCGAGTCAGGCACTGGCCGCCACATTGGGTTTGGGTCTCCCGTTAGTCCAGCTGGTACCGGGATGCATCGGTGGCTTGCGAGGAAAGAGGGCATCCCATACTTTATTCCCCGCAAAAGCAGTGCCAGACCTGACAGCACAATAAAACCACCGGTGGTTTATCGACATTGTGAGGTTTTTAAATGAATAGTTCCAAGTCCGTTCTGGTGGTTGCCCTATTGTCAGCAATGTACGGCTCCCATGGTCATGTTTTTGCCTCTGATCACTCAACGGGCAGCTCTATAGTGACGGAAGTTTCAAGTTGCTCTGAACTGACCAATTGTTACGATAGGGAAGTGTGCGATCATCATTTGCCTGTTTTTAAGGCTATCATCAGGGAAAAGAACAGCAAGATACCTTCAACAACCTCTTTCCCCACTACTTCCTCAAATATTTCTCTAAGTAATTCTTCGACCCCTTCATCAGCCCCTTCATCAGCTCCTTCATCAGCTCCTTCATCAGCTCCTTCATCAGCTCCTTCATCAGCTCCTTCATCAGCTCCTTCATCAATCCCTTCATCAACCCCTTCTCCAACACCATCACCCATCCCTGATACAGTCAAAATAAGAAAAATATCGAGTACAACGGCAAAGCTGACTCATGAGGTTTTTGAAACTACCCATCCAACGTTGTTTATCTTTGATGCTGAAAAATCGCCGGGACAGGGGCAACCGGCTGTCTATCAATTGCCATTGACAGAAAGCTTTGGTGCTTACAGGGTCGTCAACAGTTTTCAGTTGCCAGCTAACTCCGCTTTTGTGGGGAACAGGGCAGATATTTTGCCTGAATTTGTTATTGAGGGAGGTATGAATAAGCATCACGTGATGTCGGCAACTTACAATGATTCTGTCTACTATCTGGCCAATATTGAAATCGATTCCAGAAGACCTTTCGATGCGGGCAGTTCATCTGCAAAAACGGCCACAGAATCCCCCGGACCAAGCCCAACGATACCGACTTATATGCCAGCAGGCATTCTGGATCTGAGGGGAGCGGGCATCTTTGTTGCGGATAACATCAAGGTGGTACTGAATCCGGAGGATAATCAGGAGGACGTTAAACCGGTACAACTGGGATGTACAGATTATGCTGACGGGAGGGGAGCAGAGATAAACTTCGTTTATCGTTTTACGCACTCTGAGTTTGATCTCAAGCTGGGTCTACAAAAACCCACAGACCGTAAAAAAGCGGCATTGAATGTTGACTGTTATCAGCAAACAGGGCAAGTGCAGTTGACTCTGAAAAATACTAAAACAGTCCTGAAAGTGCCCGAAGTGAGGGAAATACCCCGTTCGACAGAAAGCAGCGGTGTGTTGTTCTCTCTTAATTTATTTCCCAGAGAAAACGTTCTGCATCTGGTCGACTCTACCTGTAACAGTATCGTTGATCAGCTTGGCAATGATTTAGCAGTCGACTTCAAAAATCCATTGGATCTTGATCACTATATGGGAGGTGCTGTGGGTAGTACTTTCTGTTCTGATATAAAAACGGTTCAGGGGGCATTTGGATTAAAAGACTGGGACGAAGCCTGGGGCCTGGTAATCGTTAAACACACCTATCTGCATAGCTGTTCGTCTATGGTGGCTAAGCGTTATCAACTGTGGTTTGCACCAGTGAGTGAATGGTCTGCGACTGGGGTTGATGATGTCGCATGTCGTTGCCTGCCAACCTGCACGCCATCCATGTCACCTACTTCATGCAAAGTTCCTTCATATACTACAGCTCAGGCACCTTCTGCAGATGCTCTGGTTATTAACAGTACTCAAGGGTTAACGAAAGAGCATAAAATAGGCATGGGTATTGGTATTGGCGTGCTTATGGATCAGCTCATTACTCAGAGCTGGTTCCATCTTTCAAAACGGATCAGGCAGGCCCGGATCAGGTATGTGAATCAGGCGTTGGCTGCTACATTGGGTTTCGGTCTTCCGGCAGTCCAGCTGATACCAGGGTGCATCAGTGGCTTGAGAGGAAGGGGGGCTGGCCACTCTTTATTGACAAACCAAATACCAGACAGCGCAGTAGACCCGGCTCAGCCGTAGTTTTTCTGTTAATAGCCCGTCGCCTGAAGGCGGCGGATAAATCTTACACAAAGAGTTCGGCTTTATTTATCAAATATCTGGTCTAGGATAAACACTCAGCTTTAAAAGAATTGTTACGGTAAGGATGCCTCTGTTTTTTAACGTTTAAAAATTAGACAGAGTTCGATTATGAATGTTTCCAGATCCGGGTTTGCGGTTGCCCTGATGTCAGCAGTTTATGCCTTTGCCAGTGGTGTTTTTGCCACAGTTGAGTCAACGGGTAGCTCCGCATATACAGAGGTTGCAAATTGTTATGAATTAGCCAGCCCTGTTGACAGGAGTGTGTGCAATTATCATTTATCGGTTTTTAAGGATCTGATCAGAGAAAAAAACAGTCAGTCATTTTCAGAAAGACTTTCTCTAACAGCCTCCCCCGGTATTCCCAAAAATACGTTCTCTATTAGTTTTTCAGGTACTCCGCCAATTCATGAAACCGTCAGAATAAGAAAAATATCCGCTACAACAAGTCGGCTGGATCAAGAGGTTTTCAGGACCACTCATCCGACTTTATTTATCTTTGATGCAGAACAATCGTCTGGCAATGGACGGGCCGCTGTTTATGAATTGCCAGAGCCTGGAAGAAGAGTCAATGGTTTTCAGTTACCGAATAACTCGGCTTTTGTAGGGAACCGAGTTGATATTCTGCCTGAGTTTGTTATTAACTCGGAGAGAAAGCTTCATTACGTGATGTTGGCACGCGATAATGATTCTGTCTATTATCTGGCAAATATCGAAATCGATTCCAGGAATCCTTTATCTACGGGCAATTCATTAGCGACATTGCCTTCAGGCGAGTCTGATCCAACACCAACCACAGGGTCCTATGAACCAGGAGGCATTCTGGATCTCACGGGCGCGGGTATCTTTGTTGCAGATAACATCAAGGTGGTGCTTGATCCGGTAGATAATGGTGGAATGATCAAACCGGTAGTGCTGGGATGTAAAGGATTGGCTGATGGGAAAGCAACAGAGAAGCATTTCATCTATCGATTTACCCGATCTGAATTCGATCTCCTGCAAGGTATCCAGAGACCAACACAAGACCAGAATGCGGCGGTGAATGTTGACTGTGCTGAAAAAACAGGGCAAGTGCAGTTGACGATGAAAAACACGAAAACCGTCATATCCTTACCTCCCAAAACGGACACAGCAACACCGGCATCAGCGCAAAGCAGTGGTATGTTGTTCAGCATGACCTTAAGGCACAGGGAAAACATTGTGCGCCTGGTGGATTCTACCAGCAACAGCATTGTTGATCAGTTTGGCAATGATCTATCGATCGACTCAGTCAATCCATTGGGTCCTGTTCCCTACATGGGAACTCTCTGGCATGGCAAATACTGTTCTGATGTTAAACTCATCCAGGGAGCCTTTGGATTAAAAGGCAGGGACGAGGCATGGGGCTTGATCGACGTTGGTCATGCCACTGCTTATTGTCGTCCGGCTGGCATTTTTAAGAAGTATCAACTGGGATTTGCCCCAGTGAGCACATGGTCTACGATCAACACTGACCTTTAAAAGGATTGTTACGGTAAGGATGCCTCTGTTTTTTAACGTTTAAAAATTAGACAGAGTTCGATATGAACATTTCCAGATCCGGGTTTGTGGTTGCCCTGTTGTCAGCAGTTTATGCCTTTCCCAGTCCTGTTTTTGCCACGGGTGAGCCGACGGGTAGCCCTGCCTATACAGAAGTTTCAAATTGTTCTGAATTGACCCGTAGTATCGACAAAAAGGTGTGCCGCCAGCACTTACCTGTTTTCGAGAAGCTCATCAGGGAAAAAAACACCCAGACATCTCCAACAACAGCTTCTACAGGTTCTACTCCAACTCCTGAAACGGTCAGGATCATAAAAATAGCCGCTAGAACAACAAGGCCGGGTCTTGGGCTTTTTGAAACCTCCCAGCCAACCTTGTTTATTTTTGATGCCGAGCAAGTGCCTGGAAAGGGGCAGCAGGCTATTTATGAACTGCCATTGCCAGAAGCTGCCAGTGGCAGCGATGGACTCAACAGTTTTCGGTTACCGGAGAACTCGGCTTTTGTCGGGAATAGAACGGATGTTCTGCCTGAATTTGTGATTGTGGGGGGGATAGAGAAGCATTACGTGATGTCGGCGCCCGATAATGACTCTGTTTATTATCTGGCGAATATCGAAGTCAACTCCAGAAATCCTTTATCTACCGGCGGCTCATCAGCAACAACCTCCAGAGGAGAGTCCGGTCCAACCCCCACCACAAAGCCCCATATTCCAGCAGGTATTCTGGATCTGAAGGGCGCGGGTATCTTTATTGCCGATAACGTCAAGATTGTGCTTGATCCGGCGGATAATCGCGGGGTGATCAAGCCGGTCAAGCTGGGGTGTACCCGTTCTTCTGATATGGGGTCAGGGGAGCATTTTATTTATCGATTTACACACTCTGAATTTGACCTCCTGCAAGGCATTCAGGGGGAAACACATCGTCAAAATGCGGCAGTGAATGTTGAATGCTCTGAAAAAACAGGCCAAGTGCACTTGACCATGAAAAACACTAAAACCGTTATAACCGTGCCCACGGATGCCCCAACACCTGCTTTTCCAGAAAGCAGCGGTGTGTTGTTCTCTTTTAGTTTGTCGCCCAGAGAAAACGTTCTGCGCTTTGTCGATTCTACCTGTAACAGCGTCGTTGATCAGCATGGCAATGATCTATCGGTTGACTCAGCTAATCCATGGGATCCCGATCACTATATAGGTGGCATCTGGCACATTAATCACTGCTCTGATATTCATACCATTGACGGAGCCTTTGGATTAAAAAACAATGATCTGGCGTGGGGTTTGATCACCTTTGATCACGCCGATCAAGACAGCTGTTCGTCCACCTCCAGAAAGAGTTACCGGGCAGGGTATGCTGCAGCGAATGTATGGTCTGCCGCAGGTGTTGATGTTGCCTGTAATTGCACTATGCCAACGTCTGCTTCATCGACTTCATCTGCTTCATCCTCTTCGCCCTATACGACTCAGGCACCGATACTGGTTGATGATGCAGGTAATTCGACCAGCCTGATTATGAATAATACCGGCGCAGCATTAAAAAGATCGGAAGTACCAGAAAACTCATCCTCATTGACGCCACTATATCTCGGTCTCGGTCTGTCTCTTGGAGATTTAACGATTACTCAAGCCTGGTTCCATCTTTCAAAACGTATCCAGCAGGCCCGGGTAAGGCATACCAGTCAGGTGTTAGCGCTGGTATTTGGCCTGGGTCTTCCGGCATTGCAGTTGATACCACAGTGTGTCAGTGGATTGAGATCAAAAAAGTCAAATCACATTCAATTTACAAATTTATTGGACAGAGCACCCTATCCATAGTGAAAGGATTAGGGTTAAAAGCGGCTCACTGACTATTGGAAAGACCTCACCTTTATTTATGAAATATACGGTCTAGGATAAATGACGACCTTACAACGGATTACTACGGTATGGATGCATCTGATTGAACGTTTAAAATTAGACGGTGTGCGTTTATGAGTACTTCCAGATCCGGGTTATCGGTTGCTCTTTTTTCAGTAATCTTTGCTTTCCCTTGTCATGCTTTGACCACGGCAGGGGCTGCGGGCAGTTCTACTGTGACGGAGGTTTTGAGTTGTTCCGATTTAGTCAGTCGAGTCGACAGGGATGTGTGCAGTCAGCATTTACCCGCTTTTAAGGCTCTTATCAGAGAAAAGAATAAAGAAACATTTTCCCCAACGACTTCCTCAGGTTTCACCCAAAGCCCTCCTTCAGTGACTGCTCCCATTTCTGAAACCGTCAGGATAAGAAAAATATCTGCTACAACAAAAAAGCTGGATCATGGGGTTTTTGGAACAATCTATCCAACCCTGTTTATCTTCGATGCAGAGCAATTGTCTGGAAAGGGGCAGCCAGCGGTTTATGAGCTGCCAATGTCAAAACCCCTTTCGGATAACGCCAGAAAAACCAACAGTTTTCAATTACCGGATAACTCAGCTTTCGTGGGGAATAGCATCGATATTCTGCCTGAGTTTGTGATTGAGGGGGACATAAAGAATCATTACGTGATGTCGGCAACCAATAATAACTCTGTCTATTATCTTGCAAATATCGAAATCGATTCCAGAGACCCCCTGAATCGCAGTCGTTCAGCAACGACAGTGGCGACAGAATATCCCGGTACCACCCCGACCAAACCGCGTTACAGACCCGGGGGTACTCTGTATCTGAGGGGGGCGGGTATTTTTTTTGCAGACAACATCAAAGTGGTCCTTGATCCAGTGGATAGTGGCACGAGGGTTGAATCGGTAGAGCTGGGTTGTACTGATTCTGATGATGAGTTTGGAGCAGAGGAACAGTTTGTCTATCGGTTTATAAACTCTGAGTTTCGCCTTTTACATGGTGTCAAAGGACCGCTAAGCCATAACAATGCTGCACTGGACGTTAGGTGTTCTCAAAAAACAGGGCAAGTGCGGTTGACCATGAAAAATACTAAAACCGTCATATCTGTACTCAATAGAACGCCAACACTTGCTTCGTCACAAGGTAGCGGTGTGTTGTTCTCTATCAGCTTATCGCCCAGGGAAAATGTCCTGAGTTTTGTCGATTCTACCTGTAACAGCGTCGTTGACCAGGCTGGTAATGATCTATCCGTTAACTCAGCGAATCCATGGCATTCTGATAAATTTATGGGCAGTGTCTACTATGACAGCAGTTACTGTCCTGATATCAAAATAATCAATGGCGCCTTTGGACTCAAAGACGGTGAGCTGGCATGGGGTTGGATACCCTTTAAATTTCCCGACCAGCACCCGTGCTCATCCGATAACGAGAAGAGGTATCGAGCAGGATTTGCTTCAGTGAGCGCATGGCTTTCAGCAGGGGTTGATGTTGCATGTCATTGTGCTTCATCAACATCCACTTCATCCACTGTCTCTCCTCAGCCAGCTTACACTTCAGCCATGCTTTTTCATGATGAAGGTAATACCAGCAGACTGATTATGAATCATACCGGCACATTAGTATCAAAAAGATTAGGACCATTAGAAAATTTAACCACATGGGAGAAAATAGGCGTGGGTTTTGGCATTGCGGGAGAACTGGCGGTTACCCAAGTCTGGTTCCATCTTTCACAACATATTAAGCGAGCCTGGATAAGATATACCAGTCAGGCGTTAGCTGCGACATTGGGTTTGGGTCTTCCGATGCTGCAACTTGTACCCAAATGTATCAATGGATTGAGGGCAGGGGGGCACGCTCCATTGATAAATACCGATCTATCGGGGGATCCGAATCTATTCGATCCAAGAAAAATGTAGTTTGACTGTTGTCTGGCCCTATCACCCACACATTAGACAGAGTTGCATGTATGAACAGTTTCAAACCTGGGTTAGCAGTTGCCTTATTGTCAGCTATTTATGCCTTCCCCTGTTATGCTTTCACCACGGCTCGCTCAGCGGGCAGCTCTACAGTGGCAGAAGTTTCAAGTTGTTCTGAATTAACCAGTGGTGTCGATAGAGACGTATGCAGTCACCATGTACCAGTTCTTAAGAAACTCATCAGGGAAAAAAACAGTCAGGTATTATCAACAACAGGTTCTCCGGAAACGACTCCAGGCGCTACTCCTATTCCCGAAACGGTCAAAATAAGAAAAATATTGGCAACAACCGAAAGGCTCGATCGTAAGGTGTTTGAAACGGTCAATCCGACCCTGTTTATCTTTGATGCAGAGCAATCGCCGGGAAAGGGGCAACCTGCCGTCTATGAGTTGCCATTGCCAGAGTCTGCCAGTGGCAGTCGCAGAAGTACAGGGAGCTTTCATTTGCCCGTTAATTCGGCTTTCGTGGGGAACGGAGCCAACATTTTGCCTGAATTTGTTATTGAGGGCGGTATTCAGAATCATTACGTGATGTCGGCAACCGATAATGACTCTGTCTATTATCTGGCGAATATCGAAATCGATTCCAGAAGCCTTCTGGATAAAAGCGGTTCCTCAACAACCGCTCCAACAGCACACTCCGGCTCAACCCCGACCACGCTGTATCATAGACCCGCAGGTGTTCTGGATCTTAGAGGTGCAGGTATTTTTGTTGCGGACAACATCAGGGTGGTACTGGATCCGGCGGATAATAAAAGGAGGGTTGATCCGGTGGCCGTGGGCTGCAGAAAGTATGCTGATGGGAGAGGAACAGAGGAGCTCTTTATCTATCGTTTTACGCACTCTGAGTTTGATCTTCTGAAAAACACACATAGAGCAACGGATCTTCAAAGTGCAGCAATGAATGTTGAATGCCCTATGGAATCAGGGCGTGTACGGTTGACTATGAAAAACACTAAAACGGTCATATCGGTACCCACTGAAACGGATGGCCCAACTCCCGGATTGCCAAAAAGCAGTGGTGTGTTGTTCTTTATTAGTTTATGGCCCGAAGAAAATATTCTGAGCTTTGTCGATTCTACCTGTAACAGCATCGTTGATCAGTTTGGCAATGATCTATCTATTGACTCAGCTAATCCATCGGATCCTGATCATTATATGGGGAGCGTCCTTGACCCTGATTACTGTTCTAATGTCAAAATGATTCAGGGTGCCTTTGGGTTAAAAGACAGAGACCAGGCATGGGGTTGGATACCGGTTACACACCCCGAAAGAAAAGGTTGTTGGGCTCTGTATGAGAAGAGTTATCAAGCGGGATTTGCTTCAGTGGACGTGTGGTCTAAGGCAGGTGTTGAAGTTTCTTGTAATTGCACTACGACAACATGTGCTCCATCCACAACGTTACTCTCCACCACCCAGATACCTTATGCAATGCCGGCTGCTGATGCTCTGGTTAAGAATAATAATACTGACACAAAAGCAGGATTAACCGTAGGGGAGAAAGCAGGTATAGGTGTGGGTGCCCTGGTTTTGGATCAGGGTATTGCCCATACCTGGTTTTATCTTTCAAATCGTATCAGGCAGGCCTGGATAAGGCGTACCAGTCAGGTGTTGGCAGCGACCTTCGGTTTCGGTTTTCCAGCACTCCAGTTGGCATCGAAATGCGCCAGTGGGTTAAAAAGCCAATATAGAGTAGAGGCAATGAGTTCTCTGGTTGACCAGGATCAACTGTAGTTTGTTGTTTTATATCCTGGCTTCCTGTTTGTCGCAAAACTCGTGTCGCAAAGCTCGTGTCGCAAAACTCTGGTTCCCGTGCTCCAACGTGGGAACCAGAGGTTAATTTTAAAAGTCGTTGACCATAGCCTCATAATGTTGAGCTTCTTTGGCAGGGATAATATTCACACTCTCGGTTTGGGCATCAAACACAATCAAGACTTCGCCGGATTTCAATAACCCAAGCATCTGCTGGATACGGCTTTCCTGATCCTGGTCAAAGCCGTTGTCAGTGCCTTCCCGGCTGACGAAATCGGCGATCAGGTTGTGCAGTGTCTCTTTGTTTAGTTCCTGGTGGGGGATAATCATTCTTCAATTCCTTGTGACGACCCTAAGGTCAGGGTTGTGAATAAGGTTCCAGGTCGGTGACCAGGAAGTGATCGCCCCTGGATTCCCAGACCACATTGACATCCCAGAGTGCTGAGCCATGTCTGCGGCCAACGGTATCTTTGAGATAGGCAGGGCGTGGGTCCTGACCCAGTACCTGTTTAATCAGTGTCACCAGTGAGCGCCCGGTCTGTCGTTCATAGGTCAGGCACTTGATCATAGCCTCTTCGCTAAATTCCACTTCCGCCATGATGGCCGGTAAGGGGGCAAAGCCGCCTTTTGCTTCTGGCAGGGCGTCGGCGTAGGGCAAGTAGGGTTTGATATCAATAACGGGTGTGCCATCCAGCAGATCGGCTTCGGCCAGTCTCAGTTTCAGCTTTCCGTTCCCGGACTGGATGCCCTTTAGCTTCACCACCGACAGGCCAATGGGATTGGGACGGTGGGTCGAACGGGTGGCAAAAACCCCCATGCGCTGCTTGCCGCCGAGGCGGGGAGGGCGAATGGTCGGGCGCCAGCCTTCATCCATCGTTTCGTGAAAAATAAAGTGAACCCAGAGGTGAGAGAAACCTTCCAGACCTCGCACCAGGTTTTCCTGATGGTAAGGAGGTAGCAGTTCCAGCTCTGATTCTGCTGCCGTAACGATGCCTGGCTGGCGGGGAATTCCAAATTTCTGTCGGTAGCAGGAGTGAATCACTCCAATTTGTTCAAACTGGAAACTGCTTTTGTTCACATTGAACCCGTAATGGCTGTTTTGATCGGGCAATATAATTGAAAACAGAAGGTCTTAACAGGGTTTCGCAGGGGCAGGAGCCTGATGCAAGGGCAACTACCAAGCTCCTGCTTTTTTTAAGAAGGCTTTTTTCAAGAAGGCTTTTTTCTCCAGAAAGTTGCCTGAGAAACCGTATGCTGATGCTTTCTGGCACTTTCCCGGATGACAAAAGCAATATCCATGGGTGGTTGAATCTCTTCAAAATGTTGGCTTAGCACTCTTTTCAGTCCGTTATACGTTGTCAGGGCTTCACCATTCTCACGTATTCCACCCAGCCATTTGTCTTTTGATGTGTACTCTTCCAGCCAGGTATAGGGGGAGGTCAGCACCAGTAGCCCTTCCGGACGAATCCGCTCATGGACAGAAGAAAGAAATTGCTGAGGGTTATGCAGTCGATCAATCAGGTTGCCAGCAAAGATCAGGTCATAGTTGTTGTACCTGGCTTTAAGATTACAGGCATCTCCCTGGGTAAACTGCACACGACTGACATCAATGTTATCGGCAAAATCGGTCAGCCTGGCTTCACGATATTCACCTAATTCACCTTCTGAAGGCACAAAGTACCGAATTTTTCCATTCTGCTGAAGCTTGGAGGCCGCAGAGATAAAGCGGGCGGAGAAGTCGATAGCGTCAACGTGATTGAACCAGCGGGCCAGCTCGAAGCTGCTTCGTCCTACCGAGCAGCCCAGGTCCAGCGCCCGTGTGGTGCCGCTATGGTCGTTCAGCAGCTTGTGGCAAACCTCGACACAGGTCTGGGGGAAGTTGGCAACGCCAAAGTAGTTTTCGCCGTAATGGAATTCCAGATACTGAGCCACCAGTGCATCTGTTTCATAGGGGTTCTGGCTGGTATTTCGTTCAGCAGTGGATTCGACGTAGCGAAAACCGGCATGTTGGAAGAATTGCCGTCTGAAGGCATACCGGGAATCCCGGATGGCATAGTTTCCTGTTGAGATCCAGCAGCCACCCTTGATCAGGTTGTGCTGACCGTCAAATGTGGGGGTTGAAAAGTCATCGTAGTAGGGATGCACCCTGAAACCTTCAAAGGCGTCAATGGGCGTCGTTGTCCATTGCCAGACATTGCCAATGACATCATAGAAGTCGCCAGTCCTGAATTGGTTAACCGGGCAGGAAGATGCCCAGTATTCAAGGTTGATGTTGCCCGGAGCCTGGTCCCAGTAGGGTTGGTCGGTATCAATGCTGTCTCTTAAACAATACCATTCAGCTTCAGACGGCAATTGTATTTGCCGACCTGTTATGTCGGACTTCCATCGGCAAAAAGCCTGGGCTTCGTGGCAGTTGACGTCCACAGGCCAGTCCCAGGGCATGTCCGTCTCTTCCAGCATGGCCCGGTATCGGTAATTTTCCCCACTGGGTATCCAGAATTCAGGGTGCACGGCTTTGGCAAAGTTAACCCAGGCCCAGCCCTCGTCAGTCCAGTATTGTTCGGCACGGTAGCCGCCAGCCTGGACAAATTCCAGAAACTCCTGGTTGCTGACCAGGTACTGGCTGGCCTTGAAGGCAGGGATACTCTCTTCATAGTGACCGTATTCGTTGTCCCAGCCATAAAGGGCATGATTAAAGGGTTTACCGAGAATCTGGTGGCCACCGGGGTGTTCAATTAACTGATTTTGGGGAGCAGCTCCTGAGTGTTTACAGGGTTGCCAGTTCGGGTGAGGAGTGACGCAGGTCAGAGGTAACTGCCGAATCAGAACCGATGAGGTCTCCAGATGGATACGCTCATGCTCAATGCCCATCATGATCAGCCAGGCCGGGCTTTCCCAGGTAATAGGCATGTCCAGAGGCATGGTTTCAATAAAATCAATCACCCGTGCCCTGACTTTCCGGCGGTATTCCTTCATGGCGGGAACCGTGGGCCAGTCGTAGTTATTCTCATCGAGATCATCCCAGGACATTTCATCAACACCAATGGCCACCATCGCCTCAATATCGGCATCGATCCGTTCATTAATCAGGTTGGCCGCAGTCAGTTTGTTAATAAAAAATGCAGCCGTATGACCAAGGTAAAAAATCAGGGGGTGTCTCAGGGAAATGGCCTTTTGGTAGTAAGCCTCATCATTGGCCAGTGTTTCAAAAAGAGAGTCGTAAGTATCGAAGGTTTCGCAGAAATATTGAATAAGTTCCTGTCGCTTTGCTTCTGGAGAACCTGAGTCGAGAATCAGTGTTCTTGTGGGAGTCTCCATGGGTGATGTGTTTTCAATAGGGATGTTGTTGAGCACGAGCTAACCCTCAAAGCATTTTTTCAGTAGTGTCAGGCTTGATCAGAGTCTGTTAAAAAGATCATGTATGGTTTAGAACTTAAAGACGAAAGTATCAAGTTTGACCGGTTAAGTGCCTGACCCATGGGCCAGGTACTTAATGTTCGAAGGTTTACGTATCAATCGTTGAATCGGGTCAGGGTTTCAGGCTGGTTACGGCTGCCTTGATCCTGCGAATCCCTTCTTTCAGGGTGGAGCGGCTACAGCCAAAGTTCAGTCTCAGGTAGTCACGATCTCCGAACTGGGCGCCGGGAGAGAGGCCGACACCGGCATCTTCAAAGAAGCGATGGGGGTCATCCAAACCTAATTCGCTGACATTAATCCAGGCCAGGTAGGTCGATTGCAGGGGCAGCATACTTAACCCCTCAATGTTGTTGATTTCAGACACCAGCAGGTCGTGGTTACCCCGCAGGTAGTCCACCAGGCTCTGGCGCCAGGGTTCGCCGTGTTGGTAAGCGGCACTGGCCGCCGTGTAACCCATCAGCATGTTATCCGGATCAGGCACGATACCCTTGCGAACTTTCTGGAACTCTGTGCGCAGTGTGTCGTCTGGTATTATGGCAAAGGCACAGCCGAAGCCAGCCACATTAAATGTCTTGGAAGGCGACATCAGGGTGATGGAGGTATCTCTGGTGAATTCACTCAGGCTGGCATAGGGGATGTGTTCGGCATTGCGATCCAGAATCAGGTCACAATGCACTTCGTCGGAGCATACGACAATGTTGTATTTTTTGCAGAGTGCTTCGATGGTCTTTAATTCTTTTCGGCTAAGTACACGACCATTGGGGTTTTGTGGATTACACAGCATCAGCAGTCGGGTGTCTTTGGTGATTCTGTGTTCAAACGCTTCCAGATCAAGCTGCCACTGATTGTCCCTGATGACCCAGTCCAGTTCGATCATCTGGCGTCCGCCCAATTCCGGAGCCATTAGAAAGGGGTAATAAACCGGCACAGGTACGGCAACGGTTTCTCCGGGGCCAGCAACGCTTCTCACGGCAATATTGAGTGCCGACACCAGTCCCGGCAACCAGACGATCCAGTCTTTCTCTATCTGCCAGTCGTAAAGGTTGGACATTCGCTTGACAAGGCGATCTTCCAGTCCTTCATTGACCAGGGTGTAGCCAAATACGCCGTGTTCAACCCGTTGTCGCAGGGCTTCAAGGATTTCGGGGGCGGATTTGAAATCCATATCGGCCACCCAGAAAGGCAATATGTCCCTATCTTTGTAGCGATCCCACTTCAGGCTTGAGGTATGACTTCGGTCGATAAAGGTATCGAAATCTATGGACACGGACACTTCCCCTGTTGGATTTAACGAGCCGTACTGATACTACCTGCACTCACTCTTTTTTGAAATCCGATTTGTCGGGTAATACCGGGAAGTGCAGCCGGTTTTGTCTGATGTGCTGTCTCGCTGGTCAGTTCAGGAGGGCAAATCCTGTCAGCAGGCTGGCAAATCCCTGTTTTGTAGACAATGCTCAGAGAATCTGAAGTTTCCCTGAGGAGTAGTACCGAGTTGATTTCCAGAGGCGTTGTCTATTCACTGGTGTCCGGAGCCTTGCTGGCAAGCCTGATCATTCTTCCTCAATGGATGTCGGAGCATTCTGCCATGGAGCTGGTTGCAGGGCGCTTTGCAGTATTTGGGGGCTGGGTGTTAATGATCGCCCTTTTCCGTCGCGAGATGATTCAAAGAGCTCTACAGGGTGGCATCCAGCCATGGCTCTGGACGGCCCTGCTGACCAATGTCCTTTATTACCTTTTCCTTGTTATCAGTATCCGCAGTCTCGGCGGGGTGTTTGCCTGCATTCTGATGGCGGCTTTACCCATGATTTTTCAGAGATGGTTGTTGGCAGGGAAAGGCAGTAGCAAACTCACCTTACCTTTGCTGTTGTTGGTTGGAGCATTGCTGCTGTTGATTTCCCAGAAGTTTGACCAGGGGTATCCGGACTCCCATGAGCACAGTGTGCTCAGTGGTCTGTTATGGTTGTTGTTGGCGAGTATCTGCTGGCTTATGGGAACCCGCAAGCAGCTGTTAATGGTCGCTGAAAGACCCGATATTGTGCCTTCGGATCGTTATCTTTTAACCGGGCTGGGCTCTGTGCTGGCATTACCCATCGTGTATCCACTGACCTGGCTGGATCATCCTGAGTTTGTGCTTTTCCCGCAAGGTGTCACCCATATTGACTGGGCTTATTTTGGCGGAGGGATGCTGGTAGCGGGAATATTAGCTACCGGTGTGGCCCGGATATGCAGACGCAAAGCGGTGCTGCATAACAGTGATTCGGGGTTTTATCCCTGCACAACGCTTGAGGTTTTATTTGGAGTGCTGTTTGTTTTTATGCTGGAAGGGCGCATACCCGATAACCAGGAGTGGGCAGTCATTGCCATTCTGGTTTGGGGTATGGCCCTGTTTTACCGGAGTCGTCCTGTTTCCCGGACTTTCAGTATTCGCTCAGGGTAGGTTCAGGCAAATGTGCTTATTACAATTCCATTAAACCTTCACTGGGCATTATCTGACCGAAGCCTGTGAATTTTACTCGGTAGATAAAGCGATAGAGGCTTGCCAGAGAGACGAATGTAAAAAATCCCAGACCGGAGGTTAAAGTAATTACCGTGGGGTTGGGTCGGTATCCAAAGGGGGTAATAAACGACATTGGAAGTTTTTCGTGGCTGAGTATTTCATAATCATTGCCAACGGTTGTATGTTTGCCTACATCCCAGACCGTGCTCGACTCACCGGCAACTTCTTCAAATTCATGCCAGGCACCTGAGAACAGTCCGGTTCCCAGGGTGGCAGTCACAAACCATGCGAATGCTTTGACGTAGGGGTTCTTGACCCTGGGTTTGAAGGGGATGAGTTGTGAAGCGATGATGGCCGCAGGGATGAGGGACAAAGCAATGGCTGCGTATTTTTTATCAAGGATCAACGGTAACGTAATGAGAGCGCCTTCTCCGGTTTCGCGAAAGGTGTTTGAGATAACATTCATCAGTAATCCCGACAAGACGAGTTCATTTTTACCTGTAACGCCTCCCGCGATCCCAAGAGCCCAGCCACCGACGCACAGACTGGCTTTTAATTTTGTTAAACCTTTAATCAAATCAGTCCATTTCCTCGGGATTTCCTTACCTGATTCTGCAAGTGCGACCCCGGTACCGTAAATGCCAGCCATAGTGATGGCACTGGTGGTAAAAGCAGCTCCTAAAATCTCCCTTTTAGCTTTTGGGTTGACTCTTATAGAGCCTTCAAGCAGTACAAACATTTCCACCGCTTCCCAAACCCAGATAGAAACGCTGGTTACCCACTGGTCGTAACCGGGTTTGTTTGCTTTGACGTCTATTACCGGGGCGTTTTCACATCCAAGCTTATCTTTAATGGCGTTAAAGTCAGAGGTGTTGCTATAGATCACCGTTGAGTTATTTGGGTGGCTGATTTCTGAGCAGATAAAAGCTTTCAGTACCCCTTTGTCCTCCCCGCAGCTGATATCATCGGATGATGTCAGGGGCAATCTGACGCCCATGGAAACCGTATCTTGTGGAGTGGAACCGGGTTGAGGGGCGAGTGTGCTGACATTAACCACTGAAGAACCGTTGGAGCTGACAAGGTTGACTGACTCTGTGGTATTGATGACTGGATTCGCCAGAGCGTAATGACTGAGAGTGCAGGCAACTATCGTCGATATTAAATGAACCAGATAGGATGTTAGCCGTTGCATTGGATCTTCTCCATGGGCTGAAAAGCTGATCGATGTACATGGTCAGGCCGGTTTGAACAGATTAGTCCTGGCTCAACGTGTTTGCATTTACAGAGTGATCTGGAAGCCCGGTAGGGGTCATGGGAATCACAATTCCGTCATCGATAGATCGGTTGCTTGCTGAGTCATTGTGCATTGAGCTCTGTGGAGAAAGCGATAGAGGCTTGCCAGAGTGATGAATGTAAAATAGCTTAAGCCGGAAGTCAGGGTGATAACCGTAGGATTGGGTCGATACCCAAAGGGAGCAATGATCGACATTGGCAGTTTTTGATGGCTGAGTATTTCATAATCATCACCCACGGTGATATTGCTGCCTATATCCCAGACAATGCTGGATTCACCAGCAACTTCTTCAAAGTTATGCCAGGCTCCCGAGAACAGCCCGGCTCCAAGACTGGCTATTGCCAACCATGTGACCCTTTGCACAAAAGCATTGTCGGTTCTCGGGTTGCGGACAATTAGCTGTGCAGTAATAACGCCCAGGGGGATGAGTGACAATAAAGCGGCGTGGTATTTTTTTCTAACGAACAGCGGTAAGGTAACGAGAACGCCTGCTCCGGTTTCGCGAAAGGTGTTTGAGATAACATTTATCAGTAATCCCGATAAGACGACCTCTTTTTTACCTGCAATGCCTCCAGCCATTACAAGAGCCCAGTCGCCTACCCACAGACTGGCCTTTAGTTTTGTTAACCCTTCCATCAGTTCAAGCCATTTTCCGGGGATTTTCTTACCGAATGCCGCGAGTACTGTCCCTGTGATGTACAGACTACCGGTAGTGATCAGGCTTGTGGCTGAGGCTGCTGCCAAAATCAGCTGTTTGGCCTGGGGATGCATTTTTATAGCAGTATCAAGCAGTATGAACATTTCCAGACCTTGCCAGGCCCAGATAGACACACTGGACACCCAGCGGTCGTAATCGGGCTTACTTTTTGCGATGTTTTTTAAATTGGGGGTGTTGCATCCGAAATCATTTTTAAGAGCGTTAATCTCAGAGCTGTTGCCATAAACAAAGGTTGAGTTGGCGGGCAAGTTGAGTATTGAGCAGATAAAGGCACCCAGTGCGCTTCTCTCCTGCCTGTAGCTTATGTCGTTTGATGATGTCAGGGGCAGCCAGACGACCGTATCGTCAGGGCTGACTAACTCCGTCGTGTTGATGACTGGACTAGCCAGAACTGAATGACCCAGAATACAGGCAAACATCACCGATACTAAACGTAACCAATAAGGTTTTAATGGTTGCACTGGGTGTGTCTCCGTGAGCAAACTTGCTGAACAATAATCAATGGAATCCGGTCAGGCCGGTTTGAGTGGAGCTGTTCGGGGTTGGGTCGGTACAGTCAATGTTAGATGAAATGCAGTGTGTTTGTATTTGTTCAGGCTGAATGAGGAGTGGAGATGATAGAAACGGCCAGATTGATCATCAGGGAGCTGGATAGCTCCGATACAGAGGGGCTTGCTTCCATACTTTCAGACCCCGAGGTGATGAAGTTTTCTACCGTCGGTGTCAGAGATAAAGAAGCTATACGACTCTACATCAAAAATTGCCGACAGAACTATTTGACCCATGGCTACGGTCAGTGGGGTGTGTTCAGTAAAGAAACGGATGAAGTGGTCGGAGTGGCAGGGCTTAATAACAGCCTTGTGCAAGAGCAGGAACTGGTTCATGTTAGTTACCGGTTTAAAGTTTCAGAGCAGGGTAAAGGTCTGGCTAAAGAGACGATAAGGGCTATCCTTGAGTTTTCATCCAACAGGCTTGGCTTGTTGGAACTGCATGCGATGATCGACCGGGAAAATGTCCGTTCCAGACATCTGGCTAAAAAAGTGGGTTTCCGTTACAGGTCGCAATCCAGCTTCAGAAATCAGAGTGTTGATATTTTTCATATTGCTCTTGATTGAAATTTCAGGGGGGTAAACATGAGCAACCTGGCAGAAGACTTTTTTTTGATGTCAGAATCAGAGTATCTGGCGTTTGAAGAAAGCTCAAAAGAACGACACGAATATTACGACGGCTATGTCGTTGCTATGACTGGCGGCTCAGCAAACCACGACGTAATCAGTCTGAATGCAGCCTTTGTCCTCAGGGAGAAAGCGCCTGACGGGTGCCAGGTATTCGGCAGTAACCTCAGGCTGAAGCTTGACCACCTGAATCGTTCCAGCTACTGCTATCCAGACGCCTGGATGCGCTGTTGCGAACCCAGGCTTAACAAAGAAACCGTTGGTGACAAGCCGTGCCTGATCGTAGAAGTGTTGAGTCCCGGAACTCGCAAAACAGACCAGACCTACAAGGCTGTTGAGTATTCCAAAGCGCTTAAGCACTGCCGGGGAGAGTATCTGCTGGTGGATTCTCAAGTGCCTTCTGTGATTCTGCTTGGCTGGGTAGGCGAAGAGTTTAAAAAGAAGTCGATAGCGGGATTGGAAGATCATATTCGCATAGACCGTTTGGATGCGACCATTCCGGTCGAGGATTTTTACAGGGGAGTTTTTAGCCTGACTTGACACAGGCTCTGAAAAAACCACAATAACCATACGGTTGACTTTTCTTTGTTAACTGCAAGCAAATGTCCCAAGATTTTCTCCCTCCAATCAGCGAGAAAATCCAAGCATCCCCTGGTATGGGTTGCCACTGGTACAAAAGTTCTCAGCCCCTGGTATGGGCTGGTAAGAACGACGAGCAAGCAGCCTTCGGTATAGGTTGCCACTGACGATGAACAGAATGCCAACAGCGGCAATAGCCCTGGCGGCAAAAACTAAGGAATCTCCCCTCATGCCTGTAATTACGCTCCCCGACGGCAGCAAGCGCGAGTTTGCTGACGCCGTTTCCGTAATAGAAGTGGCTCAGGATATTGGTCCGGGCCTGGCCAAAGCGACTCTGGCGGGTCGTATCAATGGTGAGCTGGTGGACGCCAGTACCAAAATTACCGATGACGCTGAGCTGGCTATTATCACTTCCCGTGACGAAGAAGGTGTTGAGGTGATCCGTCACTCCACCGCTCACCTGTTGGCGATGGCTACCCAGGATCTGTACCCCGGTGCCCAGGTCACCATTGGCCCTGTGATTGATAATGGCTTCTATTACGACTTTTCCTACGAGCGGGCATTCAACCTTGAAGACCTGGAAAAGATTGAAAAGCGTATGGCTGAACTGGCCAAACAGGATCTGGGTATTGAGCGGGTGGTCATGACCCGTGACGAAGCCATCAGCGCTTTCAAGGCCATGGGTGAGGAATACAAGGTTGAGATCATTAATGACCTGCCAGACAGTGAAGTGATCTCTGTGTACCGTCAGGGTGAGTGGATGGATCTTTGCCGCGGCCCACACGTGCCTTCAACCGGCAAGCTGAAAGCGTTCAAACTGATGCGTGTCGCCGGTGCCTACTGGCGTGGTGATTCCAGCAACGAAATGTTGACCCGCATCTACGGTACCGCCTGGGAAGACAAAAAAGCCCTGAAAGCCTACCTGCAACGTCTGGAAGAAGCTGAGAAGCGTGACCACCGTAAACTGGGCAAGAAACTGGACCTGTTCCATATGCAGGAAGAAGCGCCGGGTATGGTGTTTTGGCACCCCAATGGCTGGGCCATCTATCAGGAACTGGAACAGTACATGCGTAACAAACAGATTATGCATGGCTACAAAGAGATCAAAACTCCCCAGCTGGTGGATCGCTCCCTCTGGGAAAAATCCGGTCATTGGGACAAGTTCAAAGACGACATGTTCACCACCAACTCGGAAGAGCGTGACATTGCCGTTAAGCCCATGAACTGCCCATGCCACGTTCAGGTGTTCAACCAAGGGCTGAAGAGCTACCGTGACCTGCCCCTGCGACTGGCGGAATTTGGTTCCTGTCACCGTAACGAGCCATCCGGTGCGCTGCACGGAATTATGCGTGTTCGTGGCTTTGTTCAGGATGATGCTCACATTTTCGTGACAGAAGATCAGATTCAGTCGGAAGTGGCTGCCTTTATAGACTTCCTTCATGAAGTCTATGAGGACTTCGGTTTCAGTCGTGACAACATGCTCTACAAGCTGTCTACCCGCCCTGAAAAACGCGTCGGTTCCGACGAAATCTGGGATAAAGCCGAAAAAGCCCTGGCCGACGCCCTGGATGCCCAGCAGCTGCCCTGGGAAGAGTTGCCGGGTGAAGGGGCTTTTTACGGACCTAAAATAGAGTTTTCCCTGAAAGACTGTATTGGCCGGGTATGGCAGTGTGGCACGATGCAGGTGGATTTCTCCATGCCGGGTCGTCTTGGCGCTGAATACGTCGATGAAAACGGTGAGCGCAAGACACCGGTTATGCTGCACCGGGCGACTCTTGGCTCGTTTGAACGCTTCATTGGCATACTCATTGAACACTACGAAGGGGCGATGCCATCATGGCTGGCTCCCAAGCAGGTGGCCATCCTCAATATTACTGACAGACAGGCCTCTTATGTGGCAGAACTGGAAAAAATGTTGATGGAAAAGGGCGTTAGGGTAAAAGCGGACTTGAGAAACGAGAAGATCGGCTTTAAAATCCGCGAGCATACCTTGAATAAGGTGCCTTATCTGCTGGTTGTTGGCGATAAGGAAATGGAAAACAGAACCGTTGCTGTGCGTACCCGAACAGGTGAAGACCTGGGTACCATGCCTGTAGAGGCATTCGTGGAGCACCTTGCAGCGGATATCAGCAAGCGTGGCCGTACTGCGTAATTGATCTGTTGAGGGCTTGTCGATCTTAATATTCAGCTTCTACAAGCCCTTTCGCACAGGCTGCCTTTACAGGAGATACACCCATCAGACGTAACAGCTTCCGCGATCGTCGCCCGCAGAAAGCGCCGATCAATGAGAATATCCGTGCCAAAGAAGTCCGACTGATTGGAGCCGACGGCTCTCAGGTAGGGGTGGTCGATACCCGTGACGCTTTGTCCATGGCCCAGGAAGCAGGGCTGGATCTGGTTGAGATTAACGCAACCAGCGAACCCCCAGTCTGTAAAATCCTTGACTACGGCAAGCATCAGTACGAGCAAAAGAAACAAAAAGCCGCAGCCAAGAAGAAACAGGTTCAGACCCAGGTGAAAGAAGTTAAGTTTCGCCCGGGCACAGAGGAAGGGGATTACCAGGTAAAACTGCGCAACCTGGTACGTTTCCTGACAGAGGGCAACAAGGCGAAGGTTTCCCTTCGCTACCGTGGTCGTGAGATGGCTCACCAGCAGCTGGGCATGGAACTGATGAACCGGGTTGAAAAAGATCTGGAAGAAATCGGTACCGTTGAACAGCGTCCAAAAATGGAAGGCCGTCAGCTGATCATGGTTATTGCCCCGAAAAAGAAAAAGTGATGTGTGTATGAAAAACCGGTCACTGTCTCAGTGGCCGGTTTTTCGTGTTCTGGATGAACGACCGTCGCTTTTATTTTTTAATATCCCGACACCTCCTGGCCCTGAAACGGGCGCCTCTCTCTTTGATGAGAATCTTTGATGAGAAGGGGTAGGTGATCGCGAATGCGGAGTGCTTTTTCATGCCAAAAATGAAAACCAACAGTGGTGCCGCCAAGCGTTTCAAGAAAACGGCCAGCGGTTACAAGCGTAAGGGTGCCTTCAAGAGTCACATCCTGACCAAGATGACCACCAAGCGTAAGCGTCAGCTGCGTGGTACCTCCATGGTAACACCTGCCGACCAGGGTCTCGTTAAGCGTATGCTGCGCGACTAATCGCTTTTTAGATCATTTTTTTCGGAGAGTTAGCTCATGGCACGTGTAAAACGTGGTGTAATCGCGCGCAAGCGTCACAAGAAAGTTCTTAAGGCCGCCAAAGGTTACTACGGAGCACGTTCACGTGTATTCCGCGTAGCCAAGCAGGCTGTCACCAAAGCAGGTCAGTACGCTTACCGCGACCGTCGTCAGCGTAAGCGTCAGTTCCGTGCTCTGTGGATTGCCCGTATCAACGCCGGTGCGCGTACCAACGGTCTGTCCTACAGCCGCTTTATCGCGGGTCTGAAGAAATCTGCGATCGAAATCGATCGTAAGGTTCTGGCTGATCTGGCGGTACACGACAAGACCGTTTTCGGTCAACTGGTTGAAAAGGCTAAAGCTGCTCTGGCTTGAGTCTGATTCATATCGGTTTTAACGGGGTTATGGGTGTCCATAGCCCCGTTTCATTTTGGAGGAGCTCAAGGCGAAAATTCCAGAATTAAGTGCGTATCATCCTCATCATCATCTTCCTCAAATCTCTCTTCGCATCTGAGTATTTCAAGATCACTGTTGACCAATCCATTCCGATCGGCTTCGAACGAATCGTCCTCTGAATCAGTTTCGTTCACCTTTATAAACTTCTTGCTTGAGATTCTGGGTCGCTTCGATGGTGGAGAACTGAGCACAGTGTGTGCCTTTCTTACGTGATCCCACAATTTTCTACCTTCTTTAGTGAAGACCTTATTACAAGATTCGCAGGTTACCAGGGCGCTATTTGTCCCGGTTGCATGAGTTGTAGAGATGGTCACAGTTGAACGGGCTGGTTGTGCAGTAGAGCAGCTAACTGCGAAGGCTTGTAGCTGAGGTGGTTGAGCAGAATTGTCTTCTGGCTCACTGTCATCGGAGCTATGAAAACGATCGGATGAGGTGCTGAGTTTGCAAACGCCATGACAGGAACCCGCGTGACAATTTAAACCGTAAGTATGAAGGTTTTGTTCAGGGCTTTCGCCATTACCGTCAGAGCCAGAGCCAGAAGACAGAGGGCTGATAGAGCCTGAAATCCGGGCGGTTGCTGCTGAGGCTTGCTGAGGGGATGATTCTTTTTGTGGTTGGCTTGGTTGCTGGCTGTTTCCGGGGAGTGTCATAGTGTTGATCACAAATGGGTCATCCCCCTTTGTCGAGATCGCCTCCAGTTGACCTGTCGGGTTAAACGTTGGCGAGTCGGGATTCCAATAGTTTTTCAAAAGCAAGCCGACAACGGCAAGCGCCTCAAAAGGTATGTATGAATAAGATTTGGCACCCGGAAGTGTGTCGCTGGTCAGAACCAGTTTGTAAGCCATCAGCAGAGGAGTGGCGTAAATCAATTCCCACGAGATAAATTCAATAAGGGAGGTGGTTTCACTGTGGCCACCAAGCCTGTGCCCAAGCCCAACCTCAACAATAAAATGTTTTTCCAACAGTTCTGCGTGACAGATAACAGGCAACGACATGAGCAATGACAGCACTGCCACAGAGAGTGTCTTTTTCAAAGCTATATCCTTTCTAACGTCTCTTTTGCGTTTGTTGGTGTTTATTCTGAATACGAGAAGATAGATCAGGATATTGAAAGATCAAGAAAATAAGCGTCGTTTAACTCGCTTTCACGCTTTTAGGCTCTGTGAATCCCAGTCCCGTTAGGTCATGGTCAGCGTCTTGATCGAAATGCTGGCGCAAACCCGTTCCTTCAGGGGCGGGTCTAGCCAGCGCAAGGCGTTAGCCTTGCTGTGACAGTCGCTTAGAAGTTTTAACAGACTTTTCTGAAGGCGGTGTTCTCTGGCTTTCTCCAGAAGTGTTTCCCCTATAACATCGGCTTTATGCGCTCCCAGTATTCACGCCTTAATGTATAAGACGACTTTCCCTTTGGCTTGCCTACCATTTCCCTGCTGAACTCGTTTCTACGGTATTTAGTAACAAATACTAGATGTACGTTATTCCTAAATACACAGGATCTACTGATCTCCATTCGTACATACAAACCTCATATTTGACAGATATTTCTAGCCAGACTAGCATGAAGCCATTCAATTCAACAGGTTATGTAATGCTGCAAGGTATCCGACTCAAAGCCAATCCAACAGATCAGCAAAAGTTGGTTCTGTCTCAGTGGATGGGCTGCGCTCGGTTTATCTGGAATGCGAAATGTGATGAGCATCGTTATTACAGCACTTACGCAAAAAAATACTGCCCCATAGGTACGCATGCCCCTGTTGACACAAAGGCAGTCCAATTCAAAAGCGAAGAGTTATCACCCTGGTTATCCGATTGTCCCAGTCAGATAATCAGAAACTCGGCTACCAACTGGTATAAGACCTACCGGAAGTACATGAATGGCTTGTGCGGTAAACCAAAGAAAAAAGCCAAGACAGACAAGGGCAGTGTTTACCTCACCAATGAAGTTTTCCGGTTCGATATCTGTGAAGATGGTGTAACCCGTCTTTTCATTGGTACAAAGACCAACAATATTGGTTATTTGTCGTTTAAAACTCACCGTCCATTCAAGGAACCAAAATCCATTTACATTAGAAAAGAGGCTGGTCAGTACTCTGTTTCTTTCTGTTATGACGATGGATCAGAAGAACCAGCAACAGAAAAAGAGCATTTGGAATACCTTAAAGGTGCTTCCAAAGAGTGGCTGGAAGAGCATGTTATTGGCGTCGATCGAGGTGTTGTCATACCTGTTCATACTGGCGTTAAGCCTTACGACTTTGAAGAAGACCAGAAAAAGAACATGGATAAGCGCCAGCGATACCTAAAGAGGTTTCAGCGCCGTTTGTCTCGCCAAACCAAAGGCTCTAACCGTCGTCAGAAAACAAAGAACAGGATTAGCAGGCAGCACAAGAAAGTAGCCAACATTCGGCAAGATTTCTGCCATAAAACCAGCCGTAAAATGGTTGACAGCAAGGCCAGAGTCATTGTTTTCGAGGATCTGAAAACCTCAAAAATGACCCGCAGGCCAAAAGCAAAAAAAGATCAAAACGGAAAGTTCATCTCCAACAAGGCGAAACAAAAAGCCGGACTGAACAAGGCCATTCTCAACGTAGGATGGCACTTCTTGGAAACCTACACCCGATATAAAGCAGCAAAAGCAGGCAAAGCTGTATTCAAAGTGCCTGCACCCTTTACGAGTCAAGAGTGTGCTGATTGCGGTCACACTCACCCCGACAACCGCAAGACACAAGAACGGTTTCTTTGCGGTCAATGTGGACACTTTGACAACGCTGACAGAAACGCCAGCATCGTAATCAAGAAACGAGCAATTAAGTTTTTCATGGACTCTGGAACGGAGTTGGTTGGCAAAGGAATTCCTGTGCTAACCAAAGGACGTGGAGCGAACCGTAAGCCGGGAAAGGGCAAGCCCTCTTCCGCAGCTCGCAGTGAAACGTCAAAAAAGAAAAGAACGGTAACTACTCCGGTAGCTTGCTTAGTATTGGAAGCTCGCTCCTTTAGGGGCGAGTAGTTCACTTTCCCATCAGGAGAGAGAGTAGAAAACCCCTTTTGCGCCTGAAGATCGTTCTTGCATAATTATGCTCTTCTAAAATGACCGGTTTTCCGATGACTTTACCTTGCAAAAACGTCTCATGTTCTTTGAGGTCTAAACTCCAGTCGTCCGGTGCCGGTTGGTAGTGAATGATGGCGTCTTTGGCTGCTTCCTGTTTTTCTTTGCTCAAAGCGTTAATAACATCACTGCTCAGGTGTTCGCTGGAAAAACAGCTGGCCCGTAAAACGGTTTTTTGTGTGACTGCTGCATAAGCCGCCTGTGTTCCACCCTTTCCGAAGCCTGATAATTTGAGAGACCAGCCTTTGAATTGATTGTCTATCGTCATCAGGCTCTGAACTTGCCTGGTGAGTTCACTGGCTTGTTTGAAGCTTTCAGAGACATTTTTGCGTCTTGCATTTCTCAGGTTGCGTATCCAGCGCATAAATCCTTTTTTAAGGCATGGAGGATCAGAGGGGGCGTTCAGCTTTTTCAGGCCATCTCTGTCACCAAAAACGATACGCACTTCTGGAGGATTGGTTTTCGGATTACGAAGGACATAGGCGGTGAGGCCGGTTTTCTTGTCGAAGATGCAGCCTTTGGCGCCTTTGGTCGATAATCCGGCGGCTTTGCCGGCAGCCAGTGCAAGGCGACGGTCGGCATCCCAGCCCTTGAGCTGATCCTGGATGGTGTCGTCTATTACCCCGCCTGCTTCTATGGACTGTTTATAAGGGTAAGCAGCAATCTTTGCTTCATGGCGCACGGCATCTTGTACTAGCCAGCTGGATCTGTCCCCAGGATTATTGCCCGGAGCAAGCGTACCTACCGAAGACTGCCGCGGACGTGTTAATGAAACAAAATTCCCGACATGAGGGAGCGTTCTAGTGTTTGTTGGCCGCAGCCCCAGTGCTTGAAAACCCCGGTGGTCTGCATCCATGCTTCTTTCTGCCCGTCGGGCAGCTGACCCTGCTGCTGCACTGACTCCTCTCATTCTGCAATCCCTCTGGCGGCTGATGGTTGGTAAACTAATCCTTGCTCTTCTTCCAGTAGTTCCTGAGAGAGTGTGTTGGCGTGTTCTATATAGCCAAGCACCAGATTTTTGAATGTTTCATGGGTCAGGCTACCGATAGGGTGGCTGGTCATCAGGTGTAAACCCATGCCATCGGGATCGGTATAAAACCAGGCACCTTTGAGTTTGTCCGGGGCTCCATTGAGGGATAGCAACTGCATTGCCCTGGCGGCCTGTAGCTCGGGATCGGTTGGCATGGGTGCCAGCATGCGATACAGCAATAACAGATCACTGTTTTCCGGTAACTCTATGATCACTGCGATCTCATTGTTCTCGTCCACCAGGGCGCAGATGTTGTCTTCTGCTGTCAGGTCGTGACCAATATGTTCTCCAAAGTCCTTTAAAAATGCTGTGAACTGTTCGTCGGGGTCAGTCATGGTGGGGCCATCCGTAGCTAAGAGTTGATGTTTATCTCGGCTTGAGCGTGAAAAATTAAATAGATGGGTAGTAACAGAGCCTGCAAATCAAGCAGGCTTTTTGGCAAGGATTCGTACCTGGTCCTGGTCGCCATGACTCCATACCGGGTAGTGGGGAGCTTCACCCTGCTCACAGACTTCGATTATAAATCCGGCACTTTCCATTAATGCCTTCAGTTGTTCGGACGTAAAAAAACAAAAGTCTCTTCCGGGGATATTAATTTTGTGGGCTGCCAACACCGGATCGGTTATTTCCGGGCAATTAAAGGCTTTTGCCGCCTCCGTCAGAAGGCTTATATAGTCCCGCTGACAGGTAACGGTTAACGGTGATTTTCTTGCGCCTTCCTTTATTTCTCTGCTTAGGTCGGTGGCTTTCAGCACCTCAACGTCACAGGAGCAGCAGGTCAGTAGAAGAGTGCCTCCCGGTTCAAGAATCCTATACAGTTCATTGATGGCGGGTGTGACGTCTTCGTTGGTAAGAAAATGAAACACTTCCGCGCACAGAATCCCGCAGAAGGCATTCTCTTCAAACGGCATGTTCTCTGGCAGTTTTGCGGCTCGGCATGTGAGCGCTTGCTGCTGAACCGCTGGCAGGTCATTCAGCCACTCAGACAAGTCCGGTTTATCCATGTCAGTGGCTATTACCTGTGCTCCACGCATCAGCGCAGCGTGAGTGTTGACGCCGTGGCCGCAACCGATATCCAGGAGAGGCTTGTCTCCTTTCCAGCTATTTAGCCAACTATCCAGATAGATAACCGGATTGTGAAAAGTAAAACCCACACCCAGTTGATTCTTTTCGTATAAAGGCTCTGACATGGCAACACTCCCGATGGATTGAGCTTTACAGGATAGACGCTTTTTTTGTCGGTCGCGTTTAAAAGTCTGTTTGCTCAATGACCTGTGCGGGAGTGTGTCCGTGGACAAAGCGTCAGTGGCTATAACTGCGATCCCAGTCCTTCCAGACCGCTTCCAGACCTTTCGACTTGATCGCAGCCGCTACCGCTTCAGGGCGACGGTGGTCGTCGATGGAGAATTGCTCCAGGGATGCAACGGCACCATCGGCATAACCGCCAGGTTGAGTGCTTGAGAAAGCGCTCATGGTGGTAATGCCCAGGGGCAAGACATTGTCTCTGAAGGATTCTGATTCCCGGGTGGAGAGTGACAGTTCGGCTTCCGGTTTAAACAGGCGGTAAGCACAGATAAGCTGCACCAGCTGTTTGTCTGAAATGATGGAAACGGGCTGGAATTCACCCTCGCAGGGGCGCAGTCTTGGAAAAGAGATGGAGTAACGGGTTTTCCAGTAGGTCTTTTCCAGATAGTCGAGGTGTGCGGCGACCATGGCGGAATCTGTACGCCAGTCTTCCAGGCCAATCAGGGCGCCCACGCCAATCTTGTCGATGCCGGCTTTGCCGAGCCTGTCTGCGGTTTCCAGACGATAGTCAAAATCCATCTTGCTGCCGCGCAGGTGGTACGTCTCATAGGCCGACCGATGGTAGGTTTCCTGGTAAACCAGAACGGCGTCCAGCCCGAGGGCCATCAGCTCTTCGTATTCACTTTGTTCCAGAGGTTGTACTTCCAGCGTGATATGGGAAAAGTGCAGTCTGACTTTGTTGAGAACGGTTTTGAAATATTCGGTGCCGACAGTGCCCTGGGCTTCACCTGTGACCAGCAGGATATGATCAAACCCCATGGCTTTGATGGCTTTCAGCTCCTGGTCCAGCTCTTCCATGCTCAGGGTTTTGCGGCGAATTTTGTTGTTCAGGCTGAAGCCACAGTAGGTACAGATGTTGGTGCACTTGTTGGACAGGTACAAGGGGATGTACATCTGTACCGTATTACCAAAGCGCTGGCGGGTGAGGGCCATGCTTTTTTGTGCCATCTGTTCCAGATAAGGTTCAGCCGCCGGGGAAATCAGTGACAAAAACTGATCGTGGGTCAGTCGGCGAGTGGACAGAGCATGTTCGACATCCGCAGCGGTTTTGCTAAGGATGCTCATCCTGATTTCATCCCAGTTTAACTGGTTAAAGGTATCTATAAATGACATCAGAAATCTTCCAGAAAGGCAGTCAGTGGGCTGCTTGCCTGAGCCTGGTGTGAACGTATTCCGAGACCAGCCTCGTAAGCTCGTCTGCCTGCTACAACGGCTTCCTTGAAAGCAATGCCCATGGCTACCGGATCATTTGAAACCGCAATGGCGGTATTTACCAGTACGGCGTCGGCACCGATTTCCATGGCTCTGGCCGCATCGGAAGGGCTGCCAATACCGGCATCCACCACCACGGGCACCTGGCTCTGTTCGATGATGATGTTCAGAAACTCTTCCGTTTTCAGGCCCAGGTTGCTGCCAATGGGTGCCCCAAGTGGCATAACCGCTGCGGCACCGGCTTCTTCCAGTCTTTTGCATAAGACCGGGTCAGCGTGGACGTAAGGTAGAACAACAAATCCCAGCTCAACAAGTTCTTCGCAGGCCTTCAGGGTTTCGATGGGATCAGGCAGTAAATATTTGGGATCCGGGTGGATTTCCAGCTTCAGCCAGTGGGTTTGCAGGGCTTCTCTGGCCAGCTGGGCTGCATAGACCGCTTCTCTGGCGTCGCGGGCTCCGGAGGTATTGGGCAGCAGGTTAACACCGGCTTCAGTCAAGGGCGAGAGAATGTCATCCTGATCGTCATTCAGATCCACTCGTTTGAGTGCCATGGTGACCAGTTCACTCTCAGAAGCTTTAATGGCTTCGGCCATGGTCTGGCTGTTATTGAATTTCCCGGTACCGGTAAACAGACGAGAATGGAAGGGTTTATCAGCAATGGTCAGCATACCAGCCCTGTCGTTCGATAAATTGTCAGTCATTTCAAGTGCGATTTCTTCACGCTATCAGCCACCTGCGGTAGCCTTGATCAGGGTGATACGGTCACCTTCTTCTACGTTTTTTCGTGGCCATTGGGAGCGGCTGACAATCTGTTGATTGACCGCCAGTGCCATGCCTTTTTCAGCCTGATTGATCTGTTCCAGCAACTGCTCCAGTGTCAGAGGGGAGTCAAGGTTCAGGGGCTGGTCATTAACAAAAAATTGCATAGATCGTTTTGGGAGGTTTTGAAATCAGGAGGGCAGTTTAAAGCAAATACTTCTCCGGATAAATGGGGGGAGTCACCAGGAGCCTGAAGGATAACCAGACTGCCCGGCTTTGTTGCAGGGCTAAATGATGCCTGAGCCGATGTCACTCTCTTTTAATATCGGATACTGCCAGGCATCAGGTAATTGATAATGCCACCATTCACTTGGCATGGGGGTGAATCCAGCCACATTCATGGCGCCTGCCAGTATTAAACGGTTTTTCTGGGCAAGCTCGGAAACCTGGTCATTGCCATGGTGTGCCAGAGGACGAAAATCATCGAACTCGGTGCCCATTTCCAATGTATGCCCAAACGGGTCAACCAACGTCAGGTCAATGGCTATCCCCCGGCAATGAGGATTGAGTCCGGTTTGCGGGTGGGATACATATTCAGGGTCTGGTTTGTGGTTAAAGAGTGCCTGCTGAGCTTCCAGGGGGCGAAAGGCATCCCATATCTTTAGTTTGAGTCCCATGGGCTGAAGAACTTCAATGGCGTTTTGCAATCGTCTGGCTGCTTCTTCGTGCATCAGACACAGAGGCTTTTTGTAAACGGGCTTACCTGTGAAGTTGCTCCCGGTGGCATAGACCATCTCGAGTATCAGGTCGTGGCTTTGGGGTGTGACTTCAATCAGTGAGTGTGTGTTCTTCATAAATCAATCTGACCTCAGGCATTCTTGATGGTAATTATCGACGATCGGCTCTTAAGATTCAGGTTTTACAGGTTTCAAAAGGTTGACAGCCAGGGCTGTTACCAGTGCGCCAGCGATGGTGGCCAGAATGTACCAGAGGCGGCCATCGACCACCGGCAGTACAATCCAGCCTCCCCAGGGGGCATGATTGATGACTCCGGCCATAAAGCCAATGATGTTGCCGGTAATTCCTCCCAGGACAATGGCGGGTATGACCCGTAACGGGTCAGCAGCAGCAAAGGGGATTGCCCCTTCTGTTATGCCTATCATTCCCATAGCCAGGGCAGCCATGCCAGCCTCTCGCTCTTCAGCAGAATATTTCCCGGGTGAGAGCAGAGTGGCTAGCCACATGCCCAGGGGAGGGGTGCAAATGGCGACTCCGACGCCGCCCATCAGATAGGGATGATCCTTTACTTGAGTTTGAGCAAATAAGGTAGCGACTTTATTGATGGGGCCGCCCATGTCAAAGGCGGTCATCCCGCCAAGAATAGCGCCTAATGAAACCTTGGATAAACCCTGGAGACTGTACAGCCACTCGTTCAGGTGCTGCATCATATTAGCGATGGGCTGGCCAATCACCCAGATCACCAGACTTGCGGTCAGGAATGTACCTGCCAGAGGGTAGATAAAGATGATAGCAACAGGACGCATGTTCGGTGAGAGAGGGATTCTCTTGAGGGCATTGACAATATAACCGGCAATGAAACCCACAACCATGGCTCCCAGAAAGCCACACCCGAACTGAGCCGCCAGCCAGGCCCCGATCATGCCAGGCGCCAGGCCGGGACGACTGGCAATGGACCAGGCTATGTAGCCGCCCAGAACAGGGATAAAGAGGGTGAAGCCAGCGATCCCCATATCCCATACATCTTTGAGGAAGCCGGACTCAGGGGGTTCTCCCTTACCATGCAACATGACCGCCAGTGAGAGGAGGACGCCGCCAGCCACAACGAAGGGAATCATGTGGCTGGTGCCTGTCAGCAGGTGGGATCTGATCTTAACGAATTCTGCTTTTACGCTTTCCATCGTTTTGGGCTCTTTGACTTCGTTAGCCGCTTTAAATATGAAAGCTGAAGTTTAGCAGCTCAGAGGGGTTGTCAAGCATAGATACACTGCTTCTACTGGTTTCGTCCCGACTGTCTTGATCGTAAACGAGTATTGAGCATTTCGACCGCCAGTGAAAACGCCATGGCAAAGTAGATGTAGCCTTTCGGGATATGAAAGTCCAGGCCTTCTCCCATCAGCGAGACGCCCACCAGAAGCAGAAAGGAGAGGGCCAGCATTTTGAAGGTGGGGTGGCGGCTGACAAATTCTCCGATAGGGGCTGCCGCAAACATCATAACGCCTACCGAAATGACAATGGCGGCGATCATAACCCACAGGTGTTCTGCCAGTCCTACTGCGGTAATGACCGAATCCAGAGAAAAGACAATGTCAATGAGGGCAATCTGGACCAGGGTGATAACGTACCCTCTGGGTTTAAGATGGGACCCTTCATCCATATCGGGTTCAATAGAGTCGTGGATCTCGTGAGTGGATTTGGCCAGCAGGAAGAGCCCGCCTCCTATAAGAATCAGATCCCGGCTAGATATTGCGTGATCGAACAGGTGGAATAAAGGGGCAGTGAGGCTCATGATCCAGGTAATGGAGAGTAATAAGGCAATCCTCGTGCACATAGCCAGTAACAGCCCCAGTCTGCGGGCACTGTTGCGTTGGTGTGCCGGCAATTTATCGACAACGATGCTAATAAAAATGATGTTGTCGATGCCTAGAATAATCTCCAGGATGGTCAGTGTTGCCAGGGCAATCCAGGGCGCCGGGGTCAGGAAAAGTTCAGTCATTGTTTCTATCGTATGAGTTCTATCGTATGGGTTCTGTCGTGTTAGCTGCTCTTGCGGGGATGCATTTCCCTGAGCTATTCGTAGGTAATATCGGTTAAAAATAGACGAGACTGAAAATAATAGGCTACGTTTTGACTCTTGCGAGTATGGCAGAAGAAGGCAAGGAGGCCTGAAAGCCGATAGTTCCAGGAGGGTGGCGCAGGGTGACGTTTAACAATAACTGAGAACCAAGACATTGGAACTATTACTGAGATCTCTATTCTTTCTGCTGTCTTTTATAGCTTCAGCGGAGGCGCAAATTCCTGACTTGTTGGCTGCCTACCCTCTGCCAGAGAAAACCTCCACTTTTACAGAATCCTTGGTGACACTGGGGCTACTGGCCATCAGGCAGCACGCCTGGCAGCCGCTGCTCTTTAGTCCGGAAAAGGATGCTGAACCTCAGCCTGGCAATAACAAGTTTCTTCACGTTTCATCAGACCATCCTTTTATTATCAGTGGCCCAGAGCCTGTGCCCGACCCGCATACCCTTTGTCAGCCTATCGACATTCATGGGGAAAGAGCCTGGCAATGCTTTGGCCTGGGATCCATTACAAGCGCGGCGCTCGACACCGGGCAGCCTTTATATCTGGAAACCCATTCTCACCAGAGCATTGTCCTGCACTATACCCATGGACCCGGGCTGACATTTCCGGAATACGATCTGCCCGACTACCTGAATGCTTTTGCAAGGCAGCCAGCTGAAATGGAACGGATTCGTAAAACCGCCGCCAAAAGAAAGGCCATAGGCAGGCTCAGGATCGTCGAAGAAATAATAGAGAAGAGCATTGGCTTACGGAGGTTGCACATTGCAAAAACCGAGGGAATCACAGTCAGGGAGCAAAAAGACATTGAGAAGGAAAAGCACCACCGTAAAGATGCTCACGTCCGGTTTTACCGCTCTCCCATAGGACAACCGGCTATTGATTTAGCTATTGATACTGCCCTGTGTCTGGCAAAAAACCGTGCCGCCTGCCAGGAGGTTTTGTCCGCAATCGTTACCTGCGCAAATCCTGAACCAGGCACAACCAGTGAGCACACCAGCGCTCCATCGCAAGAAGGTACACAAGGCGCTTCAAAAGGAAGCAAAGGCAACGGTGCCGGGCAACCAGTCAGTTGCGTGTTCGTCAGGGATGGCGAAGTCTACCTAAGTGTTGGGCCACCAGAAAAGGTTCGGCACACGGGAACACACCATAGCGTCCATGTCGGTCAGAAGCCCCATAAGTGCAAACAATGTGGCAAGTGTTTTACAGAAGCAGGGAGCTTGAGAATACATGAGCGCATCCACAGCGGTGAGAAGCCCTTTAAGTGCAGACAGTGCGGCAAGTGTTTTGCGCAAGCGGGGAACTTAAGGGGACACGAGCGCACCCACACCGGTGAGAAGCCCTTTAAGTGCAGACAGTGCGGCAAGTGTTTTGCACAGGGGGGAGGCTTGAGAAGACATGAGCGAACCCATACCGGTGAAAAGCCCCATAAGTGCAAAGAATGTGGCAAGTGTTTTTCACTAGCTTGGGGCTTGAGAGTACACCTGCGCACCCACAACGGTGAGAAGCCCTATGAGTGCAAACAGTGCGGCAGGTGTTATGCACAAGCGGGGCATCTGGGAACACATAAGAAGGTACACAATGGTTCAGCATCTGGTCGCGGTAACAAAGCTAACCGTGCAGCCTGCCGGGAGGTTCTGCCCGCAATCGTCCCCTGCGCAAATCCTGAACCAGCCACAACCAGTGAACACACCAGCGGCCCACCGCAAGAAGGTACACAAGGCGCTCCGAAAGGACGCAAAGGCAGCCGTGCCGAGGAATCAATCGGTTACGTGTTCGTCAGGGATGGCAAGGTCTACCAAAGTGCTGAAACACCAGAAGGCATTCGACGCTCGAGAACACAGCGGGGCACCCAAATCGGTCAGAAGCCTTTCGACTGCAAACAGTGCGGCAAGTGTTTTACGCAAGGGGGAGCCTTGGGAAGACATATGAAGGTACACAATGATTCAGCGCCTGACGGCAGCAACAAAGCTAATAATAATGGCGATGATGAACCATCCTGTGGCCCACCCGCTTTCAGCCAATAAACCGTATCATGTGGCTCCCGACTTGGTTTAAAGCCCAGTTCCAGGACGGTGGCGCAGGGTGACGTTTAACAATAACTGAGAACCAAGACATTGGAACTATTACTGACATCTCTATTCTTTCTGCTGTCTTTTATAGCTTCAGCGGAGGCGCAAATTCCTGACTTGTTGGCTGCCTACCCTCTGCCAGAGAAAACCGCCACTCTTACAGAATCTCTGGTAACACTGGGTCTACTGGCCATCAGACAGCACGCCTGGCAGCCGCTACTCTTTAATCCAGAAAAGGATGCTGGACCCCAGCCTGGCAATAACAAGTTTCTTCACGTTTCATCAGACCATCCTTTTATTGTCAGTGGCCCAGAACCTGTGCCCGACCTGCATACCCTTTGTCAGCCCATGGACATTCATGGGGAAAGGGCCTGGCAATGCTTTGGCCTGGGATCCATTACAAGTGCGGCGCTCGACACCGGGCAGCCTTTATATCTGGAAACCCATCCTCATCAGAGCATTGTCCTGCACTATACCCATGGGCCCGGGCTGACATTTCCGGAATACGATCTGCCCGACTACCTGAATGCTTTTGCAAGTCAGCCAGCTGAAATGGAACGGATTCGTAAAACCGCCGCCAAAAGAAAGGCCATGGGCAGGCTCAAGATCGTCGAAGAGATAATAGAGAAGAACATTGGCTTACGCAGGTTGCACATTGCAAAAACCGAGGGAATCACAGTCAGGGAGCAGAAAGACATTGAGAAGGAAAAGCACTACCGTAAAGATGCTCACGTCCGGTTTTACCGTTCTCCCATAGAACAACCGGCTATTGATTTAGCTATTGATACTGCCCTGTGCCTGGCAAAAAACCGTGCCGCCTGCCAGGAGGTTTTGTCCGCAATCGTTACCTGCGCAAATCCTGAACCAGGCACAACCAGTGAGCACACCAGCACCCCATCGCAAGAAGGTACACAAAGCGCTTCAAAAGGAAACAAAGGCAACGGTGCCGGGCAGCCAGTCAGTTACGTGTTCGTCAGGGATGGCAAGGTCTACCAAAGTGCTGAAACACCAGAAGATATTCGGCACTCAAGAACACAACGGGGCGTCCAAATCGGTCAGAAGCCTTTCGACTGCAAACAGTGTGGCAAGCGTTTTCTGAGAGCGGGGCATTTAATAGCACACGAACGCGTCCACACCGGTGAGAAGCCCTATAAATGCAAACAGTGCGGCCACTGTTTTAAACAAGCGGGGAACTTAAAGGTACACGAGCGGATCCATACCGGTGAGAAGCCCTTTAAGTGCAAACAGTGCGACCAGTGTTTTACACAAGCGGGGGGCTTAAGGTCACACGAGCGGGCTCATTTCGGTGAGAAGCCCTTTAAGTGCAAACAGTGCGGCAAGTGTTTTACAGAAGTGGGAACCTTGAGAAGGCATGAGCGGGTCCACACTGGTGAGAAGCCCCATAAGTGCAAACAGTGTGGCAAGTGTTTTTCACTACCGGAAGGCTTGAGAGTACACCTGCGCAGCCACACCGGTGAGAGGCCCTATAAGTGCAAACAGTGCGGCAATTGTTATAAGCAAGTGGGGCACTTGGGAAGACATATGAAGGTACACAAAAGAAGGAAAGGAGGTCTGAAAGCCGATAATGGCATCGGCTTTCAGCAGGCAGTGATTAACGATCAGACAGCGGAATGAAGTCTCTGGACGCTTCACCGGTGTACAGTTGGCGAGGGCGACCGATGCGGTATTCACCGCTGATCATTTCATGCCAGTGAGCGATCCAGCCCGGAGTACGACCCGTTGCGAAGATAACAGTGAACATTTCTGTTGGAATGCCCAGGGCTTTCAGAATGATGCCGGAGTAGAAGTCTACGTTCGGATACAGTTTTTTCTCAACGAAGTATTCGTCTTCCAGGGCGATCTTTTCCAGCCGCTTGGCGATCCTGAACAGAGGGTCGTCTTCCAGGCCTAGTTCGTTCAATACTTCGTCACAGGTCTGCTTCATAACCTTGGCACGTGGGTCAAAGTTCTTGTAGACGCGGTGACCAAAGCCCATCAGACGAAAAGGATCGTTCTTGTCTTTGGCGCGTTTAATGAACTCATCGATGTTTTTCTCGTCACCGATTTCATTGAGCATAACCAGCACCGCTTCGTTGGCACCACCGTGAGCCGGTCCCCAGAGGGCCGCGATACCGGCAGCAATGCAGGCGAATGGGTTGGCACCACTGGAACCTGCCAAACGGACAGTGGAGGTTGAGGCATTCTGTTCATGGTCAGCATGCAGCAGGAAGATGCGATCCATGGCGCGGGCCAGCACTGGGTTAACCTCGTACTCTTCGCAGGGTGTCGCAAACATCATGTGCAGGAAATTACCGCCATAGCCCAGGTCGTTGCGCGGGTAAACGAATGGCTGACCGATAGAGTATTTGTAGGTCATGGCGGCCAGGGTTGGCATTTTTGAAATCAGGCGATAGGCGCAGATTTTACGGTGACGTTCGTTGGTGATGTCCAGTGAATCGTGATAAAAGGCAGAGAGGGCACCGACTACGCCACACATGACAGCCATGGGGTGAGCGTCGCGACGGAAACCGGAAAACAGATCCACCATTTGTTCATGAATCATGGTATGACGCATGATGGTGTCTTCAAAATGCTTTTTCTCTTTTCTGGTGGGAAGTTCGCCGTAAACCAGTAGATAGCAGGTTTCCAGGTAATCGGAGTGCTCAGCAAGCTGCTCGATAGGGTAACCGCGGTGCAGAAGTATGCCCTTGTCGCCATCGATAAAAGTGATTCTGGACTCGCAGGAAGCGGTAGATACAAAACCAGGGTCGTATGTGAACAGGCCGTTGGCAGTCAGGCTGCGAACATCAACAACATCTGGGCCGAGAGAGCCTGAATGTACGGGCAGCTCCAGTTTTTTTCCGTCAATCGAGAGGGTTGCTTTCTTTTCAGCCATCGTAGGCTCCTGTCTTGCCGTTTATTCTGTCGTTATCGTCGTCTAGGGCCGGTAATTATGGCGCTCACAGAATAAGTTTTTTTATGGTCGGGCCCTTGTTACGGTTCGACCACTATAGGGCCAGAAATCCGTTTGTCAAACCTGTGTAGTAATGAAAAAGTCTGCGCGGTAAATTGAGAGGTCTATAGTAAATTTGCTTAGTGAGTTAATCAATTGTAATCAAAAACCGAACTGTATATACTTCACTGCCGAAGTCGTGGAGGGCTTCGTGAGGGGTGAGAAAAGAACGTTAACAACAATTAACGCGGCTTCTTACACCTGGATTCAGGGTAGCCTGCTCAGGCGAACCTGATATTAGAGGGCATGATCCCGGGTAGGTCATAAACCTCTGGATAATGTTGCTGATTCAGCTGTGCGCGCTTCGGGCGTTGGGACGAAAAACGTGAATAGCAAAAGACCTGTCAATCTGGATATAACCACTATAAAACTACCACTGCCAGCTTATACTTCGATCCTGCACAGGATTTCGGGTGTGTTGCTGTTTGTCGGGGTAGGTTTCCTACTGTACGCACTGGATCTGTCGCTGTCTTCTGAGCAGTCCTTTGCGGAGCTGAAAACACTCATGTCGGGTGGCCTGGTCAAACTGATTGTCTGGGTGCTGCTTGCCGGTCTGATTTACCACTTTGTTGCAGGTGTCAAGCATCTGCTGATGGATGTAGGTATTGGTGAAGGTAAAGAGTCAGGCAAGGCCGGTGCGATCATTACCATCGTAGTATCAGCAATATTGATTGTGCTCGCGGGGGTGTGGGTATGGTAACCAATATCACTAACTTGTCCCGAAGTGGACTCTATGACTGGATGCTGCAGCGGCTGTCTGCCATCATCCTGGCCGCTTTCACACTGTTTATAGGCGGCTATGTTTTGATGAATCCCGGTCTGGATTATCAACAATGGAGTGGCCTGTTCGAGCACACCTGGGTGAAGGTGTTTACCTTGCTCGCCATTCTATCCATAGCTGCCCATGCCTGGGTAGGTATGTGGACTATAGCAACGGACTACCTGAATGCCCGTGCATTTGGCAGTAAGTCTGTCCTGATTCGTTTCCCCTTCCAGCTGATCTGTTTTGTAGCAGTATTCAGTTACATCGTCTGGGGCGTTCAAATTCTCTGGGGTAATTGATCTATGTCGGCTCTTCGCACACTGACTTACGACGCCATCGTAATCGGCGGTGGTGGCGCTGGCATGCGCGCTGCACTGCAACTCACCCAGTCAGGTCTCAAGACGGCCTGTGTGACCAAGGTATTTCCAACCCGTTCCCACACGGTATCGGCCCAGGGCGGCATCACCTGCGCCATTGCCAGCGCCGATCCAAAGGATGACTGGCGCTGGCACATGTTTGATACCGTCAAAGGTTCGGACTATATCGGTGACCAGGACGCTATCGAATACATGTGTTCAGTAGGTCCTCAGGCCGTATTTGAACTGGAGCACATGGGGCTGCCGTTCTCCCGTACAGAGGAAGGACGCATCTACCAGCGTCCATTTGGTGGTCAGTCCAAAGAATTCGGCAAGGGCGGTCAGGCTGCCCGTACTTGTGCTGCCGCTGATCGAACCGGTCACGCTCTGCTGCACACCCTCTATCAGGCCAACCTGAAAGGGGGTACGGCGTTCCTTAATGAATGGTATGCAGTGGACCTGGTGAAAAACCAGAAGGGTCAGGTGGCCGGTGTTGTTGCGATTTGTATGGAAACGGGTGAAACCGTTTATATCAAAGCCAAAGCCACTGTTATGGCTACCGGCGGTGCCGGGCGTATCTACGCTTCCACCACTAACGCCCTGATCAATACCGGTGACGGTATTGGTATGGCTCTGCGTGCCGGCTTCCCGATGCAGGACATGGAAATGTGGCAGTTCCATCCAACCGGTATTCACGGTGCGGGGGTTCTGGTGACTGAGGGCTGTCGTGGTGAAGGTGGTTACCTGATCAATAGCGAAGGTGAGCGTTTCATGGAACGTTATGCGCCCAATGCCAAAGACTTGGCTGGCCGTGACGTAGTGGCTCGTTCCATGATTCTGGAGATTCTGGAAGGGCGCGGCTGTGGACCGGATAAGGACCATGTGCTGCTGAAGCTGGACCACCTGGGTGAAGAAACCCTGAATTTGCGTCTGCCGGGTATCTGTGAACTGTCCAAGACATTCGCCCATGCTGATCCGGTTAAAGTTCCTGTTCCTGTTGTTCCAACCTGTCACTACATGATGGGGGGTATTCCCACCAACGTCGGTGGCCAGGCTCTGTTCCCGGATGCTGAAGGTAACGATCAGGTTGTAGAAGGTCTTTACGCCTGCGGTGAGGCGGCTTGTGTATCTGTGCACGGTGCTAACCGTCTGGGTGGTAACTCGCTGCTGGATCTGGTTGTGTTTGGCCGTGCAGCGGGTATCCAGATCGAGAAAAACCTGAGAGAGGGTTTCGACGGCGTTGATGCTTCTGACAGCGATATTGAAGCGGCCATGTCCCGTCTGGATCGCCTGAACAAGTCCAGTAGCGGTGAAAAGGTTGCGGACGTCCGTAAAGATTTGCAAAGTACCATGCAGCTGTACTTCGGTGTATTCCGTGAAGGCGAGAGTATGCAGGAAGGTCTGAAGAAACTGAATGAGTTGGGTGAGCGTCTGAAAAATACTCACCTTGAAGACAAGAGTCAGGCATTTAACACCGCCCGTATTGAAGCGCTTGAACTCGAGAATCTCTATGAAGTCGCTTATGCCACTGCGGTTTCTGCCGAACAGCGTAAAGAATCCCGTGGTGCTCACGCCCGTAACGACTTTACTGAGCGTGATGATGAAAACTGGTTGGCTCACTCCCTGTATTTTCCGCAGGAACAGCGGGTCGGCAAGCGTCATGTCAACTTTGCACCCAAAACCATGGAGGCTTTCCCACCGAAAGCCAGAACCTACTGAGGAGGAGGCAGGAATATGTTGGGTAGTTCGTTAAATGTAAGCGTCTATCGCTACAACCCGGAGACCGACTCCAAACCTTACATGAAAGACATTGAGGTGGAAATTCCTGAAGGCAAAGACCTGATGGTGCTCGATGTATTGAACCTGATTAAAGATAAAGATGAGACATTGGTGTATCGTCGTTCCTGTCGCGAAGGGGTTTGCGGTTCGGATGGTATGAGCATCAATGGCACCAATGGTCTGGCTTGTGTTACTTCTCTGTCAGAAGCTATGGGCAGCAAGAAGAAACTGATTTTGCGGCCATTGCCGGGGTTGCCTGTTATCCGTGACCTGGTTGTCGATATGAGTCTTTTCTATAAACAGTATGAAAAGATCAAGCCATACCTGATTAATGAAGAACCGGCACCGGCCATTGAGCGTCTGCAGAGCCCTGAAGATCGAGAGAAACTGGACGGTCTTTACGAATGCATTCTCTGTGCATGTTGCTCCACGGCCTGTCCATCGTTCTGGTGGAATCCTGACAAGTTTGTCGGTCCATCTGGTCTGCTACAGGCCTATCGCTTTCTGGCTGACAGTCGTGATACAGCGACCGAGGAGCGTCTGGCGGATCTGGACGATCCATTCAGTGTGTTCCGTTGCCGTGGCATTATGAACTGTGTGGCGGTATGTCCAAAGGGCCTGAATCCAACCAAAGCCATTGGTCATATCAAGCAGATGCTGTTTGATAGTGCCACGTGATCGGGCACTTTAAATTAAAATTTCTGACTACAGTTACATTGACGTATGAATTAAATTGGACTGTAGTTGATTCTTGAGTCTGGCTGGTTTCTGATTTTGTAAACCAATGATGGTCAGGGCGGCGACTCTCATGGTTAGACAGCTCTTCATTCACGGGGTAGTGACGATGCAAGAAGGTGTGATGCAGCAAATGTGGGATACCTCACATATTTCCGGGGGGAATGCTGCATACGTCGAAGAACTGTACGAGCAATTCCTCCGCGACCCGAATTCGGTCTCTGAGGAATGGCGTGATTATTTTGAAAAGCTTCCTCAGGTTAATGGTGGCGGACCGGACGTACCCCACTCGACGATTCAGGAAAACTTTGTGCTAATGGCGCGTCAGCGCCAGACCACCCGCCCAATCGAGGCGGGTACCATTTCCAGCGATCATGAGCGTAAGCAGATTCAGGTTCTGCGTCTGGTCAGTGCCTTCCGAATCAGGGGGCATCAACAAGCCAGAATTGACCCATTGGGCTGCATGCAGCGCGAACAGTTTCCCGACCTGAGTCTTGAGTATCATGGGCTGAGCGACGCCGACCTGGACACTGAGTTCCAGACCGGCACTATTTTTATCGGTAAAGAGCGAGCGACACTGCGTGAGATCTTCGATGCTCTCATGGCAACCTACTGTGGCTCCATCGGTGTTGAATACATGCACATTGTCAACACTGAAGAACGTCGCTGGTTTCAGAGCCGAATGGAAAGCGTTCGCAGTCGTCCGGAAGTGGGCCCAGAAGCCCGACAGCATTTGCTGGAGCGTCTGACAGCGGCTGAAGGTTTGGAAAAATACCTGGGAACCAAATATCCCGGTACCAAACGTTTTGGCCTGGAAGGAGGGGAGTCTCTGATTCCTATGCTGGACGAAATTATCCAGCGTTCAGGCTCCTACGGTGCCAAGGAAATTGTTATCGGCATGGCCCACCGTGGTCGTTTGAACGTGCTGGTTAACATTCTCGGAAAGAACCCTTCTGAGCTGTTCGATGAGTTCGAAGGCAAAAAGATGGCCGACACCGGCTCCGGTGATGTGAAGTATCATCAGGGCTTCTCCTCTAACGTTATGACACCGGGTGGTGAAGTCCATCTGGCGTTGGCGTTCAACCCTTCGCATCTGGAAATTGTTTCCCCGGTGGTAGAAGGCTCAGTGCGTGCCCGTCAGGATCGTCGTATCGACTCAGGCCGTGATCAGGTTATCCCGCTTGCCATTCACGGTGATGCTGCTTTTGCCGGTCAGGGGGTTGTTATGGAAACCCTGCAGATGTCCCAGACCCGTGCTTATAAGACCGGTGGTACTCTGCACATCATTATCAACAATCAGGTGGGTTTCACCACCAGTAAACAGGAAGATGCCCGTTCTACTGAGTACTGTACGGATGTCGCCAAGATTGTCGGTGCGCCCATTCTTCACGTCAACGGTGATGACCCGGAAGCGGTTCAGTTTGCGACCAAACTGGCGCTGGATTACCGAATGGAATTCAAGCGTGATGTGGTCATTGATATGGTTTGCTACCGTCGCCGTGGTCACAATGAAGCGGACGAGCCCTCTGGTACTCAGCCACTGATGTATCAGATTATCAAGACTCACAAGACAACCCGTGATCTGTACGCTGAGAGGCTGATGGAAGCTGGCATCCTGGATGCAGAACAGGACAAGACTCTGGTTGACAGCTACCGTAGTGCTTTGGACAACGGTGGTCATGTTGTTAAAGCACTGGTGAAAGAACCCAATAAAGAACTGTTTGTCGACTGGACTCCTTATCTGGGTCACGAATGGACTGCCCGTCATGATACCCGTGTCGCTCTGGCTACTCTGCAGGGGCTGGGTCAGAAGCTGTGCAAGGTGCCTGAGGGTTTTGTCGTTCAGCGTCAGGTCAGCAAGATTATTGATGACCGCCTGAAAATGGCCGCAGGTGCGCAACCCATTAACTGGGGGGCGGCTGAAACGCTGGCATACGGCACCCTGATTATGGAAGGCCATCCGGTACGCATTACGGGTCAGGATGTAGGGCGAGGCACTTTCTCCCACCGTCATGCCGTACTGCACAACCAGAAAGATGGCTCTACCTATGTACCGCTGGCTAATATTTCCGAAAAGCAGCCTGACTTCCAGATCTGGGATTCCCTGCTGTCTGAAGAAGCGGTACTGGCCTTTGAGTATGGTTATGCGACCACGATGCCAGGGGCACTGGTTATCTGGGAAGCCCAGTTTGGTGACTTTGCCAACGGTTGTCAGGTCGTTATTGACCAGTTTATTACCAGTGGCGAGCACAAGTGGGGGCGTTTGTGTGGCCTCACCATGCTGTTGCCGCACGGCTATGAAGGTCAGGGGCCGGAGCACTCTTCGGCCCGTCTTGAGCGTTACCTGCAACTGTGTGCCGAGCATAATATCCAGGTGTGTGTACCCACCACTCCGGCACAGGTGTTCCACATGCTGCGTCGTCAGGTTTTGCGCCCGCTGCGTAAGCCGCTGATCGCCTTTACACCGAAGAGCCTGCTGAGACACAAGTTGGCAGTTTCCACCCTGGAAGAGCTGGCTGAAGGGAGCTTCCAGACTATCATCCCAGAGATTGATGAGCATAAGGCTGCGGATATTACCCGTCTGATCATGTGCAGTGGCAAGGTTTACTACGATCTTCTTGAGTACAAGCGTGCAAATGAACTGCAGCATACCGTCGTCATTCGTATCGAGCAGTTGTATCCGTTCCCTCAGGATGATCTGGACGAGCTGATTGTTGGCTATCCAAACCTGAAGGATGTGGTCTGGTGTCAGGAAGAGCCCATGAACCAGGGAGCCTGGTACTGCAGCCAGCACCATATGCGCCGGGCCCTGGATACTCACGCTAACGACCTGCGTTTGGTTTATTCAGGTCGTGAAGCTTCAGCAGCCCCCGCCTGTGGTTATATGTCCAAGCATGTTGAAGAACAACAAAAGCTGGTAAAAGACGCTTTTAACGTATAATTGACGACGCCCCGGTAGTTCCGGGGCGACCGGTCGCAACCCCGAAAGGATCCACAATGGCCACTGAAATAAAAGCACCAACATTTCCGGAATCTGTCGCTGACGGTGTGGTCGCCACATGGCACAAGAAGCCTGGAGAAGCTTGCTCTCGTGATGAGCTGTTGGTTGATATCGAGACTGATAAGGTAGTACTGGAAGTCGTCGCTCCAGCAGACGGTGTACTGAAAGAGATTCTCAAGAACGAAGACGACACGGTTCTGAGCGAAGAAGTCATTGCTATTTTTGAAGCCGGTGCGGCGGCAACGGCTTCTGCTCCGGCGGATGAGTCAACGCCTGCAAGTGCTGAGTCACCGGCAGGTACGGAAGAGCCAATCCTCAGCCCTGCTGCCCGTAAGATCGCCAATGAAAAAGGCATTGATCCAACCACTATTTCCGGTACTGGCAAAGGCGGTCGCGTTACCAAGGAAGATGTTGTTCGTCATGCTGAGCAGAAGCCAGCCCCGGCCGTTGCTGCGGCACCTGTGGTTCAGGCTTCCTCTGCTCCCAGGGTAGAAGCGACCACCCCGGTATTTGCCGGAGAACGCACGGAAAAACGTGTACCAATGACACGTCTGCGTGCTAGAGTTGCCCAGCGTCTGGTAGAAGCACAGCAGACAGCCGCCATGCTGACCACCTTCAACGAGGTCAACATGAAGCCGGTTATGGAACTGAGAGCCCGTTACAAAGATCAGTTCGAGAAGCGTCACGGTGTCCGACTTGGATTTATGTCCTTCTTTGTCAAAGCCTGTGCCGAAGCCCTGCGTCGCTATCCTGCTGTGAATGCCTCTATTGATGGTAATGATATCGTTTACCATGGCTATCAGGATATCGGCGTAGCCGTTTCCAGTGATCGTGGTCTGGTGGTACCGGTTCTGCGTAATGCTGAAAACATGAGCCTGGCTGATATTGAGGCGAAAATCCGTGAATACGGTAAAAAAGCCCAGGGTGGCAAGCTGGATATTGAGGACATGACGGGTGGAACCTTTACTATTTCCAACGGTGGTGTGTTTGGTTCGCTCTTGTCTACACCGATTCTGAATCCACCTCAGTCCGCTATTCTGGGTATGCATAAAATTCAGGAGCGCCCCATGGCCGTCAATGGTCAGGTGGAGATTCTCCCCATGATGAATCTGGCTCTGTCCTATGACCACAGGTTGCTGGATGGCAAGGAAGCGGTCACCTTCCTTGTTACCATCAAGGAACTGCTGGAGGATCCGGCCAGAATCCTGTTGGAATTGTAAGTTTCATGGGTTTTGCGGCGGCCCATAAGGCCGCCATTCTCATTTTCTTGGAACAGAAGATATGGCAAATCAGTTTGACGTTGTAGTTATCGGCGCGGGGCCCGCAGGTTATGTGTGTGCCATTCGCGCAGCACAGCTGGGCCTTAAGACTGCTTGTATCGAAAAGTGGACTGATGACAAAGGCAAAACAGCCTTGGGTGGAACTTGTCTGAACGTAGGCTGCATTCCTTCCAAGGCACTGCTGGACAGCTCTCACAAGTTTGTAGAAGCTCAGAAGGGCTTCAAGCTGCACGGTATCAATCACTCCGGTGTTGAGATGGACGTGCCGCAAATGCTCGCCCGCAAGAACAAGATCGTTAAGACCCTGACTACCGGGGTGGGTGGTTTGTTCAAGGCTAATGGTGTCACCCTGCTGGAAGGTGCTGGTAAAGTACTGGCGAACAAACAGGTCGAGCTGACCAAAGCCGATGGCACTGTTGAAGTGTACGAAGCGGGTAATGTGGTTATTGCTACGGGTTCCCGTCCGATAGAAATTCCGCCAGCACCGACCGATGACGATCTGATTGTTGACTCCACCGGCGCCCTGGAATTCCAGGAAATTCCCAAGCGTCTGGGTGTTATTGGTGCCGGTGTTATCGGTCTGGAGCTGGGTAGCGTATGGGGCCGCTTGGGCTCTGATGTTATCGTGCTGGAAGCTATGGATCGTTTCCTGGCGGCTGCCGACGAGCAAATATCCAAAGAATCCATGAAGATTTTCAAGAAGCAGGGTCTGGATATTCGTCTGGGTGCTCGTGTTACTGGCTCGCAGATCAAGGGTAAAGAAGTCCATGTTACCTATGCGGATTCTGATGGCGGTGAACAGGTTGTTGTATTCGACAAGCTTATTGTTGCAGTGGGCCGTCGTCCTTACACTGAGGGCCTGCTGGCTGCCGATTGTGGCGTGAATATGGATGAGCGTGGTTTTATCTTTGTCGATGATCACTGCGCTACCGACGTGCCTGGTGTCTATGCGGTAGGTGACGTGGTTCGAGGACCAATGCTGGCACACAAGGGCAGTGAAGAAGGCATTATGGTTGCCGAAATCATTGCCGGTCAAAAAGGCCACATGAACTATGATCTGGTTCCTTCCGTGATCTATACCCACCCTGAAATTGCGTGGGTAGGCAAGACCGAGCAGGAACTGAAAGCCGAAGGTGTTGACTACAAAACAGGTAGCTTCCCATTCTTGGCCAGTGGTCGTGCTCTGGCGGCTAATGACACTGAAGGCATGGTTAAAGTGATCGCCGACAAGACAACCGACCGTGTTTTGGGTGTACACGCAGTAGGCCCAAGCGCTGCCGAACTGGTTCAGCAAGGTGTTATCGCCATGGAATTTGCTGCCAGTACTGAAGACCTGGCGCTGACCATCTTCTCTCACCCAACATTGAGTGAAGCTCTGCACGAAGCGGTTCTGGCGGTAGATGGTCATGCGATTCATATTCCAAATCGCAAGCGCCGTTAATTACGGCTCTCGAGAGTGGTTTCCTGATGCGTGGAAGGCGCAATTGATTCAGTAAACTTCTCTCAAGTAAGCAACTGATACAAAGAAGTGTCAGAGGGGATGGAAGCCTGTCGGATTCAATGGGCAGGCGCCGGACCTCAACGTTTAATTTCGATGCCCGAGGGGTTGGGGTCGAAATAAATAAACCTTTATCCATGGATGTGGATAGCAGTTTGATTAAAACAACTTTGATTAAAACAACTTTGATTAAAACAACAATGGTAGTCTCAGAATGAATCTCCATGAATATCAGGGTAAGCAGCTGTTTGCTGAGTATGGCCTGCCGGTATCCAAGGGTATTGCCTGCGATACCCCGGAAGCAGCAGCGGCCGCCGCAGACCAGATTGGCGGCAATCAGTGGGTTGTCAAAGCACAGGTCCATGCCGGTGGCCGTGGCAAGGCTGGCGGTGTAAAGCTGGTCAGCTCCAAAGATGAAATCCGTGAATTTGCCGAGAAGTGGCTGGGCAAGAATCTGGTAACTTACCAGACGGACGAAAATGGTCAGCCAGTGAGCAAGATTCTGGTAGAAAACTGCACCGACATCGCTCAGGAACTTTATCTGGGTGCTGTCGTAGACCGTTCTACCCGTCGCATCGTTTTTATGGCTTCCACCGAAGGCGGCGTTGAAATCGAAAAGGTGGCTGAAGAGACACCAGAAAAGATTCTGAAGGCAACGGTTGATCCTCTGGTGGGTGCTCAGCCTTACCAGGGTCGTGAACTGGCGTTTAAACTGGGTTTGAACGCTACCCAGGTTAAGCAGTTCACCAAGATCTTCCTGGGACTGGCCAAACTATTCCAGGACCTGGATCTGGCTCTGCTGGAAATCAATCCACTGGTGATTACTGAAGCCGGTGATCTGCATTGTCTGGATGCCAAGCTGAACATCGACAGCAATGCCCTGTACCGTCAGCCTCGTCTGAAGACCATGCACGATCCTTCTCAGGAAGACGCTCGTGAAGCTCATGCTGCCCAGTGGGAACTGAACTATGTAGCACTGGATGGCAACATCGGCTGCATGGTAAACGGTGCCGGTCTGGCCATGGGTACCATGGACATTGTTAAGCTGTCCGGCGGTGCTCCTGCTAACTTCCTGGATGTGGGTGGCGGTGCTACCAAAGAACGTGTCAGTGAAGCGTTTAAAATTATTCTGTCTGACGACAGTGTTAAAGCGGTACTGGTTAACATCTTCGGTGGTATCGTTCGCTGTGACCTGATTGCTGACGGTATCATCGGTGCTGTGAAAGAGGTCGGTGTTGAGGTACCTGTTGTTGTCCGTCTGGAAGGCAACAATGCTGAGTTGGGTGCTCAGAAACTGGCGGAAAGTGGGCTGGACATCATTGCTGCAAGCAGTCTCTCCGATGCTGCAGACCAGGTAGTAAAAGCAGCTGAGGGAAAATAAGAATGAGCGTCCTGATTAACAAAGAGACCAAAGTGATCTGCCAGGGCTTTACTGGTTCTCAGGGGACTTTTCACTCTGAACAGGCGATTGCTTACGGTACTCGTATGGTGGGTGGTGTCACTCCGGGTAAAGGTGGCCAGGAGCATCTGGGCCTGCCGGTATTCAATACGGTTGCTGAAGCCGTGGCGAAAACCGGCGCTGAAGCATCCGTCATCTACGTACCTGCCGCTTTCTGTAAGGATTCCATCCTGGAAGCCGCCAATGCCGGTATTAAACTGATCGTCTGCATCACTGAAGGTATTCCTACTCTGGACATGCTGGACTGTAAGGTCCGCTGTGACGAACTGGGTGTCACCCTGATTGGCCCTAACTGCCCGGGTGTTATTACTCCGGGTGAGTGCAAGATCGGTATTATGCCAGGTCACATTCATAAACCCGGTAAAGTCGGTATCGTTTCCCGTTCCGGTACTCTGACTTATGAAGCGGTTAAACAAACCACTGACTTCGGCTTCGGTCAGTCTACCTGTGTTGGTATTGGTGGTGACCCCATTCCCGGTTCCAACTTTATCGATATCCTGAAGCTGTTTGAAGAAGATCCACAGACCGAAGCGATCGTGATGATTGGTGAGATTGGTGGTACGGCTGAAGAAGAAGCGGCTGCTTACATCAAGGAAAATGTTACCAAGCCGGTTGTTTCCTACATTGCTGGTGTGACTGCACCTCCGGGCAAGCGTATGGGTCATGCCGGTGCGATTATCTCTGGTGGTAAAGGTACTGCTGACGAGAAATTTGCTGCTCTGGAAGAGGCCGGTGTTAAAACCGTTCGCTCCCTGGCAGAAATCGGTCAGGCTCTGAAAGAGAAAACAGGCTGGTAAAAGGATCTGGTCTGATCCAGTTTTAACCGATTAAACGGCTCATTTCTTAGGAGGTGGGCCGTTTTCTTTTATTAGCCGGGCGCCAGAGCTGCTATTCTCTCTATCTCGGCTTCTGGCTACCTGTTGTCTGTTACCTGACTTGCGGAATGTCGCTATAGGCGACAGCCGTTGAATGGCACATAGTCCCACGTTTATCTCCATCCTCAGGGAATCCTCCAGTGGATATACCGAATCTGAATCCAGACAAATACCGTTTTGTGAAGGCGCTCAGGCCCTTCTCCTTCTCTGTAGCACTGATCACCTGTGGATTAGGGATTGCTGTGGCTTTTTCAATGGGGCAGGGTGATATTGTCAGGGCTGTAGCTGTCATGACGGCTGGCATTTTATTGCAGGCAGCCAGTAACCTGGCCAATGATCATGCTGACTTACATTTCTGGAATGGCAAAACAGGCCTATTGGCAGAGCAGGTGATTCAGCAGATTCGCAGAAACTTTGCCATTGCAGGCCTGTTTGCCCTGTTGGCCATTGCCATCGGACTCTGGCTTGTCTGGATAACGGGTTGGCCTTTATTTCTGCTGGGGCTGTTTGGCGTGATTGCAGGGTATTTTTATACAGGAGAGCCTGTCGTCTATAAGCATCGAGGTCTGGGGGTTCCCGCAGTTTTTCTGTTGACTGGGGTGCTGATGGTGAGTGGGTCTTACTATGCGGTTTCTGGTGTCTGGAGTAATGAACTGCTTTGGGTATCTGTACCGGTGAGTCTGTTAACGTCTGCCCTGCTGGTGTCTAACGAAATTCGTGATTATCTGGATGATCAGTCTTCCAGCATTCGCACCCTGACCGTCAGGTTGGGGTTTGATGCGAGCAGGGTGTTGTATGTTTCAATATTGCTGTCAGTGTACCCGGTCAGTTATTACCTCTACCTGAATAATTGGCTCATGAACCCAGCCTACCTGATGTTTTCGTTATTGGCCATCTGGCAACCGATTAATTTGTTAAGATGTTCTCCCGGTGATTATCAGTTAATGAGATTGCCGCCGATGACAGGGCGTTTTTTTCTAGTGTTCGGAATTTGTTTCATATTGAGTGTGTTTTGACATTGCCGGGAATAAAAATTGAAGAAATAGTTTTCTGTTTAAGTAGCGAGAGTCATCAATTGAATGTGATCTTAGATGAAGAAAATGTAGACGACTTTTGTTCACTTTGTTGTAAGTTTTATGAAAACAAACAGTCAAAAGTCTGCAAATTATTTTAAAGCGGTATGCTTTTTATGAAAAAAAAGCCAGATTTTATTCTGGCTTTTTAACAGGAACTTGTTACGTACGTTTAAAATCAGTTGTCGCTTTGCCAGGCTTTCTTGTCTTTCTTGCGCAGATCAAAGGCTTCTGGTTCAAACAGGGTAGAAGGGTCTTCCGGCAGCATATCAGGTGATTTTTTATTGTGCTGAATCACTTTTAGCTTGGTATAACGATCTCTGGTCGCCTTAGCCAGTGTTTCAGAGTTTCTCATGATGGTAGGTCGGATAAACAACATAAGATTTCGCTTCTGGTTTTTGTCCTGTTCATAGCGGAACAGGTTTCCAATGATAGGGATATCACCCAGCAGTGGGATTTTCTTCTTGCTCTGACTCTTGACGTTTTCAATCAGGCCACCGATGACAATGGTCTGACCATCATCCACCAGAACGGTCGTTTTAAGCGTCCTGTTATTGAAAATCAGGTCGTCGTTGTTTAGCAGGGTTTGTGACGCATTTCTGTCCAAAGAAGAAACTTCCTGCTCCAACTCAAGCCTGATGCCGTTACCTTCGCTAAGGTGAGGGGTGATCTTGAGCTTGATACCGACATCTTTACGGTCAGTTGTGGTGAACGGGTTGTTACTGCCACCACCGGCTGAGGTTTGATAAGAGCCGGTTTTGATAGGAATATTCTGACCCACAAGGAATTCAGCTTCCTGGTTATCCAGCGTCAGCATACTGGGCGTTGAGAGAATGTCGTTGTTAGACTTCGAACTCAAGGCGGAGACCAGTACGCCAAAGTTATCGGCCCTGAGAGCCAGGGAGCCCAGGGTGATGGCTGAGTTATCAAGAATGTGACCGGTTATGCTGCTTTTGTTGTTGAAAACGGTTGTGCTCGATTTACCGTCAGGTCCGGTACTTGTGGCCTCGCCACGAATGGTCTCCTTGCCATCAATACCCCACTGAACACCCAGGGCATCATCAATACCACCTGACACTTCTACGATAACCGCTTCCAGCAGAACCTGGGATCTTGGTACGTCAAGCTGGCGAACGATGTGTTCCATCTCTGCCAGAGTGTCCGGGTCTGCAATCATGATAAGGGCATTCTGAGTTTCGTCGGCTTTAACGAATACGTTCGCCGCTGATCTGGCACCTTTGCTTTTTCCGGAAGGCTGGCCTTTGGTCTGAATCTTGGGAGCTGAAGGCTGTTGTGGAACAGACTGTTGTCCTGAAGCGGAAGATTTGGATTTCTTATCCTGACTGTCCTGAATCGTCGAAGACGCTTCTGCAAGGATGTCGGCAATATTTCTGGCATCACCGTAGCTGAGGAAGATGACTTTGGTGTTGGACTTGCGAATGCCCTCCTTATCCAGAGTTTCTATCAGCTTTCTGACCCTTTGGCGCTTGCTGGCGTTGCCCTTGATGACTAGTCGGTTGCTACGCTCATCAGCAATGACTTGCAGACCACTGGGTAGTTGCCCCTTGCCTGCTATCAAAGTGTCTTGAATGATTTTGGCAACATCTCCCACCCAGGCGTGCTTTAACTGAATCACCTCGTAGTCATTATTCCCTGTCTGATCCAGCTCTTTTACCAGTTTTGTGATACGGTCAACATTGTCTGCAAGGTCACTGACGATGACCGCGTTACTGGTTGCGGAAGCAGCTGCATGGCCGTACTGGGCAATCAGTGGACGAATAATGGGGATCAGCTCAATGGCTGACACACTGTGAAGTTCTATGACGCGTGTGGTCATGATCGCATCACGAGGTTTTTGACTCTCATTGGGTGAGCTGGTTTTTGCTGTGGTACTGGGCACTATGTTAATGATATTGCCCTTGGGTATCACTGCATAGCCGTTGGCTGACAGGACTTCCAGGAAGACATCGTAAACTTCGTCACTGCTCAGAGGCTTTGAAGACAGCACCGTAACGGTATTTCCGCCTTTGATTCTGGGGTCTATGACAAAGGTCTCACCGGTGATCTTGGCGATCTGCCCAATGAATTCACGAATGTCAGCATTCTGGTGATTGAGAGTCCACTTCCTTTCCCTGGCTGCGTCAGCCTTCACGGCTTCTGAGGAGGAAGTGGTTTCCGGGTTGGCTGGAACAGGGGCCGCCGATACGCTGCTCTGAAGGCTTATGGTAAACAGAGCGGCAAGCAGGGGTCTGAAGGCCATGGATACAAATGGGCAGTCTTTAGTTTTCATTACTTAACCATATGAAGAGGTTTTAATTCTTGTATCAAATCCCTTGATTAGCCTGCTGAAGCTTATCTCTTAACTCCTGCATGCGCTGTTCAAGTGATTTTCCATCCGGCTCCTGAGTGAAGCCGGGGCGTTCTGTACTCTTATCCATAGCGTGTCCGGAGCTTTTGTATTCCTGCAAAGCCCTGTCATCTTTCCCTGCATCCGGGAAATAAAGGGTTTCAAGCTGGCCGTTGCTGCTTAAAACCACATGATCCGGATGCACTTCCTTCAGTATTGCGCCACCGGGCAGGGGATCTCCAATACCATAAAGCTTGTCCTGATTGCTGCCTTGGATAATAGCACTTGAATACTTGTTCTTCTGGTCACGTTCACCAAGAATGCCTCTGAGTACCAGATTTAACCTTGTTTTAGGGATATCGGCGGGCTGTCTGGCGACTTCAGGTTGATGATTAGCACCAAAGAGTAATTCAAAATCCCTGGGAGTCAGAACTTTTTCTTCAGGTTTATTCTGAGACATTCGTTCAGAATTATTATGAACGTCTTCTGTTTCGAGTGACTCATAAAAGAAAAATGACTGAGTGGCTATTGAAACAATCATGGTGATCGTCAGAAGAGCGGTCAGTGCTAAGTGGTTTTTTCGATGGCCCCATTTTAAGTAGGTGGCCATGAACTCTGAGTTCATACGGTTCTCGATTTAAGGTTTACTTGATTAAGGAAAGCGTGTTGGGTCATGGGCTATTCTTAATCTAAATAAAGCATAAGAGTGCTACTTTTAAAAGCCGATGCTTTCACCAAAAAATAGTTTTCAATTAATCCTTTGCGATCAGGAATTTCTGTCGGATCAAAAAGTTGGGGTTGTGTTTGAGTCATTTTTAAATAATTCAGTTGTAAAATTCGGATATTGGATCACACTACCTGTGACGTGCTTGAAGAATAATTCAATTTTCAGGGTTCAGAGCAAAAAATATCGGATTGTTTGTGGTAACTGTTTCTGGTTGCCCCCAATCAGCCCTAATAGAAGTTCTGGAATTACTAATTATCCAAGGAGTTAGCCTTGACCGACACAGCCAGCCTTCCAGAAGATCCGGAATTCCAGAATCAGGGATTGATGTTGCAGCGTCTGCCATTTACCTTTGCTAAAAGGCATGGTGTGGTTCTGACCTGGGAGCAGGAACAGCCCGTACTCTATTTCCGGTCAGTGCCTTCGGCGGATATTTTCTCTGAGGTCACCCGAATTACCTGCCAGTCTCCACTTTATCGCAAGGTAGGAACAGACAAACTCTCTGAAGTGTTGTCCGAGTGTTATCACAATGACAGCTCCGAAGCTCTGCAAAATGCTGCGGGTATCAGTGATGATCTGGACCTGGGCAGCCTTGCTGATGCGGTACCGGTGACAGAAGACCTGCTGGAGCAGAGTGATGATGCCCCGGTCATTCGTCTGATCAACGCGCTGTTGACGGAAGCCATCAAGGAAGGTGCATCGGATGTCCATATCGAAACCTTTGAAAGCAACCTGGTTGTCAGGGTTCGGGTCGATGGGGTCCTGAGAGAGATTCTCAGCCTCCAGCGAACTCTGGCAGCACTTCTGGTTTCGAGAATCAAGGTTATGGCTCGTCTGGATATTGCCGAAAAACGCATCCCTCAGGATGGTCGTATCTCCCTGAAAGTGGCTGGTAAAGAGGTGGATGTCAGGGTCTCCACGCTGCCTTCCAGCAATGGTGAGCGAGTGGTCTTACGTCTTCTTGATAAGGCGGCGGGACGTCTTGAGCTGAAGCATCTGGGTATGGACAGTCAGGACCTTCAATGCGTTTCCAGCCTGCTGGCCAAGCCTTACGGCATTATTCTGGTCACGGGTCCCACAGGCTCCGGTAAAACGACTTCCCTCTACGGCTGCCTGACCTCATTGAATGATAAGTGTCGAAATATTCTCACCGTAGAAGACCCTATCGAATATAACCTCGAAGGTATTGGTCAGACCCAGGTGAATACCAAAGTTGATATGACCTTTGCGAGAGGGTTGAGAGCGATTTTGCGTCAGGATCCCGATGTGGTCATGGTGGGGGAAATACGTGATACCGAAACCGCTGAAATTGCTGTGCAAGCCAGTTTGACAGGTCACCTGGTGCTATCAACACTTCACACCAACACGGCGATTGGTGCATTGACCCGTTTGCAGGATATGGGGATTGAGCCTTTTTTGCTCTCTTCCAGCTTGCTGGGGGTAATGGCTCAGCGTCTGGTCAGAGTTCTCTGCGATCAGTGTAAACAGCCCTATCAGCCAGATGAAGCTGAATGCCGGGAGTTGGGGGTTGAGGTGGGCAATGCGCCCGAGCTTTACCATGCAAACGGCTGCAAAGAGTGTAACCACAGTGGCTACCGGGGGCGGACCGGCATCTATGAAGTAGTCATGGTGGACGAGCAGGTTAGAAGAATGATTCATGCCGGAGAAGGCGAGCAAGCGATCACGGACTATGTCAGAAAAAGCTCTCCGGGGATCAGAGAAGATGGCGCCAAAAAGGTATTGGCTGGCCTGACAACACTGGAAGAAGTGCTCAGAGTGACCCAGAAAGATTAATCCGTATCGGAGGCGGATAACCACACGTCATGGCTGCATACGAATACATCGCCCTCGACCAGCAGGGCAAGCAACATAAAGGCACACTGGAGGCCGACAGTAACCGGCACGTCCGGCAAATGCTTCGTGATAAGGAGTGGACGCCTTTATCGGTCAATCAGGTTTCAGAGCAGAAACAGAATACCTCTGGTAGTTTGTCCATGCTCTTTCAACGAGGTGTTTCTGCTGTCGAGCTGGCCACACTGACCCGCCAGTTAGCCACACTCATTCAAGCTGCCATGCCTGTTGAGGAAGCGCTTTATGGCGTCGCTTCTCAGCAGGAAAAGCGCAGGCTTAAAAATATGCTGTTGGCGATTCGCTCCAGAGTACTTGAAGGCTTCACACTGGCCCAGAGCCTTGAAGACTTTCCCCATATTTTCCCCCAGATGTTCCGGGCCACGGTAGCGGCTGGTGAACATGCAGGTTATCTCGATAAAGTGCTGAACCGGCTGGCGGACTACACCGAGGCACGGATGAAATCTACCCAGAAAATTCAGCAGGCGTTGCTGTACCCGATCATTCTGTTGCTGGCAGCGCTGGGGATCGTCAGTTTCCTGTTGGGTTATGTGGTTCCGGATGTCGTAAAGGTGTTCGTCGATACCGGTCAGGAGCTGCCCGGCATTACGGTTGCACTGATCGCTGCCAGTGAAGGGTTCCAGGCGTATTGGCCTTTTATTTTCAGCATTATTCTCTTCGGGGTTGTGGCTTTCAGGCAGGCGCTAAAGAAACCAGCCGTTCGAATGTCATGGGATCGTTTCTTTCTACGTTTACCTGTTTTGGGTCGCTTTAGTAGAACATTAAGTGCCGCAAGATTTGCCAGCACCCTGAGCATCCTGACACGAAGCGGTGTTTCGCTGGTGGAAGCTCTGGTCATTGCCTCACAGGTTATTGATAACCGAGCTATTTGTCATGCGGTGAAAGATGTTGCCCGCAGGGTCAGTGAAGGTTCCAGCCTGAACCGGGCTCTGGCAGAAACCGGTTATTTCCCACCTTTAATGCTTCATATGATCGGTAGCGGGGAATCGACGGGTGAGCTGGATGAAATGTTGGACAGAACAGCCCAGAACCAGCAGATGGAGTTGGATGGCAGAATTTCTCTTCTGTTGGGACTTTTTGAGCCCCTGATGCTGGTGGTTATGGGCGGTGTCGTCATGGTGATTGTGTTAGCCATACTGCTGCCCATCCTGAATATGAATCAGTTGCTGAACTGAGCGAAGGGAGCATGGCTTTTTATGGCCATGTTCGTAAAGGTAGAAACAGGACGTACAGGACAGAATCTGTCGTTATCTGGCGGATTTAATTGGAAATGACAGTGATCCCATTTCCTCGGTACGGAATCCATTAATGAGGTTGTGAGAATGATGACAAAACAGGTACAAAGAGGTTTTACCCTTATAGAAATCATGGTGGTTGTCGTGATTCTGGGGATACTGGCAGCCATGGTGGCGCCAAAACTTCTCAGCCGCCCTGATCAGGCCAAGGTTACAGTGGCCCGGTCCGATATTGAAACCCTTTCCCAGGCATTGGAATTGTACAGGTTGGACAATGGTTTTTACCCTTCAACAGATCAGGGGCTGGATGCCCTGGTCAAGAAGCCAACCATTGCTCCTGAACCCCGAAACTGGAACCCGGAAGGCTATTTGAAAAAGGCTCCGGTTGACCCCTGGGGGAATAACTACATTTATCTTCAGCCCGGTAATCATGGCAAATACGATCTCTATTCCCAAGGGGCTGATGGCCGTGAAGGTGGTGAAGGTCTTAATGCAGATATTACTAACTGGGAAGAGTCTTGAACTCAGTCTCAACTTTCAAAGTGATAGGGCTTAATGAACAGTACGGTTTCGGAAGGAAGCAGACCAGACAGTAAGAAAAGCCAGGGTTTCACTCTGGTCGAGTTGCTGGTTGTCATCCTGATCATAGGTATATTGCTGGGTGTTACTCTACTGAGCCCAATGACCGGCAATGTTCAAAAAACAGTACAGGAGCAGGTGACGAGATTACAGACTCTGTTTTCTCAGGTCAGGGACAAAGCACTTCTGGATAATGCTGAATACGGTTTTTCCATTGATGAGACTGGGCGCTACCAGTGGTGGGTACTGCCACTGGAAAGTAACGAATGGTTTGTTATTACAGAGGCACCTTTTCAACCCTATACGATGCCGGAAAGACTGGATTTTTATCTGCAGACAGCCGAGGACGATCTGCCCTATCTCGAATCCGAAGATGCCGGTCCCGATGTGGTGTTTTATTCAGACTACCAGGTGACCCCTTTTTCGCTATACGTGGTTCCCATTGAAAATAAAAAGCAGGGTGTGATGCTGATAACTGATGGTTTATCCGATGTCGAAGTCGTTCGCTAGTGTTTTGGGCTTCACCCTTATTGAGGTGATGGTAGCAGTGGTCATTTTTGCCCTGGCTGCTTCTATGTTGATGTTGGCAGACGGTAACAGTATCCGCCAAACCCGCTATATGCAGGAAAAGGTTTTGGCCGCACAGCTGGCCGACCAGTATCTGAGCCGTATTCAGGCAGAAAAAAGCTGGCCCGATAAAGGTGTCAGGGGCAAAGTTGAAAACTATGCCGGGTACGACTGGTATGTTCGTCAAACAGTCAGGGATACCAGTCAGCGAGATTTCAGGAAAATAGTTGTGGATGTCTTTGTGGGCCATCAGAAACCTGAAGATGATGATATCCCGATGTCCTCTCTGGAGTCCCACCTGAGGAAGCCCAGAAAATGAACAGGAGTAAAGGGTTCACACTGCTTGAGTTGATGATCGCCATATTGCTCTTTGCCATGATCAGTACGGCGGCCTATAAGTTGTTCGATTCCGTCAGTCGGGCTCAACAGGTGACTGATGGCATTCTGGACAATCTGGATGAAATTCAAAGAGCGCAGCTGATTCTGGAGAAAGATCTATTCCAGTTGGCAGCGAGACCAGTGCGGGATGAATTTGGTGACCGTCAGCCAGCCGTCCAATCTCCCAGTCCTAATGGCTTTGCTCTGGAATTTACCCGTGCTGGCTGGCGTAATCCGCTGAAGGAACTGAGGAGTAACCTGCAACGTGTTGCATATAATCTGGAAGACGACGAGTTGGTTCGTTATTACTGGTTAATGCTGGACAGGGCTCCGGATCCGGTTGTGATACGGCAGGTTGTTCTCAGCAATGTGTATGGCTTGAAAGTCCGTTTTATGGACGCAAAGAAGCGCTGGAGCAGTAGCTGGCCACCGGCAAAACAAAAACAGGAAACCAGACCACCAGCTGGAATGAGGAAAGCATTTGAAGCCCCGGTAATGCCCCAGGCAATAGAGCTGACCGTAAAACATGTGGATTTTGGAACACTGGTAACGATTTTGCCCGCTGTGGATTACAAGCCTTCGGATGGTCAGAAGAGACTGGATCAGGAGCTGATTAAAGGTCAGCAGAAAGCAGAACGAAACACTTTCAGATTAGGGGCGGATGAGTATGACGACGATGAAGATGATTATATAGAGGATAAACGATGAGGTCAGTTAACCGGCAGCGTGGCGTTGCCTTGATCTATGTACTTCTTATCTTCGCCATGATTACGCTGATGGCTTCCCAGATGGTCACCAGTCTTTGGCTCCATACTGAGAAAAACACCCATTACCTGGAGCGTATCCAGGCCAGGCATCTGGCCATGGGGGCTGAACAATATGTTGCTTTACTGCTTGAGCAGGATGCGGAAGATGACAGGAAAAAGAAAAAGATCATGGATCACGAAAGTGAGCGCTGGAATATACAGGAAGTAGGCTATGCCGTTGACCAGGGAGACATTGAGCTGGTCATTGTTGATGAAGCCAGCCGGTTTAACCTGAACTGGCTTGCCGCACAAGGGCTGGATGGCCAGAGGTTTGATGGTATGTTCGAGAAAATACTGCAAAATCTGGAGTTGAACGTACAGATTACCTCAGCTATCAAGGATTGGATTGACCATGATCAGGAACCGTTAGAAACCGGTGGGGAAGATAATCATTATCTGGTCATGGAACCGCCGAGAAGAACGGCTAATGCCCCCTTTGTATCATTATCAGAGTTAAGGTTGGTTCAGGGTGTTGGTAGTCTCGAATTTGAGTTGCTTGCTCCTTTGGTAACGGCTTTGCCTGACTCCAGCAGGATTAATGTCAACACAGCACTGCCCGAAGTGTTTCGTGCCCTGTCTGATAAACTCACAGAAGGCGATGTAGAGGCTATTATTGATGCTCGGAGTGCAGAAGGGTTTGCCAGACTCGAAGACTTGGCCAGGCTACCGGCCCTGAAGGATAAAACGGTTGCCTTTAAAGAAGTGCCTCTGGATGTTGCCAGCCAATATTTCACTGCTTATATCAAGGCAACGTATCGAGATACGACATTCTATTTAAAAACCCTTATGTATCGTAATGCAGAGGGACAAGTTCAAATCGCCGGTCGTGAGATTGGCCCCAACGGTTATTGGGTAAGCGCCAAGAAGGAATCCTGAGGTCTAATAATGAAAAACATCCTGTTAATTCGGATACCCCCACCGGTTGCCCGGGTTGAACCAGACACCCTGGTTCACTGGGCGGCTTTTGCTGGTAATGGGCAGCTCTCCGGGGATATCCATATTTCGGAACTGGGGCAAGTCAAAAATGACTGGGTTCAGTTTGTTATTCAGAAACCGGATAACAAAGAGCTGGACGAAGCCACTCTGGAAGATGACATGCCCGATCAGGTGGTCGTGCTTCTGCCTGGGACTCTGGTCATACATAAACAGTTGCCCATCAACAGTGGTCAGCGTAAGCATCTTTCAACTGCGCTGCCCTTTATGATTGAAGAAGCGCTGGCCGATGACATTGAGTCCATGCATCTGGCCAGTTACCTTCATCGTAAGAGTGATCAAGTCTCCGTTTCGGCTATTCCTCATGAACAGATGCAATCTCTATTAGCCTGTCTTGACGAGCAGGGGATTTCCGCCCAGCAGGTCATGGCTGAGCTTCAGTTTTTGCAAAGTGTGCCGCGAGAATTGAGTCTCCTTCTTGAAAACGATTGCTCTGTGCTTTCTGCTCCTGATCAAACCAGTGTTTGTCTCGACTATGAAGCACTTAAGTTTGTTTTGGACCATTGGGAAGAAAAAGCCAGTGAAGGCATTCTTCAGACAGATGAGGAGCCGGTGGCGGAAGATGCTGAGACTCTGATCAACGCCAGAATAAGATTTGCTGAAGGGCTGGTGCCACTGGCTACAGACAAGAAAGAAAAGGTAAAACAGTGGTTGGATGAAAACGGCTGGCTGGTGGAAGAAGAACCATTGACCGGTACTGTTTTTGAATATCTGGCTGAGTTGTATTTTTCTTCCATAAGATCTGCTGGATTAGTGGATCTTCGTCATGGCGCCTATCAGTGCCCAAAAAGAGCCAACCGCAGTATGCGTCGCTGGAAGCCTCTGGCTCTGGTGGCATGTATCTGGTTACTGCTGGAACTGGGCTTAAAAGTGGGTGAAGGGCTGTTGTATCAGAAGAAAGCCAGGGACTACTGGCAGGATACTGCCGCTCTTTATCTGGAAGTCTTTCCACAGGATCAACAGGTGCTTGAGGCTCAGGCCCTCTCCACTGGCAGTATTAACCTGAAAGGGCGTATGGAAAGCCGATTGAAAAATACAGGGCAAAAGGACAGTGGTGAACCCTTTTTGCCCTTGCTGCAACAGGTTTCTGCTGTCTCATCTTCTTTCCCGGATTTCAAGCTGAAGCCGGTCAGCATGGATTTCAATGAAGCTTCAGGAAAGCTGATACTGGAATTGAGAGCAGAGAGTCTCGAAGGGATTGATAAGCTTCTGGCATCGGTAAAATCATCCGGGCTGAGCGCACGTCTGGACAGTGCCAACCAGGAAAAAACGGGCGTCAGTGCTCGTATGACTATAGGCAGGTGAAGCTTATGAAACTGAACCATTTACTCGAGAGAAGTCCCCTCTGGCTGCAGCTTCAGGCTAAGTATGAGTTGATGCCGGAGAAAGACCGCAGAGCACTGCATCTCATGACGGTGTTCCTTCTGCTATCTGCAGCGTATCTATTTGTTTGGGAGCCCATCACTGATTGGAGTGAAAAGCAGCAGGAGGAGTTTACTCACCAACAATCCATTTATGAATGGATGGCAGATAATATTGATCAGGCAAAACAGGCGCAGAAGAAACAAAGATCAGCGGCTGCAAGAAAAGATCTTTCTACCATCGTATCGGGCAGTGCCAGGCAATCGGGACTGACATTAAGTCGTGTTCAACCCGACCGTAAAGGTTTAGGGATCTGGATCGAGGATGCACCCTATCAGAAACTGTTGGCCTGGATGGTTGCCTTGGATACCCGCTATGAAGTGACTATTCAGCAGGTCAAAATCGACCGTGGCAAAGAAGAAGGTCGAGTGAAAGTTTACATGCACATTGGCAACTGATTTTTCCGAATGAGAGGGTTCAACAGGGAGCCCTCATATTTCCCAATAAGCGACAGTTGTACAATTAAATGATGATGCTTTCTTTCGGCGTTTTTGCACTCAAAATCAGATCTTTTTCCCTTGACACTTTCATGTGATCTACATATTATTCGCCTCACTTCAGCGCGACGCACTGCGCAGAGAAGTTGGGTGATTAGCTCAGCTGGGAGAGCATCTGCCTTACAAGCAGAGGGTCGGCGGTTCGATCCCGTCATCACCCACCAGTTTCTCGTAAGAGATTGCGTGACCGCATACGTAGCTTGAAAGCAGTATGTGAAAAATGCAGCGGACCGGTAGTTCAGTTGGTTAGAATGCCGGCCTGTCACGCCGGAGGTCGCGGGTTCGAGTCCCGTCCGGTCCGCCATATACCAAAAACCCTGTAGACTGTCGTCTACAGGGTTTTTCTGTTTTTGCCTTACGTATAAAGTGTTTTTCTACAGACTCGTTATGTGTTTGAGCAATATAAAAAATGCCCATAGTGAAAGAAAAAGATTTTGAGCTACCATCAACCAAAAAAAACATGCGGAAAATGTTTTTCATAGTAAAGTTTCAGAGCTATATTTTCGATTTCGGAAAAATGGGTTTTATTATGTTTGGTCAGTATCGAAATATCAATGCAAAGATCTGCATCCAAAGCAATGAAAAAGTAAATTATGTTATTAAAGTATTGTCTCTTATACTATTGCTTTCACTTTCTACTTTTTCTAAACCTGATGACTATAGTTTCAATTTCGCTAGCGAAGGCTATTATTACGAGCATCATGGTTTCTATGACAGCCCGATTATATCGACTGCCATGCTAGGTTTTTCTTTTGTTATTGCTGTAGTTGGCCTTTCTATTGCGGGAATAGCAATTGTTGGGTCATCGCTAGTGATTGTTCCAGTTATTGCTATGAGTGCTTTGATATCAATAGGTGCAGTTGGATTGGCGATGGCAGTTCCTTTTCTCATTATTGCGGTGCCAATAGGCGTTGTTTTGTATTGTTTCTGAAATATCGCGCATACCAAATGTTTCCAGAGGGCGCCGCCTGCGACGCGCGGCTGAAGCAGGCGTGTGCCAGGCATGCCACTTAACTTGGATGCGCTGGTGGATACGTCGATTTCATGCAGGCCCGTTTATCTGAGTTGGCGAATTTTCCACTGCACTACCCGGCAGTGGAGCATATACGTAAGGGGTACGGTATGAGTGTATACGGTGCTCACTCTATTTATTACCAAATCCAGAATGATTATGTCCTGATTGTCCGGATTATGGGGAGACAGGATATTTCTGAAACTTTTCAGGCGTAACAACCAACCACTTCATCAGTCAGTCAGCTCCACTCCTACCATTTTTTGGTTCTTTTGAAAAGGAAACTACAGCAAATTTATCTAGATCACAGTAATCAATCTCATGACAATTAAGATCAACTCCACAATCTGTTTTATACTCGAGCCAATTCTTTGCAGCTGTGTCTAATTCAGGGAGTTTGTTACGAACCATCCTTGCAAATTCCCAGCATATGTGTCCGTAGGTTTTATCTGAAATATTTTTTGTTGCTTTGTCGTATACCCCAATAGAGTGTCTTATCGTATTAAAGATCATTGTTTGTCGTTTTGGGAATGATGCTTTAGCGTAATTTTCAGGTTGAAGCTCTTTAGTAAGATCCAACCAGTCCTTGTAGGACAATATATGTGGAATTAATACTTTGTTATCATCAGTGCGAATTAGTTTTATTTTAGATTTACTATAAAAAACTGCATTGCTAATAAAGGAGCCATCATCTGGAAAAAAAGGAATTACATCATAATTAATTGTACCTTTGAGATGATTGACATATTTTTTTCTGATACCAAGTTTAAGCTGTATTTTTTTTGTGTTTTTGATATTTGGTAATAAGCATGGGTGTTTTTTTGAAATCAAATAGCCAGATTCTTTTTCATTTAATCCTGGGAGAGCAAACCCAAAACATCTTCTGGCTACTTTTTTGGTTATATCGTCTCGGAAGAGGATTTTTTTGAATTGTTTGTAAATAAAATCATAATCATAAAAATGTACAAAATAACATTTATCTAAAAAGCAATCATTCATTAGTGCGTACTTGTCCAATAGTTGATAGTAAAGCCCATACTCTTGGCCAGTCAAAATTAAATTGAAGGGCTAATGGCTACGCTTGGCCCACACTGAAGCGGAAGTTCCATGCCCGTTATCATCCAGAACAGGCTGGTTATTCTTGATCTCAACAATGCCTAACTGGTCTTCATTACTCTTTAAGATTTTTCCAAATTGAGCATTGAAGGAGTAAGAAGCTGGAGTTTCTTTGTTAGAAAAGAAGCCGCCACCATAAGACCTGATCACTTCAGTAGTGTTAAAGTAAGTACTGTCAAAAGAGTCAATAATTGACTTCACTCGATCCAGGTTGATGTTTATTTGGTCTTTCATTGGTTGCAGCCTCCTGCTTGAGTTTGTATCTGAAAATATTAGCAGTGTGGCTAATCTGTGTAGGGTGGCTGATCATAAGAAAAGCACCGCATATCCAAAATCGTGGAGAAGGCCATGGCCACCACCAACATCTGGCAGCAGTTCAAATCACTGATCCCTGAAGGAAGCAAGGTGATAGCTACTATCCACCTATTGCTTTTGTGGGCTTTGGCTACAGCCTGATGTGACTCAGCTTAACTGGATATGCTGGTAGATATCCTCAACAGAAAACTGTGATTTTATAGAGTCGAATTCAATCAAACCGGGGGATGTCAGCTTTTTCTTGGTTATAAACTCTCCATTTACCCAGCCTTTCAGTATCACATAATGACGTTCAGAATCGACCATTAAGATACTCGCCATTACAGTGTCTCAACGCTTGCGCATACTCAGTCACCTTGTAGGTCTCATCCACGGTTCGGGTTCCATGGCTCATCACTTCAATGATCAGGCAGGCATCCTCTCCTGTCGTCTCTGTGGTCAATGGATCATTACCACAGCGGACCCACACATCAGGGTAGCGGTAACTGACCTCCTTCTGTCTCTTGACCCTTAGCCGCATATCTGATGAATACAGTTCACATCTTTCAGGCAGGTTGCCATGTAAAAGGGTCGTCAGATTCAAAGTGATCTTATTATGGTTGGCTGAACCGCTTGCCATAGCAACCACATAACCACTGTAGTACTCATGACGAATCGTTGCAGTACTCTCGTAATGCAAATACTCCTCTTCTGTTACAGTATCTATGATTTGTATTGCTTGGTGTCTCATGCGGGCTCCTATTGACGGTTTTCTATATAAAGGTCAGCTTCGGTCAGGGTCGGTTCCTGCCCTTGAAAATGGAATACTCTAGTCAGTCTTGGGTGCAGTGTGAGTCTCGATTCTTTAAAGCAACGAAAATTGTTGTATACGATATGGTTCAGTTGCATTGCCTTAATCTGCCTTATCCATGCTGATTGATTGCCAGAAGTTAATTCACTTTAGCGGGTTTTCCCCGGTATTGCATTGTTTACACATAGCCCAGATTCTCCAGGTAGGATTGCAGTTGGATGGCGGCCTACGGTGTTTTCCCAGTGTTTGGCTTGCAGATTGCAGTTGTGTTTGCACTTTTCTCACTGAATGCCTGGAACAAGCTCAATAGCTATTTCAGTGGCATGACATTTGTTCTGCCGGATGATCTTTCTTCTCAGTACCACTTCAATAACCAGCAATAACAGCAAAGACGATCAAGGATAGATCATGAAAAAGCTTTTTGTTTTTAAGTTGTTGTATTTGTTCTGCCTTAATGCATGGAGTTATAACTGTCAGGTGGATCGCTTAGAAAAGGAATCGAGAACAACCATCAGCTCCTGAATTGGCTCTCAGGGCTCGAGGTTTCACCGGATTGGTTTCATGAGGCGGTGTTAGATATTGCTTCAACCCCCGTTAGCGAATGGGGGGGGGAAATTGCACAGTCTCATTCCGTCGCTAATGCTTCGATCTGGCAGAGCCAGCCATTAAACAGTAGGCATTGCTTCCGCATTTTATCCAAACCGATTTCCAATGCAGCCAGTGTTCCCATTAATGGTTTTTCATAACCGGGTACAAGGCGTTCGATACGTTTACCAGGGGCGGTTTGTGGGCTGTTGTTGATAGCTTCGGGCGTTGCAAAGTCTTTGGCAATTTCAGCGAAAGAGTTTGCTAAATCAGGCTTATCCATCCCTTGTGCCATTTTTTTCGGATCACTAAACAGCAAAGCCTCAAACTCATACATCTGTACATAAGGAATAAACCGGCGCATGGCATCAGCTCCCAGTTTTTCGGTGAGCTTTTTCATGAGTTCCGTTTGCAACCTTTGGGCTTTATCTTCTATGGATGATTGCACGTTAAGGCTGTTTTTACCGGGAAAAGACTCCGGTAAACCGTAAAAATCGAAGAATGTGGTGCAGTAGCAAGTCCTGTCACCAGAGAGCCGTTTTTGTACATCCGGATAAAGGCGGTCAAACTTGAAATTACCGCCTTTATGCCCAGGCCTACCGATCAGAGCTGGTCTGAGATAGATACCTTTGCGTGCGAAAGGCTCAACCAGAAGATCGTTAACAAACGCCTCTTCGGTTTGCCCTTCACAAATGATATGAACATTGATTGGAGATTGAGAGTTCATTTTGATGGTCTCCCACCAAGAATGTTTTTCTCCCACAGTTCACCTACGGAGTAGTCTTCCAGCCAGCTCTCAAAATTATCCGCATCCAGTCGTTTAAAGGTGGAGGCAGCATTTTCCCGTTCCACCACGATCAGGTCATCCAGCTCAAACTCGTTAAGTAAGGGTACGGATTGGGTAGAAACAATCACCTGCATCCGTTTCGAGGCGGAGCGCAATAAGGCACCCAGCAGAGTAATGGCGTAAGGGTGCAGTCCCAACTCCGGCTCATCAATAATAATGGTGGAGGGTGGATTGGGTTGCAGTAATGCTGTCACCAAACAAATAAAACGAATGGAACCATCGGAAAGTTGACTAGGCCATAGCGGGTAGTCACTGCCAGTTTGCTTCCAAAGTAGGCGAATTTGTTCTTCGCCAGAAGATAACCGGGTTGGTTTCAGTACAAAATCATCAAAAAATGGCACGGCCAAGCGAACGGTTTTGCAAATCTGGTTGTAAACCTCTGGATTTTCCGTTTTGAGTTTAAATAGATAAGCCGCCAGGTTGGCTGCATCTGGACGGAGATACTCAGTGTCATGCACGGCACCCAAGCGTTTAACTGCTGCGGTTTCGCTGGTGTCGTGGAAATGAAAAACTTTCCAGCCAGTAATCATATCGAAGCAACGCTTGGAAACGTCAAAGGACGATTCCTTCTTACGAATAGCATCGGGTAACCGCGACTCGCGATGACCTGCACCGAAGGGAAATCGAGCGCGACCTTGAGAATCTCTAAAGCAGGATTTCTCGTCCATAAACACCAACGCATCGTCTGAGGATGCGCCAAGCTCGGCAACATAAGCGTATTGACCAAATGCGACCGCGGTATCGAGTTGCGAAGTCTCCTTCACTCCATAACTCAACACTCGATCCGCCCCACCTTGCTGACTTACCCAAACCTGCAACCGTTCTTCCACCAGCTCGTGCAGCATCCGAAAGTAACTGACAAAGTTACTCTTGCCCACACCATTGGCACCGATAAGTACATTCAGCTGGGTCAGCCGGAGATGATCCAGCTGGCGGATAGATTTGAAACCCCGGATGGTCAGCGTATCTATCTTACTCATCCGTACTCTCCCTCGCTTTTTGCTTATCCGCCAAGCTTACATGATGATCGTCAATCCGGGCACCCTCTTTTTGATATGGCCTGAACTCGGATCACAGTGGCAATTCATCGGTAATAAAAAACAGGAGAATAATTTGGGTAAAAAAGGAGGGCACCCTGGTTCAGTGCAGAGTTTCGTCATTGATACTGTGAAACCTGGCCAGCACTCTGTGCATCATTTTCATTTTCTTCATAATGCCCTGTATCTTAACTTTCTGGTTTTCCGGTTCTATGGTGAGCAGATTCTGAACTTCGTCGTTTAATTCGATGAGGTAGGGCAGGAAACGGTTAGCTGAGGCTGTGAAGCCCGAGTTCTGCTGAAAAATGGCAGCAAACTTACCTTTCTGCTCTTTTTGTAGAATGTTCAGCTGTTCATCGGCATTCAGTGCCAGAGTGTAGATGTCTTTCAGGTTGAGGATGAGTTTATCCTGAATTTCCTGAATAATGGCGGTTGAGTTCATTGGTCGCTCGATGGGTGAAATAACGGTACAGTATAGGTTAACTCAGCCGTAATTTGCATCTTCAGACGGTGCTCTTGTCAGGCTGATTCTGCAATCGCTCGTAGAACCTTTCCAGCTCATCCATATCGCAGGCTTCGGCTATTTGCAGAAGATACTGAGAATATGCCTGCATGTGTGCTTCTTTGAATTCATCTGATATGGACATTATTTCTTGTATATCACCAAACTCAATAACCCGGGAGATCTTTTTCAGTAATGCCTTCCTGTGCGTTTCATCCAGTTTTGGCAGTTTCGACATACGTGCTTTGTTGGCGGTTACTCGTGATGTTCTGATATTCAGGCTCAAAAGGCTGGCCACTACCTGCAATAGGTAGTTCACTTTGAAGGGCTTGGCCAAAACGCTATCAAATCCTTTCTTTTTGAGTTTGACTTGGATGTTAGAGCCTGTGCTGGCAGTCACAGCGATCACTTTCAGGTCTTTCAGTTCAGGATCCAGACGGATATGCCTCAGAGCTTCTATTCCATCCATTCTGGGCATTCTAATGTCCATCATCACCAGTTCTGGTTTGTGGGTTTCAAGGCAGGAAAGCGCTTCTATGCCATTACACGCTTGCAGTGTTTTGAAGCCACTCTCTTCCATGATGACTTTAAGCAGTTCGCGGTTTATTTCCAGATCATCAGCAATTAATACGGTGTAGGTGTGATCGTCAGGAAGCACCAGTTCCACCTGATCAGAAGAAAAGACATTATCGGTGTCCATTGCCGGAACTTCTTTTAATGGGATTGAGAACCGGAAGCTGCTGCCCTGGCCGAGACGGCTGGTGACCGTCAGGTCGTCTCCCATGGCTTTAACCAGATGGCGGCTAATGGCCAGACCCAATCCGGTTCCCCCTGACTTTAAGCCTTCATCCAACTGTCTGAAGGGGTCAAAGATAATGTCAAAATGGTTTGGATCAATGCCAACCCCGGTATCTTTCACTGAAAAGCAGAGCTGCTCGTCTGATGCATCAATCGCGATTTCTACAGAGCCTTCCTCTGTATATTTGATGGCATTACCCAGAAGATTGATCAAAATTTGCCTTAGTTTGACTTCATCAACTTCTATCCATTCCGGAACCCGCTCGTCAATGTCCAATATTAGCTGCAGATTTTTATACTCGGCCCTTGGGATAAACAACTCCTGAGTTTCCAGCAGCAATTGTTTGAGGTTAACCGATGCCGGGTGCAGCTCCACACCCTGAGTCTCAATTTTAGTGAGATCAAGAATATCGTTAATCAAGGTCAGCAGGTGTTGTCCGCAGCGTTCAAGAATGTCCAGCTTCAGGTGCTGTCCGGGGTTGAGTCCTCCTGATCGTTGTAAAACCTGCGCGTAGCCAATGACGCCATTCAATGGTGTTCGTAACTCATGACTCATGCACGACAGGAACAGGCTTTTTGAGCGACTGGCCGTAATTGCTTCGTCTCTCGCAGCCAGCAGAGCTTGCTGGATCTGTTTACTTTCGGTGATATCCCTAATGACAACGGATATAAGAATACCGTCGTGAGTAATCAGTGGGTTACTGGTTAACTCGGCAGGAAAGATGCGTCCATGTCGGTCAAGGGCCTGGGTTTCCTGACGAAACAGTTGTGTTTGTTTCCAGGCCTTGTTCAGCAGGGGGATGATCAAAGGATGCTCCTCTCGGGATTGAGGAGGAACAATCAGGGAAAGGGGCATATTGATCAGGTCATCCCGCTCAAAACCCAACAGTTCGATCGCCCTGGAATTGACCATGACGATAATGCCATCCGGATTCAGGATGATCATGGCGTCCGGCGCAGAATCCAGCAGAGCCTTGAATTTAAGCGTGTCGCTGACCCGTTCAGTCACATCATTGGCCAGCCCTTCAATCACCCTTTGCTGTCCGGAAGTCATGGTATTCCAGAACAGTTCAATCCTTCGCGACTCTCCCTGTTTATTCAGGATGTCCAGTTCGAACGGTTCTACTGGCTCTCCTCGCAGTACTTTTTGAAAATTGACCTGGTAGTTACAGTTACCCGGATCCCGACTCAAAAAGCGCTCTAATGGACCGGAAAACTCCTCACTACGAAAGCCCAGAACGGATTCCACCGAACGACTGATATGGACAATTTCACCGTCAGTGTTGAGTTGGAAATAAAAGTAACATCCTTTTAGTCCCTGAACGATATGCCCCATATTGTTGGCTCTGGCCTGATGCAGAGCATGGTCTCTGGCCTCAAGCCACTGAGTCAGTTTGACAAATGAACGGGCCAGGGAGCCCGCTTCATCCCTGGAATGGGTATCGGGCAGCTCCACCAGCTTATGATGCTCGATAAAGGTATCCATGCAGGATTTCAAGGTGATCAGCGGGTCAGTGATTTTTTTAGAGGCATACCAGATGCCACCCAGGATCAGGAGCAGGGAGGTCAGCATAATGGCAATGTCCAGCAGCGCTATATTAAGCACTCCCTGGAGTGCATGTTGTCGACTGACTGAGGTATAGAGCCACCACTGGGCAGAAGATACCGGGGCTCCGAAGATCCAGTATTCTTTTTGGTACTGGGGGTTGGGTAGCCAGACCCGGAAGGTCTCGGCCTGTCCGGAATCAATCCACTGTGCGATCTTATTGCCAAACCCTTCAACACCGTAAATTTCACCGGTCTGACGCAGGTTTTGATGATCAAAGCGGTTTGCCTGAACGCTGTCGCTGTACAGGTAATCACCGCTGCGGTCGACCATATTGAATTTCCAGAGGTTGATTCCAATATTGGATCCTTCAAACAGCTCGGGGTTGATGACATCGTGGACCATACGATTGATATCAACATCCAGTTTAAGCAGGTAGCCATTGTCTGGCTGGGAACTGGGGACAATAAAGCTGACCAGTCTCTTTCCGGTTTGGGGATCCTGATAGCGCTTGCTCCAGTACTTATCGGGCCTGAGAAGCTGCTGCCAGCTTTTGCCCAGTTTTGTCGGGGGGAGTGCGGGCAGCCGGGAGGGGGCTGCCTCGTTTTTATGCTGGTTGATACAGGTTGAACTTGCAGTATTTTTAGTGTCTATCCAACAGACTCTGGTCAGGAACGGGCTGGAAGCGAGAATGATGTGCAGCACCGGGTAAGTCGGGTAAGTTTCCGTTTGTAATAAATGAATCTGGGCTGTTGCCTGGGACATGATCTCCTGGGTATAGGCGTCCATGGTACGGGCAAAATGTACACTGTTATTGCGCATCTGGATCTCTATTTCGTGGGACGATTCTTTGAAAGAGGTGTAGATATGTATGGCACTCAGCAAGTTATAGAAGAGTGTAACGGGCACCACGGTAAAGAGGATGATTTTTTTTCGAATCGAGGGTTTGAGCACGCCCGACCTCAAGCAGAATTCCAACAATTTCTACAGGATAGTCAAGGAAGATAGAGGGTGGGAAAATGTTTTAATGCCACTAACTGCCAGAGGCACTATCCAGAACCAGAGTCATTATAATCACCAGCCAGTGAATCCAGTGAATCGTTTCAAGATTCGTTTCAGCTTCGGTGCGTCCCTGGCTTGGCAGCAGGTGTTCAAAGTCCACGGGCAGGTTATCCGGAAAGGTATTGGCAAGAGTCAACGGGGGCTGGGTGACAGGGGGCATCAGGTTGGTCGCGCAGGTGAAGGGTATCGATTGTGCTGCTGGCACAACAGGCTGCCAGTGATTGCCAGTGTTTATCGTACTCTGTGGGTACAATGGTGCTTGCAGGTCACCATGGAACAGCGTCAGTGTGTCTGGATCATGAAGCCATTGCATGATCTCCAATTGATCATGGCTCGGTACTGGTACAGTTCCCAAAGCCGGGATGCCAGCCGATGCCTGAATCAACATGGCTCCCAGCGGGTTTTGAGGGCTGTGAACAGCAGGGGTAACAATCATGACATTTAATGGCGTATTAGCCGCCTGAAGCAAAGGCATCAGAAGGTGTTCCAGTACGTTAGTGTCTCCCCACATGTGTTGTCCCAGTTGAATAGGCATGAGGCCGTGAAGCATCTGGAAGCCGGTCTGGCTGGGCGTGTTCATAAGGTTATCAAGAGCCTGTGCTCCCAGTCCAAGAAACAGCATATGAGACGTTAACACCGTGTCGTTCTGGTGCCATTGTCGGTCCAGATGTTGGATCAGGTCACGTATCAGGAACTCGTGTTGGGTTTGCCCTGCCAATGTCGCTAACTGGTTAATCAAATCAGCCAATAACAGACTCAGGGCAGTATTGTTGCCGGCATGAGCGATCAGCTGATTCAAGAGGGGCCAGAGTTCATTCATGCTCATGCTGTTAGGGTTATTCAGAATGTGGCGGTAGTTTATGGTCAGCTGTTCGGGGAGTTGGCTCAAGAGTTTTCTGAGCAGATTGTTGGCTCTGACAGTATCATTGGCGAGCAGTTGTCTTAGCTGGAACAGAAGATGGCTGCTTGTTGCATTGTGGTTTAAAGCCAGAAAAATAATGTTCCGAAACAGACCGCCAACAATGTGACCACGAAGGCCATGATCGGCATAAGGCATCGTTAATATCAGGTTTTTGAGCAGGGCAACAATGTGATTAATCAGTTTTCTGGCACTTTCTGGTCTCATATTCAGTAAGTGAACCAGGCTGCTATACAGGCAGAAGTGGTCTGCCTCTACCTGTTCAATTTGACACCATTGTGACTTCAAGGCATTGATCGCCTGTTGTTCTGCCCGACGCAGCTGTGTCTGTATTGTTGCCTGATGAACTCTGAGCTGTGCTAATTTTACCGGTGACAATTCACCGATTCCCTGGTGCAACAGCCCCAGCTTTTCATCAGCACTCAGGCGAAGGTTTTCCAGTTTGACCGGTTTTGTATAGGACGGTTGTGAAATCCAGGGGGGGGATGGTTGACGGCCAGGGTAAGTCGCTCTTTTGTTTTGTTTGACTCTTTTGCTCTTTTGGGTTTTGACGGGTTCGGGGAGTTTCAGGGTGAACCATTGATCGTCATTGTAAACTCTCAAGACTCTGAGGAGGTAATCGTAATTCCTGTTCTCAAGAATCCACTGATTCAAAAGTGGCAGGGGAACGGCCACTTGTTTTACCTGATTCAACTCTCCAGCCCCATCACGACTCCGGGTTGATTGGATCACAATGATTCTGGGAGCTGAGGGCGGAGGGGTGGAGTGGTGAGCGGCACCGGATATCATTTCATCAACAGAAGAGGAAAGGTCAATAATCACCAGGGGTTTTGGCTTATGACTCGGGTTTCTGTGCTCCATAACCTCCTTGATTGCCTGAATCAAAGTGTCTCTGTAGGTGTAACTTGGAAACTGCACTTTATCATGACTGGGTATCAATCGGAGTTCTCTGGCCAGATACTGGCGTTCATAAACACGGGGTTTAAAGCGCAGTCTGACGGTTTCTGGCAGAGGGTAAACAGGAGGAGGGTATACAAGGTTCAGCTTCTTTAAAGCTCCGGCCCAGTTCTGGGATTTCAGTTGGCTATAGGCTTCAGGAAAGGTGGTGGCTTCCGCCTGAACGATGTCCATAGGGTAGATGCCCCATTTGTTCATCAGGTCGGTCAGGCCTTTACGGGTAAGGGTGCCGGAAGAGTAGCCGGTTGATAGCAATTGACTGTCTGCGGTCGGCTGGGTCAGCTCAATGTGTGTTGACGGTTGGCTGATAGCATTACTGCTTCTTTTTTTTAGTTTTGTTGGTAAAGGGGAAAAGTCTGGTTCATCCATGGCCCAGTCTTTTGGCTTCTGCTCTGTGGCAGAAATTTCCTCGCCAGGAAACAAAGAAATACGGGGGTCGGATAAAACTTCCCGACTGAGTATTTCAAGCAGGGGATCGCTGGCTAACAGCCGGACTTTGTCTTCGAAAGATTGGTGTTCAAAGGCCTTGTTCAGAGTGTTTCTGATGGCGTCTGAATATCTCTGGTTGACCTGTTGGATCCATTGATCCCTTTTGAGGTTATCAAGCTGTTTCTGTTCGACTTTTGAGAGTGCTGGCTGGTGTTCGTCGACCAAATGCAGCCAGAAAAGCTGTTGTAGCTTACTGAATCCATTTTTAAAGGCTTTCAGGCTATCTTCAATGATTTCATTGGCCTTATTGGGGTGGTCATTAAACAATGTGGCAACCGGCAATGTGGCAACCGGCAATGTGGCAACCGGCGAGTCTGGCCCGGACTCAGTATGCAGGTTTTGGAGTTGACTCGAGTAAAATTGGTTGACTCTTCGAATGAGGTGGTCTCTCTCAATTCTTTTTAAGTCTTTCTCATGCTTATTTCTCTGTTCGGTTGCCTGTTCGGGTATCTTGCTGCTAACGACATGCCAGTTGAGGAGTTGACTTAATTTAGCTTCATCGAGCAATGTGCGATCGGCCGCTACTGAATTGACCAGAGTTCTCAGGGATTCGCTGGTCAACCTGCCAGACTCACTGTTTGCAGTCTCGTTGGTCTGAAGCTCAAAAAAGCGACTTTCCAGTGCATTTGAAAAAGTTTCCCGGTATTTTTTGTCGACGGTACGTAGCCACCAGTCCTGCTGATGGTCAACGGGTAGATAGAGTTGATGATTAAACCGTTCAGGCCGCATCTCTCTGGCCAGTTTTAAAAGGTAGTGGTGAAGCTTTAGTTTGAGGTTATTTTTGGAGCTACTGTTTCGGTACTGAATGATACTCTCAGCGGTAATTTCATCGGGATCAAAGAATAGGTGTTCCAGTGGCAGCTTGCTGGCATCTTCGCCTGGAGTAGAGGTTTGATGCAGGTAGTTCATATAAAGTTGGTTGAGTTCCGGATTGGATTGCCACTCATCCAACAGCATCAGGCGCGTTCGGTCCACCAGCTCCGGTATGATCTCATAAGCCATATCACCAGCGTGATAGGCAATGTTTGCCAGAGATTTAACAATCAGTTTCTTGGCATCAGGCCAGTGTTTAATCTTCTCCTGGTACGCCTGGTAGGGGTTGTAGCCCAGAATTTGGGTGAGCATTGCGGCTGCAGGGCCGCCATCGAACAGTATTTTATCGAATAATACCAGAGTGCAGGGGTGAAAATCTGTCAGGTCAGCATGAGTGAACAGGTCATGAAGGTAGAGTTTGTTTCTTTTCCACTCTCTGTGATAAGTGAAGCGGACGGCAAAGTTATCCGGTTTGGCATCACAGAAGATTCTATGGGCACTCTGTTCATTACCCATTTTTTCCAGATTGTTATAGATGGCAGTGATGATCGCGTGCAGAATACGGCTGACCGCTTCTGCGTATCCCATCTCGTACACTTCGCCTGTGCTGTCCTGGGATTTGACTGACATGGCAATGGCTTCAGGGCCAAAGTCGAGCAGGCCTTCGATGAAACTTTCGGCCAGTTCATCTTGTTTGAGTTGACGCTGAATCATATAAATGGAGTAACCCTCCCTGGCTTTGATCAGCAAGAGTCGGGTGGGCTCCAGATTGACGCCCAACTCCCTGTAAAGCTTCAGTGCGGCTTCGTGTGTGAGCAGAAAATTATCGGCGTCCCTTTTGTTCAGATAACCGGGGAAGCGTCGCAGTGCCAGTCCGGGCATAACGTTATCCAGGGTGAAAACAACGGAAAACTGACCTCTTCCGATCACCTGTGCATGAGCCTGTCCGATAGATTGGTAGTGCGAAGACACGTCTACGTTCATGCCATTGTAAACGTTAAGGAATTCACCCTGGACATTTTGTTCAAAGACCTCAAGGAATTGTTGATAGTCATCATCTGCAATTAATACCGGAGGGGAAGTACCTGATAGCTCTTTTTCGACGGGATGCTGGTCATAAAAGTGGCTGGCTGTTCTCAGGTCGTGGATGCTTTTTTCATCTTCCAGAGTCTTAAACTCTACACAGACCTCGCAGGTTGAGTTCTGACTGTTGATATAGTGGCAGAAAAATCTCTGGTTTTGATCGTGGTATGCGTTGAACATGGTTGTAACGGGAGGGGTAGCAAGCGGGGGGTTATAATGAGACACCAGAGTAAACGTTCTCCGCTTGGGGTTGGGGTCTCCAATTTGATGATCCTGCACTCTCATTCTTACGCTGAGCAATATCTCTTCATCTGCTCTGAAGGTAAAGGGGTTACCACCTGCTGACAGTTTTTTGAAAGTAGCAAGGCCTGTCCTCTCAAATAGCGGGCCACTCTCCAGAGACTGGCTCTGGTGCTCAATGCGCCAGGAAGTAAAGAATTGACTCCCCCCCCAAAATGGGCTGCGTATGAAGGGCGGGGCTTCATTAGTGTCTGGTGACATAGGTGATCTCACCAGGGGGCTGTTTATAGGGGTTGAGCTCAGTTCAGGGTCGATCAGCATATATTCTGTGTGATCTGCAGGAGAACGCAGGATATGGACTCGCCAGTATTGATTTTGGGTAACAGGGTAGTCTCTGGTTTTCTGGGCAATGTCTCCCAGTATTTTGAAGTAACGCTCATACTTTTCGACCTGTTCGATACGTTCCAGAAGGCTCTCTGAAGCAGATGAAGCGACTGACAGGCTGAGAAGAGCGACCAATATGAATATGGGATTTTTGTTCCAGTTATTACGGAACAGAAAAAGGCCGGTTAAGAGCACATAAACGGTGATCTTTTCCAGAAGAGCCACGGAGTTCGACAATAATTTAGCCAATGTATTACAGATAGTTCAGTGGTTATTTATTGATGCCTTGCCTTTAGAAAGTTTCCCTTCGGCTCTGCCATCTGATGTCGTAAGTGGTTAAACGTTCAAAAATTTATATTTATGAAGTTGACAGATTAGACCAGTCTTTTCCGAACGGGATTGTAAATGTTTATTTTTTTTATTTGTTTTAAGAGAGGAGGGTACAAGGCGGTGCCCTATACCCTGGTAGATAGGCAATCAGGTTAACAAGCCTTCACGGGCAAGCTGCCAGCGCTTTTGCTGTTCCTGCATGGATTTTTTCATTTCTTTATATTGCTTGTGAAGCTCTGAGTTCTCCCAGTTTTGTTTCAGTACCTTGGTCTTGTGCTCGACCCACTTCTGGCGAAGTTTGTTCCAATCGTGCCAGCTGCTGCTGACCAGTTCGTACTGTTCCTCCAGTTTTTGCAGGGCAATCTGGCAAGTCAATGTCTGGCTGGCGTATTTGTATTGCATATCGATTCGGGCTTTTTCAATCCGGTAATCGCTGACCCGTTTCAGTTTGCCTGTCAGACCGATTTTTGAGCAGCCGTAGATCAACCATTTGGTTGGATCAAAGTGCCACCAGCGAATACCGTTGCGATAATCATACTGAAAAATATGGTGGAAGTTGTGATAGCCCTCACCCCAGGTCACCAGAGCCAGGAAGCCGTTATCCCGGGCGGTGTTTTTATCGGTGTAAGGACGTTTACCCCAGATATGAGCCAGAGAGTTGATAAAGAAAGTAAAGTGATGGCTCAGTACCAGTCTCAGCACGCCGCCCAGCAGCAACATGGCCATCACATCGCCCATCAGGAAACCGGCCAGAGCGGGCACACCCAGGTTCATCAACAGCACCAGTGGCACATAGTATTTATGTTGCCAGACGACAATGGGGTCTCTTTGCAGGTCCTTGATATTCGAAAAATCATTGGCTTTTGGATCGTAATCACGAAGCATCCAGCCAATGTGGGAGAACCAGAATCCGCGACTGGCAGAGTAGGGGTCTTTGTCGTAGTCGTCGACAAACGCGTGGTGGCGGCGATGGCCTGATGCCCAGCTCATGATGCTGTTCTGGATCGCCATGGCGCCCCAGAGTGCAAACCAGAGACGAAGTGACCAGTGAGCTTCATAGGCTTTATGGGACCACAGGCGATGGTAGCCAGCAGTAATGGCTGTACCATTAAACGTGAGAATCAATCCGGCAACGATCCATTCATGGAGTTCAAAACCATGGGTAAAACCATACCAGGGGACAAGGGTAACCACCGCCAAAAACGTTAACGAAAAAAGCAATGTGGTTACCCAAAGACGACGGGGTTTTTCCATTGTGCACTCATATACTATCTTTCCAGGAGGCCTGATTCTCGCACAATGTTTCCACGCTGTTAAGACGTAATAGTTGCTGTGATGTTGTGTGACCTGTCATTACTCGAAAGATAAAAACCGCTATTTTTCAGGCCGTTTTCCAGACCAATGCTGGTTTTAATCCCCCAAATACCTGAACTCTGTCTTATTTTTCCGGTTGATCGGTGAGTCGGTGAATTAACCAGGCGGCCAGCCGGGCAGTGCGCAGATCATGATCAAACTCAGGGTTGTATTCGGCAATGTCCATCACCCTGACTTTCGCACACTCCTTGATGGTCTGAAGCAGGGTGGCCGTCAGATCCAGGGGGATTCCCCTGACCGCCGGAGCACTGACCCCCGGAGCCTGATAGGAAGGAAAAACATCCAGGTCAACCGTTAAATAAACGTGATCCACCATCGAGGTAAAACACGTCAGCTCTTCGATCAGAAAGTCGAGATTGTCTTTATTAACCTGATCATCGGTGACATAAGCCACATTAAGCTCGTCGGCCCTTTCGAACAGTGCCTGGGTGTTACTGCTGCGGCTGACCCCGAGACACATATAGTGAAAATCAAGATTCTGATGTTCGCAGAACTGGGCTATCTGCCAGAAGGGGGTTCCGGAACTGGCACCTTTCTCTGGCTTTCTCAGATCAAAGTGGGCATCAAAATTGATCACGCCAATATTCAGTCCCTTGGGGGTCTTGTGATCGTGGGTATGAAAGTCTGCCAGTCCTTTAAAGCTGGCCCAGGCTATTTCGTGTCCACCACCGAGGCCGACCGGCAGCATACCTTCCTTAAGGGCTTTCAACAGTGTTTGGCTGTATTGGTTTTGGGCGCTTTCCAGGTCACCATCCTGGCAGTGGACGTTGCCCAGGTCATAAAGTTCATCGTCCCGGTTCCAGGGCAGGTTGGCGAGGCATTTTCGAATCAGGTCAGGGCCTTTGGCAGCACCCACCCGGCCATGATTACGCCTGACACCTTCATCGCAGGCCAGTCCTAACAGAGCCAGGCCGCTGGAGCCTGTGTGTTCTGAGTAGGGTTTGATTTTCTGGTGCCAGCGTTGTGTCTGCTGTGGGTCGCCATCGAGGTCTACCCGACCGTTCCAGGTATTGGGTTCTACAGGTGTTAACTCAGACATGGGAAATGGGCACTCTTAATCGTGTGAATTAATCGTGTGAATTAATCGTGTGAATTAATCGTGTGAAAGGGCGTCATCTGACTTCACCGTTATAAAGCGTGAGCGAAGGATGCTCTCCGGTGAGGCAGGCTGCCAGTGCCGCCGGGCTGTTAACGGGCCACAGTGTCAGATCAGCGGCGTAGCCTGTTTTAATCATGCCGGTATGGTGATGCAACCCCAGGGCCCTGGCTGAGTGTCGGGTGACACCGGCCAGGGCTTCTGAGGGGGTTAAACCAAACAGGGTACAAGCCATATTCATCATCAGTCGCAGCGACGTAAAAGGTGAGGTTCCGGGGTTCAGGTCGGTGGCCAGCGCCATGGGGATACCCGACGCCCGTAGTTTTTCAACCGGAGGGAGCTGAGATTCTTTCAGAAAATAAAAAGCCCCTGGCAATAATGTAGCAACTGTGGCGCTGTTCTCCAGTGCTTTCACACCTTCTTCACTGAGGTACTCAAGGTGATCCACTGAAAGAGCGTCGTAAGCCGTTGCCAGCTGGGTACCCTGACTATCAGACAGTTGTTCTCCATGCAGTTTGATACCAAGCCCCAGGGATTGGGCACGCTGGAACACTTTTTCAGTCTGCGACAGATTAAAGCCAATGGTTTCGCAAAATACGTCGACGGCGGTTGCCAGGCCTTCTTCAGCAATGACCGGCAACATGTCTTCACAGACCACTTCGATATAACGATCCGGCTGACCGGCAAACTCCGGTGGCAGCGCGTGTGCTCCTAAAAACGTTTTTTCGATTCTCACCGGGTATTGCTGTTCCAGTTCCCTGGCTGCTCTCAGTATTTTCAGCTCTGTCTCAAGATTCAGACCGTAGCCGGACTTGATCTCCAGTGTGGTGACACCTTCGCTGAGCAGTGCTTCCAGTCGTGGGCGGGATTGTTCGATTAACTCATCCAGACTGCACCGGCGAGTGGCATTGACCGTCGACATAATTCCACCACCCTCTCTGGCAATGTCGCTGTAACTTTTGCCTTCAAGGCGTTGTTCAAACTCGGTAGCGCGATTGCCGCCATAGATCAGGTGGGTATGGCAGTCGATCAGCCCTGGCATTAACCATTGGCCCTGGCCGTGGATGAGGGTTTTCGGTTGCAGACTGATCGGCAGCTCCGTCAATGCCCCAAGCCATTGGATGACGCCCTGGTCAATGGCAACGGCACCGTCTGGAATTTCGCCGTAGCTGCCCGTTCCCCCGGAAGGATCCATGGTGGCGATATGAACATGGGTGATCAGTAGATCGCAGGGACCTGTTATTTTTGTCATGGCACGTTTCCGGGAGGCTTCAGTTTATTATGGTTGCCACTTTAATTTAATTCGCCCCACCCCACAAATCAGGATTCAAAGCCGACATAACCCCCTTGTTAATAGCGAACCCGTGTTCTCTATCCTGCGCCACTAAAAGCGGGCCGTCCAGATCAACATATTGGGCATCAGAGGCCAGCAGGAAGGCCGGTGCCATGGCTAAGGAACTGCCCACCATGCAACCCACCATGATGTCCAGGCCGAGATCCTTTGCCTCTTTGCTCAGGGCAATGGCCTCTGTTAAACCCCCTGTTTTATCCAGCTTGATGTTGATCGCCTGATAGCGGCCTGATAAATACTCTAAATCTTTACGGGTATGGCAGGATTCATCGGCACACAGTGCGATTGGCAGTTCCAGTCCCAGTAGTTCTGAATCCTCACCGGCTTTCAAAGGCTGCTCAATCAGCGTTACATTCGATTTTGCCAAAACGTCGGCATTCTCAACCAGCTGTTCAATGGACCAGGCTTCGTTGGCATCGACAATAATGTCGCTGCCAGGTGAGGCTTGATGAATTGCCTGAATTTTTGCCGCAATGTCTTGATTATCCAGTTTGACTTTAATTAACGGCGCATTATCCAAGGCTTTTGCTGCGGCTGCCATGGCTTCAGGGGTGTCGATACTAAGCGTTTGTGCTGTGATGCAGTCAGCAGGTTCTTCAAGGTTTGCCAATGCTGCCACTGAACGCTGAGCTAATTTGGCTTTCAGGTCCCAAAAGGCACAGTCAAGGGCATTCCTGGCAGAGCCCGCGCTCATTGAGGCCAGCAAGGTTTGTAAATCGATACCTGCATTGAGCTGGTTGTGGACATTGTGCAACTGTCTGATAACCGATTCAATGGTCTCATTGTATCGATTGTACGGCACTGATTCTGCGCGACCGACTTTCCCGGCACAACTGAGCGTCACTTCAATCACTTCGGCTTTGGTTTTAGCGCCCCGTGAAATACGAAATACCTGTGCGAGGGGAAAGTCTGACTGCTTATAATGTAACGAGATTTTCGACAACATTTAAAGAAACTCTTTATACAAATAGTGAACGATTTCGTCACAGCCATCCCGTACCGGATCGACACAGGGTAAAGACAATGCTTTGCTGACTTGGTCACAGTAGGCGCGACCTTCTTCAACACTGACAGACGACGTATTAACGGTAATGCCGACAACTTTGACATCAGGGTTGGTCAGTTTGGCTGCGGCGACATTTAATTCTATAGTTTCTTCCAGGCTCGGAAACGCCGTGTGTGGCAAGCCTCTCATATGAGAGCGATTTAATGCGTGGCATATCACCAGTGCATCAGGCTGACTGCCGTGTAACAGCCCCATGCTGACTCCCGCGAAAGCCGGGTGTGATAAAGAACCCTGGCCTTCTACGATATCCCAGTGAGCCTCCCTGTTATCAGGAGACAGTGTTTCTGTTGCACCCGAGATAAAGTCAGAAACAACACAGTCAATAGCAACGCCCTGTCCAGCGATTAAGATGCCACACTGGCCAGTAGCCCTGAAGTCAACATCCATGCCATGTTGTTTCATGGCGCGCTCTAAACTGAGCGATGTATACATTTTACCGACAGAGCAGTCGGTACCAACAGTCAGTAGTCGTTTGCCACTTCGGGGAAGGCCGGTGCCGGTTTTGAATACGGATTCCGGGTGACGAATATCCAACAGTTGAACCTTGTGCTGTTTCGCCGCTTCAGCCAGTTGCGGGACGCTGGTCAACTTATCGTGTAAGCCACTGACAACATCCATGCCTTTCGATATGGCTTCTAAAATGATGGGGTGCCATCTGGTTTCCAATACGCCGCCACTGTTGGCAAAGCCCAATACAAACGTTTTGGCTCCTTTGTCTACGGCTTCCTCAATAGACATCCGGGGCAGCCCGGTGGTCACTGTACACCCGTCAGCGTTCATTTCACCGACACACAGCTCTGGTCTCCAGTCGGCTGCACCTTTAGCCATTTTTATCGAAAGTTCGTCGGTGGCATCACCCACAAAGAGTAAATACGGAGCCGTGATTTGCATTGAGAACACTCTGCTTTGAAAGTAAGTAACTGTTTCAGCATAGGGCGTTCGGGCAGCTATGAACATTAACCTGTTTTGTCAGGGTTATAGTCTCAGGTTATTGCTTGATTAAAACATGACATAAAGTCAGTAGCAGCGACAGAAAGCGGCTTACTCTCGAGGTGCACCAGGCTAACGTCAAACGCCATGCCGGGAGAAAGTGAGGCATAACTTACGTTTTCTGATAAGTTGGCACTGGCTGTGTACTTGTCAACGATACAGACTCCTGACCCCCAGGCAACCATTCGTGCGGCAATAAAGTAGGTTTGCACTTTTATGGTGGAGTGTATCTGAACAGCGTTTTCATGCATTCTGGTCCACAGTAAATCACCGAGAGGCCCACTATCACCGATATCAATAAAAGGTAAGTGTTTTAAGTCAGCCAATGTCAGTGAGTCAGGCGCTTCTGGAAAAAGCGGCTTGGGGTACATCACCACCATTTCAGAACTGGCACAATGATGCTCTATCACGCCTGCCATTGTGTTTGGTGAAAACAAGACGACGAAATCACACTGTCGCTCCAGAAGCGATTGCATAACATCGTTGTTGTCTATGGTTTGAATGTCGACATTAACGTTCGGATGTTCTTTTTGGAACGAAGTGATGGCCTTTGGCACCACTTCAAAACCAAGGGCAGGAGTCACGCCAATGCTAATCGTTCCAAAGCCTGCCGTCCTGATGTTTTCCGCGGTATTTTTAACAGAACGCATCTGTTGATACATTTTATCCACTTCACTGAACAGGATTTCTGCTTCTCTGGTAGGGATTAATCGTCCTTTTACCCTTTCAAAAAGCGCAAAGCCCAGCTGTTGTTCAGCGTGAGAAAGCACTTTACTGACAGATGGCTGAGACACGTGCAATATCTTGGCTGCATTGGTGATAGAGCCCGTCGTGTAGATGGCATGAAATACTTCGATATGACGCAGTCGCATAACGTATTTTCCCAGTCATCGAAAAAATGCATATTATACAAAAAAGTAAGCGACAGCTGTCCATAAGCAGGCCGCTAACGAAGCAGCAAATATTGCAGGAATGATCTGAGACTTGACATGATCCATCAGGTCGCACCCTGTGGTCATTGAGCTGAGTATGGTTGTGTCGGATATGGGGGAGCATTGATCGCCGAACACACTACCATTCAGCACTGTGGCAAAACAGATCATCATAAACAGCTCTGGATTGGCTACTGACTGTGATTGGGCAATGGCCCAGGCAAGGGGCATGGCGAGAGGGAAGGTGATGGCATAGGTTCCCCAGCTGGTACCCGTTGAAAAAGCAATCAACATGGTAATCAGCTGTAAAATCACCGGCAATAACCAAAAAGTCAGTCGCTCACCGAGTAGCGACACGACATACAGCCCTCCGCCAATCTCCTTGCTGATACTGCCAATGGTCATTGCCAGCATCAGGATGACCGATGCTAACACGACACCTTTTAAGCCATCACCAAAACCTTCGACGACATCGGCTAATGACATGCCTTTGGCCATGGCAATAGCAGCAGACAACAACAAAGCGGTGCCAAAGGCCCAGTTCACTTTTGGAGTACCTGAATAAACGAACGTTAAGACCGCGATAGCAATCAGGCTGACCAAAGGAATAATGAATTCCAGAACATGCGGGCTGTAATGATCGGGGACCTTGGTCGTTTGTAATTCTGAGGCGCCCAGCGGCCTTGCGCCTTTAGCGTCCAACTCACCTGTTGTCAGTACTCTTTTATGTGCCTGTTTTATGAGCTTCCCGGACAGGCAGGTAATATTCAGCGACAGTAAAAGGGTTCCAGTGACCGCAAAAATACTATAAAAGCTGAAGGGCACGCTGCTAAAGAAAAAATTTAAACGATCCGCTTCCGTTGCCAGAAATGATACGCCAGGTACAAAAATTAAGCCCTGAATGTACAAAGGCCATGCGTTGAATGCCAGTACCGAAGCAACAGGAGAAGCGGTTGAGTCGACAATGTAACTCATTTCTTCATGGCTGACTTTGGCTTTGTCAGCAATCGGACGTACTGTGGTGCCTACCAGCACCGTACTGATGGTTCCCCCCTGGAAAAAGAAAATACCCAGTAACCATGCGACCAATTTTGCTGAACGTTGGCCTTTTACAAAGTGTTGAGTCATAAACTTGGCAAACGCCTGCGCAGCACCGGTTTTAGACCAGACCCCCAGAAGGCCACCAAGCAGCCATAAATACAGCAATAATATGGTGGCAGAGCCTTCTTTTGCCAAGTTGGGAATCAGCACTTTGTCCGTTAAGTCGTATCGGCCAAGCATAAAGGCCCCAATAACGATGCCGCCCAGCAAGGCAGTTAATGGCTCTCTGGTGAACAGGCATAAGGCTATCGTGATTAAGCCGGGAAGCAGTGACCAGATGCCGTAATGCGATACGGGCTTGAGTAGTTCGAGATGACCTGCATATTGGTGGTGAACACTAACAGCGGCCAATATCCCCGACACAAAGATGATCAGTGCAAAGAAGTTATGATTCTTCATTGATATACCTTTCTGTAGCTAAAGGATTGCAACGAAAAGAACGCAGATGGGTTCAGTGAATAACTGCAACAGCCTGCTCAGTGTAGACCTTAAGTACCTGGTTGATTGATTTGCCCAGTGAAAAAACGATCAGCAGAACCTGTCTGAGTCCGTGCAGTTGCCGTGCAGGACAGTCTTAAGCCCGACGCCTGCAGCATGCCGGAAGTTTGCTGCAGGCAGCCGGTCTGGAGGAAGGTTAAGGGCCGGTCACGCCCAATTACCATATTTACAGCCGAACCGAAAGTAGAAATCGTCCAGGTATTTTATTCGTTCTTTCAGGTATTTTCTCTTCTTCTCTTCGTTGCTGAGCTCTTTTCTTTTCTGCGCCTTTGCTGCCTCGTCATGTTGGGCTTCATCAGCCTGTTTTCTGGTATGAGTGTCAATAGCTGGCGTAAGCATTTTCAACAGAGCCCTCGATTGTTTCCGCAGGTCAGAAAATCCATGGACAAGGTTTGAAAATATGACTTGGCGATCAACTTCATGCATAAACGTTTTTTCTAAATGTTGCGATAGGTATTTTTCTATGGCAAGAAGCAATTCTTGAAATAATTCAGGGTTTTCATTTCCGGGGTTTTCTTTTGCATCAGTGATTACCTTTTTGAATACATCAAATAATTTCTGTTCTTTCCCTTCAGAGTCAGTAATGGTCTGATCCCAATTTGATTGACTGAAATAGCTCGACATGTTGTCTATAAGTTCGTCAGCGTCTTGTATCTTGAATGGGTCAAGAATAAGGCCTATGGCATTCATTAAAGTGGTGAACTGATTATTAGAGGCAATGATTACAGGTCTTTCTTCAGCCTGTTCTTCTATCACTTCTAACGTTCGTTCAGTTGAACTTATAGTAAGCTCATAAAACGGTATTTCGTACATATCAAGACCACGGTTGAGCAGAGAGGATGCGTATTCTAGCGTTGGATCTGCGGGTTCCTCGAATTTTAGAGTTCCTGAGGGGTTCAACGTTCGCCGTAAAAGCCTGAGTGTACTTTCTGAGATGTTTTCGTATTTTTGCAAATGCTTAAGGAGCTCTTCAGCTTCTGTGGGGTTCCCAGTCGTTGCAAATACTCAAGGAGATTTCTAGATTCTGAGGGGGCCCACAGTTTTCGCAAAATCCTGAGGCGCATTTTTTGCAACAACTTCAGTCCAGAGAAGACGGATGCAGATTCTTTAACATTTCCCATTATTAAGTGACTTTCTATGGGTGCTTTTGTACCTAACAGCTCTCCTTTCCTGGCCTCGAGCCTCTCGATACCCGACAAGCCAGTGGCATACAGCAGGAATGAGTTAAAAAAATCATAAGCCACCTGGGTGGATGCTCCACTTGAATGGATGGCCGTATAATAACTCACCAGTAACTTTGCCAGGCTCTCCCGATCTTCTGGTTTGGTCAAATCGACAGGCGATTCAGTACCCTGGATAGAAGACAGAACTTCCATCATCTTTTCCTGGTCTGGGTCAGGCACAATGTCGAGTGTTTGTTTCACTTGCTCAATCATGTCTGCAATGGTCAGGTTCCCACTGTGGGAAGCTTCCGGGAGCCAGGCCAACAGAGTATCCAGGGTGGCTTGATCAAGGCCGGTATCCAGCCCCTGGATAATGGCAGTAATTTGTGCATGGGTCATTGGCGGGAGCGGAATGGTCATTAAAGGCTGCAGCTGTTGTGCCCCGGCTCCCTCCGGTTCTTCTGAATGCTCACCCTTTTTTTCGCCCTGCTCATTGTCATGGTTGATGGCGAAAATAAGATGGGTTGCATTTGGGTCGAGAGCAAAAGGAGGGGTTAACCCCATGTAAGCATTATGGTTAATCAAGTCGTCCAGGAAGTTAGTCGTTTTTGTCGTTTTATCTCCGGCAAGCACCTCCACAACTGGCGTTGGTAAAGGATTTTTTGCCAGCAGTTTAGAACAGGGGCAAGCCATAGCGGTGAGGTTAAGGGCTGTGACAATCCAGTGTTTAACCTTGCCACGATGGAAAAATGTTGTTCGCTTTGCGGTCTTAGGCAATCGGGAAATGGAGTGATTCATCAATACCTACCTTCTCCGGTTTATGAGTGCCCAGACAAGATAGTCTATGGTTTGTAGCAGTGCTCAACTATCAGCGCACGGGGCGGACGCCTGAAAGTGGATTAGATCTGTATCCCAGTGAGGTGAATCGATAAAATCACCCACTCAAACAGGGGATGCTCCACTTTCATACTCTGTGATAGAGTCCTCTCGTTGGCCCCAGGGCCAGTAAAACAAAAACAACAGGAGAGTCGTGAGGTAACCCTTTCATGAGTCAAGGCAAACGATTTGATCCGAACCGCACCATCCGTGCATCCCGTGGTACAGAACTGTCTACCTGCAACTGGCAGGTAGAGGCGCCGCTGCGAATGTTAATGAATAATCTGGATCCCGAGGTGGCAGAGCATCCCCAGAGTCTGGTGGTTTATGGCGGTATAGGCCGGGCTGCACGAAACTGGGACTGTTATGACCGCATAGTCGACACACTCAAGAGCCTGAAACCCGATGAAACCCTGCTGGTTCAGTCAGGAAAACCGGTGGGTGTTTTCAAAACCCACGAAGGCGCACCCAGAGTTCTGATTGCCAACTCTAACCTGGTACCTCACTGGGGCAACTGGGAACATTTCAATGAGCTCGACCGTCAGGGTCTGATGATGTATGGCCAGATGACCGCAGGCTCATGGATTTACATTGGTTCCCAGGGCATTGTCCAGGGGACTTATGAAACCTTTGCCGCCATGGCCCGCAAACATTTTGCTGGCGAGGCTTCAGGCAAATGGATTCTGACCGGCGGTCTGGGTGGGATGGGCGGTGCTCAGCCACTGGCCGCAACCATGTCGGGTTTCTCAATGCTGGCCTGTGAAGTGGATGAGTCCAGAATTGATTTCCGCCTGAAAACCCGTTATCTCGATGAAAAAGCCCGCACTTTGGATGAAGCCCTGAACATTATTCAGCAGGCCCATTCTGAAGGACGTTCGGTCTCAGTCGGATTGTTGGCCAATGCTGCCGATGTTTTCCCCGAGCTGGTATCCCGTGGTGTAACGCCTGATGTGGTGACGGATCAGACTTCTGCCCATGACCCCCTCAATGGTTATCTGCCCACAGGCTGGACGATGGCGCAGGCGGCTCAAAAGCGTAAGGAAAATCAGTCAGATGTTGTCAAAGCGGCAAAGCAGTCCATGGCCGTTCAGGTTCAGGCCATGCTGACCCTTCAGGAGCGTGGCGCAGCCACCGTAGACTATGGCAACAACATACGACAGATGGCCAAGGATGAAGGGGTGGAGAATGCTTTCGATTTCCCGGGGTTTGTGCCTGCCTACATTCGCCCGCTGTTTTGCCAGGGAATCGGTCCGTTCCGCTGGGCGGCATTATCCGGTGACCCGGAAGATATCTATAAGACCGATCAAAAAGTGAAGGAGTTGATTCCTGATAATCCTTCGCTGCATAACTGGCTGGATATGGCCCGGGAACGTATTGAGTTTCAAGGGTTGCCCGCCCGTATCTGCTGGGTCGGCCTGAAAGACAGGGCCCGTCTGGGCATGGCGTTCAATGATATGGTGGCCAGTGGTGAACTGAAGGCACCTGTCGTTATTGGTCGGGACCATCTGGATTCCGGTTCAGTAGCCAGCCCTAACCGTGAAACCGAAAGTATGAAAGACGGCAGTGACGCAGTATCCGACTGGCCATTGCTGAACGCATTATTGAATACGGCTTCCGGTGCGACATGGGTCAGCCTGCATCACGGAGGTGGTGTCGGTATGGGGTACAGCCAGCATGCAGGTGTCGTGATTGTCGCTGATGGTACCGATCAGGCCAGGGAAAAGTTGTCTCGTGTGCTCTGGAATGATCCGGCAACAGGCGTAATGAGGCATGCCGATGCCGGCTATGACATCGCCAGAGACTGCGCCCGGGAGAATGATCTCCATTTGCCGATGGAGGAAGTCTGATGCAGCTTGTACCGGGTAAAATAACGCTAAGGCAGTTGCGGGAACTAAGCCGGTCGCAGATCCCGATAAAACTGGATCACAGCTGCTACCCAAAGATTCAGAAAAGCCTTGACTGTGTGCAAAAGGTAATCCGCGAAAACCGGGTGGTGTATGGCATTAATACCGGTTTTGGTATGTTGGCCAGCACCCGTATCGCTGAGGAAGATCTTGAGCAACTCCAGAGCAGTATTGTGCTTTCTCATTCCACCGGTGTCGGGGAGTGGATGAAAGACGACACTGTACGTCTGATGATGGTATTAAAGATCAATAGCCTTGCCAGGGGCTATTCCGGTGTCAGACCTGAATTGATTGATGCTTTGGTCACTCTGGTCAATCACAACGTTTTACCCTGCGTGCCTGAAAAAGGCTCTGTGGGTGCCAGTGGTGACCTGGCCCCCCTGGCGCATATGAGTTGCCTGTTATTAGGTGAAGGTCTGGCCAGGGTGAAGGGTGAAACCGTATCGGCTGAAGCCGCTCTGGCAGCAGCGGGACTGGAACCCCTGAGTCTTGCCCCGAAAGAAGGATTGGCACTTTTGAATGGTACTCAGGCGTCTACCGCTTTTGCATTGGAAGGACTCTTTGCTGCGGAAGATCTGCTGGCTTCTGCCGTGGTCACCGGCAGTCTTTCTGTGGAAGCAGCGATGGGCAGCAGGAAACCTTTTGATGAGCGGATTCACATAGCCAGAGGGCTGCCTGGGCAAATAGACGTCGCTGCCGCTTATCGGGCTCTGCTGGATCACAGTGCAATAGGGCATTCCCATGAGCACTGCGACAAAGTTCAGGATCCTTATTCACTGCGTTGTCAGCCTCAGGTGATGGGAGCTTGTCTGGAACAGTTACGTCATGCCGCAAGGTTGCTGGAAATTGAAGCCAATGCGGTTTCTGATAATCCGCTGGTGTTTGCTGAAGAGGATGAAGTCCTGTCGGGCGGTAACTTCCATGCTGAGCCTGTGGGCATGGCAGCAGAAGCGATCGCCCTGGCCAGCTGTGAAATCGGGGCGATCAGTGAAAGAAGAGTCGCCTTGCTGGTGGATCATCACCTGAGTGGATTGCCACCTTTCCTGGTTGAGAACAGTGGCGTTAACTCTGGCTTTATGATTGCCCATAACACTACGGCGGCATTGGCCAGTGAGAATCGTTGCCTGTCTCACCCTTCGGTCACGGATAGTCTGCCAACGTCTGCTAATCAGGAAGATCATGTGTCCATGGCCACTTATGGGGCTCGCAGGCTGAGGGAAATCAATGGCAATACCGGGGCCATTCTGGGCATCGAATTACTGGCAGCAGGGCAGGGTGTCGACCTGCGAAAACCCTATGCCACTTCTGAGCCTTTGCAAAAAGTGATGGCCTTACTGAGGAGCGAAGTGCCTTTTTATGATCAGGACCGTTACTTCTCACCGGATATTGAAAAGGCGGGGCAATTGATTACCAGTGGTTGTCTGAATGCTTTTGTTGGCAATGGCTTATTGCCCAGTGTCTGAAAAACTGCCGTAACACTTTGGTTCCCATGTTTTCAGGTTCGGTGGATCCTGGCATGGGAGCCTGTGGGTTATTGTTCTTCTTTTAACACCGTAATGGCCTGCCCTTCATTACCGGCATAAACGACAACGATTTCTGCGGGCTCATCGGATTTGTTGATTCCGTAGTGCCACTCATCCACCATCTCAACCAGGGCGTCACCGGCTTTCAGTTCCAGCTCCTTGCCATCAGACAAACGGACAACCGTTAATTCCCCCTTAATCAGATAGCCGGCATTGATAACAGGGTGCTTATGAATAGGCAGTCTTGAATGGGGGGCGATGCCAATACGCAGCACCCGAACTTCAGGGTTTTCAAGGTTGACAGCTTTCAGAGGAGTACCGTCCCAACTGGTTGTGCTGTGTGCCAGTACTTTAGTAGAAGAGTCAGTAGAAGAGTCCGCAGAAAAGGCGGAAGGGCTGACAAGAACCAGAAACAGGGCGGCACGTCTTAGAACGGTTTTCATGATAATTTTCTCTCGGCAAATTTAAGCCTGACACTGTGTTTCATAACAGAATCGGATCGTGAGGTTGCGACAAGTACTCTTTGGACTGCATTTCTTGCAGTCGACTGATGGTGCGCTGGAATTCAAAGTTCAGCTTGCCGTGGGTGTAAAGATCCGGCAAGGGGGTTTCTGCGGTGAGAATGAGTTTAACGTTGCGGTCATAGAACTCGTCCACCAGACTGATGAAGCGTCTGGCCTGATCGTCTTTCTTCTCACCCATCTGCGGTACATTTTCCAGAATGACGGTCTGGTAAAGGCGGGCCAGTTCTATGTAGTCGTTCTGGCTTCTTGGACCATCACAGAGTGCTTCAAAGCTGAACCAGCCTATGTCTTCACAGGTGCGTTCGCTATTGATGGGTCGGCCTGCTATCTCAATGGTGTCGGCTTCCCGACATTGATTGATATCCGGTGCCAGGTCATTGAATGTTTTCAGCAGATGTCGATCGGCTCCAATCCCAAGGGGACTGAAGTAGGTTTCTGCTTTTTCCAGAAGGCGCAGGCGATAGTCGGTGCCGCCATCAACGTTGACCACCAGGGTATGCTTTTTCAGCTGAGCAATAGCTGGCAGGAAACGGGCTCTTTGCAGGCCGTCTTTGTAGAGTTCATCGGGAATCACGTTGGATGTGGCCACCAATGTGATGCCTCTTTGAAAGAGCTGTTCAAAGAGTCCACCCAAGAGCATGGCATCGGTGATGTCAGAGACGAAAAATTCATCAAAGCAGATCACCCGGGTTTGGGCGGCGAGTGCCTCTGCCACCTTATCCAGAGGGTTTTTTTCTCCCGACAGTTTTTTCAGTTCAACATGAACCCAGCGCATAAAGTGGTGAAAATGCATGCGCTTTTTCTCGGGGAACGGCAGGCAGTCGTAAAAGGTGTCCATCAGATAGGTTTTGCCCCGGCCCACGCCGCCCCAGAAGTAGAGCCCGCGAATACTGCTGGTTTCTTTTCTGGTAAAAGGGTTGATGCGCTTGAGCAGAGAAGGGCGGGGAGCTTCAGCTATCAGCAGATCAAAAAGACGCTGGAGGTGTTGAACCGCTGCTTCCTGATGGGGGTCGTAGCTGAAATGGTCTTTGTTTAAGTCCTGCTGGTAACGAGATTTCGGGGTCATCGTTTTTCCTCAACTGGATACCCCGTACTTCTAGTGCGGGGAGGAATGTTGACTTGCCCGATTAGGGCCAAGCTATACCCGTACCCATCCACAAACTGAATTTTCTGACAGTTTCTCCATGAAATTCCTTGGATGGTGTCGCTTTCAGTCTTGATGTTGAATGAGCCTGTCGTTCTCACTGCAACTCGACCTGTATACGTTCCTTGCCGTTTACCAGCTGGAACGATAGCTTTGACGATATCTCCAGTCTGAAACCCCTGAACCTGCTTGGAGCTTTTAGCTTTTGTACGGGGAAACCCGTACTTGTCAACTCTACACATTTGTCGTGAGCCTCTACCCATAGCCTTAATAATTAAGGGAACTGGCGATCAAAATCATACCGGAGTATGGTAGGCAGCAAGCTTAAACTCCTATGTCATTGATTGCTATGTCTACCTCTGTTGCTATTCCTCAAGAAGCCAAAGACGTCATTAAGTTTGCAGCCAAACAACTCACTGGCATGAAAAAAAGAATCTTCATGGCTGAGGTGTCGAAAAAGCTCTGCTACGAGAGTCCCCGCTTAACGGAGTCAGAGTTTGGTTGGAGCAGAAAGTCCGTAGAACTCGGTATCAATGAGCTACGGACAGGGTTCGAGTGCTTTGGCCATTATGAAGTATGTGGCAAGCGCCGTTCAGAAATTAACCTACCACAATTAGAACAAGACATCCGTAGTCTGGTTGAACCGGAAAGCCAGGCAGACCCACAGATGAAGAACACATTAGCCTATACTCGCATTACAGCTAAAGCGGTTCATCGAAAGCTCATTGAAGAAAAAGGCTGGGCGGAAGATCAGGTTCCCAAAGTGCGAACCATTAATGATATTCTCAATCGCCTGGGCTATAAACTGCGTCGGGTACAAAAAACCAAACCCCAAAAAAAGTCCCGGAAACCGATGCCATTTTTGAAAACGTCCACCGAATAAACGAAGAAGCTAAAAACAACAAAAAAGCGTTGCGAGTCAGCATAGACTGCAAAGCAACAGTTAATCTTGGCGACTTTTCCAGAGGGGGTAAATCTCGTGGGAAGGCTCCTGTTAAAGCACTTGATCATGACATGGCTACGAAGAGTAAACTGATTCCTTTTGGCATTCTCAATCTTGAAAACGACCAACTCCATATTTTCTACGGCAATTCGAACAAAACCAGTGATTTTGTCTGCGATGCGTTCGAGTGGTGGTGGGATCTGGTGAAAGAAGAAAATCCGGAGGTAGAGGAGATTGTTATTTTTGCCGATAATGGTCCGGAAAATAATAGTCACCGCACTCAGTACCTCTCAAGGCTGGTGCGTTTCAGTCAAAGCAAAGGCCTGAAAATTCATGGGGTGTACTATCCTCCCTATCACAGCAAATACAACCCCATCGAACGTAGGTGGTCTTCGCTGGAAAATCATTGGAGTGGGACGTTATTGAATACAGTGAGCACTGTATTGAAATGGACGGAAACTATGACATGGAAAGCGATGAGTCCTGTGGTTAATCTGCTGGACAAGTTTTATCCCAAGGGAGTGAGACTTGGAAAATCAGAAATGACTGATATAAATCCATACATTATCAGGAATCCGAAACTACCAAAGTGGGATATGACTGTCGTTCCTGAATCGGTAGTTTCTTAACCGCCACTTCCCTAAGGGTTTTGTGCTCTCTGCTATGTATACACTGGCTCCAGACTCTCCTACACAAGCCGCATCTATCCAGTGCTCTTTCTTGTATCCTTGCTGAGTGCGGTTGAACTTCGTTCTACCGCCAGTAGCAAAGGTGGTAGGAAGACCTATGGCCTGAACACGTCTAGCGGTTTCGTTTCTTGTGGCATTGACGGCAGCAGCATCTTTCAGACAATTGACCTTCTTTCCTTTCAGGATGTTGGTTACATTTCTGACTCTTGCTGTATCCAGCTTGTTCTTGTTCTTTTTCTTTGAAATAGATTCAAGCCACTGCTTAGGGTGGATAGCTCCTTTTTCTTCATTGCATGTACGACATGCAATGTACAAGTTACCGATCCGGTTTGAGCCTCCCAGAGCTCTGGATATGAAATGTTCGATGTTGAGGATTGGGTCGTTACTCACTCCCTTACAGTATGAACATTTGTGTCCATCCCTATAGAGTAAGTACTGTCTCAACTCTGTACCAAACAACGTACCTCGTTGGTACTCAACCCCCGAGATATCAGGGTTCTCCATCAACTGCATATCGAACTTAACACGCTCAACAGCTAAATCACTGATGGGTGCTTTGAGACAGAATCTCTTTGCCCAAGTCTCGGTATTGAAGACTCGACTCATAAGGCTGGGCGGTAGCCAGCCTTCAGGTCTTGTTCGATTCATGAAGCGGGCTTTTCTATAGCGGGTTTTCCGGTTTCTTCTGGCTCGACGTGTTGTACGCCGAGACTCAAGAGAATCCTTAACCCTCTGACCTCTATGTTGGAGTTCAGCAGCAAAGACAACTTTCTTTCCACGATCACAGTCAGCCACAGCGGCTATGCCTGTTGTTTTGCTTCCAACGTCGAATTTGAGTTCCAGTGGCTGAACATCTCCACCTTCTCTTTCCTTCAGGATGATCGTGAAAGGATAGTGTCTGAAGACAGCAGCTTTACCCTTGTCTAACAGCTTTCTTGCTCTTGCCGGATGGCAAGGCATAAGAGGCTTTTTGTTTTTGTCTAACACGAACACTCGGTTCATACATCGTTGTCCTTAGATTTGGTGCTTACGCACCGTTCTAGCCTTGCGGCAGTAAAGTTCACCTCGACAATGTTAATAGGCGGTTTCTTGATAGCAGCACTGTGATTAACCCTCAATACACTGTTTAACCACTATCCTTAGAGCGTGGGACTGGTGAAGCATCCCACGGTAACTATGCATTCGCCTTTAACGTAGCCACTCGAAGTGGCTTAGTCTGGTCACTTACATCCGTGAATTAGAGGCTTTTACAGGCCCCGTCCTTCAGGGCGGGGTTCAGTGACGTCAGTCGTTCAATGGTTGTTTCACTATGGCTGATTAACGATCGGCTCATCCTGATGTTACACAACCTCTCTATACTTTGCGCACAAAAGATTATAACTTTGGCACAAGTGTAGGGCTGTTTGAGGCGATGCTGTGGAAAATGTAAATGTACTTTGGTTTGTAGGCAGTTTGGCGTTTCTGGTGGGTATGACGGGTGGTGCACTCTTGTACCATCTGCTGGCAGGTCCCCGTTCAGATCGAGGCAAGATGGAAACTCAGCTGAAAGATCTGGAAGCGGATTTCAAACAGTATCAGGACAATGTAGCCGATCATTTCAACACAACGGCTCACCTGGTTAACAAACTGACAGACAGCTATAAAGATGTTTACGAGCACATGGCTAACGGAGCCAACTCATTGTGCAATGACGACAGTGTCAAGAATAAGCTCAGTGATTCTCTGATCAGCAGCAGTGCCCTGTTGTCGGGCCAGATTCCCAAGCGTCGTACCGAGCGTACCAAACCACTGGAACAGCCGTTGGATTATGCACCCAAGGCAGACCAGAATGAGAAGGGGACGTTATCTGAAGACTTCAGGGTAACCTCTGAAACACCAGAGGCAGCAAATAGCCAGCAAGCTTCCTGACCTTGATGACTTTGGAAAACCTGCAAGCCCCGCATCAGCGGGGCTGCCTGATCAGGACAGCGAGTCCAGGTACTTTTCGGCATCCAGGGCCGCCATGCAGCCAGTGCCAGCAGAGGTAATCGCCTGACGGTAAATGTGATCCATCACATCACCCGCAGCAAATACGCCTTCTTTGGAAGTCAGGGTAGCGTTGCCTTCGGAGCCACCGCTGACTTTTATGTAGCCGTCTTTCATGTCCAGCTGGCCTTCAAAGATGCCCGTGTTTGGTGTGTGGCCAATGGCAATAAAGCAGCCCTCGGCGTTAATTTCACGGGTCTCGCCAGTATTCACATCCTTGATGCGAACGCCAGTCACACCCATGTTATCACCCAGTACTTCATCAAGGGTGGCGTCAAGAGCCAGTTTCATGTTGCCGTTTTCGACACGGTCGATCATCTTGTCCTGCAGGATTTTTTCTGCACGGAAACCCTGGCGACGGTGAATCAAGGTGACGGTTTTGGCAATGTTGGAAAGATAGAGAGCCTCCTCAACCGCGGTGTTGCCGCCTCCCACGACCACGACATCCTTGTTTTTGTAGAAAAAACCATCACAGGTGGCACAGGCAGAAACGCCCTTGCCCTTGAAGGCTTCTTCACTGTCCAGACCCAGGTAGCGAGCGCTGGCACCGGTGCTGATAATCAGGGAGTCGCAGGTGTAGGTATCGTTGCCTTTGAGGGTGTAAGGCTTTTTGCTCAGATCGACTGCTTCGATATGGTCAAAGATAATGTCGGTACCAAAGCGTTCTGCATGAACGCGCATGTCTTCCATCAGGCCCGGGCCTTGAAGACCTTCGGGGCCGCCAGGCCAGTTGTCCACGTCGGTTGTGGTCGTCAACTGCCCACCCTGTTGCATGCCAGTGATCATCACTGGCTTCAGGTTTGCCCGGGCAGCGTATACCGCAGCTGTGTATCCGGCAGGGCCGGAACCCAGGATCAGCAGCTGGACGTGCTTGGCTTCACTCACATTTTACTCCTTGCTCAGGAATGTCTGTCAGAGGCAGAGAAAGTCTCTGACGATAAGGGATTCATAATTCGTTAAACTGTGTGAATAATAACGGCTTGTGTTGATGAGAACCAGAATCTCTTCAGCGATCGGCTTATATTTGCAACCCACCTGAAACAATCTGTAAAAGGAACTCTGTTATGCCAACGCCTGCACCGGCAAGTGGACCCGGTTATTTTCTCAAGGGACTATCCTATCTTCCGGATCCGGCTATCCGCTGGTATGTGATGATCCCTCTGACCGTTAATATTCTGGTGTTCGGTTTTCTGATCTACCTTGGTCTTCAGCAAATGAGTGGGTTGATGGCCTCGTTGGTTCAATGGCTGCCCAGCTGGCTATCTTTTCTTGAATTCCTGCTCTGGCCGCTGTTGTTCCTGGCCATGCTGGGGGTTGTGTTTTTTACCTTTACGATCGTCGGGAATTTTATTGCGGCCCCTTTCAACGGCCTTCTTGCCGAAAAAGTTCAGAACCTTCATGGTAAGTCAGATTTACCCGAATACGAGCTGAAAGACTGGCTGACCCTGTTGCCCAAAACCATAGGCCGGGAGGGCCGAAAACTGGTCTATTACCTGCCTAAGGCGGTGGTTTTGTTGGTGTTGTCTTTTATCCCCGTGGTGAATCTGATTACCCCTGTGCTCTGGTTTCTGTTCAACAGCTGGATGATGTCGATCCAGTACTGTGACTATGCCGCAGACAACAGAGGGGTGTCGTTTAATGACATGCTGGATCGTCTGAAGCAGGATCGAAATTACGTCTGGGGATTTGGTGCAACCGTGACACTGGTGATGCTGATTCCCTTTATCAATTTACTGATCATGCCAGCGGCTGTGGTCGGGTCGACGCTGCTGTGGGAAGACAGGATTGAGGATTAGAAGCCTTTCGGGCTAAAGAATCAGCTGTTAGGCTTAGCTTGGTTTTTCGAATCAGAGGATTGGAGGTCAATCAATGAACTGTCTTTTCTGCAAGATGGTGGCGGGGGAGATCCCCGTCGATAAGGTTTATGAAGACGACGATGTGCTTGCATTCAGGGATATCAACCCTCAGGCCCCTGTCCACGTCCAGATCATTCCCAGGAAGCATATCGCAACACTGAACGATGCAACTCCGGAAGATCAGGCAGTACTGGGAAAAATGATGCTGGTGGCCAGTCAGATCGCCAAAGATGAGGGCTTTTCCGAAGACGGTTACCGCACGGTAATGAACTGCAACAGCCACGGCGGCCAGTCAGTTTATCACATCCATCTCCACCTGATCGGTAAACGCCAGATGAGCTGGCCGCCAGGCTGACAAGCCCCGCAGGACAATAAAAAAAACTGCTCTTTGAAGCCCGGAACCCCCCCCGCCAAAGCGGGAATCCAGGCTTCCAGCTTCAAGCTTCAACTATTTCATAACTATGAGTGATTTCCACCCCCCCCTTACCCAGCATCATGGCGACCGAGCAGTATTTATCAGCAGACAGTTGCACCGCACGCTTAACATGGGATTCTTTTACAGCGATGCCTTTAACGACAAAGTTCAGATGAATTTTGGTGAAGACAGCGGGCACGGCGTCGGCACGTTCAGCCTGAATATCAACCTGGCAGTCAACAACCTTCTGGCGAGCCTTTTCCAGAATGCCGATCATATCAATGGATGAACAACCGCCCAGACCCATCAGAATCATTTCCATTGGGCTGGGTGCGGACTTAACGTCTTTATCTGCGTCCATAACAACAGAGTTATTGCTGTTAGTCAGTCCCAGAAAACGTTTCTGATCGACCCATGTGACTTGAGCTTTCATTACAGCTTGTTTCCTTTCTTAAAGAGGGCTTTCTGTGCCCTCCAGATTCGATGGATATTGGGGTCGCTATCTTACCTCAGCAGCACAAGGTCAAGCTAACCGGAATTCCCCTATGAATGGATCGGAAACATTATAACGCTCGCGAATGTTAATCAGGCTTTTTGGAATAAAACCGAAAAAGCCTGCTTTTTCAGGCCGTGTATCGAGTAAACCCCACTAAGGGTAGCTATATTCCTCTGTACATACTTACTGCTCGTGGAGTTGGCAATTATGTTCAATAAAGTCTGTGGGCTGTCTGCCATAGTGGTCGTGGTGGCAATACTTTCTGCCTGTACCTCCGGTGATAAACAGATGGATAGCTTCAAGGTCAGCATGAATCAGGTTTCTCCCTCCGGTGTTGGTGCTGATTTGGGAACCGTCACTATTTCATCGGCCTCTGGAGGCGGGGTGGAGTTTGTGCCCGATCTCCATGATCTGATGCCTGGAGAACATGGTTTCAGTGTTCATGAAGTTCCCAGTTGTGATGCTGGCTCCAAAGATGGCGTGAAGGTAGCGGCTTTGGCAGCCGGAGGTTCGCTTGATGATTTGCCGGGACTGACGGTAGACGACAAAGGTTTTGCTACAGTCCCAGTGGTAGCCAAACAACTGAAACTGGCTGATCTGAAAGGGCGTTCGCTGGTTATCAATTCTCAAAGTGACGATGCTCAAAGTGGCAACGCTGCTAAGGGCGGTGGGTCAAGAGTTGCCTGCGGGATTATTGAGTAACGACGCTGTTTTCCGGACTGAAGGGGCGTTCCTGCTCAAAATAAGGAAGGCCCCATCTTGTGTTCTTGCCTGAACGTGCACCGTTATAAGTATTTGTTGAACAGTTTTTTCAGTTCGGCACCCGGGTCTTTCTGACGCATAAAGGCTTCACCGACCAGGAAACTGTTTACTCCTTTTGAAAACATGCTATCCACGTCTTTCAGGGTATGGATACCACTTTCTGTAATGACTTTTCTACCTTCCGGAATGTCACTGAGTAACGAATACGTATTGTCCAATGTCACTTCAAAAGTATGCAGGTTGCGGTTATTGATGCCCAACAAGGTGCCTTCCAGTGGCAGTGCCCGCTGCAGTTCATCAGCGCCGTGGACTTCCACCAGAACGTCCATTCCCAGATCCAGGGCGGTGCTGCTGAACTCTTGAAGTTCGCCATCGGTGAGGCAGGCTGCGATCAGCAGGATACAATCTGCGCCAATCATACGGGATTCATAAATCTGCCAGGGGTCGACTATGAAGTCCTTGCGCAAAACAGGCAGGGCACAGGCTGAGCGCGCTTCCAGCAAATAGCGTTCGGAACCCTGAAAAAAGTCCCTGTCAGTCAGTACGGAAAGGCAGCTGGCTCCCGCCTTTTCGTAGCTCCGGGCAATGCTGGCTGGATCAAAGTGTTTGCGAATCACCCCCTTGCTGGGAGAGGCTTTTTTGATCTCGGCAATAATGGCTGCCTGGTGAGCTTCTGTTCGGGCTTCCAGGTGTTTGGCGAAGCCCCGGGTTTTTTCTGTGTGGCGTGCTTTGGTAATGACTTCCTGCATAGACATTGCCGCCTGCCGTTCTGTGACTTCTTCACGCTTTCTCTCAACAATTGTGTTGAGGATAGTTGGCATAGACATTCGTTATCCCTCTGCAATCGTTTGTGTGAAGCTGGCCAGTTCACGCATTTTTTCCAGACCCAGTCCGCTGGCAATAGCATCCTGTGCCATGGTGATTCCTTGTTGCAGGCTGTTGGCGACACCGGCAACATAAATGGCCGCACCGGCATTCAGTGAGATCATGTCGGCCGCTTTGTCGGCGTATTCGCCTTCCCGCTTGCCCAGGGCATCCCTGATCAACGCCAGAGAGTCCCCGGAGCCTTCCACGCTCAAGCCGGTCAGGTCCCGGGATTTGATGCCAAAATCTTCTGGCTTGATCATGTACTCGCGAATTGCGCCGTCTTTCAGCTCAGCTACAAAAGTTTCGCTGGCGATACTGATTTCGTCCAGACCATCCATAGAATGTACGACCATGATGTGCTGATTACCCAGCTCACGCAGAACCTCGGCCATAGAGCGGCAGAGCTCTCGGGTAAACACGCCAATAACCAGATTTTTTACACCGGCAGGATTGGACATGGGGCCCAGAATATTGAAGAAGGTTCTGATACCGAGTTCTCTGCGTACGCCAACCACGTTTTTCATGGCTGAGTGGTGAGTTGGAGCAAACATGAAACCCACGCCTACTTTCTCAACACAGCGTGCCACCTGTTCAGGTGTGATGCCCAGCTGAATGTCGGCCTTTTCCAACAGGTCTGCACTGCCGCTGGCGCTGGATACCCCGCGATTACCGTGTTTGGCTACATGGGCACCGGCAGCGGCGGCGACAAAAGAGGAAGCCGTAGATACATTGAACAGGTGGGCGCCATCACCTCCGGTGCCGACAATATCCACCAGATGCTCAGCGTTCACTTCAACACCGGTCACCATTTCTCTGAGCACCAGGGTAGCCCCGGTAATTTCTTCAATGCTCTCATTCTTCATACGCATGGCCGTCAGGAATGAGCTGATCTGGGCACTGGTACACTGACCTGTCATGATGTCACGCATGATGCTGATCATCTCGTCACGGCTCAGGTCAAGATGGCTGACAGCACGGGCAATGCCTTCTTTAATGTTCATGTGTCGTCTGGCTCCTGTCACCATTGGCTTTTATTGTTTAAGAAAGTTGTCCAGCATGTCATGGCCACGGTCGGTCATGATGGATTCCGGGTGAAACTGGACGCCTTCCAGGGGCAGGGTTTTGTGGCGAATCCCCATGATTTCATCCATGCTTCCGTCTTCGTGCTGGGTCCAGGCGGTGATTTCAAAACAGTCTGGCAAGCTTTCTTTTTCAATGACAAGAGAGTGATAGCGAGTGGTTGTGACCGGGTTGGGCAGGTCTGTGAAAACCCCCCGGCTGTTATGATAGACGGGTGAAACTTTTCCGTGCATGACGTGCCGGGCCCGAACCACTTTACCACCAAAGACCTGACCCATGCTCTGGTGTCCCAGACAGACGCCCAGTATGGGTTTTTTGTCACTGAAGTGTGCAATGGTTGCCATCGAAATACCGGCCTCATTGGGTGTGCAGGGGCCTGGTGAGATGATGATGCTTTCCGGATTAAGGGCTTCGATCTGTTCCAACGTTATCTGGTCGTTACGATGGACGGCCACTTCCTGGCCCAGTTCGCCAAAGTATTGCACCAGATTCCAGGTGAATGAATCATAGTTGTCGATCATTAAGAGCATATTGATACCTGTTGACAGCCCGAAGCCCAAGGCGAAGGATTCTAACACACCCTACCGGGATGGGCTTTCAATTCGTATCAGGCCACATGGTGCAATATTGGTAAGCTTTTGTGCGCCAACTAAGCCATCGAGGTCTATATCCACAAAAGCCCATTCATTAAAGTCTGTGTACTCAGGATCTTTGCTGTAGTCTTGTTGGTTTGCTTCGGCAATGGCGACTATGTCAAGATCACCAGACAGTGCCATTTCCTGCATCATTGAAAAGGCGGCTTCTCTGGTCATGGGTACAATTTCTTCAAACGTGTCTGCCGCTGACACGGTTGTATAATGTTCGTTGCACAGTGCCGGAATGATGATGCTGTAAGCAGTGTCATCATCTTTCGGTGTCTCGATGCCTACTCTGAATAACATACGTATGTCCTCTTTTTTATCAAATACGGGGCAGAATTTACTCTGCGTAGTTCAGGATTTTTTTACCACTCGTTCCCACGCAGGAGCATGGGAACCAGAGTTTTGCGACTTGTACATTGTGGGAAAGGCACTAAGCCCCCGGAGTTAAGATTATGAGAATAGAATACCCTGCTACTGTTAGCCGCGATGAAGGCGGGCGCTATATGGTAAAATTTCATGACTTCGGCTGGGGTGCGACTGATGGGGAAACGCTTGAAGAGGCCCTGGCTGAAGCTTCGGGCTGTCTGGATGTTCTGATTATGTCAACGATGGATAAGAATGAAATGTTGCCTGTCCCCGGCGATATGATGGCACCAGGGGTTTACCCGGTAGCGCCTTCAGCAGTCATTGCTGCAAAGGCTGCCAAGTACCCCGGTAAGTACCCCGGAACAAACTCACTCCCCTGATTGCTTCTGTTTACTGGCGGCAGCAGTCAGGCCTGTCTGGGCCATGGCGACGGCTTTGAAAAGAGCCCGTCCCTTATTCATGGTTTCTTTCCATTCCATTTCGGGAACCGAGTCGGCAACAATGCCTGCACCGGCCTGTACATGGAGTTTGCGATCTTTGATCACGGCAGTGCGAATGGCAATGGCTGTATCCATGTTGCCGTTCCATGCCAGATAACCCACTGCGCCACCGTAAACACCGCGCTTGACGGGCTCCAGTTCATCAATAATTTCCATGGCACGTACTTTCGGTGCACCACTGAGCGTGCCTGCTGGCAGAGTTGCCTTGAGAACGTCCATGGCATCCATGCCGTCTTTTAATTGACCGGTGACATTCGACACGATGTGCATAACATGAGAGTAACGCTCAATGATCATTTTGTCGGTCAGGCTGACGCTGCCTGTTTTTGATACCCGACCAATGTCGTTTCTACCCAGGTCGATCAGCATCAGGTGTTCTGCCAATTCTTTGGGATCATTCAGCAGCTCTTTTTCCAGCGCCTTATCCCGCTCTTCGGTATCGCCACGTTTACGGGTTCCGGCAATCGGTCTGACGGTGACTTCACCGTCTTCAAGGCGGGCCAGAATCTCCGGTGATGAACCTACGACATGAAAGTCACCCAGATCCATGTAATACATATACGGAGATGGGTTGGTGCTGCGTAGAGCCCGGTACAGGTTGAGGGGGGAGCTGTCAAAAGGAATGGTCATGCGTTGGGATGGCACTACCTGCATAGCGTCACCCGCCAGAATGTATTCCCTGATAGTGGCCACTGCATCTTTGAAAGCTTCCTGACCGAAACCGGATTTGAAGTCATTTTCCCGGGCAGGGTTCAGGGAAGCCTGTGTTGGTGGTAGCACGTTGGTTGTTTGCAGTCTTCGTACCAGATCGTCGAGACGAAACTCTGCTTTTTCCAGGGCAGCAGGTTCTGCCGGGTCGGCATGAGTGACCAGAATCAGCTTGCCGCTGAGGTTGTCAAACACTACCAGCTCGTCAGAAACCATCAGCATGATGTCCGGGTTGTCCAGTTCATCCTTTGGTGCTGTGCGTGCCAGTCGTTCCTCAATATAACGGACTGTGTCGTAGGCAAAGTAGCCCACCAGACCACCAGTAAAGCGGGGCAGGTGAGGCAACTCAGCTACTTTGTAACCCTGTTGAAACTGTTTAATAAAGGTCAGTGGATCTTCAGGGTTATGTTCTTCAACAACCTGGCCGTCAGTTTCCAGAGTCACCTTGCAGTCGGTACCATAACCCGACACCCGCAGTATGGTTCTGCAGGGTAATCCAATCATTGAGTAGCGTCCCCACTTTTCTCCGCCCTCTACGGATTCAAGCAGGTAAGAGTAACGACCATTGGCCAGCTTCAGGTAAGTGGTCAATGGCGTGTCCAGGTCCGCCAGGATTTCCCGGATTACAGGAATACGGTTATATCCTTCGCGGGCCAGGCGAGAAAATACTTCAGGCGTCATACTGGTCCTTTTATTATATGGCTTAGGTTAATGCAAGCGCTGAGGGAGCTTTCAGAATAAGTCCGTCAGGCTCTCGACAATACAGTCAGGGTGAGCAGACTCAATAGGTTTTCCATGGTTGTAGCCGTAGGGAACACCGACTATTTTTACATCTGCTGCCTTGGCAGCTTTAACATCATTGCTAGAGTCTCCAATCATCAGACTGTTTTGCATGTTGCAGTCAAAGTGCTTCATGGTGTATTGGAGGGGTAAGGGATGAGGTTTTTTCTCTTTCAGGCTGTCACCACCCAGACTGAGTTCAAAAAATACGTCGATGTCCATATGCTTCAACAATGAATCGGTGAAGGTTTTCGATTTATTGGTCACCACAGCTTGTTTGATGCCCGCCTTGTGCACCTGACTGAGAAAGGTAAATACACCAGGGTACAGGGTACTATGCTGGCCTACTTCAATCGTGTAGTGGTGCTGAAACCGTTCCAGGGCGCTGGCAAAGAATTCTTTTTCGACGACGCCGGGTTGGTCCCCCGTTATGTCATCGGCCAGAGCCCTTTTGACCAGGGATGAAAGACCATTACCTACCCAGAGTCTGGTTTTTTCGTTACCAGCAGCAGGCAGGTTGAGATCTGCCAGCATTTTATCCAGGGCTATCGTCAGGTCCGGAACACTGTCAACCAGCGTACCATCCAGATCGTACATGATTAATTGAACGGGGTTGTCAAGCAATTCAAACAACTTCATTGTTTTCAGATATCCATACGAGGGAGTAAAAGACAGTGAGAGTATAGGAGGGTTTCTGTTGTAATTGACTGATTCAAGTCAGTGTGATCAACAACAACACAACCCATGCTTCCGCTGTGCATAGGAACCAGAAATGGAGTAAGCTGCTGACTCTACTCCGGGTATTCAGCTTCAGAGGGATTCCGCTTTAGCAAGCTCTGCTCGCATTTGGCTAATAACAGCCTGATAGTTATCGGCATTAAAGATGGCTGAGCCGGCAACAAAAGCGTCGGCACCGGCTTCGGCAATCTGGCGGATGTTTTGTACACCAACGCCGCCGTCTACTTCCAGACGAATATCCAGACCACTGTCGTCAATCATTTTGCGAACATGACGCAGTTTGCGCAGAGTGGCAGGAATGAATTTCTGGCCACCAAAGCCAGGGTTTACTGACATCAGCAGAATCATGTCCAGTTTGTCGATCACGTATTCAATGACATCTGGAGAGGTGGCGGGGTTCAATACCAGCCCGGCTTTGCAGCCGCCTTCACGAATCATCTGCAGGCTGCGGTCAATATGATCAGAAGCTTCGGGGTGGAAGGTGATCATGCTGGCACCGGCTTCAATGAAGTCGCCGATGATGCGATCCACCGGGCTGACCATCAGGTGGACATCAATGGGCGCGGTAACACCGTGCTTTCTCAGGGCCTTGCAAACCATCGGGCCGATGGTCAGGTTGGGTACGTAATGGTTATCCATGACATCAAAGTGGACCCAGTCAGCTCCGGCAGCCATCACGTTGTCCACCTCTTCTCCCAGTCGGGCAAAGTTGGCCGACAGGATGCTGGGGGCAATAATAAAGTCACGCATGTTTTGTTTTCCGGTGAATTCTGATCAGAAATGAGGGGGGATTCTAGACTTTTGGCAGGGTGTCAGCAAGGCTGACACCCGGTGATCAGGACAGTGAAAGTCAGGGGGCCGGGTTGGGTTGCAGGGCGTGAATGGTTTCAATTTCTTTCAGTAGCGATTCTGACAACTGCAATTCACTGGAAGCCAGATTGCTCTCCAGTTGATTCAGGTTAGTCGCGCCAATAATGTTGCTGGTCACAAAAGGGCGGGATGTGACAAATGCCAGTGCCATCTGGGCAGGATCCAGGCCTGAATCCTTTGCCAGCTGAACATAAGCTTCGATAGCCTTGCGGGACTGAGGTGAATCATAACGCTGGTAGTGCGGAAATAATGTCAATCGAGCGTTTTCAGGTCGCGCACCGCCGATGTATTTACCTGAAAGACAGCCAAATCCCAGCGGTGAGTAGGCCAGCAGACCTACCTGCTCCCGGTGGGCTATTTCAGCAAGACCCACCTCAAAAGAACGGTTTAGCAGGTTGTAGGGATTTTGAATGCTGACGGTTCTTGGCAACTGCTTTTCACCGCTGATACGGAGGTGCTCCATCACTCCCCAGGGGGTTTCATTGGAAAGGCCGTACTGTCTTATCTTGCCGGCCTTAACCAGTTCATCCAGGGCTGAAAGCGTTTCTGCAATGGGCGTTCCGTCTAATCCGTCCTGGTGGGCGTAGCCGAGCTTGCCAAAGAAGTTGGTGTTACGGTCAGGCCAATGCAGCTGATAAAGATCAATGGCTTCAACGCCCAGTCGTTTCAGGCTGCCATCGATGGCCTTGTGGATATGTTCCGGTGTCATCATCCGGCCACCGTCTACATACTTCAGGCCGGGGCCACAGACTTTGCTGGCGATGACCAGATCATGGTGTTTACCACGCTGTTTCAGCCAGTTCCCGATCATGGATTCTGTGTGGGAGTAAGTTTCTTCCCTGGCCGGTACCGGGTACATTTCAGCGGTATCAATGAAATTGACACCATAGTCCACAGCTTGGTCCAGTTGCGCGAAGGCTTCCTGCTCCGTGTTTTGTTCGCCCCAGGTCATGGTGCCGAGACAAAGGGCACTGACATTAATATCGGTGCGCCCCAGTTTTCTGTATTCCATTGAAATTAAGCTCCACAGGTTTCAACCCAGTGCCAGAATAGCCCCGTATTTACCGTGTTCACAAGGGGTTTTGCAGATTATTTGTATTAGAAAGGGGTTTCATTCCTGTAAACAGGCGATATAATACCGCTCCCGTTTCCCAATTGAGCGCCCATGTTTGAACAGGTCGTTGCCGGAGCTTTTAGCCTTGCTTCGATCCCTGATCAGTTCCCTGTGAAGGGCGGCCAAGTAAGAACAGGTATTGCGTGAGCAATACTACTGAGGCGAATTTAATGAAAACTTTTAGTGCAAAACCAGAAACCGTAAAACGTGACTGGTTCGTGGTCGACGCTGAAGGCAAGACCCTGGGCCGTCTGGCTACCGAAATTGCAACCCGTCTGCGCGGCAAGCATAAGCCAGAATACACTCCTCACGTTGACACTGGCGATTACATCGTTGTTGTTAATGCCGAGAAAGTGCACGTTACTGGCCGTAAAGCGTCTGACAAGATGTATTACCGTCACACTGGCTTCCCTGGTGGCCTGCGTTCTGCCAGCTTTGAAAAGCTGATTGCGCACAAGCCAGAAATGGTCATCGAAAAAGCTGTTAAAGGCATGCTGCCAAAAGGCCCTCTGGGTCGCGACATGTACCGTAAACTGAAAGTTTACGCCGGTACTGAGCATCCGCATGCCGCTCAACAGCCACAGAAACTGGACATTTAATCGGGGGCAGCCATGTCAGTGACTCAATACTACGGTACCGGACGTCGTAAGTCTTCTACCGCTCGCGTTTTCCTGAAATCTGGTTCTGGCAGCATTTCTGTCAATGGCCGCAGTCTGGACGAATACTTCGGTCGTGAGACCGCTCGTATGGTGGTTCGCCAGCCTCTGGAATTGACCGAACTGCTGGAAAAATTCGACATCAAAATTACCGTTAACGGTGGTGGTGGTTCCGGCCAGGCCGGTGCTATCCGTCACGGTATCACCCGTGCACTGATCCAGTATGATGAGAGCCTGCGTTCTCCTCTGCGTAAAGCTGGCTACGTGACTCGTGATGCTCGTGAAGTTGAGCGTAAGAAAGTGGGTCTGCGCAAAGCGCGTAAGCGTCCACAGTTCTCCAAGCGTTGATGTCGCTGGCGTCTGTTATCAGGCGCTACAAGAAAACGCCCGCTTTATGCGGGCGTTTTTTTTGGACGAAAAAAGTGCAAAAACTATACGACCACTAATGTCTTTTGTTGCCGGAGAGGCGGGTTGTGTAAATAATGAACTTGCTAATGAATGACGGTAGCCGGATTTGATTCTGATGTTCGGGAAAACTTCATGTAAGGCTTTTGTATAGAAAGCAAAACCAGTATCATTACGCATTGCTGCCTAGGTGGGAAATATAATCAGACGTAGCTTTGACAGGGGGTTAGGAGAAAGATGCAACTCTTGTGCTCCCTGCTAAAATCCCACTCGTGAATTAAAAGAAGTTTTTGGGCATATGCCTGGATGGGGAGAGTAGGTTAAATGAGTGACAACGGCGTAAATAACAGCCGGCGCCGCTTTCTCGTGGCTGCGACTTCGGTGGTGGGGGCCGCCGGGGCCGTTGGGGTCGCCACACCTTTTATCAAGTCATGGAATCCCAGTGCCAAAGCAAAGGCAGCTGGTGCTCCGGTAAAGGTGAACCTCAGCAAGTTGGAGCCGGGACAGCAGATTGTAGTTGAATGGCGCGGTAAACCTGTGTTTGTGGTAAGACGAACTCAGGCCATGCTGGATAATATCCGGTCTCTGGACGACCAGTTGAGAGACCCCAAATCCGAGAAATCAGAACAGCCCGCGTACGCAGCCAATGAGTACCGTTCTGTAAAGGACGAGTATCTGATTCTGGTAGGTCTGTGTACCCACCTTGGGTGTTCGCCCAAATACATGCCTGAAGTCAAGCCGATGGAATTTGATCCTGAGTGGAAGGGGGGTTATCACTGCCCATGCCACGGTTCCAAGTTTGATCTGGCCGGTCGTGTATACAAGGGGGTGCCTGCGCCCACCAACCTGGAAGTGCCTCCTTATACCTTTGAGAGCGACACGTTGATTATTGTCGGCCAAGATGAGGAGAATGCGTAATGGGTAACTTCATGGATTGGCTCAACTCCAGGCTACCTGTCACCCAGGTTTGGGAAGATCATCTCAGTAAATACTACGCACCAAAGAACTTTAACTTCTGGTACTTCTTCGGCTCCCTGGCGCTGCTGGTTCTGGTTAACCAGTTGCTGACCGGTATCTGGCTGACCATGAGTTACGTGCCCAGTGCCGAGCAGGCGTTTGCTTCCGTTGAATACATCATGCGTGATGTGGAATACGGCTGGCTGATTCGCTATATGCACTCTACGGGGGCATCTTTCTTCTTTATCGTTGTCTACCTTCACATGTTCCGAGGCCTGATTTACGGTTCTTACCGTGCGCCAAGGGAGCTGGTGTGGATCTTCGGTATGGCCATTTACCTGGCACTGATGGCTGAAGCTTTCATGGGCTATCTGCTGCCATGGGGTCAGATGTCTTACTGGGGTGCTCAGGTTATTATCTCGCTGTTTGGTGCTATTCCTGTTATTGGCCCGGACCTGCAGCAGTGGATCCGGGGTGACTTCCTGATCTCTGGCATCACCCTGAACCGTTTCTTTGCCTTGCATGTTGTTGCTCTGCCCATCGTTATCCTGGGCTTGGTGGTTCTGCATATTATTGCTCTGCACGAAGTGGGCTCTAACAACCCTGACGGCGTCGAGATCAAGAAGCTGAAAGACAAGGACGGCGTGCCTCTGGACGGTATTCCTTTCCATCCGTATTACACCGTGAAAGATCTGGTAGGGGTGGCTGTCTTCCTGTTTGTATTCTGTAGTGTCATGTTCTTCTTCCCGGAAATGGGTGGCTACTTCCTGGAGCATGCCAACTTTGAACAGGCTGATGCTTTGAAGACTCCGGCGCATATTGCACCGGTATGGTACTTCGGTGCGTTCTACTCCATCCTGCGTGCGATTACCTTTGATATTGGTCCGATCGACTCCAAGCTCGGCGGGGTCATCATGATGGGCGCAGCGATTGCTATCCTTTTTGTCCTGCCATGGCTGGATCGCAGTCCGGTCAGGTCCTGGCGCTACAAGGGTGTTATCAGCAAGGTCGGCATCTTCCTGTTTGCCATGGTCTTTGCGTTACTGACCTGGCTGGGCACTCAGCCGGCAACGGTGACCTACACGCTGATTGCACAGCTTTGCACCCTGTTTTACTTCGCATTCTTCCTGTTAATGCCGTTTTATACACGATGGGAAAAAACCAAACCTGTACCGGAGAGGGTGACCGGATAATGAAAAAAACAATAATTACCCTGTTGTTTTCGCTGATCCCTGTGCTTGGATTTGCGGCTGGTGATTCAGGTTATCCTCTGGACCCGATCGAGACGGATCATTCTGACAAGGCATCATTACAACGTGGTGCCATGTATTACCAGAACTTCTGTGCAGGTTGTCACGCAACCCAGTTTCAGCGTTATGAACGTGTTGCTGATGACATCGGAATTCCACACGATCTGATGATGGCTAGCCTGATGCCAGCCTCTGCCAAAATCGGTGATCTGATGATCAACGGCATGCGCAAGGATGAAGCCAAGGTATGGTTTGGTGCTGCACCACCAGATCTGACCATGGTGACCCGTGTCCGTGGTGAAGATTGGATATACACTTACCTGCGTACTTTCTACGAAGATCCAAAGCGTCCATGGGGTGTGAATAACAAGGTGTTCCCTGATGTGGGTATGCCTCATGTTCTGATGCAGCTTCAGGGTGTTCAGATTGACAGCTGTCAGGGGGCCAGTCCCACTGAGCGTGATCCTCTGACCGGTGAAATGATCTGCGGCCTGGTGGTGGATCCTGAGCGTAAAGGCTCCATGACTCCGGCGCAGTTTGATCAGGCCATGTATGACCTGACCAACTTCCTGTCATACTCTGCTGATCCGGTGAAGCAAAAGCGTGAGGGGCTGGGAATCTATGTCCTGCTGTTCCTGATTTTACTCTTCATCGTTGCTCTGCTGCTCAAGCGTGAATACTGGAAAGATATTCACTGATTGACGGTCTGCCAGCATAAAAAAGCCCATGCCAGTGTAACTGTCATGGGCTTTTTGCTGTCTTCCCTGTAGAGATTTGCGGTGGCTCAGTCGACTTGAAGAAACGCTTTAACCTGGTCAACAATTTCCAGTGCCAGTGAATCCTGACACAGGGTTCGGCAATCAATGGTCACATCAGCGTATTTCTTGTACAGCATCACCCGTTCTTCAAACAGATCCTCAATGGTTTGATCTTCAGCGCGAGCGATACCTCGTGTATCAAAGTTATGAATGCGCTCACGAATCTGCTCAAGATCCAGATCCAGGAAAACAATGATGGATTCTTCAGCAAGATGTTTCATAGCGGTTTCGCTGTAGACAGCGGAGCCCCCTGTGGCAATTATATGCCGTTTGAGATTAACCTTGAGCAGCTCTGCTTCTTCAATGTCTCGAAGTGACATGTAACCTGACTCGTTAACAATTTCCTGCAGGGTTTTCTGTTGGCTGATCTGTATCAGTACATCAGTGTCCAGAAAGCCAAAGGCCAGGTCTTTGGCCAGAATAATGCCGATGGTGCTTTTCCCCGCACCTGGCATGCCGATCAGTGTGATATTAGTTTTCATTTTTAGTCGCCCTTGACTGCTTTCCAGATTTTGACAGTCTATTTTCAAACGTGCTGGCGTTCAACTTCAAGTCTTTGGCTGCTAATATGCTACCCTTCAAACTCCTTCGATCTTTGATCCATCTATTTTGAGCAATCCATGAGTAAATCATTAAGAGACCAGCTGATGGGCGCTGGCCTGGCGACTAAACAACAGGCGCTGAAAGCTAAAACCAGTAACAAGAAAAAGAAAAAACAGGCTGCCAGAAGCGGTGAGCTGACCGACCAGGAAAAGCGTCGCATTGAGCTAGAAAAACAGAAAGCTGAGCAGGTAGAGCGAGATCGTCAGCTCAATCGAAAACTGGAAGAAGAGCGTCAACAAAAGGCGCTTGCCGCACAAGTGTGTCAGCTGATTGAGATGAACAGCATTCCCCGGGAAGCAGGTGATGTGGGTTATAACTTTGTTGTGGGTGACAAAGTTAAAAAGATCTATGTTTCTGAAGATATGCAAAACAGACTGAGCCGGGGGCTTTTTGCCATCGGTATTCTGAGTCAGGGAGATGAGGAAGAGTACCGGGTGATTCCCGCCACAGTGGCCAGAAAGATCGAAGAGCGTGAACCTGCTGCCGTGGTTGTTCAGTCTGAAAGCCAGAGTGAGTTAACCGAGGAAGAGCAGGAGTGGTATGCGGATTATGAAATCCCGGACGATTTAATGTGGTAAGGCATCAGGGGGTTTTCAGGCCCCCTTGCTGACGAAACTGCTCACTCAGTAGCAGCGATAACTTCAATTTCTACCTTCACATCTTTAGGCAGGCGAGCCACTTCTACCAGGCTGCGAGCAGGGAAAGGGAAAGTAAAGTACTGCTTGTACACTTCATTAATGTCAGTGAAGTCGTTCATATCTTTTACGAACACGGTCGCCTTCTTGACATTGCTTAGGCTGCTGCCTGCTGCTTCCAGAACGGACCTAAGGTTTTTCAGGCATTGGTGAGCCTGTTTCTTGGTATCTTCAGGCATTTCCCCAGACTCAGGATCAATGGGGAGTTGGCCGGAGGTGAAAATCAGATTGCCAAATTGAATCCCCTGAGAGTACGGGCCAATGGCAGGTGGTGCATCCGGGGTCTCGATGACTTTATGCATAATGGTTCAGTTACCTGGGGAGATTTATTGCTTGTAGTCATGGATTCTAATCACCTGATGAGGCTTTGTCATCGTGGAAGGAGGGAGTAACGGGCCTATTTCGGTACAATTACTTAAAAGGAATACCCAGACCGCACCCATTCAGGTACTGGAATACCTCTTGGTAGCGCCTTTCGACCGAAGTATTTTTCAGGCTTCCAAACCAGAATCGCCAGACGGTGCTGCCAGCTGCGTCCGCCGCCTGAGTGCCATTGGTGCCGAAGTAGAGGGTGTTTCCGCGTTTGGTGGTCAGCACATAGGAGGCTCCTACTATATCATCTGGCATCTCGGTGCAGGCCATCTCTGCGTCATGAAGGCTGGTATCAGCAGGATTATTGATCTCTTTTTTATAAATCTGCTGTTCTTCGGGAGAGCGTTTATTCAGGCCACCTTTTATATAAGCCACATACAGATCAATAAGGGGGCCGCCCTGTGCCATCCTGCGCAAAGTGATGGTTCTGTCTTCAATGGTTTTAACCCGGTTCGGGTCATCCTGCATGGAGACAGACATAGTCTGCCTCAATGCTTTGCCAGCAGGATTGCACAGGGGGGTGGTCGGTTTACGGGTATGGATAATGGCTACGGCATGGCTGAGCTGGCCCTTGTCGACCGCATTCATCAGGCTTTGTTCAAAGGCCTTCTGAAAGTCGACCGCTACCGGGCGTGTTATTGCATCATCGCCGACAACCTGGACTTCTGACGAGTCCAACAGGGGCGTGGTGATCTGATGGGCAATATCGGCCTTGATACTGCTGTCCAGCCCTTCGTCACTGAGGATTGTGCTGGAGATATCGGCCAGTATGGTCATTTTCAGTTCATTGGTATCCAGCTTTGCCAGTGCTGCATCGCTGCTTTTCGGTGCTGGTCCGGACGTGCAACCTGTCAGCAGACCAACCGCCAGAAGCAGCACGGCAACAGCCTGAATCGTCTTGCGGGAAACGTTTCGTGGTAAACGGGAATGCTTTGGCGTGGGCTGCAAGGTATTTTCCTTGTGTTCTGTTCATCGGTAGCCCACTAAAAGTAGTCAATATTCCGGTTTCTGTCAGGCTCCCAGGGCTTTCAGCATCAGCTGAATGATGTGGCTTTGATACTTTTTCTTGTGCAGCAGTAGAGAAAGTCCTCTCTTTAATGTGATTCCGGATACTTTGACAGAAACCAGCTCACCCAACTCCAGCTCATGGCTGACGCAGAGTTGGGACACGCAGCTAATGCCCTGGCCGTACCGTACCAGCTTTTTGATGGCTTCTGACTGGTTCAGTTCCATCTTGATGCTCAGGTTAGTTAGCTTTTGACCCAGATGCTGATCAAAAATATTACGGGTTCCGGAGCCGGGTTCCCTGAGAATCCAGCTCTGTTGATTCAGTTCCTCTATCGAAGCTTCGCCCTGTTTGGCCAGAGGGTGATCGGGGTCACAGATGATCAGCAGTTCGTCTTCTTTCCAGGGAATGACGTCAATATCTTCATGTTGGCAGGGGCCTTCAACGCAGCCAATATCCAGATCAAAACTGGTGACGCGGTTGATGATGCTCTCGGTATTGCGGATATCCATGTTAAAGCTGATTTTGGGAAAGTCAGCGCTGACCCGGGCCAGGATATCGGGTAAAAGATAGTTGCCGATCGTGGTGCTGGCTCCGATTCGAAGGTGGCCCGATTCGGTGTTTTGCACATCTCTGAACAGGGTTTCTATTTCAGAGGTACGATCCAGCAACTCAGAGGCCAGGGGCATCAGCAGCTCGCCCTGATGATTGATCAGCAGTTTGTTGCCGGTTCGGTCAAACAGCTGGCAGCCCAGCTGGTTTTCCAGCTCGGCAATGGCCATGCTGGTAGCCGGTTGGGAAAGGCTGAGCTGTTGCGCCGCCAGGCGAACCTGTCCGAGACTTGCGACAGCCCGGAAGGTCTTGAGCTGTTTTAGAGTGATGTGCATGTTGAGGTTCTGGTTAGGGTGACGGTTGGTATTTTATACTGGTTGGGCGTAAGACTGAATCTGTAGATGATGTGTTCGGAGAACTATAACCACTTCACTATAAATAATCTGGAATTACCCGAGCTTGAGTTCACTGCCGCACAGGCAGCTTAGAAAAAAGGGTTTTCAGACTACGAACTCTGAAACACTATCCAAACCTGAACTCCTTTAAAAGCTTTTCAAGGTTGGTTTAATGTGTCTGCCAAGATTAAGGTAAGAGATAAGGTTCCCTTATAGCCTTTAACAGAAATCCTTATAACCCATCGTGTTAAAGGCTAGGGTAGACTCTGCACCATTCTCCCGGTCGAGCTGTCTATTCTTCTGTGGGCTGCTATCTTTCTGTCTGTACCCCGGACGCAATTGTTCTTCCTGGTTCACCCAAACCGACATAATCCTGGTATGTCTTACTGAATCGTTTCCAGAGGTTTTGAAATGCACGAAACCGGCCTCGCTACACCGGTCCTGATACTGGCTGGTCTGCTGCTGCTGGCTACCAGCTCATCCATATTATTAAAAAAACTGCGGTTTCCTTATACCATTGGCCTGGTGGTGATCGGTATGGGGCTGGGCATTCTGGCGCAGTATACCGATGCATTAGAGCCGGTATTGAAGATCGATCTGTCCCATGACCTGATCATGTATATTCTGCTTCCGGTGCTGATATTTGATGCGGCCATCAATATAAAGCCTCCACATCTGTTTCGAGAGATGACGTCGGTGCTTAATCTGGCCATCTTTGGTGTCATTCTTTCCATGCTGGTGATTGGGGTCATTATGAATGTACTGACTCCCCTCAGTTTGGCGGGAGCCATGCTGTTTGGTGCATTGATTTCAGCAACGGACCCCGTGGCGGTTATTGCGCTGTTTAAGGAAGTGGGAGCACCGGCGCGTATGTCCATGCTGATGGATGCCGAGAGTCTGTTTAATGATGCCACCGCCATCGTTATTTTCGGGATTGTGCTTGCCGTCATTCAGGCCGGTGGCGGTGTTGGTGGTGGTGTGCTGTTGAGTGGCGTCTGGTCATTTATAGAGGTTTTCTTTGGTGGGATACTGGTCGGTGGCGTCATGGGTATCGGTATGCACTGGCTGTTGAGACTGGGCAGAGACGAGCCTTTTGTGCAGATTGCCCATACCACTATTCTGGCCTATGGCAGCTTTATTATTGCTGATCATGTGCTGGGAGTGTCCGGTGTTATGTCGACCATTGCTGCGGGCATTGTCACTCGCTCAAAGTCAGGGGCTGTGTTGTCTGAACAGGTGCGCAGTTTTATTACACCGTATTGGGAGTTTATGGCTTTTATCGCCAACAGCTTGATTTTCCTGTTGCTGGGGATGAAAGAAAACCTGCTGTTCAGAAATCTGGAGCATTTGAAGATCTACTATCCCTACCTGTTGATCGCCATTGCTGCCGTTCTGATTGGGCGTCTGGTGGTCGTCTATCTGCTCCTGCCGATCTCTAACCGCCTGCCGGTGGGTCGTCCTGTGGACAATAAAACCAAGGCTATTATGTTTTGGGGTGGCTTGAGAGGGGTTGTGCCTGTCGCACTGATGCTGTCGATTCCTGACAGTATTCCTGAGAAAAAGCTGATTATTGATATGACGCTGGCCGTCATTCTGTTCTCTCTTCTGGTTCAGGGCACCACAGTCAACTGGCTGATGAGTAAGCTGGGAGTCAATCAGCAGTACAATATTGTCAGGGCAGCCATGAAAAAGCTGGGGGGATAGCCCGGCAGCTATTAGTGCTCAGTCGTCGATTCATTGTCGATAAGGTCCTGCTGGGTGTAGACTAGCGCCCACTTAAACTGTACTCGTTAATAAATCATGACTGTTCGTACTCGCGTAGCTCCTTCACCGACCGGCGACCCCCATGTGGGAACGGCCTATATTGCCCTGTTTAATATGGCGTTTGCCAAGAGTCAGGGGGGGCAGTTTCTGCTTCGTATTGAAGACACCGATCAGGCGCGAAGCACACCAGAATCTGAACAGCAGATTCTGGACTCCCTGCGCTGGCTGGGTCTGAACTGGGATGAAGGTCCTGATGTGGGTGGTCCTCACGGTCCTTATCGCCAGAGTGAAAGACGTGAAATTTACGATGAACATGCACAAACGCTGCTGGATAAGGGTCATGCTTTCCGTTGCTTCTGCACCGCTGAGCGGCTGGATGCCCTGAGAGCCGAGCAGGCCGAAACCAAGCAGGGTTCGGGTTATGACGGCCATTGCTTGCATCTGTCTGAAGAAGAAGTGCAGAGCAAAATGGCTGCAGGCGAGCCCCATGTTATTCGCATGAAGGTGCCTTCCGAAGGCAGCAGCAAAGTAGAAGATATGTTGCGTGGCACTATTGAGATTGAATGGTCTCAGGTGGATATGCAGGTTCTGGTCAAAGCGGACGGTATGCCGACTTACCACCTGGCTAATGTGGTTGATGATCACCTGATGGGCATTACCCATGTCATCAGGGGTGAAGAATGGATCAGTTCTGCACCCAAACATCAGCTGCTTTACCAATACTTTGAGTGGGATATGCCAACGCTCTGCCACATGCCGCTACTGCGAAACCCGGACAAGAGCAAACTATCCAAGCGCAAGAACCCAACCAGCATTACCTACTACCGGGATGCCGGTTACCTGCCAGAAGCACTCCTGAACTACCTGGCTCGAATGGGCTGGTCGATGCCGGATGAGCGTGAGAAGTTTAACCTGAATGAGATGGTTGCAAACTTCGATATCCAGCGCGTTTCTTTGGGTGGGCCGATTTTCGACCAGGAAAAACTGTCCTGGCTGAACGCCAGCTGGATTCGTGAGGATCTCAGCACAGAGCAGTTTGCTGACCGCCTCCACCAATGGTTGCTCAACAGCGACTACATTATGAAATTTCTGCCATTCGCCCAAGGGCGTGTAGAAACCCTGGCTGACTTCGCTCCCATGGCCAGCTTTATGTTCTCCGGAATGTTGGAACTGTCAGAAGAAGACTTTGCCCATAAAAAGCTTGAGCCGACTGAGGTGAAGAAAGTGTTGCAGTTCACCCTTTGGAGACTGGAACAACTCAGGCAATGGAACAAAGAAAACATTTTTGCGCAAGTGAAAACCCTTGCCGGGGAAATGGGATTAAAGCTGGGAGATTTTAACCCACCTATCTTTATTGCCATTGCCGGTACACCCAACTCCTGGTCGGTCATGGATTCCATGGCCATTCTGGGCGCTGATATGACCCGTGCCCGTCTGCGTCACGGGGTCAATGTTCTGGGCGGATTGTCCAAAAAAGAAACCAAGCGTTTCGAAAAAGAGTTCAGAGCCTTGGGGACCGAGTCTGAGTAAATCGGACTTATTCTTTTCAGAAAAGGCCGGTTTTTTCCGGCTTTTTCTTTTTCAGGGCGGGAAGTTTTCTGTGAAGCCTGAGCGGTAAAGCATCCAGCGAGAAAAACTGTATAACCATCTGCTTCCATTAAACATTTTTTCATAAGTGAGCTTGACAGGTTGGGGGGGTATCCATATTATTCGCCCTGCGTTTCGGGGCAGCCAAACAACTTCTCGGAAAGAGAAGGGCAAGCCGGAGCGATTAAAGGTTTTGGGGCTATAGCTCAGCTGGGAGAGCGCAACACTGGCAGTGTTGAGGTCAGCGGTTCGATCCCGCTTAGCTCCACCAATATTACACCTTCTTGGTTTTATTAAGATGGTGTTATCAAGATAGTGTGTCCCGTTCGTCTAGTGGCCTAGGACACTGCCCTTTCACGGCAGTAACAGGGGTTCGAGTCCCCTACGGGATGCCATCTTCAAAGTCAGTGAGTAGTATTTTTACTGATTTTCATGACCGGATAAGTCATTAAACTGCGTCGCTCAGTTCATCGTTGAATGGATTGATTAAATGGGAGGTGGGTCTCGTTTCCCGCTCCGGACTTTGAAGAAGTCCTAAATTATCTTCACTGCGGGAATAGCTCAGTTGGTAGAGCACAACCTTGCCAAGGTTGGGGTCGCGAGTTCGAGTCTCGTTTCCCGCTCCAGATTAAAGGCTGTATGCAAAAGCATACTGACACAAAAGATTGTGTCCCGTTCGTCTAGTGGCCTAGGACACTGCCCTTTCACGGCAGTAACAGGGGTTCGAGTCCCCTACGGGATGCCAATTTTGGGGCTATAGCTCAGCTGGGAGAGCGCAACACTGGCAGTGTTGAGGTCAGCGGTTCGATCCCGCTTAGCTCCACCAATATTACACTTTCTTGGTTTTATTAAGATCGTGTTATCAAGATAATGTGTCCCGTTCGTCTAGTGGCCTAGGACACTGCCCTTTCACGGCAGTAACAGGGGTTCGAGTCCCCTACGGGATGCCATTTTAAGACCTTGAAGAAGTCACTAAATATCTTCACTGCGGGAATAGCTCAGTTGGTAGAGCACAACCTTGCCAAGGTTGGGGTCGCGAGTTCGAGTCTCGTTTCCCGCTCCAGATCAAAGGCTGTATGCAAACGTATACAGACACAAAAGATTGTGTCCCGTTCGTCTAGTGGCCTAGGACACTGCCCTTTCACGGCAGTAACAGGGGTTCGAGTCCCCTACGGGATGCCATTTTAAGACTTTGAAGAAGTCCCAAATTATCTTCATTGCGGGAATAGCTCATTTGGTAGAGCACAACCTTGCCAAGGTTGGGGTCGCCTCAGAGTTAGAGAGTGAGTCTCGTTTCCCGCTCCGGACTTCGAAGAAGTCCCAAATCATCTTCATTGCGGGAATAGCTCAGTTGGTAGAGCACAACCTTGCCAAGGTTGGGGTCGCGAGTTCGAGTCTCGTTTCCCGCTCCAGATCAAAGGCTGTATGCAAACGCATACAGACACAAAAGATTGTGTCCCGTTCGTCTAGTGGCCTAGGACACTGCCCTTTCACGGCAGTAACAGGGGTTCGAGTCCCCTACGGGATGCCATATTTCCTTCCGAAATCAGAACATATAAAGACCAATCACAAAAACAATGCCCGGCAGGAAGAAGCCCAGTAGGGCACCGGATTCCCTGTCGCCCCAGCGCCTATCGGAGATTTCTCCCATTATGTAGGTAGCGGCAATCCAGACCAGCAAGCCCACAGCCAGAACAATCCAGCCAGTGATCGACATTTCTTCAAGAATTTGATGCAGATTGAACATTACAGCCTCTTAGATATTGAATTTTATAATCCATGTCTTTTAACACTAGTGCAGCATAGACCGGCTTAAGGAAAGCGCACGGTCATCACACTGATTAATTAGAGTGGCTGCAGAGGCGTGAGTTCCCTTTGAGACATAGCCGCGACCTATTTCCCTGTAATTCCGTTTAATGCGGAGGGTAGACATAATGTCCCTGGATACCCAGTGGCAGGCCCAGAGCCCAGTAAATCAGCAGAAAAACAGACCAAAGCACCAGCAAGCTCAGAGAGTAAGGCATCATCAACGAGGCCAGACTGCCAATGCCGGTATCTTTAACATAACGCTGGCAATAGACAACAATCAGGGGGAAGAAGACCATCAGGGGGGAGATAATATTGGAGACTGAGTCTCCTACACGATAAGCCGCCTGGGTCAGCTCAGGGGCAATACCGACCGCCATCAGTATGGGAATCAGGATCGGGCCAATCAGAGCCCATTTGGCGGAAGCCGAGCCGATCAGAAGATTGATGATAGCGGTCAAAAGAATCATAAAAATAATGGTGACCTGTCCTGACAGGTTCATGGCCTCAAGCACCTCTGCACCGCTCAGCGCCAGCAGAGTTCCCAGGTTGGAGTCATCAAAAGAAGCCAGAAACTGGGCACAGAAAAAGGACATCACCATATAAGACCCCATGTCTGACATGGTTTCCCCCATGGCATTAATAACATCTTTAGCATTTTCGTAGGTGCCGGCCACTAATCCGTAAACAATGCCCGGCAACACAAAGATCAGGAAAATCAGGGGGACAATAGACTTCATCAGGGGGGCAGCCAGACTGGTCAGTTCTCCATCCGGCGAACGCATGGGTGAATCCTCCGGGAAAATATAGAGAGCCAGTAATAACAGACCCACAAACATGGCAAGGCTGGCCAGTTTGAAAGCCTTGCTCTCCAGCTTGGTGTAGCTGCCCATATCGGTCGCTTCATCAGCGTCGTGATCAACAGGTACATGCCAGTCCAGACGGGGCTCTACTATTTTGTCGGTAATAAACCAGACCACCAGAACCACCAACAGGCTCGATGCTGCTGTGAAGAAGTAGTTGCACAGTGGATTCACCTGATAATCAGGGTCAAAAATCTGAGCGGCCGATTGGGTAAAACCCTGCAAAAGTGGGTCGGTTCCTGTAGGTACAAAACAAGCCGAAAAACCTCCCGACACACCCGCAAAGGCAGTGACAATGCCGGCCAGAGGGTGTCGGCCAGCGGCATGAAAAATAATCCCTCCCAGGGGAATAACCAACACGTAGCCTGCATCGGCAGCCAGATGGCTCAGTATGGCAACGACGACCAGTATCGGGGTCAGCAGCTTTGTGTGTGTGACTCTGAGTAGTTTTTTCAGACCGGTGTTAATAAAGCCTGACTTTTCCGACACACCCACGCCCAACATGGCGACAAGAACAATGCCAAGGGGAGCAAAATGGGTAAAGTTATTCACCATCGTGGACAGGGCGTTGGCCATCGCATTGCCGGTCAATAAATTGTTGACGGCAATGGTCTGGCCCGTAGTGGGATGAATCATTTCAATGTGGAATTGCGCCAGAACAGCGGAACAGATCCACACAATGATCATGCCATAGAAGAACATCAATGCAGGATCGGGAAGTTTGTTACCAACTCGCTCAACAGTGTTAAGGAACCGGTCCATCCAGCTGTTATGGTCTGGATCATTTGGCAGGGGGGGTGTCTGGCTCATGGTATTTCAACAGCTTGAGTGAAAGGGGCTCAACCAGACAGGAAGATCAATGATAGACAAAAATGAGCGGGGTGCAGGCTGAGATTGATCCACCTGATGGCTGTTGAGTATTCATTCTAGCAGCCTGTTCAAGCGCCACAGATCTTATCTTTCGCCTATGCTGAGAGTCTCATTAATAAACGATAACTCTCAGATAGGGTAATGCGTCATGAAAAAATATGGGTACAGCCTGTTGGTTCTTTCACCGTTGGTTTTTGCAATTGGCTTTGAGGTTCCACCTTATCCGAGCTACGACACAGCTTTTTATGGGCGTGGGATTACTCCGTGTGCCATTCCAGCAGGTACCTACAGGCTGGATGCTCAATATATGGCCAGATTACATAACATCAGTATCAACAAACTGATCCTGAAACTGCATGTAAATCCTGGTGGCCTTATGGTTCTGACCCTGCAATTAAAACCGAATGGCAGAGAAGAGAATTTTTTGGTGAATCCCTATGGCAACTCAGCGGATTTAAGCAACCTGTGCACTGGCAATTCTTTCAGCTTTTGGTTTCAAAACATCAACCTACATGGGAAAAAGCTAAGCGGGGAGATTAATGGGGAATTCATTGCAGCGGGTTATAAGGACTATCTGAAAGTGCGAGGCAGGGTGGAGCGATACGACCCTTCATGGCAATCCAGAGTCACTATAACGCTTGCTAACCACCAAATGAAACTGGCCTACCCTTACGTTGAATAAGATTTAATGCCCAGTGCCTGTCCCCTGTAGTTCCTTTTAATGCGGAGGGTATCCGTAATGTCCCTGGATACCCAGCGGCAGGTCCAGAACCCAGTAAATCAGCAGGTAAACAGACCAGAAAAGCAGCATATAGATACAGTAAGGAACCATCAATGAAGCCAGGCTGCCAATGCCGGTATCTTTAACATAACGTTGGCAATAAACGACCATTAACGGAAAGAAATTCATCAGGGGTGAGATAGTGTCGGTGGCTGAGTCGCCCACACGATAGGCCGCCTGAGCTAGCTCAGGCGCAATACCAACAGCCATCAGCATAGGGACCAGAATGGGGGCAATCATAGCCCATTTGGCAGAAGCCGAGCTGATCAGAACATTGATAGTAGCGGTGAGAAGAATCATGAGAACGATGGTGAACTGCCCTGACAAGTTCAGGGCTTTAAGCGCCCCTGCACTGCTTAGTGCCAGTAGAGTTCCCAGGTTAGAGTCATCAAAAGAGGCCAGGAACTGGGAGCAGAAAAAGGCCATTATCATGTAACTTGATATTTTCGATATCGTCTCACCCATGGCGCTAATAACATCTTTGGCTTTTTCAAAAGTACCTGCCACTAATCCATAAACAATACCCGGTACCACAAAGATCAGGAAAATCAGGGGTACGATGGATTCCATCAGGGGGGCGTCCAGAGTAGTCAGGTCTCCATCAGGCGAACGCATAGGTGAATCTTTCGGAAATATAAAAAAGGCCAGCAACAACAGGCCTGCGAACAAGGCGAGGCAGGCTATTTTAAAAGCTTTGCTTTCCAGAGAGGTATAGCTCCTCATATCTGTGGCTTTTTCAATATCGTGATCGATAGGAGCATGCCATTTGAGTCGGGGCTCCACGATCTTGTCGGTAACAAACCAAATCACCAGCACCAGCAATACGCACGATGACGCTGTAAAGAAATAATTACAGAGCGGATTCACCTTATAGTCAGGATCAAAAGTCTGGGCGGCAGATTGGGTGAAAGCCTGTAAAAGCGGGTCGGTACTGGTGGGCACAAAGCAAGCCGAATAGGTTCCGGAAACGCCGGCAAAAGCAGTGACAATGCCGGCCAGAGGGTGACGGCCTGCGGCATGAAAAATAATGCCTCCCAGGGGAATAACCAATACATAGCCAGCATTAGAAGCCACGTGACTCAGTATGGCAACAACAACCAGCACCGGAGTCAGTAACTTGTCGGGTGTTTGCCTAAGCAGCTTTTTCAGGCCGGTATTAATAAAGCCTGATTTTTCCGCTACACCCACGCCCAGCATGGCGACCAGAATAATGCCTAGAGGAGCAAAATCGGTAAAGTTTTTCACCATGGTGGACAAAAATTTGGCCATGGCTTCGCCGGTCAGTAAATTGTTGATACCAATGGGATGGCCTTTAATGGGATGAATGACATCAAAGTGAAATTGCGACAGAACCGCTGAACAGAGCCAGACAATGATCATTCCGTAAAGAAATATCAACGCAGGCTCGGGAAGTTTGTCACCAATTCGCTCAACGGTATTAAGGAATCGGTCCATCCGACTGTTATGATCTGGATCATTCGGCAGAGGAGGTGTCTGGCTCATGGTATTTTTTCCGATGGGGCAGTGCAGACTGCGTTTTTCGCTTGCGGCGATTTGGTAGTATCATCCTTTCCTATTTACAGATGAGGGTAAGAGGATTTGATGCAGTTAAAAGACTTTCTGGCTCAGATGACGCCGGAAATCTATCAGAACATGAAGCAGTCACTGGAGCTGAGCCGCTGGCCTAACGGTGACAGGCTGACACCGGATCAGAGAGAAGGCATTCTGGAAGCCCTGATTGCCTGGGAGCACGACAACCTGCCGGAAGAAGAGCGTACTGGTTATATGCCTGTGAGCTGCAAGAGTGCACCTGATAAGAGCGCACCCGCACAGTATAAGCCTGAAACCACCATTTTGCGCTTTAAAGACTGAGGTAGAGAACGTGACACAAAGCCTGAATGGCGCATTGCGCAAGATGGAATCCGTACTGAAAGACGGTCAGCCGGTGGAGTACCAGTTGCCTGTGGGCGATGAACTGTTGCCCCTGAACGAACTGATGGGACAAAAGCTGACCCTGGAATACCAGGGTGAAATTAACTGCTGTCACTGTGGCCGCAAGACCAAAAAAAGCTTCAGCCAGGGTTTTTGTTATCCCTGTTTCAAAAAGCTGCCCCAGTGTGACAGCTGTATTATGAGTCCTGAAAAGTGTCATTATCACGAAGGCACCTGTCGGGATGCCGCCTGGGGTGAACAGTTCTGTATGACCGATCATGTCGTCTATCTGGCCAACTCTTCGGGACTAAAGGTAGGCATCACCCGCGCGACCCAGGTACCAACCCGCTGGGTGGATCAGGGGGCGACACAGGCCCTGCCTTTTATCAGGGTTTCTACACGACAACAGTCCGGTTTAATCGAAACCCTGTTCAAAGAGTTTGTGAATGATCGAACCAACTGGCGTGCCATGTTGAAAGGAACGGCAGATCCCCTGGATCTCAAAACCCAGGCCAGCGATCTGCTGGAGATGAACCGTTCACGGCTGGAAGCCCTGCAGGAACAGTTTGGATTGCAGGCCATAACACCGGTGACTGATCCGGAAGTCGTTGATATTCGTTATCCGGTAGAGCAATATCCTGTGAAAGTGACGTCTATGTCCTTTGATAAAAAACCGGTTATTGAAGGTGTACTCATGGGTATCAAGGGGCAATACCTGATCCTTGATACCGGCGTGATCAATATTCGCAAACACACTGCTTATCAAGTCAATGTATCAATCGCTGCCTGATCTGCACGGAGAGGAAAATAGAATATGAAAGATGCCCAACCCAGAGCCATTTACCTGAAAGATTATCAGGCTCCCAATTATTGGATTGATACCACTGACCTGACTTTCGACCTGTTCGAAGATCATGCACTGGTGACCTCGGTACTCGGCGTGCGTCGTAATGAAGAACATGGGCAGGATACCCCTGATCTGACTCTGGTGGGCATCGACCTGGAGCTGATCAGTGTCTTTATCGACGGCGCTGAGCTGACATCAGAGCAGTATATCCAGGGTTCTGAAAGCCTGACTGTCCCGGTTACCCGCAAGGCGTTCACCCTGACGGTGGTGACCCGTATTCGTCCCCAGGAAAACACGTCTCTGGAAGGACTGTATAAATCCAACGGCATGTTCTGCACCCAGTGTGAAGCAGAAGGTTTCCGTAAAATCACCTATTACCTGGATCGCCCGGATGTCATGTCCAAATTCACCACTAAGGTGATTGCTGATAAGGGCCGTTACCCGGTGCTGCTGTCCAACGGTAATGATATTGCCCGTGGTGAGTTTGAAGGTGGACGACACTGGGTCACCTGGGAAGACCCATTTAAAAAGCCCAGCTACCTGTTTGCCCTGGTTGGCGGTGATCTGGAAGTGGTAGAAGACACCTTCACGACCATGAGTGGCAGGGAAGTGGCGCTGCGTATTTTCACCGAGTCTCACAATATCGACAAGTGTGACCACGCCATGCTTTCCCTGAAAAAGTCCATGAAATGGGACGAGGAAGTGTATGGCCGTGAGTACGATCTGGATATTTTCATGATCGTCGCGGTGGATCATTTCAATATGGGGGCGATGGAAAACAAGGGTTTGAACATCTTCAACTCTTCCTGCGTACTGGCCAGCCCCGATACCGCTACTGACGCCAGCTATCAGCGTGTAGAAGCGATCGTTGCCCATGAGTATTTCCATAACTGGTCTGGTAACAGGGTCACCTGTCGTGACTGGTTCCAGCTGAGCCTGAAAGAAGGTTTCACCGTATTCCGTGATGCTGAATTTTCGGCCGATATGAATTCACGGGGCGTCAAGCGGATTGAAGACGCTTCGATAATGAAGACGGCACAGTTTGCTGAAGATGCAGGCCCCATGGCCCATCCGATCCGTCCGCAGTCGTTTATTGAGATTTCCAACTTTTACACCCTGACCGTTTACGAAAAGGGTTGTGAAGTGGTTCGCATGATTCAGACCATTGTCGGTAAAGATAATTTCCGCAAAGGTTCAGACCTGTACTTTGACCGTTTTGACGGCCAGGCAGCGACCTGTGAAGACTTTGTAAAAGCCATGGAGGATGCTTCCGGTGTCGATCTTGGTCAGTTCCGTCACTGGTATAATCAGGCGGGAACGCCGGTTGTTACCGTGACCGATCATTTTGACAAGGACTCAGGTCAATACGTTCTGACAATCGCCCAGAGTTGTCCGGCTACTCCGGGTCAGGACAGCAAGCTGTCTTTCCATATTCCTGTAGCGGTTGCCCTGCTGGACAAGGAAGGCAGGGCTCTGCCTTTGAACGAAGCCGGAGACACTGAGCAGGTTCTGCATCTGACAGCGGCTGAAGAAACCTGGACTTTTGAAGGGCTGACTGAAAAGCCATTGCCTTCTATTCTCAGAAACTTTTCTGCGCCCGTTCGTGTTAACTACGACTACCGTCGTGAAGACCTGGTATTCCTGATGATGTACGACAGCGACGGTTACAATCGCTGGGATGCAGGCCAGCGTCTGGCCACTGCGGTGATCGAAGATCTGGTTAAAGGCCAGTTGAATGAAGAAGACTCTGCAATTGATTCAAGACTGATTGAAGCTTTTGGTGTCGTTCTGGCCGACGAAGAGCTGGATAAAGCCGTTAAAGCAGAAATGTTGAAACTGCCCTCCGAAGCGAGCCTGGCAGAGCAGGCTGAAGAAATTCACCCTCTGCAAATCTGTGAATCCAGAAGTCGTGTTCGCAAAGCCATTGCTGAGGCTCATAAAGACAAACTGCTTGAGCTCTATCGAACTCTGGAGCTCAAAGGCGATTACCGCCCGCAAGCCGGGGATATTGCCAGACGTACCCTGAGAAATATCTGCCTCGGCTACCTGGTTGAACTGGAAGACGACAGTCTGCAACAACTGGCTGAAGACCAGTACAGAAAGGCCAGCAATATGACCGACCTGCGTGCTGCCCTGGGAGCCGTGGTTAATTCCAGCTATCAGAACCGGGAAACCATTGATTCGCTGCTGAATGACTATCTGAGTCGTTACCAGGAGGATGCCGTGGTCATGGACAGTTGGTTTATGCTGCAAAGCAGCAGCCCGTCTCTGGGTACACTGGAGCATGTAAAAGCACTTCAGGCCCATAAATCTTTCGACAGCACCAGCCCGAACAAGCTGAGAGCGTTGATTGCCGGGTTTACCAGCGGAAATATGAAGCAGTTCCATTCTGGCACCGGTGAAGGCTATGAGTTCCTGGCAGACTGGATCATCACCCTGGACAAACAGAACCCACAAACCGCTTCACGTCTGATGACCCCACTGACACGCTGGAAGAAATTCGAGCCGGTGGTGCGGGAACGCATGAGAAAAGCACTGGAGCGGATCAAGGCGGTGCCTGATTTGTCTACTGATATTTATGAAGTAGTGACCAAGAGCTTGTAACTCTTGCCTCTCTAACGTAAGGACGGAGCTTATAGCTCCGCCTTATCCAATACAGATGTGTGGCAATAACCGAATCAAGTCAACTGAATCCCGGGGTTATGAGCCAGACTCTCTGCACACTGACGTCTTTCTTCCAACTCTTTGTAGTCCGTTGAACCAATGGTATCGACAAAATTCCATATTGAAGAAACCTTTTCTGGCGTAAAGGTCACCGTCATAAATCCACGGTTATTGGCATTGGCGTATTTCAGGTCATCAACGGTATTTACGATCCACTCCTCTGTAGGAACAACATCCTCGGGAGCAATGCTCAGGTAACTCTCTAATCCGGGTGAAGTGACGGAGGCGGACGCAAACTCAACGCCTACCAGATCGCCGTGACTGTCTTTCAGGTCATTGGCCCAGGCATTGTGTGTGTCACCGGCAAGAACAACAAAGTTTTTACTAAGTTTTTTAGCCATGCTGAGCACCACTTCTCTTTCGTAAGCGTAACCGTCCCAGGCATCCAGGTTGTAGGGCACGTGTGGCGCTTGTAACAGTGTTAATACTCTGTCGGTTAATCGGTGTTCATTTTCGTCTAAATGAGCCTGCTCCTCGTCAGTGAGGGGTGGGTATCCGATTTCTGCCCTTTTCTTTAAAACGGTAAGGGCGACGAACTCGGCATACATATCAATCGTCATTTGTCGTGTTGCTATAGCGGCTGGTATGCTCATTCTTCCCATCAGAATTTGCTGGCCTAATACCTGCCAGGTTGCTGTGGCGACAGACATTTCATCGTGCAACCAGGATAATTGGTCTGACCCCAGCAAAGCCCGGTCTTCTCTGTAAAGATCAGCATTGAGTTGATCAATATCAATTTCCCCGGTCGTTTCATTAAGATAAGTGCCGTAGTTCAACTGTTGGGCACGTGCCACCACCCGGGTATCCAGCATGTACAAGTCGACTAACTGACCGAAGCGAAACTTACGATGGATAATTTCGTTATCACCTTCAACAACAGGACGAATGGGCAGCCATTCAAAATACGCTTGCAGTGCTGCCAGCTTGCGTTGTTCGAATGAACCTTCCTCTTCCTGATGATTTCCGGCGCCCTCCAGCCAGGTATCGTTGGCTACTTCATGGTCATCCCAGACAACAATAAAGGGTACCGTGGCGTGTAATGTTTGTAGTGATTCGTCCGTTCGATATTGTGCGTAGCGGGTACGATAATCTGTCAGCGTTATGATCTCGTGGGCAGGATTAGCGACACGTCCCAGTTTTTCGGCATCGCCGGCTGCGGAGTCTTCAGGCCCATATTCATAGATGTAGTCCCCCAGGTGCAGTACTGCGTCCAGGTTTGGTTTTTTCGCAGCCATGTCATAAACGTTAAAATGGCCGGCAGGGTAATTTGAACAGGACATCACCGCAAGCGTGACTGACTCAACATCGACCTCGGGCAGTGTTCTGGTAGTACCGACGCTGGACGTAACACCTTCGGCAATAAAGCGGTAGTAATAGGTTGTGCCAGATGTCAGGTTTATCGCGTCGACCTTGAGGGTGTAATCCGTTGCGCCACTGACTCTGGCGGCGCCGTTTGTGACCAGGTCTGTGAATGCTTTATCAGTGGCTACTTCCCATCTTACCAGTACTTCACCGGTGTACCCTTCTTCCGTCGGTGTTACCCGTGTCCAAAGAATAACGGCCTCTTGTGTGGGGTCACCACTGGCCACGCCGTGTTGAAATTCCACCGAAATGGGGGTGGGTGCGAGAGACTCAGTATTCGTATCCGTGCAAGCAATCAAACCGTTTGAAACAACCGCTAATCCGATACCGCGAGAGGTCAGCTTCAAAAAATGCCGACGGGATATGCTTTTTGTTTTCATTGTTACTTCTGACTCAGTCCAACAGAAAAGCACATGTTGTATTTGTTTTGTTACGTGCTTATTAAGGATTGATAGAATTTTTAAGACAGTTCTGAATTCAGGTCATACGTGCTGCCTTGCAACTCTAGTCACATAGCCAGCCATGCTCCCGCCATTGCGCCTGCAGGGCAGCTGCCCAATAAGCCAGAAATATTCGATTCGTATGGCTGAGTACTTAAAGGAGGCTCCTGAAAGCCTCCAGCGAGGTTTAACCGGGATAGAGATTATTCAGTCCATTTTGACGGTTTGATTGGCTCTTTTTTTGTTCTTTACGCAGCTGTGTACACAGCGTTATCAGAGCCTTGGTATCAAGATTTTGCTTGTGACCGGAATAGAGGCTGGCTTCAAGCTGTTTGAAGGAAGCCACTAATGGCTCACTGTTGAGTTTTTTCAAACATCTATCCATGGTCGTCAATGTAGCGTTACCAGAAAGAGCCTGTACCCAGTCAATAAAGCATTGGCGGATCTGATGGAGGTCACCGGTGTTGCAGGTGTTTTCAAACCTCTGCCAGGTTGCTTTCTCACTGAATCCCCGAGGCTCGGTGGCAGCAGGAGACTCAGTCGCTGGCTTTTGAGAGGATCGGCATCGCCACAAAGCCAATAAAGTGATTAGCCAGAGTAATCCAAACAGGGCCGATAAAGCAGGCCAAAGCCAGCCCGGTCCCTGCGTTGTGATATGAGCGGGAGGACAAACGGCTTGTTCAGTTTTTCCGGTGGCCTGTGCTGGAATTTCAGGCGTCGTTGACAGTACTTCGGCGTTTTCGGATGGAAGCACGGTGATGGTTTTGGCTGGAATGGTAGCGACTTTCGCGGTCTGAGTTTTAGTGTCAAACCATTGGTACTGTACCGGAGGAAGTTCAATTTTTCCGGGACGGGTTGGAATCAGGGCGATGGCTTCTATTCGACTGCCAATAATACCTGAATCAGTCGCTTTGTCATCGGTAGTAGACTTGTCCGGGTAGGCACTGACGCCATCGAGTTGAGGCATAGTGACAGCGGGCAGCTGGACACCGGTCAGTCCTTCGGCTTTTACGACAATGGTTCGAGTGATAGCTTCGCCAACTTTGACCTTGTCCAGCGGGGCACTCCAGCCATCGGTCAGGGTCAGGTTTCGGGCAGGCAGCCAGACCGGGCCTTTAAAACTGTCTGGCTGTGGCTTGACGTTGAGGGTGATTTCAGCCGACCGGGCGGCAACGGGTTTGCCACTCATTGAAAAAATACTGCCAAAGGTGTCCCGGCGGTCTGGCATGGTGGCTGAAAAGGTCAGGCCCGGGATGTCCATCGGACCCGGCTTTTGCGGATGAATCGAGAAATTCAGCTCAAAGACACCGTATCGGGTTCCGTCCAGAACTGTTTCATAGTTTCGGGTTTCACCCAGTTGCTGAACAATGGCACCGTCGATATTCAGGGGTGAAAGTCGACGGTCGTCGTAAAGCTGGACCCGGTAGTAAATTTTCAGGGTCAGGGTCACTTCTTCCTGTATATAGGGTGTTTCATTACTGATTTCACTACGGATGAAAACCGGGCCGATACCCTCTGATCCGGTTTGTTGTTCAGTGGGGGTATTGGATACTTCCAACCGGATAGCTTTGGACGTCATGCCGTCCAAATGCAGGCTAGGGATCAGCAGGCGGCCGGATTTTTTAGGGGCAAGGGTGATAACCCAGTCTCGCCAGGATTCGTTTTGACCGTTAATAATACGAATCTGGCGACTTTGGCGAGTCCCCAGTACGTCAAAGTCATTTTCCAGGGGAGATAAATCGGGAGCGGCGCTGGTATTACTGTCGGTTCTGAGAGTGAGTTCCAGGGTTTCGTACTCTGCCAGATGAGTCCGGTCAACAGAGGCGGTCAGGGCAGCCATTGCCTGTATAGAGAGAAACAATCCTGTCAGCAGGACCATTATTTTACTGAGTTTGGAAAAGATCGGGTTCACCATGACTGCTCCTGTTGTCTTTTTTGCTCTCTCTGTTGTTGCTGTTGAAGGAATTTGCGCCTGAGCAAACCACCGGGGTCGTCCGGTATGGTTTTTAACCAGTTTTCAATGGCCTGTTGGTCCGGGCTGGTGGTTTGCTGTTGTTCAAGGGAACGCAGTGTCTGTTGTTCCTGATCACCTTGCTTTTCAGGTTTTTCAGCCTGAGCCTGTTGTTGCTGTGTGTTTTCAGCAGGATTCTGTTGTTCAGACGCTTGATGTCGTTGATCAGGGTTAGAGGGCTGTTCCTGATTTTCCTGCTGCTGGCCCGAGCGGGATTGAGAAGAGGATTCTGGCTCCTGATTCTGCTGGGCAGAGTTTTGCCGGTTCTCAGAGTTCTGCTGTTGGTTCTCAGAATTCTGCTGTTGGTTCTCAGAATTCTGCTGTTGGTTCTCAGAATTCTGCTGTTGGTTCGCAGAATTCTGCTGTTGGTTCTCAGAATTCTGCTGTTGGTTTTCAGAGTTCTGCTGTTGGTTCTCAGAGTTCTGCTGTTGGTTCTCAGAGTTCTGCTGTCTATTCTCGGAGTTCTGCTGTTGGTTCTGCTGTTGATTCTGTTGATTTTGTTGCTGTTGCTGTTGCTTTTTCAGCTCTTCAATCAGCTTTTTATTGGCGATGGCATCTTTCATATCGGGGTTTAGCTTGAGGGCTTTGTCGTAGGCGGCTTGCGCTTGATCCAGCTTACCGGCCTTAGCCAGAGCATTACCCTGGTTGTAAAAGCCGTCAGCGGTGTTGGATTGGGCAAACTCAGTGGCTGCTTCCTCGTACTTACCCGCCTGATAGAGAGCTTCAGCTTTCCAGTCCGGACGGGTGAACTTTTCAACAGCCTGTTCAGGCTTTTTGTTATTAAGTGCTTCCATGGCCTGTTGGTTGCTGTTTTGCCAGAGGTCGTTCCATTCCACAGCTTGCGCTGGAGGAGAGGGGAGTACGGCTGCCACCAGGAAGACGGTTAACCAGCCTTTTCTGAAGCCGGCCAGTGCCAGAGGCAATAACAGCAGTACCAGCCAGAAGCCAGCGTCTTGCCATTGGTCAAATTGCCTCTCAACCTTGACTGAATGGTCATCGATTGCCGTTTTTGGCAGAACAGCCTTCAAATCACTGTCGTCTAAAGTCATGTCGGCATAGACACCGCTTGTCGATTGTGCGAGCTGGCGGAGCTGCTGAGGTTCCTTTTTCGGAACAATAATGGTGCCCTGCTGGTCTTTGAGGAAGCCGCCTCCGGGCAGGCCGATGGGAGCACCTTTGTCGCTGCCAATGCCAAGAATTGAAAGGGTATTGCCGCTCTTCTGGAGCAGTGAGCGTATCTCGCTGACCTGGCTGTCAGGAATCTGGTCGGTAATCAGGAGGATATCACCGGCCTCTCCGGCTCCCTGCTTCAGCAATTGAATGGCTTGTTCAATGCCCTTGAGGGGATTATCTCCCTGTTCCGGCATGATCTGGGGGCTCATTGCCGGGACCAGATTGGCCAGAGTATTGTTGTCATCTGTTAAGGGAGCAACCGTGTGTGCTGAGCCTGCATAGGCAACCAGGGCTGAAAGTCCGTCGCTGCGCATTTTAAACAGATCCAGCAACTTATAACGAACTCTGGAAAGTCGATTGGGTTTAACGTCTTCAGCATACATTTTGTACGACATATCCACGACCACGACCAGTGGTTGAAGACTCTTGTTAACAGGGGTGGGAATCTTTTGCCAGGTGGGGCCAGCCAGTGCCAGAACGGCCAGTGTCCAGCCTGCCAGAAGCAGGTAGACGGGGAGTCGGCTCTGTTTTTCACTACGACCCTGTAACAGGTGTTGCAGTAATTCAGGGGCGATCACCCGTTGCCAGTCTCCGGTCCGCTGCTGTTGTCGCCAGAAAGCACTGAGCAGAAGCAGACAGGGTATGAAGGCCAGCAACCACAGAGGGCGTAGAAAATGGAATTGGCTGATAAACTCACTCACTGGCGATTCCTCCTCTGGCTAATGGATGTTTCAGGGAAGGCTCTCAGTATTGCCATCAGCAGGCTCAGCATCAGGGCCACAGCCAGAGGCCAGAAAAACAGCGCTATGCTGGGCCTGAAGCGTTCTTTGTTCTGTTTAACAGGCTCCAGTTGGTCGAGTTCGTCGTAGATTTTTTCAAGCCCCTGGGTGTTTTTTGCCCGGAAATACTGACCACCTGTGAGTTCTGCAATCTCTTTCAGGGTTTTTTCGTCCAGGTCTTCAGAAGGGTTGATCCGCCGTGCGCCAATGGATGAACCAAAGAGACCCGGCTGAATCATTTCATCCGCTCCCAGGCCAATGGTATAAATGCGAATATTTTCCAGAGCGGCCAGCTTTGCTGCCTGAATAGGGGTAATCTCTCCGCCGGTGTTGGCTCCATCGGTCATTAATATCAGTATCCGGCTGTCCTGGGGTCGTTTACGAAGGTGCTTTACTGCCAGACCCAGGGCATCACCGATGGCGGTTTTATTGCCTGCCATGCCAATTGCGGCCTCGTTCATCAGGGTGTCAATGGTTTTCAGGTCGAAGGTGAGAGGAGCTTGCAGGTAGGCCTGAGTGCCAAACAGAATCAGTCCAAGTCGGTCACCCTTGCGTCTATCAATAAAGTCGTTCAATACATGTTTGGTCACCACCAGACGATCCACTGGATGGCCATTCAGTTCCATGTCGGCGATTTCCATACTGCCGGACAGGTCGACGGCGATCATCAAGTCTCTTCCTGATCGCTCTATCTGAACGGGTTCTCCCAGCCAGACCGGTTTTGAAGCGGCAACCACCAGTAGCAGCCAGATTAACCAAAGCATCAGGGTTTGCCAGCGCTTAAGTGTTTCCCGGTGTTCTGAGTGCTCACCGGCAATATCGGCCAGACCCCGATAAAACGGGATTCTTAAAGCAGCACCAGAGGAGCGGGCAACGGGGCTGGCAAAACGGTAAACCAGCCAGGGGAGGGGGGCGGCCAGTAACATCCAGGGCCATTGCAACTCAAGCATGGTGTTTCCTGATCCAGCGGACGGTCAGTTTATGGAGCTGGTTCACATCAACCTCTGGTGATTTTTTCTCTGTGGGCATTTCTTGCGCTATGGGCATTTCTTTTGCCATAGGCATTTTTTGCGCCATAGGCATTTCTTTCGCCGTAGGCACTTTTTGAAAACGGGTGTCTCCCAGGGCCTCTCCGGGCTGCTCATTGAATGCACGGATGCCACTTTTCCGAGAGAGAAAGTCCAGCCAGCGATCGCCATGAAGAGGAGCGACCTGTTCGGCGGGATAGGCGTGCAGTGCTGTCTGTTTTAATAAACGATTGCAGTCGTTGGCAAACTGTAATGAATTCTGATGGTTCCGGTAGGCACTGAAAATAATATGGGCCTGTTTACGTGCCTGTCTGCGATAGCGATTGCGACGAATAGAGCGGGTTACCAACCAGGTCGTCAGAGTGATCACCACTATAACCAGAACGGCAGACAGCCACCAGCCAGGAGCGGGTGGCCAGAAGCTGACCGGATCGGGCAGATGATTGGGCCGGAGTTGGTCCAGAGGATTTGGGGTCATAACGGCCTCCGGGGATTTATCCGGGAGCCGAACCAGACTTGAAGTTGAGGGCCTGTATCCTGATCAGCGCCAAGCTCCAGAAGCGGTACTCTGATACTGGCCAGCTGGTCTTTCAGAGAGGTCTGAAAGCGATGATGCCGGGATCGGTATTTCTGGCGCAGGTCTCTGGATCGGGTATTGATGGTCTGCCGATGTATACCGTTGGTAATGTCATAGCGACCAGGTCTGGGCAGCTCGGATTCCAAAGGGTCTGTTACCTGTATGGCCATCAATTGACAGTGTCTTGAAAGTTGGGACAGGTGGCGAAAGCCCTCTTCATCCAGCTGTTGGAAATCACTGATCATGAAAATATGAGTGCCCGGATGGGCCACCCTGCGAGCGTGCCGTAAGGCCTTGCTCAGGTAGTTGTCCTGTTTTTGGTGGGGAATGGTTTCAGCCTTGAGGTTTTTATTATGGTGTTCAAGCTTGTTGAGTAAATGCATCAGGTTTTTTTTGGAACGTTTGGGGCGAATTTCGCTAAATTCCTGCTCATCAAAAACCAGACCGCCAATACGGTCACTGTGCTGCAGGGTGGCCCAGGCCAGCAGGGCTCCAGCTTCTGCTGCTGTGACGGACTTGAAGTTCAACTGACTGCCAAAAAACATGGAATGGCTTTGGTCAACCATAACCAGAACCGGACGCTCTCGTTCTTCCCGGAACAGTTTGGTATGAGGCTTCATCCTGCGTGCGGTGACACGCCAGTCAATGGACCGGATATCGTCACCCGGTTGATAAGCCCGCACTTCCTCAAAGTCGATCCCTCTGCCCTTGAAAGGCGAATAGCCTGTGCCTGCCAGCAGGCTGCGGGAGTGATTTTGACGAAAAATAACCAGTTCCCTGGCCTGTAAACGGAGGCTGACCAGTTCTTTCAGTTGTGAGTACGCTCCACTCATTTTTTGCTCCTGGCTCAGGCAACGGGAACCAGATTCAGCAACTGATCAATAACCTGATCAGCATCTTTTCCTTCGGCTTCGGCTTCAAAAGTCAGCAACAGCCGATGACGAAGGACGTCGTGAGCAACCGCCTGAACGTCATCGGGGCTGACAAAGTCTTTGCCGCTGAGCCAGGCTCTGGCGCGAGCGCATCGATCCAGGGCAATCGTACCCCGGGGGCTGGCACCGTAATCCAGATATTCACTCAGACGATCATTGTAGAGGGCCGGGTGGCGGGTGCCATTGATCAGTTGAACGATGTATTCCTCAACCACAGGTTCCATATGAACCGCCAGTGCTTCCTGTCTTGCAGCCAAAACGTTTGCCTGGGTCAGGGGCGTCACCGGTTTTACCGGAGGCTGTTTCATGGCTTCGCCACGGGCGAGTGTGAGAATCTGGCGCTCGGCTTCTACATCAGGGTAACTGACCCGAACGTGCATCAGGAAACGGTCCAGCTGAGCTTCCGGCAGAGGGTAAGTGCCTTCCTGCTCAATAGGGTTCTGGGTGGCCATAACCATAAACACTTTCGGGAGTGGGTAGGTTTTTCGACCCACGCTGACCTGTCGTTCAGCCATGGCTTCCAGCAAAGCGGACTGAACTTTGGCAGGCGAGCGGTTGATCTCATCGGCCAACACCAGGTTCTGGAAGATAGGTCCAGGCTGGAAACGGAAACTGCCGTCTTCGGGGCTATAAATATCGGTACCGGTGACGTCTGCGGGCAGCAGGTCCGGCGTGAATTGAATACGGTGGAAACCAGCCTCCAGACCATCGGCCAGAGCTTTAACAGCCCGGGTTTTTGCCAGACCGGGAGCTCCTTCAACCAACAGATGTCCATCAGCCAGCAGGGTAATTAATAAACGGTCAACCAGGTGCTCCTGCCCGATAATACAGCTACAGAGGTATTGTCTGAGTTCATTCAGTACTGAATTGTTAGACATAAAATCTTGAATCCCGGATAGCTTCTGACAGCTGAACCACCAATAGGTCTGACAGCTGCCTGTGGTTATGTGAGTTCGTTATTGTAGTCGAACAGCGCAAATAGGTACCTTAATCATTTATTTTTATGATGGAAGTCCCGTTGGGCAAAGCCCAAGGCCTTTACCTATAGTTCAATTAGAGACCTTGTAATATAGGTTCAGTGTGCGCTCAGGTCTAGTAATTTGAGGGAAGCTATTCAGCTTCTTTTCAATTTCTAGACAGACAGGCTGCAAGTGCTTTTATAAGAACAAAAAGGTCGATAAGTTGTTAATCAGGTCGACAAATCACAGGATTAACTTTTAATCAGACGCTGTTGACAGGGTCAATTCAAGGCTGACAAGGATGTCAACGGTTCCTGGCAATACATTTATTATCCGGAGATGCCAGCATGGGCCATCAAGAGATTTTGGAACGAAAGCAGTATTTAGACAAAATTGTTGAGGAGTTAAGTAACCAGATACCCGAGCAGCAGAAAGAAGCTTTTCGTGAGTTTGCTTACCAGTATTACTCCATGGACACCCGTCGTGAGTTAAGCAAGTGCAAGCGTCGGGACCTGATAGGCTCTACCCTCTCGTTTTGGAAGTTTATTCAGTATCACGATCCTGAGCGTCCGGAAATAGAGGTATTGAATCCGGATTACCCTCACCATGGCTGGCATTCGACCCATACCATACTTCGCTTGATTCACCGGGATATGCCTTTCCTGGTGGACTCCCTGAGAATCAAATTGAATGAGCGTGGGCTGACCGTCCACAACCTGCGCAATACCGTTATTCATAACCGCAGGGACAGCCAGTTTAACCTGGTGTTCGATAAGGACGCTGAGGCAACGGTTCACAGGGAAGCGGTCATCTACGTAGAGATTGATCGTCAGGACAATGAAGAGGAGCTGGATATCATTACCGATCAGGTGGCTGCGGTGATGGCCGATGTGGCCAGGGTAGTCGAAGACTACCGACTTATGTACAGCCGTGTCGAGCACTTGGCCAGTACCATGGTAGGAGGGCAGGCTGAGCAGGTTAAGGAGTTTCTGAGCTGGCTGCTGGACAACAACTTTACGTTTCTTGGCTATGAAGAGCTCAAAGTGGTGGAAAATGAAGGTCGGCGACAGATTATTCGTCCCTCCGATTCACTGCTGGGACTGTTGAGAACCACTCACAAAGGCGAAATTGGCCAGCACGAACTGGAGCCTTTTATAGAAAAAGACTTTTTTGAGCAGAAAGACTGGCTTTCCTTCTCCAAGGCGGCTGTTCGATCCAGTGTTCATCGTCCTGCTTATCCTGACTTCATCACCGTAAGACAATTTGCCAAGGACGGCTCGGTGGTGGGTGAGACCAGAATTGTGGGTCTGTATACCTCTCCGGTTTATCGTCAGAGCCCTTTCTCAATACCTTATATCAATCATAAGGCCCGGGAAGTGATTGAGCGTTCCGAGCTGGATCCCAAAAGTCATCATGGCAAGGATCTGGAACAGGTTCTGGAAGTTTTTCCCCGTGATGAACTGTTTCAGACACCCAGAGAGCAGCTGTTCACCACGGCAATGTCCATCCTCAGGATTCAGGAGCGCAAGAAGATCCGGATTTATATCCGTCAGGATCCTTATGGCACTTTTTGTTCAGCACTGGTGTTTGTCCCCCGAGATGTCTACAGCACCAGCCTGCGTCTCAAGATGGAAGAGATTCTCTGCCAGCGGCTCTGTGCGGTTGACTCGGAGTTCACTACGTATTTTTCCGAGTCTGTTCTGGCCAGGGTGCATTTTATATTCAAGCTGCGTGGGCGAATTGAGTATGACCTGGAGGCGATCAATGATGAGCTGACCCTGGCCACCCGCTCCTGGATTGATGAGTTTCGTTCAGCGCTTCTGGAATCCAATGGCGAAGCCAAGGGCAATCACTTGGTTGCCAGATATGCCTCAGGATTTTCTGCCGGTTACAAGGAGGCATTTTCGCCAGAGTCAGCGGTTGTTGATGTTGAACACTTTGAGCGCATCAATGAAAAGTCATCACTGTCCATGGGATTCTACCGTTCCCTGGATGATGAGCCTGGCCGTATTCACTTCAAGCTGTATCACTATATCGAACCATTGCCACTGGCTGACCAGATCCCGATTATTGAGAACCTGGGGCTGAGGGTGCTGGCTGAGTATCCCTACCTGATTCGCAAGAGCGATGGTCAGCTCATCTGGATTCATGACTTTCTGCTGTGCTATGACCCACAAAAGTCGATGGATATCCAGAAAGTTGACAAGACCTTCAAGGAGGCATTTGAAAAGGTCTGGTTCGGGGAAGCTGAGAATGACCGGTTTAATCTGCTGGTGCTGGCCTGTGGTATGAGCTGGCGTCAGGTAGCCATGCTGCGATCCTACTCCCGGTATATCAAACAGATTCGGATGGGGTTCAGTCAAACTTATATTGCCGAAACCTTATGCAACAATATAGAAATTACCCGCATGCTGGTGGCGTTGTTCGAAACCCGCTTTAACCCTGAGTTGTCTCTGTCCAACTCCCAAAGGCTTGGACGACAGCAGCAGATTCAGCAAGCGATCCTTGAGGCTCTGGATCAGGTGACGGTGCTTACTGAAGACCAGATTGTTCGCCGTTTTCAGAGTGTGATCATGGCCACCCTGAGAACCAATTTCTACCAGCTTGATTCTGATGGTAATACAAAGCCGTATATTTCTTATAAGTTGTCACCACGAGAAATTCCTGACATTCCAAAACCGGTGCCACTTTACGAAATTTTTGTTTACTCGCCCAGGGTAGAAGGTATCCATCTCCGGGGCGGCAAAGTGGCACGGGGAGGACTGCGCTGGTCTGACCGGGTGGAAGATTACCGGACTGAGGTTCTGGGTCTGGTCAAGGCTCAGCAGGTCAAGAATGCCCTGATTGTTCCGGTGGGTGCCAAAGGAGGTTTTGTTGCCAAGCAGCTGCCGGTGGATGGTCATCGGGAAGCCATCATGGAAGAAGGGGTGGCCTGTTATCAGACATTTATTCGTGCGTTGTTGGATATCACTGATAATCTTTCTGAATCCGATGTTATCCATCCGAAGTCTGTCGTATTTTATGACGATGATGATACTTACCTGGTAGTGGCAGCTGATAAGGGAACCGCTACTTTCTCAGACGTTGCCAATGAGATTGCTCACGAATACGACTTCTGGTTGGGCGATGCTTTTGCCTCCGGTGGCAGTGTCGGTTACGACCATAAGAAAATGGGTATCACCGCCAAAGGGGCTTGGGTTTCGGTACAGCGTCATTTCCGTGAGCGGGGAGTGAATGTTCAGGAAGATCCCATCTCGGTCATTGGCGTCGGAGATATGTCCGGGGATGTTTTTGGCAATGGTATGCTCTCTTCTGAAACGTTGGAAATGGTTGCTGCCTTTAACCATCAACATATATTCGTGGATCCAAACCCTGATGTAAAACGCAGTTATCTTGAACGACTGAGGTTATTTAATCTTCCCCGTTCCAGCTGGCAGGATTATGACAAGTCGCTGATTTCCAAGGGCGGTGGGATCTTCTCTCGCAACGCCAAGTCGGTAACGATATCAAACGAAATGAAGGAGCGCTTTGATATCAAAGCAGGCCGAATGACGCCTAATGAATTGATTCGTTCGCTGTTAAGGGCTCCCGTCGATTTGATCTGGAATGGTGGTATTGGCACCTATGTGAAAGCCATTAATGAAACTCATGCCGATGTCGGTGACAAGGCCAATGACCCACTGCGTATTAACGGCTGTGAACTCAGGGCCAAAGTGGTGGGTGAAGGTGGTAACCTGGGGCTCAGTCAGTTGGGACGGGTTGAGTATTCCCTGCAGGGTGGCGCACTGAATACCGACTTTATTGATAATTCTGGCGGGGTTGACTGCTCTGACCATGAAGTCAATATCAAGATTCTTCTCAACGATATTGTCGCCAGTGGTGATATGACCGTGAAACAGCGCAATGCCTTACTGGAACGCATGACCGACGATGTTTCCAGGCTGGTTCTTTCCAATAACTATCGCCAGACTCAGGCGCTTTCCCTGGCAGAACTGGAAGTCCGTAATCGCATGGATGAATACCGGCGTTTCATGGAGTACCTGGAAGGGGAAGGCAAACTCGACCGGTCTATTGAGTTCCTGCCCGATAATGAAGGCCTTGCAGAACGGTTGGCAGCGGGTCAGGGGTTAACCCGTCCGGAATTGTCGTTGCTGATCTCATACAGTAAAGCAGACCTCAAGGAAGCATTGATCAGCTCGGATGTTATTGATGAGCCTTATATGACCCGTGAATTGCATACCTCTTTCCCTGATACTCTGGTAGAAAAGTTTTCAGAGCAAATTGATCAACACCGTCTGAGAAGGGAAATTGTAGCCACCCAGACAGCCAATCATATGATTGACATGATGGGGATCACTCATGTGCTCAGGCTTCATCAGACCACCGGTGCCAGTGCGGCGGAGATTGCCCGGGCCTTTATGGTCAGTCGGGAGGTCTTCGGTATTTCTGATTACTGGCAGGCCATCGAAAGTATGGATAACCAGATTCCCAGCAGTGTGCAGCAACAAATGATGGTGTCGTTGATCAAACTGACCCGTCGTGCCAGCCGCTGGTTTATCCGGCTCAAACGTCAGGACCTGGTAGCAGCAGAGTGTATTGAACATTTTGGCCCACTGGTCAGTAGCTTTGTCGAGTCGTTCACTGAATACCTCAGTGAGTCCGAGCGAGAAGAGCTGGATAGCAAAATGGCTGAGATGATCAGTCATCAGGTGCCAAAAAATCTGGCCAAAGTCGTTTGTGGCCTGAGACACCTGTTGAGTGCCCTGTCAATTATTCAGGCCGCCGACCAGACCGGGCAACCCATAGAAAAGGTCGCCCGGACTTACTTTGCAGTGGGTGAGCGGCTGGAGCTGAACTGGTACAGCGCACAGTTGGGCAACATAGAGATTACCAATCATTGGCAGTCATTAGCCCGTAACAGTATTCGTGACGAATTGACCTGGCAGCAGATTGCTTTGACAGTTGCATTGCTCAATACCGGCAGTGAAGAGGAAGACCTTACTCTGAAGCTGGATGAGTGGATGGTGCAGCACCAGGGGCTGGTAGCTCGCTGGCAGACAATGTTATCTGAAATTCGTAATGCCAGTGTGCACGAAATGGTGATGTTTACTGTCGCCAACCGGGAGCTGATGGGGCTGGCCCAGGCTACCAGCCGCTAACAGCCTGAGCGAGAATGTTTTTCCATTGTCGTATAGGGTGAATGGTTCAGGCAGGGAGGCCTGTAGCTATGAGTATTGGAAACGAAGATAAGCCAACAGGGACGAGTCTTCAGTTCGCTGATTTAATGGAGAATATTTCAAAGCTCGAGACGTTTCGCAAAAAAGGAAAAGCCTGTCGGCTTGAAGTGATTAATGATTCTGGGACAGCAGGGCAGGATGCTTCGGCTACTTTCAGGGGCAGGAAGGTGATCCGTGTCGAACCCCGTGGGAACTTCCTCAGAAGGCTGATTGCCTTTCTTTCTCCCACCCGCAGTGCAAGAGAACAAAGGGCCCGGGAGCGTGAAGCAGAGGTTTTGTTGCATGACCAGGTGTTACAGGCTCTTAGCGACAGAAAGCTGGATAAACAGGTCGTAAGACGATTGGTAGGTGATGTGGCTAGCGGGATTATTCCCGGTTTCAGCCGTTCGGAAAGGCAAGGGATAAGAGGTAAAGTGCTTAATCCTGTTCCCGATTCTGAGTCCATGCAAACGATGCTCAGTGAGGCGGAACAGGGTATGAAAGCCTTTCCGAGGCTGACTAAAAGCATTCCAGCGGTATCTCTATACGACACCCGTGAGGCGATTAAAGGCTACTACACAACGTTGCTGCTCGCTCCTGAACGAATACCGGAAAGTAGCAGATTGCATCGGGATATTTGGCAGCTGGAAAAGCATTTTAACGACACTCGTCAACCAGGTGGTTATGAGGATCTGGTCAATGACGTGATTCAGGAAATTGTTCATTCTTTCCCAGAACGCTTGTCGCAGGATGAATACAGCGAGCTAATATCAAGCTGGCATGACTTTCCCAGTAGATACCGTTACAGCCCCCTTAGCAAACTATTGGCTCAGATATCGTTTAATGTCACCCGCCCAGAGCCTTCCTTCACCGGCCATCCAAGAGATTTGGTACAAGCAAAAAGCTACCGTTTTCTTCAAGCCATTAGCGGCAATCCGACACTGGCAGCACTATACGATCTTGCCAGAGCAGATGGTCGGCTGAAGAGGCAGTTAGATCAGGATATGGCTCAGGTGAGAGTTGAACTGGATCGACTGAGTGCTGAAGTCACTCAGTTAGATGTAGATACCATCAGAGAACGCCTGAAAGCCGGCGAAGAGTTGACCAAAGAAGAAGGGCAGCTGATAGCAGAGTCACGACGTGTATTGCTTGATATCCAATTGACGGCAGGTAGACGCTGGGATCTCAACATGCTCTCGCTGCCTGAACATTGGCGTGGTGAACAGGGTTATCTCAACAAGCTGTTAAAGATTCAGGAAGTCGGGACTTTAAGAGGGCAGGAGATTGATCTGGCCCAGCTCGACTGGCTGATTAAGCAGCACGATGATGCCAAAAATCACCCCCGGGTAGCTATCGAAGGGGCAGGTCCCACGGGGCTGACCCTGGCCTTGTCACAGTTCGAGGTCGGTGCCAATGTTTCCGTCTTTGAGAAGAGAAGCACTGAATACGACAGGGTTCAGGTGGTTCGGCTGGACCCCAAATGGATGGGTATGCTGAAGTTTTATCTCGGTGAGCACTACTACGAGCTTTTTGGAGAAGGCGAGGAAGGTAAGGGCGTTGTTCGTCCCGACGGCTTTGGCGAGATAGTGATACATCGTCTGGAAGAAGCATTACATGATCGACTGACCGAGTTGATGGCCAGGAATTATCATCAAACCAGTGATACTGACGAGCCACCGAGTCTGGAAAGAATGGCTGCTTTTGAGCTTGAAGAGATTGAGCCGGGAGTAGAGGGCTACAAGATCAGAGCTCGTTACAATCCTGCTTATGATGTTGCGGGACAGGGAAAAGCAGAGCATAAAACTCCTGAGGAGTCGGTAAAGCACCGGCCTGTGGATATGCTTATTTGTGCTGGCGGTAATAATAGCAGTTTGCGAAAAAAATATATGAGGACTTATACGGTCACCCCTGAGAAGCCCTATGGTGTCTGCAGCTGGGAAGGCAAGAAAGGTGAGGAGTTACCTAACCAGGGGCTGAACACCTTTCAGGATTTCAGGGAGATGGTGGTTTTCAATAAAGGTTTTCATCAGCATTTCAGGAAGCAGCTTCAGGAAGAGCTGTTGTTTTTACAAGAGCCTGATGACGCAATTGATGATGCAATTGATGACGCGATAAAGAGCGCTGTTATCTCCAGAGATCTGGCAAAGTTAGAGCGCCTGACGCGGGATAAAGGTGTGCAGACCCGCTGTTTTGAGAACAAGAATCTGGTTTATATTGGTATGGAGTTGCCAGAGCCCTTTGATCGTTATTGTAAAAAACTGGAAGCAAAAATCAGGCAGAAGGTATTGGCCAGCCTGATGTTTGGATCGGATGCCATCAACCTGGAAGAGGCTAATAAACGGGCTAAGAAAAAAGCCAAAGAGAGCCTCAAGCTGGTTCACAAAGCCTGGTTTCAGGCGGTCGCTCATTATTATGGAATCGATCAACCCGATTCATTGGGAGCCACATCGGACAAAATCAATCAAAAGTTTGTTTCGGCCTTTCCAGTGGAACAGAACCGGACTGATAAAAATGTTATTACTAAGCAAGCCCACGGACATAATTTGGTAGTGACGGCAGCAGGTGACGCTGCAGTCAGCCCTCATTTTATGACTGCCAGTGGACTGACTGGCGCAAGGGAACATATTCTGCATTTGCAGAACTTCACCCAAAAAACGGCCAAAGAGACCGATTCATTTGATCCGGCTTTACATCAGGCAGAGCTCGAAGCCAAACACAAGAGAACGGCTGAATACATTGTTGGGCGAGGCAGAGTGCTTCTGAGGAGGTGAAGGCACGATTCTATTCCCCAGGCAGAGCAATAACGGCTTGATCAATAATCAAAGCCTGCTCTTCTTCGGTCATATTCTGAAAATCAGGGTTCTCTTTCAGTTGCTGTCGGAAACGGGCAACCCTGAGTCTTTCAACGTCTTCCATGGCTCGACCCTGATCTTCCAGCCGGTTGGCCATGGCTGTGCTCATTTGCTTAAGGTTCACCTTTTGACCCTTGCCAAAGTCCTCCTCAACACTTTTTGCTGCTGTATTAACTGCCAGTTGCAGCCGCTCAAGCGCCGCTGATGAAATTTCCTTCTCCAGATAGTTGTGCAACTGACTCATCACACGGTTTTTGATGATCTGCAGGTCATCACGACTGAGAGGTTGGAGTGAAACACGACCATCCTCGTCTAAAACGCTTTTGATGGGTCGCCCCAGAGTGGCCATTTTCAGCAAATAGTGGCCCCTGATCGTCTGTCTCAAAGTATCCTCCAGAGTTTTCTCAATAGCCAGCCGGGTGATGCCAGGGTTGGGAGTACCACAATGACGATGGATGGCCAGAGGAATCTCCAGTAACTGATCCTGAATGTAATAGCCAATGCCACGGCTGATTTCTGGCGGGTTAAGCCCCACTTCCCTGAGTTTGCTCTTGAATGTGTTAAAGGCTTTGGTGTCTTTGGCCAGAGTACCGGCCTGGTCTTTATAGCTCTGGAAGATCATCAGGGCTTTCTGGTGTTTCAGAATGTTTTCTGCCAGCTCTTTTCTGGCTTCAGCCAATTCACTGACTTCTTTTTCCACGCCGGTGTTAACGGTATCAACCAGATGTTTGTTCTCTTCAGCGTCACGCCATGCGTCCCAGTGGGTATTGGCCACTTCGGCGGTGATGGTTTCCCGCAGGTATTGCCTGAAAGGGCTCTGGGCGGTCATTTTAGCCATCATCTGTCTTGATGATTCCATGCAATGGGCTTCAATCCGGGCTCTTTCATCGGAGCCTTCCGGCAGCAGCATCTGATAATAGTGATAACCGTCATTGGCCGAACACATCAGGGTCTCGACATGATCCCAAGAGTTAAAGAGTCGACTGAGAACATTGCCGGCAGCCAGTGTTGTGACCATCAATTCGAAGCTGGCGGTGGCTATGGGCCATAATGCCACAGTCAGTAAGCCCCCGTAGAGAGTGCCACCGGCTACCAGGGCTCCGGTGGCGACTGAACCTCCCAGAACCATCAGGCATTTGGCACCTTCAGTGGCCAGCCGGCTAAAGGCTCCCGCCTCCCTGTTGTGGTAGGCATGAATCGCTTCTGCCAATCGGTTGTAGCGCAAATGAAAGGGGTTGTAGCAGGCGTTAAAGACGCTTCTGGCCAGACCTTCCTGTTTAGCAACGCCCCTGGCAATCAGCGCCAGCTCATCCATGGGGCTGGTTGCGTTGGCAAAGGTCGGTCCATAGTTGATTAACTGATTCAGGGTTCGAACCTGACGACCATCCAGTTGATTGACGCCTTCACGGATGGCAATGGCTCCGGTGGCATGAACGGTTGCCGTAGCCACCGCGCCAGCCCATCCGCCAGTCGTCCAGCCCAATACGGCACCTGCGGGTCCGGCAATCAGTGCGCCGGTAGTCAGTCCGATGACATTACCCAGTCTGGAACCTGCCGTATGATTGGACAGATCGGCAAAGAAGTTCAGGGCGACAGAGCCTTTCAGAGCCAGGTCAGAAACCTGTAGCAGAAACTGGAACTGTTTTAACAACGCCGCCTGTTCAGGGTGTTTTGCATAGCTGTTGGTGTGGTCGAATGTGTCATTAACGGCTTTATCACCTGCATCACCAGCGAAGTATGAGGCGGCTGATTCAGCCGACAGCCTTGCCTGAAGTTGTGAAACCAGCCCTGATTCGGCTCCCACCAGGATTTTTAACTGCTCAATAGTCTGGGCAGAGTCGCCGACCAGGCGTCGGAACAGATGTGGGTGGCTTTGGGCCATTGCCAGTACCCCCGAAAGTGTCTCACAGGCCTGTTTTTCCAACTCTGCGTAACTGCCATTTACCCCGGTCAGTACACTCCAGGCACTGCCTTTACCGCTGTACCAGTTCTGAACGGTGGTCGCGGTTGGCTGGACAATGTTGGACACCCGGTCAAGGAGATCAATGCTGGAGCCGGGAATGGCCACGCAGGTTTTCAGAAGCTCTTCCCTGAATGAGTAACCTACGGCTTTCAGGTCTTTAAGGTGCTGAAGTTCGACCAGTTTGCTATCAAGTGATTTTCTGTGGGGCCAGACGATTTGATGTCCCACTGCCATGATAGCCTCTGTGCCTGAATGGACGGGTCTGACCGGGGCTGTTTCCTGTAATGCCCGATCCATGGCTTTCAGCAGTTGCAGGTTTTCCTGATAATCACCGGCACTCATGACGGGCGGTATTTCAGGGTGTTCTATCAAAGCTCTGGTCTCTGCCATCAGCTGTTCTTCCTGAGCCAGTCGCAGGTCGTGATGTTTTTGCTGGTAAGCGACTATGGATGAGTAACTTGGGTTTTTATGATAAGCCTGCAAGTGATCACTGTATTGTTTGATAGCGTGATACAGCTTCATTTCTGTATCTGACTGTTGCTTGCAGTTACTCAGCTTTTCCATGAGATGCCGGGTGGCGGGAGGCTTGAGCATAAAAGTTCTTTCTGAAAGAGGCGCTTCCAGTTCCAGTTTCATAAAACGAACCAGTTGAATGGCATGATGGAAGTGTTTTAACGGTTGCAGCATGTCAGCTGAGACATCTGCCGACATTTGTTGATGCCCTTCTATAAGCAGCATATCGCCAACCTGCTGCTCTGCCTGATTAAGCTCGTTGATAGAGAGCTTCGATAACTCTGTTGACATTAAATGTTGATAGCGCAGATTGAAGTAGAGCTTCTGGCATTCCATTTCCAGAAAGTCCCGGACCTCTTGATATTCAGGATGTTCAATGAAGTCCGTCAGGTTTTCTGGCGTGCCGGGCATCTGGGCAAGACACTTGAGACGGTCCGATAACATTTGCAGGTGCTGACGACTTTGCGATTGCCCACTGTGCATCTTTTTTCGAGCTTCATGGATATCCGAGCAGCAGCGATCCAGCAGTAGTTTGTGGACGATTTGCGGTGTTTTCCGAATCATTGTTCCGGTTAACTCTGAGCGGTTATTCCAGTCATCGGGTGCTGGAAAATAGAGCCCTTCCAGAGCTTTTTGGGCGTTCATTTTTTTCAACGTCCCGACAGACGGGTTGGCTCCGGCATTTTTGGGTTTGAAGGGATCGGTCATTGTGTTCTGTACGAAGCACTCTTGCAGCACTTGGTAGAAAGGTGTTTTGCCATGCCGGGTTTCAAATTTAAGCAACTCATCAAGCAGGGCCTTGTAATCATGAGCGGCCAACAGGCTGAATAAAGCCTCCAGCTGTTTTCTGGCTTCCGGTTTGCTGGAGGTGATGCCCCACCAGTTTTTTTCTACGTCGCTGGCCAGTGCCAGCAATCTTTGTTGTAACAGGGCAAAACCGCTTTGCGGGCACTCATCCAGAATCCGTTCGAGAATGCCAAAAGGGTGCATCATGGAGATAATGTCTGCGTCCATGCCTTCCTGCCTGAACCTGTCCAGCAAATCGGAATACTCATGAATCAGGGTGTCCCTGTCGCAGGCTGAAAAGCACCAGTGATCCTTTGCCGCCAGTCTGGCATCGTAATCCTGTATCCAGTCCGGGTTATCCTGGGCATCCTCAAAAATATCATCCTCGTCATCGGGAGCAGGGACAGAGATGGGGGTTTTACCAACAAGTACCGAGGCTGAAGACGGGGTGACCTGATGGTCCGAGAGAGGTTTTGATAAAGGTACAGAGTGGCTTCTGGTCTTTTCACAGGGCAAGTGTGTGGACGCATCTTCCAGAGGGCTTTGCACGGGATTCAGGCCGGCGTGTGGATTGCCTGTAAAGTGGCTGCTTGTGGGAAGGCTTCCCATCAGTGCTTCTGACATTCCTGACCTCCTGCCAATATCGGGTATTAGGATCCTCTGTTGTTTAAGACACCCTGAATGGTCGGAGATTCTCTTTTTGGTCAGAATCACTGACCGTCTGGTTAAGAAGATAACGTCGAAAGTTATAAAAAACCCGGTGCAGCACTGGTTTTCAAGACGAAGCTGCGTATAATTTCGCGGGTTTATCTAAATTATCCGGGACTTTTCATGTATCAACTGGGCCGAAAGTTGTTATTTTGTCTCTCTGCTGAAAATGCACACGACGTAGCATTAGAGATGATAGGGGCGGGTCAGCGGCTTGGCCTAACCCATGCTTTTGTGCCATCTGTGCCTTCCCGTCCCAGGGAAGTTATGGGGCTGACTTTTGAAAACCCCGTGGGTCTGGCCGCGGGTCTTGATAAAAATGCAGACTTTATCGATGGCCTTGGCAGCCTGGGTTTTGGTCATATTGAACTGGGTACCGTGACTCCCCGTCCTCAACCGGGCAATCCGAAACCCCGCTCCTTCCGTATTCCAGAGCGTCAGGCGTTGATTAACCGTATGGGGTTCAACAACAAAGGGGTTGATCATCTGGTTGAGAATGTCCGCAAGTGCAATTATCAGGGCATTATTGGCATTAACATTGGCAAAAACTTTGATACGCCTGTGGAAGACGCTGAAAGTGATTACCTGACGTGCCTGCGAAAAGTGTACCCTCATGCCAGCTACATCACAGTCAATCTCTCATCCCCTAATACTCCGGGGCTGCGTAAATTGCAGTTTGGTGATGCCCTGAAGAGTCTGCTGGACGCCTTGAAGAAAGAACAGGCTTTATTGACCGAAAAGTTCGGTCGCAGGGTACCGGTGGCCATCAAGATTGCACCGGATATAGATGAAGTTGAAATTGCTGATATCGCCCGTGAACTGGCTGCCTGCGAGATGGATGGAGTGATTGCGACCAACACCACGCTGTCAAGGGATGCTGTTGAGGGTTTGCCTAATGCCGATGAGCAGGGCGGACTCAGTGGTGCGCCGTTAAGTGACCGCTCGACTGAAGTCATCAAGCTGTTGTCTTCCGAACTTTCCGGAAAGCTGCCCATTATTGGTGTGGGTGGAGTAATGGATGCCAGAACCGCAGCAGACAAGATCAGGGCCGGGGCCAGCCTGGTTCAGTTGTATTCAGGCTTTATTTACAAGGGGCCTTCCTTGATTCGTGAAGCGGCAGAGGCCGTTTACTCTTGCGATCACGGTTAAGAAAGTTCTCAATGAAAGAAGCCCCGGAAATCCGGGGCTTATAGGCTTTAACAATAGGACGACTCAGAGAAAGGAAGCATTATTGGCCCGTTGCAGGCCAGAAATGCCAATCAGGCCGTCCCAGTTGTCTACGCGACCTTCCCGCCAGCCCGATAGCCAGGCCTGACGAAGTTGGGGTTCCGTATGTGGGCAGATATCCTTCGAACGTCCAGACGCACCTGTCTGATATCCTTTGGTAAAGGCTCTGTCTGTCATATCCCTTTTTTGTCTTTTCATCATGTGGTACTGCCTCTTGCTGATTCGTTTACCAACGCCTCCCTGGCACCCTGTTACAGCACTTGGAAGATTCCCTGATCCGGTTCGTTGTTACCGCTCCGGGTGCCCCTGTTATCGCTAAAGTTATCGCTAAACAGAGGGCAGGGAAAAAACCAGAGAGCCAACATACAGGGAGAGTCTACGTTTTAAGTTCTAACCAAGTTTGATCAGGCTGTCGAGAAATCAATCTTAATTAATTATTGGGTTTTTAAATGATATTGGAATATAGGTTATGAATACGCCTCTTGCTGAGCGTTCTCTGGAACTCTTTGCCAGCTGCCCCAAGGGGCTGGAAATATTGCTGGCCCGGGAGTTAAAGGATTTGGGTGCAGAATCGGTTCAGGAAACTGTCGCTGGAGTGAGCTTCAAGGGTCGTCTTGAAGTGGCTTATCGCAGTTGTCTCTGGTCGAGGCTGGCAAGCCGGATTCTGCTACGGCTGGGTGAGATTCGATCCGAGAACAAAGACGATCTTTATCAGGGTGTCAGAACCTTTGAATGGGATGATCATCTCGACCGTCAGGGCAGCTTCCGGGTCGATTTCACCGGTTCCACGCCCGATATTAATCACACCCGATTCGGTGCCCAGGTCGTTAAAGACGCCATCGTTGATCAGTTAAGAGATGAGCATGGCTGGCGACCGTCCGTGAGCGCCTCTAACCCCGATATACGAATCAATGTTCATGCCAGGGGAAAAACTGCTTTTGTATCCATTGACCTGTCAGGTCAGAGTTTGCATCAGCGGGGTTATCGTCAGGAATCCGGTGAAGCGCCTCTGAAGGAAAATCTGGCGGCCGCCATTCTGATAAGAGCGGGCTGGCCTGAAATGGCGGCTCGGGGTAAACCCTTAATGGACCCCATGTGCGGTGCTGGCACGCTGTTGATCGAAGGGGCCATGATGGCGGCGGACATTGCCCCCGGCCTGCTTCGGGCCCGCTTTGGCTTTGATCGCTGGATAGGGCATGTGCCAAAGGTATGGATGAGCGTGCTGGAGGAAGCCAGAGAGCGTCGTCAACAGGGGCTGGCTGCCATGAACTCGGACATTATTGGCTTTGAAGGCCTGGGTTCTGTTGCCCGTCGTGCCCAATCCAACCTTGAAAGGGTCGGGCTGGCCAGAAGGGTTAAGATACGACAGCAGGAACTCAAGGATCTGGCCATGGATTCTGACGTAGACACCGGGTTGGTGGTTTGTAATCCACCCTACGGTGAACGTATGGGGGATGAAGCCAGCCTGGTCTATCTCTACAAACATCTGGGTGAAAAACTGAAGCAGAATTGTCCGGGCTGGGAAGCAGGCATTTTTACTGGTACAGCCAGTTTGGTGAAAAATCTCGGAATGGGACCAAAAAAGAGTTATTCACTCTTTAACGGTGCGCTGCCCTGTAAGCTCTTTCTTTATGATATTCGCAGCCGCGAAGCGAGGGAGGCTGTTTCAGAAAAGCAGGAAAGCCATTCATCAGAGACCAGAACGGTTACCTATATCTCCGAAGGGGCCACCATGTTTGCCAATCGCCTGAAAAAAAATCTCAGGCAGATGAGCAAGTGGGCCAGAAAAAACCACATTGACTGCTATCGCCTCTACGATGCCGACATGCCGGAATACGCTGTAGCCGTCGATGTTTATCGTGACTGGGTGCATGTTCAGGAATACGCAGCCCCTAAATCCATTAGTGAAGAAAAAGCTCAGGAGCGGTTAATAGAGGCGCTGGCAGTGACGCCTGAGGTGCTCAATATACCGGATGAAAATATTGTCCTGAAACGACGCCAGCGGCAATCAGGTTCGAGTCAGTATGTCCGGCAGGACGAACAGAAACAGATGATGGAAATCAAAGAGGGCGGATGTCGTTTACTGGTGAATCTGCATGATTATCTCGATACCGGCCTGTTTCTGGATCATCGCCTGATGCGAATGAGACTCCAGCAGGAAGCGGTAGGCAAGCGCTTCCTTAATCTGTTCTGTTATACCGCTACCGCGACGGTTCATGCCGCCATGGGTGGGGCTGTGTCGTCTACCAGTGTCGATCTGTCTAACACTTACCTGGATTGGGGTAAAAAGAATCTGGCCCTGAACGGCCTGAGTGAGCGCCGACACCGGTTGGAGCGGGAGGATTGCCTGAAATGGCTGGAAAAAGACACCAGCGAGTATGAGCTGATTTTTATGGATCCCCCTACTTTTTCCAACTCCAAGAAGCTAAAAGGGGTTTTTGATGTTCAAAAAGACCATTACCGGTTAATTGCACTGGCAGTCAAAAGACTGTCTGAAGGTGGTACTCTCTATTTTTCTAATAATTTCCGAAAGTTCAGGTTGGATGATTGCGTTGAGTCAGAATTTCTTGTGGAAGAAATTACGCATCAAACCATTGACCGTGATTTTCAACGGCGAAAAGGTATTCATCGAAGCTGGAAGATTATGAAGAAATAATCGGTACTGAGCTTCAGGTATTGGTTATCCTACTTTTTCCAACTCCAGGAAATTGAAAGGGTTTTTTGATGTTCAGAACGATCACTTCAGGTTAATTAGCTTGGTAGTCAATCAGAGCTATAATTTCCGCTAGGGCGACAACAGGGTATGAGGTCTCATGCCCTGTCTGCCTGGTTGACATCAGTAGGTGAGAAGTATGAAGCTGATTTCCAGACTAGCAGGGTCAACGATTCTTGCGCTCGCGTTCGGAAGTGTTCACGCACTGGATCAATATATTTATTTTATAAGAAACTATGATTCTGACCATAGCATGTCCTACTCCTTCAAAGCTGGGTCAGACAGCTCTTGCATGTACGGGGTATACTCTCCAGGGACTGACTCAATGCCACCTTATTACTTAAACATCAGCAAGCTTGGCCTTCATTATATGAATGCCATATTTACAAAATGTGGCGATGGCGATTTACCGCGATATCAGGATATCGTCATATCCCGGGATACCCCGCCGCCCAAGGCGACCGCTGTCGTTAGATGGCACATGCCAATAAGTGACGATTGTGACCCTTGGGCTGAGACTAAATCTGATCCTGTCAATATATTGCAGTGTTCCTTTGATCATTACGGAAATAGCACTGATGTAATGCTTGTTGTGGGTGAGAATGTGCCCGGTTCCGGTGGTAGCTGCAGACACAACAATTTCCGGGATTGACGGCGGAAGATATCACTCATCAAACCATTGGTTGCGACTCACTTTTTCTAACTCCAATCAGTAGGTAAGAAGTTAGTAGGTAAGAAGTATGAAGCTGATTTCCAGACTAGCAGGGTCAACGATTCTTGCGCTCGCGTTCGGAAGTGTTCACGCACTGGATCGGGATATTTATTTTATAAGAAATTATGATTCTGACTTGGGCGCGTCCTACTCTTTCAAGGCTGGGTCAGATAGCTCTTGCATGTACGGGGTATATGCTCCAATGACTGACTCAATGCCGCCAGGTTACTTAAACATCAGCAAACTTGGCCTCCATTACAAGGCTGTCATATTTTCGAAATGTGACATTGGCGATAAACCGCGATATCAGGATATCGTCATATCCCGGGATACCCCGCCCAAGGCGACCACTGTCGTTAGATGGCACATGCCAGTATGTGACGATTGTGATCCCTGGGTTGAGACTAGATCAGATCCTGCCAAGATATTACAGTGTGCCAATGATCGTTACGGATATACCAGTGATGTAATGCTCGTTGTGGGCCGGGATTTGCCCGGTTCAGTTAATAGCTGCACACACAACAATTTCCGGGATTGACAGCGGAAGAGATCACTCATCAAACCATTGATTGCGACTCACTTTTTCTAACTCCAATCAGTAGGTAAAAAGTTAGTAGGTAAGAAGTATGAAGCTGATTTCCAGACTGGCAGGATCAACGATTCTTGCGCTCGCATTCGGAAGTGTTCACGCACTGGATCGGGATATTTATTTTATAAGAAACTATGATTCCGACCATAACGTGTCCTACTCTTTCAAGGCTGGGAAAGACAGCCATTGCATGTACGGGGTATACTCTCCAGCGACTGACTCAATGCCACCATATTACTTAAACATCAGCAAACTTGGCCTCCATTACATTGCTTCCGTATTTTCAGTCTGTTCCAATGAATACGTACCGCGATATCAGGATATCGTCATATCCCGGGATACCCCGCCCAAGGCGACCGCTGTCGTTAGATGGCATATGCCATTATCTGAATCCCGTGGGCCCCGGGCTGAGACTAAATATGATCCTACCAATATATTGCAGTGCCCCTTTGATCATTACGGATATACCAATGATGTAATGCTCGTTGTGGGTCAGAATGTGGCCGGTTCAGGTGGTAAATGCAGACACGACAATTTCCGGGATAATTTCCAGGATTGACAGCGGAACAGTGTTTGGTTGGCTTATGGCTTTATGGCTGTTGTGGTTTCCAGCGACGAAAAGGTATTCATCGAAACTGGAAGGTCATGAAAAAGTAATCAGCACTCATATTTAGGTTTTATAACTTTGTCGTGTATCGGTATCCCCTTATCAGCCTGTGCAAATTACAGGTGTTGGAACGATTCTTAATAAGACTTAATGAAAAAGGTTTTTTTGCTGATCCATCAAAAAATCAAAGGGAGAGTTCTCAATAAGCTTATAAATAACAAAGAATGTTTCTATAAACTTATTGAAATCTCCCCCGCCTGAAGTCTGTCGGCTTATGTCTGGAAGGCTTCTCAAGTTCAGGAAGATCGAGCAATACCAGGGATACGGTCATTCACTGTCGAGCATCGGAACAAGGGGATAGATTTTATATGTCGCAATCTTTGAACGTACTGAAACAGCCCAGACCGTTTTATCTGATCTTTTTTCTTGAGCTATGGGAACGTTTTGGTTACTACGGACTTCAGGCCATCCTGGCCGTCTATCTGGTTCGTGAACTGGGTGTTTCGGAGTCTGAATCCTTTATTATCTTCGGTTCTTTCAACGCCCTTGTCTACGGTCTGGTGGCAGTAGGTGGCTTTCTGGGAGACAAGGTACTGGGTACCAAGCGGACTATCGTGTTCGGGGCTCTGATGTTGATGGCCGGTTATGCCATCATGGCCACAGCAGGCGAAGACATCCAGATGGTATACCTTGCCCTGGGTACTGTTGCCGTGGGTAATGGGCTGTTCAAAGCCAATCCTTCCAGCCTTCTGGCCAAGTGTTATAAAGAAGGCGACAGTCGTCTGAGCGGCGCCTTTACCATGTACTACATGGCGATCAATATAGGTTCCTTCATTTCTCTGCTGAGCGTACCTTATGTGGCGGATCATTTTGGCTGGAGCGTAGGCTTCATGGTCAGCGCGCTGGGTCTGTTCGTGGCTCTGGCTAACTATTTCATCATTCGTCACTGGGTCGCTGATTATGGCTCTGAACCTGACTTTAAACCTCTGGACTATAGGAAGTTTGGGCTGGTTTTTGTCAGTGCTATTGCTGCCTGTTTTGCCTGTGCCTTTATCCTGAACCATCTGGTTATTGCTAATATCCTGTTGGCGATTGTCGGTAGCGGTGTGGTATTAATCTTCCTGAGGGAGATTCTGGCTTCTACCGGTGTTGAGCGTGGCAAGATGATTGTCGCCCTGGTGTTGATGCTGGAAGCGATTGTCTTCTGGGTGATGTACTACCAGATGCCGACCTCTTTGAATTTCTTCACTATTCATAATGTTGAGCATACTGTTTTTGGTTTTGACATTAACCCGATTTCCTTCCAGTCACTTAACCCATTCTGGATCATGGTAGCCAGCCCGATTCTGGCTTACCTCTACAACCGCAGTGGTGTGACCGGTAAAGCCATGAGCATGCCAGCCAAGTTTGCCCTGGGTATGGCTCTGACATCAGCGAGCTTCCTGCTGATTCCTCTGGCCGCTAAGTTTGCCAGCGCTGAGGGGCTGGTGGCTCCGGGCTGGATTGTCGGTTCTTATCTGGTTCAGGCACTGGGAGAGTTGCTGATCAGTGGTCTTGGTCTGGCGATGGTGGCTATGCTGGTACCTTCACGTATGCATGGCTTCATAATGGGAGCCTGGTTCCTGACGACTTCAGCAGCTTCTGTCTTGGCAGGTTATGTGGCGGGCTTAACCGCTGTGGATTCTGGTCAGTCAGCGACCGCACTGGATACTCTGCCGGTCTACAGTCATTTCTTTGAAACCATGGGGCTGATTTCGGCGGTGGTTGCTCTGCTGATGTTTGTGACCGCGCCTAAGCTGAACAGACTGATGCACCCTGTAGAGGGAAATCAGGCAGAAACAGCAACAGCCTGAACGTTCTGACATTTTGGTGCTACGAAAAGGCGACTGTTCAGTGACGGTCGCCTTTTTTAATGGTGCGATCAGTTACGAGACTTCCATTATATTTTTTGAGTACTTTAGTTTTTGCAAGGAAATGCAAACAGTCTTATTCGTGTCGGCCTGTTGGGGTTATAATGACCGGCTTCACAACCATTGACGCCTTATAAATTCTAAATGTTCAGACCTTTACCGTTTTTTGTCGGCCTCAGGTATACCCGGGCCAAACGAAGGAATCACTTTATTTCCTTTATTTCACTCATGTCGATGGTTGGGCTGACCTTAGGGGTCTGCGTACTGATCATTGTTATGTCGGTTATGAACGGTTTCGACCGGGAGCTGAAACAGCGCATTCTGGGTATGGTTCCCCATGCCACCATTACTTCGGCATCCGGTGGCATGAAAGACTGGCAGGATATTCTTAAGCAGGTCTCAGGGCATGAAGGGATTGTTGCTGCTGCTCCTTTTGTCGATGGTCAGGGCATGCTGACCAATGGCAGTCAGGTTCGGGGAGCGATGATTTACGGGATTGATCCGGCCTATGAAGAGAAGGTTTCTATTGTTGGTCAGCATATGGTGCAGGGGGCTCTTGAAGACCTGAAACCCGGCAAGTTTGGCATTGTGCTGGGTGAGATTATGGCTCAGTCCCTTGGGGTGACCCTCGGTGACAAGGTCACCATGGTTCTGCCCGAAGCGAACGTCAATCTTGCCGGTGTTTTCCCCAGGCTCAAACGTTTCACAGTGGTCGGCATCTTTTCAGTAGGCGCTGAAGTGGATGGCAGTCTGGCCTATATCAATATTCAGGATGCGGCTCGATTCATGAGAGTCACGGAAGGGGTTGAAGGCATACGCCTGAAAATGGAAAACCTGTTTGCCGCCCCCAGACTGGCTTGGGACATTGCTACTGGGCTGCCGGGGCGTTACTACGTGCAGGACTGGACTCGTACCCAGGGGCAACTGTTCCAGGCGATCCAGATGGAAAAAACCATGGTGGGCCTGCTGTTGACGCTGATTGTTGCAGTAGCGGCCTTCAATATCGTTTCTACCCTGGTGATGGTGGTGACTGACAAGCAGTCGGATATCGCTATTTTGAGAACACTGGGAGCCAGCCCGAAAACCATTATGGGTATTTTTATGGTGCAGGGCTCTCTCATTGGCGTGGTGGGAACATTATTGGGCGTGGTGCTGGGTGTTATTGCCGCATTGAACGTCCCTGAGATTATCTCAGCCCTTGAGTCCTATCTGGGTATCCAGTTCCTCAGCCCGGATGTTTATTTCATCAGTTACCTGCCTTCTGAACTGCAATGGCGCGATGTTGCTGTCATCAGTATTGCCGGTCTGTCCATGAGTTTCCTGGCTACTCTGTACCCTGCCTGGAGAGCCTCTAAAACCCAGCCAGCAGAGGCACTTCGTTATGACTGAGTCCATGAGCGCGGTATTGGAATGCAAGGCACTTGCCAAGAATTTTGATGAAGGCCCTGAAAAGCTGGAAGTTCTGAAAGACTTAAATCTGATGGTCGGCCCTTCAGAAAGGGTAGCGGTGGTTGGCAGCTCCGGCTCAGGGAAAACGACATTACTGCAATTGCTGGCCGGACTGGATCGTCCTTCTTCCGGTGAAATCAGAGTCTGCGGCCATGATCTGGCAACGATGAAAGACACCCAACAGAATGAGCTGAGAAATCGTCATCTGGGCTTTGTTTACCAGTTCCATCACCTGTTGCCCGAATTCACCGCTTTAGAAAACGTCTCGATGCCGCTGCTGCTAAGAAAGAAAACGCCCATCAGGCAGATTAAAGAGAAAGCTGAACGCTTGCTGGATGCCGTCGGACTGCTGGCCAGAGCCAAACATAAGCCCGCAGAGCTGTCCGGTGGGGAACGTCAGCGTGTCGCCATTGCCAGAGCCCTGGTCACAGAACCTGACCTGGTGTTTATGGATGAACCAACGGGCAATCTCGATCCTAACACGGCAGAAAAAGTACATGGTTTGATGGCGTCGCTCAGCAAAGCGTCCAGGACCAGTTTTATTGTGGTAACCCATGACATGAATTTGGCCAGACAAATGGACAGGGTGTATCGACTGGAGTCTGGTACTCTGGTTTTAGACTAAAGCCAACCGGTTAACAGGTCAGAAAAAGCTACGCCTACTGGCATGGTTACTGAGGCTTTGATAGCATTGGGCAACGGCAATATTGCGGTTTGCCCTTGCATCTGCTACCGCAACGGGTGCGCAAGTTATCTTGCTACTGTGTACCTTATCTCGATGTTGTCGTCTTTTAATTCCTTACATTCCCAAATGGTAGAGACCTATGCTTTCCTATTTGCTGGCCGGTGACCACGGTATCCCTCTGACTCTGGTGGAAACTTCCGATTACAATCGCTGGTTTGATGAGCAGTCAGAACCTATTCAGAACTGGCTGACCTGCACGGACTACAAAGGAAAAGGCATTAGTCTGATTCCCGGCGAAGAAGGTGTCATGAGCCAGGTCGTTGTCGGGGTTGAAGATCTTTCCAGTCACTTTATCTGTGGCGATCTGGTCAATCAGCTGCCAGCTGGAGACTACCGACTGCAGGGTGATGAAAACCTGCTGAAACTGGCGGCATTCAGCTGGGGGCTGGGAGCTTATCAGTTCGATCGCTACAAAAAGGCCGATGAAAAAGAGCGTCCAAGATTGATTCTGCCGAGTCAGGCTCAGGTTGAAGAAGCTGAAAAGTTTGTTAAGGCCGTGGCTGTTGTTCGTGATCTGGTGAACACCCCGGCGGGCGATATGATGCCTGAACACCTGGGTGAAACCGTAGAAAAACTGGCCGCAGAGTTCGGCGCTAAAGTCAGCCAGATTGTCGGTGACGAGCTGTTGACCCAAAATTACCCCACCATTCATGCAGTAGGCCGTGCCAGTTGCCATGCGCCACGACTGATCGATATGACCTGGGGTGATGAGAAACATCCATTAATCACACTGGTAGGTAAGGGGGTTTGCTTCGACAGTGGCGGTCTGGACATGAAGGGCGCAGCTGGCATGCGTCTGATGAAAAAAGATATGGGCGGTTCCGCTCATGTCATCGGGCTGGCACGTCTGATTATGGACTTCAACCTGCCTGTTCGTCTGAGAATGCTGATTCCAGCGGTTGAAAATGCGGTGGCCGGTAATGCCCTGCGTCCTGGTGATGTTGTTAAAACCCGTCAGGGTCTGACCGTAGAAATTCACAATACCGATGCCGAAGGCCGTCTGGTTCTGTGTGAAGCCCTGACGGAAGCTAGTACTGAAAACCCCGAAATGATTGTCGATTTCGCCACCCTGACCGGAGCCTGCCGTGTCGCCCTGGGCACTGAAGTAGGCGGTTTTTACACCGACGATACAGCTCTGGCCTGTGAACTGATGCAGGCCGGTGATAAAACCGACGATCCAGTCTGGCGCATGCCGCTGCACAAGGGCTACAAGTACATGCTCAAGAGTGAAGTGGCTGACATGACCAACTGCGCTAAAGAGCCTTTTGGAGGTTCTATTACTGCGGCTCTGTACCTGAAGGAGTTTGTCGGCAAAGATATTCCCTGGGTTCATTTTGATATCATGGCCTGGAATATTCGTAATCAGCCGGGTCGTCCGGTAGGTGGGGAAGCTTTCGGTATGCGTGCGGTATTTGAAGTGTTGCAGAACCGCTACGGCCGGTAATTGAATCTCTTTGTTGAAAAAAAACCACTCCTGATTGCAGGCGGTGGTTTTTTTTGGGGTGTAGAGAAGGTGCCTGAACGCCCGTGTTTGATTTATGTTGCAGCAAGCAGGCTCTTCACAAATCTCAGGGAGCTATTTCTTGCAATAGTTATCAAGTATGATAACCTTTCTGTATGAAGTGGCGAATTACGTTTTACAGCAAGAAGGTAGAGGAAGAGACCCTGAGCTTCCCCGAGGGAATCTTGGCGAACTTCATCCATATAGCTGAAATAATTGAAGAATTTGGCCCTGCTTTGGGCAAGCCATATACAGCTCCAATGGGTGATGGTCTCTTCGAGATCAGAGCAAAAGGCAAAGAAGGCATAGGTCGTTCTCTGTTTTGTCAGGTCAAGGGGCAAGAGGTCGTCATCCTCAACTCCTTCATCAAGAAAACACAGAAAACGCCTAAAAAAGAGCTGGATCTTGCCAAAAAGCGAATGAAGGAGGTCAAAAATGACAAGACCAACATTTTCTGATTTCAAGAAAAAAGCGCTTAAAAATCCAAAAGTGAGGGCAGAGTACGAAGAACTTGAGCTTGCTTATGAATTACGTAAGCAGCTTATTGCCCTTCGTAAAGAAGCAGGCTTAACCCAGGAAGAACTGGCTGAAATTCTGCATACACAAAAAAGTAATATTTCACGCTTGGAGAATGTAAATTCTAAAACATCTCCAAAGTTGTCAACTATCGAAGATTATGCAAAGGCGATTGGGTATAAAGTAAAAATCAGTTTTGTGCCACAAACTGCAACATAACAATGGTTCCAGTTCTTTCCGGGGCTGCGCTACTCAACTCGTCGGCGGTGAGGCTGAACTGGACATTATGTTACCGGCCGATGAGGATGTCCCTGAGTAGGCAGGCTCATCCTTCACCCTGCCCAATTTCATGAAAAAAACCACTCCTGATTGCAGGCAGTGGTTTTTTGTCGGGGTGTAGAGAAGGTGCCTGAGCGCCCTAAAGGCTACTCTTCGTATATTGCTGTATAAATTTTGCCTTCCGCGTCAACATAACCTCGATACATACCCTTTGAATTAAAAGAAAACACGGCCTCCCCTTGTGGTGTCATTCCAACTACACCACCTTGCCCTTCCATTTTAACCAGCTTATCCAGGATCACTTCGTCGGACGCCGCTTGGAGCTTAATTCCCTTATACTTAACCCGCGCACAAACATCATGGGCGACCGCTGCACGAATAAAGTACTCGCCATGCCCAGTTGCCGAGATGGCACAGGATTCATTATCTGCATAAGTACCAGCACCGATAATGGGGGAGTCTCCGACCCGCCCAAATTTTTTATTTGTCAGGCCGCCGGTTGAGGTTCCTGCCGCCAGATTGCCATCTTGATCCAGGGCAACGGCACCGACAGTACCGAACTTTTTATCATCTGGCCACACCTTATCAGAAGCGGTGGATACTTGTGATGGCTGTTGATGGGAAGTACTAGCGTACTTGTCATCTTTGTCTTCTGACAATTTAGAAGCGTCGGGATCCTCTTTAAGGACTTTTTGAAGTTGCTGCCAACGACGATCGGTATAAAAGTATTCGGGTTTAACCATTTCCACCGATTGCGACTGCGCGAATTGCTCAGCGCCTTCACCACTGAGCATGACGTGCCTGGATTCGGTCATTACTAAAGCTGCCAATTTTATCGGGTTTTTAATATGGCTGACGTTGGAGATTGCACCGGCATTCAGAGTCTTGCCTTCCATAATCGAAGCGTCGAGTTCATTGGTTTTTTGGTGGGTAAATACTGCACCTTTACCCGCATTAAATAAAGGCGAGTCTTCCATGATGACGATAGCGGCTTGAACCGCTTCAACACTTGAGCCGCCTTTTTTGAGTACCTTGTGTCCAGCCTTCAATGCTTCTTCGAGTTCAGCGTGGTAGGCCTTCTCTAACTCAGGAGTCATATTCGCTTTTAAAATTGTGCCCGCACCGCCGTGGATCGCGATGGCGACTGGTTTATTTTTAGCCATAACTTGAGTGCTCATAACAAGAAAAGTGGAAAGGACTGCTAGCAGTTTTATCATTATTATTTGCCTTTATTGAAGAATCGCAAGCAGCTTAACCTAGCGTTTGGTCATATTAATTGCAAATTTCAGATGCTTGAGTGTCCCTAAAAATGACCATCAGGCTGGCTGGCAGAAGAGTGAGAGTGAACTTACCCTATAGGTTTGTGGTCTTAGAGCTAGAGTTGACTTAAATCAATGCTATGGAGTGGCTGATCCATTACTTTTGCGCGCTCAATCTGCGTAAGTTACCTATAAAGAAGGCGGCTGGCAGGTGGTTTCCATGCTTGCTGGAGCCTTCAGACGCAGAGTAGGGTACGAAAGTAATCATAAACAAGCAGCCAAAAGCTGTGAATTCAACCTTTTTCTGATCATCAGAAGGGGGTATGAATTTCATTATAAATAAGGTGGTACGGTATGGTTGAAACTCAATCTCTATTCGCTCGCATGGCCAGTACGAGTCTGGTATTGAGGATCGTCATTGGTATTGTGCTGGGTGCAGGTCTGGCAGTGGTTGCACCTGATACAGCCGTCTCATTTTCGCTCCTGGGTTCTCTGTTTGTCGATGCCCTGAAAGCCATAGCGCCTGTTCTGGTCTTTGTGCTGGTGGCGGCTTCGATTGCTAACCAGAAAAAAGGTCAGCATACCAATATGAAGCCTATTATCAGCCTTTATCTGATCGGTACCCTGGCTGCCTCCCTGACCGCTGTTGTCATGAGCTTTGCCTTCCCGGTCACCCTGACTCTGGTCACCCACGAAGCCAGTGCCAGCCCACCTCAGGGTATTGGCGAAGTCCTGAACACCCTGCTGTTCAATATTGTCCAGAATCCTGTAGAAGCGCTCATGACAGGTAACTTTATTGGTATCCTGGCCTGGGCCATTGCCCTGGGTCTTGCTCTGCACAGTGCCTCCGATTCTACCAAACGTGTTGTTCACGACCTTTCCGATGCAGTATCCAACGTCGTGCGGTTTATTATCCAGCTGGCGCCTTTCGGTATCTTCGGCCTGGTTGCCAACACGGTAGCCAAGACCGGTTTCTCTGCCCTGGCTGAGTACGGTCAGCTGCTGATGGTTCTGATCAGCTGCATGTTGATTATTGCCCTGGTTGTGAACCCATTGATTGTGTTTGCCAAACTCAAGCGCAACCCATACCCACTGGTTTTCCAGTGCCTGCGTGAGAGTGGTGTCACGGCATTCTTCACCCGCAGTTCCGCCGCCAACATTCCGGTGAACATGGAGTTGTGCAAGAAACTGAACCTCCATGAAGATACCTACTCTGTATCCATTCCCCTGGGAGCCACCATCAATATGGCGGGTGCTGCCATCACTATCACGGTGATGACCCTGGCGGCGGTCAATACCCTGGGTATTGAGGTGGACATGCCAACGGCTCTGATTCTGAGTGTGATTGCTGCCGTTTCTGCCTGTGGCGCTTCCGGTGTGGCCGGTGGTTCTCTGCTATTGATTCCTCTGGCTGGCAGCCTGTTCGGTATCTCTGCCGATGTGGCCATGCAGGTCGTTGCTGTCGGCTTTATTATTGGCGTTATCCAGGACTCTGCTGAAACCGCTCTGAACAGTTCAACAGACGTTTTGTTTACGGCTACAGCCTGTATCTCTGCTGAAGAGCATGGTCAGGCTGTTCATGTTACCCAGGAAGCTAACGCCTGAGACTGAAGTTTCATTAAGTCCATAAAAAAACCGCCAGCTGATTCTGGCGGTTTTTTTATGTGATGAATCAATCAGGAAACATTAAGGTCGAACCGATCCAGATTCATTACTTTGACCCAGGCGGCGGCAAAATCTTGAACAAATTTCTCACCAGCATCGGACGAGCCATAGACTTCAGCCACTGCACGGAGTTCGGAGTTTGAGCCAAAAATCAGGTCTACCCGGGTTGCGCTCCATTGGCTGGCTCCGGTTTTACGATTATGGCCTTCAAAAATATGTTCATCTACCGATGTGGCTTTCCATTCAGTGTTCATATCCAGCAGATTGACAAAGAAATCATTGGTCAGGGCATCGGGTTGAGAGGTGAAAACCCCATGCTGGCTCTGGTCGCTGTTGGTGTTCAGAACACGCATGCCACCAATCAGTACCGTCATTTCAGGGATGCTCAGGGTCAGTAGTTGAGCCTTGTCGATTAACAGTGCTTCGGCAGGAGTATCCGTGGTTTGTTTCTGATAGTTCCTGAAGCCGTCGGCTAAAGGCTCCAGTAGCCGGAAGCTCTGAACATCGGTTTGCTCCTGTACAGCATCCATACGACCAGGGGAGAATACCAGGTCAATATCGTAACCCGCATTTTTAGCAGCCTGTTCAATGGCGGCACAACCGCCCAGGACAATCAGGTCGGCCAGGGAAATCTTTTTATTACCTGATTGAGAATCATTGAACGCTTGCTGAATACCTTCAAGTTGCTGCAGGACACGAGAGAGTTGTTCTGGTCTATTAACTGCCCAGCTTTTCTGAGGCTCCAGACGGATCCGGGCACCATTAGCGCCACCTCGCATATCCGAACCCCTGAAGGTTGAGGCAGAAGCCCAGGCCGTTGATACCAGTTCGCTGATGGAAAGCGATGGACTTAGAATCTGCTGTTTGAGAGCCGCCTGATCTTCTTTATCCACCAGTTCATGATCAACAGGTGGAATGGGATCTTGCCAGATCATCACTTCGCTGGGTACATCCGGGCCCAGGTAGCGTGACCTGGGTCCCATGTCTCTGTGAGTCAGCTTAAACCAGGCCCGGGCAAAGGCATCGGCAAACTGATCCGGATTGTCATAAAAGTTTCTGGAAATTTCCTCATAAACAGGGTCAACACGGAGCGACAGGTCGGTGGTCAGCATAGTGGGCTTGTGACGTTTTGTTGGATTATGGGCATCAGGAATGGTGGTTTCACTCTCTTTGGCTACCCACTGATAAGCTCCAGCCGGGCTTTTGGTCAGTTCCCATTCGTAGTTAAACAGGTTTTCAAAATACAGATTGCTCCACTGGGTAGGTTGGCTGGTCCAGGTCACTTCGGGTCCACTGGTTATGGTATCACCGGCTTTCCCGCAACCGTGGCTGCTTATCCATCCCAGTCCCTGCTCGCTTATGTCAGCTGCTTCTGGCTCTGGGCCCATCAGCGCCATATCGCCCGCTCCGTGTGTTTTACCAAAGGTATGGCCGCCTGCAATCAGGGCAACGGTTTCTTCATTGTCCATGGCCATGCGGGCAAAAGTAGTCCTGATGTCGATGGCAGCAGCTTTCGGGTCAGGGTTGCCATTGGGGCCTTCAGGATTAACATAGATCAGACCCATCTCGGCTGCGGCCATTGGCTTTTCCAGATTACGTTCTCCGGTGTGGCGATCATCACTCAGCCAGGTTTTTTCGTTGCCCCAGTAAACGTCTTTTTCTGATTCCCAGATATCGACGCGACCGCCAGCAAAACCAAGGGTTTTAAAGCCCATGGATTCCAGGGCTACATTGCCTGTGAGAACCAGCAGGTCGGCCCAGGACAGTTTTCGGCCATATTTCTGTTTAATAGGCCAGAGCAAACGGCGAGCCTTGTCGAGATTGGCATTATCCGGCCAGCTGTTAAGTGGTGCAAAACGCTGGTTACCTGTTCCCGGGCCACCACGACCATCAAGGGTGCGGTAGGTGCCGGCATTGTGCCAGGCCATGCGGACAAAGAAAGGACCGTAATGACCAAAGTCGGCAGGCCACCAGGGCTGGGAGTCGGTCATCAACATTCTGAGATCGGCTTTGACTGCCTTGAGATCCAGAGTGTTGAACTCTGTCGCATAATCGAAATGCGCACCCATCGGGTTTGAGGCAGCACCGTGTTGACGCAGGATTTCCAGCTTTAATCGATTGGGCCACCAATCCTGGTTGGAAGTACCGCCACCAGCGGTATGATGCCTAACCGGACATTGACTGACAGACATACAGTGTCTCCTGTTCGTCCGCAAAAGTGCGGAACATGCCTTTGAAAATCGTTTAACAGCCGTCGTGTAAACAACAGAAGGCTAACCGGATACAATCAGATTCAAGTCAAAGAGATCAGATGATATGGAAGTGTAAGAGCGATTGGCTGTGTCGGCAAATGATATCGTTGGTTTGCGGGTTAGGAATTCTGATCAATACTTCAGAAGATTCTGGGTCAGTGGTCAAAGTTCTTGAGAAAAGTGAATAGCCCTCTCCATATCATCCAGAGTAGCTTTCTTGCCATTAGTATGATCTGCAAGGCATCCTCCCAATGCTTCAATATCATCAGACATTGGAGTAAGAACAATCATGCCATTTTTTTCTTCAAACATGACCTTATCGCCGGGTTGGAGCTGAAGTTTGGCTCTGATCTCACTGGGAATAGTGACCTGACCTTTGCTGGTAATGGAGCTGGTGGACATAGCTGTGATCTCACTGAGTAGGTATGACTAAAGGTAATACTAGTGCATCATTTCATGAGTTTGATGTGAACGATCTACGTTCATCCTGAGCGCCCTTCGACTCCGCTCAGGGTGCACGGTCGAAGGATGTGGGCTCCGAACCAACAATAAAGATCGTGCCCGGCACCCTTCGACTCCGCTCAGGGTGAACGGAGCTTGGGTGCCATTAATAGAGGGAACCCATCAATTACATTGAAACCGTGCACTAGCTTGATTACCTGTCAAAATGACCGTCAGAAAAGGGATGAAATCTCCGAAAGACCCATGTGACGAGTGGATAAGGCAGTTATTCGGCCTATTATTGTTTGCAGTAAAACTGTATGTCACGAATGCGGAGGCGTTGAGAACCAATATGCTTTCTATCGAAATGGACAGGAAAACCGGCATTGCCCTTATGGAACCCCATGGACCTCTCTCAAAAGAGGACTTCGTTTCTGCTGCCCGACAGATTGATCCCTTTATCGAAGAGAGAGGGGGGCTGGCCGGGTTGATTGTTCACACCGATCATTTTCCCGGCTGGGAATCCTTTCGGGCATTGGTCAGCCACATCCGGTTTGTGAAAAATCATCACAAGCACTTGAGGAAAATTGCCATTGTGACCAACGCAAAAGAAGGGGATCTGCGAGAAAAAATGGCCAGTCATTTCATTGCTGCAAAAATCAGGCATTTCAGATACGAGCAGATGGAGGCGGCCAAACTCTGGATTTTGGAAGAAGAATGAGACTACAGGGCCTGAAAAACAGGCCCTGAGAGAAGACATCAACGACTGGCTGTGGCTCTCTGCTGCTTCTTCTGCATTTGCACCAGATCCACCAGAACCATCCCGGCTTCCTTGATAAAGGCATCCGCTTCTTTCTTTTTCTTCTTGGCTTCAGCAGCCGCTTCTTCCTGCTCTGCTTCTTCCAGTTCATCCAGGTTATTTAGCAGGGGTTCGCCCTTAGCCTTTCTTAACCGGTTTTCAATGGCCAGTCTCTGGCTGCGCATGGTCTGGATTTCGAGCTTGCGCTTGGCTTCGTTCAGCGAGACTTTTTTCTGATTTTCGTAGCGCGACAGGTAGTCCTTCATTTCGTTCAGGTAGACGAAATCGGGATTGTCGTCCGTGCGCTGGTGGTGCTGCTTATCCAGAGACTCCAGATAAGGTTTCATATCGGCATACTTGCGGTGAGGGATTGGCTTGATGGTGTCCCAGGGGAGGGCATCAGGCAATTTGCTTTCGCCGATATCACGTCCGTCGTACAGCGATGGGAAGGCAATGTCCGGCAGTACACCCTGGTTCTGGGTGCTCTGACCGGAAATGCGATAGAACTTGGCCAGAGTCAGTTTAAGTTGCCCATGGTTCAGTGGCTGAATGCTCTGAACAGTGCCTTTTCCGTAGGTTTGACCGCCAATCACCAGCGCCCGTCCGTAGTCCTGCATGGCTCCTGCAAAGATTTCTGAAGCGGAAGCACTCAGGCGGTCAACCACGACAGCCATGGGACCACCGTACACCTGAGTCGGATCTGGGTCCTGCTGACGCTCGGTGCGGCCTCTGCTGTCCCGGACCAGAACCGTTGGGCCCTGATCAATAAACAGGCCAGTCAACTCATTGGCTTCCTGTAAAGAGCCACCACCATTACCGCGCAGGTCTATGATCAGGCCGTCCAGGTTTTCTTTCTTGAGCTTTTCAAGCAGTTTTCGTACGTCGCGCGTCGTGCTTTTGTAGTCGGGGTCACCAGACTGAGCTGCTTTGAAATCTATGTAGAAGGTAGGAATTTCGATAACACCGACACGCTGGGTTTTGCCCTTCTCTTTAAACTCCAGAATATGGCTTTTGGCGTCTTGTTCTTCCAGCTTGACCTTGTCACGAACAATTTCATAAATGCGGGTGTTGCTGCTTTTGCTGGAGCCGGGAATGATTTCCAGCCTGACCTGAGTTTTCTTTTTACCGCGGATCAGCTTAACCACGTCGTCCAGACGCATACCGACGACATCTTCCAGCGGGCCTTTACGACCCTGGCCGACGCTGATGATTTTGTCGCCAGGTTTCAGCTGGCCTGCTTTGTCGGCCGGGCCGCCGGGAACTACGCTGACCACTTTGGTGTATTCATCCTCCGAAGAGAGAACGGCTCCGATACCTTCCAGAGAAAGGCTCATATTGATATCAAAGTTCTCGGCAGTCTGGGGCGAAAAGTACTGGGTGTGAGGGTCAAAAATGCCGGTGAAAGAGTTGATGTAGGTCTGAAAAACATCTTCGCTTTTGCTCTGGTGCAGTCGGCGTAACAGGTTGGTGTTGCGTCGGCGTAACTGATCGGCAATTTCTTCATCGGTTTTGTTGTTCAGTTTCAGGGTCAGTACGCTGTCTTTGAACTGCTTTCTCCAGAGGTCACGTTGAGCCTTTTTATTGGCCAGCCAGGGCTGCTCCTTACGGTCAACAATCAGCTCTTCGTCCTTTTTCAGGTCCAGTTTGTCGACACCCTGCTTGACCAGAGCCAGCATGTAGCGGGCACGCTGTTCGGCCCTGACTGCGTATCGATTAAATATTTCAAAAGCAGGTTTCAGGTCTCCGCTTTTAAGCGAGCTGTCGAGCTTTTTTTTGTAAGGGGCAAACTCAGCGATGTCGCTTTGCAGGAAGAAGCTGCGATTGGGATCCAATCGGTCGAGATAGCGCTGAAAGACTTTCTCACCACTCTCCTGGTCCAGGTCAATTTTGCGGTAATGATTGCGTTCCAGTAGTTGCACCACATTGACACTGGCAATGGCCTGCTGCAGGTTAGGCTTGAGTTCATCAATCGGACGGTCAAGATTCTGGTCTGCGGCGAAAACCGAACCAGTGGTTAGAAAGAACGCGGTGAACAGGGCAAATAAAACCGAGGGTGTTTTCCTGGCGTTTCGCAGGGTCGGTATCATGGATTGTAAAGCTCCGTGTCGTTTTTCGATATCGGGTGTGCCGCCTCGGCTCATTAAAGGAATGCGTCCTGTCTCAGAGTGTTTAAAGCGACTCTTATCGACTATAGGACACTCCATCCCACCGTTCCTGAAACACTTGTACCAAACTACCCGGAACGGGCCCTTAAGCCTGTTTTGTCCCGGAAATAATTTTTAGCCTCTGGGTGGTACTGCGTTTGGTGTATGCAGCGCTGCTGGTTATCAGGCAGTTGCTCCATAGACCACAAGGCATTGGTTGACTTCTATTTTTAAGTTACCAGTGCTTTGAGGGTATTCTCAATCAGTTTTCTTGAATGATTGTGAATACCTTCTGAGACATAATACAGTCTATGTCTGAATGCAGCCAGTCAGGAGGGGTTATCAGAACGGCTGTTGAGCGGATAAAACCCCATTTAATGAGGCTCGATAACAGAAGTATTTCTTTGATGCCGGTATCGGCTTAATCACTGAGGTGTGAGTTAAAGATGTCAGAGAACGAAGGTTTTCAGGGACTTGTAGCTATTGATAGGGTGCTGCAATGGCAATCCTTTCCCCATCAGCCCCTGGGTAAAGATCAGGTAAAAGTTCGAGTGGTGGCCGCAGGTCTTAACCGTGCCGATCTTTCGCAGCAGGCTGGAACTTATAATCCACCGGAAGGGGTAACACCTGTTTTGGGACTGGAGTGCTCCGGAATCATTGAGTCGGTGGGAGCTAATGTTAGCCAGTGGCTGCCCGGCCAGCAGGTGTGCGCGCTGTTACCAGGTGGAGGGCTGGCGACCAGTGTCGTGTGTGACCAGCGGCTGCTGTTACCAGTTCCCGAAACTCTGAGTCTGGTGCAGGCGGCAGGCATTGTCGAGGTCTTCACAACCGCCTGGCTAAACCTGTTTCATCGTATTGGTGTCAAGGCGGGAGACAAGGTTCTGCTCATGGCTGGTGCCAGCGGTGTGGGGACAGCAGCTCTGCAATTGTGCGCTCATTTTGGCATTGATGTCACCGTAGTGGTCGGCAGTGATGAGAAGTTGCAATTCTGCAGGGGGCTGGGAGCAAAAAATGGCTGGAATCGACAGCAAAAGGACTGGCAGGCGCTTAAGGCTTTTGGCCCTTTTGATGGAGTGCTGGATTGCTGTGCCGGAGACTGGCTGGAAAGATACCTGCCTTTAATGAATACCGGCGGAAGAATTGTCACCATTGGCTTAATGGCGGGTCGAAAAGCACAATTGGATATGGGGCTGCTGTTAATGAAGCGGATTCAAGTGATGGGATCAACTCTGCGGTTTTTACCTATTACTGAAAAAGAAACGTTGTTAGCAGAGTTAATGGAAAAGGTTTGGCCTTTGTTTGCCCGAGCTCAATTAAAGCCGGTTATTGATAGGGTGCTTCCCATGGATCAGTATCAGAAGGCCTATGATTTGATGGCGTCCAATAAAACAAAAGGCAAGGTTATCCTTTCCTTGCCAGCTTAATCTATTATGAATCGCCTTAAAACAGTCATAGATACCTCTTGTTATTCTGGTATGGACAGAAAAACGCCTGACAGAATGGATCAGTTATACCCAAGCTCAAAGCATTCATTGCCCTCAGGCTTGCTGGCAGGCAGCTGGTTGCTGTTTTTCATCAGAGGCTTCAGGCCTTTTGGGTAGGCTGCTGAATGATGGGCGCGACCTTGTGGGCGAGTTTTCCGGTTTTTAAATGGCGCAGAGTAGTGATGTTTCATAGTCTTTCCTGACCGTGCTGGTTTTTGCATGAACACCATTTAAGAGTAACAGTAACTTAACCGTTGGTTTAGTCTGAATTTGTACTTAAGTGAGAGTTTCAATTGCAGTTTGCAACGCTATGTAAAAAGTGTTGCAAACTGTTGGGAGAGTAGGCGGGTGAGTTAAACAGTAGAGGATCAGGACTTTTCCGGTAACTGAACGTTGACTTCCAGGGTGGAGCAGTCACCTTCTTTGTCCAGCCGGACGGAGATGGTGTTATCAGCGACCTGAAAATACTTTTCCACGACTTTCAGTATGTCCTGTTTCATAGCCGGAAGAAAATCATGACCAGAACGGTTCAGCCTTTCATGGGCAACCAATATCTGCAGGCGCTCTTTGGCGACCGATGCGCTGCTTTCTGATTTGCTGGATTTAAAAAATTGCATCAGGCTCATGTACGACTCCCAAAAACTTTTTGGAGAAAGCTTTTTTTCGGAGGTTCAACAAACCGGAGCGGTAATTCAGCACCCAGAAAGCGAGCCACCATATCATTGTACGCCTGACCAGCGTCGGTTGTTTGCTGGTGAATCACCGGAACACCATGGTTTGATGCTTTCAGGACGTCTTTCGATTCCGGGACAACGGCCAGCAATGGAATGGCAAGAATTTCCTGAACGTCTTCAACATTCAGCATATCGCCCATTTCAACCCTTACCGGGTTATAACGGGTTAGCAGCAGGTGTTCTTTGACAGGATCAAGCTTCTTTTCAGCCCGTCGGGATTTGCTTTGCAAAATACCCAGAATCCGGTCTGAGTCCCTGACGGAAGAGACTTCGGGGTTCGTCGTTATAATAGCTTCATCTGCGAAGTACAAAGCCATGAGCGCACCATGCTCAATGCCAGCAGGTGAGTCGCAGATAATATACTCAAAATCTTTTGCCAGCTCGTCAAAAATTGCTTCGATCCCTTCGAGGGTCAGCGCTTCTTTATCCCGGGTTTGTGATGCCGGTAGTACGCTCAGGTTTTCAGTGTGCTTGTCTTTAATCAGAGCCTGATGAAGAGCGGCTTCGCCATTAATGACGTTGACCAGATCATAGACGACTCTGCGTTCACATCCCATGATAAGGTCAAGATTGCGCAGCCCCACATCAAAATCGATGACTACGGTCCTGTGTCCTTTCATGGCCAAGCCCGTGGCAAATGAAGCGCTGGTTGTGGTTTTACCAACACCGCCTTTTCCTGACGTTACGACTATTATGCGTGCCAAGTTCAAATCCTGTGAATAGTAAGTGGTGGTCGTTGTTCCAGTATTTATTAAAGCCTGCTGATGTGCAAGCGATCCTCTGCAAGCTTTATTAAAACAGACATGCCCCAGTGGCGGCTCCAGGATGATTCTTCCGTCTGGTCGGTCAGTTTGTACTGACCGTTGATGGAAATCAGTTCGGCTTCAAAACGATGACAGAAAATTCTTGCTTCAGGGTTGCCATTAACCCCGGCAAGCGCTCTGCCCCTTAAAAGTCCGTAGACGTGTATGTGCCCGCCAGCCAGTAATTCTGCACCCGGACTGACCTGTGATAGAACAACCAGATCGCCCGGAGCATAGATTTGCTGACCGGAACGAACAGGTTGGTCGATAATTTTTGTTTCTGAGCCGGAGCTGGCTGATGGCTCTTCTTTGGCTGATGGCTCTTCTTTGGCTGATGGCTCTTCTTTGGCTGATGGCTCTTCTTTTTGCTCAGAGCGAGGGAGTTCATGACTTTCGACGGGCATCGGCTGCCCGCTCTGTTGCATCATGATCACATTTTTCTCTGACTTTGTTTTTTGAAAGGGCAGCCAGGCTATGCCTGCACGTTCTGCCGAAGATCTGAGCGCCTCACCGCCACGGACGGCAACCAGAATCATACCTGATTCTCTCAATCGCCCAACAATAGCCCTTAGATCCGGGGTATCAACCGTTGCCGGTAACTTCTCCAGATCCAGAACCACTGGTGTCTGTTGAAAGAAGTGCGGGGCTTTTTCTGACATCGTCTGTAATTGCTGGCTGAGGTTGTTCAGGCAGCTGTTGTGCAATTCGAGCGTAGTCAGTGTATAAATACCGCCTTTTAACTGGAAGGCAGTTCTTGGCGGTTTTGAGGTCAGAGTTGAATTCATGATAGTTACGCTATTTACGTAAGTGTGTCAGTGATATCCCTTTTTGGTCTGGCGGATAATAGGAGGAAATGGTTGTTTCTCTCATTCTCAGGCTATCGTTCCGCATTGCCTTTCAGGCTACGATCAAAAACAATTTTTCTCAAGTCATTTAAAAGGTATCCCTTGAGAAATATGATCTTAGCTTTAACAGCTGAGATAATAGAACTTGGTGAATAGATGAAGTTAGATGGATTAAGCAACACCACGGAAGCAGATCGTTTTCGATGGTCCTATTTGAAGCCAAAGTTCTGGCTGGTATGGCTGGGGCTGGGGTTGACTGCTCTTGTGGCACGGCTTCCTTTTTCTGTCATGGTGCGTCTGGGACGGTTGATGGGGCGTTTTTTGCTGCGTTTTGGTGGTAGCAGGGTGCGTATTACCCGGGTCAATTTGGCAAAGTGTTTTCCCCAGATGGATGAAGCACAAAGGGATGCTCTGTTACAAAAGAACTTCGAGTCGGTCGGCATCGGTTTGATGGAAGTGCTGATGGCCTGGTGGTGGCCAAGAGAGCGCCTTGAGCGACTGGTGACTTATAAAGGCCTGGAAAACCTGGATTCAGAGCACGGTCAGGGTAACCTTTTACTGATTCTGCATTTTACCACTGTTGAAATAGCGGGCGCTTTGATTACGCTCAGGCACAGTGTCGATGCGACCTACCGTGAACATAAAAACCCTGTTTTTGAGTATATGCAGAGAAGGCAGCGTCTACGTTATGACCGGGGTAGTCGTCTATTGGGCCGAAGAGATGTGCGCGGTATGTTGAGGTCGCTGAGACAGGGGAAAACTGTCTGGTACTCACCTGATCAGGATTATGGGCCTAAGCAAAGTGTTTTTGCCCCTTTCTTTGGTGTTCAGGCGGCATCGGTGACAGGCACTTCCAGAATGACCAAAATGGGGAAGGCCAGAGTGGTGCCGATGGTGGTTACCCGAAAGCCGGGTTCCGAGGGGTATATTCTTGAGGTGTTTAAGGCTTGGGAAGACTTCCCCCAGGGAGATGACCTCCAGGATGCGACACGGGTCAACCAGTTTGTAGAACAACAGGTCAGGAAAAACCCGGATCAGTATATGTGGCTGCATCGTCGTTTTAAAACCCGGCCTGAAGGTGAGCCGGATTTTTATAAAGCACCATGAGGGAGAGGGGGCGGTGTAGCACGCGGATACTTCAATAAAACTTGCAAGATTCAGTTAGCAGGGTATTATGACGCCGCGTCGGGTCGTTAGCTCAGTTGGTAGAGCAGTTGGCTTTTAACCAATTGGTCGTAGGTTCGAATCCTACACGACCCACCAGCTTTTCTCCGCTTTTCCCCTACTGCCTGAATCTTTCAGTTGTGTTAAAATCCCCGCTGCAATTTTTCTAAGTTTGTCTTTTAGAGACTTTCGGATCGATTTTTATGAGTGTAATTAGTGATAGAGCATTTGTTCAGGAGCATCTGAGTGGCACATACGTTCAGAGTCTGGATGAAGCAAAAGAGCAAACACTGAAGCAGAAGGTATGTGAGCTTCTGGAACAGAATAATGCAGTTCTTGTTGCTCATTATTACACTAACCCTGTCGTTCAGGCCTTGGCCGAAGAAACCGGTGGTTATGTGGCAGACTCCCTGGAAATGGCTCGCTTTGGCCGTGATCATGCTGCCAATACGCTGGTAGTTGCTGGTGTTCGCTTTATGGGTGAGACCGCCAAGATTCTCAGCCCTCAAAAACGTGTTTTGATGCCAACGCTGGAAGCAGAGTGTTCGCTGGATATTGGTTGTCCAGTGGATGAGTTTTCGGCTTTCTGCGATCAGCATCCCGATCGTGAAGTGGTCGTCTACGCCAATACCTCTGCGGCGGTAAAAGCCCGGGCGGACTGGGTGGTCACCTCCAGTTGTGCTGTGGACATCGTTGAACATCTGATGGATCAGGGCAAAAAAATCATTTGGGCACCGGATAAATACCTGGGTGGCTACATACAGAAAAACACCGGGGCAGATATGCTGCTCTGGAACAGCAGTTGCATTGTTCACGAAGAGTTCAAGGCCAAGGGGATTGAAGACCTTAAGCGGGTTTATCAGGACGCAGCGGTTCTTGTTCATCCTGAGTCACCAGACTCCATTGTAGAACTGGCTGATGTGGTTGGTTCCACCAGCCAGCTGCTGAAAGCTTCTCAGGAAATGCCAAACTCCACCTTTATCGTGGCGACAGATCGGGGTATTTTCTACAAAATGCAGCAGGCCTCTCCTGACAAAGCTTTTGTAGAAGCTCCGACTGCCGGCAACAGCGCTACCTGTAAGAGTTGTGCCCATTGCCCGTGGATGGCCATGAACTCTCTCGAAACACTGGTTCAGTGCCTGGAAACACCCGGTAAGTTGAATGTGGTCAATGTGGGTGATGAGCTGAGAGAGAAGTCTCTGATCCCGCTGAATCGTATGCTGGACTTCACGGCATCGCTGTCAGCCTGAGTTATAGTCGGCCACAATGGCGGCCTTTTCTCACCCACTTTTTTCAAGCTTCTTACGATATTCAAATATGTCGTTTAACTTCTTGTCGATCTTGGCTCTCAGGGCGTAATTATCACCCACCATCTTGCGGGCGAACTGAAGGTGCTTGATAGCATCGTCCAGGTTGCCTGTTAAGAAGAAGTATTCTGCCCGGGCCTGGTGCAGGCCCAGAATGTCATCAGACTGCCCCTGTACTTCCGCCAGTTCATACCAGATGTCCGGGTCGTGGGGTCGACTGCGACTCAGCTTCAGTAAGATATCCCTGGCTTCGGTGAACTCTTTGGCCTGAGTCAGAATATCCGCTTTGGTTGCCATCAATGGGTAGTTATTCAGGTGAATTGACAGCGCTGTATTCAGCCGTTTAATCGCTTCATCTGATTTTCCGGTAGCCGATTCCAGTCGGGCCTGAGCCATCATCAAATGCAGGTTACGAGGGTATTTCTTCAGCAGAGTTTTCAGCTCTTGTTCTGCGGTTGGGTAATCCTGTGCTGCCATACTGGCCAGGGCAAGGCCGTAGCGGGTAATGTCTTTTGAGGTGGTATGACCCGTCTCCAGTTCTTTTTGCAACTGACGTGCATAGCGGGTCGGATTTTCGTCGCTGAGCACGAACAGTCTCATTCGGGTCAGCTGATAATCAAGGCTGCCCTCAGTACCCTCAGAAGGTAATTGTGCAGCCCTGGCTCTGGAATCAGCAATACGGTTATCGGTAACGGGGTGAGTCAGCAGAAACTCAGGCGGGCGACTCTGGTATCGACTGGCCTTGTTCATATTCTCGAATATCTCAGGCATCGCCTGAGGGTCAAAACCCGCCTTGGCAAGGGTTTGAATGCCAATGTTATCCGCCTCGCGTTCAAATTGTCTGCTGAAGCGCAAGCGACTGGTCTGGATGCCCGCCACCGTTGATGACAGTGCAGCAGCTCCCACCTGGCTGCCTGCTGTTGCCATCAGGACAACCGATGCCAGAATGGCGGCAGCGGTGGGCAGGCTTTTGTTCTTGGCATCTTCAACGTTTCGGGCGTAATGACGTTGGCTCAGGTGAGCCAGCTCGTGAGCAAGCACGGCGGCAAACTGAGCTTCTGTGTCAGCGTTAAAGAACAGTCCGGAATTGACTCCGATGATTCCGCCCGGTGCTGCAAAGGCGTTCAGGACAGCACTGTCTATTATTATGGTGCTTAATCGGTGATCCTTAATCTCGCTGAATTCAGCCAGGCGGTAGGTGAGCCGTTCCATATAATCCTTGACTTCAGGATCACTCACTGTCGATGTTCGGCTACGCAAATATTTCAGATAGGTCTGCCCTAGCTCATACTCCTGTTGAGGTGAGACTACTCCGGAGGTGCTGTCCCCCAGACTGGGCAGTTCAATTGGGGCCGCGCTTACAACTGCGGAAGAAGTTCCGAGCCAGGTGCTTAGCAGGGCCGCCATCAGGAAACCCGGTTGCTTCATAGAATATCCGTACTCATATAATCTGCGATACACTGTATCGTCATTAAAGGTGTTGGTTTATGGGTTATTCATCAGCCCAGCATAACACTGGAAGTGCAGTTTCTGCACAACTGATTTTCAGCTTTCCTGTGGGAGAATCGTTTTTATCATGATTGAAGTGGATGTTGAGCTGGATCTGAAGGGGATGAATTGTCCGCTCCCCCTGCTCAGGGCCAAGCAGGCGCTCAGTAAAATGGGCCAGGGTGAGGTGTTGCGGGTTCAGGCGACGGACCCGGGTTCGGTTCGGGATTTTGCCAGCTTTGCCCGTATCAGTGGTCATAAGCTGCTGGCCAGCGATGAAGCTTCCGGGGTTTTTATCTTTACTCTTGAGCATAAATAAGGTTGGATCGTTATTATTCATAACCCTGACCGATAATAGGTGATCAGGTCAGGCCCCGGGCAAATCAAAAGGAAAAAAACATGCTGGATATCATCAGGGAATGGCTGAACCGTTACCTGTCGGATCGTGAAGCCCTGGTGCTGCTGTTGATGCTGGTGACTGGATTTATGGTCATCATCTTCATGGGGAATATGCTGGCCCCGGCTCTGGCGGCCCTGGTTCTGGCATTTTTGATGCAGGGCGTGGTGAACGTACTTGAAAAGTGGGGGGTTCCCCACCTTTTGGCGGTCAGCATTATTTTTACCCTCTTTATGGCGGTTTTGCTGGTTTCCATATTTTTGCTGATTCCACTGATCTGGCAACAGGTTACCGGCCTGCTGAATGAGTTGCCGTATATGGTCAGGCAGGGACAGGTGATTCTGAGAGAGTTGCCAGAACACTACCCGGCTTTTATTTCCGAAGCTCAGACAGCGGCTATCAGCAATACCATCAGTGTGCATCTGGCCAAGTTCGGTCCGTGGGCGTTGTCATTTTCCATCTCCAGGTTGCCGGGTGCGGTGGGTATTATGGTTTATTTGATCCTGGTGCCCATTCTGGTGTTCTTTTTTCTTAAGGATAAAAATGAACTGCTGGGCTGGATTGGTAATCGCTTACCAAAGCGTCGTCGTCTAATTATTCAGGTGGCGGACGAAATGAACGACCAGATTGCCAACTACATACGGGGTAAGGTCATTGAGATTCTGATTGTTGGTGGAATCAGCTTCGTGGCTTTTGCCTGGCTGGAGTTAAACTACGCTGTTCTACTGTCTGTGCTGGTGGGCCTATCGGTCGTGGTTCCTTATATTGGTGCCACTGTGGTCACTATTCCTATTGCCCTGATCGGTCTCTTTCAGTGGGGTGTGGAACATGAGTTCATGATGCTGATGATCGTGTACGGCATCATTCAGGCCCTGGATGGCAATGTTCTGGTTCCTCTGCTGTTTTCTGAAGCGGTCAACCTGCATCCGGTGGCTATTATTGTTGCGGTTCTGGTGTTCGGAGGAATCTGGGGGTTCTGGGGGATATTCTTTGCTATTCCACTGGCGACCTTGCTGAAGGCTGTGATGAATGCCTGGCCCAGTGGGTATGATGTGGAAAAGGCTCCTGGCTAATTCTTGAAGAAAACAGGTTATCGTTGGGGGAATTGTCTTTGAGGGCCATCAGAGTAGATGACCCTGACGAATAAATCAGCCCAGCGCCTGGGCGGCCTGCAAAACGTCTTCTACATGGTTTTTAATCCGGACCTTGCGCCATTCATGTTGCAGGATGCCTTCACGGTCAATAAGGAAAGTGCTGCGCTCAATGCCCATATACTCTTTCCCGTACATATTTTTTAGCTTGATGACATCAAACAGTTTGCAGAGTTCCTCGTCCGGATCGGAAATCAGCTCGAACGGGAATTCGTGTTTAGCCTTGAAATTCTCGTGAGATTTCAGGCTGTCGCGGGAGACACCGAAAATCAGGGTGTCAGCTTCCTGGAATTCTGAGTAGAGATCCCGAAAGGTCTGCCCCTCGCTGGTGCAGCCCGGGGTATTGTCTTTGGGGTAGAAATAGACAACAACTTTCTTTCCTTTCAGTTCCGACAGCGTAACTGTAGTGTTATTGGTTGCCTTGGCAGTGAATTCCGTAACGGATTGGCCCAGGGTAAAACTCATTGTTCTTCCTTCGATACTCTTGTATTGGCTATTACCTGTTGTCTTTGCTTAGCTGCATTGACACGTGTTATGGGTTGCCAGACTTTAATGTTCAGGTGCGAAAACAGTCTGAAGGGTTCAGGTTTGAGCCTGATCAACAGGGTGTTTTCACGATAGCGAATCTATAGCATAGTGCCAATGACTGGCAATGGTCTATAAAGCTGGACTCAGTTGCACAGAATGTCAACGCTGCCCTTGTTAATGCCAGTGTGCGTCAGTAACATTATGCACAGCTTATGATTGACCCCTTGGAGTGGATAGATGATTACCGGTAGCCTTGTGGCACTCGTGACCCCGATGCAGGACGATGGAGAGCTGGACTGGGAACGTCTTCAGGAATTGGTCGAATTCCATATTCAGGAAGGCACTGATGGCATCGTGGCGGTAGGTACTACCGGAGAGTCTGCCACTCTGACTGTGCAGGAACATTGCGAAGTCATTAAACGGGTTGTTAATAAGGTCGATGGCCGGATCCCGGTGATTGCCGGTACCGGTGGCAACTCAACCCAGGAAGCCGTTCTGTTGACGGCAGAAGCCAAAATCCTGGGGGCTGATGCCAGTCTGCTGGTGACACCTTATTACAACAAGCCAACCCAGGAAGGCTTGTACCGGCATTTCAAAACCATTGCTGATGCGGTGGCCATTCCCCAGATTCTTTATAATGTACCCGGTCGAACTGCGGTGGATATGTTGCCTGAGACGGTGGCTCGTCTGTCCGGCCATGAAAATATTGTGGGTATAAAAGAAGCGACCGGTATCCTGGAACGCAATACCCGGATTCGTGAACTCTGTGGTGACGACTTTGCTATATACTCCGGTGACGACGCTACCGGTATGGAGCTGATGTTGCAGGGCGCAAACGGCGTCATTTCTGTCACCAATAATCTGGCTCCCCGCAAAATGCATGAGATGTGTGCAGCGGCTCTTAATGGAGATCGTGCTACAGCCGAAGCCATTAACGCTAAACTGAACGAGCTGCATCAGCAACTGTTTGTTGAGGCGAACCCCATTCCTGTGAAGTGGGCGCTGTTGGAGATGGGATTAATAGGTGGCGGTATTCGCCTGCCTTTGACGCCCTTGTCCGAAGAATATCACCCGGTTCTGCGTGACGCTATGAAGCAGGCTGAACTGATTTAATTACTCAAGGGGACGGGCTGACTCAGCCCGATTCCCATCCCCGTTATGACTGAACCTGAGCAACCGAAGGAGGTTATCGGGGGGATTGTTATGGAGCTTTTCAGAATGGAGATCGTATGTCGCGAGCGATGAAAACCTTGCCGGTTATGGCCTGTGCCCTGGTGCTGACAGGTTGTGCCAATCCATTCGGCAAGGAAGGTTATTTCCGGGATAAATCCGGAGATTACACTCAGGCAAGAGTGACCCAGCCGCTGGAAATTCCGGAGCAGATGAATACTGAGCCCATGGTGGAATCTCTGTCTATCCCGGCTATTTCAACAGACCACGCGCATCTGGAATCCGATTTTGACGTGCCCAGGCCTGACCAGCGTCTGACCCAGAAGCAGGGTGAAGCCTACACCATCGAAAGGGCGGGTGACGAAGAGTGGCTGCAGGTGGGTCATTCACCCAGTGAAGTCTGGCCGAAAGTTCTGGCGTTTTTGCAGGAAAATGATATTCCGGTCAAGTTCCGTAATGTCAAAGAGGGTATTCTTGAAACTGAGTGGGCTGACCTGGGTAAATATCCCGATAAGGGTTATGTCTCCCGCGCCTTCAGCAAGCTGTTTGGTGCAGAGGTGACTGGCCCTGTTGAAGATCGTTTTCAGTTTCAAGTGAGCCAGGGTGTGACGCCGGATTCTTCGGAGGTGCGCATCAAGATCAAGTCTCGCGCCATCCTGGAAGAAGGTCAGCCGGTCACTGAGCCTGAGTGGAATAACCTTGTAGAACGCAGTCAGAAGATGAGTGACAGTCTCCTGAACCAGTTGTTGTTATTCATGGTGCGGGATGACAGCGAAAAATCCGTCTCTTATCTGGCCCAGGATTTGAACCTCGGGGATCTGGCCGTTATTGAACAGGACGGTGCCGGTAACCCGTTGCTGAGACTGGATCAGTTGTCCTATGCCCGAAGCTGGTCTGCTGTTGATGCTGCCCTGCAAAAAGCCGGGGTGGATGTGACCGATAAGAACCGCTCGGCGGGTATCTTCTACCTGCAGGTAAACCCTGAAGGCGTGGTCAAGAAAGAGAAAGAATCCAGTGGCTGGTTCAGTGGCTGGTTTGGTGGTGACGAAAAGAAAGAGGCACCCAAAGAGGTTCTGCTAATGAGAGTCTCAGAACTGAACGGGGTTGTCTGGGTGTCGGTAGAAAAAAATGTCAACACCTCGGCACCGGCTGACATCAGTCTCAAGCTGCTGAACCTTGTGAAAGAAAACCTCAAATAGGTCAGCATCGCGCATTAAAAGCCAGTCTAAGTGACTGGCTTTTTGTTTTTGTATTCTCTGGCAACACGAGTCGTTTAATAGTCCGGCTTTTAATGTTGCTTCTGTTGATGGTTTATAAAAGAAGACGTGGTATTGGTAATGGGCCTTGCTGATAAAGTACTGGCGGTAAATAACGACCTCCCCATTCGCACAGCACTGCCTGTGCACTCAGGCAAGGTTCGCTCTGTTTATTGGTTAACTGAGGCGGACAGTCGCCGTCTGATCCGGGAAAAGGGCTATGATGTAGCAGCTGATACTCCGCTGGCTATTATGGTGATTTCTGACCGTATGAGCGCCTTTGACTGCATCTGGAAAGGTGAAGGCAATATGGAGGGAATACCTGGGAAAGGCGCTGCTCTGAATGCGATTTCCAATCACTGGTTCAAGCTGTTCAGAGACTCAGGCCTGGCTGACAGCCACATACTGGACGTTCCCCATCCCCTAGTCTGGGTTGTTCAAAAAGCGCGGCCTGTGATGATTGAAGCCATCTGCCGTCAATACATTACAGGATCCATGTGGCGTGACTACAGCAAGGGTGTGCGTGAATTCTGTGGTATCCAGCTTCCAGATGGTCTTGAGAAAAACCAGAAGTTGCCAGAGTTGCTGATAACGCCTTCCACCAAAGGTGTTCTGAAGGGGATTCCCGGTGTCCCGGAGCTGGATGATGCCAATATTACACGTTCTGACCTGAAGGCGAATTATGAGTCCTTTTGCTTTCAGAAAGCTGAAGATATTGACCGTTATGAAAAGCTCTTAAAAGAAGGGTTTGGTGTTATTTCAGAGGCCCTGGGCAAGCTGGATCAGGTGTTTGTGGACACCAAATTTGAGTTCGGTTATGTCACCGCGGCCAGTGGCCAGGACAAACTTATTTATATGGATGAAGTTGGGACTCCGGACTCTTCCAGAATCTGGGACGGAGCTTCCTACAGAGCCGGGAAGGTGGTGGAAAACTCCAAGGAAGGCTTTCGTCAGCAGTTGCTGAGTTATTTTCCTGACCCGGATATTCTGCTCAACAAAGACAGGATGGATGAGAGACGGGCATTGGCTGAGGAGACTGAGTTGCCTCAGTCTATTATGGAAGCTGTCTCCAAAACCTACCTGAATATTGCTGAGCGCATCACCGGTCAGCCTGTTCAGCTTTCAGACAACCCCAGGACTGAGATGATTGCCATTCTTAAGAATCAATACGGTTTGGTTGATGAAAGTCTGTGAACAGAATCTGTCCGTTGCTCGGGACGGTTTCACGAGTGCTGGCGGTTTAATAGCGATTCGCTATTAGGGAAAATATCTGGTGTGACCGGTTTTTTCCCTGTTTTTTCAATGAATGACCCGCACAAGGCGTACGTCATCTGTTTTTTATGCACAAATGTCAAGCCCTTGACGTCAAAAAAATGCAGCTTCTCTAAGTGCTTGATTTTATAGGCTTGAGATATAACTCATTGAAAATTAAAGAAAAAAAGTTGATCAAAAAACAAGCAATTTGTACAGAGCGCAGTAAGATTCGGTCTTTCTGGAAGATATGATCAGTTCTTCCACAAAGTTATCCACAGATTTTGTGGGTAAGATTTCAGCAATATTTCTGAGAGGTGACATAAGCGGCCGCCAAAGTCCTTTATTACAACTTTTTATTAAAGAATGTTGTGCTTCTGTCGAGGCGGCTCAATGACCTGAGTGTGAACGAGTTGTCGGTTTGAGCATTGATGTGAGCTGGGCTTCCTTAGAACAGAAGCCCAATGGCGGGCTTAAGATTCAGTTGCTATATCCGTCAGTCCACCCAGAACTTCTACCAGATCATTGATGAGCTTTCTTACCGAAAGGCTCATGACCGCGAAATCGGCATCGAATTGTTCAGCTGCGGTTTCCGCTTCGACTTCGTCCAGTTGATCCTGAATCACTTCGGTAAATTTCAGTTTTCGAACCGTTAAATCATCGCTGAGCACAAACGTTTGTGCTTCATCCCATTGCAGCGCCAGTTTGCTGACCAGCATCCCGCCTTCCAGGTGGGCCTGAATTTCTTCTGTGATCAATGCTTGTCGGCGAACATTAATTTGACCGCCCTCATCACCAGGTTCTCTCAGATCGCATTCATCACCCAGAATAAAAGGAGTGGGTACAGAAGGGTTTTCTGATAGCCATTGTGTCATGGAGGCTGAGGGTGGGTTCTTTAAAGGAGGGTTAATCACCGGCAGGCTGCCCAGGCATTCTCTCAGGCAGCTGGTCAGCTCTTCTGCTTTCTTAAAGGAAGAAGCGTCTACAATCAGCCAGCCCTCTTTGATGTCCAGATAAGCCAGCGTTTTCTGATGTTTGGTGAAAGCCCTGGGCAACAACTCCATGGTAACGTCGTCTTTGAGAGCCTTCTTTTCCTTGCTAAACACTTCCCGTTGTTCTTGCTGTTCTATCGTTTCTATTTTCTCTTCCAGGGCATCCTTGATAACGCTGGCGGGAAGAATCTTCTCCTCTTTCTTGGCGCAGACCATGACAAAGTCACAGCTGGTGTGAGTCAGCATGTCGCCATGACGACCCAGAGGTGGAACCCAGCCATAGGAGCTGATGTCCTGACTGTTGCAGCCGCGAAAGCGTTTTTCAGAGAGCTTTTCTTCCAACTCTTCGCTGTTCCATTCAATGGCTTTGGTAAAGCGATAAAAAATCAGGTTTTTAAACCACATGATTGAGTCCATGCAAAATTGAGTGTCTGCATTATACGCATCAGGCTCCTGGCCAGGGTAGGGGCCCATCATGTGAATACGCTTTTGCGGAGTTATGTTATCGATACTTATAAAAAAAGTGTCTAAAGGCGGTTGCGTGAAGTTAGGTTCGCTGCTTATAATGCGCCGCGTTGTTGAGAGACACACGGCCAAGACTGAAAGGGTGATTAGCTCAGCTGGGAGAGCATCTGCCTTACAAGCAGAGGGTCGGCGGTTCGATCCCGTCATCACCCACCACTTTTAATGCCTGGGCGTTAAGTGGTAGGTTATTGAGCTGTAATGCGGACCGGTAGTTCAGTTGGTTAGAATGCCGGCCTGTCACGCCGGAGGTCGCGGGTTCGAGTCCCGTCCGGTCCGCCATCTTGATTCAAGATGCAGTAGTGAATTATTTTTTTATTCCTTCTCTCAATCAGGACTTGAACGACAACTGTCTTCATGTATAGTTCAGTCCCGACTCACATCAGGGGTCGTTAAAAATACTTTGGGTGATTAGCTCAGCTGGGAGAGCATCTGCCTTACAAGCAGAGGGTCGGCGGTTCGATCCCGTCATCACCCACCAGTTTTATAGAGAGCAGTAATTGATTACAGTTCTTTGTTAAAAGAATGCGGACCGGTAGTTCAGTTGGTTAGAATGCCGGCCTGTCACGCCGGAGGTCGCGGGTTCGAGTCCCGTCCGGTCCGCCATACTTTTAAAGGTTGCACGACAGGCGCAGCCGACTCTAAAGTTGAAAGGCTTTAGATCAGGGTGATTAGCTCAGCTGGGAGAGCATCTGCCTTACAAGCAGAGGGTCGGCGGTTCGATCCCGTCATCACCCACCAGTTTTATAGAGAGCAGTGATTGAGTACTGCGCTTTATTAAAAGAATGCGGACCGGTAGTTCAGTTGGTTAGAATGCCGGCCTGTCACGCCGGAGGTCGCGGGTTCGAGTCCCGTCCGGTCCGCCATGCTTTTAAAGGTTGTACGACAGGCGCAGCCGACTCTAAAGCTGAAAGGCTTTAGAATAGGGTGATTAGCTCAGCTGGGAGAGCATCTGCCTTACAAGCAGAGGGTCGGCGGTTCGATCCCGTCATCACCCACCAGTTTTATAGCCAGTTTTATAGAGAGCAGTGATTGAGTACTGCGCTTTATTAAAAGAATGCGGACCGGTAGTTCAGTTGGTTAGAATGCCGGCCTGTCACGCCGGAGGTCGCGGGTTCGAGTCCCGTCCGGTCCGCCATTAATAAAAACGATTATCGCTAAGGTAGTCGTTTTTTTTTGTTTACAGATTGGGGATTTTCAGGCGAAAAAAAAGCTAGTACTGTACCAGCTTTTTTGCCCTTTGGGTGTAGCCTGTCAGAAGCGACGATTGCCTTCTCGGTTCCCACCAAAGCCACGACGAGCGCCGCCATTATTGTTGCGAGGACGTTCAGTTGCGATGCTGACGCGAATGCTGCGACCTGCTACATCCTGACCATCCAGGGCAAGAGCCGCTTCAGCAGCATCTGTAGAATTAAAAGTTACGAAAGCAAAGCCACGAGAACGACCGGTTTCACGATCGAGGATAATTTTCGCTTCCTCGATTTCGCCGAAGGCACCAAAAGCCTCTTCCAGATCTTGTTCTGTTGCGGCGAAGGCCAGGTTACCAACGAACAGTTTGTTTGCCATTTTTCCTCTATCTCCGGGGAAGCTGTAGCTGCTTGTCTGCTACCTTCCAAAGCATCAGGCGTCGGTTGAGACGCTGTCTTTTTGGGCATCAGGTAAGAGTACATGTTTAAGTGAGCTCCCATTGTAGCACGTAGATCAGTGGAATGAAGGCTTGTTATATGTATTATTTATTACTGATATCGTTTATATCACGGGCTTATTGCGTTATTTACCGTGACTCAAAATCAAAATCAGCAAAACAAATAAGGTTATGTGTTTTTCAGATGTTATTGGTAATAACGTACCTGTTAAAAGAATAAATCTCTCCCATATAACTGGTTGTCCTGAGGTGCTTGATGTTCTTCGTCTTGATCTGGTTGATCCACTCATTAGTGGCAACAAGTGGTTCAAGCTTAAATATTTCCTCACTGAAGCGCGTTCAAGAAAGATCAAAACATTATTAAGCTTTGGTGGCAGCTGGTCTAATCATCTTCATGCCATGGCGGCGGCGGGTTGTCGCCTGGGCTTTCAAACAGTGGGCATTGTTCGCGGTGAGAAACCGGCTAAACCTTCTGCCATGTTACAGGATGCAGAACGCTGGGGTATGAGGCTGGTTTATGTCAGTCGTGCGGATTATCGGCAGCGTTATGAGACAGAATATCAGCATAAGCTGTTAGAACAGCTGTCGATCTCTCTGGATCAGGTGGTGATTGTTCCTGAAGGAGGTTCGGGCGAACAGGGTGTCAGAGGCTGTGAGGATATTCTTGGGGCAGGCGGTATTCAGGCTTCGGAATATGATGAGATCTGGCTGCCCTGTGGTACCGGCGCCACCATGGCTGGCATCGTTCGCAGTGTCGGCAATACCACCTATGTGCGAGGCTTTCCTGTGCTGAAGGGAGCGGGGTTTTTGAAAAACGATGTTCAGCAGTACCTTTCCCCGGCTGCAACCCGTTGGAGTTTGGAATTGGATCATCATTGTGGCGGTTATGGCAAAGTAACACCGGAGCTTATCCGGTTTATCCTGGAATTTGAGCGAGAGACCGGAGTCCCTCTGGATCCGGTTTATACGGGTAAACTGGTGTTTGCCCTGAAGCAGATTGCTGAATCAGGTGGGCTGTCCGGGATGAACAGGCTGTTGCTTATTCATACCGGTGGCCTGCAGGGTCGTCGAGGTTTCAGGGAGTGGGCTACTTAAAGAGGGGTGTTTATATTTGCGGCTATTGTCGCTTTCTCTTCCCAGTCATCGGGTACTACAAAAAAACGACTGTTTTCCTGCAGTTCACCCCCTTTGTTATGGCATCGCACTACCATTTGGGGCTGGGGGCTTTTGTGTAACTGCAACTGCAAGTGTTTGACCAGTTCATTCTTGGAAAAGTGAGTGGTTGGGTCAGGCAGACCTCGGTATAAGGAGATCCAGTGCGATTTTGGCAGAGGCAGGTAGCGGACCTCGCCTGCTTCGGGTTGCAGCCAGGATGACAGCTGATTGATGGGCAGCCAGTGTCCTCTGAGATGTTGGGCAGAACTGTTTTCAGGGGGTGGGCAAATGCCTGTGACCGGATAAAAAAGGTATCCCTGAAAGAGGATTTCTGTCTCTACTTTGGCGATCGCTAAAGTATTCAGTGCCTGTCGCCCGGCCGGGGTTTCAGAAAGCCTGATCTGATGTTGCAACATATGGTTGAGCTTTCTGTCCATGCGATCGCGCAGGCCGGGGCCAACCCAGTGATGCCAGGGACTGGCGGAGTGAGTATTGGCAGGAAGGCCCAGGTAGTATTTGATGGCAAGCTCCCGATGAATAAAAACTTCTTGCCGAAGGGACTTGAGAATCAGGTCGTACTCGCCCAGGGTCTGGTGATTATCCTGCACCTGAAGGTTGCAGGCCAGCAACTGATAGTCTTCTGAATGTCTGAGAATGTATTGCCAGAGTGATTCATAATAGATGCCCAGCAGATGACTCCGTCGCTGATGTAGAATCTCCACTAGCTCTGAATAGTCAGAGTCTGTAACCTGATCGTTATGTACCGGACGGCTTGCCGGGCAGATAAACCTCGAATCACAATCAGGGTTGATGATGGAGGGGCTGTTTAGCGACCAGTGGATGTCCCGGGCTATCTGTTGATGAGAGAGGTGTTTCATTGTTGACTGTTCATGGTATCTGGCCGATGGCTATGAATAATAAAATGATGGCTTATCACTGCATGCTTTCAGAGGCTTGCCGGAGAGAGGTAAGGGTAACAGATTCAAATCGGTGTGTTTATTTCCAGACAGATAATAGCTAATCCCATCTTTGGAGGCTGTCATCCGGACGATATGAATTCACCAATCACAAGTGATTTAGACCGATGGAAGAATTTAAGCAGGTTGGGGTTACCGGACGTCAGGGTAAGGCCCATATTGATGGCACCCTGAAGTGTCTGACTGAGTTTCTGCAATCGCAGGGTGTCGCTGTGTCACTGGACGAGCAATTGTCGGATCTTTTGCCGGGGCACAGTTTCCCGCTCTGCGACCGGGCCAGTATGGGCAAAACCTGCGACCTGGTGGTTGTTGTCGGAGGGGATGGCAGTTTACTGGGAGCCGGCAGGGAGCTTTCTGTCTATGATGTTCCGGTCGTCGGTGTTAACCGCGGTCGTCTGGGTTTTCTGACGGACGTTTCACCCGATGAGCTGGAAACCTGTATGGGTGAAATACTCAATGGCCATTACCGAATGGCACATCGGTTTTTGCTGGAAGCCAAAGTTGAGCGTCAGGGGAAAACCATTGCCTCCGGCGATGCCCTCAATGATGTTGTGCTGCATCCGGGGGTATCCACTAAAATCATAGAGTTTGAATTATTTATTGAAGGCCAGTTTGTCTATCGCCAGCGTTCTGATGGCCTGATTATGGCTACACCGACGGGTTCAACAGCCTATGCGCTGTCGGGTGGGGGACCCATCATGCACCCCAAACTGGATGCCATTGTGCTGGTTCCCATGTATCCGCACATGCTGACTAACCGACCCCTGGTTGTGGATGGCAACAGTCAGTTGCAGCTGGTGATTCATGAAGGCAATGAAATACACCCGCGTATTAGCTTTGATGGACAGGTAGATATTGAGCTGAAGCCTGACGATGTCATTCTGATCCGTAAAAAGAAGCAAAAGCTGAAATTGCTGCATCCTTTAAATCATAATTTTTACGAAGCCTGTCGATCCAAATTAAACTGGTACCCCAACGAGGATCAACAGTGACTGTATTGTCTACACTAATCCGTTTGAGCATAACAAGAGTTGACTATGTATAGGGTGCTGGAACTTTCTGCACAAAAGGATTTAAGTGCACTGTCCTACTTTCTTTACCGGCAGGGAGTGCCCCACAAAATTACCGAAGAATCCGGGAAACAGGTGCTGTGGACCCAGAATGAGCAGCAGGGAGAAGCAGTAAAAAACTTCTACCGGGACTGGCAATCCGGGGAGCTGGAACTGGAAGCGGCGCCTCCCCGTAAAGGACCTGAAGTCGGGAACTTTTTTAAAAACATTCCCTGGAAACGCTTTCCCTTCACCTTTCTGATTCTTGCGATTTGTCTGGTGGTGGCTGTCCTGACGCACCTGGGCGAGAATTTTCAGGCTATATCCAGTTTCACCTTCGTAGACTTCAAGGTGGCCAATGGCTACATCTACTACGCCAGCCTGGAGCATACTCTGGAAAGTCATGAATACTGGCGTCTGATCACTCCGATTTTCATTCATTTCGGGATTCTTCATTTGGTGTTCAATGCTCTGATGTTCTACGTGCTGGGTGGCAGAATCGAAATGCATCAGGGTGGTATTCATCTGCTGGGGCTGGTTTTGCTGACCGGGGTTCTGTCCAACTTCGCCCAATACGCCATGTCAGAGGGTTCCGTATTGTTTGGCGGTCTTTCCGGTGTCGTCTATGGGCTGATGGGTTACAGCATGGTTCGCGAACGGCTGGACAAGAGTTTCCACATGGGACTGCCGCCAGCGATTTATGGCTTTATGCTGGTGTGGCTGGTGATTGGTTATACCGATATTCTCGGCCCAGTGCTGGGGCAGATGGCTAACGCCGCCCATCTCGGAGGACTGGTATCCGGGATTGTACTGGGCGGGCTGGCAGCCCTGATGTTTAAGTCCAGAATCAAAGTTTAAGTTGAAGTGTATCGGGAAGAGGCTTTTCGCAAACTGCACTTCCATGGAAGTGCAGTTTTGAAAATATAAATCAGTTGTCACTCATATACTGGCTTGGGTCAATGTAGATGCCCAGCGAGCGTTTGTCGATACGCTTTTCATTAGCCTGTTCTTTGTAGCGGAAGACGACAGTATCTCCCTGACTGACATCCAGGGTCTTGTCGGCGGAGAGGTACTTGTATTCGTCACCGGATACGGTCAGTGTATGGATGTAATAGTCGGGCATGCCCAGCCAGTCATTGTGTGGGCCGTCGGTGCTGATGTTCTCAAGCACACCGCGGCCTTCCAGCTTTGGCTTGCGCTTTTGGGGGCTTCTTTGCATGGCAGTATTTGGATTACCGAGGGGTCAAAAAGAGTTCTTCAAAAGGTGAGGGTTCTAACTCATGATGACAACTATAGGAAGACCGAGGCTCACTGTCCATAGCAATAGAGTGAAAATGTCGCATTTTTAGTGGTACTTATTTATTTATCACTCTGAATGGGTTTTTCATAACAGATTGTCGGGCAAGCATTCAAGCAATGAAGATGGAGTTAAACGATAGGTGTCATAAGGTCGCCGGTAATAAAGGCGCATTTACGGTTTTTTGTGAGCTGAGCGTTTGCGTCGCTGCCGCCAGTGGTGAATGACATTCCAGCGCCAGTAAAGCCGGATCAGCAGATAGCCAAGAAAACCACCAATCACTCCTGTAATGATTGAGCCCAGGTACAGAGGCTTCCAGATTCTGGCGAGTTCAACCCCCACGCTGTGTATTGAAAGCTCAAAGGAGTTTTCGCTGACGGGCACATCCAGAATGTAGCATCCGATCTTATAAGTGAAATAAAAGATGGCTGGCATAGTGACCGGGTTGGTGATCCAGACCAGGGCTACCGACAGGGGCAGGTTACAGCGAAATACGACGGCCATGGCTGCTGCTACGACCATTTGGAAAGGCATGGGGATAAAGGCACAGAATACGCCCACAAAAAAAGCGCTGGCTGCTGAGCGTCGATTCAGGTGCCAGAGGTTGCTGTCGTGAATAGCACTGCCCAGAAACCGTAGATGGCGGTTGCCCTTAATGGTTCCCGGATCCGGCAGGTAGCGTTGTATTAATTTCCTCGCCATGTCCCTTAACTGTACTCTTTCTCTAATTTGAGGCTGGTTCGAAGTCTTCACAGCATAATCCAATCTTGGCGACTATGCTGTGAACCTACCCCCGAGCGGCAAGCCCATTTTGGTCTGGTACGATCGTACTTTGTAAAAAAGCCCGACATTATGCACTGATAAAATGAAACACACTATCCACCTTCCCACAGCTTACTGTAGCTATTTGTCGGGAATAGTGCTGACGATTCTGTTTCCGGTGATACCTGATGAAATGTCTATCAGGGTTATCGGCGTCTTCAGTGCGCTGTTAATTATGGCAGGATTTTTGCCTGCCATCGCAGGGGTGAAGGTCTCCCGGATCACTGTCCCTGCTGCATTAAACGGAGGGTCGGGGTTTCGGAGGTTTTTGAGCGGTTATGCCCGATTCAAGGGTTCTGCGCCGGGTGCCAGCTATTTCTCCAATGGTTTTTCAGCGCTGATCCTTTTCTATCTGGGATTGGGGTTGATGGGAATCTTTACAGGGTTTTTACACGCTGATGGACTGAGGAAAAGCTGGATCAACGCTGAGCACGAAAGCAGAGCAGTGACAGTAACAGGGGTTATTTCAGACATTCCGGCTTATCACTCACACCTCACCCGCTTTGATTTTAATGTGAAAACGCTGGAGGAAGAGGCTACCGGACATCTTAAAAAGATTCGACTCAGCTGGTATCAGGCACCTGAGATTCAGGCTGGAGAAGTGTGGCGGTTACACATTCGGATCAAGCATCCTCAGGGTAATCGCAGTCCGGGAGCTTTTGACAGAGAGGCGTGGGCAGCCAGAGAGAATATTCAAGCCACGGGTTATGTCAAATCAGGCGAAAAAATGGCGACTTCTGACGGCATGGCTTTTTTCAGAAGTCGGTTTCGAAGTGCGGTGCGACAGTGGCTCTATGAACATTGCAGTGAGAATTCTGCTGGTTTGTTATCGGCACTGCTGATAGGCGATAAGTCAGGCATCTCTCAACAGCAATGGCAGTGGTTGAATCAGACCGGTACGACTCATCTAATGGTGATCTCAGGTCTCCATATAGGGCTTATGGCGGCAGTGGGTTTCTGGCTGATAATGATGCTGGCACGAACGGGGGCTGTCCCTCTCAGGAAGATCACCTGGCCTCGGTATGCGGCTGGGGCAGGGCTGTTGTTTGCTCTGGCCTATGCCTTCATGGCGGGCTTTTCGGTTCCGGTTCAAAGGGCTCTGGTGATGACGGGGCTGGCACTATCGGGGCCTTTGCTGGGTATTAAGGCCAGACCCCTGACCCTGTTCCTGCTGGCGCTTTGTGTTGTACTGTCGGTTGAACCTCTGGCAATAACCAGTGCTGGCTTCTGGTATTCCTTTTCGGCGGTAGGCATTCTGCTTTACGGTTGTTGTGGGCGGGTTTTCATGGCAGCTGATGAGGCCAGGATGGGAGGCAAGTCGAGGGCCTGGCTCAGGCCTCAATGGCTGGTTTTCCTGATGTTGGCCCCGATGTTGTTATTCAATCAACAGTCGGTATCTCTGTTTTCACCCCTAATTAATCTCGTTGCGATTCCTGTGATGGGGTTACTGGTCGTACCTGTTGCTTTTCTTGCCCTGGTACTGCAGCCGATTTTTACATCAGCCTCGATCGGGGTTCTGCACTTTCTGGATGAAGTTTTCAGGTTCTGGGATGTGGGGTTAGCCACGGTATCATCGGTGCCGGTTTTTGTGCCTGTTGTCAGCATAGGACTGGTTCAAGTGGTCCTCATGGTGTGTGCTGTATTGATTCTGGCGACACCCATGGGACTTGGATTAAGGGCGCTTTCCCTCTTTTTTCTGCTGCCTCTGTTGTTCCCAATCAAGGATTATCCTGAAACAGGCGCAGCAAAAGTGGCCGTGCTGGATGTGGGGCAGGGCATTGCCGTGCTTTTGCAAACTCGTCAGCACACACTGCTGTACGATACCGGAGTGGCTTCCAGGGGGCGCTTCAACTCAGTGGATGGCATCATTGTTCCTTATCTCAATCGATTGGGGGTTGATCGGGTGGATCGTGTCATGATTTCCCATGGCGATAATGATCATTCAGGCGGACTGGAACGGATTCATCAGCGATACCCCGAAGCGGAGATTATTTCAGGCTCTGCGGTGACGGGGTTTGAAGGCGCAATAAGTCCTTGCCTGCCGGGAATGAAATGGCAATGGGACGGAGTCGCGTTTGAGGTTTTATCAGGCAGTCGGTTATCAGTTCCTGATAATGAGCGATCCTGTGTCTTGAGAGTCACAGCAGGTCGTGAAACGTTACTCTTGACCGGCGATATTGGCAAAAAAACCGAGTCTTATTTAGTCAGTCAGCTTGAAGGTCTTGAGGCTGATTACCTTCTGCTTCCTCATCACGGCAGCCGTTTTTCGGGTTCACAGGCGTTTCTGTTTCAGGTCAATCCATCGCAGGTGTTGGTGTCATCCGGTTATCGAAATCGATTCGGGCACCCAGCGGGAGAGACCCTGGATCGAATTGAGCAACTGGGAGCCACTCTCTACAATACGGCGACTTCAGGGACGCTCAGTTTTGTCATGGGGAAAGGGCCGGAGAGAGTGAAACAGTACAAACATCAAAGCGCCAGATACTGGTGGCGCTGAGAAGTGACCAGTCGTGTCTGGGGTATCAGCACCCTTGCGGTTGATACGCATGTGCTCGTGGTTTTAAAGCAATGCTCTATGATAGAGTCATTTTATTAAGCGCAGGAAAAATCAGAAGGGAATAGGCCGTGTTCGAATTGGTTAAATCCGGTGGTTGGCTTATGTTGCCAATCCTGCTGAGTTCTGTCATTGCCATGGCGATTATTTTTGAACGTCTCTGGACGCTCAGGCCGTCGCGTATTGCCCCCAGGAATACCTTGTCCCAGGTCTGGAAGTGGATTGAGAATAATGATCTGGACAGCAAGAAAGTCAGAGGCTTGAGGGATGGTTCTCCGTTGGGTGAAATCCTTGCGGCAGGCATCAGCAACGCTCGCTATGGTCGCGATATCATGAAAGAGAGCATTGAGGAGCAGGCCGGCAAGGTCATCCACGAGCTGGAACGTTATCTCAATACCCTGGGAACCGTTGCTGCCATTGCCCCCCTGTTGGGTCTGTTAGGTACAGTGATTGGCATGATTGATGTGTTTACAGTGATTATGCTGGAAGGTACGGGTAATGCCGGGGTACTGGCAGGGGGGATCTCCAAAGCCCTGATTACCACTGCCGCAGGTTTGACGGTGGCGATTCCGACCCTGGTCTTCCACCGTTATTTTACCCGCCGTGTGGATGAGCTGGTGGTCGCCATGGAGCAGGAAGCTACCAAGCTGGTGGAAGTGCTTCAGGGAGAGCGGAAGCTGAAAAACCGCGAGGGTAAGTGATGAAATTTCGTCGCCAGTCCAGGGAAGAGGTCTCACTGAACCTGACACCGCTTATTGATGTGGTCTTTCTGTTGCTGATTTTCTTTATGGTCTCGACGACCTTTACCAAGGAAACTCAACTGGCTATTGATTTACCAGAGGCCAGTGGTGAACAGAGAGAGCCTGTTAAGAAAACCCAGGTGGAAATTACCATCAGTCGGGAAGGTCATTATGCGGTCAATGGCCGGTCGCTCGTGAACAGTCGTCTGGATACCCTGAAAAATGCCCTGGCCAAAGTCAGTGAGGGAGACTCCAATCTGCCCCTTACCATTACCGCTGACGCCAAGACGCCTTATCAGTCCGTGGTGACTGCCATGGATGCGGCTGGACAGCTGGGTTTTGCAAACCTCAGCATGACAACACGAAAACCGGTAGAATCAGAGCCGTAACGATTAATGAGCCTGAAAGGCTTTTTGTTAAGAGCATGTTATTAAGAGAGTTACTGATCCCCCATGGAAAGCAAGGAATCCCGTCGTTGGCAGGCAGTACTCAGTGACTCGGTTCTCAACTCATGGTACGGCAGTGGGTTCTGGACCCGGCTGCTGTTGCCATTATCCTTTTTATTCACTCGAATAGCTCGCAACCGCCGGGTAAAACTGGAGCGCTCTGAGCGCTGGCAGTCGCCTGTTCCTGTCGTTATTGTTGGCAATATTACGATAGGAGGCACAGGCAAGACACCTTTTGTCGCCAGCCTGGTGGCAAGATTAATCCAGCAGGGATTCAGGCCGGGGATTGCCAGTCGCGGTTTTGGGGCCGGCAGGGGTATACATTTGCCAGCAGAAGTATTGCCTGAGTCCGATCCTGCCCTGGTTGGAGATGAGCCTGTGATGCTGGCCCAGCAGCTGAATATTCCGATTATGGTCGATCCGGATCGGGTTTGTGCAGCGAAAGCACTGATCGAACGGAAAAATTGCAATCTGGTGATCGCTGATGATGGTCTTCAGCACTATAATCTGGATCGGCATGTTGAACTGGTGGTGATTGATGGTCAGAGAATGTTAGGCAATGGCCTCAGTCTGCCTGCCGGACCGTTAAGGGAATCTCCTGACAGGCTCAGGGAAGTCGATCAGGTGGTGGTCAATGGTGAGCCCTCTGGGGCACTGGACTGTCAGTTTGAAAGTTTTTTTCTTGAGCCGGGTGCACTCAAGCCTGTTAATGGGCAGAATACGGGTCAGCCTCCTGCCTCCGGAAAAGTACATGGGGTGGCAGGTATAGGTAACCCGGAGCGTTTTTTCAGAACGCTGGAAACGCTTGGATACGAGGTTATTCGCCATCCTTTTCCTGATCATTACGCGTTCGGGAAAGAAGATTTTCAGTTTCATGACCATCTGCCCGTTATCATGACGGCCAAGGATGCGGTAAAATGCTCCGCCTTTGCAGAAGCCCGTTTCTGGTTTCTGCCGGTCCAGGCCAGAGTGCCCGAGACGCTTTTTGAACGAATTCTGAAACTGATTGAAACTAAAGGACCGAAGAGTCGGTCTGATAAGGATACCCATGGACAAGAAGCTGTTTGAGATTCTGGCCTGTCCCCACTGCAAAGGCGACCTGAGATACGACAAATCAGCGGCTGAGTTGATTTGTCGCCCCTGCGGCATGGCCTATCCCATTCGTGATGGCATTCCTGTCATGCTGGAAAACGAAGCCCGTACCCTGACGACTGATGAGCGGCTGGAAGGAGGCGAGGCACCATCCCAAGAGGATACATCGGCCTGATGAATGCTGCCATTGCTCCATTTACTGTTGTTATTCCTGCCCGATTCAGCTCCAGTCGCCTGCCCGGCAAACCACTGGTTGATATCTGTGGCAAGCCTATGATCCAGCACGTCTATGAGCGTGCCTGCGAGAGTCAGGCCACCCGGGTCATTATTGCCACTGATGATGAGCGTATCGTCAAAGCCGCTGAAAGTTTCGATGCTGAGGCCTGTATGACACTGGCCGGCCATCCTTCCGGAACTGATCGTCTTCAGGAGGTTACCCGTCTTTATGAAATGGGTGACAACGAAGTGATTGTTAATGTCCAGGGCGATGAACCACTGATTCCGGCAAAAGTCATTGATCAGGTAGCCAATAATCTGATGCAGACTGAGTCAGCAGGTGCTGCAACCCTCGCAGAGCCGGTCAGGAATCGGGACGATCTGTTTAATCCCAATGTGGTCAAGGTGGTCACGGATCGCGAAGGGTTTGCCCTTTATTTCAGCCGCGCTCCCATGCCCTGGGCCAGAGATGAGTTTGCCGACAACGGCAGTTTATTACCCACAGTGGATATTTTCAGGCGCCATATTGGTATCTATGCCTATCGTGTCAGCCTGCTGAGTGAGTATGTGCAGTGGGAGCAGAGTCCGATTGAGTCCATTGAGTCCCTTGAACAATTGCGACTGCTCTGGAATGGTCATCGTATTCATGTCGCCGATGCCATGGAAACACCGCCCCACGGGGTTGATACGGAAGAAGATCTCAACGCTGTCAGGGTGCTCATGGCAAACAGACTGGCTGATATTTCCTGATGAGAATTCTTGAAAATCATTCCCTCGAGGCGCTGAACACTTTCGGTTTCAGGGTCAATGCCCGCTATTTTGTCGAAGCCAGCTCGGTGGATGACCTCCGCGAGGCTATCGCTTTTGCTACTCAAAAGAATCTTCCTGTCGTTCCTCTGGGCGGGGGCAGCAATCTGGTGTTGACGGGTGATCAGGAAGCTTTGTTTGTCCATGTCAATATCTCTGGTAAAAGGGTCACCTCCCGGAATGATGAATGTGTCGGCGTGACCGCGGGAGCCGGTGAGAATTGGCATGAGTTCGTCCGTTGGACTCTGGGTGAGCGGGCCTACGGCCTTGAGAATCTTTCCCTGATTCCGGGCAACCTGGGGGCAGCGCCTATTCAGAATATTGGTGCCTATGGCGTTGAAATTAAAGATTACTTTCAGAGTCTGCAAGCACTGGATATCCACTCCAAAGAGTTGAAAAACTTTGCTCTTGAGGATTGCCAGTTCGGTTACCGTGATTCGATCTTCAAGCAGTCAGCCCGAGACCGTTTTATTATTACCTCTGTTTCATTTGCCCTGGATTCCAAATGGTCGCCCAGACTCTCTTATGACCGTTTGCAGCAGGAAGTCGAACAGCGCTCAGATGGAAGTCCTGACCCTTTTGTGGTCAGTGAAGCCGTTTGTGGCATTCGCAGAGAAAAGTTGCCTGACCCTTTGCAATTGGGCAATGCCGGCAGCTTCTTTAAAAATCCTGTAGTGGGCGAAGCGCTTCTGAAGAAAGTACAGGCAGCTTACCCTGATGTTGTTGCCTACCCTTTTGAGGGACGCTGGAAGCTGGCCGCTGGCTGGCTGATTGATCGGGCGGGCCTTAAAGGCTGTCGTCATGGTTTGGTGGGTACTTATAACAAGCAGGCTCTGGTGCTGGTGAACCATGGGGGGGCAGAACCTGATGATTTGCTGGGGCTGGCCAGACATATTCAAACTGTGGTTCATGATCGCTTTGGTGTCGAGCTGGAAGTGGAGCCAAGGGTTTATTGACTCATTTCCGGTTGCATCTGGGAGGCCACAACAGGTTTTCGAATTTTCTTCGCTACAGCGTTTGAAGTTGCTATCCTGACGCGACTGATATTTCCATAGATTGAGCTCACTGTTACTTCCAGAGACAGAGTGTTCCAGCTGACCAGAGTTTTCGAATGACTGCCAAGATATCCGCTGTATCTTCTATACCCCAGACCCATCGCCAGGAATTGATTGTTGATTTAATTCGTCAGCATGGCTTTATGACAACGGATGAGTTGGTGCAACATTTCAAAGTGGCTGCCCAGACGATTCGCAGAGATTTGAATGAGCTGGATAAAAAGAACCTGATCTCGCGTCATCATGGTGGGGCGGGTATGCCCTCCAGCAGTACGGTTAATACGGCTTATTCTGAGCGCAAGATGAGCTTGAGTGAAGAAAAGGATCGTATTGCGGTGGAGCTGGTCAAGAGAATTCCCGACGGTGCATCACTGTTCATCAATATAGGCACTTCGACGGAAGCCGTGGCCAGGGCGCTGTTGCATCACAAGGCGTTAAGAATCGTTACCAATAACCTTCATGTGGCATCAATTTTGTTGCAGCGTGAAGACTTTACCGTGGTGATTGCAGGAGGGGAAGTGCGAAATCGTGACGGCGGTGTTGTTGGTCAGGCCACTCGGGATTTTATTGAACAATTCAGGGTGGATTATGCGGTTATGGGTATCAGTGGTATCGATATGGACGGTTCCCTGATGGACTTTGATTATCACGAGGTCAGGGTCGCACAGGCCATGATTGGTAATGCCAAACACTGTTTTCTGGCGGCAGATCACAGTAAATACGGTCGAAGTGCCATGGTCAGGCTGGGGCATCTTGAGCAGATTGATGTTTTATTCACAGATGATGAGCCACCCGAGCCACTCAAAGAGGTTATGGCAGATTCGGCAATAGAGGTTGTTGTTTGTGATTGACCTCGTCACTGGAGCGATCAAAGCCCGGTGATGGCTCACCGGGCCTGATTATTAATGTTCCTGTGACGCAGAGGCAGCGGATTGCCGATCTCCGGATGGCTTGTTGTCAGACTGCTGGGCGGCTGCGGCCTGTTGTTGCTCCTGGCGATGCTTCATTCGAGGGTCGTTGTGAGCCCGGCTGCGTCTGCGGCGGGGAGCAGACTCTTCCTTTTTGTTGAACTCAACAACATTTGACGTTGGTTCGGCCGCAACTTCAGGTTCAACTGCTTTGGGTGCTTCCTGCTTTTGAGGTGCAGCTTCTTCAGTAACTGGTGCCGGAATGACTTCCCTGGGGGTCTCAATCGCTGGCTTGACCGATTCTTCTGCTTTTACAGCCGGGGGCCTGGCACTTGGCTGAACCGGAACATTCGGCTGCTGAAGAGGGGTTGGTTCCCTGTGGCTGCTGGCAGCGACGGCCTTAGCCATTTCAGTCATGCGAGGTGCGGCTGTTTCAGGTGTTTCAGTAACCGGCTGGGCACTGGCTGCTTTAGGCTGCGAGGTTTCAGTCACAGGCTTCTGCCCGGTGGCAGGAGCTGGTTTGCTGACTGCTGCTTCAGTCTGTCTGGTTGCAGGCGTTTCGGCGGTCACCTCGACTGGTTGATGAGCAGCTTTTTGTTCAGGCTCTCTGGCAACCATCTTTTTAGCTGGGGCTTCCTGCGACGCTTTTGCTTCCTGTCGGGGAGCCGGTCTGGCACTCTGTTTGTGCGAGGTCTGTTCTACAAGCTCTCTATTAGCCGCAGGCGCTCTGGTGGCATCAGGTTGCGCTGGTGCTTCCGTCCTGATCTCTTCAGGTTGAGACAGTGAAGGCAGTACCGGTTGTTCCACCTGGCTACGGTCTCTCTGGGAAGGACGGTTGCTTCTTCTGCGATGTGCAGAGCCCGGGCGGCGACGGCGGCGGTTATCTTCCTGCTGCTCGGAAATGGCCGGATCCTGATGCCTCTGTTCTGCTACAGGCTCACGGCGCTCTCTTCTTTCCTGCGGCTGGCGACGGGGGCTGCGCTCTTCCGGCTGCTGATGAACACTGCGTTCCTGGCGGGCGGTGTTGTCTTTTCTCTCGTCCTGCTGGCGACCACTGCGACGACGTTCGTTGCGAGCCTGGCGATCATCGGGCTGTTCCCTGCGATGCGGTGGCTTGTTGCGTTGCTGGCGCTGGGTACGATGATCCCGTTGTTGATAGTCGCGCTGCTGGTTGTCACGATCCCTTGGCTGACGCTGCTGATGGGCAGTCTTGCGAGTTTCGGTCCGGACAGGCTTTACCGGAGTTTCTTCGGCTGTGAAGAGGCCACCAATGGCTTTCACAAACGACTTGAGCAGGCCTTGCTTTTCAGCTTGAGCGGGCGCCGGTTGAGTCGGAGTTACGTTTTTAACTGCGGCTTCCTGACGTGGATTAGCCCTGGTCTGGGGAGCAGTCGCTTTTTCTTCCTGCGGCTCTTCGGCGGAGATGATTTCGTAGCTGCTTTCGGAGCCTTCCAGTACGTGATCGTCTCTCAGGCGCTGGACGTCGTAATGCGGTGTTTCAAGGTTAGGATTGGGGATCGCAACGATACGAATCTTATGTCGCTTCTCAATCTTGGCAATGGTCTGTCGTTTCTCGTTCAGCAGGAATGCGGCAACCGAGACGGGTACCTGGGCACGGATTTCAGAAGTCTTGTCTTTCAGGGCTTCTTCTTCAATCAGGCGCAGGATAGACAGGGCCAGGGATTCAATGTCGCGGATAGTGCCCTGGCCGGAGCATCTTGGGCAGACCACGCCACTGGTTTCACCCAGTGATGGGCGCAGACGTTGACGTGACATTTCCAGCAGACCGAAAAGAGAAATGCGTCCTGTCTGAACGCGCGCACGGTCCATGGACAGTGCCTGACGGATACGGTTCTCAACTTCACGCTGGTTGCGGTTGTGGCTCATGTCAATGAAGTCGATCACAATCAGGCCGCCGATATCGCGGAGTCTGAGTTGTCGGGCGATTTCATCAGCTGCTTCCAGGTTGGTGTTCAGCGCGGTTTCTTCAATATCGCCACCACGGGTTGCACGGGCGGAGTTGATGTCGATGGAAACAAGCGCTTCTGTGGGGTCAATAACAATCGAGCCGCCGGAGGGTAGCTTAACTTCCCGCTGGAAGGCGGTTTCAATCTGGGATTCGATCTGGAAGCGGTTGAACAGCGGAATGCTGTCTTTATACAGCTTGACCTTGTGTTGGTATTGAGGCATGACCTGCTTGATAAAATCCAGGGCTTCATCAAATACGCTGGTTTTATCAATCAGAACTTCACCAATGTCCTGGCGCAGATAGTCGCGGATCGCACGAATGATAACGTTGCTTTCCTGATAAATCAGCATGGGCGCAGGCTTTTGCGCTGCATCCTTGATGGAACTCCAGAGTTGCAGCAGGTAGTCGAGATCCCACTGAAGCTCTTCCCTGGAGCAGCCAAGGCCTGCTGTGCGGACAATAACACCCATTTCGGAAGGGATATTAAGGTTGCTGAGGATCTCACGAAGTTCGGCTCGCTCATCACCTTCGATACGCCGGGAAATGCCACCGGCTCTCGGGTTGTTAGGCATCAGAACCAGGTAACGACCGGCCAGGCTGACCAGGGTCGTGAGGGCAGCGCCTTTATTGCCACGTTCTTCCTTATCTACCTGGATAATGACTTCCTGCCCTTCCTTGATGACGTCCCTGATATTGGGGCGACCACCCTGGTGAGGAGCGCAGAAGTATTCCCGGGAGATCTCCTTCAGGGGGAGGAATCCGTGACGTTCAGCGCCAAAATCGACAAAGGCAGCTTCCAGGCTGGGTTCAACCCGGGTGATTTTTCCTTTGTAGATATTGGCCTTTTTCTGTTTACGAGCCCCGGACTCAATGTCCAGGTCGTAAAGGCGCTGGCCATCAACCAGCGCAACGCGCAACTCTTCAGACTGAGTTGCGTTGATTAACATTCTCTTCATAGAGTACCGAATAAATTCAGAGGCTAGCCTCTCAAGCCGGCACTGCCCGATTTCTTGTCTTCCGGTCCGTCACTGATGCGGAACTGCCGGTTTTTAATCTGTGCTACCGGGGTTACTTCCCAGTACTTCTCTAACCTGCTTTGTAACGACGTAGCATCAAACTGGTGACCAGGTCCTGATCCGGACGGGTCACCCTGGGCGGGGAATTAAGTTTTGCCGGGAGTTTTCGGCGTTTATCAATAGCAAAAGGCTCGATAAAAAAATGGCCGATGATAATGTCAATTTTCCCGGAGTTTTCCTCACGCCCGGAATCCGGGGTGCACTGCTTGACAGAGAGTAGCGCAGTTTATCTTACACGGCTGAGCCGTGATGGTGTTTCATCTGTCCTGAGTGTCATCGGCTCTGGTTTAAATGGCTTTATGGGTCTTTGGTACTTGCCAATCCCGCTGCCGGCCGCTCTCAGGTTTCGTAAATCGAACTGCCCTTTCGGATATGCACAGGGCAGTGCCACAACTATATCAGTAATCAGTAAGTGCTTCAAATGAGGTAAAGCTGATACTATAGCGCAATGGATAGACATCAGAACGACTCCCGGCCAGCCGGGGAACCCCGTCCAGCGGTAAAAATGATCAATATTGATAGCGAAGATGCCGGGCAGCGGGTTGATAATTATCTGGTACGGATTCTTAAAGGCGTACCCAAAACCCGGGTTTACAGGATCATCCGCAAAGGTGAGGTTCGCGTAAATAAAAAGCGTGTGACAGCAGATTATCGCCTGCAGGATGGTGATCTGCTAAGGGTGCCACCTGTCAGAGTGTCCGAAAAAGCACCCAAGGCAGCCCCCGGAGCTGTTATTGCCCAGAAGTTGGAAGACGCCATCCTTTATGAAGATAACTCTCTGATCATTATCAATAAACCAGCGGGTATTGCTGTTCATGGTGGCAGTGGTATTTCCTATGGCGTTATTGAGACACTCAGAAATATCCGCCCCGAGGCACGAGGCCTGGAGTTGGTGCATCGTTTGGATCGGGATACGTCAGGCTGCCTGATGATTGCCAAAAAGCGAAGCATGCTTCGTTATCTTCATGCTCAGCTGAGGGAAGACAAAATCAGCAAAATCTACAATGCCCTCGTTCTGGGTCGCTGGCCCAGTAGAAAAGTTCTGGTGAATGCGCCTTTGTTGAAAAACACGCTTCGTTCCGGAGAGCGCATTGTGACGGTTGATGTAGAAGGTAAGCGTTCAAAAACCCTGTACAAAGTGCTGGAGCGGTTCAGTTATGCCGATCAGGTGGCCACTCTGGTAGAGGCCAGTCCTGTTACCGGTAGAACCCATCAGATCAGGGTGCATTGCCTGCATGCCGGGTACCCGATTCTTGGTGATAACAAATACACATCAGATGAAGACAATAAACGGTTCAGGGAATTTGGTTTGAAGCGACTGTTTCTCCATGCCGCCAGGCTGAAGCTGGTTTTGCCAGACGGACAGGCTTTGACAATGGATGCCCCTTTGCCGGAAGATCTGGATGGTGTGCTGGGGGCGTTCAGGGATTGACTGGGCAGGCGCAGAGAAAGAACTGTTTTTCTATCGTGGTCGTATAGAGAACAGGAAAGTTTTTTTTAAAATAACAGGAGCAAGTTGAGTGAGAAGTTCATGGAATGAGAGTGATGACTATGAGCAGTCAAATGAACAGGATGGGCGTGCCTGGAAGTTGGTAGAAGGTCTGGCTCAAGGGGCATTGAAAGAGCAGCGTCGTGCACGCCGCTGGGGGATTTTCTTCAAGCTTCTGACCTTTGTCTGGTTGTTTGTGTCTGTTGGTGTTGTCTACAACGTTATGCATGCGGATTTTTCCAGTACTCCAACCACTACATCATCCCATACTGCTCTGGTGGACCTGAACGGTGTTATTGGTGCTGACGAGGTTGATGCTGACTCTGTAGTGACAGGGCTGCGTGCGGCTTTTGAAGACAAGGGAACCAAAGGGGTTATTCTGCGTATTAACAGTCCGGGTGGTAGCCCGGTTCAGTCTGGATATATCTATGATGAGATAAGACGTCTGAGGGAGCTGTATCCTGAGACTCCTCTCTACTCAGTGATTATGGATATTGGTGCTTCAGGTGGTTACTACGTGGCGGCAGCGGCTGACAAAATTTATGCCGATAAAGCCAGTCTGGTGGGTTCTATTGGTGTGATTTCTTCCGGTTTTGGCTTTGTTGAGGCTTTGGAGAAATTGGGAGTGACGCGTCGTGTCTATACGGCAGGCGAACACAAAGCCTTCAACGATCCGTTTCAGCCCCAGGACGTTGAAGCCACTCAGCGTTGGCAGCAGTCTCTGGATACGATCCATGGTCAATTTATTGATGTGGTGAAGCAGGGGCGTGGTGATCGACTGGCTGATAATAAAGACATCTTTTCCGGCATGGTCTGGACCGGTGAGCAGGCTGTGGAACTGGGTCTGCTGGATGGTCTGGGTGGTGCGGGTTACGTTGCCCGTGAAGTGATTGGTGAAGAAGAGATTATCGATTTTTCTTTGCGTTTAACACCGTTAGAACGTTTTGCCAGAGATTTTGGAGCCGGAGTCGCTTCAACCATGGTGAAAGTTCTGGGGCTGAACACGCTGTCACTGCAGTGATGTTTTAAGTGATCAGAATCTGAAAAAGGTCAGCAGCGCGCTGACCTTTTTTGCATTAGTGGGGGAGCAAAGGGTTAACGCCTTCGTTCATCAGCATATGGTTCAGCCGTACCAGTGGCAGGCCAATCAGACTGTTTGGATCGTCACCTTCCATTTTGGAAAAAAGGCTGATGCCCAGCCCTTCGCATTTAAAGCTGCCTGCGCAGTCAAGCGGTCTTTCCAGCTTCACATAGTTCTCAATTTCGATTCTTTTCAGGGTCCTGAAGTGAACGGTATAAGGCACTGTATCAACCTGGTATTGGCTGGTTTGGGTGTTGAGCAGGCAAAGGCTGGTATAAAAAGTCACTGACTGCCCGTTGCAGTCCGACAGTTGCTTGATGGCTTGCTGGATGGTTCCGGGTTTGCCAAGAATGGTTTCGTTGAGTTGTGCGGCCTGATCTGAAGCAATAATCAGGTGTTCAGGATATTGAGTCTTGAGAGCCAGGGCCTTTTCTCTGGAAAGCCGTTGGGTCAGCTCTTCTGCGGACTCGCCAGCCAGGGGTGTTTCGTCAATATCGGGTGAGCAGCATTGAAAAGGAAGGCGGAGTTTTTCGAGTAAAGATTTACGGTAAGGAGAGCTGGAAGCCAGAATGATGTTCATAAAATTTGGTTGCTCAGATTGGTTCCTGGTTGAATGCGGTTAAACCCTTTGACAGGGGCTTTTCTAGCCCCTATTATGGCGCGCCTATGACAATCAACCCGTGAGCTCATGGCTATCGGACAATTACCCAAAACCTTCGACCCGCGTAAGTTCGCGCGTCAGGGCAGGCAGTTTCAAGGTTCGCTGGCGCTCAGTCAGTTCAAGCGTCTGGCAGACAGTCTGGTTGATGACAAAGGCGATGTCCAGATTAACCTTCGCTTTTCATTGAGCGAAAACAACCGGGTTGTGCTGGAAGGGCATGTTGAGGCGGAACTGAGCATGATCTGTCAGCGCTGTCTGGAGGTGGCCAGGCTGCCGGTGCGAGCTGACCTCCACTTGATGGGGGTGCTGACCGACGAGCAGGCCAAAGCCCTGCCGGAAGACTTTGAGCCATTGATGTATGGTGACGAGCTGGTAGAATTATTGCCTATTCTCGAGGAAGAGCTGATTCTGGCACTTCCGCTGGTGGCCTATCATCCGCCTGAAGACTGTTCAGCTCAGCAACACTATACCACTGAGTCTGAAGAAGAGGCTCGGGCAGCTGCCATTGAGGCAGATAAAGAGCGCAGGAGCAGTAACCCTTTCAGCGTTCTGGCCAAATTGAAAACAGATACTACGATCCAGGAGAGTTGACACATGGCTGTTCAGCAAAACCGTAAAACCCGTTCCAAGCGTAACATGCGCCGTTCCCACGACAGTCTGACTTCTGCTCAGCTGTCTGTAGAAGCAGCTTCCGGCGAGACTCATCGTCGTCACCACGTTTCTGCTGAAGGTTTCTACCGTGGCAAGAAAGTGGTTGCAACCAGCGAAGACTGAGTCTTTTGGCAGGTTAGCCAAGGGAGTCGGCACAGTGGCTGTTTCACTGTCTTCCAGGGGCGCGGAATAAATGACATCAGGTGCAAACGCAGATTCAAAAACGACGGTTGCTCTTGATGTAATGAGCGGGGACGACAGTCCCCGTTCTCGTATCCGGGCCGCAGTCAAAGCGCTCAAGCGTTATTCTTCTCTTCACCTTCTGCTGGTCGGCGATCGACAACTGATCGAAGGCTATCTTTCCGATATCGATTACTCCGATCGGTCACGTTATACCCTCATTCATGCCAATAAAACCGTCGCCATGCATGACAAACCTTCGCTGGCGCTTCGTGGCAAAAAAGATTCTTCCATGTGGAAGGTGCTTGAGCTGGTCTCAACGGGAGAGGCGCAAGCCTGTGTCAGTGCCGGTAATACCGGTGCGCTCATGGCAATGGGGCGCTACGTACTTAAAACCTTTGCAGGCATTGATCGTCCGGCAATAGCGGCCAGTGTGCCCACCGTCAATGGCAGTACCCTGCTGATGGATATGGGGGCGAATGTTGATTGTACCTCCATGCATCTTTACCAGTTTGCCATTATGGGGGCTCAGCTGGCCGCATCTGTGCATGGTGTGGAATCTCCGAAGGTGGCTTTGCTGAACATTGGTACCGAAGAAATGAAGGGGAATGAGCAGGTCAGGCTGGCGCACCACCTGCTTCTGGAAAAGCTTGAAGTGCAGCAGGGACTGGATTACATCGGTTTTGTCGAGGGGCACGATATTTTCAGTAGTCGGGCTGATGTGATTGTTTGCGACGGTTTCGCAGGCAATGTTGCCCTGAAAACCGGAGAGGGTGTTGCCAACCTGGTGCGTGATGGCCTGAGATCCATTTTTCAACGCTCCCTGTTAAACCGGTTTCTTTATTTTCTCATCTCGCCTCTGCTGAAAGAACTGAATCGCAAGATTGACCCGGTACTGCATAATGGTGCCAGTTTGCTCGGTTTGCAGGGGATTGTGATCAAGAGTCACGGTGGAGCCGATGAAGAGGGTTTCTATCGAGCGATTTGCCAGGCGGTGCAAGAAGCGCAAAACGACGTTCCAGCCAAAATCGCTCAAGAGGTTGAAGAGCGGTTGCTTTAACCCTGCTCCTCATCTAATTGTGCTCCTCAGCAGCAGGCGCCCGTCGTACAACCTGGCTCATTGTCAGCGACTACCGGCAGGCAGTTAAAAGGGCCGTAATGGGTGTTTCGGCTACCATGCACGGTAAAGTGTCTGCCATATCGGGTATCCTGCACCATGGCCGCGGTATTGCCGCACACCAGCATTGGTTTGCCGTTGATAAACCGGTGGTGGTCGTCCAGCTGGAAAAAGTGGGGGTGTTCCGGGAGTGTGCCGTTGTAAATAGCCACCTGTCCATAGTCTTCACAGATATCTTCAAGCTGATCCAGTTTGAACGCTCGAACGGTCAGGGATTGAAAATCAATATTGCCAATTTTTTGTTCGACCTGTTGATTGGCAATGGTGATTGGACCAGCAGAAAGTAACCGGTAGTCCGGGTAGCCCAGACTGGTTAGCATTCGACGGAAATCTTCAATATACAAAGCGCCACTGAGGCATTCTCCCATCAGCACTGGGTCGTCTTTTAGCGGGTCAGGTACTCGCTGACCGGAAAATACGTCACTGAAAAGCAGTTCGCCACCGGGTTTCAGTACCCGGAAAATCTCTTTGAACACTTCCTCTTTATTGGGTGAGAGGTTTATCACGCAGTTGGAAATCACCACATCAATGGAATTATCTTCTATGCCCGGCGTTTGCAGATCTTCAATATAACCTTGCCTGAAGTCGATATTGGGCTGCTCAAAGCCAAACTTCTCCATCATGGAAGGAATGTGCTTTCTGGCCACTCCTAATTGTTCATCAGTCATATCGATACCGATAACATAGCCCTGTGCTCCCACCAGACTGGCAATAATGTAACTGTCCCTGCCGGTGCCGCAACCAAGATCCAGTACCCGGCATCCTTCAAGAGCGGATGGGATGGGTGAGCCGCAGCCGTAAAACCGGTCAGTAATGGCTGGGTCGATCTGTTTCAGGATGTCCCGGACGTGAACAGGCATTGCGCCGGGATCAGAACAGCAGGCATTGGTTTTAAGATCCTTTGTGCTGCTGAGAACTCGACCATAGTACTCTTTCAGGATTTGATGATTAACGGAGTGGCTATTCATTGTCATCACCTTTGATAACGTACGCGCAACACAGACTTGTCATTTGCCATGAGGGGGTGTTGTGTCGCTTTTGTTATGTTCTTCAGCTGTCGTATGCTTCATCAGCGGTTCAGCAACACCCATAAAACATAAAGCGGCCATGATGCCCCCGGTAATTGGACCTAAAACATACACCGTCAAAAAGCCATAGTGATCATCCGGAAACGCTGCGCCCGCCCAGCCGGACATTGAAGCCAATAGCCGGGGCGATAAATCTCTGGCCGGGTTGAGTCCTGCCTGAGTCAGTGGCGCAATAATGGAGATGATAACGGCAACGGTCAACCCGATAAACAGCGGTGCCAGAGCCTGATCGGGTCGCCCGGTATTGCAGGCTTCGGTAAGAACGAGAATCATAAATACCAGGACAAATGTACCGGTACACTCGGCAAAGAAAGCATTGGCAGTGGAAACAGAAGCGACCTGTCCGGCCATCGGATTGGGGTAATACTCACCAAATATCATGGCGCTGGCTATGGACGACTCGGTACCACGGACAATGTCATGTGTTAACTCGAACTGCATGATTGAGCTGGAGAAAAGCAGGTAAAGCAGGGCCGCCGCCACAAATGCACCGGCGAACTGGGCAATCAGATAGCAGGGAAGCAAGGTCACAGGCATCCGACGGCTGACTACCATGGCAATGCTTACCGCCGGATTGAGGTGAGCACAGGAAAGGTGTCGGGTGGCGTAAATCGCCAGTGTTACTGCCAGCCCCCAGACCATGGCCACCTGAAAGAGTCCGGCATGGGCAGAAAATAATACCGTCACCGCCACCGATCCGCAGCCGAATAACACTAGAATAAACGTGCCTATAAACTCTCCGACAAAGTCCTTCAGGTAATTCATCGCGGTACTCCCCCGATGATCTGTACGATACGCAGAAAAACAGATCGTAGTTAGATGCCTGCCCGAGGGAGCGCAATCCCCGAGCCTCACGACGAGACACTAGGAGCCTGACCGAGAATAGCTGCCCTACGCGGCAACTGCTCCTGCGTTGCTCTAGCTCCTGCATCCATGCAGTCGTGCGGCGACAGCAAATTGGTCTAAAAATCCGCTTTTGTTCGTCAAATAGCTAGCTATTCTCCTCACAAAACCGAATTTTCATCCTCAATTTTCTGCCGCCCTCGCTACGGGCGCTATTCTCGGTCAGGCTCCTAGCAGGCAAAAACAAGTTAGTTCACAGGTTTGCAATGCGCAAGCCTTGCTTACGTTTCTGTCAGGTTGCTGAGTTTTTTGCAGGGGTAGTCTTCAGATTAAAACCATTGCACTCATGGCTGTTTCAGTCAAATAAAATTGCAACAATCGTAAAATCAATTACGCTAGACACAGGATAAATTGTCAAAAGACGAATTTATCTTGTGAGTTTCAGCTACAAAGCTCACCAAGATTGAAGGCCTAACCAGTCAAACCATAAGGCGCAAGATCGAAAGCGGTCACTACGAAAAAGTGAAGTAAACCAGTAGTGGCCACTTCCGAATATTCATTAACCAGCAAAGGAAGATATGCTACGCAAGAGTCAGTTCTGGAAAGCAATAATCCAGCATTGACACACAAAAGTGTATCTTACTCAAAGAGCACCCTGATGCAGAATTTATCAGCGACATTGCCAGTGCTTTCAACTTTAAGCGAAAAGGACTGCAAACCATTCTGGAATCAGCGGTGTGCGGAAATCCAACCCATATTGTGGTTGCCACAAAAGATCGCCTTGCCCGATCAGGGTTTGAACTCATCAAATGGCTTGTTGAATTATCGGGAGGACACATCGAAGTTTTGGATGACCCGGATAACGCCAGTGAGTCAATTGACACCCAAGAGCTTATCGGTTTCATTACCTCATTCTGCAATAGCCACTGCAGGAAGCGATCTGCTAGAAGACGCAAAGGACGCAAAAATAGTAGCGTCGAAAAAGATCAGGTTTTACCCGGAGAATGAGCAAGCCTATCACGATGCCCTGATGCTCTATCGGAGGTCGTACAACCTTGCTGTTGAGCGTTTCCGTAACGATGACTATAAAGATGCCAGCGGAAAATTCATCAACATGCGACCTGCCATTAAAGCTCAAGTGAAGCAAGAGCACAAAGAAATTGGCAGGGCTTATAACTCGATTGTTTCTGATAATGGAACACTGGAGGCAGCGGATACATTCAAAGCGGTCTGCGAGCACAACAAGAAGCTCAAGGGAGCTAAAGAGGGCTTTGCAGAAATCCATTTCAAAAGCCGCAAAGGTAGCAGGCACTCATTCTCTATTGACCGTTTCCCAAAGGGATTAAATCCTTGCGTAGACGCTCTTGGCAAGATTCACCTGACAGAAGATGTGCCAGCAGAAGCGATGGGTAAATCTTGTGTCATAACCTACGACAAGGGTCGCTGGTTCGTTCAGGTTCAACAACATATTGAGCTAAATCCCGAAATCCAAGGGAAGGTTAGATGCGTTGGAGTTGACCCCGGAGTTCGCACCTTTGCCACTTGCTACAGCGAAAAAGAGGCGTTGATAGCGGGTGATAACGTTGCAAAAACAAAGCTGTTCCCACTGATGAAGCAAGTGGACAGCTTGGTCAGTCAAAAGCAAAAAATCCTGAACACTCAGAAGGGCGTTGAGTTCCCCGATATGCCCCAGTGGGCAAGAGATCGGATTATTCATTTCAACAGGGAAATTGACCGGCTGAAATGCAAAAAGGATGACATTGTTCTTGATCTGCATAACCGGCTGGCGTTCGAGCTGGTGTCGAACTACGACGTTGTATTTTTGCCAACCTTTGAGACAAGAGGTATGGTCACGCGCAAAAATAAGAAGGTTCGCACCATTCGCCGTAACACCTGCCGCCAGATGCTTGACCTCAATCATTACCAATTCAAAAAGCGGCTTAAGTGGTACGCAAAAAAGTATGGAAAGCATGTGATTGATTGCAACGAAGCCTATACATCCAAGACTCGATCATGGAACGGGACCATTGACGAAAAATTAGGTTCTTCCAAGGTTATTAAGGGTGAGGGCTTCACCGTTGATCGTGACATCAACGGTGCCAGAAATGTCTTTCTTAAGTGTTTGACGAGGTAGCTTGAACCTTAGCCATAACAGCGAGTGTTGCGCTCGTTGCGGTTTTAATCAAGAGTTGGAAACATAAATTTACCAACCTTAGGTTCGAATTTTTCTATAATTGGCTCGATTTTTCCGGAAGAAGCCAAAGCCGTGAGAAAGGTGAGCTTCTTTCAACGATCAGCTAGCTCGGGAGTAGACCCAAGACAATGACGGATTCACTTGCATTTGTTTTTCCGGGGCAGGGATCCCAATCGGTGGGTATGCTTGCAGAACATATCGATCACCCTGTTGTAGTTCAGACATTCGCTGAAGCGGCTGAGGCGCTCGGGTTTGACTTGCTGAAGTTGATCAGCGAGGGCCCGGCAGAAGAACTCAATAAAACGGAGAATACTCAACCAGCACTGCTGACTGCCAGTGTCGCGTTATGGCGCCTGTGGCTTGAGAAAGGCGGAGAGCAGCCTGCCTACATGGCCGGTCACAGTCTGGGTGAGTACTCGGCACTGGTGTGCTCAGGGGCAATGAAGTTTGCTGATGCCGTTCGGGTTGTGCGTCAACGTGGTCTCTTTATGCAGGAGGCTGTGCCAGCGGGAACCGGTGCCATGGCTGCCATTCTGGGTCTTGAGGATCAGCAGGTGATTTCAGTGTGTCACGATGCGGCTCAGGACAGTGTGGTTGAAGCGGTAAACTTTAACTCGCCGGGTCAGGTCGTTATTGCCGGTGAAAAAGCAGCCGTGGCTCGTGCGATTGAGCTGGCTAAAGAGGCAGGAGCCAGAAAGGCAATGCCTCTACCAGTGAGTGTGCCTTCACATTGCGCCCTGATGAAGCCGGCAGCCGAGAAGCTGGCTGTTGAGCTGAGCCTTATTGAGTTAAGTCAGCCTTCAATAGCTGTGATTCAGAACGTCACTGCTGAGCCTTGCTCAGAACCGGAAAAAATTCGTGAAAATCTGGTCAGGCAGCTGTACAGTCCCGTTCGCTGGGTAGAAACGATTCAACATCTGAATGAAGCCGGAGTTACCCGGTTTGCTGAGTGTGGTGCGGGTAAGGTGCTTGCGGGTCTTAACAAGCGGATTGTCCGCAGATCACCTGTATTGACTCTTGAATCTGCATCCTCTTTCGAAGATCTTACCGGTCCGTCGAAATGATTCAGCTAAAAGCGGTTTCGCGCTAGAACAACAGGATAGAACTATGTCGAACCTTGAAGGCAAGGTAGCTCTGGTTACGGGTGCCAGTCGTGGAATTGGCAGGGCTATTGCCATTGATCTGGGTAAGCACGGAGCCCTGGTGGTGGGTACTGCCACCTCCGAGCCGGGTGCTGCAAGAATTACTGAAATGCTGCAGGCTGAAGGGATAAAAGGCTGCGGTATGGTATTGAATGTTTCTGAGGCTGAAAGCTGTACTGAAGTGGTAAAAGCCGTAACAGCCGAGTTTGGAGCCCCTCAGATACTGGTTAATAATGCCGGCATTACCCGTGATAACATCCTGATGAGAATGAAGGATGATGAGTGGGACGATGTTGTCAATACCAACCTGAGTTCCATATACAGAATGAGCAAAGCGGTATTGAGAGGTATGACCAAGGCTCGTTGGGGACGCATCATTAACATCAGCTCGGTGGTAGGCTCCATGGGCAACCAGGGGCAAGCCAATTATGCGGCGGCCAAGGCCGGTGTAGAAGGCTTCAGTCGCTCCCTGGCCAGGGAGATTGGCTCTCGTCAGATCTCTGTAAATACCGTAGCGCCAGGTTTTATCGATACCGATATGACCCGTGAATTGCCAGAAGAACACAGAGCCCTTTTGCAGTCTCAGGTGCCCATGGCCCGTCTTGGACAGCCCGAAGAAATTTCCGGTGTCGTGGCTTTTCTGGCCAGTGATGCCGCTGGTTACATTACCGGAGAAACCATTCACGTGAATGGCGGGATGTACATGGGTTAGCAGCTGCATAGCGTTATTCATAGCGTTATTCATAGCGTTATTGATAGCGTTATTGATAGCGTTATTTGTAGTTGATACGTGTCAAAACCTTCTAAGAAAGATGAAATTTTCGGTAATATAACGAGCCCGTCCTTGAAATTACCGTAAGCGTTTATATATAGTAATTGACCGCAGTTACGGCAGTTTCCTAAATCGCCACTCTGCATCCGAATATCGATAGGAGCACAACCAGGTATGAGTACCATTGAAGAGCGCGTCAAAAAGATCGTTTGCGAACAGCTTGGCGTAAAAGCAGAGGAAGTCACCAACAGTGCGTCATTCGTAGAAGACCTCGGCGCGGACTCTCTGGACACCGTTGAGCTGGTGATGGCTCTGGAAGAAGAGTTTGAAACTGAGATTCCAGACGAAGAAGCGGAAAAGATCACCACCGTTCAGGAAGCAATTGACTACGTTGTTGCTCATTCCTGATACTGTCCGGGTTGCATGCAAATAGCTGTATCCTGAAAAAGCCGTACGCAGTAAAATGTGTGCGGCTTTTGTGTTTTTGCAAGATCAGTGCGCGTGATTTTTTGAGTAGAAGGCTCGTTCCGGCCTCGGGTATAAAAAAGAAAGTCAGAAGATCTGATGCAGGAGTGAATGGTTGTGTCGCATAGAAGGGTAGTAGTAACAGGACTGGGTGCGTTATCTCCGGTAGGACTGGGAGTTGAGCAGAGCTGGCAATCGGTACTGGCAGGTTGCAGCGGTATTCATACCATCGATCATCTGGATACTGAGAAATTCAGTGTCAATATCTGCGGAACCGTGAAAGGTTTTGAGACAGGTGATTACTTTAACCCGAAAGACGCCCGGAAAATGGATGTTTTTATCCAGTACGCACTGGCAGCCTCCATTGAAGCGATGAAAGATGCAGGGCTGGATGGCAGTGATTTGCTCCAAAGCGATAACGTAGGTCGCTATGGCGTCGTTATCGGCTCCGGTATCGGTGGTCTCACATCGATTGAACAGAGTTATGATACGCTTCAGAAGTCTGGCCCTCGTCGTATATCACCCTTCTTCATACCGGCGGCCATCATCAATATGGCGGCAGGCTGGTTGTCCATGCACTACAACCTGCAGGGACCAAATTTTGCCACTTCCACGGCCTGTGCAACAGGCAGTCATGCCTTGGCCCTGGCCGCCAGAACCATTGCCTACGGTGATGCCGATGTTATGGTCGCAGGTGGTGCCGAAAAAGCCTCTTCAGCACTGGGCATGACCGGTTTTGCCGCCGCCAGAGCCCTGTCTACCCGAAATGATCAGCCTGAAGCGGCCAGTCGCCCCTGGGATAAAGATCGGGATGGTTTCGTGCTGGGCGACGGTGCGGGTGTTATGGTGTTAGAAGAGTATCAACACGCTGTACGACGCGGGGCTACTATTTATGCAGAGCTCAGTGGCGCAGGCATGAGTGGTGATGCTTATCACATGACCTCGCCTCCTGAAGACGGTCGTGGTGCGGCCAGGGCCATGCAGTCAGCATTGGACGATGCTGGCCTTAAGGCAGAACAGGTGGCCTATATCAATGCCCATGGCACCTCTACACCTGCCGGTGACATTGCTGAAACAAAAGCAGTGCACAGGGTGTTTGGTCAGTCTGCCAAACAGGTTGCCATCAGTTCTACCAAATCCATGACGGGTCATTTGTTAGGGGCGGCTGGTTCGCTGGAAGCCGTGTTTGCCGTGAAATCGCTTCAGGATAATATGGCGCCACCGACCATTAATTTGGAAAATCCCGATGAAGGCTGTGATCTGGATTATGTACCCGTAAAAGCCAGACCGATTGAGATGCAGCATGTACTCACTAACTCATTCGGCTTTGGGGGCACTAATGTGACCCTGGCTTTTTCGAAACTGGATTAGAATTTTGGATAGACATCATCCTGTCAGCTGGGTTAACGGGGAGCCAGCTGCTGAAATACGCCTCAGTGACCGGGGTCTGGCTTATGGGGATGGTGTTTTTGAAACCATCCGTGTCCAGGCCGGTGTCCCCACTCTTTTTGAGCTTCATTGCAAACGACTCTGTTCTGGTATTTCGATGCTGGATATTCCCTTTGATCTGGACAGCTTCAAAAACGAAGTCAGTGACTTTTTGCACAAGCAGAAGCTGAAGGAAGGGGTGCTCAAAGCGATTGTGACCCGTGGCTCAGGTGGCCGTGGATACAACCCTGAGGGTTGTGACCGTCCCAGCCAGATTCTTTCTTTTCACCCGTTGCCGGTCTACCCTGGCGACCCTGCTATCAAGGGTATCAGGTTGCATGAATGTAACATCAGACTGGGTGATAATGCCCTTGCCGGATTAAAGCACCTCAACCGTCTTGAGAATGTTATGGCTCGTTCCGAATGGCAGGGAACCGATTGCCTGGAGGGTTTATTACTGGGGATGGACGACAGGCTGGTGGAAGGCACTATGAGTAATCTATTCCTGGTATCCGGCAAAACCTTGCGGACACCCTGTCTCGGTAAATCAGGGGTTAAAGGGGTTTGCCGGGAGCTGATTCTGGAGCAGGCCCATCAGTGGGGCTTTCAGGTAGAAACGGGTGATTATCACTGGCAAGACCTTGCCGGAGCCAATGAAGTATTTGTTTGTAACAGTGTTAACGGAGTCTGGCCGGTGATTGCCTGTGGCCGTTGGCACTGGTCTGTGGGTAGTGTGACCGGTATCGTCAGAGATCGGGTTCAGGAAGTTTTGAATGCTTAAAAAGTTGTTATTCGCCGTGGTGGGCCTTTGTCTTGCGGGATTATTGGCAGCCGTTGTATTTTGGAAGGCACTGGACTGGTACGGCAATCAGCCCATGATAGGGCCAGGCAGTGCGGATAGCCTGGAGTTTACCATTGCCCAGGGCGAATCCATGACCGGAGTGGCAGACAGTCTGGCTAAGTCTGGCTGGCTTCACTATCCGAAACTCTTTGTACTGTTGGCCAAAATAGAAAAGGCGGCTGGTGCGATACACGCCGGGGACTATCTGATCCCGGCCGGGATTACCCATAGGGATTTGTTGAAGGTTTTTACTTCCGGTCAGGTACGCTACTACAACGTGACACTGGTTGAGGGTCATACCCTGAAAGAGGTCATGGCGGCTTTAAATCAACACGAAAAGCTCTCTTCACCCATGGATCACGAGGCGCTGCAGGCACTTTATAAAAGTCTGGAAATAGCAGGGAACCCGGAAGGTCTGTTTTACCCCGATACCTATTTCTTTCAGGCCAATGCCAGTGTTGAATCCATACTCAGGCGGGCTTACCAGCGGATGGATACCGTGCTGCATGAAGAATGGGAAAAACGTGCTGAAGGACTGCCCTACCAGAGTCCTTACGAGGCACTGATTATGGCCTCGCTGGTGGAGAAAGAAACGGGAGTGCCTTATGAGCGGGGCGAAATTGCAGGTGTTTTTGTCAGGCGTCTGGAAAAAGGCATGAGACTGCAAACCGACCCCACCGTGATTTACGGTCTCGGCGATCGTTATAAAGGCAACATCAGTCGTCAAATGCTTCGGGATGCCACTCCGTACAACACCTACGTCATCAAAGGGCTACCACCGACGCCTATTGCCATGGCCGGTCGGGAAGCGATTCATGCTGCTTTGCATCCGGAAGATGGCCAGTCACTCTACTTTGTCGCCAAGGGCGATGGTACTCATTATTTCTCGAAAACACTGGCAGAGCATAATCGAGCTGTCAGACAGTATCAGATTGAACAGCGTCGAGAGAATTATCGATCGACTGTGGAGGCTCAATAATGGCTAATGCCCCATCCGGTTTTTTCCTGACGATTGAAGGTGGCGAAGGCGCAGGTAAAACGACTGCGGTCGACTTTATCAAAAACTGGATGGCTGAGCGTCAGCTGGCGTTTACCGAAACCCGTGAGCCAGGCGGTACTCAGGTGGCAGAAGAGCTTCGCTCGCTGTTGCTGGGGCTTCATGGTGAACCATTGTCTGACATCACTGAATTGTTAATGATGTTTGCCGCCCGCTCGCAAAATCTTTTTCATAATGTGTTGCCCGGACTGAAAGCGGGAAACATCGTACTGTGCGATCGCTTTACTGATGCCACCTACGCCTATCAGGGCGGTGGTCGTGGCCTGAGCACCCAGCCGGTTGCAACGCTTGAACATTTGGTCCAGGGTGCCCTGCGTCCGGATATGACCATTCTGCTGGATGTTGATCCGGAAATTGGCATGGCCAGAGCCAAAGGACGAGGTGGCAGGCTGGACCGGATTGAGCAGGAAAAAATGGACTTTTTTATCCGGGTACGCAATGCCTATCTGGCAAGGGCAGAACAGTTTCCTGAGCAGTTTGAAGTGATTGATGCCGGGCAGTCCCTTGAACGTGTTCAACAGCAGTTGCTGGCAGTGCTCGAAAGAAGACTGGGAGAGCGCTGATGAAAGACTGGCGCATTTTTCCCTGGCAAAACACCCAGTGGCAGCAAATGGTTCACTGCCAGCAGACAGGTAACCTGGCCCATGCCTATTTGCTAAGGGGGGTGCCGGGTACCGGTAAGCTCCAGTTTGCCAAAGCACTGTCTGCTTATTTGTTGTGTATGAACCCGCAGACGACAGGGGCCTGTGGTCACTGTAAGGAGTGTGAGCTACTGAAAGCAGGAACCCATCCTGATTTCACACTGGTAGAACCCGATGACCCCGGTCGGCCCATTCGCATTGACCGTATTCGAAAGCTGAACGAGTTTGCCCATAAAACCGCTCAGCAGGGAGGGCGCAGAGTGATTATCCTGAACCCGGCAGAAGCGATGAATGTCAATGCTGCCAATGCCCTGCTCAAATGCCTTGAAGAGCCGGGAGACGATACTGTTTTCCTGCTGGTCAGTGCCCGTTCCGGTGATATGCTGCCCACCATTCGCAGCCGTTGTCAGCAATTAAACTTTGCGACACCCAACAGAGCTGATGCGGAACAATGGTTAGCTTCGCAACTGGAGGATTCGAGTCGGGTTGTGCAACTCTTGGATCTCACCGCCAACGCTCCGCTGGAGGCTAAGCGTTTTGCCGATCAGGGGCTGTTGGAAAAAAGAGCAACTCTGGCTGATGGCCTGAAAGGGCTTTTCAAAGGGAAAGTTACCCCTGTTGAGTTGGCAAAAACCTGGCAATCAGAAGATTTGGTTCTGACGATCAGCTGGATCATGGGCTGGCTTGATGATGCTGTTAAATTGAGTTTGAATGGCAGCCCATCGGACCTTCGAAACCGGGATCAGTTGAAAATGCTGGAATATCTGGCTCGAAAATGCGATGCCAGAACTCTCCTGCAAGAGAGGGACTGGCTGATGTCGCAAAGACAGTCCCTGCTGGAAGGCGGCAATCTTAACCCGCAGATGTTGATGGAAGGGGTCTTTTGCCGCTGTCTTGATTGGGTGCTGTGAAGGATCAGACCTTTTCTACCCGCAATGGGATGCTGTGTCGAATCGCAGCTCCGGAACGGCTTTCTCTCATCAGTGAGGCGCCCCTGCAAGTTGGGTCTCCGGCACTGATGGCATTGGTTGAGATCCCGCCAGCCCTGCTTTTCAAACCAGGACGACGCTCGTCGTCAATAAAAATATCTCTGGCGCCAAATGCCGTGTGACCGTAACCGTGGGCGATGGATACCGTGTTTTGGGCCGTCCCTTTATCGGCCTGAATAATCCCTTCAATGGATTCGCCGTTAGGGAATGTCAGTCGCGCCTTGTCTCCGGTTTTCAGGCTTTGTCTGGCAGCATCATCCTGATGCATCTGGATAAAGTTTTCTTCCCCCAGGGCCGTGATCCTGGGCAGAGCCACAGAGTAGGGGCTGCGCATATGGGACTTGAAGGTAGACAGCAGATAGGGATAATCCTCTTCACTCCAAAGCTCCCTGACCGGTGTGCCATCCCAGAAACGGTGAACGTCAAAGACCGGTAATCCTTCAAAAGGTTGACCTGTATAGGAGTCTTTTCTGCGGGTCATCTTCTCGTTATAGATCTGGTGCTGGAACGGCTTTCGCAATGATTTATGGAAGAACTCACCTTCGTACAGGCTCTGCAAAGGTTCATACCGGCCTCCCCGGGTCAGCATAAACAGGGTTGGACCCAGTTCTTCAGGCTTCAGCCGCTCACTGAACTGTGTGGTGAGTCGGTCGACACTGGTGAGTTTTAAATCATCCGCTGTTGGATTGGGTAATGGCTTACCGGAATGAGCCAGGTTGGCATAGAGGCGAACATAAAAGTCTTCCGGCGTATGCAGCGCACAGGGTTTGCCCTGAACATCCTTGAAGGCGTTCTCGCCAAACCCTTTTAGTTCCAGACGTTTGGCAATATCAATCACAAACTGTTCCATGCAAACGGGCTGATTGTGCTGGTTCTTTACCGTTCTTGGCTCAACAATCGGGGCGCAGGCTGATTCTCCAACGACCAGGCTGCTGCCCATTCGGGCCATGGACCATTGCTCATATTGCACAAGATCCGGCACAAAATAATCGGCATACTGATTGGTTTCGTTGAGGTAGGCATCAACGGCAATCATCAGACCCAGCTGGCCGGGGTCTTTGATGGACTCTTCAACCTGATTGGCCAGTCCGGGGCAGCCATAAATCGGATTGCTGGACCAATTAATCCAGGCTTTGAACTGATAGGGATCTTTATTGGCATGAGCGATCAGGTGCGAGCCACTGTTATGAAGCGGTTTGTCATTCACCAGCCAGGGGTTATTGGCGGGGTAGGGTGGTAAGCCCTTGCGAACTTTCTCCCGGTATTCATGGCTTTCTTCGTAGTTGCCAAAGCGTTCAGCACTGAAGCCTTCGAGCCGGGTGTGCTCAAACGCCATTAAGTCATAGAGCGGAGCAGCGGTAATGTTGTACTTACCACTCATGGTTGAACCATTGTGGTAGGACGTACCGCCTTTGGCATTACTGGAGCCATTCATCGCATTCAGTGTGGTCAGGGCCATTTCAAACTGAATACTGTCAGGAACACTGATGCCGGTGTAGTTGACGATACCGGCCTTTCTGCCATGAGAGGTAAATTCTTTAGCCAAAGCTTCAATCTTTGCAACGGGAATCTGACAATGGTTTGCATAGTCGTCCATGGTTTTTTCATTGACTCGCTTTTTCAGCAGAGAAAAAGCGGTTTCAACCATTACAGAAGAGCCATCGGTAAGCGACAACTGACCATTGAAAAGCAGTTTGGCTTTTTTCATGGTGCTACTGGCCACCGGCAAACCGCTGGCTTTATCAATGACGACCTGGGTGTTTTCATCGCCAAGACCGATGGCGCTGGCAGTCAGAAACTGGTTGTAAAGCGGGTGATCCTTGTCCCTGACCACCAGATAGGTGGCATTGGAGTGATTTACCTCGCCAAACGTTTCAGCCGCTTTCTGGTTAGCAATGGACAGGAAGTCAGCATTGTAACGCTCCTGATTAATAATGTACTGCAACATGGCAAACATCAGTGCAGTATCAGAGCCGGTCCGGACGGGAATCCATTCACTGTTTTCATGGCTGGCAGCAGGTGTTGAGGCTCTCAGGATCGGGTCGATGATCACGTACTTGAAATTCTTCCTGGAGGTCAGTGCATTGCCCATGCGTCGCGCGGATATATTGGCATTGTCGCTGACCAGACCCGGATTGGAGCCAATGAAAATGGCAAATTCACAATGGTTAATATCAATGGCAGAGGCCGAGGTGATCCCCATACTGCCACTGCTGACACCACAGTAGGCACTTTTTACGCCATGGTTGGGGGTGCCCCAGGATTTAAAAAGAAAGCGGTCAAAGAACTGTTTTCGGGCGAACTGGTTTTTGCAGGCGGTACCCAACAGCTGATTTCGACTTGGGCCAAAGTCCGGGAAATCGGGGTTTGCCAAAGCGTTATTGCGATGAATCTTTTTCAGGCCTGCCACCGGGCCTTCGCCAAACAGGTCGCCGCCTTCGGTAACTTCTTCCAGCAGCTGTTCATAAGAAATGGTCTGCCACTTGTCCTCACCTCGCTTACCCACACGCTTCAGGCATTGAGTAATACGATGGGGGTCGTTAAAAGCATCAACCACCGAATTGCCCCGGCCACAGAGCGTTGCCCGGTTAGCAAGTCCCTGGTCTGCTACTGCCGACAGTTTCTGGAAGGCTTCCCTGGGCGGTGTTGCCAGATCCATAGGGGTGGTGAGGGCCGCAGCACCATAGGGGTTGCCTGCCACTCTGACCACCTGATCCGATGCGTTATCGATTCTTGCCCTGACCGCACAGGTTGAGTAACAGCCAAAGCACATGGAAAAGGCCATCCGTTGATCGGGATTGGCTTCAAGTTCACCACTGCTGTTGACCTTGAATTCAGGGCTCAGTGAAGTGGGTGCGTATTTACTGATGTCGTCACGGTTACTATCGGACGCCAGACAGGTACCGGAAGCGACCGCTGCGGCTGCGGCTATTGGGCCGGATTTGAGGAAATCTCTGCGTTTCATCATGATTATCTCTGCCAGTTCTGTTCAATATGCAGGCTGCGGGGTTGCTCGGCTTCTTCGCTGGTCAGACCGACATAGAAGACATTCGGTTGGGTGTTTTTGCTGGATTGCAAGACCATGGCCTCCTGACTGGCCAGAAAACGGGAGATTTCGCTGTCAGGATTGTTCAGGTCACCAAAAATACGGGCAGCTCCGGTACAGGACTCAACACAGGCAGGTAGCAGGTTCTGGGTGGTTCGCTGGACGCAGAAATTGCATTTATCCATAGTGCCGGTATCACTGTTGCTGAATCGTGAGCCGTCATAGGGACAGGCCATGCTGCAGAAGCGGCAGTTAATACAGCTGGTGGAATCCACCACAATGATGCCGTCTTCCTTACGTTTGAAGGTGGCACCGGTTGGGCAGACAGTGACGCAGGAAGGGTCACTGCAGTTATTACACAACAGTGGCAGGTTCAGTGCGTATTGTTTGTCGTCTTTTTCAACGATGGCTTGCAATACCTGAGTGCGGTGTTCATCAGGGCGGTTGCCATTTTCAACACCGCAGGCGGTTACACAGGCTTTGCAGCCATTGCAACTTTTCAGGTCGATGGCCATGGCCAGATGTTTTTCGCCATTACTGCTGCTTTTGCGAATGGCGGCGATGGCCGGTGTAGCAGAGATCATTGATACCGCAGCACCGCCGATCATCAGCCGAATAGCATTACGTCTATCCATGTCAAAGTATCCTTATGGCTTTTTAATGGTTTCAAACCAGCGGTTATGGTGTTGTTTGGCCCAGTTGCTGTCGCAATGGCCGTTGATCATGGTGCCCATGGCACCTTCAGACATAATGGCTGCCATAAAAATATGTACGACAGCAAAAGCGCCGAGAACCATGGCGGATCCAATGTGCGCGGCGATCACAAGGGGCGCCAGAGAGTAACCGGGCTCAATAGCCGGAAAAAACAGCATTAATCCGGTCACGGAAAGTACCAGAAAGCAGAAACTGAATACCCAGAACCAGAGCTTTTCGCCACCGCTGGAAAAACCGGCATCGGGGTGTTTGGGCTGACCAGAATTAATGTAGCCGCCAAACTGTTTAAACCAGTCCAGGTCGTAACGAACAAAACGTTGCTGCTGCCACCACATCAGGATCATGGCCAGTCCACCCAGCATAAAGGGAAAGGCCATAAATTCATGCAGATCGGAAGCCAGATTGACGACAGTGCCCCAGCTGTTGCTTTGGGTATCAAAGAAGGTTTTACCTGCACCCAATACCAGACCGGTGACAATTAAAAAGAGGCAGGGGATTGCTCCCAGCCAGTGAGCAACAATGCTTCGGGTTGACCAGCGTCGTATGGGTATCCCGCTGTAGCCATGTTCCAATCGACTGCGGCCATTGATAACAACAAACAGCGCCAGCGTCAGGATGACTCCAAAGACACTGGCTACTAACAGCCAGGAAATGAGCGGTTGATACGAGAAAAGGTTTAGTATGGCTGAGCTAAACCCTTCGCTTCTGGACGGTTCCATAGGTTTCTCACGTGCAGGATTTGTTTGGTCGAGATTTTAGACGCGATGGTGATGCGGTTTTTTGATTAATATCAAAAGTATTTTCGGTATTTACAGGGATACGGGGAAAATTCGGAGCTGTGACCTTTCCTGTCAAAATGGTGTGACTATTTGTGTCAAAAAGAAACTTTGTTAGTTGTACTTGACACCATTGTTATGAACTTTGATTTTAAAACTGATTCTAATCTGCATAGCAATTTTTAATCTCCTTGTTACTCTGGGGATAAGAGGAACAGATTATGGATCCTGTAAATAATGACTCCGGAAATGCTGATTCATTTATGCCGCCAGCCAAGTCAACCCGACTGGAGAGAACTCGAACGGGTGTCAGTATGGGTAGAGATGTCACTGTAAATGACGAGAGTGAACCTTTATTGCTTAATTTTCTCTCGGTATCAGGTGCAGGGCAATCGGTTGTATCACAGAACAGATCACAGTGTGTTCAGAGTACTTCAGATGAAACGGCCTGGGCATTTTCAAAGCGTGTTTGCGTTGATGAAAAGTGTCTGTCTGATGAGTCGTCTGTGAAAAAAAATGGCACAGCATTATGTCCATTAGCATTGAGCATCAATGAACTAAAGGAAGTGACTAACTGCCATGATACGGCACAAGTCATTAAAAAATACTTCACCAAAAACAACCCTTCAGAATTTTATGTTTTTTCACTTGACGATCAGGATGCCTATAAGAAATATATCAATAGCGAATCAGGCCAGGGTCGTCTGTTTATTCACAAGCTTAGAAGTACGGCTTATGGCGATAGAGAATATTATCATCATTTCGTTATTCTCAGGAACGATGAGGGGTTTCAGGTATTACAGTCGATGGTAGGAGCTTTTACTCTTGAGCAATGGCTTACTGGTGACTCTTCAATGATAAAAGACCAGCATAACTATTTTAAAGAATGGAATGATGCTGTTTCATTGCATCGCAAAACAAAATTGCCAACCCCTTTTTCTGAAAAAACACAGTCTACAGCAAAAAAATACCATCAGGAATTCAGAAAAATTAAACCGTCATTTGATAAAATTGTCAAAACAAGAAAAAACCAATCTGTCTCTAAAGCTGTTTTTAATCAGAAGGTTTTGCCTGAGTTGTTTTCGGCTTTAAAAAATTCGGATGATCGTCCCTTTTTTAGGCTGTTTTCATTTTCAAGAAATTATTTGCGTATGAAACCAGAAGATAAGGTTTTTTTAGAAGTAGAGGAAATCCAGCTAGACGAGGGAGTTGATCGGGTTGAAAGCCATACATGATAATGGTAAAAATTTAAAAAAGGAGTTTAAAGATGTCAATAATAAATGGATCATTACTTGCAGATATAGCTAAGTATCATAGACCAGAATATGATGCTAATACTGCGGTTATGGTAATAGATGAATCGGATGATGAAAAGTGGCCATCTGAAACTGATGAGTCGTGGCTTGTTAGAATAAACAACCAACAAGAAACTCTTCGTTTTTGCAAAAGCTTAGGGTGTAGAACGATTGTTGTTCATCAATGTAGAGAAAATCGTGCAAAACACATTTACGACGTTATAGAAGAGCCAGATTTTTCCTGCATTAAGCCTGCCACGGGTGTTCTTAGTAAAGGCAATTTGCCGAGATTAATGTCTTTTTTAACAACTAACACAATTAACAGCCTCTGTAATGTTATAGATGATCCAGACGATTTCGGCATTCGTCCTTTCACAGGTGTATTCAGTCAATGCACTGTGTCTGGATTAATGCCTTTTTTAAAGACTAACAAAATTACCAGCCTCGTTGTTATGGGGGGAGCCTATAATATGTGCGTTCGTGATTCTTTGGTAGGTCGTTGTTCGCCTGATAGCAATTATTCTGGACTTCTGAATCATGAAATCACAGTGCTTACATCACCTTCTTTACTGGCTGCATACAGACCTGAAATCTATCCACTGGAGCCTAAGTTCTCTGCATCTGCTTGTACATTCAGCAACCAGGATGATGCTTATGATGCAAATACTCAATGGCCAGTATTTTCATTACATAAAGGTATGAGAATATATACCAGAATTACCGGGTAGTTTTGTATGGTTAACCGAGAATGCTTACTGCCATCTTTGCGAAATCATTCTTTGAGAGGCGGATCATCCTTTATCACTCTTCTTTCTTTTCTCGTTAGATGGTGGCTGGTCATCGGCTTTTCTTTTGAGTTTCCCGGATCTCTGGTCGGCAGGCAGGTGGGTCTGTTTGTGCCTGTTCAAATTGCCCGTGTTGTCGGTGCTGTAGTTGCAGCTCTCATGGTTACACTGGTGTGCCTTGGATCTCTGGTCGGCAGGCAGGTGGGTCTTTTTGTGAGCTTTCAGATTGCCCATGCAGTCGGTGCGGTAGTTGCAGCCCTCATGGTCGCACTGGTGCACCTTGGATCTCTGGTCGGCAGGCAGGTGGGCTCGTTTGTGCTTTTTCAGATTGGTCGTGTATTCGGTGATGTAGTTGCAGTCCTTATAGTCACACTGATGCATTTTGGGTCTCCCGGTTCTCTGGTCAGCAGGCAGGTGGGTTTGTTTGTGTATTTTCAGATTGCCCGCCTGGTCGGAACTGTAGTTGCAGCCCTCATGGTCACACTGGTACAGCCTGGGTCTCCGGTCGGCAGACAGGTGGGTCTGTTTGTGTCTCTTCAGATGGCCGGACTGGTTGGTGCGGTAGTTGCAGCCCTCATGGTCACACCGGTGTGCCTTGGGTTTCTGGTCGTCAGGCAGGTGGGTCTGTTTGTGCATTTTCAGATTGTCCGAGCGGTTGCTTATGTAGTTGCAACCCTCATGGTCACACTGGTGCAGCTTGGGTCTTTTGGGTCTTTGGTCGTTAGGCCGGTGGGCTTGTTCGTGTTCAGATTTGGCATCGGCTTTGTCTTCGTCTGAACGGTTGTCGCTGCTTTGATCAGAGGTGCCATTGTCTTCACTGTCAGAACCCCCATCAGAGGTTACCCGACGGCAAGTTTTAGCCTCGCCGTTCAACTCCCACCATTCAATGGCTTCGCTCTCTTCTTCAATACTCTCTAGTACCCTGAGTCTTTGTGGCAGGCCCGAGGAGTAAAGGCCAATAGTTCCCCTAACGTAAACTCTTTTCGTGGATGAGACCTCTATAAAGGGCTTCAGAGTGTTGGTAAGCGCCTTGCCGACAGTCGGAGCGAAGTTGCCGACAGCCAGAGTAAAGAGCAAAGGCATATTATTTTCCTGAGCGTGGACATTAAGGCAATGCACAGAAAAGGCCATGACAAAGGCTGAAGTTAATGGTTTTTTGGATAGCAAGGCCTGAGTTTCCAGTCGTTGAAATGTTTATTGGGATATCAGGTTAGTAAAAATCTGGAGAGAGGTCGGAAGTTTTTTTGAGGCTCCCAGGAGGTGTTGCCAGATCCATGGGAGTGGTGAGGGCCGCGGCGCCATAGGGGTTGCCTGCCACTCTGACCACCTGATCCGATGCGTTATCGATTCTTGCCCTGACCGCACAGGTTGAGTAACAGCCAAAGCACATGGAAAAGGCCATCCGTTGATCGGGATTGGCTTCAAGTTCACCACTGCTGTTGACCTTGAATTCAGGGCTCAGAGAAGTGGGTGCGTATTTACTGACGTCTTCACGCTTGCTATCGGACGCCAGACAGGTACCGGAAGCGACCGCTGCGGCTGCGGCTATTGGGCCGGATTTGAGGAAATCCCTACGTTTCATCATGATTATCTCTGCCAGTTCTGTTCAATATGCAGGCTGCGGGGTTGCTCGGCTTCTTCGCTGGACGCAGAAATTGCATTTATCCATAGTGCCGGTATCACTGTTGCTGAATCGTGAGCCGTCATAGGGACAGGCCATACTGCAGAAGCGGCAGTTAATACAGCTGGTGGAATCCACCACAATGATGCCGTCTTCCTTACGTTTGAAAGTAGCACCGGTTGGGCAGACAGTGACGCAGGAAGGCTCGCTGCAGTTATTACACAACAGTGGCAGGTTCAGTGCGTATTGTTTGTCGTCTTTTTCAACGATGGCCTGCAATACCTGAGTGCGGTGTTCATCAGGGCGGTTGCCATTTTCAACACCGCAGGCGGTTACACAGGCTTTGCAGCCATTGCAACTTTTCAGGTCGATGGCCATGGCCAGATGTTTTTCGCCATTACTACTGCCTTTACGAATGGCGGCGATGGCCGGTGTAGCAGAGATCATTGATACCGCAGCACCGCCGATCATCAGCCGAATAGCATTACGTCTATCCATGTCAAAGTATCCTTATGGCTTTTTAATGGTTTCAAAACAGCGGTTATGGTGTTGTTTGGCCCAGTTGCTGTCGTCTTTTCTTGTGAGATGGCGGCGGGTCATCGGCTTTTCTTTTGGGTCTACTGGATCTCTGGTCGGCAGGCAGGTGGGTCTGTTTGTGCCTATTCAAATTGCCCGTGTTGTCGGTGCTGTAGTTGCAGCCCTCATGGTCACACTGGTGCACTTTGAGTCTCATGGGCCTCTGGTCGCCAGACAGGTGGGTCTGTTTGTGCTTTTTCAGACTGTTCGTGTAGCCGGTGCTGAAGTTGCAGCCCTCGTGGTCACACAGATGTACCTTGAGTTTCTGGTCGATAGGCAGGTGGGTCTGTTTGTGTGTTTCCAGGTGACCTAAGCGATCGGTGCGGTAGTTGCAGTCTTTATGGTTGCACTGGTGGACCTTGGGTCTCCGGTTGGCAGGCAGGTGGGTCTGTTTGTGCATTCTCAGGTGGCTCCCCTGATAGGCACTGAAGTTGCAGCCCTCATGGTCACACTGGTGCACTCTGAGTCTCTGGTCGGTAGGCAGGTGAGTCTGTTTGTGCCTTTTCAGGTGGCCTTCCTGGCCGGTGCTGTAGTCGCAGCCCTCATGGTCACACTGGTGCACTCTGAGTCTCTGGTCGGCAGGCAGGTGGGTCTGTTCGTGCCTTTTCAGATGGTCCGCCCGTTTGCTACTGTAGTTGCATCCTTCATGGTCACACTGGTATGCCTTGGGTCTCTGGGTGGTACTGTAAGCAGGTGAGGTGATTTCCTGGTTGTTAAAAGAGTCTGCTGCTGTCACTCCTCCCTCTGACTCAGTGAGTGCTTCACTGTCTGAAAGGGGCTCCTGCTTAATCTTTTTCACTTCCAGAGTCGTACAATACGTACTGATTTCATTGGGTGCTCGAAAAGGATTAAGTGCCATGGTTACATACTGAATTTCAGATTCGCTATCCGTTTTGTTTTCGTCTGAACCGTTGTCGTTGTTTTCATCAGAGTTGTCGCTGCCTTCACTGCCAGAATCCTCATCAGCGGTTGCTCCAATGTAAACCTCAGTTTCGACGCCAGAGTCAGGAGCAAAGCAATAGCGAGTGTCTGGCTTCAAGGGGGTGTAGAGTGGCAGGGCATTAGCCTCTCTAACAGCCAGAGCGAAGAGCAAAGGCAACCTGTTTTCCTGGGCATGGCTATGAGAGCAATGCACAGAAAAGGTAATAACCAAGATCAAAATCAATGTTTTTTTGAATAGCAAGGTTCGGCTTCCCAGTCGTTGAAATGTTTGTTGTGATTTCAGGTTAGTCGTCAGCATCGACAAACAACGGTTTTTATGGAGGCGTGCAAATAGGTCTGCTACGTTTGTTACGAGTTGTCATTAGAGAAAGACTATGCGATTTGTCTTAATCGGACTGCTGTTTTTATTCCATCTGTTTCAGACCTGCGCCTGCGACGCTCGTAAAACCTACCAAAGTGCCTGGTGGATTGACGAGTTATATTCCCGTGCTGAGAACAAGAGCATATCTGTAAGCCTGAACTCCAAGCTGACTTTAGTTTGCCCCAATATTGGTACCACAGTAAGGAAGCGCAGCTGGGATAGACAAACCCTGAGTATGCATGAAAATATATGGTTGTTTACAAACCAAACTTACTACGATAACTGCGAGATACCAGCTAATCCACCAGATAAACTGAAGCCCTTTTATTGCGACGATCCCAACCACTTGTCTTATTTGGACTTAATGATTCTTGAGCATCCTGCTGGAAAAGACGACAGAGTCTTTAAAGGTGGTGAATATTACTATTTGATCTCCACATCAACCGGGTACAAAAGCTCACTTGAGAATAAAAAAGACGGACATTGTCGAACACATAATATGCGCCTCAAGATTTATATTTGTAAAAAATATAATGAAACGGATCCCGGCTGCAATTATCCAGACCCTCAGTTAAACTGGTACAGCGCAACAGGTGCTTTTCTTTCTGCTCCTATAAAAAACCCTTTTAATATGCCTGCAACTACTACCGATTCTGTAACCACTACTGATCCTGCAACCACTAACTATTCTGTAACCACCACTGACCCTGCAACCACTAACTATTCTGTAACCACTACTGATCCTGCAACCACTAACTATTCTGTAACCACCACTGACCCTGCAACCACTAACTATTCTGTAACCACCACTGACCCTGCAACCACTAACTATTCTGTAACCACTACTGATCCTGCAACCACTAACTATTCTGTAACCACCACTGACCCTGCAACCACTAACTATTCTGTAACCACTACTGACCCTGCAACCACTAACTATTCTGTAACCACTACTGATCCTGCAACCACTAACTATTCTGTAACCACCACTGACCCTGCAACCACTAACTATTCTGTAACCGCTACTGATCCTGCAACCACTAACTATTCTGTAACCACCACTGACCCTGCAACCACTAACTATTCTGTAACCACTACTGATCCTGCAACCACTAACTATTCTGTAACCGCTACTGATCCTGCAACCACTAACTATTCTGTAACCGCTACTGATCCTGCAACCACTAACTATTCTGTAACCGCTACTGATCCTGCAACCACTAACTATTCTGTAACCGCTACTGATCCTGCAACCACTAACTATTCTGTAACCACTACTGATCCTGCAACCACTAATTATTCTGTAACCACTACCGATTCTGTAACCACTACTGATTTTGTAACCACTAACTATTCTGTAGCCACTACTGATCCTGCAACCACTACCGATTCTGTAACCACTACCGATTCTGTAACCACTACTGATCCTGAAACCACTACTGATCCCGCAAGCACTACTGATCCTGCAAGCACTACCGCTCTTGCGATGACTAATGACACTGATATCGTAGCCGTTACGGTAGAGGCGACAGCAACGGTTCCTACTGTGGATGATTACTCACTGCCACAGCCTGTGCGCTTAATCTGGTCAATCGGCTATAACAAGATCCGAACTGTATATATCTTTGAAGAAGAGCATTACCCGGTGGTTGCACTGTGTAGAGAACCCGGCACCAGGATCAGTCTGCTGAGCCATAAAGGAGTCATTGTTGGCAGCTGGTTGTGCCAGAAAGTCGGTGAGCACCTGACAATACTCGAACCCGAATACCGAAATGGTGACGTTTATCTATTTGAGGCATCACCCGAGCATCGCCATTTACGGGTATGGAAATCGAAGCTGTTTGTCAATGTTGTTAGCTTTAAGCATCACATTGTTAATAACGTAAACTCACTCTACAGCCCGCCGACATTGGTACTTTTAATGTCAGTGTGTCTTATTGCTAGTGAAAGATTATGCAAGCTGTTTTAATCGGATTCCTATTGTTATTTCATCTGTTTCAGGCCTGCGATGCCAGAGATATCTACACAAGTGCTCTGTGGATGAAAGATTTATATACGCAGGATGAGAACAAAACCATAGCTGTAAGGCTAAACGCAAAGCTATCGTTTATTTGTCCTAATGTTCCTTCTGTGGCAAAGCAATACCAGGGTGAGAGACAAGTCTCAGAAATGTATGAAAATATGTGGCTTGTACAAAACGAAACCTACTATGAAAACTGTGAGATACCGGAAATACATTCAGATAGAGTGGATGCTTTTATTTGCGACAATCCCAACCAACTTACTCACCATCGTATATTATTTGCTGAATTCGTTGCCGATCCGAACTACATAAGCTTCAAAGGAGGGAAGTATTACTATATTTTCTCCACATCAGATGGCTATAGGAGTTCACTTCACAGCAGAAAAGGCGGACATTGTCTTACAGACAACATGCGTATCAAGATTTATGTCTGTAAAAAACGGGGTGACACCAACCCTCTCTGTAAAGATCCAGACCCTAAGTTGAACATAATTCCTCCAAGTGATCCTTCTACCCCTTCTCCTCTGAGGCACCGTTTTATAAAACCTGTAAGAATGAGTGTTGCTGGCATTATCACTGACAACCATAACGATATTGACTCTGATACTGAAGCGGTTCTCACCGGATATAACGATTCATTGCCGGAACTCGTTGAGTTAGCATGGGAGATTGGCTATAACCAGACCCAGACGATAACGCTCTCCGACCAGGAACACTACCCGGTGGTTGCACTGTGTAAAGCGCCTAACACCAGTGTTACTCTGCTAAACGACAAAGGAACGATTGTTGATAACTGGTTATGTGAGAAAGCAGGTGAGCGTCTGACGGTACTTAAACCCGAATACCAAAATGGTGACGTTTATCTATTGGAGGCTACATCCGGGTACAGAATGATGCGGGCATGGAAATCAAAACTGTTTGTTAATGTGCGTAGTATCAGCCAACACGCTATCAATAAAGCAAACTCCCCTGGCCTATCAGCATTGGCGCTTTTGATCCCGTATATCTGTTTCTCTATAAAGTTATCTGAGCTCTAAAATCCGGTTTCACATTCGTCGATGGCACAGACCGCTATCTGAAATGGATTAGCTAATCGTTGATTACGACTTTCGAGCCAGACTTTTAGCTGGTTGGCGTCCACTGCCTGTGGCATCCTGACATTGAACCTGATCGTCTGGCGGCTCTGCTGCTCATTCAAACTAAACCACATCAAATCATAACCTCCTGAGCATTGTAGCATGGCCGCAATGTGCTGCAAATCATCAATCAAATGGCTCAGGCTGAACGTGAAACTCACCTGAAACTGGTTTGGAAAACGAGTGCGACTATAGTACCAGGCATTTGCGGCGCTGTAGACCAGCCCTGCGACGAGGCATCCGGCTCCTATTCCGGCACTGGGAGCTCCACCCATGGCAAACCCGCTGACAGAGCCTGCCGCCGTCAGAAACAATGATGGAAAAACTGCAATCTTTCCATAAAACCAGGACGGGTTTGCCTCTGAGTCAAATACAAAAGGACCACATCGGGGGAAGGGCCGGAGGGTATACATCTTGTTAGCGTTCATGGTAACCAGGCTGGCGAATACACGGACAAAGTCTTTCAATTGGCTTGCAGGAAGATGGAAAAAGGGAACCCTGCCATTTCCCTCCCCGCTTTCCAACGAGGCGGAAACCAGGGCGTTTCCCGTTTGGTATTCGACAGAATGCGTCGAGCCAGCCATGGGTTGAGTGGTTAAGGGTTCAGCGACAGCAGTTGTTTCAGTTCTGTCGCTGAAATCAGGGAACGACACTGAAACTGACGAAGAAACCGTTTCACCTGGCTGGGAAACGGGCAAGCCACCCGCTGCCCCACATTCCTCATTTTCACCGCCATCACCCGACAATCGCTCAGGACGGGGTTCATGTGATCGGTGGGGTACTGATACTTCACCCGTTTCTGCATCAGGTTCCATAGATAGATAGACTTTGACCCGTGCCTGTGAAGTTTCAAAAGTAAGTAGGTAAGGGTCTGCTACTGAAATCCTGGGAATCAGCAGGAACACTATCGCAGCGACAAAACGACACAGTACCTCTAGCTTTTTCACAATGACACCTTTGGCTTTATGGTCACAAATGCATTTGCAATCTGCACAGTTGATTGAATAACAATGTAGGCCAAAAGTGATGACCTGACCTGACACATCAACGTGTCAAATCAGGTCATTCATAGTGAGGGAAGGTGAGGGAAGTTAAGCTTTTTGAATCGCTACCGGAATGGTATGGCGAATCGTGCCTCCAACGTACTGTTCCTGAAGCAGTGCGGGACCTTTACAGGTAGGGTCACCGACACCCACCAGGTTGGTTGAGAGTCCTTTACCACGTTCGGCAATACCGGGTTTCAGCTCTCCATCTATGGTCATATCCTGGGCACCCAGGGCCTTGTGGCCATAACCATGGGCAATACAAATAGTATCCATTGCCACACCTTTGTCGGCCTGAACGATGCCCTTGAGGGTTTTGTTGTTTGGAAAACGAATGATCGCCAGATCACCATTTTTCAGCCCCTCTTTTGCGGCGGCTTCCTCATGCATCTGAATAAAGTTTTCATCAGCCAGTGAGGTGATCCTGGGCAGTATGGCCGAGGAGGCACTGCGCAAGTGAGGTTTGTAGGTTGATATTTGGTAAGGGAACTCTTTTTCAGTCCATAGTTCCCGTATAGGCGTCCCGTCACGGAAGCGATGTACATCAAATACAGGCAATCCGTCGTAAGGTTTTCCGGTATGAGAGTCTTTTCTGTCGGTCATGCCTTCGTTATAGACCTGAAACTGGAAAGGTGAACAAAGCGACTTGTGGAAAAACTCACCTTCATAGATGCTGTCTAACGCTTTGTAACGCCCGCCCCGGCTAAGTAGAAACAGGGTGGGACCGAGTTCTTCGGGCTTCAGGCGTTCACTGAACATCGAGGCCACCCGGTTAACACTGGTGATTTCAAGATCGTCCTGCGTTGGTTGAGGCAAAGGCTTGTCAGCATGGGCCAGGTTGGCGTAGACGCGGGTGTAGTAATCCTCGGGGGTGTGCAGGGCGCAGGACTGACCATCCTTATCCTTGAAGGCCTTGTCGCCAAAACCTTTCAGATCCATTGCCTTGGCCAGGTCGATGACAAACTGTTCCATGCAGACGGTCTGGTTTTTTTGATTCTTTACATTCTTTGAATCAATGGCCGGGGCGCAGGCTGACTGTCCCCGAACCCGGCTGCTGCCCATTCTTGACATTGACCACTGTTCATACTGAGACAGGTCGGGCACGAAGTAGTCAGCGTATTGGTTGGTCTCATTAATAAAGACATCGACACCAATAATCAGGCCAAGCTGCTTAGGGTCTTTGATGGTATCCGTGACCTGTCCTGCCAGTCCGGCAGCGCCATACATCGGGTTGGTGGACCAGTTGATCCAGGCTTTGAACTGGAATGGGTTGCTATTGGCGTGGGAAATCAAATAGGACGCACTGTTTAAGGGTGCCGCTTTGGTGGGCAGCCAGGAAGAATCCGCCGGGTAGGGTGGGAGCCCCTTGCGGATTTTTTCACGGTACTCATGACTCTGCTCGTAGTCTGCCGCTCTCTCGGTGCTCAATCCTTCCACAGGCGTATGTTCAAACCCGTTCAGGTCATAGAGTGGAGATGAGTAAATATCATACGTGCCACTGAAAGCTGAGCCTGCTGAGTAGTTCATACCGCCCTTGGCATTGTGGGCGCCGACCATGGTGCCGAGCAGACCCGTAGCGAACACAAACTGGGTGGTGTCAGGAGAACAAACCCCGGTGTAAAAAGCAACGCCGACTTTTCTACCGTGGGAGGTGAAATCTATGGCCATCTCCTCGATCTTGGCGACCGGAATCTGACAGTGGGCAGAATAGTCGGCCATGGACGTCTCATTGACTCGCGTCTTGAGCAGGGACATGGAAGTTTCTACCTGAATTTCGGAACCGTCCCTGAGTCGAACCGGGCCGCTGTAAAACAGCTTGCCTCTGCTGACTGAGTTGCTGGCCGCAGGTTTGCCGGTTGTGGGATTGATAACCACCTGAGTCTGATCATCCCCAAGCCCCAGTGCCTCGGCGGTAAGAAACTTGTTATACAGAGGGTGTTTCTGATCCTGCACAACCAGGTAAGTAGAGTTGGTGAAATTGACTTCACCGGCAGCGTCGGCTGCCTTGCGGTTGGCAAGGGTCAAAAAGTCTTCGTTGTACCGCTGGTGGTTAATGATGTATTGCAACATAGCAAACATCAGTGCGGTATCAGTTCCAGTTTTAATGGGTACCCATTCGCTGTTTTGTCGATTAGCTTTGGAGGTCAGCGAGCGAAGAATGGGATCGACGACAACGTATTTAAAGTTGTCCCTTCCTGCCATGGCCTCGCCGAAGCGTCGAGCCTGAATGTTAGTGCTATCGCCACCAAGGCTGGGCGCAAAACCAATAAAGATGGCGTATTCGCAGTGGTTGATATCAATAGTGGAGGGGGTGATCACATCGACCAGTCCGGGCATAACGCCGCAGTAGGCACTCTTGACCCCAACGTTGGGTGTTCCCCAGGACTTCTGAAGAAAACGGTTCATAAAGTCCTTTCTGCCCAGTTGGTCGGAGCAGATGGATGCAAACAGCTGGTTTCTGCCTGGACCGAAGTCAGGAAAGTCCGGGTTGGCCAGACCGTTTTTCTGATGAATGGCTTTCAATCCGTCCACATGGCCCTCGCCAAACAGGTCGCCGCCCTCGGTGACTTCTTTGATCATCTGCTCGTAGCTGATGGTTTGCCATTTGTTCTCCCCACGTTTGCCCGCACGTTTCAGGCACTTAGTAATACGACGGGGATCGTCCATGGCATCAACCACAGAGTTGCCGCGGCCACAAAGTGTTGAGCGGGCGTTCAGCCCCTGGTCATTGACGGCAGACAAGCGTTGAAACGCCTCCCGTGGGGGCGTATCAAGATCCAAAGGCTGATCAAGAGCCGATGGGCCATAAGGATTGCCTGCGACCCGCAGTACCTTTCCGGTTTTGTTGTCAATTCTGGCTCTGACAGCGCATGTGCTGTAGCAACCGAAACACATGGTAAAGGCCATGCGCTGATTGGGATTAAAGGTAATCGACCGGTCATCACCAATGGTGTATTCAGGCTCCAGGGCGGTCGGCGCATATTTGCTGACGTCTTCCTGTTCAGGTATTGAGGCCTTGGCGACACCTGTTGTACCCAGGGCGGCTGCGGTGGCTGTCAGGGAGCCTGCTTTTAGAAAATCTCTACGCTTCATGATTTATCTCTGCCAAGTATTTTCAATGTGCAGGGTGTAAGGCTGGTCAGCCTCTTCCTGACTGAGACCCACATAAAAGACATTGGGTCGGGTATTTTTGTCCGATTGCAGCACCATGACCTCATTTTCATCCAGGAATTTGGAGATCTGGCTGTCGGGGTTGTTCACGTCACCAAAAATACGAGCGGCTCCGGTGCAGGATTCCACGCAGGCGGGCAGCAGGTTGCGAGTGGTGCGGTGAATACAGAAATTACACTTGTCTATGGTTGATGTTTTGGAGTTGGTAAAGCGAACACCGGTGTAGGGGCAGGCCATGGCGCAGTAGTTGCAGCCAACACAAACGGTTGAGTCAACCACGACAATCCCGTCTTCTTCCCGTTTAAAGGTGGCTCCGGTTGGGCAGAGCGGGGTACAGGCCGGTTCTTCACAGTGGTTACAGAGCAGTGGCAGGTTCAGGGCGTGCTGTTTATCGCCCGATTCTGCGACCACCTGTACCACCTGGGTCCGGTGCTCATCGGGCTCGTTACCGTTCTCTACGCCACAGGAAGTGACACAGGCCTTGCAGCCATTGCAGCGGCGCAGGTCAATGGCCATGGCCAGATGTTTTTTGTTCTTTTCTTTCCTGATACTGCTCAGTGATCCCTGGGCCGATACGAAAGTAAAGGCGGCAGCACCGGCAGATAACAGCTTAAGGGCTTTCCTTCGATCCAACATGTTTAATTCCTTAGTGATACTGGCCGGCAAGTAAAACGGCGTAACGCAGACAAAATCCCCCGGTCAGGACGGCGATTGACAGTAGGTATTCTTTCGAGTGGGAAAGCGCCGTCCGGGTCAGTACTGCCTTCAGGTTCAGGGCCAGAGGTATCAAAAGTCCCAGACCTATGACACCGAAGAACCACAACAGTCCTGCCTTTGAAGAGATGGCTAAAGGAAAATCAATACCATTGAAGCCGCTGAGACTGTAAATTGAGTAGGTAAAGATCAGCAGCAGGATCAATTCCAGCGTTAAGGTCAGTGCGTCGACTTTTTCAAATGCCTGATTGGGTTCACTGGGAGCACGGATGATGGTCTTGACCAGTAGCACCACAGCGAGGCCGGCGGACAGCGCAGATATCATAAAGATGGTGACCAGAATGCTGCTGCTCCAGACAAAGTTATGGGTGATATCGCCCAGCAGAAAAGCGGTGTAAGAGGATACGCCTATGGCAAACAGCATATTAATGGCTGCTAGCGGACGAAGGTATTTGTGAAACGGCAGTTGCTTGAAAAAAGCCAGTACATACACCGTGCTGGCACCAATGGCCAGACTCACCAGCCAGGAGCCCATACTCATAATGGAGCTGGTTCTGAAGGTTTTAAAGAAGTTAATAAAACGGAAGAACTTGTCCAGATCGAACTCAACAATGCCAGCCCTGAAGGTGGTCAGGTCGAGAATAATCATGGTGGTGCCGATCATCAGCAGGATTGAGCCTGCTATGGCCGAATAACAAGCAAGCTGTCTTTGGCTGTCCTGTTTGATTCGATCAGAGAGTACATAATAGCCACTGATAAACACCGTTCCTGCTCCGGCGCCAGCCAGAAAAAGGTACGCTGCTACTAACAGTCCCCAGTGGGCTTCATTCATGATAGTTGCCTCAAACGCTTGTTTATCAGGGTATTTTAAAGAAACCTTTCCGTTTTTATATTGATTGATCTCACTACTTTTTGTGTGGTTATTATGTACAAGGAGTGCTGGTTTTCGGTAGATACGTATCTTGGGGGGATAGCCGCTATCAACCTATTGTTGAACGGGGTAGACTGTCAGTGAGTCTGGCTCAAACAACGTATAAAGGAGAAGAATAATGAACCGTGGAAAGGGTGGCATGTCGGGCATTTTGTCTCTGACGATCAAAGATACTTCTTCTCTCTATTCGTCTTACATGTCTTTTATCATCGGTGGTGGATTATTTATTCCGACTTCAAAGCGTTACTCATTGGGTGATGAGGTGTTTATTCGTCTGACCCTGATGGATGAAGCGGAACAGTTACCAGTCCCCGGAAAGGTGGTCTGGATCACTCCTCAGGGTTCGACACGAGTGGCCGGGATAGGCGTTCAGTTTAACGATGTAACGGATACGGTCAGAACCAAAATAGAAACCTATCTGGCGGGTGGGCTCAAGTCCGACCGGGAAACCAGTACCCTTTGAGGTTTTATCGAATGTAGGTCTCTTCATCCAGCTCATTCTCCGATTTTGCCACGATCACGGCGGTCAGGCAGTCTCCGGTAATATTGAGTGCGGTGCCAGTCATTTCAAACAACCTGTCCACCGCGGCTATGATGGCTATCGCCATCAGGGGGATGCCCAGACTCTCAAGCAGCAGGGTGACAGAGAGCAGGAAAGCGCCAGGAATGCCCGCTGCTGCAATGGCAGAAACCGTGCTGATAACAATAATGAAAAGATAGTCCATCAATGATAAATCAAGGTTAAAGATCTGGGCAGAAAACACGGCGATGATTGTGAGGTTGATCGTCAGCCCATTCATATTGATGACAGAACCCAGAGACAATACAAACTGACTGATGGGTCTGCTGACGCCCAGATGGTTTTCGGTCACGGTCATGTTTACGGGCAGTGTTGCGGTGCTGGAACCTGTTGTCAGTGCCATGATCTGCGGAGCCAGCATTTTGCGGAAGAAAGCCCTTGCAGAGAGCTTCATGCTTTTCAGGACAAGGCTAAAGCCGACAACCATAATCAGGATGGTTATTAACCAGGTAATACCTACCAGACTGATTAGTTCACTGGCCAAAGTCAGATTGGTGTTGGTAATATTGTCAGCGGTCATGGCAAATATGCCCAGAGGGGCCAGTTTCATAACCGCGCTGATTATCTGATTAACGACAATGGTCGAGCTTTCAAGAAACTCAACCATGGGCTTCCCCTTTTCACCGCTTGCGCGAATCCCAATGGCTATCAGGCTGGCAAAAAAGACGGTAGCCATGACTTCGCCGTGCATGATTGCCGCAATGGGGTTGTCGGGGATGACTTTTGCAGTGATGTCAGGCAAGCCAGGCAATTCGGGCTCAGGTTTAAAATAGCTGGGCAGGACAGATTGGTAGCCCCAGTTGTCAGTGAAAAGCTGGCTGAATATCAGCGTGCTGGTGGAAAGGATCAACATACTGCCCAGAAACAAGGCCAGAGTCTTCAGGGCAATCCGTTGCATAGAGCCGTTATTACTCAGCTGCAAAATACCGTTTGCGATGGAGAAGAAGATCATCGGTATTGCCAGCATTTTGATGATCTTGATGAAGATAATGCCCATTGGTGCCACCCAGTCAGAAATGGCCGGTATTAATATCCCGGTCGCAACCCCGAGCAGCATGGCCATAAAATAATTTGGCCACTGCACATTAAGGCGAGAGAAACTGACGGGTTGAGGCTGCATCTTTCTGTTACTTTGTGTTCGGGTCTGAGGCAAAAATACTAGCCGTGGGTCGTTTAAAAAGAAAGAGGCATAAATACTGATTCAGTTCATCGTTTTGCATAATGTAATTCGATGCATCAGTAGTACACAATAAATGAAATTGTGCTCAATTCTGCAAGTTTAAGGTAAGAAGAGGCTGTATAAGGTATCCTCAACGATGACTTTATCTGAAAATTACTGAATGTATTACGACTGAATATGTTGATCGATTCGCATTGCCATCTCGACCGTCTCAAGCTCGACCACTACGACGGTGATCTGGAAGCAGCACTTAATGCAGCCCGGCAGGCGGGCGTTGAACGAATACTGTGTGTGGGGATTGACCTGGAACATGCCGATGCTGTGGTTAATCTGGCAGAACAATATCAGGATGTGTTTGCCTCGGTTGGCATACACCCCCTTGAGAAAGAGGCTGCCGAGCCTGATTTGCAAACTCTGTTGCAGTACGCCAGTCACCCAAAGGTGATTGCGATCGGTGAAAGCGGTCTTGATTATTACTACTCGGCTGATAATAAAGAAAGGCAGCAGGAACGGTTCAGGATTCACCTACAGGCAGCTGCACAATCAAACCTGCCCATTATCGTCCACACCAGGGATGCAAAGGAAGACACCCTTGAGTTGATACGCCAGTACGGCGATTTGGAAAAAGCCGGGGTATTGCACTGCTTCACAGAGAGTTGGGAGATGGCGAAAGAGGCGATGGCGCTGAACTACTTTATCTCCATCTCAGGCATCGTCACCTTCAGGAATGCCTCTGAATTAAGAGAAGTCGTTAAGAAAGTGCCACTGGACCGGCTTTTGATTGAAACCGACTCCCCTTACCTGGCACCGGTTCCTTATCGGGGTAAGCCTAATGAACCTCGCTATTTGCCTGATGTAGCAAAATGCGTGGCGGAGTTGAAAGGTGTTTCGCTAGAAAAACTGGCTGAGGTCACTGCTGAAAATTTCTTCCGGTTGTTTCCCAAAGCGGTTTCATGCTGAATTCGTTCAGTTTGGTCGATCTTCAGGTTATGCGATATCTGCTTTGAATATAATGGAAACTGCTTTTCATGTTAAGGGATTCCACGATCATTCGCCTATGGTATATCAGGGAGACTGTCTTTATAATTGCGCGACCATTTTTTTTCAATGGTGAGCCGTTGCGGCCACATAACGATGGATTGATGTGCGATTGCGCTTGAGTCTCAGTCAGGGGACTGCTGTGCTTGTGTTGTTGAGCATGAGACCGGCAGGTTCCGGGTAGAGTGAGACTCGGGGATGTTTACCGTCAGTTTGCTTGAATCAGAACACCTGCAGGCAAGACTTATTCCAGCGGAGTACGGTCTTTTGTTGTACTTTTGATTGAGGCGGAGATCATAGCTTGGGTTCTGACTTCCTGTTGGAAAAAAGCTGGGTATTCAGGGTTATATTGGTCAGTTGTCGGTTATCACCGGAGAGGCGGGTTTATTCCGGACCTGAAAATTGATTGATTAGGCGAAAGGTATGATCAAAATCAAACAGGGACTGGATCTTCCGATTACAGGGGCACCTGATCAAAGCATATCGGACGGCAGGGCAGTTCGCTCTGTCGCCGTGGTTGGCTCTGATTATGTAGGTATGAAACCTACCATGGCGGTCGCTGTCGGGGATCGAGTTAAGAAAGGGCAAGAGCTCTTTACCGACAAGAAAACACCGGGGGTGCGCTACACGGCGCCTGCTGCCGGTGTTGTTGCTGCGATTAATCGTGGTGAAAAGCGGGTGCTTCAGTCTGTAGTCATTGATGTTGACGGTGACGATGAAGTGACCTTCACTGAGCACAAGCCTGAAGCACTGTCTACCCTGACTGCTGATCAGGTAGAAGCGCAACTGAATGAATCTGGCTTGTGGGTTGCCCTGCGCACCCGCCCCTTCAGCAAAGTGCCGGCACTGGGTTCCCGCCCGGCTTCCATCTTTGTTACAGCCATTGATACCAATCCTCTGTCAGCGAACCCTGAAGTTGTCATCAGTGAACATGCTGAAGTGTTTGAGCAGGGCATCAGCGTCCTGGGCAAGCTCAGCGGTGGCAAAATCTTCCTGTGTAAAGCCCCTGGCGCCCGTATTCCTGCCGGTATCGCAACGGCCGAAGAGTTTGACGGACCTCATCCGGCCGGACAGCCTAGTACTCATATTCATTTTCTGGATCCGGTGAGTGCTGAAAAGACGGTTTGGCAGATCAATTACCAGGACGTCATTGCAGTGGGCAAACTGTTCACTACTGGTAAACTCTTTACTGACCGTGTTGTTGCTCTGGCAGGCCCTCAGGTTGAGAAGCCTCGTCTGGTGCGTACTCGTCTGGGTGCCAGCACTGATGAGCTGGCAGCAGGTGAACTGAAAGCAGGTGATAACCGTATTATCTCTGGTTCTGTGTTTGGTGGCCGTACTGCTAAAGGCTCCTTCGCATTCCTGGGGCGTTATCACACACAGGTTTCCGTTCTGGAAGAAGGCAATGAGCGTTTGTTCATGGGCTGGGTAAACCCGACGGTGAAACGTCACTCGGTGCTGAACGTGCTGACTTCCGGTCTGAGTAAAAGGTTGCTCAACTTCACCACCACCACCAACGGTGGTGAGCGTGCCATGGTGCCAGTGGGGCAATACGAGGAAGTCATGCCTCTGGATATCCTGGCCACGCAATTGCTGCGTGCGATTATCGTGGGTGATACGGAAATGGCTCAGAAACTGGGTGCTCTGGAACTGGAAGAAGACGACCTGGCACTGTGCACTTACGTCTGTGCCGGCAAGTACGAATACGGTCCCATCCTGCGCGACAACCTCACCCGTATCGAGCTGGAGGGCTAACAGGTTATGGCATTTAGAAAACTCCTCGACACGCTCGAGCCCCACTTTGTCAAAGGTGGCAAGCACGAGAAGTGGTTCGCACTGTATGAAGCAGTGGATACTCTGCTCTATACCCCCCCTAACAAAACCCATAATACTGCTCACGTTCGCGATGCGATCGACCTGAAGCGGATGATGGGTCTGGTTTGGCTCTGTACTTTCCCGGCCATGTTTTTTGGTATGTGGAACGTCGGCTTTCAGGCTAACACGGCCATTGCCGGTGGTCTGGCAGCTCCTGCTGACTGGCACGGGGCCCTGATCAGCCTGTTGGCGGGTCACGATCCGGCCAGCCTGTGGGATAACTTTGTTTATGGCGCTGTTTACTTCCTGCCTATTTATGCCGTGACTTTCTTTGTCGGTGGTTTCTGGGAAGTACTGTTTGCTGTCGTTCGTGGTCACGAAGTCAACGAAGGTTTCTTTGTTACTTCTGTCCTGTTCGCCCTGATCGTTCCCCCCAGCATTCCGCTCTGGCAGGTAGCCCTGGGTATTTCCTTCGGTGTTGTTATCGGTAAGGAAGTCTTCGGTGGTACTGGCAAGAACTTCCTGAACCCGGCTTTGACAGGTCGTGCGTTCCTGTTCTTTGCTTACCCTGCACAGATTTCCGGTGACCTGGTGTGGACCGCTGTTGATGGCTTCTCCGGTGCCACGGCCCTGAGCCTGGCACAACAGGGTGGTGTTGATCAGGTGGTGACCAATGGCATTACCTGGTTCGACGCTTTCCTGGGAACTATCCAGGGTTCTGTCGGTGAGACCTCGACACTGGCGATCTTTATCGGCGGCGCTGTGCTGCTGATCACCCGTATCGCTTCCTGGAGAATTGTTGCCGGTACTATGCTGGGTATGATTGCAACAGCAACCTTGTTTAACCTGATTGGTTCTGAGACCAACATGATGTTCAGTACACCTTGGTACTGGCACATGGTGATGGGTGGCTTTGCTTTTGGTCTGATCTTTATGACAACGGATCCTGTCTCCGCTTCCATGACCAATATCGGTCGCTGGTATTACGGTATGCTGATCGGGGTGATGGTCATCCTGATTCGTACCGTCAACCCGGCTTATCCAGAGGGTATGATGTTGGCTATTCTGTTCGCCAACCTGTTTGCGCCGCTGATTGACTACTTTGTGGTAGAAGCCAACATCAAGCGTAGGGAGGCTCGTGCCTGATGGGTAACGATAGTATCAAGAAAACGTTATTTGTAACGATTCTGCTCTCGCTGGTGTGCTCTGTGCTGGTGTCTTCTGCGGCCGTTTTCCTGAAACCCCAGCAGGAAGTCAACGCCCAGCTGGACGTTCAGCGTAACATCCTGAGCATCTCCGGTCTGGCGAAAGACGCCAAGTCACTCAGCAATGCTGAAGTGGCTGAGCTGTATAAGCAGGTTCAGCCTCGTCTGGTGGATCTCAAAACAGGTAAGTTTGTCGAGAAGACCCCACAGGGTCAGACCACTGCTGACTACGACCAGCGTACCGCAGCCAAGCTTCCTGATGAGTCCCACGCGCTGAGCGCGGCTGAGGATATCGCCAGTATCAAGCGTCAGGCTGATATCGCCGAGGTTTATGTCATTGAGAAAAATGGCAAGCTGGAGACCGTGATTCTGCCGGTACACGGCTATGGTCTATGGTCAACCATGTACGGCTTCCTGGCCCTGGACAGCGACCTGAACACCGTCAAGGGTTTTGGTTTCTACGACCAGAAGGAAACTCCCGGACTCGGTGGTGAAGTCGACAACCCAGCCTGGAAAGCACAGTGGCCTGGTAAGAAAATCTACGATAGCAAAGGTGTAGTAGAAGCAGGCCTGGTGAAGGGGGGGGCTGATCCTAAGTCTCTTTACAAAGTAGATGGCTTGTCTGGTGCCACATTGACCAGTAATGGTGTGACCAACCTGATTCATTTCTGGATGGGCAACGAAGGCTTCAAGCCGTTCCTTACTAATTTGAAAGCGGGGGATGCATAATGTCTGAGAAGACTAAAGATATCCTGCTGGAACCGGTCGTTAACAATAACCCCATCACCCTGCAGATCCTCGGTATCTGTTCGGCGCTGGCGGTGACCACCAGCATGCAGGTCAGCCTGGTTATGGCCATGGCGGTAATCGGCGTAACCGCCTGTTCCAACCTGGCGGTATCTCTGATTCGTAACCACATACCCAACAGCATTCGTATCATCTGTCAGATGACCGTTATTGCTTCTTTGGTTATTGTGGTGGACCAGATTCTGAAAGCTTACGCTTATGACATCTCCAAGCAGTTGTCGGTGTTCGTCGGTCTGATCATCACCAACTGTATCGTTATGGGTCGTGCCGAAGCTTTTGCTATGAAAAACGGTCCAAAACTGTCCTTCCTGGATGGTATTGGTAACGGTCTGGGTTACGGTGCGGTACTGCTGATTGTGGCCTTCTTCCGTGAACTGTTCGGTGCCGGCAACCTGTTCGGTGTTGAAATCCTCAAGACCGTCAACAACGGTGGCTGGTATCAGCCTAACGGCCTGATGCTGCTGGCTCCCAGTGCGTTCTTCCTGATCGGTTTGCTGATCTGGGTGATTCGCAGTCGCAAGCCGGACCAGGTTGAAGACAACGAGTTCAAAATGGCTCCCAACACCCAGTTCAGCGAGGCCCACTAAGCCATGGAACATTTCATCTCACTTTTTGTGAAAGCAGTGTTCGTGGAAAACATGGCATTGGCTTTCTTCCTGGGCATGTGTACCTTCCTGGCGGTGTCCAAGCAGGTTAAAACAGCCCTGGGTCTGGGTGTTGCCGTAGTGGCCGTACTGACCATTACTGTGCCCATTAATAACTTGATCTATCAGAACATTCTGAAAGGCAGTGCGCTGGCAGAAGGTATTGATCTGAGCTTCCTGGGCCTGATCACCTACATCGGTGTCATCGCTGCCCTGGTTCAGATTCTGGAAATGTTCCTGGACAAGTTTGTACCGTCTCTCTACAACGCACTGGGTGTATTCCTGCCACTGATTACTGTGAACTGCGCCATCATGGGTGCTTCCCTGTTCATGGTAGAGCGTGACTACAACCTGGGCGAGTCGGCGGTATACGGATTAGGTGCGGGCGTTGGCTGGGCTCTGGCAATTGCCGCCCTGGCCGGTATCCGTGAAAAGCTGAAGTACAGTGACGTACCTCCGGGCCTGCGTGGCCTGGGCATCACCTTCATTACTGTCGGTCTGATGTCACTGGGCTTCCTGTCATTCTCTGGCGTACAGCTGTAAGGAGGTCGTGTAAATATGGATTCTACAATCGTATTGGGCGTAGTCATGTTTACCGTTATCGTGCTGACGCTCGTAGCGGTTATTTTGGCAGCCCGCTCGCGACTGGTCAGCACCGGTGATGTCACTATCAACATCAACGAAGATCCTGAGAAAGCCGTTACCACGGTCGCTGGTGGCAAGCTTTTGACCACCCTGTCCGGTGCCGGCGTTTTCCTGCCATCGGCCTGCGGTGGTGGCGGTACCTGTGCGCAGTGCAAGTGTAAAGTGCTCGACGGTGGCGGTGAGATGCTGCCTACCGAACGTTCTCACTTCACCAAACGTGAAGAGAAGGAAGGCTGGCGCCTGTCCTGCCAGGTGAACGTTAAGCAGGACATGGAAATCGAAGTTGAAGAAGAACTCTTCGGCGTTAAGAAGTGGGAATGTGAAGTGGTTTCCAACGACAACGTTGCCACTTTCATTAAAGAGCTGGTTCTGAAACTGCCGGAAGGTGAAAACGTTAACTTCCGCGCCGGTGGTTACGTGCAGCTGGAAGCGCCTGTTCACACCGTTGAGTACAAGAACTTCGACATTCAGGAAGAGTACCGTGGCGACTGGGACAAGTTTGACCAGTGGAAGTACGTTTCCAAGGTGGATGAAGAGACCATTCGTGCCTACTCCATGGCCAACTACCCTGAAGAGAAAGGTCTCCTGAAGTTCAACATTCGTATCGCTTCACCACCTCCGGGAACTGACTTTGCTCCGGGCAAGATGTCTTCTTACGTCTTCAACCTGAAGCCAGGTGACAAGATGACCGTTTACGGCCCCTTCGGTGAATTCTTCGCCAAAGAGACTGACAACGAAATGGTCTTTGTCGGCGGTGGTGCAGGTATGGCACCTATGCGTTCCCATATCTTCGACCAGCTCAAACGTCTGTCGTCTAGCCGCAAGATCTCGTTCTGGTACGGTGCCCGCTCCCTGCGTGAAGCCTTCTACGTAGAAGAGTTCGACAAGCTGGCAGAGGATAACCCTAACTTTACCTGGCATCTGGCGCTGTCTGATCCTCAGCCAGAGGATAACTGGGAAGGTTACACCGGCTTCATCCATCAGGTACTGTTCGATAACTATCTGAAAGAGCACGCTGCACCTGAAGACTGTGAGTTCTACATGTGTGGTCCTCCCATGATGAACGCCGCGGTGATCAAGATGCTTGAAGACCAGGGTGTTGAGCCTGAAAACATTCTGTTGGACGACTTTGGTGGTTAATCCAGCGGTCTGAAACAGCTGTTTACCCGAGGGTGCCCAGGTGCTCTCGGTACAAAAAAACCGGTGATACTCTCAGAGTTCACCGGTTTTTTGTTGGCTTTGTCACAAAAATTCTGTGAGTTCCTGCATCGCTGGACTTATTCGTTAGGTGGATTGGTTATTTTTCTAGATGCTTGACAATGATGTCTAGTGAGCCCTCGATTTTGTCAAAACGTTTGTCAATATTGTCAAAACGTTCGTCGTGTTCGTCAAAACGTTTGTCGATATTGTCAAAACGTTCGTCGATATTGTCAAAACGTTTGTCATGTTCGTCCAAACGTTTGTCGATGTTGTCAAAGCGTTTGTCATGTTCGTCAAAACGTTTGTCATGTTCGTCCAAACGTTTGTCGATGTTGTCAAAGCGTTTGTCATGTTCGTCAAAACGTTTGTCATGTTCGTCCAAACGTTTGTCGATATTGTCAAAGCGTTTGTCATGTTCGTCCAAACGATCGTCGATTTTGTTTAAATAATTGTCGTGTTCAGCTAAACGCCTGTCGATTTTGTCAAATCTGATGCGGTTTTCACGCTGGTTTTCCAGCATTATTCTATGTGTTTCTTGAGTGATCTCGACGAGACTGCGTACTGCACCATCCAGTGAGTCAAAATGGGATTCAAGTCTCTCGACCCTGGAATCTAATGACATACTGCGTACCATTATTGTTACACCATTACCTTTTGTTGATAGGAGCAATGAGCGTAGCAGACATTGAAAGATTGTACAGAAACGCCCAATACCTGGTTCAGCCGCCGCAGAAGGCGCAGTCTATTGAAAGTATTTGATAGCTGTCTTATATCGCACTGGGTAGTTAAGGATATTGTCATTCATAGCTCCGTTTAGGATCTATATTTCCTGCTCAGTCGTTGTATCCGGGAAATCACCATGACAAAGCTATTCAATCTGTGTCCGTTACTTTTGTGTTTGCTTTATACGACGGCCGAGGCCAGACCTCCGTCACAAAATGATTTTGATTTTCTTGAGCCATTTAATGACACCGCACTGGTGGAAAACGGGCTTGAGTTAACGGGAAGTATTGCTGGAGTCTCTTTGTCTATCCTGCTCAACCTGGGTGTATGGTGGGGTGTATGTAAAACAGCGGAAATAGTCTCCGGGCTTTCAAGCACACACGATCTGGCTGAATCGGATACAAATGAGGCGGCGAAATTGAAAACGGATTTCTGTTTGCAGCTGGCTCCCGTGATAACCACCGCTGAAATGGCGATGGCCGGGCATGTGTCTCGCTGGCCTCTGGAGCAGCGCTGGTGGAAACCCCTGTATGTTGCCGGTGTAGGAATGGCAGCCTATGCCACTTTTACGAAAACGAGGGAGCAGGTACCTGTCGCAGTCTTGATCTATCTTGCGTCCGAAGCGATATCAAGAACTGGAGCCAGTGCTATTTCAGCGTTTATGCTAAGAAAAATGAGTGTAAGAGATATTTCAGCTGAATGGTATACGGCTGCGGAATACACAGTATTGTCTGGAATTAATGGGGTTGTTGCAGGCGCTGTCTTCTATGAAACCATGACCCATAAAGGCTCAAGTCCAGCAAAAGCAACTCTTGCTTCTGTTGTCAGTGCCGCAATTACGGGCACCCTCTCGGGAATTATCTCAGTGTTAACCATTGACGTGGGTGGGCAGACACAGGCTGCGGTCGGAGCCATAGCCGGAGTCGGAGCCGTAGCCGTAACCGGAGCAGGAGCTGTATTCATAGCCAGAGCCAGGGCTATAGCCAGAGCTGGAGATGGCGCCATAGCTGGAACCATAGCCGGAGCCGGAACTGGAACCGGAACCATAATTTTATCCGGAGTCAGAGTCGGAGTCGGAGCCGGAGTCGGAGCCGGGGTCGGAGCCCTGGCTGGATCCTTCGCCTTAGGGGGAGTAGCAGTCTTACTGATGTTGGGCAGTTCGAAGATAGCCTCAAACAACCCGTTTATTAAAGCCGGTGTTACTCTGTTGCCTGCGTTGACTTTCGCCGTTATCAATAGTCTTTCAAACTATGCCGTGTATGGCTATCCACTGGAAGAAGGTTTTTCAGAGACCGTCTGGATTCAGTGGAAAAAGTTCTATGAGCCCCTGGATTATCTCTCAACTCTGTTTAACTGACAGATTCAACGGTCAGCAACTGAAGGCGCAGTTCATCGAAAGTATTTGATATCTGTCTTATATCGCACTGGGCAGTTAAGGATATTGTCATTCATAGCTCCGTTTAGGATCTATATTTCCTGTTCAGTCACTGTATCTGGGAAATCACTATGACAAAGGTGTTCAAACTCTGTCCGTTACTTTTGTGTTTGTTTTGTACGATGGCACAGGCCAGCCCTCCCTCACAAAGTGATTTTGATTTTCTTAAGCCTCTTAATAACACCGTATTGGTGGAAAACGGGCTTGTGCTGACGGAAAGGATTGCCGGAGTCTCTTTGTCTACCTTGCTCAATCTGGGTGTATGGTGGGCTGTATGTAAAACAGCGGGAACAGTTGCTGGGCTTTCAAGCGCATATGACCTGGCTGAATCGGATACAAAGGAGCTGGAGAAATTGAAAACGGATTTCTGTATGCAGCTGGCTCCCATGATAACGACCGCCGAAGTGGCGCTGGCCGGACATATCTCTCCCTGGCCCCTGGACCAGCGCTGGTGGAGACCCCTGTATTTTGCCGGTGCAGGAATGACAGTTTATGCGACTATGACAGAAGCGAGGGAACACCTACCTGCCACAGTCTTGACCTACCTTGCGTCCGAAGCGGTATCAAGAACTGGAGCCAGTGCAATTTCGGTGTTCAATCTAAGAAAAATGGGCTTAAGGGGCATGGCAACTGAATGGTATTTGGCTTCGGAATACACAGTATTTTCTGCGGTTAATGGAATTATCGTAGGCACTGTCGTCTATGAAGCCATGACTCATAAAGGACTCAGGCCAGCAAAAGCGGCTCTTGCTTCTGTTGTCAGTGCAGCAATTATGGGCACCTTCTCTGGAATTGCTTCGCTGTTCACAATTAATACGGACGGACAGGCAAAGGCAGAAGCCGGAATCGAAGCTGGATCCATAGCCCAAATCGGGGCTATAGCCGGAGCTGGAGCCGCAGTCGGAGCAGCAGGCGCAACTGTAAGTGGAGTCGAAACCGGAATTGCAACCATAGCCGAAGCCGCAGCCGTAGCTACAGCAATAGCCGCAGTCGCAGCCATAGTAGCCACAGACAGCCCCGGATCCTTAACAGCCGAATTGGGCACCTTAGCTGGAACCATCGCTGGAGCCTTTACTTCAGGTGTAGTCACAGCGTTGCTTATGTACGGCAATTCGAAGATAAACTCAAATAACCCGTTTATTAAAGCCATTGCCACTCTGGTGCCTGCGTTGACTTTCGCTGTTATCAATAGTTTTTCAAACTACGCGGTTTATGGCTGTCCACTGGAAGAAGGCTTATCAGAGACCGGCTGGACTCAGTGGAAAAAGTTTTATGCGCCCCTGGATTATCTCTCGACTCTGTTTAACTAACAGATTCAACGGTCAGCAACTGAAGGCGCAGTTCATCGAAAGTATTTGATATCTGTCTTATATCGCACTGGGCAGTTAAGGATATTGTCATTCATAGCTCCGTTTAGGATCTATATTTCTTGTTCAGTCACTTCACCTTGGAAATCACCATGACAAAGTCATTCAAACTCTGTTCGTTACTTTTGTGTTTGCTTTGTACGATGGCACAGGCCAGCCCTCCCTTACAAAGTGATTTTGATTTTCTTAAGCCTTTTAATAACACCGCACTGGTGGAAAACGGGTCCAAGTTAGGGGAAAGCATCGCCGGAGTCTCTTTGTCTACCCTGCTCAATCTGGGTATATGGTGGGCTGTATGTAAAACAGGGGGAGTAGTCGCTAAGCTTTCAAGCACATATGATCTGGCTGAATCGGATACAAAGGAGCTGGAGACATTGAAAACGGATTTCTGTATGCAGCTGGCTCCCGTGATAACGACCGCCGAAGTGGTGCTGGCCGGTCATGTGTCTCCCTGGCCCCTGGACCAGCGCTGGTGGCGACCCCTGTATTTTGCCGGTGCAGGAATGGCAGTTTATGCGACTATGACGAAAGAGAGGGGGCAGATACCTGTTGCAGTCCTGACCTACCTTGCGTCCGAAGCGGTAACAAGAACTGGAGCCAGCACTATTTCGACGCTCATTCTAAAAACAATGAGCGTGAGGCATATTACAACTAAATGGTATCAGGCTGCGGAATACGCAGTATTGTCTGGAATGAATGGGATTCTTGCAGGGGCTGTCTTTTATGAAGCCATGATCTATAAAGGCTCAAGTCCGGCGAAAGCGACCCTTGCTGCTGTTGTCAGCGCAGCGATTACGGGTACCTTCTCGGGAGTTATTTCAATGTTAATGATTGATGCGGGCGGACAGGCACTGGCTGCAGTTACAACCGTGGCAGGAGCCGGAGCAGGAGCCATAGCGGGAGTCTTAGTCCCAGCCGGAATCGAAGTTGTAGCCGTAGTTATGGCAGGAGTAGGAGCAGGTGTAGGAGCCTTAGCCGGAATCGGAGTTATACCCTCGGCTGTAGCCAGTACCGGAGTCGGAGCGGTAATCGGATTCGGAGCCGGAGTCGGAGTTGCAGCCGGGTCCTTTGCCTTAGGCACAATCACAGCCTTACATATGTTGAGGAGTTCGGAGACAACCACAATCAATCCGTTTGTTAAAGCCGGTATTACACTGGTGCCTGCGTTAACCCTCGCTTATATCAATAGTCTTGCAAACTACGCCGTTTATGGCTATCCACTGGAAGAAGGCTTTTCAGAGATCGGCTTTACTCAGTGGAAAAAGTTTTATGCACCCCTGGATTATCTCTCGACTCTGTTTAAATGACAGATTCAACGGTCAACAACTGAAGGCGCAGTTCATCGAAAGTATTTGATATCTGTCTTATATTTCACTGGGCAGTTAAGGATATTGTCATTCATAGCTCCGTATAGGATCTATATTTCTTGTTCAGTCTCTTGATCGGGGAAATCACCATGACAAAGTCATTCAAACTCTGTCCATTACTTTTGTGTTTGCTTTGTACGATGGCACAGGCCAGCCATCTTTCACAAAATGATTTTGATTTTCTTGAGCCTTCTAATGACACCGTACTGGTGGAAAACGGGGTTAAGCTCACGGGAAGCATTGCTGGAGTCTCCTTGTCTACCCTGCTCAATCTGGGTATATGGTGGGGTGTATGTAAAACAGCGGGAATAGACTCCAGGCTTTCAAGTAATGATCTGGCGGAATCCTGTATGCAGCTGGCTCCCATGATAACTACTGCCGAAGTGGCGCTGGCCGGGCATGTGTCTCCCTGGCCTTTGAATCAGCACTGGTGGAAACCCCTGTATTTTGCCGGCGCGGGAATGGCAGCTTATGCGACTATGAGACCGGGGGAACGCGTACCTGCCGCAGTCTTGGTCTATCTTGCGTCTGAGGCGGTGGCAAGAACTGGAGGCAGCACTATCTCGACGCTCATTCTAAGAAAAATGAGCGTGAGGGATATTCCAACTAAACCGTATGAGGCTGCGGAATACGCATTATTATCCGGAATGAATGGGATTATTGCAGGGGCTGCCATACATGAAGTCATGATTCATAAAAGCTTAAGTCCAACAAAAGCAGGACCCGCTTCTGTTGTCAGCGCAGCAATTACGGGTACCCTCTCGGGAGTTTTAATGATTGATGTGGGCGCGAAGGCACAGGCCGCGGTTGTAACCGTAGCCGGGGTCGGGGCAGGAGCTATGGCAGGAGCCTTAATGATCGGCACAACCGGAATCGAAGCTGTAGTCGCAGGTATAGCAGTACTATGTGCAGGAGCCTCAGCAGGAGTCGGGGTTGCAACCATAGTCGCAGTCGAAAACGGAGCTGGAGTCGGACTCGGAGCCGGAGTCGGAGTTGTAGCCGGGTCCTTTGCCTTAGGCGGAGTCACAGCCTTGCTTATGTTGGAAAGTTCGAAAATAACTTCAAACAATTTGTTTATAAAAGCCGGTGTTACCCTGGTGCCTGCGTTAACGTTCGCTGTTATCAATAGTTTTTCAAACTACGTTGTTTATGGTTATCCACTGGAAGAGGGCCTTTCAGAAACCGGCCGGACTCAGTGGAAAAAGTTCTATGCGCCCCTGGATTATCTCTTTACCTTGTTTAAGTAATAGATTCAACGCTCAGCAACTGAACCGGCGGTGAACTCTGCCGGTTTACCAGAACTGGATTTGACCAGTCCGGTTGCTGGCCTATTTCCTGTCCAGTCACTGTATTTGGGAAATCACCATGACAAAGTCATTCAAACTCTGTCCATTACTTTTGTGTTTGCTTTGTACGATGGCACAGGCCAGCCATCCCTCACAAAATGATTTTGATTTTCTCGAGCCTTTTAATGACACCGCACTGGTGGAAAACGGGCTTGAGTTAACGGGAAGCATCGCTGGAGTCGCCTTGTCTACCCTGCTCAATCTGGGTATATGGTGGGCTGTATGTAAAGCAGCGGGAATAGTCTCCGGGCTTTCAAGCAAATATGATCTGGCTGAATCGGATACAAAGGAGCTGGGGAAGTTAAAAACGGATTTCTGTATGCAGCTGGCTTCCGTGGTGACTACCGCCGAAGTGGCGCTGGCGGGCCATGTCTCTCCCTGGCCTCTGAAGCAGTGCTGGTGGAAACCACTGCATTTTGCCGGTGCTGGAATGGCAGCTTATGCGACTATGACAGCAGCGAGGGCGCGCGTACCTGTTGCAGTCTTGGTCTATCTTGCGTCCGAAGCGGTAACAAGAACTGGGGCCAGCACCATTTCGACGCTCATTCTAAGAAACATGAGCGTGAGGGATATTCCAGCTAAATGGTATAAGGCTACGGAATACACATTATTGTCCGGAATGAATGGGATTATTGCAGGGGCTGTCATGCATGAAGTCATGATTCATAAAGGCTCAAGTGCAGCAAAAGTAGCACTCGCTTCTGTTGTCAGCGCAGCAATTACGAGCACCCTCTCGGGAATTTTTTCGATGTTAATGATTGATGTGGACGGACAGGTAATGGCCTGGGTTGTACCCGTAGCCGGAGTCGGAGCAGGAGCTATGGCAGGAGCCTTAGGCACAACCGGAATCGAAGCTGTAGTCGGAGTTATAGCAGGAGTATGTGCATGCGCAGGAGCTTTACCAGGAGTCGGAGCTACAACCATAATCGCAGTCGAAAACGGAGCTGAAGTCGGACTCGGAGCTGGAATCGAATTCGGAGCCGGAGTCGGAATTGCAGCCGGGTCCTTTGCCTTAGGCGGAGTCACAGCCTTGCTTATGTTGAGGAGTTCGAAGACAACCACAAACAATCCTTTTATTAAAGCCGGTATTACACTGGTGCCTGCGTTAACTTTCGCTGTTATCAATAGTCTTTCAAACTACGCTGTTTATGGTTATCCACTGGAAGAGGGCCTTTCAGAGACCAGCTGGACTCAGTGGAAAAAGTTTTATGCACCCCTGGATTATCTCTCGACTCTGTTTAAATGACAGATTCAACGGTCAGCAACTGAAGGCGCAGTTCATTGAAAGTATTTGATATCTGTCTTATATCGCACTGGGCAGTTAAGGATATTGTCATTCATAGCTCCGTTTAGGATCTATATTTCTTGTTCAGTCTCTTGATCGGGGAAATCACCATGACAAAGTCATTCAACCTATGTCCGTTACTTTTGTGTTTGCTTTGTACGACGGCACAGGCCAGCCATCCCTCACAAAATGATTTTGATTTTCTCGAGCCTTTTAATGACACCGCACTGGTGGAAAACGGGCTTGAGTTAACGAGAAGCATTGCTGGAGTCTCTCTGTCTAGCCTGCTCAACATGGGTATATGGTGGGGTGTGTGTAAAACTGCAGGAATACTCTCCGGGCTTTCAAGTAAACATGATCTGGCGGAATCGGACACAAAGGAGCTGGAGAAGTTGAAAACGGATTTTTGTTTGCAGCTGGCCCCGGTGATGACTGCCACCGAAGTAGCACTGGCCGGGCATGTGTCCCCCTGGCCTCTGGAACAGCGACGGTGGAAACCCCTGTATTTTGCCGGTGCAGGAATGGCCGCTTATAGCGCTATTACGAAAACGAGGGGACAGATACCTGTCGCAGTCTTGACCTACCTTGCGTCCAGTGCGGTATCAAGAACTGGAGCCGGTGCTATTTCGGCGATCACTCTAAGAAAAATGGGCGTAAGGGATATTTCAACCGAATGGTATGCGGTTTGGGAATACACAGTATTATCTGCGGCTGATGGAGTTATGATAGGAACTGTCGTTTATGAAGCCATGATCCAAAAAGGCCTCAGTCCAGCAAAGGCGACTCTTGCTTCTGTTGTTAGCGCAGCGATTGTGGGTACCCTGTCAGGAATTGAATCCGTGTTAACTGTTGATATGAGCGGACAAACACAGGCCGGAATCGTAGCCGGAGTCGGAGCCGTATGCGTAAGCATCACCGGAGCCGGAGCTATACTCGGATCTTTAAACGGAGTCGGAGCCCTAGCCGGAGCCATAGCTGGAAGCGGAGCCATAGCTATAGCTATGGCTGGAGCCGGAGCTGGAGTCATCGCCGGAGTCGGAGCCGGAATCAATGTTTCAGACGGAGCCAGCGTCGGAGTCGTAGCTGGAGCTGGGGCAGGAGCCTTAGTTCTGGGCGGAGTCGGAGCCTTGCTTATATTGCACAGTTCGAAGATAACCTCAAACAATTTGTTTATCAAAGCCGGTGTTACTCTGGTGCCTGCGTTAACTTTCGCTGTTATCAATAGTTTTTCAAACTACGCTGTTTATGGCTATCCACTGGAAGAAGGCTTTTCAGAGACCAGTTGGACTCAGTGGAAAAAGTTCTATGCGCCCCTGGATTATCTCTCGACGCTGTTTAAATGACAGATTCAACGGTCAGCAACTGAATCGGTGGTGAACTCTGCCAAATGGAGATCAGGTATTGTTCACCCTTGTTCCTTGGTCATACAAAATAGGTTACTTTGTCAAAGTTGTCGTTATTAATTAATTCGCATAATTCAGCAAGATGAGGCCCGTAGAGCAGACCTTTTTTCTTCTTACATTCAAAGTATTTTTGTATTGCATGAGTTTGGAGTTCACTTTCTTCAGATGAAAAATCTTCTGCAATTTTGACGCAATCATGTTCATCACAGGTGAATAAATGATAAAACTCTTTTCTGACTTCTGATAAGCTCTCATTTTCGAAGAATGCGCCACCCCATGTTCCAAGTAAGATATTAATTACTTGCTGGTAGAGAGGGATTTCCCAACTAATCATATGGCTTTTCGAGTCTAGAAAATCATCAATTTTTTTTTCAAAGTATACTATTGATATGTTTTCTCTAATTAACTCAGCTGCTTTGGTCGATTCACCTTTGTTAAGTCTTTCTAGACTTTTATACCAAGTTCTATATGCTGTTTTTGCTACTTGTGCCAGCTCTTTAACTTTTGCTGTTTGAGAAAGTTCTGGTGATTCATTTAATGCACTTTGTATAGAGTCAAAGAGTTCCGGCATTTTTTGAGTTGAAAATTTGTAATACAAGTTATTCAGTTGCTCGTTAGCATATAAAGCATTGCACAGTAAAATGACGCACATGCATAGTAGTTGAGTAAGCTTCTTGACCATTTTTACACCTCCTTAAAGTTAACGGCTTTTTAAGGATATGCATGATTTGGAACTTTTCAACCTGACTTTTAAATCAGTGGTTGGTTTGACCATCATCGCTAACCTGACTTAATCAGCTTACGAGCTTGCCGAATATGTCCGGTACCGTTTTATGCCCCGGAACTTTTTATTGTCTATCGGGTCAAGTATTTTAATGTCAAATAAAAAACTAACACGGAGGTTAGGATTATGACCCCTTCCTGTATTACCAAGGCAAACGGATAGACGGCCAGAGATATTACAGTGATTTGCGCAGGAAGATTGAGAAGGAAGTAGAGTCTTATTCCGATGAACTTCTCCCAGAACAGAAAAAGGAATACTTAGCCAGAAGTTTAAAGTTTATTGAACCGCTGAAGCCATCGGTTAAGCTGGGTGAATCACAATGGCCGACTTTCCTCCGGGAAGCCATTACCCGGCCCATCAAACCCTGACAGCCACTAAAAAATAAATATTAATCGTTTACCTGAAACGAAAACCGAACCACTCAATAACAGTAGCCGCAAAACTTGCGGCTACTGTTATCAGTGAGTGCTGATCTACAGGCTCCTATGCCATCTGCCGGGTAGCCGTCACTACCAGTTCACGGATACAGACATTCTGTGGCTGCTGGTAGACGAAGGTAATACAACGGGCAATATCTTCTGCCGTAATAACACCGCCCATGCCATCTTTCCACTGTTCATAACCCTCTTTGATGTCGCTGGACGTTGTATGGCTCAGCAGTTCAGTTTCTACCGCTCCCGGGGCGATGGTGACTACCCTTACACTGTCGTCAGACAATTCTTCTCTCAGTGTTTCAGATAACCCATGCACGGCAAACTTGGTACCACAATAGGCCATATGATTTGGAAAACCCTTGATACCCGCCACTGAGCTGATATTGATGATGGTTCCGCCTTTTCGAGCTTTCATCTGGCCAGCAACGGCATAAATGCCATTCAGAACCCCTTTGATATTCACATCGACCATGGCATCCCACTCGGCGGGATCCTGTTCGTCGGCACGTCCCAGCTGCATTAGCCCGGCATTGTTGACAAGACAGTCCGTATGTCCGTAGCGGGACTCGGCTTCTTCGATGGCTTGCTTCAAGGCATTACGATCCGTCACATCCACTCGCCGGCACAGCGCGTCAGGAAGATCCAGGGCCTCCAGGCGCTCAACCCTTCTGGCCAGTAGCAACAGAGGATGTCCAAGTTGACTCATGGCCCTGGCAACCGCTTCACCAATACCAGAGCTGGCTCCGGTAATAACAATCAATGGCTTTTTCATAGAAGAACTCCTGGGGGAGTAAATACTGGGAATTTCAGTTCACCAATATACAGACGGCTTTTGTTCCTGGGAACATTTTATTTCTTGGCATGTCTAACCTGCGTGTCCTGAATTATCCAGCTTAGGAGAGAGAAAAAAAATGGAAAAGACATGGAAACCATCCGGGATAAAAAAGTATCTGGTAGGCTCACTGTTCTGCTTTGTTTCAAGCGCTATTGCCAGTTCTGAACCAGGTATCTACGCTGTGCTTTCGGAATTGAACTCAAGGCCAGAACCTGTTAAGCATCAAAAAGACAGGCGCAGGGTTGGCGGGAAGAGCGCTGTCTACTCCATTGATCAGTACCCTGGTTATATTCTGAAAATCGACTGGGGGAATTCAGATCGAGTACACTCTGCCTGGTCATTTTTTAAGGCTTTTGGCTTGGAACACCTGTTTGTTCCAGAAATGCTCCCGGTGATCGTAGGTGGTGAGGCGATGTTGCTGACAGAGCGGGTCAATATACCAACAGATAAATTTGCACACTATATGGAGTACAGCCTGAATCGCGAAGGTTATCGTGATGCTATTAAAGATCTGACGGCGATGGCCTGCCTGAGGGAAATCCCTGACTTTACCGTTTATGGAGCGATAACAGGAGAGCGCATTCGTTACGATAATATTCCTCCCTTTCAAACAGTGGATAACAACGGCAATACTCAATACAAGGTCGGTATGATTGACCTTGATAATTACTCTGACACTGTACCCGACCGCCGCCCTGCATTAGAGATTGTTCGCGAAGTCGTAGAAGCTTTTCCCTGGGCTTTGGGCGATATTCTGGACACCGCTTCCTATCATCGAAGCTGCTTTTTGACAGATGATAATATCCGTTGGTTGCGTGATTTTGCTGATCAGCAGTCAATCAGAAGGTACACAATGTATGAAGGATATCATGATTATCTGTTAGCCAAAGGCATTAATCCGATGTCCGCTTCCGTGTCCCCGGATACACTCTATCAGGCACCCGGGGAGTTCAAACTGACAGTGAGGCACGACTATGATCCAGTGGTTATTAATCTGGCAGAGGTTGTTTACAATACAGCGAAAGACAAAATGCGGGTTAAGCAAAAACAGAATGTTAAAGGCTATGCTGCCCGTATCAGCTACGTGAATGGTTATGGCATTGATTACCTGAATGATATTAAACAGCAGTATATAGACGTATATATGCATTATAATGAGGGTGTTGAGCAGGGTAATGAATTATTGTTGAAATCAGTTGCTTTATTAGAAGAAAACAAACTGATTTACAGAGCATCTGTTGATCGGGATCGAATGGATATGCTTATTTATTTTTAAGTGTGAACTCTCGGCAACCGGCAAGTAGCCGTATTCAAAATTGCTTCAATTAAGTCGACAGCTCTAGTCTGCCGGAGCTGAAAAACAGCGGCAGGAAAAAAGTAGATAAGCTGGTTTGTTTGTCAAATATAAGGGTGTCCTTTTATTTTTTCAGGGTGTCCCTTTATTTTTTCAAAATTCCATAGGTTCCGGATTATCATACTCAAAATCTTCAATAGATAAGCCTTTTATTCTCCTACACAGATTATTTATTTCTCGCTCTTCTCGGATACGTTTTTCTCTAATGAAAGCTTCTCTTTGCCTTTCTAACTCTTCAGCAACAAGGAATTGATGAAATCCAAGCGTAGCCATATTCTTAAGTGCAAGCTGTAACTTCCTATTAACCAATTCAAAATTCAAAGATATGCTGTTTAACGTCAACCCTTGCACTGATAATTGTGAACACAAGTCATGTCTTACATTAATGAACATATCTCTATGGATATGTATATTCTTTTTGCATACAGGGCATATACTTTTTACATTAGCCCATCGATACAGGCAGTTTGTGTGATATCGATGAGTACAGCATAACTCTTGAACCTCATTGTTATCATTGGTTTCTTCCAGGCAAATTGCACAATTCTCACAGCTGGCTATTTTAGAAAACAATATTATGATAAAACCCAGTGTGAATAATTTCATGATCTCTCCTGCCGCAACTAAAAATCAGCGACAGAAAAAACTTAGACAAGCAGGTTTGTTTGTCAAATTTTCACCAAACGACATTTTTGATATGACCGGAGGTTTATTGGCATTACAGATAAGCTGTTTATGCCATTCTGGTTCAAAAATCAGGAAGAAATCATCAACATAACAGAATACACTGGCCGTAAACATGGGAGTCTCTGAATAGTTATCGATGGTCGTATAACTGGAAGATAGCTAAATGGCTAAGGTTTCCGTGTATGTTTTTACGTCGAACTTACGTTATGTTTGGACTCTGGAACGGAGTTGCTTGGCTGTGATTTATGAAGACCTCTGGCAGATTATTACCGCTACTTTTGCCCTTTGTTTTTATGTGCTCTGTCGTCCATTCAGGCGTACCAAAAAAAGAACAATTTGATTTTTTGAGCCACTACAATAATGCATCGCTGGTTGAAAGTGATCTGAAACTGGCTGGCAGTGCTTCCGGACTGGCAGTTTCCATTTTCTTAAATTATGGATTCTGGTACGCCATCTGCGAATCAACCGATTTGATATCTGTCCTTATGGGTCGGCTTGGCCTGTTCGCTGAGGAGTTTGATGGACGCTTCTGTAACTGTCATCAACTGGCAACCGCTATCACCCATACTGAGGTTGCTTTGGCCGGGCAAGTATCACCCTGGCCCGTTGAACAGGCCTGGTGGCAGCCTCTGCGATTTGCAAGCATGGGACGGAAAAGTTTTTTTTGCTATAAAGTATTCACCAAAGAAAATCATTCTTTTGTGCCTCTGGTCACTCTGTCTATTTTTTCTGGTGAGGTCGTGTCAAGAACTGTAGTCGGAGCTCTTGTCACCCAAGCTTTACGGTATCAAGATAAACTAACCATCCAACCTTTAGAGTATGCCTATGGTGAAAAGCTCTCATTGTCATTACTTACTGGCGTAGTAGTCGGGTCAATCATTAGTGATACAATGAAAGCCAGAGCTTCCACGCGTACAAAAAGAAAGTTTGCTTGTGCCGCATCGGCTTCATTGACAGGGATAATTTCAGCAATAATCTCTTTATCAGCACTTAAGCCGGGCGATAGTGATATTGTTGGAGTCGCAGTCGTAGCCGGAGCCGGGGCCGCATTCATAGGCTTCTCCGGGACCAAGGCCCAGGACGCAGTTATCATCATGGCTGGAGCTGTATCTGGAGTTTTACCCGGGGCTGGACGCGGAGTTGGAACTCTTGCCGGACTCCTGGCCGGAGTCGGGGTCGGCGTCGGAGTTAAAATCGGGGTCAGTATCCGAGTCATACTTTCTCTGCTGTCCCTCATCCCAGAACGCTCAGAACGGAACCTGCCGCCCGGCTCACAACTAGACTCAAGACGTTTATTGAGAAACCTCGGCATTATCCTCGTTCCCGCATTGGCTCTCGCTTTGATCAATGGCATTTCAAGCCATGCAGTTTATGGCATCCCACTTGAAGAAAGTCTCATGGAGACAGTCTGGAATCAATGGCAGAAAATTTATGTTCCTTTGGGTTGTCTGCACGCTTTGTTTAAACGACAGTGAGTAAAAGGGCAGAGGTGGTGACTATACTTTCAGACACCGTTTTCGAGGTGACTTCGGTTTACTGGTGTTTGGTTTGTCAAATATAAGGATGCCCTTTTATTCTCTTTCTTTTATTTCTCTTATTCTTCCACTGGAAAAATAGAAAAAACTTTCAAATTGCTGCCAGCTAACAGCTATTAGACTCACATTCCCAAGATACCCCGTATACCAGAAGCTTGGTGTCTGGCCATATTGAAAAGCTCTTTGAGGGCTGGTGAATATTCTTCTACTTGCCATACCACAATTTCTGGATCTTGAACAATGCAAATGCCTAAATTTTCAGTCCAATGATATTCATCAATATCTGTAAAATATTTTTGCCTGATTTCATAAATACCAATTCGGGTATTTCTATATTCGCCCTCTATATATAGAGGTACATAGTTCTCTGTGGCTTGCTTTAGTGAGTATGGTGGCGGTTTAACTGCCCACGTTAGATTATTGGCAATAGTTTCTCTAATTAGCTGTGTAATTAGTTGCTCTTTTTCGCTATTGAAATCCATAATTAATCCCACCTTGTATCTTTAGCTATTTGCTGAAGATATGTAACAACACCACTAAGCTCTGTAGAGACATTCCAAGAACTATCTTCATTCAAGCCCTTTTCTATAGCCTCTTTTGTTCCATTTATAAAAGATTGGATTTTTTCCTTTTGAGCATCAGGTATCTTGGGTAATACACTTTCAAGGAGGGCTGTAGCTTTTTGTACTTTTTCGTGGGCGGAACGACTCTCTTTATTATACTGCTTTAAATTGGATATTAAGTCACTTGAAATTCTATCCAGATCGTTGACTATCTCAGGAATTCTAGCTTTTCTCATGAAAGAATTTCTGATTTTTCTTGCTTCAACAAATAAAAAGCATGTGACAATAAATCCGATGATAGAAACAACTGAAGCAGTGTCAGTCAGCCAAATTGGTATATAACTATTCAATTCAATTTTGACTCCGTATGTTGATGGTTGTCGTGAATCCACTATAGAAAAGATTGAAACCAGTTCCCTGAGCTTGTCCACAATCCACTGCCGTCGGTGCTTGTAGTTTTGCCCATTAAATGGCCCTCTCCACACAAATATGCTCTGCGCACACATCGAGCTATATAGTGATAACAAGGGGTCGAAGCTGGGCCGATCAGGGAGCTTCGCGCATGAGTGACAATCTTTCCTGCCAGAACTAAAAATCAGCGACAGAAAAAAAATAGACAAGCTGGTTTGTTTGTCAAATATAAGGGTGCCTTTTTATTCTCTCAATCAAATAAGAGTTATTGAGCTTATCATGCCATCTCTTTTTATGACCAAAGTACACAGTACCCTGAGAGCAAAGCCCTGTAGCTATAAAACTGAACAGCCATATTATTACTGGCACGCTACCGCCCGATGCATTCCTCGAAACAACTGAAGAGCACCTATGCCTTGGCTTACGAGCCTACTGCCTGCCCCAGTGAATAGACTCTGTTGAGCAACATTGTGCCAGCATCCTTCGCCAAAAGGTAGGTGATAACGCTCCTTTGTCGTACACTAACAACCCACCAAACCCAAAAACAACACAAACTCACCAAAAAGAGAAAACAACAATGCCAAACCAACAAATCATAGCCATGGGCGGAGGCGGTTTTTCCATGGAATCCTCACCATTGCTTGACGACTACATTCTCAGTTGCGCAAGTAACAATCCCCGTATCTGTTTTATAGCCACCGCTGCTGGCGATAGCACTGAATACATCACCCGGTTTTACCGCAGGTTTACCCAGGCTGACTGTCAACCAACTCACCTGGAACTTTTTCGCAGAGACCAAACGGATCTTGAAGATTTTCTGCTGTCCCAGGACATCATTTACGTCAGTGGTGGCAACACCGCGAACATGCTGGCTATATGGGCGGTTCATGGTATTGACCGAATTCTTGAAAAAGCACTGGCGCAAGGTATTGTCCTCTGTGGCATCAGCGCCGGTTCCATCTGTTGGTTTGAAGAAGGGATGACGGATTCTTTTGGGCAGACTCTGGAACCCTATTCCTGCCTTGGATTTCTGGCAGGCAGCAACTGTCCACACTATGATGGAGAGGCTGAAAGAAAGCCAACTTATCATCGGCTGGTAAGCAAAGGCCTGATCTCTCCCGGAATAGCAGCTGATGACAGTGCCGCCTTACATTATATTGATGGTGAGCTATATCAGGCAGTATCTTCAAAAACAGGGGCGGCAGCCTACAGGCTTGAAGAGTGCAATGGCGAAGTGATTGAAGCTCGTATCCCCACTTTATATCTGGGCGATTGAGAATCAGTGCAGGGTGGATAAACGTCTCTAAAACTCAGGTCCAACAGACAATACAGGAAAGCCATTTCGGTAAACCGAAAAAATTTAACATGAAAACTAATTTATCATCTGGTGTTAACTGATTAATATATTAACGTTAAGTTTTTCTTATGCCGGGCAGTGATACTATCATTGCCTGTCGAAAGCAGTATTTCGAAAAAGGGTAAGTTCTCCATGCTTTGGGTTCAGTTAGCAGTTTTACTTGGGGCCATTTTTATAGGTGCCCGACTGGGTAGTATCGGCATAGGTTTTGCCGGTGGTATGGGCGTACTGGTACTAACGTTGGGCCTGGGACTTGAACCCGGTGCCATTCCCATCGATGTCATTATGATCATCATGTCGGTGATCGGTGCCGTGGCCGCCATGCAGGTGGCCGGGGGACTGGATTACCTGGTTGAGCTGGCAGAGAGGGTGCTTCGCAGTAAGCCAAAGTATATTACCTTTCTGGCACCCACCGTGACTTATGTTATGACACTGCTGGCGGGTACGGGTCATACTTCTTACTCTACGTTACCGGTAATTGCCGAAGTGGCAAAAGAGAACGGTGTTCGCCCTTCTCGCCCCCTGAGCATCGCGGTGATCGCTTCCCAGATTGCCATTACGGCATCCCCTGTTTCTGCGGCTGTTGTCGTATTTAGCGGTTTCCTTGAGCCTTACGGCATTGGTTATCTGCAATTGCTGGCGATCTGCATTCCTACTTCTTACGCAGCAGTTATGCTGACGGCGGTTCTCTGTAACTTTATGGGTGTGGACCTGGACAAGGATTCTGTTTATCAGGAAAGACTGAAGGCCGGTTTGATCAGCTTGCGTGGCAAGCAAGCCCGTCAGGAACGTAAGCAAGGTGCTGTTCTCTCTGTCGTTATTTTTGCCCTGAGTATTCTGGCGGTAGTACTGTACGCCACGGCTATCAGCGACAATGTGGGTTTGATTGAAAATCCTGTGCTGCCTCGTAACTCTGCCATCATGGTATTCATGATGCTGGCTGCCGGTATGATTACTATTTTCTGCAAGCTTGATGCCAGCAACATTCCCAATGCCCAGACCTTCAAGTCCGGTATGAGTGCCTGTGTCTGTGTGCTGGGTGTGGCATGGCTGGGGAATACCTTTGTGGGAGCGCACATTGATTCTATCAAGACCCTGGCGGGTGGTGTTCTGAACAGCTATCCCTGGTTGCTGGCAGTGACCCTGTTCTTCGCCTCCATGCTGCTTTACTCTCAGGCTGCTACCACGCGAGCCCTGATGCCCGCGGCTCTGGCCCTGGTTGATCCGGTGACGGCTATCGCTTCTTTCGCAGCGGTATCTGCTCTGTTTGTGCTGCCGACTTACCCAACATTGCTGGCCGCGGTAGAAATGGATGAAACCGGCTCAACTCGCATTGGCAAGCTGGTCTTCAACCATCCATTCTTCCTGCCGGGCACGCTCTGTATTGCCCTTTGTGTCGCTTTTGGTTTTGCTTTTGCGCCAATCATTGTTTGACTTTTGATGATTGCGGCCTGCTCGTTCGGGCGGGCCCTTGTCTATCTGTTATTGCGTCATTACTTCCAGTTATAATTCATGGTTTTTAGCCAGCTCGGAGAGTGCATGACCCCATGGATTCACCTACTGTCATCCACTCTTCGCCTTGTGGATTTGCACGACAGTAATCATGAAAGACATTCAGAAAATATCAATGTCTCCGCAGAGACTCGCCCGGGCCTCGGTGATGGCTATTGGCTGGATATTGCCTGCCTGCTGTTGGAGTTCCTGCTTGAGGAAGATTACCGTACCAACGGCCAGTACATCCCCCAGGTTCGTTGCCTGAACCATTTGCAGCCCCAGATTCCTGAGCTGACGCCAGAGAGTCTGGCTTACGTCGCCAATGTTCTCAGTACACCCAGTGAGCTGTATTTCCGCAAACGCAGCGAGCAGGAAGGCGCGGTTATAGCCAGTACCAAAGGCACCGCTTTGTTGGAAAAACAGTCCCAGATCGGACATATCCGGCTGTCTCAAACGGGCAGGCAGAGTGTCACTTTATCAAGGCAGGTGGATGATATTCTCTACAGCGAGCATGACGCGGCCAAAATTGTCTCCGCCATTGCCCGCAGTGACTTTGACCGGATTCCTGATATCAGTGATTCCATACTGCTGGCTATTCGTGGTCTGACCCAGGAGATTCGGCGTATCCGGGAAAATCCGGCACTGGAAGGCAAGCTCGAGTCCTTTCGGAACAATCGCAAGCACTACGAAACAGCGGCACGCAATATTCAAGCGACGGTTATGGACTGCCAGAATCAGTTTCTGCGTCCGGAAATTCAGGATCGCTTCTATCAGTGGGCAGCGCAGCAGGAGCTGGAGTGGGATCTGTCCATGATCAACCAGTCCTTCAGCCGGATTCTCAATGCCCTGGAGAACCTTAATCGACGCCTGACCGATCTGCTCAGGGATATTGCTGAAGGCCGAATCCAGAGCATGGGCGTTATTGATTTCCATAAGGCTGCACTGAACCTGGCCTGGAACCCTCCCGCTATGGATTTGTTGACCACTGTCTTTAACCAGACGGCTCCGTTTGGTGTCGCCGTCAACCTCCCAGCGCCGGGTGACTTCCGGAGCCTATTGGATAACCAGCGAGCAGATAACAGCCCCAAAAGCCTGGTGTATGAAGACTCCGAAGACGAAAGTGTTGAATCACTCATGCTGCAACGATTTCTCAATCTCTTTGCTCAGCCCATTCGGGAACGGCTGCTGGAAGGCCCCCTGTCGTTGGCTGAAGCCATTGATAATGGTTGGCATACTCACGATGAAGGTGGTCAGAAGGAAGACTTTTTGCCTCAGCTGATCAATATGTTTGTGGATACCGGACAGTTGCAGTCTGACCTGACGGTAGCGATTGACTACAAGGGTCTTGATATTCAGTTGCATGACGGTCGTCGTTTGCATGGCGATAATCCTGTCCTTATGACACAAGATTCCAACGGTTCCAGGGAAGTCCATTTATGAATATGACGGAAATGGGCGAAGTCTATGCTTTTTTGCTTCGCCACAGAATTGCTGAAAGTCAGCCACAGGAGCGTCGGCGCCGTTCCTCCCAGAGCGGATTAATTTCTGAGCGAGATGCCTGTTCCCTGCTGAAAGAGGCTGATGAAGAGCAGATGCAACAACTTCGCTCTTTTCTTAGCGGCCAGGGATTGCAACTGGCCATCTACGACAGTGCTGACTATCCGGGAATTCCGCCGGGTGGACAGATTTATTTACTGCTTCGACGCCCGGAGGCTGAGCTGCCAGCTATGTTTAGCCAGCAGCAGCTGATTCAGAAACTGAAAATCCGAAATGATTCCCAGGAAACGACAGCCGTCTGGTTTATCCATATCTGGATGCTGATGCTGGGACTGCTGTACACGCGTAATAATCGGGCCCTGTCTGATGTCAGCCTCTATCAGGATGCGGTTTTCAGTCAAGAGGAGCTGATTGATGTCCTGAAAACGCATCTGGAAACCTTGCGTCGCTCAGGGCAACAGGAACAGGAGCTGCCCCGGCAGATTGCCATTTTGCTGACTGAAAAAGGTGAAGATATTGCCCGTCGGGTTCGCAACTTTATCGACAGTCTGGTGGATGCCAGTTTATTGAGCGAAAAGGGCAAGAATATCTATCAACAAACGCTGCTGGGAGCCCTGGAAGTGGAGCAGAGTGGCCTGAATCACCTGAGACACCTTATTCCCGAAGATACAGCGCAGCGGATTGTCCTGCCTGCAGAGCGTCATTTGGAAGAAGAAAAACCGATCGTGCAGGAGCCTGTCGATGTCCGTCATTAATCGTATTGAAATCGCCAGCCTGCTGAACAAACACGGGGATATCAGCAATCCCTGGGACGCGAAAATGCGTCACTTGATGTTGAATTTACGTGGCCAGTCCACCGCCATGAACATGGAAAACGGCTTTGGTAAGACGACCTTGTCAGACGCCCTGATCGGTATGCTGTCGCGAGATCGAAGCTTAATCCGCAAGACCCGTCGGAAGATGTCACCCTCCAGGGATGGTCGGCCATGGACGCATGTTCGCGTTGAGTTCAGCTATTCGTCCGGTCCTGTTGCACAGTCCGATATGCTGGCAATAGCAGGCGATAGCGTGGGCGGTACTGAGCAGTGGGTGTTCGGTATGTACGGGCATAGCGATACCGATGCCGGTTTTTACTTTTATCAGGGCCGACTTGAGCAGCTCCCTGTTAGTTCAATCACGGCAGACAGCAAGCTGCAACTGTTCAGTAATGAGCACTTCCAGCAAAGCCTTCGACAATTAAAACCGGAACGACCTAAAGACCGGGAATCCTGGCTGGATGCTATCAGTCTGCATATCAGCCGTAAGGAGCTGGAGCAGCTGGCGTCCTTTCAAAAAGAAGGGGGAGCCGATAAAAGCCAGATATTTAATGCCATCAAACCCCGTCCCGGTGAAAAGGCAGATCAGGCCTTCTTTTATGAAGTGCTGGCACCACAGGTTCTGGCGGGGGCCAGCCAGGGTGAAACGGACGAGTCAGAAGAGTTTGTTGAAGATCTGGTGATCAATTCCGGACGTAATGTGTCGGAGTTGCGTCACAAGATTCATGAGAAGTCCCTTGACCTGCAAAGAAACCGCAGTAAGGCGGACCGGCTGGCAGAGCTTGACCGATCCGGGGTTAAGTTGGCTGAAGCCCGCTTCCTGCGCGACAGTGCCCGCAAACAACTGGAAACACAGGCTAGCTGTCTGGCGACCATAACCGGCAATGGACTGCCTGGCATTCCTGTCAGCCAGGAAGAGCAGGATCAGGTCTCATTGCTGGCCGGTGAAATGGCCATTCGGCCCGGTGAGACCGAACCGCTGGTGCCTCTCTCCGCCCTCGCAAAAATCACTGGCAGCAGTGCCCGTAAGGTGGAGGAGTACCTGGAGAGCAGGCAGTTATCCGGTTACCGTCATGACCGTACCGCTGTCGTTTACAGTCCGAATGCCAGTTGGGCGGCAGGTAAATCCATGCGACTTTACCCAACTGAAAAAGTGATTCGGTTTCTCAAAGACAGTCAGCAGCTATTCAAAGATGACGCAGATCGTATCAATAGTCTTGAGACGGTAGAAGAAGCCGTAGACCGTTTTCTTGATCTGGATACGAACCCGTTTCGGGAGAGCTATCTGGCCGATCAGGCGTATTTAAAAACCCTGAAAACCGAGTGCCAGGAGCTTAAAGATAAGCAGCGCAGACTGGAAAAAAATCACGAAGTTCTGGTAAACCGGGATAAAGAGTTTACGGACAATGAAACCGTCTATACCGATGCTCTGCAAGAGGGATTGTTCACAGAACAGGAGCTGGAGACCCCGGACGAGACAGAGGCCAGTGTTCAAACTCATCTGAAAGCGGTTAAAGACAGCTACCAAAGGTTTCTGGAAAACCAGGGGCGATTTAGAGGATTAGCCGACCGTTGGGAAAAGTTTCAACGTGACTATGGCAAAGAATCGGGCAAAGAGGCCATCCCGGCCGAGCTGATTCAGGAAAAAGATCTGCAATTGGAAGAACTGAATCACCAGTTGGAAGATTTACAGAGCCATTGTGACCGATACCAGGGGCAGGAAAAGGAGCTCAATCATCAGTTGCAGGTCATTGGCCAGAAACTGCCGGGACTGGAGTCGGACTATCAGCAGATGGAGAAGCTGGGCAACAGCTTTGATTATGCACAGAAATGCTTCCCGGATGAGGATATTTCAGGACTGGTCAGTCGGCTTGAGCAGCAACAGCGTCAGCACAGAGACAGTCAAAGTCAATATCGCCAGCAGCAGACAGAAGCCGGAAACCAGTTGCAGGAGTTAACAACCCTGCTGCCACAATACCAGGCATTTCTTGAAGTCTACCCTGATCAGCAGCCTGAAGGTCTGGAAGGTCAGCTTTGGCAGGAAAAAAACGGCCTGGATCAACAACTTGAGCAGCAGGAAAAACGGCTTGGCGAACTGCAGATACTGGTTTCAGACCAGCAAGAGTTCATTCAGCTTTTTCCCGGAATAGCTCCGTCTGAGTGGTTGGAGAAAGCAGCAGACGCTTATCCCCGCTTATTGACAGAACAAAGCGATCTGCTTTCTCGCATCAGGGATATTGAACGACAGTTGGATGATTTAAAAACAGATCCAATCAGTCCCGGTGCTGTAGAAGTCAAATGTTCTCAGCTTCTTAAAGAGCAGAATATTCAGCATTGGCCGTTGCATCAAGTTATTGCAGAACTGCTTGCAGACGACGATCCCCGTAAGTCTCAATGGTTGGCACAAGCCCACAATCTGCTGTTTGCCCCTGTTCTGGATTCTGTGGAGCAAGCGATGCAGGCGGCAGAACTGTTGGTACAGCATCGCCAGCCAGTACCGGTTTTCACCCGGGAGTCGCTGCAAAACGCTGTGACTAATAACCAACCATTGTTAGGTGCTGTGATTGGTTATGAAAGCCTTGCGGTTCGTGCGCTGTTGAATCCACAGTTTATTGAGGAGCTGAGACAGCAGCTGCAGGACAGACTGGCAGACTCGCAGGTTAAGCTCGACAGAATCAAAGGCGAGCTTGAGCTCTATCATCACGACTCTGATAGCGTCCGGCTGGCAAAATCAGCGGCTGAAGCTATTGAGCAGCAGGCTGAAGGAGAGCTTCCCAAACAGCAGGCAGCCCTTGAACATAACCGCTCCCGGCAACAGCAATTGCTGGAACAGCTGGCTCCGGAAAACCGTAAGCTGATTTACTCTGCCGAGCGTTTTCTCGAACTGGGCGGCAGTCGTCGTATTGATGAGCTGGGTGTTTCCCTGAATCAGCTGCAATCGAAACTCGATCGTCTTGAAAAGCAGCTAAGTCAGCTGGAAAGCCAGTTGAACGGGGATAACCGTCGGAAGCTGGATCAGGCAGAACAGTTTCTCAGTGGCGGAGGCAAACAGCGGCTGGCCGGGTTGCAGGCGGATATAGAGCTGCAAACCATCAAACAACAACAGCTGACTGAGCAACAGGAGCAGTGTCAGGAATCTATAACCAGTTACCAGGGCCAGATCGCTCAATGCAAGGCTCAGGCCGACGCAATTTACCAGCCCGGAGAAGCGGATCTGTTGATTTCGCTGGCAAATTATCTTCAGGAGGGTGGCCCTGAATTTATGGCCAATGCCGAGACTGTACAAAAGTCACTGGAAGGCCAGCAGGAGCAGGCTCAGGCCCGGGCCAGCCTGAAGTTCGACCGTATCAGGGCTTATCTGAGTGCCCGCAATGATGAAGGGGGTACTGCGGCACTGAAAAAACAGATTGCAGAAGCCAAAAGTCAGATCAATCAAATCAGAGACGAACAAGACCAGAAAAATGCTGAAATCGACCGAATTCAGGATGAGCAGCCTCAGCAACTGCAAGCGATACATCAGGTAGACGAAACGGCTGAGCGTTGGTTAAAACAACTTTCTCATTTTAGTGAAGCCATGCTGGCAGAGTTGCCAGAACCCGACCTTGATCAGCTGGACGAGATGCCTCTGTTTGAAAAAGCCGAACAGTATCAGTCAGCCAGTCGGAAGGACGTGATCGACAGGGATCAGGTTTGCCATTTGTCCATGGCTTTGGGAGAGCAGCTCGAACTTGAGAATATTAAAGAGCTGAGCAGCGAGCTTAAACGACAGGAAAAAGCGCATTCTGAGTATGAGACAGGCTTTTGCCAGGTATTGAGTCGCATTCAAAACAGTGAACGACAGTTGTTTAACGCTACAGAGCAGGCGCGTCTGACAGGGCTGGCCGAAGCCGACGAAGCGGCCTTGAAAGAGCTTGCCAGCATGATCAGTACCCTGGACGAGCAGATTGATCATAGCCAGCGAATTCTTGAAGAACTTCAGGAGTCGATGAGCGGCTATGAAGATAAGCTCCACGAGCGGCTTTCCAGCATTATCATGCACTCGGTGGATAATCTTAAAATTCTGAAACGAGTGGCGAAACAGTCCGTCGGAGATAATGCCTACTTTGTGATTCAGGCGGATATTGTCACTGAAGAGGGTATTCGACATCTGGTCCGAAGCCTGCTGGCGGAAATTGAAGATAATCAGCGTCAGATTCGCACCCGTAAAGCCCAGAACCTTCCCGTAGGCAGCGATGAAAAACAGCGAAAAGAGCTGAGTCAGAATCTGCGCAATCAGATTTATCGTCAGCTTTTTACCAATATCAGTATCCGTCTGAAACACGACGCTATTCGTCCCCATGGCAACCTCTTCAGCCTGAATGAAGATATGAGTGAAGGCCAGCGCGAGGCGGTTTCCCTGATGTGGCTGGTAAAACTGTCTGAATTTGCCATTGAACGAGAACTGAAGTCGGTACCCAGTCAGTACCGCAGGCAAGAGCGTAAATCCAGCGAGTCGGTCATTATCCTGGACGGTCTCTTTAGTAAGCTTTCCCACAAGAAGTTGATTGAGGACTCGCTGGAATCCTTACGCAATACCCGTGGCCGATTCCAGATGATGGGGCTGATTCACAACCCTAACTATGAAAACGATCCGGGCATTTTCCCCACCTACCTGGTGGGTAATGTGATTGGTGGTCTCCAGGGGCAGGGAGGGCATGTCACAGTGAAGGAGGGTGCTGTGGTTAGCCCCGACTCTGTGGGACGAGGCAGTGGCGAAGCCAGTGTGTTTCATCTGCATGTGGATCATGAGGAGTAGTAGTTGCTATGTACTCTGAAGACGACAAGGAGCGGGTGCTTGAGTGGTTTATAAAAAAAACAACTGCGACCAATGCCCCCTCTGCGCCAAAAATGATCCAAAAGGCTCTGGGTATAGAGAGCATTCTGGTTATTAAAGAGATACTGAAGGCTCTGGCAAAGGAAAATAAAATCGTCTCTTCTCAGGGAGATGTGGGTTTTGGCAAGCTGTCCTGCCTGGTTAAGTCGGCAGAGTCTGAAACTGAACAGTGCTGGCGAGATATTCTTGGCAGCTATCCGGATAGTCTGGCATTGGCTGCCTGCCATCAGGCACTGTCTGGCTGGACCCGGGAGGCCATGCAGAAACTGGTTGATGGTTTGCACAGGCTAAGATCCGATCTGCCGACCGCTTATCAAATGACGGCTTATGAGGCTTCTGCCCGGTATCTTCTGGGCTCATCAAAGCTGCTTGATGCCCTGGGCAAGCGCAGCCTTCAGCAGTTTGGCATTGATCCTGAGCGGTTCAGAAAGCCTGTCAGTTATGTGGTAACGGCAGGTCCCGAGCAGCCGGAGCAGGTGTTGCTGGTTGAGAATCCCCAGAGCTTTGAGGCCTGTATTACGTTGGAACTGCACCTCAGAATGGCATTAATCAGTACTTTCGGGTACGGGTTGGGCTGGCTCCAGGTGATTGAAAACAGGCAGTCAGTAGCAGCTATTTCCAGGGCCGGTACCAAGCAGAATCTTATGGCCCTGCTGGATCATCCAGAACTGTTTTTCTGGGGAGACCTTGATCATGAGGGGTTGAAAATTTTCCAGACCATCAGGCAACAATACCCACAATGTCGTTTGAGCCGCCTTTATCTGCCCATGATTGAAAAAGTGGAGGCGGGTTTCTGTCACCCCTACGTAAAAGCGGTTGGCAAGGAAGGGCAGAAGGATACAGGGCTCAGTCGATTTGCAACGGGACTGGATCAGGAGTGTCTGGATAGTCCTGCTATCAGGGAGTATTGCCTCGGAGGGGTAGAAGACCATCAATTGATGATTTTGTCTGATGGTCTTTAAATCGGGCTTTTACCCATCAAGCCCGATAGTAACGCTGCTCAATAAAGGGCGGGGAGTAGTTCACTTATCATCTGGCGGCGTCGTCTTTACATCCTCATGAGAAACACCTTTGATGCCGCCCAGCGTGCCATAATCTTTCAGGAACATCCAGTGACGTAAGCCTCCGCTTATATCACCTGCAGCCCCGGCGTCCGTGTCAGGAGTGGTGACGGTTGTTTCTGTTTCAGAAGATGCCTGATCAGAAGTAACAGGTGCTTCTGGCGAAGCTTCTCTTGAATCATCAGGTTTGCCAATGAAGTTATCCTGCTTCTCGAGTTCTCCAAACTCGTTTCTGTCTTCTGGAGGGGGTCGGGAATAATCGGTTGTTCTTTCCGGTGGATCATTGTCTTCACCGCCTGAGCCAGCCCCAATGCTTCCACCACTGCCGATATTACCTGCCCGAAAGTTAGTGTACCCGGCTGGAAGAGGTGCATAGGCAGAGTTTTTCGCTTCACCTCCCTCACCCTGTTTGCCATTATCTGCATCCATAGGCTCATCGGAAGAATAAGGATTGCTGATAATGGCTGCTTTACCATGCCCTGAATAGACCAGCCAGGCATATTGACTCAGGGGAACGCAGTGACTGCTGCCTTTGCATAAGCTGGTGCTGGGATAAGTGGGAAAAAGAGTCATGTCGGGAAAAATGAAATATTCGTTTACTTCAGCCTGTTTCAGCACTCCCCCGGAGAAAGCTTCTTTTCCTTCTAAGCCGTCAGGATGTTCATTCAGGTGCTGAATCAGATTGACAACCAGTTGCAGAACTTCCGGCATTAATAATATAGCCGGAACCAGGAATGAGTGATGGGGTTCGGAAATCTCAGAATCGCTGAATTCAGAAATAATGAACGTTTTTCCATGAAAAGAAAATCTCAGGCTGTTTTCCTGAGAGTCAAACAGCAGCCTTATCTTGTTCAGTCTAAGAATATCCAGATGATTCAGATAGACCTGCTCTAATGCAGATGTTGTTTTGGACGTTCTTTCTGCGGTTTTAAATGCAGTGACGAAAACACCTTTATCGGCTTCAGAAATCTCAATAGAGGAGGAACCGGCAGTGGCAACATTTACTTGAAGAAATGTTTTTGTGTTACTCAGAGGGAGGGCTTCGGGTTGATAAAAAAAAGTATCAGTCCATTGTGCCTCAGTAAGTTCCAATGGCTGTATAGCTGGAAGATATAAGTCTGTTATATCATGGGCCAGCCCAGACCATTGTCCTGCTTCACTGAAAAATGACACAAGGAGAGGGACTATTGGAAGCAACCGATACTGCATTTGTATACTCCACTTAATCAACCATAGCGGCAACTAAACCAGGATGGTTGTGGTTCTTGAACGGGTAGTGAGCTGGAAGCATTTTGATGTACCTGAGTATCTGTTCATTTCTTTGACAATAGATTTTAGGCAAATATCAATCGGGGTGGTGAAAGGCAGATGCAAAAGTTGAAATAAAACACCTTTGATAGATCAAAAGGCTTTGCAATTCAAAAGCAAAAAATTGACCCCTTGGTTATGACCCACTAATCTATTTTCGGACTCTGGGGCGGAGCTGGTTGGCAAGAGAATAGCTTTGCTGAATAAAGGGTGTGGAGCCAATCGTAGTTCAGGGAATGTTTAACACATACAAGTTATCAAAATGAAAACAACTGGGCAGTACTATAGGGAAGGGTTGAATCTATTAAGGAGCAGTCTTGGACAGGGGGATGCCAGCTTTCATGAGCATCAGTGGGAATCGATTGAAGAACTGGTGGTTCGCCGGTCTCGCCTGCTGTGTGTGCAGAAAACCGGCTGGGGTAAAAGTACCGTTTATTTTACCGCAACCCGTTTGCTTCGAAATGAGGGGAGAGGGCCGACTATTATTATTTCGCCTCTGCTGGCTTTAATGCGAGACCAGATTGAGTCTGCGGCAAAATATGGCGTCCAGCTTGGCACCATCAATTCCTCAAACAGTCAGCAAGAAAATACTCAAGCTGAGAGGCAGTTACTGACCGATCAGCTGGATGCGGTGATTATTTCTCCGGAACGGCTGGCTAATGAGGGTTTTGTTGAAGATATATTGCGACCGGTTGCGGCAAATGTTGGGCTGTTTGTTATTGATGAAGCCCACTGTATTTCTGACTGGGGGCATGACTTCCGACCGGATTACAAGCGCATCAAACATATTCTTCCCTTGATGCCGCCTAACCTTCCAGTGTTGGCGACTACTGCAACGGCCAGCCAGCGGGTGATGGACGATATTGCTGAACAGCTGGGAGATAATATCAAGGTTTATCGTGGTCAGCTGGTGCGGGAATCTCTGCATCTGCAATGCCTGCATTTTCCCAAACGCTCTCACCGTCTTGCCTGGCTGGCGGATACCATTCCACAAATTCCCGGAACGGGCATTGTTTATACCGCCACGGTGCGTGATGCTGAGCAGGTGGCAAACTGGCTAAGGCAGCAGGGAATAGAGGCTGAGGCTTACTTTGGTGATTTGCCAACAGATCAGCGGCTGGCGCTTGAAAGGGCATTGCTGGAGAATCGTTTAAAAGTGCTGGTTGCCACTTCGGCGTTGGGCATGGGGTATGACAAACCTGATCTTGCATTTGTTATTCACTACCAGAGTCCGGGCTCTGTGGTCAGTTATTACCAGCAGGTTGGTCGGGCTGGTCGGGGAATCCCTCAGGCTTGGGATGTGATGCTTTCGGGCGATGAGGATAAGGATATTCAGACATACTTTATCAATCAGGCTTTTCCTAAAGAGGAGCTTGTGAATGATATCCTTCAAGCACTCGGTGAAGCGGATGATGGTCTGAAGAAAGCCGGGCTCGAACGTATGATTAATGCCCCCCCATCCAAAGTTGAAGCAGCTCTGAAGTTTCTGATGGCAGAAACTCCGGCTCCGGTGGTGAAACACAAGAGCTTTTTCTATCGGACTTCTGTTGATTATGAACTCCCCCATGAAACCATTGCCCGTCTGTGTCAGCTAAAGGAGCGGGAACTGGCTGAGATGGAGGAATACCTGCACCATGATGGTTGCCTGATGCAGTTTCTGGCTCGTGCCCTGGATGATAATGATGCCCAGCCTTGTGGCAAATGCATTAATTGTTCGGGTAAGGCAAATCTTCCAACCACATTCAGCCCTGAAACAGGTCAGAAGGCGGCTGAGTTTCTTGAGAATGTGTTTATTGAAATTCCACCAAGGAAACAGACGGGTAATGGGGCTGCCAATGCACGGGCTCGTTTCCCTGTGTATCAGTTCCCGCCTAAGTTTGGTGAATTAGCCTATGAAACAGGCAGAGCCTTGTGCAAATGGGGTGAGGCTGGCTGGGGTGAAATTGCCAAAGAAGGCAAGCATCAACATGCTTTTGATCTCAAGCTGGTTTCAGCTTCTGCTCGGTTGATAAGGGAACGCTGGCAGCCAGAGCCTTTTCCGGCATGGATTACCTTTGTACCGTCCCAGAATTATCCCCGACTGGTGGCTGATTTTGCTGAAAATTTAGCCCAAAAGCTGGGCATACCCTGTTACGATGTAATCAGTAAAACCAGAGCAAACAGACCTCAGAAATTTATGGAGAACACCGAATTCCGTTGTCACAACCTGGATGGAGCGTTTGCTGTTGCAGATGACCTGCCCGCTGGCTCTGTTCTTTTGGTCGATGACGCTGTGGACTCCAGATGGACATTTGCTGTGCTGGCCGCTTTGCTGCGCAGGGCAGGCTCGGGAACAGTGTATCCATTTGCTGTAATGTCGACAACTTCAAGTACATAGGCGCGCCTGAATATGCACACAGAAAACACTCAGGCAGTATTATTGCTTTCCTGTTATTTTTCAAAGCCTCGCAAGGACGAGGCAAAACCACTAACGGTGGCAGAATATGCCCGTTTTGCCGAATGGCTGCGAGGGAATCAGTTTATGCCCTCATCGCTGTTCAGTGATTTTGACACTATTTTCGGTAAGTGGAAAGACCCGAAAAAAACAGTCACGGCTGGAAGGGTCAAAGAGTTACTGGGTCGGGGCATGGCTATGAGCCTGGCTCTGGACAAATGGCAAAAGGCTGGTATCTGGCTGCTGACACGTAGCGACAGGGAGTATCCGTCCAGACTCAAGAAGCGGTTGGGGATAACGTCGCCGCCGGTTATATTCGGTGTGGGCAACAAAAGCATTCTGGAAACAGGTGGTTTGGCTGTTGTTGGTTCAAGAGGGATTGGCGAGGAAGATACTGAATATACCCAGACTATTGGTTCTCAGGCAGCAAAGGAAGGCATCAATATTGTTTCCGGAGGTGCCAGAGGTGTTGATGAAACAGCTATGCTCTCTGCCCTGAATGCCGAAGGTACGGCCATAGGCATACTTCCCGACAGTTTGCTCAAAGCTGCTTTAGCCGGTAAATGGCGACGACATTTGCAAAGCAATAATCTGGTTCTCATTTCTACGTATTACCCTGAGGCAGGCTTCAGCACCGGTAATGCCATGGGTAGAAATAAATATATTTATTGTTTATCAGATTGTTCTCTTGTTGTCCGCTCTGATAAAGATAAGGGTGGCACCTGGTCAGGAGCTAAAGAAAATCTAGGTAAAGAGTGGGTTTCCCTGTTGGTTAAACCTTCGGAGGTTGATGGTAATATCGCTCTGTTACAGATGGGGGGGAAACCGCTTGAGACTCCAGTTAATGCCCAGAGTAGTTCAGCAAACTGGTTGACTGATGGTATTAACGGGCAAGTTGAAGCTACAGTTTCAGCAGAATCAAAAGAACCTGTACCTGATAACAGCGATCTTTTCTCCAGGCTTTCTGTTGCAGAGCCAGTACCAGAGTACCTTCAGAATGATTCTGTCATGGAGTCGGCGCCATCTATTGTGGAAAATATTCGGGCTGACACAGTAGTACCTGAGTCTGGCAATGATCCGTTTTTTCATTTGTTTACTGAGAAGCTGCAGGAGCTGCTCAGGAATAAAGCGGATGTCTCACTTTCGGATCTGAAGGAGCGGATGACCGACGTGAATGCCAAACAGATTTCAGACTGGCTTGACCGGGCTGAAAATGAAAAACTACTTGAGCGTAAGGGGCGTTCCAGGACTTATCAGCTTGCCTGTTGATGGTTTTGTGAAATGGGTGAGGTTGTTTGGCTTCCACCCACTTAATGAAAAATATAATAATCTTGTTGATGAATATAATCAGCTATTTACTCGCAGTAACTGCTCAAAATTTGTAGGCATGTCAACCCACTGATATCAATACTTTGATCATTCTGATCAGGCATAATCCCACCCCATGGCTCCGTCAAAAACCTCAGCACTTGAAACTGAAGTCAGCGAACTCAAAACCCTTGTCGGCAACCTGCTCAACAAGGTCAACAAGCTGACCACCGAAAACACCTCCCTGCGTGAGGAAGTCAGGCACCTGAAAAAACTCAAGGGGCAACCCAAAATTCGCCCGAATAAAAAAACCGGAAGACGGTAAAAACAGCGAAGACGGCAAACCATCCTCAGTTTCTGACAACACATCGCCACCAATTTGCCCTCATTTGCCGGCCGTCCCTCAAAGCGGCGAAAGGTTAGTGGAGGTACCCGAAGCTCAATCGGGCGGAGTTGCCGGGACACGTTCGCAAGCCTGAAAAAGACATGCAAGCTACATGGCGTGTCGTTCTCTCGATATCTGAAAGATCGACTATCAGGAATTGGGTTAATTCCCCGGCTGTCTGACATGATACGTCAAAAATCAGCTCAACAAATGGGTAGCTCTGCCTACGGTTTTTGAGCAGTTACAAGTAGTCGATAGCGGTTTTCTAAAGTCGGAGGTTTCTTTGAGGTAGGTTGGGAGGCAGATCATTCTTTGTCACCCTTCTTTCTTTTCTGGTTAGATGGCCGCTGGTCAGACGCTTTTCTCTTGAGCCTTTGGTCGGCAGGCAAGTGGGTCTGTTCGTGCCTTTTCAGATCACTCGTCTGGTCGGTGCTGAAGTTGCAACCCTGACGGTCACACTGGTGCCGCTTGGATCTCTGGTCGGCAGGCAGGTGGGTCTGTTTGTGCCTTTTCAGATCGCTCGTCTGGTCGGTGCTGTAGTTGCAACCCTGATGGTCACACTGGTGCACCTTGGATCTCTGGTCGGCAGGCAGGTGGGTCTGTTTGTGCTTTTTCAGATCCCTCGCCCTGTCGGTGTTGTAGTCGCAGCCCTCATGATCACACTGGTATACCTTGACTCTCTGGTCGGCAGGCAAGTGGGTCTGTTCGTGCCTTTTCAGATCACTCGTCTGGTCGGTGCTGAAGTTGCAACCCTGATGGTCACACTGGTGCCGCTTGGATCTCTGGTCGGCAGGCAGGTGGGTCTGTTTGTGCCTTTTCAGATCGCTCGTCTGGTCGGTGCTGTAGTTGCAACCCTGATGGTCACAGTGGTGCCGATTGGGTCTCTGGTCGGCAGGCAGGTGGGTCTGTTTGTGCCTTTTCAGATGCCTCGCCCTGTCGGTGTTGTAGTCGCAGCCCTCATGGTCACACTGGTGCACTCTGGGTCTCTGGTCGGTAGGCGGGTGGCTCTGTTTGTGCTTTTTCAGTTCCAGAGTCGCACCATACTGACTGATTTCATTGGATACTCGAAAGGGATTAAGTGTCGTGGTTACATACCGGGCATCAGATTCGTCTTCGTTTGAACGATTGTCGTTGCTTTCATCAGAGGTGCCGTTAGTGATTATTTCACTGTCTGCAACGGGCTCCTCCTTAATCTTTTTCAGTACCAGAGTCGTACAATACTGACTGGTTTCATTGGATACCCGAAAGGGATTAAATGTTGTGGTTGCATACTGAACATCAGGTTCAGCATTAGCTTCGTCTTCATCTTCGTTTGAATCGTTGTCGCTGGTTTCATCAGAGGAACGTCTGTCTTCACTATCAGAACCCTCATCAGAGGTGGCCCGACTGTGAATCTTAACTTCGACGCTCAGGGAGTGAAGGCCTATTTTCAAGTTATCGTCAGGTAGCAGCCTTATCCGGGTGGGTTGGTTATTTCCGGAGGATGGGACCTCAATAAAGAGCCTCGGGGTGTTGATAAGCGCCTTGCCCACAGCAAGTGCGAAGAGCAAAGGCACATTGTTTTTCTGAGCATGGCTTTTCTGAGCATGGCTTTTCTGAGCATGGCTTTTCTGAGCATGGTTTTCATGAGCGTGACCATGAGAACAATACACAGAAAAGGCAATGACCAAGGTCACAATCAATGGTTTTTTGGAGTGCAAGGCCTGGCTTCCCAGTCGTTGAAATGTTTATTTCGAAATCAGGTTAGTCAAAAACTGGAAAGAGGTCGGCGGTTTTTTTGAGGCGGGCTGGAACGTGGGTCACTCTTTATTACCTTTCTTTTCACATTAGAAGATGGCTGGTCATAGGCTTTTATCGGATTCTTTTGGTCGGGGCTCAATCCCTTTGCAAAAGGATATTAGATTTTTGATCTATCAATTTAATGTTCTAACTTTACTACTTCAACAAATACGAAATAGATCTGGGGATAAAGCTATGGAAAAAACAATCTCTGCTTCATTGCTATTATTTCTGATATTGATGTCTTTTACCTGTCACTCCGAACTGTTGAAAAAACGTTTTATTGTCGAGTTTGAGCAGGACCGAGGCGTTCCAGAAGGTAGCTTTTCCATAAATCGTGACCTTAATGCATTGTCGTGTGATTCGTCATGCCTTGCGGAGATGAATAACGCAGGATCAATTTTGCCGCCTGATAACAAATCCGACAGAGTTAAGAGCCGCACTCCATTGAGCGCCAGGTTTTATTCATGGATACCCGTAGAGGCGGTATCTATATTGACACAGGGGGATGACCCATTTGTGATCATCACTATGATGCTCCCCGGGAATGGCCAGCAACAAAACCAGCCTCAAAATGAGCAAACAAATTCATCCGGTCAGCAATCCACAGTGGCAACCACCCAGATTGCAGCCACTATCACCGGCTCCCCGGCTTCTGGTTCGGGCGATGGTGGCGAAAGCCCTGAAAAAAACCAACATACTTACGGTTTAAGTTGTTACGTCGATTCCTGTCATGGCGTTTGTAAACTCCGATCATCACCCCGTAGGACGGCGAATACTGAACAAAGTTTGTTTAGCCAGGTTGCAGAGGGGCTTCTCACTCCCGTCCTGTATTTGGCTGGCATCTATTTTACCCCCTGCGCAGCGCGGTCTGGTCAAAAGAAACATCCAGAGGGCCATAGACAACCCCAACATACTTACGGTTTCAATTGTCACATCGATTCCTGTCATGGTGAGTGTAAATTCCGACCACCATCCGATTACTGAGAAGCTGCAGGAGTTGCTCAGGAATAAAGCGGATGTCTCACTTTCGGATCTGAAAGAGCGGATGACCGACGTGAATGCCAAACAGATTTCAGACTGGCTTGACCGGGCTGAAAATGAAAAACTACTTGAGCGTAAGGGGCGTTCCAGGACTTATCAGCTTGCCTGTTGAAGATATTGTCTGATGACTTTTAAATCTGGCTGATTTGTTGTAAAAAGCCCGGAAAAAGCCGGGCTTTTACCCATCAACCCCTATAGTAACGCTGCTCAATAAACGGCATACGACTCACCGTCATAGGCAGTTTCTTGCCACGCACCAATGCAAAAACTTCTGTTTCCAGGGTCGCATATTCAGTAGGAACATAGGCCATGGCGACAGGAGCGCCGACAGTGGGTCCAAAGGTTCCTGAAGTCACCACACCGATTTTTTCACCCTCGGCATTAACAATCTCAGTCCCCTCACGAACCGGTGCACGACTGCTGCCAATTAAACCAACGCGCTTGCGGATAAAGTCTTTGTTTTCAATCTGGCTCAGGATCTTATCCGCACCGGGGAATCCGCCAGCACGTTCGCCATCCTTACGACGGTTTTTGCTGATGGCCCAGATCAGGCTGCTTTCGATGGGGGTGGTTTCTGTATCCAGGTCGTGGCCGTAGAGGCACAGGCCACTTTCCAGACGCAGGGAATCACGGGCGCCCAGGCCAATGAATTCTACTTCCGGCTGATCCAGCAGCATACGACAGAATTTGTCTGCATCTGCCTGCGGGATTGAGATTTCAAAACCGTCTTCACCGGTGTAACCCGAGCGGCTGATATAAACGTCAACGCCTTCAATGGTCATATGAACGGAGTCCATAAAGACCATCTTTGCTGTTTCGGGGGCAAAGCGAGCCATCACTGTTTTCGCCTCAGGGCCTTGAATAGCCACCAGGGCACGGTCATCCAGAACTTCCAGCTTCACATCGTCAGGCAGATGAGCTTTCAGGTGAGCAATGTCCTGCTCCTTGCAGGCGGCGTTGACCACCACGTAGAGGCTGTCATTACCTTCGTTGGTAACCATCAGGTCGTCCATTACGCCCCCCTGTTCGTTGGTGAACAGGGCATAGCGTTGTTTGCGCTCAGGCAAGTCGATGATGTCAACAGGTACCAGCGCTTCCAAGGCTTTGGCGGGCTGATGGCCGGTCAGACGAACCTGCCCCATGTGGGAAACATCGAACAGACCGGCCTGGGCACGGGTATGCAGATGCTCAGCCTTAATTCCCAGGGGATATTGCACCGGCATGTCGAAGCCCGCGAACGGAACCATTTTTGCACCCAGCTCCAGGTGCAGGCTGTGCAGTGGTGTTTTTTTGAGTTCGGTCATTACTGACACTCCCTGAAATAGTGAAGAAACCGGGGCAGTGCTGGCCCCGGTTCAATGCTGATATTCAGACGACGCTAGTCTTTTTCTTGGTAGTTTTCGATAGATGGGCAGGAGCAGATAAAGTTGCGATCACCGTAAACATTGTCGATCCGGTTAGCGGTGGGCCAGTACTTACCATTCATAGAACCTTTCAGCGGGAAGACGGCTTCTTCACGGCTGTAAGGGTGGCTCCAGTCGCTGTCCACCAGATCAGCCATGGTGTGCGGCGCATTACACAGTGGGTTATCTTCTGTCGGCCATTGGCCTTCCTGTACCTTGCGCACTTCTTTGCGGATGGCAATCATGGCGCTGACAAAACGATCGATCTCGTCTTTGGACTCGGATTCGGTGGGCTCAATCATCAGCGTACCGGCCACCGGGAAAGACATGGTGGGTGCATGGAAACCGTAGTCCATCAGGCGCTTGGCAATGTCTTCTTCGGTGACACCGCAGGCTTCCTTGATAGGGCGAATATCGATAATGCACTCGTGAGCCACTTTGTTATTACGGCCACGGTACAGTACGTCGTAATGAGCAGCCAGTTTCTCAGCCATATAGTTGGCGTTCAGGATAGCGACTTCACTGGACTTTTGCAGACCCTGTTGTCCCAGCATAACAATGTACAGATAACTGATGGGCAGGATGGAGGCGCTGCCAAAGGGCGCTGCGGATACTGCCCCCATGCCTTCGTTATCGCCCGCAATCGGGCTGACACAGTGGTTGGGCAGGTAAGGTGCCAGGTGGCTTCTCACACCAATCGGGCCCATGCCGGGACCACCGCCACCGTGAGGAATGGCGAAGGTTTTATGCAGATTCAGATGCGATACGTCAGAACCGAACTTGCCGGGCTTGGCGATGCCTACCAGGGCGTTCATGTTGGCTCCGTCCATATAGACCTGTCCCCCGTGTTGGTGAACAATGTCGCATATAGTGCGAATCTCTTCTTCATAAACACCGTGGGTGGAAGGGTAGGTGACCATCAGGCAGGACAGGTTATCACTGTGCTGTTCAGCTTTGGTCTTAAGGTCTTCAACGTCAACATTGCCGTTTTCGTCACAGTCCACGACGACCACTTTCATGCCCACCATCGCGGCAGAAGCCGGGTTGGTGCCGTGGGCAGAAGAGGGGATCAGGCAGATATTTCTGTGAGCCTGCCCATTGGCTTCCTGGTAGTTACGGATGGCCAGCAGGCCCGCGTATTCACCCTGGGCACCGGAGTTGGGCTGCATGGAGATTTTGTCGTAACCGGTGATGGTTGCCAGTGCCGTTTCCAGTTCGTTGATCATGGTCGTATAACCCTTGACCTGATCTCTGGGTGCAAACGGGTGGATGTTGGCAAATTCTGGCCAGGACACTGGTATCATTTCAGCGGTGGCATTCAGCTTCATGGTACAGGAGCCCAGGGGAATCATGCCGTGGGTCAGGGAATAATCCTTGTTTTCCAGGCGCTTCAGGTAGCGCAGCATATCGGTTTCGGAATGATAGCGGTTGAAGGTTGGGTGCGTCAGTACCGGATCAGTACGACGATGTTCGTCTTTTAGGCCGCTCTTCCCTTCGCTCTTCCCTTCGAACAGGGTAATCTGGTTGTCGATGGTCTGGATGTCCAGATCCTGACCCTGTCCCAGGATAATATTGAGCAGTTGCGTGATGTCTTCCGCTGTGGTGGTCTCATCAATACTGATACCCAGTTGATCGAAGCCGATGCGGCGCAGGTTGCAACCAGCTTCCAGGGCACGGTTATAGATGGCTTCCTGTTGGCTGCCTACTTTCAGGGTCAGGGTATCGAAGTAGCTGTTGTTGCACTGAACACCGAGAGTGGTCAGGCCTTTATGCAGGATAGTGGTCAGGCGGTGAATGCGCTCAGCAATGGTCTTTAGCCCTTCTGGCCCATGATAAACGGCATAGAACGCAGAAATGTTGGCCAGCAAAGCCTGGGCTGTGCAGATGTTGGATGTCGCTTTTTCACGACGGATGTGCTGCTCACGAGTCTGCATCGCCATGCGGTAAGCCGGGTTACCACGACGGTCAATAGAGACACCGATAATGCGACCGGGAAGAGAACGCTTGAGTTTTTCACTGGCGGCAAAGAAGGCTGCGTGGGGCCCCCCAAAGCCCATGGGGACACCAAAACGCTGACTGCTGCCCAGGGCGATGTCTGCCCCCAGCTCGCCGGGTGATTTGAGCAGCATCAAAGCCATCAGGTCGGTGGCGACAGACACCATGGCTTTTTGTTCTTTGGCTTTGGCGACAATGCTGGCGACATCGGTAATCTGTCCGTAAGTGCCGGGGTATTGCAGTTGTACACCGAAAATGTCGTGTTTTTCCAGATCGGTGTTGGGATTGCCGACGGCCACTTGAATACCCATGTGCTCGGCACGGGTTTTGATCACGTCGATGGTTTGTGGGTGGACATCGTCAGCGACAAAGAAAACCGGGTTCTTGCTGCGGCTGGATCGATAGCAAAGTGCCATCGCTTCTGCCGCTGCGGTGGCTTCGTCCAGCAGGGACGCGTTGGCCACTTCCATGCCGGTCAGGTCCATGACCATTTGCTGGAAGTTCAGCAAAGATTCCAGACGGCCCTGGGAGATTTCCGGTTGATAAGGAGTGTAGGCGGTGTACCAGCCGGGGTTTTCCAGAACGTTTCTGAGGATGACGTTGGGAATGTGGGTATTGTAGTAGCCCATACCTATGTAGGACTTGTTTACCTTGTTCTGGTCCGCCAGGGAGCGCAGGTATTTCAGTGCCTGAACTTCTGTTTTGCCCGGGGCAATAGCCAGAGGACTTTCTCCTGAAGTCGCGAGAGAGCGAATGGCTTTGGGAACCGTCTGTTCAATCAGGTCAGACAGTGAGTTCAGTTTCAGTTCCGACAGCATTGCCTGTTGCTGAGCCTGATCCGGGCCAATGTGTCGGCCAGTAAATGCGTTGCTCTGTTCCAGGATGCGCAGTGCCTGTTTATCAACAGCCATGTTTCTACCTTTCTTTGCGGCTGCCGGTGGACAGGACAGCCCTGTGATGGTCTAAAAACAGCTGAACCGTAGGTTCCGGCTCATGCTCCCACGGGGAGGCTCCGGCTTATACGGAGTTTCCCGGGTAGTTGTGCTGACTTTTTTTGGTTTTCTTGTTTGGCATCGGTCATGGGCTCAGCACATGACAACATTAACTGCCAGTCCGCCGGTGGCGGTTTCTTTGTACTTATCCTGCATGTCCAGACCCGTCTGGTGCATGGTTTCTATCACGCTGTCCAGTGAGACCCGGTGCTGGCCGGTACCCTGTAAGGCCAGTCGTGCCGCATTAATGGCTTTGACGGCACCCATGGTGTTTCGCTCTATGCATGGCACCTGAACCAGACCGCCAACCGGGTCACAGGTCAGTCCCAGGTTATGTTCCATGCCAATTTCTGCGGCATTTTCTATCTGTTCGTTGGTGCCGCCCAAAACCGCACAGAGTGCTGCTGCTGCCATGGAGCAGGCTACCCCGATTTCTCCCTGACAGCCCACTTCAGCGGCTGAAATGGAGGCATTTTTTTTGTACAGCATGCCGATGGCGGCAGCGGTCGCCAGAAATGTCTGAATACCCTGATCGGAGCTGTCGGGAATAAAGCGATCGTAATAGGCCAGAACCGCTGGAATAACCCCGGCAGCACCATTGGTCGGCGCGGTGACGACCCGGCCCCCCGCTGCATTCTCTTCATTTACGGCCAGGGCAAAAAGACTCACCCAGTCCATGCTTTGCAGGTCATCCCACTGTTCTTTGGGTTTGTTGATCAGGCGTTTGTGCAGGTCACTGGCGCGGCGTTCAACATCCAGCCCTCCGGGTAGTTTTCCGGTTTGCTGACAACCGCGCCGGATGCATTGATCCATCACCTGCCAGATGGCCATCAGGTCGTTGGCAATATTCTGGCTGCGCCCCAGGTGTTTTTCGTTTTCAAGTACCAGTCCGGCGATGGATAAACCACTGCTTTTGCCGTGGTCCAGTAAGTCCTGACCACTCTCAAAAGGGTAGGGAATAGGGCTGGACTGCTGGCTGGTGGATTGGCTGGAAGAGGCTTCCTGCTCATTGAGAACAAAGCCGCCACCGACTGAGTAGTATTGGTTTTTATAAAGGACTTCCCCATTGGTATCCAGAGCTGTTAGTGACATGCCATTGGGGTGATTGGGCAGGGAGCTGCCAAAGTGAAATTGCAGATCGGTATCAAAATGAAAGGAAATCGTTCTGGTGCCACCGAGCTTCAGCTGATCGTTATCTTTTATAGAGGCGATGTATTCAGGCACCTTGTCAGGATCGACACTGTCGGGATGTTCTCCCAGCAATCCAAGGAGTACGGCAACATCGGTGGCATGACCTGCTCCGGTCATGGCCAGAGAGCCATAAAGATCGGCTTTTATACGGTGAATCTGCTGGAAGTGCTGGTTTGCGCGGAGTTCACCCAGGAAACGATTGGCTGCCACCATGGGACCCACGGTATGGGATGACGAAGGCCCGATGCCAATTTTAAAAAGGTCGAAAATGCTCAGTCCCATGGTCTGCTCCGCCTGTATTCTTATCTGATAAAGACCTTTTATTTACTGGCTTTTATCGGTCAGGCTCCTGGCGATTCTGGTCTGACAGAAACCGACGTTTTCTCTCGATAAGTTTTCTGAATGAAACGACTAAGAAAAGTTCAACCGATATTCAGAGTATCGGCAGAGTAGCAAATCTGGAGGTTTCACATCAACCCATTTGTTTCCAATAGGAAACAAATGGTGAAAAGTGGGGACTGGAAATCTGGTCTCAGTGATCGCCCCAGGCTCAGGAAGCCCGAGATAGAGACATAACCGTAGTTTGAGAAATTTGGTAGAGATAGGAATTAACGATTATCATCTGACGATTAAAGAAAAAAGACAGCCTGCTGAGGCTGTTCGGAGTGGGCTATCTATGCGTATTGAGTGGCTGAAAGTCGAAAATTTCCGGGGCATCCGAAAACTGCGGTTGGATTTTAACCTCAATAGCAATGTTCAGGTGCTGGTGGGCGTAAATGGTGTGGGTAAATCTGCGCTGCTGGAATGTCTGGCGATTATGCTGTCTACCTTTACTGAGCGAGTAAAGGGCGACCCAAGAAAAGCCAGGCAATTTACCGATGATGACATTTCATGCGGCGAAAACTGGTTGCAGGCACACATTGGTGTTCATCATCCCGGTGACTTTTTAGCCTGGGGGGTGGTTAAAAACAGAACAGGGGCTGGCAAGAGTGGCCAGAAATCCGAGTTGGACAACCTTAATGATTTGACAAAGTCTTTGTTAGAGCAATTGCAGAACAAAGAGCCTGTCAATCTACCGCTGGCGGTTTACTACAACGTAAGACGTGCTGTGGTTGAGCCGCCCATGCGGGTGCATGATTCGCTGGAATATAAACCCACAGATGCCTACTGGCAGGCATTGGACAATACCAGCAGTGAGTTTGATAGCTTCTTTAAATGGTTCCGTCGTCAGGAAGATCTGGAGAATGAACTCCGGCGGGATAATGTCCGATATCGTGACCCGCTGCTGGAAACGGTTCGTAATGCCATCAGTGAGTTTATGGAGGGCTTTGACAATCTCCGTATTCGTCGTCGTCCACTGCGAATGACCGTCAACAAAGACGGTGTCGAATTGAATATCAAACAGCTTTCCGATGGTGAAAAATGTCTGCTGGCACTGGTGGGCGATCTTGCTCGTCGTCTGGCTATTGCGAACCCGACTCTGGAGAACAAACTGGACGGTGACGGCGTAGTGTTGATTGATGAGGTGGATTTACATCTTCATCCCCGCTGGCAGCGTATGGTGATTGAACAACTTACGAAAACGTTTAAGCGGTGTCAGTTTATTTTAAGTACTCATTCACCGCAGGTTTTGGGGCATTTGGAACCAGAAAATATATGGGTTTTACGACGGGATGAGAAAGGCGAGGTAGAAGCCGTACACCCCCTCGTTCCCACGCTCTGCGTGGGAGTGCATACCTCACCCAACAAACTAATGAAGCCAGGGTTAACGTCCGTATCATTTCAACTCGCCACCATGCTGAAGCATCGGAGTGTGTCATAGCCTCGTACCCGAACCAGCAGAACCAACCATCGTGACACAACCCTCCACCGGACAGGTAATCTGACAGAGATTGCAACCCACACACTCCTCGGCAATCACTTCAAACACTCGCTCTTTTCCATCATCAGCTGCCTGCACGGCGATGGCCTGATGTTCAGTATCTTCACAGGCGGCAAAACACCGGCCACACTGAATGCACAGGCTCTGGTCAATGTGGGCAATGCTTTTATAGGTCAGATCCAGTTTGTTCCAGTCGGTCAGGCTGGCAACCGCTGCCCCGCGAAACTCAGACAGTGTCTGGTAACCTTTCTGATCCATCCATCTTGAGAGTCCGTCCACCAGGTCATCAACGATTTTAAAGCCGTTGAGCATCACTGCTGTGCATACCTGCAGGGTTGTTGCCCCCAGTGACAGGTATTCTGCAGCGTCCCGCCAGGTTGTGATGCCGCCAATAGCGGATACCGTGAGTTTGGCGGTGGCATCGTGCCGTGCCAGTTGCCCTACCATGTTCAGGGCAATAGGTTTTACGGCCTCGCCGCAATAACCACCGCTGGTATAACGGTTGCCGACGGCTGGATAACCGACCATGGTATCGAGATTGATGCCGGTGATGGAGTTAATGGTATTGATCAGTGAGACAGCATCCGCCCCACCGGCCATAGCAGCACTGGCTGTCTGGACAATATCTGCAACATTAGGCGTCAGTTTAACGATAACCGGCAGTCGTGTATGTTGTTTACACCACCGGGTGACTTGGGTGATGAGTTCCGGTACTTGCCCTACCGCCGCACCCATCCCGAGCTCCGGCATACCGTGGGGGCAACCAAAATTGAGTTCGACGCCGTCGCAGCCCGTGGCCTCAACCTGATTGAGAATACGCTGCCAGCACTCTTCTTCACAGGGCACCATCAGGGAGACCAGTAAAGCACGGTCGGGCCAGTTTTTTTTGGTCTGTTTGATTTCATCCAGATTGATTTGCAACGGACGATCAGAAATCAGCTCAATGTTATTGATGCCCAGAATCCGGCCATGGGTGTCCCGATGGGCGGAGTACCTTGAGCAAACGTTGGCGGGTGCCGGGTCTTCGCCCAGGGTCTTCCAGACTGCACCTCCCCAGCCTGCAGAAAACGCCCGGTCAATGTTGTAAGCCTTATCCGTGGGTGGCGCTGAGGCCAGCCAGAATGGGTTGGGGGACTGAATGCCGAGAAACTCGGTGCTGAGGTTTGCCATCGCTTTTTTCTGCCTGTTATTCGAGCTGTTGCAGGAACTGGTTGATGGCTTGTGCCGCCAGTTTGCCATGTTGGACTGCGTGCACAGTCAGGTCTTCCCCTTTATCGACACAGTCACCGCCTGCCCAGACGTTACCTATAGAGGTTTTGAATTGGTCATCCACTTTGATTTTTCCAGTCTGACTCCGAGCCAGTTTTCCAGAAGCAAAGCATTCTGTTGTTATTGACTGGCCAATGGCCTTGTACACCCGGTCAGCAGGAATCACAATGTGCTCGTCGGTTGCAATCAATTGGCCGTCAGGGTGCAGAATTGTTTTTACAAAACGGACGCCGTGTAATTGCCCGGCTTTTGTTTCAAAGCCAACGGGCTTCATCCAGGGAGTGATGCGAACGCCGTTCTCTCTGGCAAATAACTGTTCATGATGGGTCGCCGACATTTGTTGAAGCCCCCTTCGGTAAGCAAGCGTCACGTCATCGGCTCCCAGTCGGCGCATTTGGCAGGCGACATCAATGGCCGTATTGCCGCCGCCGATTACAACCACTCTGGAAGCAACGGGCAGTTCAGCAAGGTTTTTGGTCTGACGAAGTGTGTTGATGGCATTCAGGGCTTCTTGAACGCCTTCGGACTGCTCATCAGAAAGTCCAAGAGGTTTCGATGAACCCAGTCCAACACCAAGAAAGACGGCATCGTACTGAAGAGTCAGGTCGGCAAGCTGACGATCAAGATGGATTCTGCTGTCAGTCTTGAGAGTGATACCACCGATTTCGAAAATAAAACTGATTTCTTCCTGAGCGTAGTCGTCTACCAGTTTGTAAGCGGCTATGCCGTATTCGTTAAGCCCGCCGGGTTTGCTACGGGCATCGAACAGGGTGATGTCATGGCCCTGCCTGGCTAATGAGTGTGCACAGGCCAGACCGGCAGGACCGGCACCCACAACAGCCACGTTTCGACCGGTTTTTGGTGCACGGATAAACGGGTGAGAGGCTTTCTGCCGATGATCAATGGCATACCTTTGCAAGCGGCCTATCATTACCGGTTGGCATTCTGGCGAGTGATTGCGAACGCAGGCCTGCTCACAAAGAACCTCTGTCGGACAGACCCGGGCACAGCTACCTCCCAGAATGTTTTCTTCCAGAATGACCCTAGCGGCACCGTCTTCATTATGGTCAGCGATTCGGTGGATAAACGAGGGAATGTTGATACCTGTCGGGCAGGCAGAGATACAGGGAGCGTCGTGACAGTAAAGGCAACGACTGGCCTCTATACTGGCCTGATAGTGTGATAAGGGAGGCCTGATGTCAGAAAAATTATCCTGATACGCCTCGTCAGACATTCGATGATTGCTAATACCTTCGCTGGCCACAAAAACGACTCCTGACCGGTAATTGAAGCGAATGGTGATGTCACAATAGTAGCAGTGTCAGGACAGATGGGAGGAAAAAAAGGTGCAAACAGAAAACTGAACGGTTTGCACCTTGAGAGAGCTGAGAACAGGGCTGGCCTGCGCTTTAGTCAGTGGCTGGCTCTGCTGATTCAGCTTGTCTGCTGAAATATTCACGTACCAGCTTGAAGACAACCGGGCTCAGCAATGCCAGGGCAATCAGGTTGGGAATCGCCATCATCGCATTCAGCGTATCAGCCACCAGCCAGATAAAATCGAGGCTGACAGTAGCGCCCAGCGGAACGGCCACAATCCAGAGGACACGGTAAGGTTTCACGGCTTTTGGCCCCATCAGGAAGACGACACAACGCTCGCCATAGAAACTCCAGCCCAGAATGGTTGTAAAGGCAAAGATGGCCAGAGAGATGGCAACAATGTAGTTACCGACACCTGGCAGCGCATCAGCAAATGCGGCAGAAGTCAGTGCCGCACCGGTAGCACCTGAAGTCCAGGCACCGGAAGTAATGATCACCAGACCGGTGATGGAGCAGACGACAATGGTGTCCAGGAAAGTACCCAGCATGGCAATCAGACCCTGACGAACGGGGTCGTTGGTTTTTGCTGCCGCGTGAGCGATAGGTGCAGAACCGAGACCGGCTTCGTTAGAGAACACACCACGAGCGACACCAAAGCGGATAGCGGCCCATACCGCCGCACCGGCAAAACCACCGGTCGCCGCAGTGGGCGTAAAGGCGTAAGTGAAGACCAGGCTCAGGGCAGCAGGAATTTGCTCAGCATTGATGGCCAGAACCACCAGACCGGCCACCAGGTAGGCGATAGCCATCAGGGGAACCAGAGTGCTGGCTACGGCACCAATACGACGAATGCCGCCAATCAGGACAGCACCCACCAGGAACATCAGAATAAAACCGGTCACCAGGGGAGGCAGGTTGAAGTTACTTTGCAGAACGTCAGCCACTGAATTGGACTGAACGGTGTTACCGATACCAAAGCCGGCAATGGCAGCGAAAACAGCGAAGGCTGTTCCCAGCCATGCCCAGCGTGAACCCAGACCATTCTTGATGTAATACATCGGGCCACCGTAGTGTTTGCCATTTTCGTCGACTTCACGGTACTTAACTGCCAGCACGGCTTCTGAGAACTTGGTCGCCATGCCCACCAGGGCAGTACACCACATCCAGAACAGGGCACCGGGGCCACCCAGGAAGACGGCGGTGGCGACGCCGGCAATGTTACCGGTACCGATGGTGGCCGAAAGGGCAGTCATCAGGGCCTGGAAGGGAGGGATTTCACCGGAGTCGCCGGGCTTGGCGCTGCGGCCCTGCCAGAGGAGTTTAAAGCCGGTGCCCAGTTTCAGGATGGGCATCAGTCGCAGGCCCAGCATCAGGAACAGTCCTACCCCCAGCATGAGAACCAGCATAACGGGCCCCCACACGACGCCGTTAATGGCACCGATGATTTCAGTCAGTGTTTCCATTTTGAACGTTCACTCCGCATTATTTGTTGTTCTGTTATTCTTTTTGGATCTTTTTTATACGACACCGTGGGGTGCCAGTTCAGTCAGGGTCAGGACGAATAGTGTTGAGGTTTCTTATCCCGACGGTACGCCTAACTTAATGAAATAAATGAATAAATACAACGCTGAATGTTCTTTGGCAGATGCTTTGGTCGCCTGTCCAGAGTGTTCTGACAGGTCAGGTCTTGAACATTTGAGGCGGACTGGGAGGCAGATCATTCTTTATCAACCTTCTTTCTTTTTTCGTTAGAGGGTAGCTGATCACACGCTTTTCTCTTAAGTTTTTTGAGTCTCTGGTCGGCAGGCAGGTGGGTCTGTTTGTGCTTTTTCAGATTACCCAGATAGTCGGTGCTGTGGTTACAGTCCTCATGGTCACACTGGTACCTCTTGAGTCTCTGGTCGGCAGGCAGGTGAGTCTGTTTGTGATTTTTCAGATGGTTTCTATAACTGGTGCTGTAGTTGCAGCCCTCATGGTCACACTGGTGCACCTTGGGTTTCTTGGGTCTCTGGTCGGCAGGCAGGTGGGTCTGTTTGTGCCTTTTCAGAATGCCGACCTGATTAGTGCAGTAGTTGCAGCCCTCATGGTCACAATGATGCACCTTGGGTTTCTTGGGTCTCTGGTCGGCAGGCAGGTGGGTCTGTTTGTGCGCTTTCAGATTGCTTACCCGATCGCTGATGTGGTTGCAGCCCTCATGGTCACACCGGTGCACCCTGGGCCTCTTGGGCCTCTGGTCGGCAGGCAGGTGGATCTGTTTGTGCTGTTTTAGATAGCTCACACTGTTGCTGCTGTAGTCGCAGCCCTTATGATCACACTGGTGCACTTTGGGTCTCTGGTCGGCAGGCAAGTGGGTCTGTTTGTGCGCTTTCAGATTGCCCGTGTATTCGGTGCGGTAGTTGCAGCCCTCATGGTTACACTTGAGTACCTTGGGTTTCTTGGGTCTCCTGGATCTCTGGTCGGCAGGCAGGTGGGTCTGTTTGTGCGTTTTCAGATTGCCCTTGAAGTCGCTGCTATAGTTGCAGCCTTCATGGTCACACTGGTGCACCTTGAGTCTCTCGGGCCTCTGGTCGGCAGGCAAGTGAGTCTGTTTGTGCCTTTTCAGATGGCTCTTTTTGTCGGAGCTGTAGTTGCAACCCTCATGGTCACACTGGTGTAGCCTGGGTCTGCGGTCGGCAGGCAGGTGAGTCTGTTTGTGCGTTTTCGGAGTAGTTATTTCGTTGTCTGAAATGGACTCCTGCTGAATCATTTCCAGTCTCAGAGTCGAACAATACTGACTGATTTCGTTTAATGCCCGAAAAGGGTCAGCTGTCGTGTTTGCACACTGAGCACCAGCTTCGGAATCCGTTTCGTCTTTGTCAGAATGGTTATCGCTGTTTTCATCAGAGTCAAAGAGTGGCAGGGCTAAGAGCAAGGGCAACCTGTTTTCCTGAGCGTAGCCATTAGAACAATGCACAGAAAAGGCAATGGTCAAGATCAAAATCAGTGTTTTTTTGGATAGCAAGGCCTGGCTTCCCGGTGGTTAAAATGTTTATTGGAAAATCAGGTTAGTCAAAATCCGGAGAGCGGTCCGAGGTTTCTTTGAGTGACTCCACGGGGCGCAGCTTTCTTTTTACGGGAGGCTTATATAGTATCGGGGCGGTCTGGACATCGGGAAGCTATAAATGTCAGAGCAGGAAATATCAGAACAGGCACACTTCCTGAAAAAGGAAAAACAGTCGGTCATGATCGCCCGCAGTAACAGAGAGGCTGCGGTTGAGCCGTTACAACTGGGCCAGCGGGTCCGGGAGATCCGTCTGAGTCTTAACCTGACACTGGAAGAAGCCAGCCAGAAGACCGGCCTGGCCCGATCAACCCTCTCCAAGATAGAAAATGAGCAGATATCGCCCACCTTTACCGCTGTTACCAAACTGGTCACAGGTTTGGGTGTGGATATCCCCCAGTTATTTGCTCAGCCGGTTGAAAAGAAAGCAGCCAGCGGGCGTCGTGATATTACCCGAAAGGGGCAGGGGCGTCCCCATCCCACCACCACCTACGAACATGAACTGCTGGCTACTGAGTTGTCGGGCAAAAAGATGGTGCCCTTCAAAACCACGGTCTGTGCCCGGTCATTTGCGGATTATCAGGATTGGGTAAGGCATGAGGGTGAAGAGTTTTTGCTGGTTCTCAGTGGCAAAGTCATGTTTTACACCGAGTTTTATCAGCCGGTGGAGCTCAATGAGGGAGATAGCACCTATTACGATGCTGAAATGGGCCATGCCCTGGTTTCCCTCAGTGAGGAAGATGCGGTTATTCTCTGGGTGACAGCCTGACCTGCCTTTTCCATTGCATGATACATCCGGCTTTGTTGTCTACACTTGTCCGTTTCATTGAACTCTTGGCGGTTTGCTGAGTCAAACTTCTAACTATTTAGTAGTGGTGGTATTCACCGCCCTGATATGGAGGTTTTATGATCCGGACACTTAAGACACTGCTGTTATCATCCGTCGCGATGGTATGCTCACTGAATTCACAAGCTGGGGAAACCATGGTGTTTCAGCTTGGAGCTGTTAACAGTAACGGTAACGCCGTTGTTGTTGAAAGCAGGGCAGGCAGCAACGCATGGAAAACGGTTTTTAATGGCAACCTTCCCGGTTGTCTGATGAATGAATTTACCAATATCCCCCTGACCAGCATGACCCTGGCTCATCACCACAGCCTGAGCACCTTTCATAAGCCCCTGGGAAATAACCGGTTTGCTTTTGGTTGTTCAAACGGTTGGGTGTTTGTTGCGGCTGACGGTCAGGAGCTTTTCTCGGTAGCGTCTCCATCCCCCAATCTTGATCTCTTATTTCCCTATGCCAACTCGCCTGTTTATCTCGCCCACAGTGCCGAATTTAATCAGCGCTATAAGAAAAACTGGTTATTTGCCGCCCAGCATGGAAATCTTTTTATCATCGACATCGACAAGCAGCAACTGGTGACCGTTCCGGGCTGGAAAGACGAAACCTATCTTCCCATGGGAGATGACCGGATGGGGGTTGATCACTCCAAACCCATGACCGGTTTAGATATTTACCAGGATAAAAAAGGAACTTTTCATGTGCTGGGTGTCATGGAAAGAAATCTGAAGAAACGGGATAGTCATTACTCCAGGCCACTCCTGCAAAGTCTTACACTCAATGGTGGCGAGCCTGACAGCCGTTGGTACGATATTCAGGACGAACCGATCAATGCGAAAGGGGATGGTCTGGTACAGTTTGGTGAAGTCCGCTTTATAACGGATGATGAAAAAGGCATACACGTAGTGGGCGAGAATAACTCTTTGAGAGGAGACTTCAGCGGCCTCAATGTTGACCCTTATACCCGTTCCATGGTGCTCAGAGGCAAGCATCACCAGCTGGTGGTTGTTCGATACCCCGTAGAACCGGTTAGCATGGCTTATATTGGTGCCTGGGGAAAAAGGGTGAGTTCAAAAATATTGGACGGCAAAGAACCACCGCTGCTTGAAGATGGTTATCCCAAAACATTCAGAGTGACTCATGACCTTCAGGATGATTCTGATCTCCTGCCGGTTACTAAAGGCAGGGGTAAACGCTATGCCCATCATCATATGATCAGCATGAAAAAAGGCACTATCTTTTCTGCAGAAGCAGATTTCGAAGGCTTCGGGCAGTATGTCTATCAATGCAATACCGGTTTGACCTCTGGGGAAGCCTGGAAAAAAGGCGCCTGGATAGAGCCCAGACACTGCCAGTGGGAAAAAGTGTCTGCCAGCTACACCCGGCCCGATAAGCTGGAAGGCTTGAACTATCCATTAACCGGAATAAATTATTTCCATTCTTTTACTGCTGAGGTGGTGAATGAACAGGATCCAAGGGATGAGCTCTAACAAGGCTGGTACTCTCTACGGATGACGATTCACCACTCCCGGTGGTACACTGCGCCCCCTTGAGCGAACTCTGGAAGTGCCATCATGGCATTTCCAGCTTCTACGGGAGAGATCAGGTTGTTGTCCAAGTCCTACAAGCGGTCACTGTTGATCGGCTTAATTCTTCTCGCTGCTGGCTTTTACGCCTGGTCTTTGCGCCCGACCCTGAAGCAGATAAAGGGTGAAACCATGGGCACTACCTACAGTATTACTTACGTTTCAACCCCTTTCTCCCATTCAACAGAGAATGTTAAAAAGCAGGTGGATAAGCTGCTGGAAGCGATCAACGACAGCATGTCTACCTACCGTGAAGACTCCGAGTTGATGCAATTTAACCGCGCCGAAGTCGGGAAACCGTTCAAGGCTTCGGATGAGCTGGTTGATCTTGTTGAAAGAAGCCTGGTGGTTTCCCGCATGTCCAATGGTGCTTACGATGTGACGGTGGGGCCACTGGTAAACCTGTGGGGGTTTGGCCCTGCTCAGGCCAGCGGGCAACCCACAGAAAGTAAAAAAGCATCGTCTGATTCCGGTGATAAGAACGCTCCGGAGTTTGTAGAATGGATGATGAATAACTATCCGGCGGAGCTTCCTTCTGATGAAGAGATTGCCGCAGCTCAAGCGAAAGTGGGTTATCAGGCGATTGTCGCAGACACCCGAAATGATCTGTTAACCCGAACCAAAGACGTCTTTGTCGATCTCAGCTCCATCGCCAAAGGTTACGGTGTCGATAAAGTGGCTGCTTTGTTGGAGTCAGAGGGCATTAACAGTTATCTGGTTGAAATCGGTGGTGAGATCAAAGTCGGTGGGCCAAAGCCGGACGGCGCTCCCTGGAAGTTAGGCATCCGTGGTCCGGCTATGGCGAACAGTCAGCCTGCCCTGATCGTCGAGCTGGAAAACAAGGCCATGGCGACATCGGGTGATTATCTGAATTATTTTGAAGTGGACGGCAAGAAGTATTCCCATACGATCAATCCACGAACCGGGCATCCCGAGATGGGACGTCTGGCTGAGGTGGCCGTGATCGAGGATAATGTTGCAGAAGCCGATGCGCTGGCGACTATGTTTATGGTGTTAGGTGATAAAGAAGGCCTGAAGCTGGCCAACAGAGAGGGAATCGCAGCCTATTTCACCTATCATACAGATAACGGCTATGAAGCGGTCAGCAGTGATGCATTCAAACCTTATCTGCCAAAACAGCATTGAGTCATAGTCAGGACGTCAGGCTGCGATGGTAGTTGTGATAGTCGCTGCCATCAAACGACAGCGTACTTATTAAACGTTTCGATACAGGCGTTGAGTCAGGAGGGTAAAATCATGACACTGATGCTGATTACATTTGGAGCCTTTCTGGGACTGATCGCCCTGATGGCCATTGGCGTTATTATCGCCAACAAGCCGATCAAGGGCTCCTGTGGTGGTTTGAGTACTCTCGGCCTGAAGGATGGCTGCATGATCTGCGGAGGAGGAGACAAGAAAGATCCTTTCTCTGAAGGTCAGCATAAGGATATGGAACATCTGTTTTACGATGCCACTGCCGACAAGGCTGTAAAGAAGGCTTGATTAAGTCTCTGGCACTGAATCTTATAGAGGCCATTCCTGAAAAAGATCATGAATGGCCTCCGGTAAAATGAATAAAAATAAGGAAGCGTTGCAGTATCATGGATTTCCGCTTACCCGGATCATGTCTGCTGCAGTGCTGCCTGGACTGAGGGGGTTAAAGGATGGGCGTAAGTCGCTACGATCTGGTGGTATTGGGTTCCGGGCCAGCAGGTGAAGGGGCAGCGATGAACGCTGTCAAGCTGGGCAAGAAAGTTGCAGTGGTTGAACAAAATGCGTTTGTAGGTGGTAACTGCACTCATCTGGGTACTATACCCTCCAAGTCTCTGCGGCACTCTGTCAAACAGATCATGGATTTCAACACCAATCCCATGTTTCGTGAGATTGGCGAGCCCCGCTGGTTCAGTTTCCCGAAAGTGTTGAAAACAGCTGAACGGGTTATTCAGAAGCAGGTGCAGTCCCGCACCCTGTATTATGCCCGTAACCGGATTGATCTTTATTTTGGTCATGCCTCTTTTGTTGATGAGCATACTATCGAGGTTCAGCAGGAAAATGGTCATGTCGAAAAGCTTCATGGTGCCAATGTCCTGATTGCCACTGGTTCTCGCCCTTACCAGCCTGCCGATGTTAACTTCCGCCATCCACGGGTTTACGACAGTGATTCTATTCTTCAGCTAACCAACACTCCCCGTCGGATGATTATTTATGGAGCCGGTGTCATTGGTTCCGAGTACGCTTCTATTTTTTCCGGTCTGGGTGTGCTGGTGGATCTGGTGGATACCCGTGATCGTCTACTTTCTTTTCTGGATAAAGAGATTTCCGATGCCCTGGGTTATCAGCTGCGGAAAATGAACGTCATCATCCGTCACAATGAGGAGTACCAGAAAGTCGAAGCGTTGGACGACGGTGTGGTGATGCACCTGAAGTCAGGCAAGAAACTGAAAGCGGACATTCTTCTGTGGGCTAATGGCCGAACGGGCAACACTCAGGATATGGGCCTTGAGCTGATCGGCCTGAAACCCAACAGTCGGGGACAGTTGTCTGTTAATGAGAACTATCAGACAGAGATCGATCATATCTATGCCGCGGGTGATGTTATTGGTTGGCCCAGTCTCGCCAGTGCCGCTTATGACCAGGGCCGATCTGCCGCAGGTAACATAGAAAATGCCGGTCAGTGGCGTTTTGTCAACGAGGTCCCGACTGGTATCTATACCATCCCGGAAATCAGCTCGCTGGGGAAAACCGAAGAAGAGCTGACCGCGGCAGCGATACCCTATGAAGTGGGTAAAGCCTTCTTCTCAAGGTTGGCCCGGGCTCAGATTACCGGCGAAATCGTAGGTATGCTGAAAATTCTGTTCCACCGTGATTCTGGTGAAGTACTGGGTATCCACTGTTTTGGTGACCAGGCATCGGAGATCGTTCATATCGGTCAGGCCGTCATGTCCCAGAAGGGAGAGGCCAATAATATTCGTTACTTCCTCAATACCACCTTTAATTATCCCACCATGGCAGAAGCTTACCGTGTGGCCGCTCTGGATGGTTTGAACCGTCTGTTCTGAGTAACAGATTTCCGCAGGTTTCCACAGGTTTAAAGTAAGGCTGAGAAGAGTCAGCCTCTCTTTTATTCGAGAGGCTGTTACGAGTTGGCCTATTGGGGATTGAAAGAATAATCGATTTTCCCGGAGAGCGAATGATTAGCCCTGATGGCTGCCTCGGCAGGTTTGGTTTCAGCAATCAGCTGGCCGTTTCGGAAAGAGTGGGTTACCACTGACTGACGTCTGATGGCATCAAACACTGTCTCGGAGTCCAGCAGGATCAGGTTGCCGGGTTTCCCTTCTTCGATTCCGTATTGATCGTGAATATTCAGGCATTTTGCGCTGTTGGTGGTAATCAGATCAATGCCTCGGTTGATCTGGTCCAGCCCGGTCATTTGACATCCCACAAGACCCGTAAACAACACTTGCAGCATATTGCAGCCCTGCATAGGGAACCATTGGTCAACAATATCGTCCTGGCCGAAGCAGGCATTGACACCCGCTTCAAGCAGTTCTGGAATACGAGTAATACCCCGACGTTTCGGGTAAGTATCCATTCGCCCCTGAAGGTTCAGGTTGGTCACCGGGTTGGCAATAAAGTGGATGCCTGAGCGTTTCAGCAGGCGCATCAGTTTCACCACATAGGCGTTGTTATAGGAATGCATGGCAGTGGTATGACTGGCGGTCACACGCTGGCCCATATTGCGTTCCAGGGCCAGACAGGCAACGGTCTCAACGAATCGGGATTGTTCGTCGTCTATCTCGTCGCAGTGAATATCAATCAGGCTGTCGTATTTTTGGGCAAGATCAAAAACAGTCTTGAGAGAGTCCAGGGCATATTCACGGGTGTATTCAAAATGGGGAATACCGCCTACGGCATCACAGCCCAGCTTCATGGCTTCTTCCAGCAGTTCTGCACCTTTAGGGAATGAGGGGATACCTTCCTGGGGAAAGGCCACCAGTTGAATATCAATCAGCCCCTGCACTTCTTCTTTCAGCTCAAGTAACGCATGGACGGCGGTGAGACTTGGGTCGGTGGTATCGACGTGACTGCGAACATGCTGAACCCCCTGGCCTATATACCAGGTCAGGGCTTTTCTGGCTCGTTGTTTGACATCGTCGTGAGTCAGGCTTTTTTTGCGCTCAGACCAGTTTTGAATGCCTTCAAACAAGGTGCCGCTGCAATTCCATACCGGTTCACCGGCAGTCAGGCAGGTATCTAAATGAACATGAGGGTCAATGAAGGGAGGCAGTGCCAGCTTACCACCGGCATCAAAGCTGTCAGTGTTGGGCAGTCGTTGTGTACCTGCGGTGGTGATGCTCAGGATTCTGCCCTGATCAAAAAGAATATCAAACAGGCCTTGCTGTTGATGCAGGTGCACATTCTCAAGACGCATGATTCACTCCATCCTGTTTTTGTTGGAAGAGGGCTGTCTTCTCAAAGATAACATGACAGACAGAAGCGACAAGCACACCGTTCAGGGGCGCTATACCCGGCAGGTAAGAAGCAGCAAGAACACCCAGTAGCCAGGAAATCATGGCCGAAGTGTTCACCCCGATAAATGAATTTGGCCGGTACTCCCGGTACTGGCCTCTTTTCACAAAGATATAGTCAGCCAGCAGGATGGCACCAATGGGTGGGAGTGCCGTGTTCAGCAGGCTCAGCCAGCCGACAAAATTATTATTGAGCCAGATGGCGAACAGGGTGCCCAGTGTCCCGTTGATCACCACCATCAGATTTTTGCTCATTCCCGTGATGCTGGCAAAGCCCAGGCCAGAGACGTAGAGAGCATTGTCATTGGTCGTCCAGATATTCAGGCCAAGACAAATGACGGCGGGAAGAATCAGGCCCTGGATAAACATCACCTCAGAGACATCGGCCTGGCCATAGACCATTGAACCAATAGCGCCGAAGGTGAACATCAGAGTGTTGCCCAGGAAAAAAGCGATGAGGGTGGCCGATACTGCCACTCTGGGTGATTTGGCAAAGCGGGTGAAGTCGGCAGTGAGTGTGCCACCACTGATGAATGAGCCCACGCAGATACTGATGGCTGCGGCATAACCCATGGATTCCTTTGGCTCAAGGCCGAACAGGGCAGACAGCCCACCTGCTTCATTAACGGCATCTGATATGGAAAAGCCGCCCAGAATCAGAATGGCGGGCACAGCCACAAAGCTCAGGATGCTCAGTGCCCTGAAACCAAAAAACGCTGTCAGTGTCATCAGCGCGCCGGAGGTCAGTACCAGTGTATTGACGTCTATACCGGTCGCCTTGTTGACGGGCAGAGCAAACATGGCAACACCGACACCAAACCAGCCAACCTGGGTAAAAGAGAGAATCAGGGAGGTCAGCTTGGCACCGTAATGACCAAACGCATATTGAGTGAGCAGGTGGGTAGAAAGGCCTGACTTACTGCCAATGTAGGCCAGCCCGGCGGTGTAAAATCCCAGCAGCAGGTTGCCAATCGTCACCGCCATCAGAAATTGAGAAAAATTCAGGCCCTGGCCCAGCGTTCCACCCGACCACATACTGGCCGAGAAAAAGGTGAACCCCACCATAACCACCAGAATGGGCCAAAAGCCTTTTCTGGATGATTCCGGTACGGGTGAGTGAGCGAAGTCCTGAGAGAGTTCCGACATTAAGCCTCCAGAAAAAGGAACATATCTGCTTAATAATTAAGCTATCAAGCTAGATGCACAGTCTGCCAGAATATTCTTTTAAATTCATCGATAGGCAGATGGTTTAAGGGTAACGCCTTAAAGGAAAAGTAAAGAAACAGAGGTATATCTTTGTGAATTGTAAGGTTGTTGTCATGGGAAGTAATAGATAAAACCTATGACGTTAATAGATAAAATTTATGTGATCTGTATGTAAAACCATTGTCGTTTATTGAATAAATACCTAAAAAAAATATTCCACGCAGGTGGTATTTCTTATTTTTGTGCGCATGGGCGTGTATTAGTCTGCCATTTCTTGTCCACATCAACATAACGAGAAGTAGTTTACTAACGATGCTTAAACATAAGTTGTCACTTTTAGCGTGTAGCACAGCACTTATAGTTTCAAGTCAGGTAATGGCTCATGGCTGGACTGAATTCCCAGCGTCAAGGGCTTACATTTGTGGTAAGCAAGGGGGGCACTGGAATCCACCTGTTCCAAATGCAGCTTGTCAGGCAGCGCTTGATGCATCCGGTGAGCATCTTTTTGATAATTTCAACGGCGTATCTCACAATGTTGAAGATTACGAGAATCAGGAGGCTGTAGAAGCGGCAATTCCTGATGGTACAATTGCTGGAGCTAATAACCCTCCTTTTGCAGGTTTGAATGTTGTTTCTGAGCACTGGCAGAAAACCCTTATGAAGCCCGGAGAAACCTATAAGCTGGAATTCGCCACTACAGCTGCTCATGCAGGTCATTTTTGGAAAATCTACATCTCGAAACCTGGTTTTGACTCGGCATCTGAGCAGATCAGCTGGGATGATCTTGAGCTGCTGACAGAATATGACGAAATAGAACCTGAAAAAACTGATGATGGTAAAGCCTACTTCATGGACGTTACGATACCGGAAGGCAGGGAAGGTACTGGTGTCATTTTAGTTCGTTGGCAGAGAATTGATTCCGCTGGTGAGGGTTTCTACAACGTTTCCGATATAGCTTTCTCTGAAGACGCTATGGACGGTAACGGCGATGTTGACGAGGGTGGTTCTGACGATAACGTTGATGGCGGCGATGATTCTGGTGAAAAGGTTGCTGTGGGTGATTTGGGCGCTTTTGTCAACCCTTCTCACGCCAAAGTCGTTGAGGCGGGTGATACCGTAAGATTCAGGCTGCTTAAAACGAACGACGGTTCTGCCGTTATTGATTACTCTATGCCAATCACTCAAAACAATCAGGACATCAGTCAGTGGGCTGTTGAACTGGGTGATGATATCAACCTGCACTACGACCAGCAGGTCGATGTCGGTGTTTTGAATGAGGTTGAGCGAAGCATCAATTTTGATCCGGCGAATATCTACAAGAACCGTGTATGGGCTCCTGTTGATACTATGTACACCTTAGATATTATTGAGGGTCAAGATCCTGTACCAGCAGGGCACTGGGATCCGGCGGTTCAGTATGCCCAAGGGTCACAGGTTGAACATAATGGCTTTAGCTGGGTAGCTCAATGGTATCAGAACCCCGGTGAAGAGCCAGGTGTTGCAGATGTTTGGAAGAATGTTACTCCAGGCATCCACCCATGGAATTCAGGTCTGCCTTATGAAGGTGGTTCACAGGTATCTCATGGGGGTAAAAACTGGGAAGCGGCATGGTATGCCGAGCCTGGTCAAGAGCCTGGTGTTGCCTGCATGTGGGAAGAAATCTGAGTCAATATATAACTGACTTTGATTAATAAAGAAGGTCACCGGAAATGTTTTTTTAATTTCTGGTGTCCTTTATAAACTTAATTCTGATCTGATTTATGAATAGATATCATCCGGCTTCTGTCCTGTTGCACTGGTTTTCCGCCGTTATTATCCTTTGGGCTACCATCAGTGGCTTTCTGGTGGCTTTTACTGCACTTCCCAGTCATATTGAAGGTATGATTGGTTATTTTAATGTTGCTATAACAGCGATCTTTGTTCCTTTTTTCATACTCCGTGTAATGGTTCGATTGGTAAAAGGGAAGCCTAAAAATGAAACCGACAGCCTTCCTGCAGAAATAGGGCACTTTTTACTTTATACCAATATTGCCATCGTTCTTGTAACAGGACTATTGATGATGGAAAGGCCGATTGATCTATTTGGACTGCTTTCTCTTGGTCCTTTTATTAGTAGCGAAGAAGTAACCGGCATTTTTCATAGTATTCATCGGGTCACCTGTATGACTCTTGCGGCATTAGTTTTTGGTCATATAGGTGCTGTTGTTGTTCATCATCTTCGTAAAAAGCCGGTTATAAAAGCAATGACTTTTGGTGCTTAACAGAGTCATCTAGCTTTCCTCTTGAGCAACACAAGCAGCGATCCGGTACCACCTTCTGAAGGCGGTGCCGAACAAAATGCCAGTACTTCAGGAAGCTGTCGCAGCCAGTGATTAACATGGCTTTTCAGGGTGTTCTGGCGATTGATGCTGCGGTGGGATTTGCCATGGATAATTCGCACGCACTGCATACCCTCATTACGGCAGAACAGCAGAAACTCTGAAATCAGTTCCCTGGCTTCCTCAATCTTGTAACCGTGCAGATCCAGCTGATATTGGATCGGCAGCAATCCCTGACGTAATTGACGCATACGGGTGTGTTGAATGCCGGGTCTGCTGTAATCCAGCTTTTGTTCCGGGTCTATGGGTTCCACCCAGGATTCTGAAAGCGCAGCGCCGCCGGGTTTGTCTTCCATCTGGGCGGCTTGCCGACGGGCCCTGAGGGTGCTTTCCGGCACCTTGGTAGGCGGTTTCCTGAGTTCAGCAGAGCGGTTGACTTTCTTTAATGGTCGCACGCCTGTCATGGCCTCCTTAAACAGGCTTTCCTGATCGTTGTTATCGTCTTCGGTCATTGTTCCGGGCTCATCTCTAAACGGGTAATAGCGGTATTCTACCCTCTATGGTGATTTGACAATACCGGTAGCAGATTGATCCCTCCTGCTTTTGGCGGCGAATGGCGGCGAATAAAGTGTCCGAAAAAATGGTTCTTCGCCGGTGTCTGAATATGCTACCTTAATGCCGGTTTTACAGGGGCGATCCCGATTTTTCCCCCCTAAGGAGAGAGTGTGACTGAAATCAGTGAGATGCCTGTCGGCAAGCCCTATGATGGTCTGGTCAGTATCCGGGACTTTATTCGCTGGGCAGCATCACGATTTAACGAAGCTGAACTGTTTTTCGGGCATGGCAGTGACAATGCCCTGGACGAAGCGTTTCATCTGGTGTTTCAGGTTTTGCAGTTGCCCTGGGAGTTGCCTGAATCCTATATGGACTGCCGCCTTTCCCTGGCTGAGCGGGAGCAGGTGGCAGCACTGATTGAGCGCCGGGTTTTAGAACGCAAGCCGTTGGCTTACCTGGTTAATCAGGCCTGGTTCTGTGGTCAGCCTTATTATGTCGATGAGCGGGTACTGGTGCCTCGTTCGCCGATTGCCGAGCTGATTCAGCAACAGTTTCAACCCTGGCTGGTGGATACCCCGGTTGAAAAGGTTCTGGATCTTTGTGCCGGTTCCGGTTGTATCGGTATTGCTGCGGCTCATGAATTTCCACAGGCTACGGTTGATCTGCTGGATATTTCGGAAGACGCCCTGGAAGTGGCTGCCATCAATATCGACCGTCATGAACTCTGGGGCAGGGTTCAGACCATCCGTTCTGATCTTTTTGAAGCCATTGATGATGCCCCGCACAGACCAAAGTATCAGTTAATTGTCAGTAACCCACCTTACGTGGACGCTGACGATATGGCAGATTTTCCGGATGAGTTCAGCCACGAGCCGGAACTCGGCCTGGCTGCGGGGGAAGATGGTCTGGATATGGCCAGGGTTATTCTGGCTCGTGCTGCGGACTTTCTGGATGAACAGGGTCTGCTGGTGCTGGAAGTAGGCAACAGCCATTGGGCTCTGAGAGAAGAGTATCCCGAAGTGCCGTTTATCTGGCCAGAGTTTCAATCCGGTGGGCACGGCATTCTGATACTGGATGCTGAGAACTGCCGTAAGTATCAGCCTTTGTTTACTGGTCGTGAGCAACAATGTACGAACGTTAGGGGAAGTCAAAATGGCAGGTAACAGCATAGGCCAGCTGTTCAAGGTTACGACCTTCGGTGAGTCCCACGGTATTGCCCTGGGGTGTATAGTGGATGGTTGCCCTCCGGGTATAGCGTTGAGTGAAGCCGATCTGCAGAAAGACCTTGATTTGCGTAAGCCCGGCACCTCCAAATACACGACACAGCGTCGTGAGCCGGATCAGGTCAGGATTCTATCCGGTGTTTTTGAAGGCAAAACCACCGGTACGCCCATTGGTCTGCTGATCGAAAATGTCGATCAGCGTTCCAAAGATTATTCCAACATTATGGATCGTTTCCGTCCGGGTCATGCTGACTATACCTATACCCACAAATATGGTTTTCGTGATTACCGGGGCGGGGGGCGTTCCTCCGCGCGTGAAACGGCGATGCGTGTGGCAGCGGGTGCGATTGCCCGTAAATACCTGGCCAGTCAGGGCATCGAAATTAAAGGTTATCTGTCCCAGCTGGGCACCATCGCTATCGACAAGGTTGATTGGAATGAAGTTGGCAACAACCCTTTCTTCTGCCCGGATGTCGATAAAGTGCCCGCCATGGAGCAACTGATCGACGACTTGCGTCGTGAAGGTAATTCCACCGGTGCCAAAATCACCGTGATGGCCACGGGTGTGATGCCAGGGCTGGGGGAGCCGGTGTTTGACCGGCTGGATGCTGACCTGGCTCATTCCCTGATGAGCATCAATGCTGTGAAAGGCGTTGAGATCGGTGATGGCTTTGAGTCTGTGGCCCAAAAGGGGACAGAGCATCGCGATGAGTTGACGCCAGAAGGCTTTCTGTCCAATTCTGCCGGAGGTGTTCTCGGTGGTATCAGTTCAGGCCAGGATATTGTTGCTCGTATTGCCCTGAAACCCACTTCCAGCATGACGATGCCTGGCAGGAGCATTAATGTAGAGGGAGAACCTGTGGAAGTGGTGACAAAAGGTCGCCACGATCCCTGTGTTGGGATTCGTGCTGTCCCCATTGCCCAGGCCATGATGGCGATTACCCTGATGGATCACCTGATGCGTCACAGAGCCCAGAATGCTGATGTGGTCAGTCCTGCCCCGGTCATTCCCGGTCAGGTCTGACCTGCCCGAGCCCGTTAACCGGGCTCGGTAGTTCGCTTAGTTTTTACCAAACTGATCAATGTCTTTGGCATCCCAGGCGTAGTTAATCCAGTGGTCGTGAATGTCTTCACCGGTAAAGAAGTGGCTAAGCTTCTCTGGCAGGGTGCCTTTCTTTTCTTTCAGTTTGTTGTGTACGACGAATGCCGCAAACTCAGTTTCAGGATGCGTTTCGTACAGGTGGTTCAGGGTGAACTCCAGAGTCGTCCTTTCATCATCGACTTCATCAATGACCAGCACTTTTTTACCGTCCAGATTGATGTCTGTTTCCAGCCACTGGAGTTTGACCGGCGTATCTGAAGGGGCGGTGCCAGTCTCATCGCTGTAGCGGGTGAGGGATACAATCAGAATCGGCTTGTTAATGTAGGTGCGCATAATGCGAGCCGGAATCAGACCGCCACCACCAATGGCCAGAAGGAAATCAGGCTCAAACCCAGAGGCTTTAATCTTTTCTGCGCAAGCGCGAATGGTGTTATGGATGTCGTTATAGGTGAAATTATATTGCTCCATGAGCACTTTAAACCTTTAGGTGAATGAAGAGTCTGTTGACAGGCTTATAAAACTGAAGCGGCGAAGGATAGGCGATTTACGGTTGTTCAGGCAAGTAGGGCTTTCCACTCTTGATCCACCGTCGAAATCACAGGCCATCCTGTTTGCGGATGGCCTGCCCGGAAGTCAGGAGGCTGACGTGGCCGGTTTGTACATGGCCTCAATTTCCTTGCCAAAGCGTTCCATGATGATCTTTCTACGCAATTTCAGAGTCGGTGTGATCTCGCCCATTTCGATGGAGAATTCACGGGGCAGCAGGGTAAATTTCTTAACCTGCTCGAATCGGGCCAGCTCTCCCTGGATATGGTTCAGCCGGTCCTGGAACATGGCCTGGACATCGGCATTGCGGATCAGCTCCATTTTGTTTTCATATTTCAGGTTAATGCTTTTGGCATACTCTTCCAGTGCTTCAAAGGCAGGTACAATCAAGGCAGAAACATAATTTTTGGCATCGGCAATGATAGCAACCTGCTCAATCAACCGATCTTTACCCAAAGTGCCTTCTATGTACTGAGGGGCAATGTATTTGCCGTTGGACGTTTTCATCAGCTCTTTGATGCGCTCAGTAATACGCAGCTGGCCGGTCTCATCGATCAGGCCAGCATCGCCGGTTTTTAACCAGCCATCAGCATCAAAGGTTTTGGCTGTTTCCTCAGGCTTTTTGTAGTAGCCGCGCATAACGGTCGGGCCTTTCACCAGGATCTCGCCTTCCTGTCCGATTTTAACCTGAGTACCCGGAAGCGGTGTGCCGCAGCTGCCAAACTGGTAACCGGTATCACGGAAGCAGGTAACAGTGGCCGTGGTTTCGGTCATGCCGTAACCCACTTTGACATTAATGCCCAGGGCGTGGAAGAAACGATTGATTTCATCATCCAGCCGGGCGCCACCGCAGGGCATGAAACGGATGCGTCCGCCCAGCTTTTCCTTGATTTTACTGAATACCATTTTGTCAGCCAGCTGGTTCAGGCTTTCCTGATAACCCGGCACTGTTTTGCCCTGACGCTGCAAGTCCATCGTGGCGAGACCGACGTTCATGGCCGCTTTGAAAATAAGGCGTTTAACCGGAGAGCCCTTCTGAATCATGGTGTTCACGCCGGTATAAATTTTTTCAAAGAAGCGTGGTACAGCACAGAGGACCGTTGGCTTTAGTGTGGGCAGTGCGTCGGCAATAGTGGCCGGATCTTTCAGGTAGCAGTTAACCGCTCCCCGGCACAGTACGTAATAAGTCCAGGCTCTCTCAAATATATGGCTCAGGGGCAAAAACGCTATGGACACATCATTGTGATCAATATGAATCAGATGATCGTGTGACTCAAACGATGCGCCGATGCTGTGGTAATCCAGCATAACGCCTTTTGGTTGGCCGGTGGTACCTGAGGTATAGATCAGGGTATAGAGGTCGTCCAGGGACTGATTTTCCAGACGTTTTTCCAGGCATTCGGATTCAGCCGGGGCACTGGCCATAAAGTCACTGAAATACACAGCTTGATTGCAGTCTTTAAGATCAGTCCGGGCGTCAAATACGATGATTTTGTTCAGGCATTCACAGGAGTCCAGTAGTTTCAGTGCGCCATCGAACTGCTCCTGTTCGCCGACAAACAAGGTGGAAATCTCGGCGTCTTCAACAATGTAACGAGCCTGTTCAGCAGTACTGGTTGGGTAAATGGGCACAGTGACGCAGCGTGTTTGCAGAATGCCCAGGTCAGCCATAGTCCATTCAGGGAGGTTCTGTGACCAGATCCCGATATTACTTTGTACAGGCCGATTATCTGTCAGCAGAGAGCGGGAAACCGAATCGATCTTTGCGCCCAGCTGCTGCCAGTTCATGGATTGCCATTGATGATTTTCAGAGAAACGGACAGCCGTCTGGCTGCTACTGCTATGTGAGCGCTGACGAATCAGGCTGATAAGGTGCGACGGAGGATTGTCATTCATTGGCAAGGAATACACATCTTCTCGAAGTGACTGTTTTTCGCGATTCAAAAAAACGACACTTTCTGCTTATGGCTGATTTGATCAAGCATCAAATAGATTGAAGCCTGCTTTCAATGCTTTCGTTAGTGGCGAAGAATACTACAAGACTATGGATAAATACTATTTGATTTACATCAGTTTTTCGACAAGCAGCCTGCCCTGCAGGCCGCTTGTCAGTCCTTCCAGAATGCTGGCGTAAAGAGTACCAGAACGGTAATAACTTCCAGCCTGCCCAGCAGCATTCCCACACTCAGCAACCATTTGGCGGTATCAGGCAGTGATGAAAAGTTACCAGCTGGCCCGATAATCTCCCCAAGCCCCGGCCCGACATTGGCAACGGCTGTCGCTGCCCCACTGAGGCTGGTGACAAGATCGACTCCCAGCAGGCTCAAAAGCAGGGTGAGAATGGTGGTGAGCAGGGCGAAAAAGAAGCAGAAAGCAATCAGCGACCTCAATATATCGCTGCTGATTTGATGGCCATTGTAGGTTTGTACAAAACAGGCTCTTGGATGCGCCAGTTGTTTCAGTTGGATCCCCAGCAGGCGTGCACCAATCTGAAAACGGAAAACTTTTATTCCGCCTGCGGTGGAGCCTGAACAGCCACCAATGACCGTCAGGCAGAGGAACAGGGTGGCGGCAAAGCCTCCCCATGTGGTGTAGTCCGTTAATGCGAAACCTGTGGTGGTGATCACTGACACTGTATTAAAGGCGACGAGGGTCAGGGATTTGAACAGTGAGTAGTTACTGTTCATAAACAGCCAGAGCGTGAACAGGCCCCAGAGAATGATCAGGAAGTTGAGAAAAGCCTGTACCTGATTATCTCTAAACAGTGATTGAGGGTCGCCCCTGAGGAATTTCACAAACAGGACAAAGGGGAGCGACCCCAAAATCATGAATACGGTGGCAACCCAGTGAATAAAAGGGCTTTGAAATTGCGCCATGGAGTTGTCGGACGTTGAATAACCTCCGGTGGAGAGAGTGGTCATGGCATGGTTAATGGCTTCAAAGCCATTCATGCCCCCCAGAAAATAGAGATACGCACAAAAAACGGTCAGACCCATGTAGATACAAACAATCCGCTTGGCAATGCTGCCTGAGCGGGGCATGGCTTTGTCTGACCAGTCCGAAGATTCGCTCTGGAACAGACGCATGCCGCCTACTTTCAGGAAAGGCAGTACCGCCACAGCCAGGACAATAAAACCAATGCCACCCAGCCATTGCAGCAGGGACCGCCACAGGAGAACCCCGGTATTCATCCGGTCAAGTCCACTGAGTACGGTAGAGCCGGTTGTAGTAATTCCGGACATGGTTTCAAAGAATGCGTCGGTGTAACTGATATCCAGTTGGATATACAGAGGCAGGGCTGCGAAGGCGCTGAGTGTGAACCAGGAGGCGTTGGTCAGCAGAAAGATTTGCCTGGGCTTCAGACTGAACACCGGTACACGACAAAAGTAGTAAAGTGGTGCGCCTGCCAGCAGTGTGATCAGGGCTGACAGGCCGAATGAATAAACCCCTTCCTCGCCAATGACGAAATCATGCAGGGCTGGCAGTAGCATCAGCACTGACAACACTATCAGGAACAGGCCTATGACGAACAGAACGGGGCGGACATTCATGTTAATTTCAGTTCAATCAGTAAAGATCCGAACTATTGCACTTAACAGGTTCGAAGTAATTAAGGGTTAATACTGGCTGGCCTGAATGTTCTTGCTCATAAATTTCTGCCATGACAACAGGTTATAAAAACGACAGAGTTAGATTTTTACGATCACACGACCGGTCACCTTACCCACGGTGATGGCTTGCGCGTATTGGGCAATGTCTTCCAGGGCAACTTCCTGGCAGGCTGAGTTGTAAAAATCTTCTGGTAGCAGTTTAACCAGTCGTTCCCAGGCCTGGGTGCGTTTTTCTGTGGGGCACATCACGGAGTCAACGCCCTGCAGGTTCACGCCCCTTAAAATAAATGGCATGACAGTCGTCGGAAGATCAAAGCCTCCTGCCAGCCCACAGGCGGCAACAGTACCGCCATAGTTCATTTCCGAGAGCACCTTGGCGAGCAGCTTGCTGCCAACGGTATCAATGGCACCTGCCCACATTTGCTTGTCCAGTGGCCGGGCCGGTTCTTCAAAACGGCTTCTTGACAGAATCTTTTTGGCCCCCAGCTTAACCAGCATGTCGGCGTTTTCAGGACGGCCTGATACCGCAACAACGTGGTAACCCAGTTTTGCCAGCAGGGTGACAGAAGTGGTTCCCACACCGCCACTGGCACCGGTGACCAGAATTTCACCTTTTTCAGGTGTGACACCAGACTGTTCCAGGGCCATCACGCACAACATGGCTGTCAGACCGGCTGTACCGACCATCATGGCTTTCTGGCTGTCCAGTCCCTTTGGCATTTTTACCAGCTGGCTGGCTTTGACCCGTGCTTTTTCGGCCATACCACCCCAATGGTTTTCACCCACGCCCCAGCCGGTGAGAATAACGCTGTCGCCTTCGGAAAATTCAGGGTTGTTGGAATCGATGACGGTGCCGGCAAAATCAATGCCCGGAACCATAGGGAAGTTGCGGATGATCTTGCCTTTGCCGGTGATGGCCAGACCGTCCTTGTAGTTCAGAGAAGAATACTCGACTGCTACCGTCACCTCCCCCTGTGGTAAACGACTGTCGTCCAGTTCCTGGACAGAAGAGACAGTGGCTTTGCCATCCTGCTCCAGCAATAGTGCCTTGAACATAGAGCACTCCATCAATTCAATGAAAGGTAGTGGCACTATTATAGGAACAAGTCTGCGAATAACAATGATCCAAATAGCAATGATCCAAATAGCAATGACCCAAATAGCAATGACCCAAATAGCAATGGTCAGTCAGCCTGCTGATTCAGCAGATCCAGAAACGCACTGGCGGCATTGGACAGGGTTCGTTCCCTGTGGGTGATGTAACCCAGGTTTCGTGAAGGTGTATGGCATTGTGTTTTCAGGGCAACGAGATCATCATCCAGCATTGACGCGGGTAAAATGGTCCAGGCCAGGCCAATGGCGGCCAGCATCCGGATGGTTTCAAGGTAATTGGAAGACATGGCGGTTTGCAGAGACAAGCCTTCTTCTTCGAACAGTTTACGAACCAGTTGGTAAGTGAAGGTATTTGAACTGGGCAGAATCGCCTGATGTTCACTTAACTGTTGAGTGCTGACTTTTTTCAGGCCGGCTAAGGGATGGTCTTTGGCCGCCATGAAAATCAGCGGGTCATGCCAGACCCGATGGGATTGAAAACGATCCGGGTTATCAGGAGACAGTGTTACAATACCCAGTTCAATTTCACCCCGGCTCAGCATGTCGTAAGCCACTTCAGAATCGACAAAACGAATGTCGAGTTTAACCTCCGGATAGCGACGGGAGTATTCCCTTAAAATACCAGGCAGCCTGCGTAAGCCTATGTGGTGGCTGGTGGCCATGGCCAGCGGGCCTTTTACCTGGGTCTTCAGGTTGTTGATTTGCTGTCGGGAATCCTTCATCAATTCGAGCATTTGCCGGGCTTTGGGCAGAAGTATACGTCCGGCTTCGTTTAAGTTGATCTGTCGACCGATGCGATCAAATAACTGGGTATCCAGTTGGCTTTCCAGGGTAGCAATGCGCTTGCTGACGGCTGGCTGGGTCAAATGCAGCTTTTCTGCCGCCAGAGAGAAAGAGTTGCTCTCGGCAACGGTCAGAAATGCGGTAAGGCTGGGTATGTCCATCGTTCTGTTTTCTGCAGGGCGTCAATAAATGATAACCGATGGTTATTAATAGCATGAAAAAGATGAATTTGAGTAATCTATTTTGTCGTTCTAGGATACCCGTAAACGAAAGCACATGATGAGGATTCAGCTATGGCAGGTAAGACACTCTACGACAAGTTGTGGGACAGCCACCTTGTTCGTCAACGGGACGATGGTTCCTCTTTGATCTACATTGATCGTCAGTTGCTGCACGAAGTCACCTCCCCTCAGGCATTTGAAGGCCTGCGTCTTGCTGGCCGCAAACCCTGGCGAATTGATGCCAACCTGGCAACGCCTGATCATAATGTGCCCACCACGGTGAATGAGCGCAAAACCGGCATTGACGGTATTGAAGATCCTATCTCTAAAATTCAGGTCAAAACACTGGATGAGAATTGCCAGGATTTCGATATCGTCCAGTTCGATATGATGGACACCCGGCAGGGGATTGTTCATGTGGTCGGTCCGGAGCAGGGCGCAACTCTGCCGGGTATGACCGTGGTGTGCGGGGACTCCCATACCTCGACTCACGGTGCATTTGGTGCCCTGGCCCACGGTATTGGCACCTCCGAGGTGGAACACGTGATGGCAACCCAGTGTCTGGTTGCTCAAAAAATGAAGAACATGCTGGTGCGTGTTGACGGTGAGCTGGGGTTGGGTGTTACCCCTAAAGATGTGGTTCTGGCCATTATCGGGAAGATTGGAACCGCCGGCGGCACCGGCTTTGCCATAGAATTCGGGGGCGATGTTCTGCGTGCCATGACCATGGAAGGTCGAATGACCGTCTGCAATATGGCCATTGAAGCCGGTGCCCGTGCAGGCATGGTCGCGGTTGATCAGACCACGGTGGATTATGTCAAAGGTCGTCCCTTTGCCCCCAAAGGTGAACTCTGGAACAAGGCAGTAGCCGCCTGGGCCGATCTGCACTCCGATGCTGATGCTGTTTTTGATCAGGTGGTGGTTTTAAACGGCGCCGATATCAAGCCTCAGGTAACCTGGGGCACCTCTCCGGAAATGGTGCTGCCTGTGGATGCTAACGTACCCTCCCCGACGGATGCGGAAGGTTACGAAAGAGCCCTGGAATATATGGGACTGACCGCAGGTATGCCGATCACGGATATTCCGGTGGATCGGGTCTTTATTGGTTCCTGCACCAACTCCCGTATTGAAGATCTGCGAGAGGCGGCTGCTGTCGTAAAAGGTCGAAAGGTAGCTGACACGGTGAAGGAAGCCCTGGTGGTTCCGGGCTCTGGTCTGGTAAAAGCGCAGGCAGAAAAAGAAGGGTTGGATAAAGTTTTTGCAGCCGCCGGTCTGCAATGGCGTGAGCCGGGTTGCTCCATGTGTCTGGCCATGAATGCCGACAAGCTGGGAGCCGGTGAGCATTGTGCTTCCACATCTAACCGTAACTTTGAAGGTCGTCAGGGGTTTGGTGGTCGAACTCATCTGGTCAGTCCGGCTATGGCGGCTGCGGCTGCGGTAACGGGTCATTTTGTTGATGTGCGGCTCTTCATTAATGAAGAGCAGGGGGTTTAAGGCACCATGAAGGCATTTACTACTCATACGGGTTTGGTGGCACCTCTTGATCGTGCCAATGTTGATACCGACATGATCATTCCCAAGCAGTTCCTGAAGTCCATCAAGCGCAGTGGCTTTGGTCCCAATCTGTTTGATGAATTACGCTATCTGGATGAAGGCCAGCCCGGTCAGGACTGTTCAGAGCGTCCGTTAAATCCTGACTTTGTACTGAATCAGGATCGTTACCAGGGCGCATCCGTACTGATCGCCCGTCACAACTTTGGCTGTGGCTCCAGTCGGGAACACGCACCATGGGCGCTGGATGATTTTGGTTTTCGCTGCGTTATTGCGCCCGGTTTCGCCGATATTTTTTACAATAACTGCTTCAAAAATGGCATTCTGCCCATCACTCTGCCGGAAGAGGCGGTTGACGCCTTGTTCAGTGAAATTGAAGCAGAAGAAGGCTACCAGCTGAAAGTGGACCTGGAACGGGAAAAAGTGATCAAGCCCGATGGCAGCGAACTTGGCTTTTCGGTGGATGAGTTCAGACGACACTGTCTGCTCAATGGTCTGGACGACATTGGTCTGACTTTGCAGGACGCTGATGCGATCAAAGCTTTTGAAGAGCGCCATCGCAACAACCAGCCCTGGCTGTTTGGTGCTCTCCATTAAAGCTATCCATTAAATCCGGTCAGTTTACAAAACAGTATTTTTAATCAGAGGTAAAGGGAAGTGAGTCAACAGATTTTATGCCTGGCGGGTGACGGTATTGGCCCGGAGATTGTCGCAGAAGCACTGAAGGTGCTGGATGTCGTTAAAACCCGCTTTGGATTGGATGTTGCCGTCAGTGAAGGTCTGGTGGGTGGGGCTTCGCTGGATGTTCACGGTATTCCCCTGACCGATGAGACCCTGACCGAAGCAAAACAATCCGACGCCATTCTGTTTGGCTCAGTGGGTGGTCCCAAGTGGGATGACCAGCCGATGATGAATCGCCCTGAGCGTGGGTTGTTGAAGTTGCGTTCCGAACTGGGTCTGTTTGCTAATCTGCGCCCTGCGATGTTGTTTCCACAATTGGCAGCGGCGTCCAGCCTCAAGCATGAGTTGGTGGCGGGTCTGGATATTCTGATTGTCCGTGAGCTGACCGGTGGTATCTACTTTGGTGAACCAAGGGGTATTCGTACCCTTGAGAGCGGTGAGCGCGAAGGTTACAACACCTACGTTTACCGTGAATCTGAAATCAGGCGCATTGCCAAAGTGGCTTTCGAAGCGGCTCAAAAACGGGGTGGTCGACTGACATCGGTGGATAAATCCAACGTGCTGGAAGTGACTGCGCTCTGGCGTGAAGTCGTGTCTGGTATGAGCTCTGACTACGCCGATGTGGAACTGAGCCACATGTATGTTGATAATGCCGCCATGCAGCTGGTGCGTGAACCCAAGCAGTTTGATGTAATGGTTACCGGCAATATGTTTGGCGATATTCTCAGTGACTGTGCTGCCATGCTGACCGGCTCCATTGGTATGCTGCCATCGGCTTCCCTGAACGAAGCCAGCCAGGGAATGTATGAGCCTGTGCACGGTTCTGCCCCGGACATTGCCGGTCAGGGGAAAGCGAACCCCTTGGCCCAGATTCTTTCTTTGGCGATGTTGCTCCGTTATTCTCTGGGTGAAATTGCCGCAGCGGATGCCATTGAACAAGCGGTCAGCGATGTTCTGGACCAGGGACTGCGTACCGGAGATATTGCCTCAGAAGGTTGCACACCGGTAAGCACCTCTGAAATGGGTGATGCCGTAGTGGCTTGTTTGAAGGGTTGAGCAGGTTGAGAATTTAGGGGGCGTTATGAAAAAAGTCGGTTTTGTCGGCTGGCGGGGGATGGTCGGATCCGTTTTGATGGATCGTATGCGCAAAGAAAACGACTTTGCCAATATTGATCCGGTCTTCTTTACGACTTCTCAGCATGGGCAGCCCGGGCCTGATGTTGGCAGGCCCGTGACGGCATTGCAGGATGCTCACTCTATCGAAGCGCTGGCAGCGATGGATATCATTATTTCCTGCCAGGGAGGTGATTACACCCATAAAGTGATTCAGCCCCTGCGTGATAGCGGCTGGCAGGGGTACTGGATTGATGCGGCGTCTTCCCTGAGAATGAAAGACGACAGTGTTATTGTTCTGGATCCGGTCAACCGTCCTGTTATCGACCGGGCCATTGATGCTGGTATCAAGAACTTTATCGGCGGTAACTGTACGGTCAGCCTGATGCTGATGGCCATTGGCGGGCTGTTCCGTGCAGGGCTGGTGGAGTGGGTCAGTGCCATGACGTACCAGGCGGCCAGCGGTGCCGGTGCCCGCAATATGCGTGAGCTGATTACCCAGATGGGGGTGATTCGCGACAATGTTGCCAAAGAGCTGGCTGATCCTGCCAGCGCCATTCTTGATATTGACCGCAAAACATCCGATCTGCTGCGCAGTTCAGATTTACCACAGAGTGAGTTCGGTGTGCCTCTGGCAGGCAGTCTGATCCCCTATATTGATCGTCAACTGGACAACGGGCAAAGCCGTGAAGAGTGGAAAGCCCAGGCAGAAACCAACAAGATTCTCGGTCTGGACGGTCAGGCTCTGGTGCCGGTGGATGGTGTCTGCGTGCGTGTTGGTGCCATGCGCTGCCACAGTCAGGCGTTAACCATCAAGTTGAACAAAAATGTACCAATGGCCGATGTGGAAAGCCTTGTTGCCAGCGCCAACGACTGGGTTTCCCTGATTCCCAATGACCGTGAGATCACCATGGAGAAGCTAACACCGACAGCGGTGACCGGCAGTCTGGACATTCCGGTGGGTCGTATTCGCACATTGAATATGGGGCCAGAGTATTTGTCGGCCTTTACGGTGGGCGATCAGCTGTTGTGGGGGGCGGCTGAGCCTCTGCGTCGTATGTTGGGTATTTTGCTCTGATCCTTTTGGCTGACGATCTAGCACAAGCATTCGGCAAGGGTTGCTCAAAACGCAATCTGGCTCAGATGGTCCGGTTTGCTTAGCTGTTACCAAACCAGAAGATTGTGCAGACACTGTCTGCATAATTGAGTATGAGTTTGATGTGAACAATCTACGTTCATCCTGAGCGCCCTTCGACTCCGCTCAGGGTGCACGGTCGAAGGATCTGTGCACCTCAACCACCTGACAGTCTGCCGAACCCCGGCTGAATCGTGCCGTCACCCGCTCGCCTTCCGTCAGCTGCCCGGCATCCCGAATAAATTCATCGCCCCTGGCGACAATACTGTAGCCTCGCGACAGGGTGGCCAGAGGGCTGACGGCATCCAGCATGCCGGTCAGTTGTTGCAAGCGGCTTTCTTTCTGTTTTAAAAGCATGTGCACGGATGAATCCAGTTGGTTTTTCAGCAGAGTCAACTGGCCCTGCAGACGTTCAATGGGTCTTGAAGGTGAAGACTGTAGAAGTCTGTCGTTTAATCGTTGATGTTTTGCAGCATGAATCTGCAGGGCGATGGTCATGGCTTGTTGCAGACGAATGTCCAGATCTTCCAGCCGCTGGTGATGCTCTCTCAGCCGCTCCCCCGGATGACGCAGGCGCAGGCTGGTGTTATCGAGTCTTTGGGATAGAACTTGCAAACGATGCTTCATCAAGGCCTGGAGCTTTCGGTTCAGCAGGCTCAGTTGATTGAGAATATCCTGTTGGTCAGGGCTAAGTACCTCAGCCGCCGCCGACGGGGTCGGTGCCCGATAATCAGCGACAAAATCAGCAATGGTAAAATCAATTTCATGGCCCACGGCACTGACCACGGGAACTTCAGAAGCTGCTATGGCCCGGGCGACGCTTTCTTCATTGAAAGGCCAGAGGTCTTCCAGTGAACCTCCTCCACGACCGACAATAAGAACATCAAACAGTCCGCTGCGATTGGCCATTGCAATGCCTCTGACCAGCTCGTTGGCCGCTTCTCTGCCCTGGACCGCACTGGCAATGACGGTGATGGGTATGGAGGGGAAACGTCTTTTTAGTACCGCCAGAATGTCACGGACAGCAGCCCCGGTTGGCGAAGTCACGACACCAATATGGGAGGGCAGGGCTGGCAATGGCTTTTTGCGCTCGGCATTGAACAGACCTTCAGTGGCCAGCTTCAGTTTAAGTTCTTCAAAAGCGCGTTGGAGGGCACCGGCTCCGCCTTCTTCCATATGATCGACAATCAGCTGGTAGTCGCCCCGACCCTCGTAGAGACTCACACGACCCCTGACAATTAATTGCATACCTTCAGCAGGAACAAAACGCAGGCTGCGATTTCGGTTTTTGAACATTGCACAGCGAATCTGGGCATTGGCGTCTTTGAGAGTAAAGTACCAGTGTCCTGAGCCGGGTCGGGCAAGGCCGGAAAGTTCGCCCTCAACCCTGATATTTGCGAACCGGGTTTCCAGCATTCTTCGGGTTTGGCTGTTCAGCTCTGTTACCGTCAGCGGGCGTTGATTGTCCGATTGAGTGGAGTTACCCGGCTCAGCATGAAATAAATTTTGGCCTTGCATAAGTGTGTTGACGCCATAAAGTTGAGATAGGGCTGAGCAACAATATACTGGATTCTTTCCTGACTGAGTAGGTGATGAGTCACCTATTCATCATTTAACAATTGTTTGTGGTTTTCGTACTGACTTTGGTGGAAGTCTGCCTTTTGTGTCTCTCCCAGCACAAAGGCGGAAGTGGCTGCGAATTTGTGAAAAAGGGCCAGCCAGGGAGCAAGGTCTGTCTTGTCCTGTTCGAATGCGGTGCTCATGGCCTCCCGGTTATCGTCGTACATTACCAGTAAGTCGGAGGTTGCCAGAAGTGCCAGAAAAGATGCTTTCATGGTTTTAATCTCCTTGCTCATTACCTCATCCAGTTCGTTGTCATGGCTATCGTTGTCATAGCTATCGTTGTCATAGCTATCATTGAGCGTCTCGTAAGCCCATAAGTAATAGCGAACCCAGGCTGACTGAGTACGATGTTTTTTTAAAAGTGCATTACTTATAGCCTCATAATTTGAGTGAGTTTTTAGCCGGGGCAGGTTATAAACAAATTCATCGAGACCAGTTTCAGGTTGTGGTGTTTCCTTAAGTGATTCATGTGAATTGGTATAGGCGTACCGGCTCAGCTCACAGCTTTCAATGTTTTCTGGCAATTGATCGATATCAGCAGCGGTTGTCTCGGGTAATGTGTCTAACACCTCTGGTTTATCTAACATAAAAGCGTTGACACGATTTAGATAGGTTTTAACGTTTTCTGGCCAGTCATTACTTTTGATTTTATGGTCGAGCAAAATACTATATTGTTTTGGTCTCTTTTTTATGGAGGCATGCTTTGCTTTATCCACTGTTTCCAGCAATATGCTCTCAATGCTGTTTGGATCACTTATCCTGGGAAATAACGCTTCTTCAACTTCAGAAACATGATTGTTGAATCCAAACTGGATGTTACGGTTTATGGGGGTAAACAAAAAATTCTTTGCGATCAGTGCTGGCCAACCTGCCTGAGGGATATGCAGAAGATTAAACCGCTTATCAGTAAATAACCTGATGACTGCTTTGGCAGCAACACGTGAACCCAATAGAGAGCTTAACAACAGTCCGGGCAAGATTTCCGAAACAATCTTACCTGCTTCAATAAAGAGCATTTCGTCCGGTTTTCTGGTCGATAGGGATTGAGTCACTGGCTTATAGAGAGATTCTGTTGTTGAGGTTTCTGATATCTGACTCTGATAATAATGGTAGTGGTTAGCGAATCGCATTAATACCAGAGATTCCAGATATCCACCGTAAGGGAAGTCGGCTTGACGTGCTTTCCTGAAATGATCATAAGCAATGGGCAAAACCCTTTTGTGACTGGTTAATGTGACTCGCTGGTGGTCAGCACTGATTTGTGGCTCCAAAAGCGACAATCCAGCAAGGCTATGAAGCCATCCTTTCATCTGTAGTGATTTGGGATCTGTTTTATCTTTATACTTTTCTAATTGTTGTTGTAATTTTTGATAGCCAATTTCATGGATGTACTGAATAGTAAAAATAAAAGCACTTTCATCTCCATCCAGGAATTTTTCCAAATTTTCTCTATCAAAAGTGGCATACTCTTTGACGACCGATTGAAAGCTCCGGGCATTAATATTGACTGGCTTATACCATACAAACTCTTTAAGCAAACGGCTTAACTCTTGCCAGTTACCTACAGTTACGTGAAGTTTTTCCACTTCTTCTGAATTGCCACCGATGAGCGTGTTGATATGCCAGTGAATCAGCAAAAGTATGTTGAACCAATAGGAAAGCGTATCCTCATAAATCATTTTAGGAAACATATCCAGTATTTTTGTTATATGTTGTAAGTCGTGGCCAAAGTGATGGGCGGTTAAGCGGGCCCGGACCTCGGGGGCAACGTTATCAAGATGAGGAAAGTCCAGTTCTGCTTCTGGCAATGCACCCATTAGATGAAAAGCAAGTTTTATAAGGTCCGAGCATGCCCGTATCTCAGGCTCCGGCTCTTCAGCAAGAGTTTTCTGGCTTTGCCTCAGGAATTCGACAGGCTTTAGGTCTAATTCAAAGCCAAATATAGAAAAGCTAACGATGAACGTGGCTATATCCATGCAGTTAATATTCAACAACTCTTCTCGACCAGTAGCCAGGTACAGCGCAAATCTTAATTTTTCTTCTGATTGTTCTACCGCAACTCTTTGTTCTTCCCGTATTGCTTCCACCGATGCTTTTGCTGCTAGTAACCGTAGTTTTGATAGTTCTGCTGATGCTTTTGCTGTTGCCAACGCGCTTTCTAAACTTAGTTTTTCTGCTATTGCTAGTACTTCACGAGCTATATCCGAAGCTTCTTTTGCTGCCTTTAACTCTGACTGGGCCGCAGCCATTTTGTCGAACTTAGTCGCTTGTTCGGCCTGTTCGTCTGGCAGGTGCTGACTATTTTTAGGTGTCTGGCCCATTCGATTCAAAACAACATCAACCGCACCATCAGAACCTTTTACCGGAAGCTGCTTCAGAAACTCTCTGAGTAGACGTATAGAAGGAGTTACCCTACCCGGAATATTGGTTTTTGGGCTATTCAGGTAAGTGTCTGCATCAAAGGCCAGTTTCAGTTCGAAAGGCTTTGGAATAAGTACTAGCCACTTGAGGAGCATTCCGGCCATAGTTGTTAGGTTTGGTTCTGATTCCAATAAAATCTCAATAGATTGTGAGACGCCAGAGAATGCAGAAAAAAAGACTTGCATCAGGCCTTGAGGAGCTTCGTGTGTACCGTATTCAAAAAACAGCCTGAGCATTGGGGCATAAGGGAAGAAGTAATTTCTAGACAACACTATAGTATCTCTTATCTTTTTAGCGTTACCTTTGATTGCCGGGCTAAAGCTCAACTCAATGGTTTTATCATCATCTGACATTTTGGCGTTCATCATGGCCAGGGCCTTCAGAAACTGGTAGTAGCCCATCCCCAGCTCGTTTGTTCGATTTTTATTTTTTAGTAAGGCTTTTCTGAATGCATTGATGTGTTTTTCCACCTGTTTCAAAAAAACTTCCGGGTCTTTCTGAATCAATTTGACTTGCTGAGTAATACTGCTATCCAGCTGTAGTAAATACTGAGCATGTAATTCTTGATCGAATATGTCTTTTGATACGGCGATGCCAGGTTTTAGTTCTTTTGGCTGTTTTTCGGTTTTTATGGTTCTTGTTGCTTTTTCAGGTGTCGCTTTTTCAGGTGTTGCCTTTTCAGGATGTTTATCTATTCCAGACGGCAGTTGTGTCACAGTGGAGGGACTGGGGGAAGCCGGAACCTCTCTGGTTTCAATAAAGTCTCTTGAAAGTAGCAAAGATCGGGCAAGAGCCCAGTTTTTTATCAAGTCGGCTTTGGACTTTTCAATGGCCTTATTGCTTATTTTGTCGTGATGCTGGTCAAATAAAACCTTTTCATTCGTCCTGTCTTTGCTTAAAGATGCTTTGAGATAGTTTTCCCAAAAACCCATTTTCCAAAAAGCGATGAGTTTGGATTGATTGTTTTTGAACAACTGTCCGGTGCGCTCAATGCCCATAACTATTTTCAGGTCAGTCATGGCCAGCACCTTTGGGAAATTAGATACATCAATAAACTGAGATTTTTTTTGGGATCCTCCCTGAACTTGCATGACTTTGAGAGTGTAATACCAAAGCTCACTATGTATCTGACCTGGTGCTGGCTCCCTGATTTTATTCAGTATCAGTTTCAATGAAGCGAGGGTTTGCTGCAGTTCCTTGTTGCGCGGGCGGATGGCTTTCAGGGCGATGAATTTAGCAGGGGTATCCGCTTCTCTCAGGGCGTTGAGAATGGCTTTCACCTCTTGGCCTCGGCTTGAGAGATCGGACTCTTTAGCCAATCCCTGCTCAATGTTTGTCAGGGTGATGACATCGGTATCCTGATAGAGCTGCTCCAGAAACCCGCCCTTTAACGGACCTTCAAGGGTGACCCGGTTTAAGCTTAACCCGCGGGAAGCCATGCTCAGTAACAGCCGGTTAACCGGTTCCATCTGGGGCCAGCCCGCTGGATGATGACTGTGCAATTGCATCCCAATTAACAATTGGTAGGCAAGAGGGAGACCGGCAAGGGCTGCCGGTAACAGGAGTTCGAACGCTTTTTCATAAACCTGAAGTGCTTGCGATTTTCCAGACGGGAGTTTTTGGTTCAGAACGAACAACGCCTCAACCAGCTGTGCATAGGGGAAGTGGTTCTCATAAGCGGCCTGTTCTAACCCCAGGCGCTGCTCACTGTTCAGACTGTTTGCCAGATTGATGGTGATGGACGGTTGGTCTCCGGATGTCTCTGCCGAAGCTCCGGAACAGGCCAGTATTTGCAGGGTTTTTGTTTTTCCTGCCTGCAGTTGATTTTGCAGGGCATTGAGTTCTGTATCAAGCGAAGTGGCCTGACAATCTTGTGTCTTTATTGCCCTGCTCAGCTCGCCGGGAAATTGATGGTCCATCTCCTTAAGCCAGTTTGATAGCTCTGTGGAATGAGATATTGCCGTTTCGAAATCCATCGCACTTGAGGCTGAGGTTTTGGTGGTGGTTTCTTTGTTGCTTTGTTTTGACTGTTCTACAGGAGCAGGTGCAGGTGCCGTTGTCTTACTGTTATGAGCTACCGCAAGGTGTTGATTATCAAGGTTGACTTCTGCGCTCTTTTCGGGAGCAGTGGCGAGGTTGTTGCTTTCTGCTTGAACCGGTTTTTTCCGTTTTTGTTTCCTTTTCTTTTTACGGGAATTTGAACCTGAATCTTCTGTTTTTACTTCTGAATCTTCTGTTTTTACTTCTGAATCTTCTGTTTTTACTTCTGGATCTTCAGCATGAGTGACAGTGGCGGCTGCCGGTTTGTCAACTGGTTTGTCAACTGGTTTGTCAACTGGTTTGTCAACAATGTGTTGTTCCTGTGCACGTTCAGCCGGAGGCTCAACGGCATCGGGTGCTGTTATTTTAGTCTCAGCAGAAACCATAGGCTGTTGATCACGTGCATCATTTCCTGCCTGGTTTTCTATCTTTGTAGCGCTTTGTTGTTGATGGTCTGGTTTTGGCTGGATATAAGGATGCAGAAATTCAGGTAACCGGAATGAATCTGAAAATTTGCTGAACAGTGCCCGTTGAATAATGCTTTCAACCTGTTGCTCCGTGTCACTCATCAGCAAGATTTTTAATGCCTGTTGAGCATTTTGTATCCGTCGATTGGCATCTTTGCCTGAGCGCTCTGGATCAAGTTGCGTATCCTGAAGCAGCTTTTCTACCATGGCGGGCAGGTTGGGCATCGCCAGCTTGGAATCCTTGACAAAAGGTTCTACACGCGCGAAGTCGAAATACCCTTCAGGCCCGGCAGAAACATCGATTGATATGATTCGCCATTTTGTTAACCTGTGAAAGGGACTCGTGAAGTCCATGATGTTGTTTTTATTTTTTCCATAGGGAAAGCAGTAGATTTTTAAGGTGTACAGTAGCCCTTTGGACTGAGAGATGTGTGAGCTGGCTAAAACGGAACTATGCCTGTTGGCGCGTATAACGGTAGTGCCAGGCAGTGCGCGTCTTAGTTCGTTTTCTAAAAAAACTGAGATATCATCCAGGCTTTTCATATCTGTAACGGCCAGGTCAATATCGTTGGTGACAGGTACCTTGCCAAGTTCGCCGGGTTGAACCGATGACGAAATATGTTGCCACCTGGCTAAACCACCATAAAGAAGAGCACCTTGAGTATTGGATATAATTCTGCTGGCTTCTGAATGGGTTTTCCTGATAACAGGTCCGAGTACTAAAAGGGCTGGAATGACGTAGCGAATATGTTGTTTTTTTACTAAAAATGCGCCTTGGGTATAATCTTGTAAATAAACAGCCAAAGGTGTTATTTCGTCCTCTATCGTTGCTGTAGAGAGATCCGGAGCTATAAAAGAGATATATTTACTGGCAGAGTCTTGCCAGAAAAAAATCACCGCGCCAAGCACGTTTTTACTGATGTAAAATGAGCCACCGGGGTGCTCTGTAGCATAGAGCGGGTAACAAACCAGCCCCAGTTTATTGTAAAAGCTGAACAGGTTCTGTCCGTATTCTCCCTGCATAAATTCACCGGGTGCGCTAAATGCCTGCCTCAGTCTTTCGCTGGCAGATGTTATGGACACTTCTTTTGGTTTCTTGCTGGCAGAGTTTATGGCATTGCTCTGAAGGCTTTCCCGGCATAATAAAACGTCTTGTTGCCATTCAGGAAACAGTTTCCATAAATTATGGTCAAGCTGACTGGCCTTTAGTGTTTCTTTTTCCTTTTCAGTTAACTCGGATCGGGTCAGGAAGTGAGTGAACCACAGGCTCTCGTGAGTGCGGCGGGACAGTCTTACCAGCTGATTCTCGTGCAGCAGGAACATAACGACATTTTCAAGCCTGTTCATAGCTCGCTGAGGCGAATAATCATAGTTGCTGAGGGTGCGATATCCTGAGTCCGAAGCAACCATGATCTGTATAGAGCTTTGCAGGGCTTTTGATGCCAGCATCAGATGTTGTTGGTTGCCCGGATCAAAACGCCGGAGCATCTGATGATAGAGTGTTTCACTGTCATGGTCGGGTAGTTGGCATTGGTCGTAAAAAGCTTGAAAGTGTTGGCTGGATGTAATAGCCAGCTGTTCTGACAGGAAATCCGATAAATGGCTGACGCTTTCAGGCCGAAGTCCGGATTTTTCGTAGAGATCAGATAGACGATCGAGCAAGGATATTGAGGATACGGTGTCCGCAGGTGTGGCCGGAGGGGTTCTGTTGCCACCGGGTGGTGGCGGCTCGTTATCATCAACAGGATTCCTCCCGCCCGGGCTGACACTTCGTTGACGTTTGTTGTCGTTTTGTTTGGCTGTTTGTTCAGGGAGGGAAGCCGGTGAAGATTGAGGCTGGGGTGCCTCGTTATTTCCCTGGGCACCAGAAACCGCCGTTATACCTGCTGCAAATGCTGTTGGAGGGAGTGATGTCTCTGGCTGGAAGGCATTGCCTGTGTCCGGCAACAAGGCCGGTGGGTTTCCGTGGGTTGGATGGGGGGGGACAGAACCGGCAAAGTATGAATGGACAGGATGCCCCGGAAGCTCTCGGTTCAAGTAGGCCAGCACATTATTCAGTAACTCAGGCCGCCGTTTGAGAAACTGATAAAGTGAGCCGGGGTCGTTTTGAATCTGTTCCCTTACCCGGTCACTGAGGCTTTTGGGAGTGGATGATAAGCTGAAGCCGGAGAGCATTCCCTGCAACTGATAGAGATTAAGCGGTGCATTGGCTACCGTGTTCACAAACAAAGCGGCCAGGTTGGGATAGGCACTGTCTATCAGGTTGCCAATTTCCGGTACGTCCCAGCCGAGATAACGATCCTTGAGGCTATAAGGAGCATCAGCAAACTGCATAAGCAGTACCGGGTCTCCTGCTCCCCAGAAATGGTATTTCCGATGTTTGTCATTACGGGTAATCAATAGAGATGACTTTGACCAGACCGAATCCCGCTCATTACCGGGCGATGCTTTTTCCAGCGCCCAAAGATTAAAGTACTTGCCACTGATCAGTGGTGGGCTGGGTTTTACGGCGATCTCGGGAATACCGGGTTGATAAAGCCATTTTTGATCCGCCAGTTGATAAAGCCAGTGATGACTGTGGCAGGCGTGTATTTTTTCGCCCAACGACTCACCGTGGGAAGACAGGCAATGAATCGCGTGAGTGATCCGCTGAATGTGAACACTGTCTAAAGCGGTTTGACCGTCAGTGCTGATGCTTTCTTTTTTAGCCAGCTCAGGCAGCAGCCAGGGTTTTTCGTGATTCAGTGGGGAATGAATAAGAATACTCTGACACTGTTTATGATCGGTCAGTGAATGAGTGCAGATAATGGCCTGCAGGCGATTTTGCTGGTCTTCTCGCCAGGGGCGCAGGAAAAGGGTGCTGGTATGGGTGTCATTCAACAGTTTCCATAGTGATAGCCAGGCAGACAGAGAGTCACCCAGAGCCGTGGGTGTCTCTGGCGATGATGTTGAGGGTGAGGCGGTGATCTGCCAGACAGGATGCTGGTCGATGCAACGGGTTTGTACGGATAAGCGGCTTTTCAGCAAAGGGTGGTCGAGAATCACCGGATGAGGGTTGCAATCAGGGGCATCACCAAAAGCCCGGGACAGTGAGGGGAAACCATGCCTGAAAACAGGGTAGGGTACGCTGGAAGAAGGAAGCAGCTTTGCCAACAGAACCCAGAACAGGCTACTCCGCCATTGGTTCTTGAGCAACAGGGATAATTTAACGGGTGTCCCAGTGTCGTGTATTACGTGATAATGGTTACCCAGCCTGAGGTGGAAATTATTGGCGTTAAAGCCAGCGTAGATACCTGGTAAGCGGATTTCTGAGCTGTATTCTGCTTTATTCTGGTAACGGGAGGTATAGTCTGCTTGTACTTTCATTCCAATAATGGACAGCAGCGCAAACAAGATAAATTTTGACATACTTCTGTGACAAACAAACATACAGTTGCCGTAGGTCCCATTTAAAAATTATTAATTTATTAATCAAAATCAATCTGTTAAGTAACCGTTTTTATTGATAGTGATCAATGAATTGCTCTGATCCCTGTGGAGCCTGAGGAAAAATAGCAGTGAGTTCAGGATGTAGCAAGAATGACTTTGTGGATAATTTGACCATTGGTTTTGAGCTCACCATTCTGCTCAGAAGTAAATGGATGAATGTCAGATCAGCTGGTGGAGTCGGTAGTTAAGGAAAAGCCGGAGGAGAATTACCTCCGGTTTAACTGAGTAGATTATGAATTATTGCTTAATCAAACAATATTTTTTTTTGTTTTAAATAACTCATGGTATGGTAATGTGCATTATCTTCATCTCCTAAAAGAAGGCAAGAAGTGACATAGATCGAATGAAAAAAAGATAACCAGAAAGCAAGGTCTTCCTTGTATTCCTGGAATTCGGTGTTCATGGATTTCAGGTTATCACTGTACATAACCGTTAAATCGGAGGTTGCCAGCAGCGCCAAAAAAACGCTTCTCATATCTTCATTGGCTCCCATTCTCTCTGTCATTATCTCCTTCCAGAACAGATCCCGTTCGTTGTCATGGCTATCATTAAGCGTCTCGTAAGCCCATAAATAATAGTGAATTATGGCTGACTTTCTACGGTGTTTCCTAAGAAGGGCGTTACTTATAGCCTCATAATTTGGGTGAGATTTCAGCAGGGGCAGGTTATAAATATATTCATCAAAACCGGTTTCAGGTTGTGGCGTTTCCTTAAATACATCCAGTGATGTTTCATAGATGTACCGGCTTAGTTCATAGCTGGGGCTATTTTTTGATAATTGATCAACCTCAGAAAAGATTGCCTCGGCTGGTGTATCCGGCACCTCTGGTGTATTTAATATTAAGCTCTTGACAAGGCTTAAATACTTTTTAATATTTTCTGGCCTGACACTGCTATTGATTTCGCTGTCAAGAAATATACCATAGTGTTCCAGTCTATTTTTAACGTCTAGCTTCCTTGTCTCCACCATTGGTTTAAGCAGTATGCTCTCAATACTGCTCGGGTCATTTATCCTTGCAAATAACGCTTCTTCAACTTCAGAGCCATGGTCGCTGAACAAAAACTGGATGTTATAGTGCGTAGGGGTAACTAACATATACTTGGCCAGTAGTGCTGGCCAACCAGCCTGAGGGGTATGTAGAAGATTAAATCGTTCATCAGTAAAGATTCTGATGGCTGTTTCAGCCGCAAGCTTTACGCCATATATAGCACTTGACAACAGCCCGGGCAGTATTTCTGTAATAATCTTACCGGCTTTAATAAAGACTTTTTCCTCTGATGTTTTAGCCGAGGCGTATTGAATAACAGTCTGGTCAGTCAGGTCTTTTTGTGTGTCATCCTGATAATAGTGGTAATGGTTATTAAGCCGCATCAATACCAGCGATTCCAGATAGCCACCATAATGGGAACCAATCATGCGGGCTCGCACAAAGTGATCATAGGCACTGGCCAGAGTGCTTTTGTCTCCGGTTAATATGACCTGCTGGGGGGCAGGAATTATTTCTGGATTGAGCAGCGCTAACCCGGCGAGGGTATGAAGCCAGGCTGACATCTGCGTTGATTCAGGATCCATTTTACCTCTATAATGCTCTAACCACTTGGTTAACTGCGGATAGCCAACTTTTTTGGCTTGCCCAATAGCATGAAAAAAGACCTCTTCGTCTCCATTTATGAACCGTTGTAAATTAGCAGAGCTAAAGGCGTCAAAGTCGACTTCCTGTGATATTAAATGATACTCAACCGTTTTGGCTGGCTTGTACCATATATGCTTTTCAAGCCAATAGCGGAATTTTATCCAATCTTTTGAAGTGCTCTGATACTTTTTTGCTTTTTCTGAATTGCCACCAGATTGCTTGATAATATACTCGTGAATCAACAAAAAGATGTTGTACCATTGTGAGTCATCTTCGTTAGCCAGTTTAGGAAACAAGGTAACTAATTTTATTAGAAGTTGTAAGTTGTGAGCAAAATTATGGGCGGTCATGCTAGCTTGGTAATTGGTTGAAAGGTTACTAAGATGAGGCAAAACCAGAGACGTTGCTCCTGATTTTAGACCAAGCATTTGAAAAGCAAGCTCTATGATATCTGCCCATGCCCGATTCTCAGGATCACTATCTTTGGCAAGTGCTGGCTGTTTTTGTTTGAGGTACCTGTAACTAAATGACTCTGTTGCAAGAAAGTCCAGTAAGCAAAAGCGCAGGAAAACTGAGGCTAGATCCGGGCTGGTAAATTGCAGTAAGTCCATTCGACCAGTGGCAAAGTACAATACTAATTTTAATGTTGCTTCCATTTGTTCTTGTTTGGCCGATAGTTCTGTGGCTTCTGTTGCTGCCACCAATGATTTATCGGCCGCGTCTACTGATTCTGTGGCCGACGATATCGCTGATGTCGCTGTGAAATCTTCTTTCGCTTTGACGTTCGATTTCGCTGCTGATGCAAAAAGTGAGGCCGCTGTGGCAGCACGTTGCGCTTGTGCTTCCAGCTCCGTGTTCGTTATTGGCTTCGAGTGTAGTAGTGCTACTGCTTCGGCTGCCTCAGCTGCTTGCACTTTTGCTGCTGCCAACAACATTGCTATCGCTGAAGAAGACCCTTCCGCTTCTGCTTCTGCTTCTGCTTCTGCTTCTGCTATCGCTTTCACTGCCTCTGCAACGGCTCCTTTCGCTGCCACTTCCACAATCACATGTTTCAGCAGGTTGGTTCGCTGAAAATTAAAATGCGTACCACTTATCTGAGTCATAAAAAGATCAACTGCGTCATCAGCACCCTTTACCGGAAGCTGCTCCATAAACTCTCTGAATAGACGTATGGTAGGGGTCACCCTGCCTGGAATATTGTTTTTCGGGTTATTCAGGTAAGTGTCTGCATCAAAGGCTATTTTCAGTTCGAAAGACTTTGGAATGTTCGTCAACCACTTGAGTAACACTCCAGCCAGAACGGTTGTATTTGAACTCAATTCTAATAAGAGCTCTATAGACTGTGATACCCCGGATAATGCAGAGACACAAGGTACTAATGTTGTTTCAGGCTCACCTTCTACAGCGTGTTCAAAAAACAGCAAGAGTATTGGAGCGTAAGGGAAGAAGGCGTTTCGAGCACATAAAATAACTTCCTTTATTTTTTCTGCGTTATGTTTGACTCGCGGGCTAAAGGACAACTCAATGGTTTTATCATCATCTGACATTTTGGCCTCCATCATAGCCAGTGCCTTCAGAAACTGGTAATAGCCCATTCCCAGCTCGTTTGTTCGATTTTTGTTTCGTGCTAAAGCCTTTCTGAATGCATTGATTTTTTTTTCTATCTGTTCTAAAAATTTTACCGGGTCTTTCTGAATTAATTTGACTTCCTGAACAATACTGTCATCCAGTCGCAATAAATCCTGGGTAAGTATTTTTTCACTGAATGCCGTTTTTGATACTCTGATGCCAGGTCTTGGTTCTTTTGGCTGTTTTTTGGTGTTTATGGTTCTTGTTGCTTGTTCAGGGTGTGTCTCTGCCTCAGACGGTAGTTGCACTGAACTGGAGGGGCTGGGGGAAGGCGGAACCTCTCTGGTTTCAATAAAGTCTCTTGAAAGCAATAAAGATCGGGCAAGAGCCCAGTTTTTTATCAAGTCAGCTTTGGACTTTTCAATGGCCTTATTGCTTATTTTGTCGTGATGCTGGTCAAATAAAGCCTTTTCATTCGTTCTGTCTTTGCTTAAGGATGCTTTGAGATAGTTTTCCCAAAAACCCATTTTCCAAAAAGCGATGAGTTTGGATTGATTGTTTTTGAACAACTGTTCGGTGCGCTCAATGCCCATAACTATTTTCAGGTCAGTCATGGCCAGCACCGTTGGGAAAGCAGATACATCAATAAACTGAGATTTTTTTTTGGCCCCCCCCTGGATTTGCATGACTTTGAGAGTGTAATACCAAAGTTCACTATGCATCTGACCTGCTGCTGGCTCTTTGCTTTTATTCAGTATCAGTTTCAATGAAGCGATGGTTTGCAGCAGCTCCTGGTTGCGGGCTCGGATGGCTTTCAGGGCGATGACTTTAGCAGGGGTATCCGCTTCTCTCAGGGCGTTGAGAATGGCCTTCACTTCTTTGCCTCTGCTCGAGAGATCGGACTCTTTAGCCAATCCCTGCTCAATGTTTGTCAGGGTGATGACATCGGTATCCTGATAGAGCTGCTCCAGAAACCCGCCCTTTAACGGACCTTTAGGGGTGACCCGGTTTAAGCTTAACGCGCGGGAAGCCATGCTCAGTAACAGCCGGTTAACCGGTTCCATCTGGGGCCAGCCCGCTGGATGATGACTGTGCAATTGCATCCCAATTAACAATTGGTAGGCAAGAGGCAGACCGGCAAGGGCTGCCGGTAGCAGGAGTTCGAACGCTTTTTCATAAACCTGAAGTGCTTGCGATTTTCCAGACGGGAGTTTTTGGTTCAGAACGAACAACGCCTGAACCAGCTGTGCATAGGGGAAGTGGTTCTCATAAGCGGCCTGTTCTAACCCCGCGCGCTGCTCACTGTTCAGACTGTTTGCCAGATTGATGGTGATGGACGGTTGGTCTCCGGATGTCTCTGCCGAAGCTCCGGAACAGGCCAGTATTTGCAGGGTTTTTGTTTTTCCTGCGTGCAATTGATTTTGCAGGGTATTGAGTTCTGTATCAGGCGAAGTGGCCTGACAACCTTGTGTCTTTATTGCCCTGCTCAGCTCGTCAGGAAATTGATGGTCCATCTCCTTAAGCCAGTTTGATAGCTCTATGGAATGAGATATTGCCGTTTCCAAATCCATCGTACTTGAGGCTGGGGCTGAGGCTGGGGCTGAGGCTTGGGCAGTGGCGAGGTTGTTGCTTTCTGCTTGAACCGGCTTTTTCCGTTTTTGTTTCCTTTTCTTCTTACGGGAATTTGAATCTGAATCTTCTGTTTTTACTTCTGGATCTTCAGCATGAGTGACAGTGGCGGCTGCCGGTTTGTCAATAGGCTGTTGATGGTCTGGTTTTGACTGGATATAAGGGTGCAGACATTCAGGTAACCGGAATGAATCTGAAAATTTGCTGAACAGTGCCCGTTGAATAATGCTTTCAACCTGTTGCTCAGTGTCACTCATCAGCAAGATTTTTAATGCCTGTTGAGCATTTTGTACCCGTCGGTTGGCATCATTACCTGAGTGCTTTGGATCAAGTTGTGTATCCTGAAGCAGCTTTTCTACCATGGCGGGCAGATTGGGCATCACCAGCTTGGAATCCTTGGCAAAAGGTTTTACCCGCACGAAATCGAAATACCCTTCAGGCCCGGCAGAAACATCGATTGATAAGATTCGCCATTTTTTTTCCTCGCAACGGGAGAAATCAAACATGTTTTTTTCACCTGTATCGGGAAAGCAATTGATCTTTAAGGTGTACAGCAGCCCCTGGCGCTGGGACATGTTTGGGTTGTCTAAAACTGGACTGTGCATGTTGGTGCGTATAACGATAGTGCCAGGCAGTGCGCGCCTTAGTTCGTTTTCTAAAAAAACCGAGATTTTATCCAGTCTGTCCATATCGCTGACGGCCAGGTCAATATCGTTGGTAACAGGTACCTTGCCAAGTTCGCCGGGTTGAACCGATGACGAAATATGTTGCCACCTGGCTAAACCACCATAAAGAAGAGCACCTTGAGTATTGGATATAATTCTGCTGGCTTCTGAATGGGTTTTCCTAATAACAGGTCCGAGTACTAAAAGGGCTGGAATGATATAGCGAATATGTTGTTTTTTTACTAAAAATGCGCCTTGGGAATAATCTTTTAAATAAACAGCCAAAGGTTTTATTTCGTCGTCTATCGTTGCTGTAGAGAGATCCGGAGCTATAAAGGAGATATATTTACTGGCAGAGTCTTTCCAGAAAAAAATCACCGCGCCAAGCACGTTTTTACTGATGTAAAACAGACCACCAGGGTTCTCTTTATTATCGAGCGGGTAACAAACCAGCCCCAGTTTATTGTAAAAGCTGAACAGGTTCTGTCCATATTCTCCCTGCATAAATTCACCGGGTGCGCTAAATGCCTGCCTCAGTCCTTCGCTGGCAGAGTTTATGGCATTGCCCTGAAGGCTTTCCCGGCATAATAAAACGCCTTGTTGCCATTCAGGAAACAGTTTCCATAAATTATGGTCAAGCTGACTGGCCTTTAGTGTTTCTTTTTCTTCTTCAGTTAAGTCGGATCGGGTCAGGAAGTGAGTGAACCACAGGCTGTCGTGAGTGCGACGGGACAGTCTTACCAGGTGATTCTCGTGCAGCAGGAACATAATGACATTTTCAAGCCTGTTCATAGGTTGTTGAGGCGAATGATCATAGTTGCTGCGGGTGTGATATCCAGAATCCGAAGCAACCATGATCTGTATAGAGTTTTTAAGGACTGTTGATGCCAACAGCATGTGTTGTTGGTTGTCCGGATCAAAACGCCGGAGCATCTGATGATAGAGTGTTTCACTGTCATGCTCGGGTAGTTGGCATTGGTCGTAAAAAGCTTGAAAGTGCTGGCTGGATTTAATAGCCAGCTGTTCTGACAGGAAATCCGATAAATGACTCATGCTTTCAGGCCGAAGTCCGGATTTTTCGTAGAGATCAGATAGACGATCGAGCAAGGATATTGAGGATACGGTGTCCGCAGGTGTGACCGGAGGCGTTCTGTTGTCACCGGGTGGTGGCGGCTCGTTATCATCAACAGGATTCCTCCCGCCCGGGCTGACACTTCGTTGACGTTTGTTGTCGTTTTGTTTGGCTGTTTGTTCAGGGAGGGAAGCCGGTGAAGATTGAGGCTGGGGTGCCCCGTTATTTCCCTGGGCACCAGAAACCGCCGTTATACCTGCTGCAAATGCTGTTGGAGGGAGCGATGTCTCTGGCTGGAAGGCATTGCCTGTGTCCGGCAACAAGGCCGGTGGGTTTCCGTGGGTTGGGTGGGGGGGGACAGGACCGACAAAGTATGAATGGACAGGATGCCCCGGAAACTCCCGGTGTAAATAGGCCAGCACATTATTCAGTAACTCAGGCCGCCGTTTGACAAACTGGTAAAGTGAGCCGGGGTCGTTTTGAATCTGTTCCCTTACCCGGTCACTGAGGCTTTTGGGAGTGGATGATAAGCTGAAGCCGGAGAGCATTCCCTGTAACTGATAGAGATTAAGCGGCGCATTGGCTACCGTGTTCACAAACAAAGCGGCCAGGTTGGGATAGGCACTGTCTATCAGGTTGCCAATTTCCGGTACGTCCCAGCCGAGATAACGATCCTTGAGGCTATAAGGAGCATCAGCAAACTGCATAAGCAGTACCGGGTCTCCTGCTCCCCAGAAATGGTATTTCCGATGTTTGTCATTGCGGGTAATCAGTAGAGAAGACTTTGACCAGACCGAATCGCGCTCATTACCGCGTGATACTTTTTCCAGCGCCCAAAGATTAAAGTACTTCCCGGTGATCAGTGGAGGACTGGGTTTTATGGCAATCTCGGGAATACCGGGTTGATAAAGCCAATTTTGCTCCGCCAGTTTATAGAGCCAGTGATGAGTGTGGCAGGCGTGTATTTTTTCGCCTGATAACTCATCGAGGGAAGACAGGCAATGAATCGCCTGATGGACCCGCTGAAGGTGGACACTGTCTAAGGCGGTTTGACCGTCAGTGCTGATGATTTCTTTTTTGGTCAGCTCAGGCAGCAGCCAGGGTTTTTCGTGATTCAGTGGGGAATTAATCAGTACACTCTGGCACTTTTTAGTGTCTGTAACCGTATCAGCCTGGCAGATAATGGCCTGTAGGCGATTTTGCTGATCTTCTCGCCAGGGGCGCAGGAAAAGGGTGCTGGTATGGGTGTCATTCAGCAGTTTCCATAGTGATAGCCAGACAGACAGAGAATCACCATCGACAGCCCGCGTCTCTGGCGATGATGTTAAGGGTGAGGCCGTGATCTGCCAGACAGGATGCTGGTCGATGCAACGGGTTTGCACGGATAAGCGGCTTTTCAGCAAAGGGTGATCGAGAATCACCGGATGAGGGTTGCAATCAGGGGCATCACCAAAAGCCCGTGACAGTGAGGGTAAGCCATGCCTGAAAACAGGGTAGGGTACGCTTGAAGAAGGAAGCAGTTTTGCTAACGCAAGCCAGAACAGGTTACCCGACCACTGATGGGTAATAAAAAGGGACAACTTTTTGAGTGTGCCAACGTCGTGTATTACGTAATAATGGCTACCCAGCTTCAGGTGGAAGTTGTTGGCTTTAAAGCCAGCGCAGATATCCAAAAAGCGGATTTCTGATAAGCTTTGCCCAGATTCATTCTGGTAGCCGGAAGCGTAGCCTGTCTGTACCTTCATTCCAAAAATGACCAGCAGCGTAAAAAGGAGAAACTTCAACAGTCTTCTGTGACAAACAAGCATACAGTTGCCGTAGATCCTATTTGATAATTATTAATCAGAGTTAACCTGCTAAATAACAGTTTTTATTTTTACTGATTGAATGAATTGTTCTGATCTCTGTTCTGAATTCGGTTCTGAACTCGGTTCTGAACTCTAAAGAGTTTGAGGAAAAATAGCAGTGGGTTCAGAATGTGGCAAGATGTAACGATGATCTGGCACAGGGCGTGTTGGGGGGATGATTGGGCAACGACGGGCGCGTAGACTTAGCCAGATGAGCAGAGTTGGAATGCATAAGGATAGGTGGAACCTACTGGTCAGCTGTTAGTTGAATTAATAGTTGTTTTTGAGTATTAAAACGATCTAAATGGTAACTTGCCTTTTGTTCGTCTCCCAGGGCGAGGTCGGTAGCGGCTGTGATCCAGTGGAAATAGCTCAACCAGATAGCAAGATCAACGCCACCGTACTTTTTGAATGCGGTGATCATGGCCTCTCGATTATCATCGTACATAACCGTTAGGTCGCCAATTGCCAGAAGTGCTAAAAAAACCTTTTTCATTTCTCTATTTTTTTCAATCTTCTGTGTCATTATATTCCAGAACTGATCCTGTTCGTTGTCAGGATTACCATTGAGTATCTCGTAAGCCCATAAATAACCGTGAATCAGGGCTGATTTTGTGCGATGTTTCTTCACAAGAGCATTGCTTATAAGTTCATAATTTGGGTGAGATTCCAGCCGGGGCAGGTTATAAATAAAGTCATCGAAACCAGTTTCAGGTTGCGGTGTTTCCTGCAACGCTGTAAGCAATTTTGTATAGTCAGACCGACTTATTTGATAACTTGCACTATGCTCTGATAATTGATCAATATCAGAAATGGTTGCTTTAGATGATGTATCCAGTACCTCTGATTCACCCAACACAAAAACTTTGACAAGGCTTAAATAATTTTTAATAGGTTTTGGCCTGTCACTGTTTTTGATTTCACTGTCCAAAAGCACACCATATTCTTTTGGTCTTTCTTTAATGTTTTTCTGCTTTAACTCCTCCAGTGGTTTCAGAAGTATTCTTTCTATACTGTCCGGGTCACTGACTTTGGGAAATAAGGCTTTTTCAACTTCAGAGCCATCATCGCTGAACACAAACTGGCTGTGATGGATTGCATTGCGAATCAAAAGATACTTTGCGATCATTGCCGGCCAGCCAGCCTGTGGGGTATGCAGAAGATTAAACTGTTCATTAGTAAAGATTCTGATGGCTGCCTCAGCTGCAAGGTGTACACCAAGCGCAGTGCTTGCTAACAAGCTGGGCAAAATTTTCGTAACAATCCCACTGGCTTCAATAAAGATCTTTTCCTCCGGATTTTTGGTGGTTGGGAACTGAATAACAGGCTTATCAGCCAAGTCTGTTTGTGAGGCTTCGGATGTTTCATCCTGATGGTACTGGTAGTCGTTTGCCAGCCGCATGAGTATCAGTGACTCAAGATAACCACCATAATGGAAGCCAATTATACGTGATTGCTTGAAATGCTCATAAGCGCTGACCAGAAGTCTTTTGCGAGCGGTTAATATTACCCGATCGTGGTCAGAACTTGTTTGCGCTTCCAGAAGCGTCAATCCAGCCAGACAATGAAGCCAGCCTGATTCAAAATCTGATTTACTTTCATCTTGCTTTAAACGTTGTACTATTTTCTGATAGCCCACTTTTCTGGCTTGCTCAATAGCAAGAAGAAACGCATTTTCGTTTCCTAGCATGAATTCTTGCTTGAGGGTACCATCAAAGACAGGAAGATTGTTCTCCTTTGCTATTAAGTGACGATCAACCGTCTCGACTGGCTCATGCCATATATGATTTTCAAACAATTTACGCATTATTCTCCAACCGTTTTCATTACTCTGGTGAGTGTGTGCCTCTACTGCATTTCCACCAAATTGCTTAATCGTATACTCGTGAATTAATAAAAGGATGTTGTACCAGTGTGACCAACTCCCGGCCGCCAGTTCAGGGAACAGGCTCGTTAATTTTATTAGAAATTGTAAGTTATGACCAAAGCAATGGGCTGTGAGGTAAGCTTGGAAACTGGGGTGAAATTTTTCAAGATAATAGAAATTGGGCTTTACTTTTGTTGTTATACCAATCAGATAAAAAGCAAGTTCTATGGACTCTGCCCTTGCCCAATTTTCAAAATTCTTACTTTCAGCGAGTAGCTCCTGTACTTTTTTAAGGAATAGGGCATTCACTGAGTTTGATGAATCACGCCCCCTCGCAGAAAAGCGTATGATAATTGAGGTTATATCTGAGCTTTGAAATTGAAGCAAGTCCATTCGACCAGTAGCAAAGTGAAGTGCCAATTTTAAAATTGCTTCCATTTTCATTTCCTCTGCCCCTGTATCTGCCCCTGTATCTGCCCCTGTATCTGCCCCTGTATCTGCCCCTGTATCTGCCCCTGTATCTGCCTCTGCCTCTGCCACTGCCTCTGCCACTGCCTCTGCCACTGCCTCTGTCTTTACCGACAGCATTGAAACAAGCTCTGCCGTTTCCATTACTGCCGCTTCCACTACTGCCTGATCTGTTGCTGTTAGCCTGGCCGCTAACTCCACCATTTGTTCATGTTGTTGGTCTTGCAGTTGCCGGGCATTTTTAAATATCTCGCTCATTCGAGTTAAAATAAAATCAACTGCGCCATCAGAGCCTTTAGCCGGAAGCTGTTCCATAAACTCTCTGAGTAGACGTATCGAAGGTGTTATTCTACCCGGTATATTACTTTTCGGATTGTTCAGGTAAGTGTCTGCATCAAAGGCCAGTTTCAGCTCGAAAGGTTTTGGAATCAGCAGCAGCCGCTTGAGCAACAGTCCCGCCAGAACTGCGTGATTTATCTCCGATTCCAATAAAATCTCAATAGACTGTGACACCCCGGAGAATCCATATAAACAGGCTTGTGTTGTTTGCGGGGCCTTTTTTTCTATAGCATAATCAAAAAACATTAAGAGCATTCCGGCATAAGGGAAGTAGACGTTTTGAGCGTGTATAATAGTCTCATGTATCTTTTTGGCGTTGCGCTTGACTTCCGGGGTAAAGGACAACTCAATGGTTTTATTATCATCTGCTATTTTGGCCCCCATCATGGCCAGTGCCTTCAGAAAACAGTAATAACCCATTCCCAGCTCGTTGGTTCGATTTTTATTTTTTAATAAAGCCTTTTTGAAGGCTAAGATCTGCTTTTCTACCTGTTTCAAAAATTTTTCTGGGTTTTCCTGCATGGAGTTGACTTCCTGAATAATCTTATTATCCAGTTGCAACACATACTGGTTATGCAGTGCTTTATTGAATACTTCTTTTGATACTCTGATGCCTGGTTTCAGTTCTTCTGGTTGTCTGGCTGTGTTGACTGATCTTTTTGTTTTTTCAGGATTGGCTTGCTTGGAACTGGAAGCTTGAAGCTGGAAGCTGGAGGCTGGAAGCTGGATCTTTTTGGGTTGAATAAAATCTCTTGAAATCAACAAAGACTTGGCTAGAATCCAGTTTTCTATTAAATGAGGCTTGGATTTTTTAATGGCTTTATTGCTTATTTTGGTGTGATATCCGTCAAATATTTCTTTTTCACTCTCCCTGTCTTTGCTTAATGAAGCTTTGAGATAGTCTTCCCAAAAACCCATTTTCCAAAAGGCGATCAATTTGGGTTGATTATTTTTGATCAATTGTCCGGTATGCTCAGTGCCCATAAATGCCCTCAGGTCAGTCATGGCGAGCACCTGTGGGAAACCGAGTAGATCAAAGAGTTGAGATTTTTTCTTGGAGGCTGCCTTAATTTGCAGAATGTTGAGGCTGTGATGCCAAAGCTCATTTCGAATCTGGCCTGTTGCGGGTTCTTCTTTTCTCTCCAGTATCAGTTTCAGTGAAGCGACGGTTTGTTGTAGCTCCTGAGTCTTGGGGCGGATGGCTTTCAGGGCTGTTACTATAGCGCCGTTATCCGGTTCTCTCAGGGCGTTGATAATGGCCTTCACTTCTTTGCCCCTGTCTGAGAGGTTTGACTCTTTAGCTAACCCCTGTTCAATCTTTGGCAGGGTGATGACATCGCTATCCTGATAGAGCTGAGCCAGAAATCCGTCACTCAACAGGCCTTCAATGTTTACCTGATTGGAGCTTGTCTCTCTGGAAGTCATGCTTTGTAACAGCCGGTTTACAGGCTCTACCTGGGGCCAGCCTGCCGGATGATGGCTGTGCAATTGCATCCCCATTAATAATTGATAGGCAAGAGGTATACCGGCAATGGCTGCGGGTAGCAGCAGCTCGTAGGCTTTTTCATAGATCTGAAGTGCTTTTGATCGTTCCGATGGCAGTTTTTGGTTCAAAATGATCAACGCCTGAACCAGTTGTGCGTAGGGGAAATGGTGCTCATAAGCGGCCTGTTCTAACTCTATGCGTTGCTGACTGCTCAGGGTATGAGTCAGATTGATGGTGATGACTGGTTGATCTTTAGATGTATCAGCAGAGGCTCCGGAACAGGTCAGTACTTGCAGGGTTTTTGCTTTTCCTTTGTTCAGTTGGTTTAGCAGTATATCGAGCTCTGTACCGGGCTTTGGGTTTTCTTCAGAGGGCTGGCTTTCTTCAGAGGCCTGGCTTTCTTCAGAGCGCCGGCAGTGTCCTGTTTTTGCTGCTAAATTCAGTTCACCCGGCAAGTTATTCTCCATCTCTTTAAGCCAGTTTGATATTTCTACGGACTGAGACAATGCTGTTTCGTAATCGATTGTATCCGGAATTGGCTTTTGGACGACGGTTTTCTTCTTTTCTTTTTTTGAGCGTTCAGCGGGATCAGGATTTGTTATCGTTTCGATATTTTCAACATAGGCAGTGCTGGCCACTGCTGTGTTGTCTGATAAAGGCTCAACGGCAACGGGTGCAGTTATTTGGGTGTCTTGTTTATTGTCAGCTTTCGGCTTGATATAAGGAAGCAGAAAGTCCGGTAATGTTAATGATTCTGGGGAATAGCTGAGCAGTGACTTTTGAATAATGTCCTGAACTTGTTGTTCAGCGTCGCTCGCCAGCAAGATTTTTAATGTATTTTGAGCATTGTGTACTTGTCGATTTTTCGTTTGATCAAGTTGTGTATCCTGAAGCAGTTTTTTAACCACAGTGGGCAGGCTTTGCATGAACAGTTTAGAACCTTTGTCAAAAGGTTCTGTATGTGCGAAATCGAAATACCCTTCAGGACCGACAGAAAAATGGATTGATAAGATTCGCCAGTTTTTTTCCTCAAAACAGCTGAATTCAAGGGTGTTTTCTGGGTTTTGACCCGGAAAGCAATTGATTTTTAAGGTGTGTAGTAGCGTTTTGTGCGGCACTATTGTTGAGCTGTCTAACACTATACCGAGAATGTTGTTATGTTTAACGTTAATGCCAGGCAGGGAGCTTCTTAGCTGATCTGCTATAGAGGTCGCAATCTCTTCCAGTGTTTTCATATCCGTAACGGCCAGGTCAATATTATTGGTAACAGGTGCCTTGCCCAGTACAGAGGGTTTAACTAATGACGAAAGATGTTGCCACCTGGCTAAGCCTGCATAAGCAAGGGCATTTTCGGTATTGGCAATAATGGTGCGGACTTCTGTATGGACTTTTCTAAAAACTGGCTCGAAAACGATAAGTGCTGGAATGACATAGCGGATATGCTGTTTTTTTACTAAAAATTCGCCCTCGTGATATTTATTTAAATGGCTGTCCAAAGGTTGTATGGCATCGTTTATTTTTGATATGGAGAGATCGGGAGCTATAAAGGGGATATATTTACTGGCAGAGTCTTCCCAGAAAAAAACGACCGCTCCAAGCACGTTTTTGTTGATGTAAAATAACCCATCGGGATTCTCTGTCTTGTCGAACGGGTAGCAAACCAGGCCAAATTTATTGTAAGAGCTGAACAGCTTACGTCCGAGGTCTCCCTGCATGAATTTAGCGGGTGCATTAAACGCCTGCTTGAGTGCTTCGCTGGCAGATTCTGCGTTGCAAGCAAGACTTTCCCGGCATAATAGAATGTCTTTTTGCCATTGTGGATACAGTGTCCATAAAGATTCTTCAAAGCGATTGTCTGCCAGCCATTTATTTTCAGCTTCGTTTAACTTGGAGTCAGTCAGAAAGTGAGTGAACCACAGGTTGTTGTCACGCTGATGAGACAGTTTTACCACGTAATTCTCGTGGAGCAGGAAGATAATGATCTTCTCAAACCTGCCCAGCAGAGGCCGTCGAGGTGTATGATTGTGATAGCTGCGGCCGTGATATCCTTTTTCACCCGAAATATTGACCTCTATAGAATTTCCCAGGGCTGTTGATGCCAGAATCATGTGTTGTTGGTTTATTGGATCAAAACTCCGAAGCATCTGGTTATATAATGTCTCACTTTTACAATCGGATAGTTGGCATTGGTGGTATAACCGTTCAAACATTCCCCTGGATCGAATGCCAAGTTGTTCTGGAAGAAAGTCCGATAAATGGCTCACTTTTTCCGGCAGAAGTTTAGAGAATTTGTGGAAATACATTAGATGTTCAAGCAAGCGGGCTGGTGGGGATTCTGCGTCTGCCGATGTAACCGGATGGCTTGGGCCCGGTGATGGCGGGTCATTATCGTCATCGCCAGCATTGTTCCTTTTGTCTGGGTCGGCACGTCGTTTATTTCTGTTGCCGCGTTGTTTTGCTTTTTGTTTAGAGGAGGAAGAAGCCGGGTCGGGCTGGTTTGCAGTTGCTCCATCATTTCCTTGAGCGCCAGAAACCATCATTTTGACCGATGGAAAATAAAGGTTGGCAGAGGATAAAAAAGGGGCGAATGGGTTTTCCGTTTTGGGCAATAAAGCCAGCGAGTTCCCGTTTGCCTGGCGGGAAGGTGATACACGACTGGAAAAGTATGAGTGGACAGGGTGTTCCGGAAACTCCCGGTTTAAATAAGCCCGCACATTATTCAGTAACTCAGGCCGCCGTTTGACAAACTGGTAAAGTGAGCCAGGGTCGTTTTGAATTTGCTCCCTTACCCGGTCATTGAGATTTTTGGGCAGGGATGATGAGCTGAATCCTGAGAGCATTCCCTGTAACTGATAGAGATTAAGCGGCGCATTGGCTACCGTGTTCACAAACAAAGCGGCCAGGTTGGGATAGGCACTGTCTATCAGGTTGCCAATTTCCGGTACGTCCCAGCCGAGATAACGATCCTTGAGGCTATAAGGAGCATCAGCGAACTGCATAAGCAGCACCGGGTCTCCTGCTCCCCAGAAATGGTATTTCCGATGTTTATCATTGCGGGTAATCAATAGAGAAGATTTTGACCAGGCCGAATCCCGGTCATTACCGGGCGATACTTTTTCCAGCGCCCAAAGATTAAAGTACTTGCCACTGATCAGTGGCGGGCTGGGTTTTATGGCGATCTCGGGAATACCGGGTTGATAAAGCCATTTTTGATCCGCCAGTTGATAAAGCCAGTGATGAGAGTGGCAAGCGTGTATTTTTTTGCCCAATAGCTCACCGTGGGAAGACAGGCAATGAATCGCCTGAGTGATCCGCTGAATGTGAACACTGTCTAAAGCGGTTTGACCGTCAGTGCTGATGCTTTCTTTTTTGGCAAGCTCAGGCAGTAGCCAGGGTTTTTCGTGATTCAGTGGGGAATGAATAAGAATACTCTGACACTGTTTATGATCGGTCAGTGAATGAGTGCAGATAATGGCCAGCAGGCGATTTTGCAGGTCTTCTCGCCAGGGACGCAGGAAAAGGGTGCTGGTATGGGTGTCATTCAGCAGTTTCCATAGTGATAGCCAGACAGACAGAGAATCACCATTGACGGGCTGCGTTTCTGGCGATGATGACGAGGGTGAGGCGGTGATCTGCCAGACAGGATGGTGGTCGATGCAACCGGTTTGCACGGATAAGCGGCTTTTCAGCAAAGGGTGGTCGAGAATCACTGGATGAGGTTTGCAATCGGGGGCATCACCAAAAGCCCGGGACAGTGAGGGAAAGCCATGCCTGAAAACAGGGTAGGGTACGCTTGAAGAAGGAAGCAGTTTTGCTAACGCAAGCCAGAACAGGTTACCCGACCACTGATGGGTAAAAAAAAGGGACAACTTTTTGAGTGTGCCAACGTCGTGTATTACGTAATAATGGCTACCCAGCCTCAGGTGGAAGTTATTGGCTTTAAAGCCAGCATAGATATCCAAAAAGCGGATTTCTGATGAGCTTTGCCAAGATTTATTCTGGTCGTTGGAAGCATAGCTTTTTTGTACGTTCATTCCAAAAATGAGTGGCAGTGCAAAAAAAAGAAACTTCAACAGTCTTCTGTGACAAACAAGCATACAGTTGCCGTACATCCCATTTGACAATTATTAATCAGAGTTAACCGGTTAAATAACTGTTTTATTTTTACTGATTGAATGAATTGTTCTGATCTCTGTTCTGATTTCTGTTCTGAATTCTAAAGAGTGTGAGGAAAAATAGCAGTGGGTTCAGGATGTGGCAAGATGTAACGATGATCTGGCACATGGCGTGCCGGGGAGATGATCGGGCAACGACTGGCACACAGACTTAGCCAGATCACCAGAGTTGGGATGCATAAGATGCAAAAAAAACGCCGTCCGGATAAGTGGAACCTACTGGTCAGTTGATTGTTGAACTTTTTGAATTAATAGTTGTTTTTGAGCTTTTAAATGATTGAAATGTTGATCTGACTTTTGCTGATCTTCCAGAAAAAGAGCGGTAGAGGCTGAGACCAAGTGGAAAAGGGGCAACCAGAAGGCAAGATTGGCACCATACTGTTTGAATGCGGTGATCATGGCCTCTCGCTTATCATCGTACATAACCGTCAGGTCAGCAGTTGCCAGAAGTGCAAAAAAAATATTTTTCAGTTCTGTATTTTTTTCAATCTTCTGTGTCATTATATCCCAGAACCGATCCCGTTCGGTGTCAGAACTATCACTGAGTATCTCGTAAGCCCATAAATAATAGTGAGCCAGGGCTGATTTTGTGCGATGTTTCTTCACCAGAGCATGACTTATAGCTTCATAATTTGGGTGAGATTCCAGCCGGGGCAGGTTATAAATAAAGTCATCGAAACCAGTTTCAGGTTGTGGTGTTTCCTGCAGCGCTGTAAGCAATTTTGGATAGTCAGACCGACTTATTTGATACCTTGCACTATTCTCTGATAATTGATCAATATCAGAAACGGTTGCCTTGGATGATGTATCCAGTACCTCTGATTCACCCAACACGAAAGCTTTGACAAGGCTTAAATAATTTTTAATAGGTTTTGGGGTTTCACTGCTTTTAATTTTATTGTCCAGAAGCAAACCATATTGTTTTGGTCTTTTTTTAACGTCTTGTATCCTTACCTCCTCCAGTGGTTCCAGAAGTATTCTTTCTATACTATCCGGGTTACTGACCTTGGGAAATAACGCTTTTTCAGCTTCAGAGCCATCATCGCTGAACACAAACTGAGTGTTATGGATTTCAAGGCAAGTCAAAAGATTCTTTGTGATCATTGCCGGCCAGCCAGCCTGTGGGGTATGCAGAAGATTAAACTGTTTATCAGTAAAGATTCTGATAGCTGCCTCAGCTGCAAAGCGTGAACCATACGAAGCGCTTTCAAGCAATTTGGGCAAAATTTCGATAAAAATCTTACCTGCCTCAATAAAGATCTTTTCCTCCGGGTTGCTGGTGTATGGGAACTGAATAACAGGCTTATCAGTCAAGTCTGTTTGTGAGGCTTCGGATGTTTCATCCTGATGGTACTGGTAGTGGTTTTTCAACCGCATGAGTATCAGTGACTCGAGATAACCACCATAATGGAAGCCAATATTATTTGATTGCATGAAATGATCATAAGCACTGGCCAGAAATCTTTTGCTAGCGGTTAATATTACCTGCTTACGGTCAGAACTTATTTGCGCCTCCAGAAGTGTCAATCCAGCCAGACAGTGAAGCCAGCTTAATATCCGTTCTGATTCACGATCTGATTTACTTTCATATTGTTTTAAATGTTGTACTATTTTCCGATAGCCCACTTCTCTGGCTTGCTCAATAGCAATAAGAAAAGCATTGTCGTTTCCTGACATGAATGCTTGCTTGACGGTACTGTCAAAGACAGAAAGTTTGTTCTCCTTTGATATTAAGTGACTATCAACCATCTTGACTGGCTCATGCCATATATGATTTTCAAGGCATTTGCGTAATTGTATCCACTCTTTTTCATGACTCTGGTGAAGGTATGCATCTTCTGCATTTCCACCGAACTGCGTGATTGTGTGCTCGTGAATCAATAAAAGGATGTTGTACCATCTCTCGCCCGCCAGTTTAGGGCAAAAGCTAGTTAATTTTATTAGAAGTTGTAAGTCATGACCAAAGTGATGGACTGCGAAGTAAGCTTGGGCACTGGGGCTAAATTTTTCAAGAGAAGAGAAATCTGGCTTTGCTTTTGTTGATAATCCAATTAAATGAAAAGCAAGCTCGATGATGTCTGCCTTTGCCCAATTTTCAAAATACTTACTTTCAGCGAGTCGCGCCTGTATTTTTCTGAGGAACAGGGCATCCACTGAGTTTGATGAAACAAGCTCCGTCGCAGAAAAGCGCATGATAATTGAGGATATATCTACGCTTTGAAATTGAAGTAAGTCCATTCGACCAGTGGCAAAGTGAAGTACCAATTTTAAAATTGCTTCCATTTTCGTTTCATCTAGCCCTGCCCCTACCCCTAACCCTGCCTCTGCCTCTGCCTCTGCCTCTGCCTCTGCCTCTGCCTCTGCCTCTGCCTCTACCCCCAGCACTAAAGCACATGCTGCCGCTTCCGTTATTGCCGCTTCCGTTATTGCCGCTTCCGTTATTGCCGCTTCCGTTGCTGTCATTTTCATTGCTGCCTGGTCCGCTGCTGCTATTGCCGTGTCCGCTAACGCCAGCATTTGCTGAAGGTGTTTGTCTTGCAGTTGCCGGATATTTTTAAACGCCTCGCTCATTCGAGTTAAAATAAAATCAACTGCGCCATCAGAGCCTTTTGCCGGAAGCTGTTCCATAAACTCTCTGAGTAGACGTACTGAAGGTGTTATTCTACCCGGTATATTACTTTTCGGGTTGTTCAGGTAGGTGTCTGCATCAAAGGCCAATTTCAGCTCAAAAGGTTTTGGAATCTGCATCAGTCGCTTGAGCAACAGTCCCGCCAGAACTGCGAAATTTAACTTCGATTGTAATAAAATCTCAATAGACTGTGACACTCCGGAGAATGAAGTTACACAGGCATCTAATAGTGTCGGGATCTCTTTTTCCATAGCATATTCAAAAAACAGTAAGAGCATTCTGGCATAAGGGAAGTAGACGTTTTCAGCAAGTATAATAGCCTCTTGTATCTTTTTGGCGTTGCGCTTGACTTCCGGGGTAAAGGACAACTCAATGGTTTTGTTATCATCTGACATCCTGGCTCCTATCATGGCCAGTGCTTTTAGAAAACGGTAATAACCCATTCCCAGTATGTTGGTGGGATTTTTATTTTTTATTAAAGCCTTTCCGAATGCAGAGATCTGCTTTTCTACCTGTTGCAAAAAAATTTCCGGGTTTTCCTGCATAGAGTTGACTTCCTGAATAATCTTGTTATCCAGTTGCAATAAATACTGGTTGTGTAGTGCTTTATCGAATACTTCTTTTGATACTCTGATACCTGGTTTTAGTGCTTCTGGTTGTCTGGCTGCGTTGACTGCTTTTTTTGTTTTTTCAGGATTGGCTTGCTTGGAACTGGAAGCTTGAAGCTGGAAGCTAGAGGCTGGAGGCTGGATCTTTTTGGGTTGAATATAATCTCTTGAAATCAACAAAGACTTGGCTAGAATCCAGTTTTCTATTAAATGGGGCTTGGATTTTTTAATGGCTTTATTGCTTATTTTGGTGTGGTGCCCGTCAAATATTTCTTTTTCACTCTCCCTGTCTTTGCTTAATGAAGCTTTGAGATAGTCTTCCCAAAAACCCATTTTCCAAAAGGCGATCAATTTGGGTTGATTATTTTTGATCAATTGTCCGGTATGCTCAGTGCCCATAAATGCCCTCAGGTCAGTCATGGCCAGCACCTGTGGGAAACCGAGTAGATCAAAGAGTTGAGATTTTTTCTTGGAGGCTGCCTTAATTTGCAGAATGTTGAGGCTGTGATGCCAAAGCTCATTTCGAATCTGGCCTGTTGCGGGTTCTTCTTTTCTCTCCAGTATCAGTTTCAGTGAAGCGACGGTTTGTTGTAGCTCCTGAGTCTTGGGGCGGATGGCTTTCAGGGCTGTTACTATAGCGCCGTTATCCGGTTCTCTCAGGGCATTGATAATGGCCTTCACTTCTTTGCCCCTGTCTGAGAGGTCTGACTCTTTGGCTAACCCCTGTTCAATCTTTGGCAGGCTGGCGACATCGCTATCCTGATAGAGCTGAGCCAGAAATCCTCCATTTAACAGGCCTTCAATGGTTACCTGATTGGAGCTTGTCTCTCTGGAAGTCATGCTTTGTAACAGCCGGTTTACAGGCTCTACCTGGGGCCAGCCTGCCGGATGATGGCTGTGCAATTGCATGCCCATTAATAATTGATAAGCAAGAGGTATACCGGCAATGGCTGCGGGCAGTAGCAGCTCGTAGGCTTTTTCATAGATCTGAAGTGCTTTTGATCGTTCCGATGGCAGTTTTTGGTTCAAAATGATCAACGCCTGAACCAGTTGTGCATAGGGGAAATGGTGCTCATAAGCAGCCTGTTCTAACTCTGTGCGCTGCTGACTGCTCAGGGTATGAGTCAGATTGATGGTGATGACCGGTTGATCTGTGGATGTATCAGCAGAGGCTTCGGAACAGGCCAGTACTTTCAGGGTTTTTGCTTTTCCGTTGTTCAGTTGATTTAGCAGTGTATCGAGCTCTGTACCGGGCTTTGGGTTTTCTTCAGTGGCCTGGCTTTCTTCAGTGGCCTGGCTTTCTTCAGTGGCCTGGCTTTCTTCAGTGGCCTGGCTTTCTTCAGTGGCCTGGCAGTGTCCTGTTTTTGCTGCCAAATTCAGTTCACCCGGCAAGTTATTCTCCATCTCTTTAAGCCAGTTTGATATTTCTACGGACTGAGACAATGCTGTTTCGTAATCGATTGTATTCGGAATTGGCTTTTGGACGACGGTTTTCTTCTTTTCTTTTTTTGAGCGTTCAGCAGGATCAGGATTTGTTATCGTTTCGACATTTTCAACATTTTCAACATTTTCAACATTTTCAACATAGGCAGTGCTGGCCACTGCTGTGCTGTCTGCTAAAGGCTCAACGGCAACGGGTGCAGTTATTTGGGTGTCTTGTTTATTGTCAGCTTTCGGCTTGATGTAAGGAAGCAGAAAGTCCGGTAATGTTAATGATTCTGGGGAATAGCTGAGCAGTGACTTTTTAATAATGTCCTGAACCTGTTGTTCAGCATCACTCGCCAGCAAGATTTTTAATGTATTTTGAGCATTGTGCACTTGTCGATTTTTCGTTTGATCAAGTTGTGTATCCTGAAGCAGTTTTTTAACCACAGTGGGCAGGCTTTGCATAAACAGTTTAGAACCTTTGTCAAAAGGTTCTGTATGTCCGAAATCGAAATACCCTTCAGGACCAACAGAAAAATGGATTGATAAGATTCGCCAGTTTTTTTCCTCAAAACAGCCGAATCCAAGGGTGTTTTCTGGGTTTTGACCCGGAAAGCAATTGATTTTTAAGGTGTGTAGTAGCGTTTTGTGCGGCACTATTGTTGAGCTGTCTAACACGATACCGAGAATGTTGTTATGTTTAACGTTAATGCCAGGCAGGGAGCTTCTCAGCTGATCCGCTATAGAGGTTGCAATCTCTTCCAGTTTTTTCATATCCATAACGGCCAGGTCAATATTATTGGTAACAGGTGCTTTGCCCAGCACGGAGGGTTTAACTAATGACGAAAGATGTTGCCACCTGGCTAAGCCCGCATAAGCAAGGGCATTTTCGGTATTGGAAATAATGGTGCGGACTTCTGTATGGACTTTTCTAAAAACTGGCTCGAAAACGATAAGTGCTGGAATGACATAGCGGATATGCTGTTTTTTTACTAAAAATTCACCCTCGTGATATTTATTTAAATGGCTGTCCAAAGGTTGTATGGCATCGTTTATTTTTGATATGGAGAGATCGGGAGCTATAAAGGGGATATATTTACTGGCAGAGTCTTCCCAGAAAAAAACGACTGCTCCAAGCACGTTTTTGTTGATGTAAAATAACCCATCGGGGTTCTCTGTCTCGTCGAACGGGTAGCAAACCAGGCCAAATTTATTGTAAGAGCTGAACAGCTTACGTCCGAGGTCTCCCTGCATGAATTTACCGGGTGCAGTAAACGCCTGCTTTAGTGTATTGCTGGCAGATTCTGCGTTGCAAGCAAGACTTTCCCGGCATAATAAAATGTCTTTTTGCCATTGTGGATACAGTGTCCATAAAGATTCTTCAAAGCGATTAGCTGCCAGCCATTCATTTTCAGCTTCGTTTAACTTGGGTTGGGTCAAAAAGTGAGTGAACCACAGGTTGTTGTCACGCTGATAAGACAGTTTTACCACGTAATTATCGTAAAGCAGGAACTTAATGATATTTTCAAACCTGCCCAGGAGAGGCTGTTGAGGCGTATGATTGTGGTAGCGGTGGCTGTGATATCCCAGGTCATCAGCAATAGTGACCTCTATAGAATTTTCCAGGGCTTTTGATGCCAGAATCATGTGTTGTTGGTTGATTGGATCAAAACTCCGAAGCATCTGGTTATATAATGTCTCACTTTTACAATCGGATAGTTGGCATTGGTGGTATAACGGTTCAAACATTCCCCTGGATCGGATGCCAAGTTGTTCTGGAAGAAAGTCCGATAAATGGCTCACTTTTTCAGGCAGAAGTTTAAAGGAATCGTAGCAATGCATTAGATGTTTAAGCAAGCAGGCTGAAGATGCTGCGTCTGCCGGTATGGCCGGATGGCTTGGGCCCGGTGATGGCGGGTCATTATCGTCATCGCCAGCATTGTTCCTTTTGTCTGGGCCGGCACGTTTTTTATTTCTGTTGCCGCGTTGTTTTGCTTTTTGTTTAGAGGAAGAAGCCAGACTGGGCTGGTTTACAGGTGCTCCATCATTTCCTTGAGCGCCAGAAACCATCATTTTGACCGATGGAAAACGGAGTGATGTATCTGACTGATAAAGATAGTCAGAGGATAAAAAAGGGTCGAATGGGTTTTCCGTTTTGGGCAATAAAGCCAGCGAGTTCCCGTTTTCCTGGCGGGAAGGTGATACACGACCGGAAAAGTATGAGTGGACAGGATGTTCCGGAAACTCCCGGTTTAAATAAGCCCGCACATTATTCAGTAATTCAGGCCGCCGTTTGACAAACTGGTAAAGTGAGCCGGGGTCGTTTTGAATTTGCTCCCTTACCCGGTCATTAAGACTTTTTGGCAGGGATGACGAGCTGAACCCTGAGAGCATTCCCTGTAACTGATAGAGATTAAGCGGCGCATTGGCTACCGTGTTCACAAACAGAGCAGCCAGGTTGGGATAGGCACTGTCTATCAGGTTGCCAATTTCCGGTACGTCCCAGCCCAGATAACGATCTTTCAGGCTATAAGGAGCATCAGCGAACTGCATAAGTAGTACCGGGTCTCCTGCTCCCCAGAAATGGTATTTCCGATGTTTGTCATTGCGGGTAATCAGTAGAGAAGACTTTGACCAGGCCGAATCCCGGTCATTACCGGGCGATACTTTTTCCAGCGCCCAAAGATTAAAGTACTTCCCGGTGATCAGTGGGGGACTGGGTTTGATAGCAATCTCGGGAATACCGGGTTGATAAAGCCATTTTTGATCCGCCAGTTGATAAAGCCAGTGATGAGTGTGGCAGGCGTGTATTTTTTTGCCCAATAACTCACTGTGGGAAGACAGGCAATGAATCGCCTGAGTGATCCGCTGAATGTGAACACTGTCTAAAGCGGTTTGACCGTCAGTGCTGATGCTTTCTTTTTTAGCCAGCTCAGGCAGCAGCCAGGGTTTTTCGTGATTCAGTGGCGAATTAATCAGTACACTCTGACACTTTTTAGTGTCTGTAACCGTATCTGTAACCGGATCAGCCTGGCAGATAACGACTTGCAGGCGATTTTGCTGACCTTCTCGCCAGGGGCGCAGGAAAAGGGTGCTGGTATGGGTATCATTCAGCAGTTTCCATAATGATAGCCAGGCAGACAGAGAGCCACCATCGACAGCTCGTATCTCTGGCGATGATGACGAGGGTGAGGCGGTGACCTGCCAGACAGGATGCTGGTCGATGCAACGGGTTTGTACGGATAAGCGGCTTTTCAGCAAAGGGTGATCGAGAATCACCGGATGAGGGTTGCAATCAGGGGCATCACCAAAAGCCCGGGACAGTGAGGGGAAACCATGCCTGAAAACAGGGTAGGGTACGCTGGAAGAAGGAAGCAGCTTTGCCAACAGAACCCAGAACAGGCTACTCCGCCATTGGTTCTTGAGCAACAGGGATAATTTAACGGGTGTCCCAGCGTCGTGTATTACGTGATAATGGTTACCCAGCCTGAGGTGGAAATTATTGGCGTTAAAGCCAGCGTAGATATCCAAAAAGCGGATTTCTGATGAGCTTTGCCAAGATTTATTCTGGTCGTCGGTAGCGTAACCTGTTTGTACCTTCATTCCAAAAATGACCAGCAGTGCAAAAAAGAGAAACTTCAACAGTCTTCTGTGACAAACAAGCATACAGTTGCCGTAAATCCTATTTGACAATTATTAACCAGAGTTAACCTGTTAAATAACTGTTTTATTTTTACTGATTGAATGAATTGTTCTGATCTCTGTTCTGAATTCTAAAGAGCCTGAGGAAAAATAGCAGTGGGTTCAGGATGTGGCAAGATGTGACGATAATCTGGCACAGGGCGTATTGGGGGGATGATTGGGCAACGACGGGCACGCAGACTTAGCCAGATAACCAGAGTTGGGATGCATAAGACGCAAAAATAACGCCGTCCGGATAAGTGGAGCCTACAGGTCATTTAATTTTTGAATTAATAGTTGTTTTTGAGCTTTTAAATGATTGAAATGCCGATCTGCCTTTTGCTGCTCTTTCAGAAAAAGGGCGGTATTGGCTGAGATCGAGTGGAAAAGGGGCAACCAGAAAGCAAGATCGACACCGTACTGTTTGAATGCGGTGATCATGGCCTCTCGGTTATCATCGTACATAACCGTCAGGTCAGCAGTTGCCAGAAGCGCAAAAAAAACATTTTTCAGTTCTGTATTTTTTTCAATCTTCTGTGTCATCATATCCCAGAACCGGTCCCGTTCGTTGTCAGAACTATCACTGAGTATCTCGTAAGCCCATAAATAATAGTGAGCCAGGGCTGATTTTGTGCGATGTTTCTTCACAAGAGCATGACTTATAGCTTCATAATTTGGGTGAGATTTCAGCCGGGGCAGGTTATAAATAAAGTCATCGAAACCAGTTTCAGGTTGTGGTGTTTCCTGCAGCGCTGTAAGCAATTTTGTATAGTCATACCGACTTATTTGATAACTTGCACTATTCTCTGATAATTGATCAATATCAGAAACGGTTGCCTTGGATGATATATCCAGTACCTCTGATTCACCTAACACGAAAGCTTTGACAAGGCTTAAATAATTTTTAATAGGTTTTGGGGTTTCACTGCTTTTAATTTTATTGTCCAGAAGCAAACCATATTGTTTTGGTCTTTTTTTAACGTCTTGCATCCTTACCTCCTCCAGTGGTTCCAGCAGTATTCTTTCTATACTGTCTGGGTTACTGACCCTGGGAAATAAGGCTTTTTCAGCTTCAGAGCCATCATTGCTGAACAGAAACTGGGTGTTATAGTTTACAGGGCAAATAAAAAGATGCTTTGCGAGTATTGCTGGCCAGCCAGCCTGTGGGGTATGCAAAAGATTAAACTGTTTATCAGTAAAGATTCTGATGGCTATCTCAGCTGCAAGGCGTACACCAAACATAGCGCTTGATATCAAGCCGGGCAAAATTTCCGTAATAATCCTACCGGCTTCAATAAAGATCTTTTCCTCTGGATTTTTGGTATATGGGAACTGAATAAAAGACTTATCAGTCAAGTCTGTTTGTGAGGATTGGGATGATTCATCCTGATGGTACCGGTAGTGGTTTGCCAGCCGCATGAGTATCAGTGACTCAAGATAACCCGCATAATGGAAGCCAATTATACGTGATTGATGGAAATGATCATAAGCAGTGGTCAGAAGTCTTTTGCGACCGGTTAATATTACCCGCTCGTGGTCAGAGCTTGTTTGCGCTTCCAGAAGCGTCAATCCAGCCAGACAATGAAGCCAGCTTGACACCTGTAGTGATTCAGAATCTATTTGACCTTCGTATCGTTCTAAGCGTTGTACTATTTTCTGATAGCCCACTTCTCGGGCTTGCTTAATAGCAAGTATAAAAGCATTGTCGTCTCCTCTTCTGAATTCTTTCATGAGGGTACCGTCAAAGATAGGAAGTTTACTCTCCTTTAATATTAAGTAACTGCCAGACGTCTCGACTGGCTCATGCCATATATGATTTACAAACAATCTGCGTAAAATTTGCCAGTCTTTTTCATTACTCTGGTGTTGAGATGCCCTTTCTGCATTTCCACCGAATTGCTTGATTGTGTACTCGTGAATCAATAAAAGGATGTTGTACCATTGTGACGGACTCCCGGTCGCCAGTTTAGGGAATAATTCAGTTAATTTTATTAGAAACTGTAAGTCATGACCAAAGTGATGGGCGGTCAATTTGCCTTGGGAGGTGGCATGAAGATTTCTAAGGTGAGGGAAAATGGGCTTTGCTTCTGCTGATAAACCAAGCAAATGAAAAGCAAGTTCTATGAGATCTGCCCTGGCCCGGCCCTCAGGATTATCATTTTCAGCGAGTTGCGCCTGATTTTTTCTGAGAAATAGAGCATTCAATGAGTTTGATGTAACAAAGCCCATTATAGAAAAGCGCATGATAACTGAGGATAGATCCAGGCTTTGAAATTGAAGCAAGTCCATCCGACCAGTAGCAAAGTGAAGTACTAATTTTAATATTGCTTCCGCTTTCGCTTCACCTACCAATGCCTCTGCCAATTCGACTTCCTGTTCCGTTGCTTTACTCATTACCGCTATTGCTACCTTTTTATCTTTCCCTGTCGAATAATCGATTTTTGTTTCCATTTTAAATATCTTTTCCTCTGTCTCTTTTGCTGCCATTTGCGCTGCCGCTAAAGCAACTGCTGCTTTATTTACTTCCATCGCTTTCTCTTCGATTGTTGCCGCTTCCATTTTTTCTGGTTCCATTGCTTTCATTTTCGATGCTGCCAGGTTCGCTGCTGTTAACATTGTTGCGAACTTCATTACGTCTCCTTGTTGTTCTTCTTGCAGTTGCCGGGTATAGGTAAACGTCTCGTCCATTTGACTTAAAACAAGATCAACTGCACTATCAGAGCCTTTTACCGGAAGCTCTTCCATAAACTTTCTGAATAGACGTACTGAAGGTGTTAGCCTGCCCGGGATCCGGCTTTTCGGGTTATTCAGGTAGGTGTCAGCATCAAAGGCCATTTTTAGATTGAAAGGTTTTGGAATCAGCATCAGTCGCTTGAGAAACAGTCCCGCCGGAACTGCGCAATGTGAATCCGCCTCTAAAAAAATCTCAATAGCCTGTGATACTCCGGAGAATCCAGAGGTACAGGCTTGTAATGTTTCGGAGAAATCTTTGTTCATAGCATGTTTAAAAAATAGTAAGAGCATTGCGGAATAGGGGAAGAAGTTTTTTTCGGCTTGTAAAATAGCCTCTTCTATTTTTTTTTCGTTGAGTTTGGCGTTCGGGCTAAAGGACAACACAATGGTTTTGTTATCATCTGACATTTTGGCCCCTATCATGGCCAGTGCCTTCAGAAAAAAGTAATAACCCATTCCCAACTCGTTGGTTCGATTTATATTTTGAAATAAAGCCTTTTTGAATTCTAAGATCTGCCTTTCTACCCTTTTCAAAAATTTTTCCGGGTTATCCTGCATAGAGTTGACTTCCTGAATAATCTTGTTATCCAGTTGCAATACATACTGGTTATGTAATGCTTTATCGAATATCTCTTTTGATACTCTGATACCTGGTTTCAGTGCTTCTGGTTTCAGTGCTTCTGGTTGTCTGGCTGCGTTGACTGTTCTTTTTGTTTTTTCAGAATTGGCTTGCTTGGAACTGGAAGCTTGAAGCTGGAAGCTGGAGGCTGGAGGCTGGATCTTTTTGGGTTGAATATAATCTCTTGAAATCAACAAAGACTTGGCTAGAATCCAGCTTTCTATTAAATGGGGCTTGGATTTTTTAATCGCTTTATTGCTTATTTTGGTGTGGTGCCCGTCAAATATTTCTTTTTCACTCTCCCTGTCTTTGCTTAATGAAGCTCTGAGATAGTCTTCCCAAAAACCCATTTTCCAAAAGGCGATCAATTTGGGTTGATTATTTTTGATCAATTGTCCGGTATGCTCAGTGCCCATAAATGCCCTCAGGTCAGTCATGGCCAGCACCTGTGGGAAACCGAGTAGATCAAAGAGTTGAGATTTTTTCTTGGAGGCTGCTTTAATTTGCAGAATGTTGAGGCTGTGATGCCAAAGCTCATTCCGAATCTGGCCTGTTGCGGGTTCTTCTTTTCTCTCCAGTATCAGTTTCAGTGAAGCGACGGTTTGTTGTAGCTCCTGAGTCTTGGGGCGGATGGCTTTCAGGGCTGTTACTATAGCGCCGTTATCCGGTTCTCTCAGGGCATTGATAATGGCCTTCACCTCTTTGCCCCTGTCTGAGAGGTCTGACTCTTTGGCTAATCCCCGTTCAATCTTTGGCAGGGTGATGACATCGCTATCCTGATAGAGCTGAGCCAGAAATCCGTCACTCAACAGGCCTTCAATGTTTACCTGATTGGAGCTTGTCTCTCTGGAAGTCATGCTTTGTAACAGCCGGTTTACAGGCTCTACCTGGGGCCAGCCTGCCGGATGATGGCTGTGCAATTGCATCCCCATTAATAATTGATAGGCAAGAGGTATACCGGCAATGGCTGCGGGTAGCAGCAGCTCGTAGGCTTTTTCATAGATCTGAAGTGCTTTTGATCGTTCCGATGGCAGTTTTTGGTTCAAAATGAACAATGCCTGAACCAGTTGTGCGTAGGGGGAGTGGTGCTCATAAGCGGCCTGTTCTAACTCTGTGCGTTGCTGACTGCTCAGGGTATGAGTCAGATTGATGGTGATGACCGGTTGATCTGTGGATGTATCAGCAGAGGCTCCGGAACAGGCCAGTACTTGCAGGGTTTTTGCTTTTCCTTTGTTCAGTTGATTTAGCAGTGTATCGAGCTCTGTACCGGGCTTTGGGTTTTCTTCAGAGGCCTGACTTTCTTCAGTGGCCTGGCTTTCTTCAGAGCCCCGGCAGTGTCCTGTTTTCGCTGCCAAATTCAGTTCACCCGGCAAGTTATTCTCCATCTCTTTAAGCCAGTTTGATATTTCTACGGACTGAGACAATGCTGTCTCGTAATCGATTGTATTCGGAATTGACTTTTGGACGACGGTTTTCTTCTTTTCTTTTTTTGAGCGTTCAGCAGGATCAGGGTTTGTTATCGTTTCCTCACTTTCTGCCTCACTTTCTACCTCACTATGGATGTCTTGTTTATTGTCAGCTTTCGGCTGGATATAAGGAAGCAGAAAGTCCGGTAATGTTAATGATTCTGTAGAATAGCTGAGCAGTGACTTTTGAATAATGGCCTGAACCTGCTGTTTAGTGTCGCTCGCCAGCAAGATTTTTAATGTATTTTGAGCATTGTGCACTTGTCGATTTTTCGTTTGATCAAGTTGTGTATCCTGAAGCAGTTTTTTAACCACAGTGGGCAGGCTTTGCATAAACAGTTTAGAACCTTTGTCAAAAGGTTCTGCATGTGCGAAATCGAAATACCCTTCAGGACCGACAGAAAAATGGATTGATAAGATTCGCCAGTTTTTTTCCTCGAAACAGCTGAATCCAAGGGTGTTTTCTGGGTTTTGACCCGGAAAGCAATTGATTTTTAAGGTGTGTAGTAGCGTTTTGTGCGGAACTATTTTTGAGCTGTCTAACACTATACCGAGAATGTTGTTATGTTTAACGTTAATGCCAGGCAGGGTGTTTCTCAGCTGATTCGCTATAGAGTCCGCAATCTCTTCCAGTGTTTTCATATCCTTAACGGCCAGGTCAATATTATTGGTAACAGGAGCCTTGTTCAGCTCGGAGGGTTTAACTAATGACGAAAGATGTTGCCACTTGGCTAAACCCGCATAAACAAGGGCATTTTCGGTATTGGAAATAATGGTGCGGACTTCTGTATGGACTTTTCTAAAAACTGGCTCGAAAACGATAAGTGCTGGAATGACATAGCGGATATGCTGTTTTTTTACTAAAAATTCGCCCTCGTGATATTTATTTAAATGGCTGTCCAAAGGTTGTATGGCATCGTTTATTTTTGATATGGAGAGATCGGGAGCTATAAAGGGGATATATTTACTGGCAGAGTCTTCCCAGAAAAAAACGACTGCTCCAAGCACGTTTTTGTTGATGTAAAATAACCCATCGGGGTTCTCTGTCTCGTCGAACGGGTAGCAAACCAGGCCAAATTTATTGTAAGAGCTGAACAGCTTACGTCCGAGCTCTCCCTGCATGAATTTACCGGGTGCAGTAAACGCCTGCTTTAGTGTATTGCTGGCAGATTCTGCGTTGCAAGCAAGACTTTCCCGGCATAATAAAATGTCTTTTTGCCATTGTGGATACAGCGTCCATAAAGATTCTTCAAAGCGATTGTCTGCCAGCCATTTATTTTCAGCTTCGTTTAACTTGGAGTCAGTCAGAAAGTGAGTGAACCACAGGTTGTTGTCACGCTGATAAGACAGTTTTACCACGTAATTATCGTAAAGCAGGAACTTAATGATATTTTCAAACCTGCCCAGCAGAGGCTGTTGAGGCGTATGATTGTGGTAGCGGTGGCCGTGATATCCCAGGTCATCAGCAATAGTGACCTCTATAGAATTTTCCAGGGCTTTTGATGCCAGAATCATGTGTTGTTGGTTGATTGGATCAAAACTCCGGAGCATCTGGTTATATAATGTCTCACTTTCACAATCGGGTAGTTGGCATTGGCGGTATAACCGTTCAAACATTCCCCTGGATCGAATGCCAAGTTGTTCTGGAAGAAAGTCCGATAAATAGCTCACTTTTTCAGGCAGAAGTTTAAAGGAATCGTAGCAATGCATTAGATGTTTAAGCAAGCAGGCTGAAGATGCTGCGTCTGCCGGTACGGCTGGATGGCTTGGGCCTGGTGAAGGCGGGTCATTATCGTCATCGCCAGCATGGTTCCTTTTGTCTGGGCCGGCACGTTTTTTATTTCTGTTGCCGCGTTGTTTTGCTTTTTGTTTAGAGGAAGAAGAAGTCGGGTCGGGCTGGTTTGCAGTTGCTCCATCATTTCCTTGAGCGCCAGAAACCATCATTTTGAACGATGGAAAATAAAGGTTGGCAGAGGATAAAAAAGGGTCGAATGGGTTTTCCGTTTTGGGCAATAAGGCCAGCGAGTTCCCGTTTGCCTGGCGGGAAGGTGATACACGACCGGAAAAGTATGAGTGGACAGGGTGTTCCGGAAACTCCCGATTTAAATAAGCCTGCACATTATTCAGTAACTCAGGCCGCCGTTTGACAAACTGGTAAAGTGAGCCGGGGTCGTTTTGAATTTGCTCCCTTACCCGGTCATTAAGACTTTTGGGCAGGGATGATGAGCTGAACCCTGAGAGCATTCCCTGTAACTGATAGAGATTAAGCGGCACATTGGCTACCGTGTTCACAAACAAAGCAGCCAGATTGGGATAGGCACTGTCTATCAGGTTGCCAATTTCCGGTACGTCCCAGCCGAGATAACGATCTTTCAGGCTATAAGGAGCATCAGTGAACTGCATAAGCAGCACCGGGTCTCCTGCTCCCCAGAAATGGTATTTCCGATGCTTGTCATTGCGGGTAATCAATAGAGAAGATTTTGACCAGACCGAATCCCGGTCATTACCGGGCGATACTTTTTCCAGCGCCCAAAGATTAAAGTACTTGCCACTGATCAGTGGCGGGCTGGGTTTTACGGCGATCTCGGGAATACCGGGTTGATAAAGCCATTTTTGATCCGCTAGTTGATAAAGCCAGTGATGAGTGTGGCAGGCGTGTATTTTTTTGCCCAATAGCTCACCGTGGGAAGACAGGCAATGAATCGCCTGAGTGATCCGCTGAATGTGAACACTGTCTAAGGCGGTTTGACCGTCAGTGCTGATGTTTTCTTTTTTAGCCAGCTCAGGCAGCAGCCAGGGTTTTTCGTGATTCAGTGGGGAATGAATAAGAATACTCTGACACTGTTTATGATCGGTCAGTGAATGAGTGCAGATAATGGCCTGCAGGCGATTTTGCTGGTCTTCTCGCCAAGGGCGCAGGAAAAGGGTGCTGGTATGGGTATCATTCAGCAGTTTCCATAGTGATAGCCAGGCAGACAGAGAGCCACCATCGACAGCTCGTATCCCTGGCGATGATGACGAGGGTGAGGCGGTGACCTGCCAGACCGGATGGTGGTCGATGCAACCGGTTTGCACGGATAAGCGGCTTTTCAGCAAAGGGTGGTCGAGAATCACTGGATGAGGGTTGCAATCGGGGGCATCACCAAAAGCCCGGGACAGTGAGGGAAAGCCATGCCTGAAAACAGGGTAGGGCACGCTTGAAGAAGGAAGCAGTTTTGCCAGTAGAACCCAGAACAGGTTACTCCGCCATTGATTGGAGAAAATAAGGGACAACTTTTTGACTGTACCAACGTCGTGTATTACGTAATAATGGCTACCCAGCCTGAGGTGAAAATTATTGGCTTTAAAGCCAGCGTAGATACCCGGAAAGCGGATTTCTGATGAGCTTTGCCAAGATTTATTCTGGTCGTCGGAAGCATAGCCTTGTTGTACGTTCATTCCAAAAATGACTGGCAGTGCAAAAAAAAGAAACTTCAACAGTCTTCTGTGACAAACAAGCATACAGTTGCCGTAAATCCTATTTGACAATTATTAACTAGAGTTAACCTGTTAAATAACTGTTTTATTTTTACTGATTGAATGAATTGTTCTGATCTCTGTTCTGAACTCTAAAGAGTCTGAGGAAAAATAGCAGTGGGTTCAGGATGTGGCAAGATGTAACGATGATCTGGCGTAGGACGCCGGGGATCATTGGGCAACGATGGGCGTGTAGACTCAGCCAGATAACCAGAGTTGGAATGCATAAGATGGAAAGAAGCGCCGTCCGGATGGCTGGAACCTACTGGTCAGTTGGTTGCTGAATTATTGATTGTTTTAGAGTTTTATAAAGATTGTGATGGTGATCTGCCTTTTTCTCATCTCCCAGAATAGAGGCGGTAGAGGATATGAGCGAGTGGAAAAACATCAACCAGAAAGCAAGATGGGAATGGTACTTTTTGAATACAGTGAACATGGCCTCTCGGTTATCATTGTACATAATCGTTAGGTCAGCAGTTGCCAGAAGTGCAAAAAAAACATTTATCAGTTCTTTATTTTTTTCAATCTTCTGTGTCATTATGTCCCAGAACTGATCCTGTTCGTTGTCAGGAATATCATTGAGTATTTCGTAAGCCCATAAATAATAGTGAGCCAGGGCTGATTTTGTGCGATGTTTCTTCACAAGAGCATGACTTATAGCTTTATAATGTGGGTGAGATTCCAGCCAGGGCAGGTTATAAATAAATTCATCGAAACCAGTTTCAGGTTGCGGTGTTTCCTGCAGTACTTCAAGCAATTTTGTATAGTCATACCGGCTTAGCTGATAGCTTGCAATATTTCCTGATAATTGATCAATATCAGAAGCAGTTGCCTTAGATGATGTATACACTACTCCTGATTCACCCAATACAAAAGCTTTGACAAGACTTAAATAGTTTTTAATAGGTTCTGGCCTGTCACTGTTTTTGATTTCACTGTCCAGAAGCTCACCATATTGTTTTAGTCTTTCTTTAACGTTTTGCTGCTTTATCTCCCCCAGTGGTTTCAGAAGTATCCTTTCTATACTGTCTGGGTTACTGACCCTGGGAAATAACGCTTTTTCAGCTTCAGAGCCATCATTGCTGAACACAAACTGGGTTTGATGGTTTACAGGACAATTCAAAAAATACTTTGCGATCATTGCTGGCCAGGCAGCCTGTGGGGTATGTAGAAGATTAAACTGTTTATCAGTAAAGATTCTGATGACTGCTTCAGCCGCAAACTGTGCGCCATGTACAGCGCTTGCCAACAATCCGGGCAGTATTTCTATAATAATCTTACCGGCTTCAATAAAGATCTTTCCCTCCGGATTCCTGGTGTATGGAAACTGAATAACAGGCTTATAAGTTAAGTCTATTTGTGAGGCTTCGGATGTTTCATCCTGATGGTACAGGTAGTGGTTTTTCAGCCGCATGAGTGTCAGTGACTCAAGATAACCACCATAATGGGAGCCAATTCCACGTGAGTGCTTGAAATGATCATAAGCACGGGCCAGAAGTCTTTTGCGACCGGTTAATATTACCCGCTCACGGTCAGCACTTACTTGCGCCTCCAGAAGCGTCAATCCAGCCAGACAATGAAGCCAGCTTAACATACGTGTTGATTCAGGGTTTTCTTCACTTTCATAATGCTCAAAACGCTGTACTATTTTCTGATAGCCCAATGTTCTGGCTTGCTCAATAGCAAGAAGAAAAGCATCTTCATTTCCTAGTATGAATTCTTTTCTGAGGGTACCGTCAAAGATAGGAAGCTGGTTCTCCTTTGATTTCTCCTTTGCTATTAACTGACTATCAGGCTCATGCCATATATAATTTTCAAGCCATTTGCGTGATTTTTTCCAATCGTTTTCAGTACTCTGGTGAGAGTGTGCCTCTGCTGCATTTCCACCGAATTGCTTAATCGTGTGCTCGTGAATTAATAAAAAGATGTTGAACCATTGTGACTGACTCCCGGTCGCCAGTTCAGGAAACAGGCTAGTTAATTTTATTAGAAGTTGTAAGTCATGACCAAAGTGACCGGCGATGAAGTAGCTTTGGCGATGGAGGGGAAGTTTTTCAAGATTAGAGAAAGCGGGCTTTGCTTTTTCTGATACACCAAATAGATGAAAAGCAAGTTCTATGATTTCTGCCTTTGCCCGACTGTTAATATCTTTATTTTTAGCGAGTTGCGGCTGTGTTTTTCTGAGGAACAGGGCATCCAATGAGTTTGATACATGAGCCTCCATCAAAGAAAAGCGCATGATAATTGAGGATGTATCCGTGCTTTGAAATTGAAGCAAGTCCATTCGACCAGTAGCAAAGTGAAGCATTAATTTTAATATTGATTGATCTACCTCTGCTGATAAAGTCGGTACTTGTTCATGTTGTTCGTCTTGCAGTTGCCGGGTATTTTTAAACGTCTCGTCCATTTGAGTTAAAACAAGATCAATGGCACCATCAGAGCCTTTAGCCGGAAGCTGTTCCATAAACTCTCTGAAAAGACGTATTGAAGGTGTTATTTTACCTGGTACCTTACTGTTCGGGTTGTTCAGGTAGGTGTCTGCATCAAAAGCCAGTTTCAGTTCGAAAGGTTTTGGAATCAAGATCAGCCGCTTGAGCAACAGTCCCGCCAGAGTCGCGTAATTAGACTCGAATTCTAATAAAATCTCAATAGACTGTGACACCCCGGAGAATGCAGATGCACAGGCTTGAAATGCTCTCGGGGTCTTTTTTTCCATAGCATATTCAAAAAAAATCAAGAGCATTTTGGCATAAGGGAAGCAGGCGTTTACAGAGTGTGTAATAGCCTCTTTTATCTTTTTGGCGTTGCGCTTGACTTCCGGGGTAAAGGACAACTCAATGGTTTTATTATCATCTGACATTTTGGCCCCGATCATGGCCAGTGCTTTCAGAAAATAGTAATAACCGACTCCCAACTTGTTGTTTCGATTTTTATTTTTGAATGAAGCCTTTTTGAATTCTAAGATCTGCTTTTCTACCCTGTTCAAAAATTTTTCCGGGTTATCCTGCATAAAGTTGACTTCCTGAATAATCTTGTTATCCAGTTGCAATAAATATTGGTTATGTAATGCTTTATCGAATACTTCTTTTGATACTCTGATGCCTGGTTTTAGTGCTTCTGGTTGTCTGGCTGCGTTGACTGCTTTTTTTGTTTTTTCAGGATTGGCTTGCTTGGAACTGGAAGCTTGAAGCTGGAAGCTAGAGGCTGGAGGCTGGATCTTTTTGGGTTGAATATAATCTCTTGAAATCAACAAAGACTTGGCTAGAATCCAGTTTTCTATTAAATGGGGCTTGGATTTTTTAATGGCTTTATTGCTTATTTTGGTGTGGTGCCCGTCAAATATTTCTTTTTCACTCTCCCTGTCTTTGCTTAATGAAGCTTTGAGATAGTCTTCCCAAAAACCCATTTTCCAAAAGGCGATCAATTTGGGTTGATTATTTTTGATCAATTGTCCGGTATGCTCAGTGCCCATAAATGCCCTCAGGTCAGTCATGGCCAGCACCTGTGGGAAACCGAGTAGATCAAAGAGTTGAGATTTTTTCTTGGAGGCTGCCTTAATTTGCAGAATGTTGAGGCTGTGATGCCAAAGCTCATTTCGAATCTGGCCTGTTGCGGGTTCTTCTTTTCTCTCCAGTATCAGTTTCAGTGAAGCGACGGTTTGTTGTAGCTCCTGAGTCTTGGGGCGGATGGCTTTCAGGGCTGTTACTATAGCGCCGTTATCCGGTTCTCTCAGGGCATTGATAATGGCCTTCACTTCTTTGCCCCTGTCTGAGAGGTCTGACTCTTTGGCTAACCCCTGTTCAATCTTTGGCAGGCTGGCGACATCGCTATCCTGATAGAGCTGAGCCAGAAATCCTCCATTTAACAGGCCTTCAATGGTTACCTGATTGGAGCTTGTCTCTCTGGAAGTCATGCTTTGTAACAGCCGGTTTACAGGCTCTACCTGGGGCCAGCCTGCCGGATGATGGCTGTGCAATTGCATGCCCATTAATAATTGATAAGCAAGAGGTATACCGGCAATGGCTGCGGGCAGTAGCAGCTCGTAGGCTTTTTCATAGATCTGAAGTGCTTTTGATCGTTCCGATGGCAGTTTTTGGTTCAAAATGATCAACGCCTGAACCAGTTGTGCATAGGGGAAATGGTGCTCATAAGCAGCCTGTTCTAACTCTGTGCGCTGCTGACTGCTCAGGGTATGAGTCAGATTGATGGTGATGACCGGTTGATCTGTGGATGTATCAGCAGAGGCTTCGGAACAGGCCAGTACTTTCAGGGTTTTTGCTTTTCCGTTGTTCAGTTGATTTAGCAGTGTATCGAGCTCTGTACCGGGCTTTGGGTTTTCTTCAGTGGCCTGGCTTTCTTCAGTGGCCTGGCTTTCTTCAGTGGCCTGGCTTTCTTCAGTGGCCTGGCTTTCTTCAGTGGCCTGGCTTTCTTCAGTGGCCTGGCTTTCTTCAGTGGCCTGGCTTTCTTCAGTGGCCTGGCAGTGTCCTGTTTTTGCTGCCAAATTCAGTTCACCCGGCAAGTTATTCTCCATCTCTTTAAGCCAGTTTGATATTTCTACGGACTGAGACAATGCTGTTTCGTAATCGATTGTATTCGGAATTGGCTTTTGGACGACGGTTTTCTTCTTTTCTTTTTTTGAGCGTTCAGCAGGATCAGGATTTGTTATCGTTTCGACATTTTCAACATTTTCAACATTTTCAACATAGGCAGTGCTGGCCACTGCTGTGCTGTCTGCTAAAGGCTCAACGGCAACGGGTGCAGTTATTTGGGTGTCTTGTTTATTGTCAGCTTTCGGCTTGATATAAGGAAGCAGAAAGTCCGGTAATGTTAATGATTCTGGGGAATAGCTGAGCAGTGACTTTTGAATAATGTCCTGAACTTGTTGTTCAGTGTCGCTCGCTAGCAAGATTTTTAATGTATTTTGAGCATTTTGTACTTGTCGCTTTTTCGTTTGATCAAGTTGTGTATCCTGAAGCAGTTTTTTAACCACAGTGGGCAGGCTTTGCATAAACAGTTTAGAACCTTTGTCAAAAGGTTCTGTATGTCCGAAATCGAAATACCCTTCAGGACCAACAGAAAAATGGATTGATAAGATTCGCCAGTTTTTTTCCTCAAAACAGCCGAATCCAAGGGTGTTTTCTGGGTTTTGACCCGGAAAGCAATTGATTTTTAAGGTGTGTAGTAGCGTTTTGTGCGGCACTATTGTTGAGCTGTCTAACACTATACCGAGAATGTTGTTATGTTTAACGTTAATGCCAGGCAGGGTGCCTCTTAGCTGATCTGCTATAGAGGCCGCAATCTCTTCCAGTGTTTGCATATCCGTAACGGCCAGGTCAATATTATTGGTAACAGGTGCCTTGCCCAGCACGGAGGGTTCAACTAATGACGAAAGGTGTTGCCACCTGGCTAAACCCGCATAAACAAGGGCATTTTCGGTATTGGCAATAATGGTGCGGACTTCTGTATGGACTTTTCTAAAAACTGGCTCGAAAACGATAAGTGCTGGAATGACATAGCGGATATGCTGTTTTTTTACTAAAAATTCACCCTCGTGATATTTATTTAAATGCCTGTCCAAAGGTTGTATGGCAGCGTTTATTTTTGATATGGAGAGATCGGGAGCTATAAAGGGGATATATTTACTGGCAGAGTCTTCCCAGAAAAAAACGACCGCTCCAAGCACGTTTTTATTGATGTAAAATAATGCATCGGGGTTCTCTGTATTGTCGAATGGGTAGCAAACCAGGCCAAATTTATTGTAAGAGCTGAACAGCTTACGCCCGAGGTCTCCCTGCATGAATTCATCGGGTGCAGTAAACGCCTGCTTTAGTGTATTGCTGGCAGATTCTGCGTTGCAAGCAAGACTTTCCCGGCATAATAAAATGTCTTTTTGCCATTGTGGATACAGTGTCCATAAAGATTCTTCAAAGCGATTGTCTGCCAGCCATTTATTTTCAGCTTCGTTTAACTTGGAGTCAGTCAGAAAGTGAGTGAACCACAGGTTGTTGTCACGCTGATAAGACAGTTTTACCACGTAATTATCGTAAAGCAGGAACTTAATGATATTTTCAAACCTGCCCAGGAGAGGCTGTTGAGGCGTATGATTGTGGTAGCGGTGGCCGTGATATCCCAGTTCATCAGCAATAGTGACCTCTATAGAATTTTCCAGGGCTTTTGATGCCAGAATCATGTGTTTTTGGTTGATTGGATCAAAACTCCGAAGCATCTGGTTATATAATGTCTCACTTTTACAATCGGATAGTTGGCATTGGTGGTATAACCGTTCAAACATTCCCCTGGATCGGATGCCAAGTTGTTCTGGAAGAAAGTCCGATAAATAGCTCACTTTTTCAGGCAGAAGTTTAAAGGAATCGTAGCAATGCATTAGATGTTTAAGCAAGCAGGCTGAAGATGCTGCGTCTACCGGTGTAACCGGATGGCTTGGGCCTGGTGATGGCGGGTCATTATCGTCATCGCCAGCATTGTTCCTTTTGTCTGGGCCGGCATGTCGTTTATTTTTGTTGCTGCGTTGTTTTGCTTTTTGTTTAGAGGAAGAAGCCAGACTGGGCTGGTTTACAGGTGCTCCATCATTTCCTTGAGCGCCAGAAACCATCATTTTGACCGATGGAAAATAAAGGCTGGCAGAGGATAAAAAAGGGGCGAATGGGTTTTCCGTTTTGGACAATAAAGCCAGCGGGTTCCCGTTTGCCCGGCGGGAAGGTGATACACGACCGGAAAAGTATGAGTGGACAGGGTGTTCTGGAAACTCCCGGTTTAAATAGGCACGCACATTATTCAGTAACTCAGGCCGCCGTTTGACAAACTGGTAAAGTGAGCCGGGGTCGTTTTGAATTTGCTCCCTTACCCGGTCATTGAGATTTTTGGGCAGGGATGACGAGCTGAACCCTGAGAGCATTCCCTGTAACTGATAAAGATTAAGCGGCGCATTGGCTACCGTGTTTACAAACAGAGCGGCCAGGTTGGGATAGGCACTGTCTATCAGGTTGCCAATTTCCGGTACGTCCCAGCCGAGATAACGATCCTTGAGGCTATAAGGAGCATCAGCGAACTGCATAAGCAGCACGGGGTCTCCTGCTCCCCAGAAATAGTATTTCCGATGTTTGTCATTGCGGGTAATCAGTAGAGAAGACTTTGACCAGGCCGAATCCCGGTCATTACCGGGCGATACTTTTTCCAGCGCCCAAAGATTAAAGTACTTCCCGGTGATCAGTGGGGGACTGGGTTTGATAGCAATCTCGGGAATACCGGGTTGATAAAGCCATTTTTGATCCGCCAGTTGATAAAGCCAGTGATGAGTGTGGCAGGCGTGTATTTTTTTGCCCAATAGCTCACCGTGGGAAGACAGGCAATGAATCGCCTGAGTGATCCGCTGAATGTGGACACTGTCTAAAGCGGTTTGACCGTCAGTGCTGATGCTTTCTTTTTTAGCCAGCTCAGGCAGTAGCCAGGGTTTTTCGTGATTCAGTGGGAAATTAATCAGTACACTCTGACACTTTTTAGTGTCTGTAACCGTATCTGTAACCGGATCAGCCTGGCAGATAACGGCTTGCAGGCGATTTTGCTGACCTTCTCGCCAGGGGCGCAGAAAAAGGGTGCTGGTATGGGTGTCATTCAACAGTTTCCATAGTGATAGCCAGGCAGACAGAGAGCCACCATCGACAGCTCGTATCTCTGGCGATGATGTCGAGGGTGAGGCGGTGACCTGCCAGACCGGATGGTGGTCGATGCAACCGGTTTGCACGGATAAGCGGCTTTTCAGCAAAGGGTGGTCGAGAATCACCGGATGAGGGTTGCAATCAGGGGCATCACCAAAAGCCCGGGACAGTGAGGGGAAACCATGCCTGAAAACAGGGTAGGGTACGCTTGAAGAAGGAAGCAGTTTTGCTAGCGCAAGCCAGAACAGGTTACCCGACCACTGCTGGGTAAAAAAAAGAGACAACTTTTTGAGTGTGCCAATGTCGTGTATTACGTAATAATGGCTACCCAGTCTCAGGTGGAAGTTATTGGCTTTAAAGCCAGCATAGATATCCAAAAAGCGGATTTCTGATGAGCTTTGCCAAGATTTATTCTGGTCGTCGGAAGCGTAGATTTTTTGTACGTTCATTCCAAAAATGACTGGCAGTGCAAAAAAAAGAAACTTCAACAGTCTTCTGTGACAAACAAGCATACAGTTGCCGTACATCCCATTTGACAATTATTAATCAGAGTTAACCGGTTAAATAACTGTTTTATTTTTACTGATTGAATGAATTGTTCTGATTTCTGTTCTGAATTCTGTTCTGAATTCTAAAGAGTCTGAGGAAAAATAGCAGTGGGTTCAGGATGTGGCAAGATGTAATGATGATCTGGCACAGGGCGTGTTAGGGGGGATTGCTACTGATCAGCTGGTTGCGAAATTATTAGTTTATTTTGAATTTCAAAACGATTGAAATGAAGGTCTGCCTTTTGCTCCTCTCCCAGAACAAGGGCGGTAGTGGCTGTGGTCGAGTGGAAAAAGGCTAACCAGGAAGCAAGCTCGACACTGTACTGTTTGAATGCGTTGATCATGGCTTTCCGGTTGTCATCGTACATAACCGTTAGATCGCCAGTTGCCAGAAGTGCGAAAAAAACATTTTTCATTTCTCTATTTTTTCCAATCTTCTGTGTCATTATATCCCAGAACCGATCCCGTTCGTTGTCAGAACTATCACTGAGTATCTCGTAAGCCCATAAATAATAGTGAGCCAGGGCTGATTTTGTGCGATGTTTCTTCACCAGAGCATGACTTATAACTTCATAATTTGGGTGAGATCCCAGCCGGGGCAGGTTATAAATAAAGTCATCGAAACCAGTTTCAGGTTGTGGTGTTTCCTGCAGCGCTGTAAGCAATTTTGTATAGTCATACCGACTTATTTGATAACTTGCACTATTCTCTGATAATTGATCAATATCAGAAACGGTTGCCTTGGATGATATATCCAGTACCTCTGATTCACCTAACACGAAAGCTTTGACAAGGCTTAAATAATTTTTAATAGGTTTTGGGGTTTCACTGCTTTTAATTTTATTGTCCAGAAGCAAACCATATTGTTTTGGTCTTTTTTTAACGTCTTGCATCCTTACCTCCTCCAGTGGTTCCAGCAGTATTCTTTCTATACTGTCTGGGTTACTGACCCTGGGAAATAAGGCTTTTTCAGCTTCAGAGCCATCATTGCTGAACAGAAACTGGGTGTTATAGTTTACAGGGCAAATAAAAAGATGCTTTGCGAGTATTGCTGGCCAGCCAGCCTGTGGGGTATGCAAAAGATTAAACTGTTTATCAGTAAAGATTCTGATGGCTATCTCAGCTGCAAGGCGTACACCAAACATAGCGCTTGATATCAAGCCGGGCAAAATTTCCGTAATAATCCTACCGGCTTCAATAAAGATCTTTTCCTCTGGATTTTTGGTATATGGGAACTGAATAAAAGACTTATCAGTCAAGTCTGTTTGTGAGGATTGGGATGATTCATCCTGATGGTACCGGTAGTGGTTTGCCAGCCGCATGAGTATCAGTGACTCAAGATAACCCGCATAATGGAAGCCAATTATACGTGATTGATGGAAATGATCATAAGCAGTGGTCAGAAGTCTTTTGCGACCGGTTAATATTACCCGCTCGTGGTCAGAGCTTGTTTGCGCTTCCAGAAGCGTCAATCCAGCCAGACAATGAAGCCAGCTTGACACCTGTAGTGATTCAGAATCTATTTGACCTTCGTATCGTTCTAAGCGTTGTACTATTTTCTGATAGCCCACTTCTCGGGCTTGCTTAATAGCAAGTATAAAAGCATTGTCGTCTCCTCTTCTGAATTCTTTCATGAGGGTACCGTCAAAGATAGGAAGTTTACTCTCCTTTAATATTAAGTAACTGCCAGACGTCTCGACTGGCTCATGCCATATATGATTTACAAACAATCTGCGTAAAATTTGCCAGTCTTTTTCATTACTCTGGTGTTGAGATGCCCTTTCTGCATTTCCACCGAATTGCTTGATTGTGTACTCGTGAATCAATAAAAGGATGTTGTACCATTGTGACGGACTCCCGGTCGCCAGTTTAGGGAATAATTCAGTTAATTTTATTAGAAACTGTAAGTCATGACCAAAGTGATGGGCGGTCAATTTGCCTTGGGAGGTGGCATGAAGATTTCTAAGGTGAGGGAAAATGGGCTTTGCTTCTGCTGATAAACCAAGCAAATGAAAAGCAAGTTCTATGAGATCTGCCCTGGCCCGGCCCTCAGGATTATCATTTTCAGCGAGTTGCGCCTGATTTTTTCTGAGAAATAGAGCATTCAATGAGTTTGATGTAACAAAGCCCATTATAGAAAAGCGCATGATAACTGAGGATAGATCCAGGCTTTGAAATTGAAGCAAGTCCATCCGACCAGTAGCAAAGTGAAGTACTAATTTTAATATTGCTTCCGCTTTCGCTTCACCTACCAATGCCTCTGCCAATTCGACTTCCTGTTCCGTTGCTTTACTCATTACCGCTATTGCTACCTTTTTATCTTTCCCTGTCGAATAATCGATTTTTGTTTCCATTTTAAATATCTTTTCCTCTGTCTCTTTTGCTGCCATTTGCGCTGCCGCTAAAGCAACTGCTGCTTTATTTACTTCCATCGCTTTCTCTTCGATTGTTGCCGCTTCCATTTTTTCTGGTTCCATTGCTTTCATTTTCGATGCTGCCAGGTTCGCTGCTGTTAACATTGTTGCGAACTTCATTACGTCTCCTTGTTGTTCTTCTTGCAGTTGCCGGGTATAGGTAAACGTCTCGTCCATTTGACTTAAAACAAGATCAACTGCACTATAAGAGCCTTTTACCGGAAGCTCTTCCATAAACTTTCTGAATAGACGTACTGAAGGTGTTAGCCTGCCCGGGATCCGGCTTTTCGGGTTATTCAGGTAGGTGTCAGCATCAAAGGCCATTTTTAGATTGAAAGGTTTTGGAATCAGCATCAGTCGCTTGAGAAACAGTCCCGCCGGAACTGCGCAATGTGAATCCGCCTCTAAAAAAATCTCAATAGCCTGTGATACTCCGGAGAATCCAGAGGTACAGGCTTGTAATGTTTCGGAAAAATCTTTATTCATAGCATGTTTAAAAAATAGTAAGAGCATTGCGGAATAGGGGAAGAAGTTTTTTTCGGCTTGTAAAATAGCCTCTTCTATTTTTTTTTCGTTGAGTTTGGCGTTCGGGTTAAAGGATAACACAATGGTTTTGTTATCATCTGACATTCTGGCTCCTATCATGGCCAGTGCCTTCAGAAAATAGTAATAACCCATTCCCAGGTCGTTGGTTCGATTTTTATTTTTATCTCTAAATAAAGCCTTTTTGAATGCATAGATCTGCTTTTCTACCTGTTGCAAGAATTTTTCCGGGTTTTCCTGCATAAAGTTGATTTCCTGAATAATTTTAATATCCAGTTGCAATAAGTACTGGGTATGTATTTTTTCCCTAAATTCTTTTGATACTCTGATGCCTTGCCTCAGGTCTTGTGGTTGTCTGGCTGCGTTGACTGTTCTTTTTGTTTTTTCAGGATTTCTATCTGCGCCAACAGTGAGTGACACCGAATTGGCTGGGTTGCTGGAAGCTGGAGCCGGAACCTCTTTGATTTGAATAAAATCTCTTGAAAGCAGCATAGACCGGGCAAGAATCCAGTCTTCTATCAAATCGGGTTTGGATTTTTCAGTCGCTTTATTGCTTATTTTTTCGTGGTGTTCATCAAATATTTCCTTTTCATTCTTCCTGTCTTTGCTCAGTGTGGCTTTGAGATAGCTTTCCCAAAACCCCATTTTCCAAAAGGATGTGGATTTGGAGTGATTATTTTTGAAGAATTGTCCGGTAGGCTCAATACCCTTAAATGCTTTCAGGTCGGTCATGGCCAGCACATGGGGGAAATGAGACAGGTCAATGAACTGAGATTTTTTCTTGTGGGCTCCCGGGATTTTCAGGGTGTCGAGACTGTGATGCCAAAGTTCACTATGAATCTGACCCGCGGCAGGCTCTTTTTTTCTCTCCAGTATCAGTTTCAGTGAAGCGACGGTTTGTTGCAGCTCCCGGGTTCCGGGGCGAATGGCTTTCAAGGCTGTTACTATAGAAGGGTTATCGGGTTTTCTCAGGGCATTGATGATGGCCTTCACCTCTCTGCCCCTGCCTGAGAGGTCTGACTCTTTGGCTAACCTCTGTTCAATCTTTGTCAGGGTGGTGACATCGGTATCCTGATAAAGCTGAGCCAGAAATCCTCCACTCAACAGGCCTTCAATGTTTACCTGATTAGAGCTTGTCTCTCTGGAAGTCATGCTTTGTAACAGCCGGTTTACAGGTTCTATCTGGGGCCAGCCTGCCGGATGATGGCTGTGCAATTGCATAGCTATTAATAATTGATAGGCAAGAGGTATACCGGCAATGGCTGCGGGTAGCAGCAGCTCGTAAGCTTTTTCATAGATCTGAAGTGCTTCTGATCGTCCCGATGGGAGGGGTTGGTTCAAAATGATCAACGCCTGAACCAGTTGTGCGTAGGGGAAGCGGTTCTCATAAGCTGCCTGTTCTAACCCTGTGCGCTGCTGACTGCCCAGGGTATGAGTCAGGTTGATGGTGATGACCGGTTGGTCTGTGGTTGTATCAACAGATGCTCCGGAACAGGCCAGTGCTTGCAGGGTTTTTGTTTTTCCGTTGTTCAGTTGATTTTGCAGTGTATCAAGTTCTGTACCGGGCTCTGGGTTTTCTTCATAAGCTTTGCTCTCTTCATAAGCTTTGCTCTCTTCATAAGCTTTGCAATGTCCTGCCTTTACTGCCAAATTCAGCTCGCCCGGTAAGTTATGCTCCATTTCTTTAAACCAGTTTGATATTTCCATGGACTGAGACAATGCCGTTTCGTAATCGGTCGTATTCGGGGTTGACTTTTGGACGACGGTTTTATTCTTTTCTTTGTTTGGGAGTTCGGCAGGGTCAGGAGCTGTTATCTCACTGTTGCCAGCTACCTCAGAGCGTTGATCATCAGGGCTTTCTGCTACTTCGATATCCTCCTTTTCTGGCGCAGTTGCCGTATTGCTTATTTCCGGTTGAACCGTCTTTTTCAGTCTTTGTTTTTGTTTCTTTTTCTTCTTACGAGGCTTTAAAGCCGAATCATCGGTTATTGCCTCTTCACTTTCGGCAGAAGTAGTGCTGGCAACGGCCGCATGTTCATCAATGATTTTTTTCTCTGGTGCATTGTCTGCTAAAGCTATAGCAGCAGCTGGCACGGCTAGGTTTGTTTGAGCAGCAATCATGGCATGTTGATCACTTACAGCACTTTTTCCCTTAGTGTTTTTTGCCTTGATATAAGGAAGCAGAAATTCCGGTAATTTGGATGGCTCAGAACGGCTGATCGGTGACTTTCGAATAATGGCCTGAACCTGTCGCTCAGTGTCACTGGCCAGCAAGATTTTTAATGCCTTCTGAGCATTTTGCACACGTCGCTCTTTTGCTCGTCGCTCGGAATCACTGCCTGAGTAGGTTTGATCAAGTTGTGTATCCTGCAGTAGTTTTTTAACCATAGCGGTCAGGTTGGGCATAACCAGTCTGGAATTCTGGTCAAAAGGTTCTACATGAATAAAATCGAAATATCCTTGAGGCCCAGCAGACATATCGATCGATAAGATTCGCCATCTTTCTGCGTTACAATGAGCGAAGTTTATTGTGTTCGCGTCGTTATTAGCGGGAAAACAACTGATATTTAACGTGTGTAGTAGCCCTTGGTGCTCAAATTTTTCTGAGTTGGCCAAGATGATAATGTAAATGTTGTTGCGTCTGATGATGATGCCAGGCAAGGCTTTTCTTAGCTCTTCCTCTAAATCGGCTGAAATGGTTTCCAGATCTTTAATATCCTCAACTGCCAGATCAATATCGTTGGTAACCGGTATCTTGGTCAGTTCGGTGGGTTCAACCGATGATGAAAGATGTTGCCATCTGGCCAAACCGCCATAAAGAAGAATCCTTCTGGTATTGGATATAATTCTTCGGGCTTCTGTATGTGTTTTTTTAATAACCGGTGCCAGCACTACCAGTGCAGGAATGATATAGCGCATATGCTGTTTTTTTACTAAAAATGCGCCTTCGGTATATTTTATTAAATGATTATTTAAAGCTTGTATGCTTTCCCTTATTGTTGGGATGGAGAGGTCAGGAGCTATAAAATGGATATATTTACTGGCAGAGTCTCCCCAGAAAAAAATCACTGCTCCAAGAATGTTTTTGCTAATGTAGAGTATTCCATCGGGGTTCTCTGTCTTGTCGAACGGGTGGGAAACCAGGCCTAATTCATTGTAAAGGCTGAACAGCTTACGCCCGTGTTTTCTCTGCATGAATCGACCTGGTGCAGTAAACGCCTGGGTTAGCATTTTACTGGCAGATTCTGCGTTGCAATGAAGACTTTCCCGACATAATAAAAGATCTTTTTGCCATTGCGGATACAGTTTCCATAAAGCATCTTCAAACCAATTGCTTGCCAGCCATTTATTTTCCTCTTTATCTAAGTGGGGCTGGGCCAGGAAGTGAGTGTACCACTGGTTGTTGTGACTGTGATGAGACAGTTTTACAGCGTGATTATCGTGAAACAGGAAGATATCAAGATCTTCAAGCTTGCCCAGAGACGGGGGATGCTCTTTATCATCGTTATAGGTGTGATATTTCTGATAACCATCAGCAACGATGATCAGTATAGAGTGTTGCGTAGCTTTTGATGCCAGCGTCATGTGTCGTTGGTTTTTTGGATCAAAACCCCGGAGCATCTGGTTATATAATATTTCACCTTCACCTTCACAATCCGTTAGCTGGCACTGGTTGCGTAACTGGTCAAATTTTTCTTTGGATACGATGCCAAGCTGTTCTGGAAGAAAATCCGATAAATGGCTTATTCTTTCAGGCCAGAGTTGAGAGGACTCGTAGAAATGCAACAGATGTTTAAGCAAGGGGGTTGAGGTTGCTGCGTCTGCCGGTGTGACCGGATGGCTTCCTCCGCCCGGTGGTGGCGGCTCATTACCGTTATTGTCAGCATTGTTCTTCTTGTCAGGGCTGCCAGTTCGTTTATTGTTGCCGCTTTGTTCCGCTTCTTGTTCAGAGGAAAAAGCCAGGCAGGGTTGGGATGCAGGTGCTCCATCATTTCCTTGAATACCAGGAACCGTCATTATGCCCGATGGCAGCCGGACTGGAGTATTTGGCTGGTAAAAATAGTCGAACGGGTTTCCCGTTTTAGGCAATAGCGTCAGCGAGTCCCCATTTGCCTGATGGGTAAAAAAAGGTGATACAGGACTGGAAAAGTATGAGTGGACAGAGTGCCCCGGAAACTCCCGGTTTAAATAGGTCTGCACATTATTCAGTAACTCAGGCCGCCGTTGAACAAACTGGTACAGTGAGCCGGGGTCGTTTTGAATCTGCTCCCTTACCCGGTCACTGAGGCTTTTGGGCAGGGATGATGAGCTGAACCCTGAGAGCATTCCCTGCAATTGATAGAGCTTAAGTGGCGTACTGGCTACCGTGTTCATCAACAGAGCGGCCAGGTTGGGATAGGCACTGTCTATCAGGTTGCCAATTTCCGGTACGTCCCAGCCGACGTAACGATCCTTGAGGCGATAAGGAGCATCAGCGAACTGCATAAGCAGCACCGGGTCTCCTGCTCCCCAGAAATGGTATTTCCGATGGTTGTCATTGCGGGTAATTAATAGAGAAGACTTTGACCAGACCGAATCCCGGTCATTGCCGGGCGATACTTTTTCCAGTGCCCAAAGATTAAAGTACTTGCCGGTGATCAGCGCGGGACTGGGTTTTATGGCAATCTCGGGAATACCGGGTTGATAAAGCCATTTTTGATCCGCCAGTTGATAAAGCCAGTGATGAGTGTGGCAGGCGTGTATTTTTTCGCCTGATAACTCATCGAGAGAAGACAGGCAATGAATGGCCTGAGTGACCCGCTTGATATGAGTGCTTTCCAGAGCGGTTTGTCCGTCAGTGCTGATACTTTCTTTTTTGGCCAGCTCGGGCAGTAGCCAGTGTTTTTCGTGATTCAGTGGGGAATGAATAAGAATACTCTGACACTGTTTATGATCGGTCAGTGAATGAGTGCAGATAATGGCTTGCAGGCGATTTTGCTGATCTTCTCGCCAAGGGCGCAGCAAAAGGGTGCTGGTATGGGTGTCATTCAGCAGTTTCCATAGTGACAGCCAGGCTGACAGAGAGTCACCATCGAAGGGCTGCGTCTCTGGCGATGCTCTTGATGTTGAAAGTGGTGTTGAGAGTGATGTTGAGAGTGAGGGTGAGGCGGTGATCTGCCAGACAGGATGGTGGTCGATGCAAGCGGTTTGCACAGATAAACGGCTTTTCAGCAACGGGTGGTCGAGAATCACCGGATGAGGGTCGCAATCGGGGGCATCGCCAAAAGCCCGGGACAGTGAGGGTAAGCCATGTCTGAAGACAGGGTAAGGTACGCTTGAAGAAGGAAGTAGTTTTGCCAGCAGAATCCAGAACAGGTTACTCCGCCATTGGTTCTTGAAAAACAGGGATAATTTCCCGAGTGTTCCAACGTCGTGTATTACATGATAATGGCTGCCCAGCCTGAGGTGGAAATTATTGGCCTTAAAACCAGCGTAGATACCAGGAAGGCGGATTTCTGACACGCTGTAGCCTGTTTTATTCTGGTAGCGGGAATCATAATCTGCTTGTACTTTTATTCCAATAACGGACAGCAGCCCAAACAAGATAAATTTTGATATTGTTCTGTGACAAACATGCATGTTGCCATAGATCCCATTTGATAATTATTAATGTTAATCAGAGTTGCTCTGGTAAATAACAGTTTTTATTGATACTGGTTGAATTGTCCTGATCCCTGAAGAGCCTGAGGAAAAATAGCAGTGGCTTCAGGATGTAGCAAGAATGGCTTCATAGGGGCATACCTCACGAGCGATGACCGTTGTATTTGGGGTTGCATTAAGGGCCTTGTATGTGCGTTCAAATTATTTGAAGGGTTTTTCTGTTTTATTGACAGTGATCTTGATGTATCATCGTCGGGATTCTTTACATCCACCCAATATATTCCGATCGGTAACAGGTAATGCTGAGAGTCGCCCAAGAAGCCCTCACTTTTGATGATGTCCTGCTCCTGCCTGGATATTCAGAAGTTCTCCCCAAAGATGTTTCTCTGACCACTAAGTTGACCCGCAAGATCGAGCTCAAGGTTCCCTTAATCTCTGCCGCCATGGATACCGTGACTGAGGCTCGTCTGGCTATTGCCATGGCGCAGGAAGGTGGCATTGGCATCATTCACAAGAATATGACCGTTGCCCGGCAGGCGAATGAGGTCCGCAAGGTCAAAAAGCATGAAAGCGGTGTGGTCAAGGATCCTATCACGATTGATTCCACGGCATCGGTCAGGGACCTTCTGGAACTGACGGGCCGTCATAAAATATCCGGAGTGCCTGTCCTGGATGGCAGTGATCTGGTGGGTATTGTCACCAGTCGTGACGTTCGCTTTGTCTCCAATCTGGACATGATTGTGGCTGATATCATGACGCCTAAAGACCGGCTGGTTACTGTGAAAGAAGGAACCCGTCAGGAAGCTGTTCGCAAGCTGCTTCACAAGCATCGTATCGAGAAGGTGCTGGTGGTTAATGAGGCGTTTGGCCTGGTCGGCATGATGACCGTAAAAGATATCAAGAAAGCCCAGGACTACCCCAACGCCAGTAAAGATTCCCACGGTCAGCTGAGAGTCGGTGCCGCCGTAGGCACCGGGCCTGAAACCCCGGAGCGTGTTGCGGCGCTGGTTGATGCCGGTGTCGATGTCGTCATTGTTGATACTGCCCACGGTCACTCCAAAGGGGTTATTGAAAGGGTTCGCTGGGTTAAGGAAACCTATCCGCAGGTACAGGTTGTCGGCGGCAATATTGCTACCGCGGCAGCAGCCAGGGCCCTGGTGGATGCCGGTGCCGATGGTGTGAAAGTGGGGATTGGCCCTGGCTCTATCTGTACCACCCGTATCGTGACCGGTATTGGTGTACCCCAGATCTCTGCGGTCGCCAATGTTGCCACAGAACTGGAAGGAACCGACGTCCCGGTGATTGCCGACGGTGGCATTCGCTTCTCCGGCGACCTGGCAAAAGCCATCGTAGCGGGTGCCAGTGCGGTCATGTTGGGCAGTATGCTGGCCGGTACTGAGGAAGCTCCGGGCGAAGTTGAGCTTTATCAGGGCAGAAGTTACAAAGCCTACCGTGGCATGGGTTCCCTTGGTGCCATGGCCCAGGCTTCCGGTTCCAGTGACCGTTACTTCCAGAGCGCAGAAGACGGTGCCGAGAAGCTGGTCCCGGAAGGCATTGAAGGTCGGGTGCCCTACAAAGGGCCGCTGAATGCCATTGTCCACCAGATGGTGGGGGGGCTGCGTGCCGCCATGGGCTACACCGGTTCAGCCGATATGAAGACCATGCGTACGGTGCCTGAGTTTGTCCGGGTGACCAATGCGGGCATGAAAGAATCCCATGTCCATGATGTCACCATTACTAAAGAAGCGCCCAATTATCGGGTAGGTTAATTTGAGAAAACACATGTCACAGGATATCCACGCCGAACGAATTCTGATTCTGGATTTCGGTTCCCAGTACACCCAGCTGATTGCTCGTCGTGTACGTGAAATAGGCGTTTATTGTGAGCTGCATCCCTTCGATATGGATGAGCAGGCCATTGTTGAGTTTGCTCCCAGAGCAGTGATTCTTTCCGGTGGACCTGAGTCCGTGACCGGTGACGCGTCTCCCCGTGCGCCTCAGGCTGTTTTTGACCTGGGTGTACCTGTACTGGGCATCTGCTATGGCATGCAGACCATGGCTGAACAGATGGGTGGTAAGGTGTCGACCTCAAACCTGCGTGAGTTCGGCTATGCCCAGGTCAATCTGGAAAATAAGGTTCGATTGTTCGATGGCATTGAAGATCATGTTAACGAACAGGGACGTCTGAGTCTGGATGTCTGGATGAGTCACGGCGACAAGGTTTCCCAGTTGCCTGAGGGCTTTGTAGCAGCGGCTGCTACCGATTCCTGTCCTTTTGCCGCCATGGCCTGTGAAGAGAAACACTATTATGGTGTTCAGTTTCACCCTGAAGTGACTCACACCAAGCAGGGCGGTCGTATCCTGGAACGGTTTGTCATTGATATTGCCGGTTGTCAGAAGCTCTGGACGCCAGGACACATTATTGAAGACGCCATTGCCCGAGTTCGTGAACAGGTCGGTGACAAGACCGTACTGCTGGGTCTTTCTGGCGGTGTTGATTCCAGTGTTGTGGCGGCGCTGCTGCACAAGGCTATTGGTGATCAGCTGGTTTGTGTCTTTGTCGATAACGGCCTGCTGCGTTTGAATGAAGGTGATCAGGTGATGGCCATGTTCGCTGAGAACATGGGAGTGCGTGTTATCCGTGCGGATGCTGAAGAACTGTTTCTGGAAAAGCTGAAAGGCGTTCAGGACCCGGAGGCCAAACGTAAAATCATCGGTAACACCTTTATTGAAGTCTTTGATCAACAGGCTACGGCTCTGGACAATGTTCAGTTCCTGGCGCAGGGTACTATCTATCCTGATGTCATTGAGTCAGCAGGCGCTAAATCTGGCAAGGCCCATGTCATCAAGTCTCACCACAATGTGGGGGGATTGCCTGACGATATGGCGATGGAACTGGTTGAGCCGCTGCGTGAACTGTTCAAGGATGAAGTGCGCAAGATTGGTCTTGAACTGGGCCTGCCTTATGACATGGTTTATCGCCACCCATTCCCCGGTCCGGGCCTGGGCGTGAGGGTTCTGGCAGAGGTCAAGAAAGAGTACTGCGACATTCTCCGCCAGGCCGATGCCATTTTTATTGAAGAGCTGCACAAAGCTGATTGGTATCAAAAAACCAGCCAGGCCTTTGCTGTGTTCCTGCCGGTTAAGTCAGTGGGTGTGGTCGGCGACGGTCGTCGTTATGAGTACGTGGTGGCCTTGCGGGCTGTAGAAACCATCGACTTTATGACGGCTCGCTGGGCTCATCTGCCTTATGAACTGCTGGAGAAAGTTTCCAGCCGGATCATTAACGAGATAGAGCATGTTTCCCGGGTGACTTATGACGTGTCCAGTAAGCCACCTGCGACGATTGAGTGGGAATAGGGTCGGGTGTTGACCGGTTGAGTGAAATGGAACGGCTTGTCGAAAGATGAGCCGTTTTTTTTGGTGGTGTAAAAATAGAGTGTTCAAATAATTCCTTACCACAATGTAAGGAATTTAAGGAATCATAGAGATACAGCCATGTCTATAGCCGGACTAACCTCAAAAGGTCAGATCACTATACCCGCTAAAGTACGAGTAGACCTGAACCTTAGAGAAGGAGACCAGCTTGAGTTCATTCAACAAGAAGACGGTACCTGGCAGGTTGCGACTAAAAACCTTAGCGTTATGTCGTTGTGCGGGGCTGTTAAGACGGACATAAGTCTTTCAGATAATGAGATCAAAGCCTGCATTTCAGAAGTTTATTCCGGGAAGGATAACAACGACGAACAAGACGACAGGGTGGCAGTATAGCTCGTTCCCACGTTCCAGAGGATGCTGAAACTCTGCTTTCCTCACTGGGCGTGTTATATGCGTCACTTCAATGAGTTTGATGTGAACAATCTACGTTCATCCTGAGCGGAGTCGAAGGATGTGGACTTCGAACCAACAATAAAGACCGTGCCAACCACCCTTGGACTCCGCTCAGGGTGAACGGAGTTTGGGTGCCATTGATAGAGCAAACCCATCAATTACATTGAAAGCGTGTACTGGTTTAATTGATTTTTTGGCTCGTTCCCACGCTGAAGCATGGCCACCAGAGTTTTGCGACAGCCTCTCCAGCGTGGGAACCAGCGTAAAAGACAATGGCCAAGGTAAAATCAATGGTTTTTTGGATGGCAAAGCTTGGGTTCCCAGCCGTTGAACTGTTTATTTTGATATCAGGTTAGTCAAAATCTGGAGGGAGGCCGGAGGTTTCTATTCTTTATCAGCCTTCTTTCTTTTCTTATTAGATGACGGCTGGTCACAGGCTTTCCTTTTAGATCTCTGGTCGGCAGGCAGGTGTGTCTGTTTGTGCTTTTTCAGATTGCTCGCCCGGTCGGTGGAGTAGTTGCAGCCCTCGTGGTCACACTGATGCATCCTGAGTCTCTGGTTGGCAGGCAGGTGAGTCTGTTCGTGCATTTTCAGATTGCCTGAATGGCTCGTGCTGAAGTTGCAGCCCTCATAGTCACACTTGTGTACCTTGGGTCTCTGGTCGGCAGGCAGGTGGATCTGTTTGTGCCTTTTCAGATGGGCCGAATAGCCGACGCTGTAGTTGCAGCCCTCATGGTCACACTTGTGCACCCTGAGTCTCTGGTTGGCAGGCAGGTGGGTCTGTTTGTGCTGTTTCAGATGACCCATGTGGTAGGTGTTGTAGTCGCAGCTCTCATGGTCACACTGGTGTACCTTGGGTTTGGGTCTCTTGGGTCTCTTGGGTCTCTGGTCGGCAGGCAGGTGGATCTGTTTGTGCCTTTTCAGATTATCCAGCCGCTTGGTTCTGTAGTCGCAGCCCTCATGGTCACACTGGTGTTTAGCAGCGTCCACTTTTGTCACGTCTACCTCTGAATCAGTCAGTATTTCACTGTCTGAAACGGGCTCCTGCTTAATGTTTTTCAGTGCCGTAGCCGGACAATACTGACTGATTTCATTGGATGCCCGAAAAGGATTAAGTGTTGTGGTTTCATACTGAACATCAGATTCGTCTTTGTTTGAACGGTTGTCGATGCTTTCATCAGAGCCGCCGTTAGTGACTATTGCACTGTCTGAAACGGGCTCCTGCTTAATGTTTTTCAGTGCCGTAGCCGGACAATACTGACTGATTTCATTGGATGCCCGAAAAGGATTAAGTGTTGTGGTTTCATACTGAACATCAGATTCGTCTTTGTTTGAACGGTTGTCGATGCTTTCATCAGAGCCGCCGTTAGTGACTATTGCACTGTCTGAAACGGGCTCCTGCTTAATGTTTTTCAGTGCCGTAGCCGGACAATACTGACTGATTTCATTGGATACCCGAAAAGGATTAAGTGTTGTGGTTATATGCTGAACATCAGATTCGGCATTGGCTTCGTCTTCATCTTCGTTTAAACGGTTGTCGTTGCTTTCATCAGAGGTGCTGCTGTCCTCACTGTCAGAACCGTTATCAGAGGCTGCCCGACTGTGAACCTTCAACTCCCACCATTCAATGGTCTCGCTCTCTTGTTCATCTGGTAGCCCATCCCGGACCGGGAAAAGCACCTTGCCGACAGCCAGGGCGAAGCGCAAAGGCAACCCATTTTCCTGGGCACGGCCATTGGAGCAATGCACAGAAAAGGCAATGACCAAGGTCAAAATCAATGGCTTTTTGGATAGCAAAACCTGCGTTCCCAGTCATTGAACTGTTTATTGGAAAATCAGGTTAGTCTAAATCTGGAGAGAGGTCGGAGGTTTCTTTGCCGTGAAAACTCACTGGGCATGTTATGCAAAGCTTAGTCGACAAGTAAGCTGTTACCAATTCCCGCGTAAAGCATCGCCCAATCGGGCGGTGATACAAGCGGTCAGTCCGCAGGACTGATAATAAACATCAAGGTTTACGAAAGGCAATGCTTTCTGTAAAATATTTCGCATGAAGACTAAGCGAGCCTACAAAGAACGATTCTACCCAACACCTGGGCAAACTCAGCTACTTGCTCAGTCGTTTGGTTGTGCTCGATTTGTTTATAACAATACGCTTCGTTTTCGCACTGATGCCTACTACAAAGACGGGAAATCCATATCCCACTCTGAGGTAGAAAAAAGGCTTGTCTCGCTCAAGACAGAGTTTCCATTTCTGGCTGATGTATCCAGCGTGATTCTTCAACAAAAGCTTAGAGATCAGCAAGAGGCTTTCAAGAAATTTTGTAATGGAAAAGCCAAATACCCTAAATTCAAGAAAAGACACTCAAGACAAAGTATCCGGCTAACAAAGGCCGCTTTCAGATACAAAGATGGTCAGCTTTTCATTGCCAAAAGCAAAGATCCGCTGAATATCCGATGGAGCCGACCACTGGCTTCTGAGCCTTCCAGTATTACCATCAGCAAGGATCGGGCAGGCCGGTACTTTGTGTCCATGCTGTGTGAGTTTGAAGCTAAACCAATGCCTATTAGTAACAAAACAGTAGGCATTGATTTAGGTTTGAATGATCTGTTCATCACTTCAGAGGGTGAAAAATCCGGTAACCCAAGGCACACCAAACGCTACGAGATAAAGCTCGCCTATCTTCAGCGTCAGATGTCAAAAAAGCAAAAAGGCAGTAGCAACAGAGCCAAAGCAAAGCTCAAGGTTGCACGACTTCATGCCAAGATTGCCGATTGCCGGATGGATGCCACCCACCAGGCATCACGCAAACTCATTAACGAGAACCAAGTTGTTTGCGTAGAGTCTTTGAACGTGAAGGGCATGATCAAAAATCCAAAGCTGTCCAAGCACATAGCCGATGCAAACTGGGGGGAGTTTGTCCGCCAGTTGAAATACAAGGCTGATTGGGCGGGTAGAGATCTGGTTAAGATAGACCGATTCTTTCCAAGCTCTAAACGCTGTTCCGGTTGCGGATTTGTCCATGAAAGTCTGCCGTTGTCTATTCGTGAATGGGAATGTCCGGAATGCAAAACCCATCACGACCGGGACATTAACGCAGCAAAGAATATCAAAACCGCTGGACTGGCGGGGTTAGCCTGTGGAGCGACTGGAACGGGGGTAGAGGCTTAAAAGCCCCTACCTAGGGAAGGCGTGACGAAGCAGGAAGGTTCTTGGAGCGATCTAAGAACCCTCGCCCGAAAGGGCGGGGAGTGTCAGCTGTATGTTCAGCCACAGCTTAGGAGAGGTATTGCAGGCTTTAGCTAATTTGTAAGCCATCTCAACGCTGACATTTGATCTCTGATTGACCAGTTCAGACAAGGTTTTGCGCGCAACGCCCAGACGTCTGGCGGCCTCTGTTACGCTGATATTCAGTGGTTCCAGGTAAGATTCTTTGAGAACTTCGCCGGGGTGCATTGGGTTGAACATGATGAATTCTCTCCTGATGATAATCCCTATAATCGACAATATGAGCACTGCCATTTTAGCTTGTTCCACCCCCTCACCCAAATCTCATAGTTGTCAATCATGCAGCGATGTGCATAATTACCGAACATCAGCAGAGGCGTTGTGACGGTAAGCCACTATTGCACCTCTGCCTGTGATCCTCTTAATCAACACCATAAGTCGGATTAGTCTGGTTATGGGTGAAAGGGTGCTTTTCTGTGAAAGCAGGGAAAGTTCCCACAAGAATCAGCCGTTGATCCCCGGATCAAGGCTAAAAGTAGAGGCGCACCGTTTATCAGTAATCCGTAGCAGGGTGACTCCGAGTGTTCTGAATTGACCAGAACAGAGAGCCGGGTGAAAGGAAAGGGTGCCGAAGCAGAGTCGTCGTCAAACGCATCTGCTGGTGGTGCATCGAAGAGGTGTATCACTGTCACAGTTTTTACTGTGGAGCGCTACTGGACAATCGTTGCTGAGTTATCTGCCTAGACGGGAGACTCAGCAACGGGCAGATACGGAACCTATTGGATCGTATTCTGCAATCCATTGCCCTCCTGATCCTAAATCGTGGATTAAGCTTAGTCAGCAGTCACGGATGTTCTGCTCTGAAAGCATGTTCACTCACAAGATCAGTATTTATGGAATTACTTAGTTACAGCACATCTTCCCTGTCATTAGTCGCTCCGGCAGTGGCTATTATTCTGGCGATCCTGACCCGCCGAGTACTTTTTTCCCTTGGCGCAGGTATCCTTGCCGGTGCCCTGTTACTGACTGACTTCAGTATCAGCAATACGTTTTCTTACCTCCTCAACAGTTTTACCAAAATCTTCTGGGATGGTGGTCTGAATACCGGCACGGTCTTTATTCTGATTTTCCTGGTGATGCTCGGCATCATTACCACCCTGATTGATGTTTCAGGTGGCGCCAGGGCTTTTGGTGACTGGGCCCGCCAGCGAGTAAAGTCCCGTCAGGGATCGCAACTGGTGACCGCGTTGCTGGGTATGATTATCTTCATTGATGATTACTTTAACGCACTGGCCGTTGGCAATATTGGTCGCCCTCTGACTGACCGCCATGGTGTCTCCAGAGCCAAGCTGGCTTACCTGATTGACTCAACGGCGGCACCGGTCTGTGTCATTACACCTGTCTCCAGCTGGGGGGCGTACATTATTGCCCTGATTGGCAGCATTCTGGTGGCCCATGAAGTCACCGAGGTGAGTGCTATGGGTGCCTTTGTCAGCATGGTGCCAATGAATCTTTATGCCATCTTTGCCCTGGCACTGGTGTTTTGTACTGCCGCTATGGATTTGAATATCGGCCCCATGCTGACCCATGAGCGCCGTGCCCGGGCCGGTGAACTGTACGACAGCCGAAAAGGAACACCCCCAGGTTCTTCTGAGACGGTCAGAAGCAGTGAAAAAGGGACGGTGGCTGATCTGGTGATTCCTGTATTGACTCTGGTGATCGCAACGACTGCCTCTTTAATTGCCACAGGCGCCGTTGCGCTTCAGGAAGCTGGTACGCCCTTCTCCATTCTGGGTGCTTTTGAAAACACCAATGTCGTTAACTCCCTGATCTATGGCGGTCTTGCTGGCCTTCTGGTCACGGCGGTTAGAATGCTCAGCCATAATCTGGATGCCTCAACCTGGGGTAAGGCGGTGATAGAAGGTACCCGCTCCATGCTGCCTGCTATTTATATTCTGGTGTTGGCCTGGGTGCTGGTGGATATCATCGGCTCACTGGAAACCGGCAAGTACCTGGCCGAGCTGGTGAGCAGTTCAAAGATTAAGACCGGCTACTTACCGCTGATCCTGTTTGTGGTCTCCGGGTTGATGGCTTTTTCCACCGGCACCAGCTGGGGCACGTTTGGCATCATGCTCCCCATAGCGGGGGATATGGCAGTGGTTGCCGACATTACGATGATTCTGCCCATGCTGGCCGCGGTTCTGGCCGGTGCGGTATTTGGTGATCACTGCTCACCGATCTCTGATACCACGATTCTTTCTTCCACAGGGGCCTCCTGTCACCATATCGATCATGTGACGACTCAGCTTCCTTATGCCCTGAGTACTGCTGTTGTTGCCATGGTGGGTTATCTGGTGATGGGTATGATGGATTCCGTCGTCATGGGTTTTCTTGCTTCTGCAGTCGGCTTTGTTCTGCTTGTGGTTTTATTTCGCAAAATATCTGGCAGGCGCATGGCCAAAGATGTTGATCATCTGCTGACAGAATAAGCGTCGACGGTGTAGTTATATCGGGAGATTTTTTCCGGTACCTGCCGAAACAGTATTAATAGTAAACTGTCATTAATACCACATCAGAAGGCATGGACGCCTTCACTTGGAGCAGGGAAGCCATGAGTTTTGATCATCTGATGAAGGCCGTTGCCCGCAATAATCAGCTGGGTGAACTGGATTTTCGCGATAACCGCTATTACCTCACCATCGACAGCCGCATTGAGTTCACTTGTTTTCAAGCTAATGGGCGATTCTTTATCCATGGCATTATTGCCCAGCTGCCACCCGGTGAAAAAGATCAGGAAAATGTACTCCGAAACTTGATGACTAAAACCGTGGGTCTGGCAACGACCCAGCGGGTTATTCTGTCCATAGAGCCTGAGAAAGAAGCATTAGCTTTGCATTATTCCTGCTCGCTTCAGGGAATGAATGAAGAACTTATTGAGGAAGCCCTGGCTGAGTTTGCCAATAACTTTGAGTATTACCTCATGGAAGTCAGTCAGGAACAGACCGTCATGCCAACAATGCCAACGATGATCATGCCATGATGGATCCAATTTCCAATCACACTGTATTTGGCTGTCTTGTCACCTGGGCAGAAAACTCAATCAGTGGATATAACGGACTGCGTCAGGCTAATGAAGCCTTTTTGAAGGCAGTGATTCGATACAGCCGTTTTGATGAACTGCATCTGTTTCTTCATGAGGCGCAGACAGCCGCTTTCAGGCAAGACTGGAAAGAGTATCTGAGCCAGTACGGGGCGGGCAAAAACATTCATATTCTGCCGGTACATGATCTGCCTTCCTGTTTACAGAAATATGTTTATACCGTCTTCCATTCCGGAGATCCTTATATCGCTGATCTGGCGTCTTTGCGTGAAAGGTATGCAGCTGGATTATTTCCTATCACCGGCAGGGCTCACAGCCTGAGTGACGATGCTCGTCTATCCAGGGTCAGGGATTTGATTTTCTCTCCCATCAAGCCTTGTGACTCCATACTCTGTAGCTCCAAAGCCCAGAAAACGGTGATGAAGCGTTTGATCTCTTCGGCCAGTGCCAGTGTCAGTGATACGGTGGGCGCAGCGGTTCCTTATCGTGGCCAGGTGAGCCTTATGCCTCTGGGTATTGAGCCAGCCAGGCCGGAGGCTGCTGTCGGCAAAGAAGGCGGTGTGCTTCAGATACTCTGTCTTGGCAGGTTATCTGCAGCCGATAAAATGGACCTTCATCCACTATTGCTGGCATTGAATGATCTGTTTGAAGAAGGAACGGTGACCCGGTTTCAGCTGGTGATTGCAGGGGCTGGTGATGCTGCCGGTGAATACGTTCGTTCATTGTTGGCCCAGGCCTATGAGTTCAATCTTGAAGATTGTATTCGCTTTGAGCTCTCTGTTGATGATGAGAAGCGCAAGCAGTTACTGGCCCAGGCGGATGTCTTTGTTGCTCTTGCGGACAATGTGCAGGAGAGTTTTGGACTGGCCCCGGTAGAGGCCATGAGGGTTGGTGTGCCGGTGATTCTTTCGGACTGGAATGGTTATCGGGACCTGATTGTTTCCGGGCAGGAAGGTTTCCTGATCAAAACCACCTCGGCTGACCATGATGATATTTCCCGCCCGCTCAGTCTCCTCAGCAAAACTCAGGCTCAGCTGATCCAGGCCCAGGGAGTGGCTGTTGATATAGAGGCTTTGAAAGCTGCGTTGTCGACCCTGTTGACGGATGAGTCGGTTCGTAAAGAGATGTCCGGGGCGGCTGTTCGAAGAGTGAATGAAACCTTCAGCTGGCCCCTGGTGATTGATCAGTATCACCGACTGGTAGAAGAGTTGGGGGAGGAAGCTTCAAGAATACGACACCATCAGGGCAGGGCAGTGGGGATGCCTTATCAGGATGTGTTTGGGCATTATGCGTCGGTGGCTCTGCAAGAAACGGATGTTCTTGTCGCCACCGACAGAGGTCTGCGGGTTCTGCTGATGTCGGAGAAAGGTTTCTTTTTCAGTCAGCTGAGCCACCTTCTTGATAAAAACGAGATACGAGAGGTGATCAGGAAACTGGTGACACCTCAGACTGTCAGCAGTATTCAAAAGCTGTTCCCTGGCAGGCAATCGTTATTATTTTTATTATCCTGGATGTTGAAATATCAGTTGGTCGATTTTTCTACCCAGACAAAGGCAGGCAAGCCTGCTTTCGCCAGATTGCCCAATTGGTTTAATGCGGATGATTCATGCCTGGTGAATGGTCTGGTATTTCCCGAGCAGCTAAGATCCAAATGGCTCAAGCCTGTTATCAATCAGTACATAAAACTTATTCAGAGTTATGTGGCCGACGTTGATGGTTCTGAAAACAGTGTGCTGCAATCCATTGCCCAGTCGGCCATCGAATGGATGGATGAAAGGCTGCTTCAGGCTATTGGCTGGCTGGCAAAAGATCACACACTGACTCGCTACGGTGAAGTGCTGAAGTTGTTGGAATCCAAAGGGGTGGAGGTACTTATTGATGCTTATCCTCATTGGTATCGAAACCTTCAGAAGGAATTTTTCCAACACGTCAGATTGACCCGTACACTCCTGAGTCGGGTGAAGCAGGACTTGTCTGAAATCAATCATTACTTTTTTTCGGAGAGCCGTCAGCTGGTGGAGAGCCATCAGCCGACTTCTGGTCTGATCGCCATCCGTAATTTGCAACTAGACTCCGGACCACCCGTTTATCAATTGACGTTTAATAATGGTGAACATCTGGTTTACAAATTGAGGGATCTGGCCATTGACCAGTTATTAGTGGGTGATAAGCAGAGCATGGCCCAGTCACTGAATGGTTGGTTGCAGGATCCAGACGCTCTGGGTCTGTTCAGGATACTGAATAAGTCTTCCTACGGTTACATTGAGTTTATTGCCTCGGAAACCGTTGCCCAGAGCGATGATCTGGAAACGTACCATCGTCGTATGGGGGTGGCGTCCGGCTTCTGTCTTATGTCGGGGCTGACTGATATTCACAGTAGAAATCTTCATATCAGTGGTAACAAACCTTACCTTATTGATGCCGAAACAGCGCTGCATAGTCCCGTGATTATGCAATTGCAGACAGAGTTGCAAAACCCTGAGTTGAGTTTTTTAAGGGGCATGCAGGATTCCAGTCTTGGCCTGACGGGTCTGATGAAGGTTTGGGAAAATTTCCACACCTATCAGATTCGATACAGCTCAGTGAAACTGGAAAATGGTGAGCTGGTGGCTGAACAGCCGCAATCAATTACTGCTTTTCTTGATCATCTGCTGATGGAAAAAGGTCGCCACTCTCTGGATGGTGCCCATCCATCGGTAGCCTCTCAATATGGCAAGGCATTTGTGGAAGGCTTCCGCAGTTCGGTGTCCGCCATTTCCCAACATTCAGAACAGTGGTGTGATTACCTGGAGTCGATGGCGGGTTTTGAGGTCAGGTATCAGCCGTGCTGGAATCTGAATGATGCCCGCAAACAGTTTCGAGACCTGCATGTTGCCAGAGAACTGCAGGATCTTTCCAGAGCGCGCCGTAAAGGCTATTTACTGCGTCTGGCTAAACGAATTACGTTGGCTGGCGAAGTTTCTCAGCGTTGGCTTGATGCCCCGTGGCAGGAGCCGGTCAGTGTTCTGGCTGAGTCAGTGGCCGAAGGCTGGCAGGCTAAGGAGCAGCGTGATTTTGTCAGAAAGCTTGGGGAGTCCGGGGTTTTTGTCAAGCGATACGACGGCACCTTGCAGGAGGTGAGTGGTGATTATTTCTCTGTCAATACCATAGAAAAACAGTCAGCGTTGATTGTCAGTCTGTCGGATCATAAGCTCAGGGAGCGATTCCTGAATGCCTGTCAGCAGATGATCGAAAGCTGGTTTCAACAACATATTAATGCGGGAGGGGAAATGCCTGAGGAGCTCAGGCAAACGGTTCTGGAGGCGTTGGCTGACAGGGCGAAAAAGGCTTAACTTTTTCTGATATTATCCAATAGCTCCCTGGCCATGGTGGCGGTCTCTTCGTCACCTTCTTTGTTGGCAGTGGTCAGGTAATCTTCACCTTCCCTGTTTCTTCCTTCCATCATCAGCGCCATACCGATAAAGGCTTTTACGGTGGGATTGTCAGGATCTTTTGGAATGGCTTCCTTGTGAAGAATCTCCAGTGCTTCCTGATTCATCTTTTTATTGATGAAGGTCAGGGCAAAGCCCAGAGTAGGGAGCACGCTGTCAGGCCTGACTTTCTCAAGGGCGCTAAATATACCGAAAGCATGTTTTGACATACCCACGCTGGAGGCCATAAAACCTATATCGGCCAGGGTTTTGATCAGTTTTTCATCGGTCATGTTTCAGGCCTCTTGCTGTTTGCCCGGCTTACAACTTCTGGATAATGCTCTGGAGTGTGTCCTTGATGGATTTGATGATGCTGGACCTCAAACCCTCAATGATCATGTATTTGTTGAACTCAACCTGAAACTCGACCATGTCCTTGGTATTGTTAGGGTCCATGTTCGATATTTTGCTTTTCAGGGCCTGATCAAGATTTTCAGCGGTTTTGCCAAATACATCCTGTACATGATCAAAGTTTAAGTGGTTGGCTGCCTTCTGTGCCATGATCCCTCTCCCTGTTGGACTGCTTTGTAGCTACCAGACGGTGTTTGTTTAATCAGCTCTTTTTGTGATGAGTGTTCCAGGTCTTGTCAACCACTTCAACAGCGGCCATCAAGGCTGTGATCATCTTGTTGTTGGTCTCAAACTCATCGGGAGAAAGCCCTTTATCCCGCTCTGACTTGAGGCGAAAGGCTTCATCCACCAATTCCTGCAGCACCTGCTCTCTGAGTTCACCGTCTGTGTCGAGAATCAGGCGATCTTCGAGGCCAGAGAGGCGGACTTTCTCATTGTCGGTTTGTGGATCCTTCACTGTTGCCTCCAAGACGATATTTGATCCGATCTGTGCCTTTTGATAATAAAAGATAGTCAAGATTAATATCTTCAATTATATACCCGTTGGCCAGTTTTGCGCCGATCAGGTATTTGGCCCCATCTTCCATGGTGACAAAGGGCACCCTTCCCATACTCACTGACCGAATCTTCAGAGAAGGAGCCAGTGGGGTACTGATCACTTTGGCAGGTGCTCCAGCCGTTTTGGTCGCTAATCTCAGCTGGGGCTGATTGCCGTATTGTTTTCTGAAACGGGTGATCACGTCGTTCAGGTTATATACCTGTTCATCGTCCAGAAGGTGGCCTTCTAAAGTGATTTGGTTAGGTTTTTGTATCAAATGTATGCGGGGGCTCAGGCCTTTCTCCCTGAGCATGGACTTAAGAGTGTTAAGGCGACCCGCCTGATTTTCTACTTGATCGACAACGGAAACCAGTCCGTGAACCTCCTGTTTCAGGGCGGCAATGATTTTTTGCAGCTCCTCAGAGCTGGCAACGTAACCGGTCATAACCAGTGAGCCAGGAGAGTTATCCAGCTCCAGGCTGAGGGATGTATGTCCCTGATTCTTCAAAAGTGCATCGGCATTGGCTCTTAATTCACTCATCACCACCAGTTGTGAACTGAAAGGAATCCCCTGTTCACGAAGTTCACGCTGGATGGTTTGTTTATCACTCATTGTCAGGGTATAGCCAGAGACCAGAATGCTCTGGTCAGGCAGTTCTTTCAGTTTGATGTTTTTCTGGTTCAGTTGACTGCGGATCTGTTTGGCCTGGTCAAGGTGGCTCATTTTGGGAGGTGCCTCTTCAGAGCCACCTGTAAGCAACAGGATAAGAAGCAGGAAAAATGTCAAAATGCTGGCCGGGACGCCGATCAACCATTTCCGGTCAATATTCTTCAGAGGGTTCTCAAAGTCTTCTGAGTCGTCTTCATCCTCTTCGTCTTCCTCGTCGTTATCATTATCTATTTCATTCAGTTCATCGCTCAGGCTGTTCAGGTCATCATCATCAACCTCTTCATCGTCTATCAGGATGTCAGGAGCATCAGGGAAGCCCTCATCTTCATTCTGTTCAGCGTCAATATCCTGATCTGCTGCCGGTTCTGGTTCAGGTCTATGAAGCTCTGGCAGGGGTTGATCAGGCCAGTCGGCGTCCACAGGGCCCAGAGAAAAAAATAGTTGGCTGGAGGTTATGATGTCAAAGTGATCGGCATTCAGGGCCGAGCCCTGGGGCAGACCGTTTTTGTAAAGCAATCCGTCTTCAGATTGACTGGACAGGTTGATTTGACCTTCCGGGCTGATGTTGATCACCAGCTCCTGGTCACTGAGTGATTCGTCGGTCAGGACCAAATCACACTGATCGCTCTTGCCCAGAGAGTGACTGCCGGGTTCCAGTGGGATTTCAGCCCCCTGGTGATTACCGGAGAGTATTTTGAGGTAAAACTCGATCATGACGTCTACCCGAAGTGCTTTCCTTAGCTCGTGGTTGTTTTAGCTTTCCCGGAGCCTGTCTCACTTCATCGGTCTTGAATAAAAAAAGTGAAATAAACTTTTTGGACTATCTTTTCCCTGAGAAAGATTTTAGAAGCATCATTATTCAGGTGATTTAAACCCTAGGTTAAGTGAAACTACTTATCTTTTCCAGAGTTGTTTCTATCATCTACATCTTTGAGCAAAGTGTTGATAAGGTTAGGTACTGATGTTTATCGGTGTGTTTTTAGTGGGTTTACCCCGTCGTAGATCTCGTCGTAGATCTCGTCGTAGATGAAGATGCACCCAAGCGGCTGTAGGAGCAAAGATCTGATGGGTCGTGTGATGAATGTTTTACGACAGAAGTCTTGCAGGTCCGGACAGAGCCAACACTCTTATAGAAATCATGACGTATGCGGCATTCGGCGAACAGAAATTGAGGTACGCCAGTCATCGTCGCATGAATAACAAGAAGAGAGCAGGTACTTACTTATGGAAGCATCTTTCTGGAGCGACAAGCGTCCGGCAGGCGTTGCTGAAACCATCGATCCCGATCGCTACCCCAATCTTTTGGCGATCATAGAGGAGCTTCTTGAGAAAAATGCCTCCCGACCGGCATTTACAGGCATCGGGTATACTCTGACCTACGGCGAAATTGATCGCTACAGTCAGCAGTTTGCCAACTACCTTCGTGAACACACCTCCCTGAAGCCTGGCGACCGGATTGCCATTCAGATGCCCAACCTGCTTCAGTATCCCATAGTGGTATACGGAGCAATCAGGGCAGGTCTCATCATTGTTAACACCAACCCCCTCTACACTGATCGGGAAATGTTACATCAGTTTAACGATTCCGGAGCAAAGGCACTGGTATTCATGGATAACTTTGGCCATCTGGTTGAAGAGGTCGTGGAAAAAACCGGCATTGAGCACCTGATCGTAACCCGGCTGGCCGATATGCTGCCATTTGCCAAACGCACCCTGATTAACTTTGCGGCAAAGCACGTCAAGAAAATGGTGAAGCCTTTTAATCTGCCAAAGGCTGTACCTTTCCGGGATGCACTGACTCAAGGCGAAGCCTGTCAGGCTATCCCTCTTGAAAATCCTCCTTCCCTGGAAGATCCTGCCGTTTTCCAATACACGGGGGGAACAACAGGGGTTGCAAAAGGAGCGGTGCTGACTCAACGTAATCTGATTGCCAATATGCTTCAGGCCGCGTCAGCGCTTTCACAGTTAGATGCAAGTGGTCAGCCGGTACAGCAGATTGGTAAAGAAATTATCGTGGCACCCCTGCCTCTTTATCACATTTATGCTTTTACCGTTCATCTGCTTTGCATGCCGTACATGGGGAATCAGAATGTCCTGATTGCCAACCCCAGAGACACCAAGACCTTTATCAAATTTATCAAGCCATGGCAGTTTACCGGTTTCATTGGTTTGAATACGTTGTTTGTCAGCCTGTTGAATCATCCGGATTTCAAGGAGTGTGATTTCAGTCAACTGAAACTCACGCTTTCCGGCGGTACGGCGTTGCAGAAAGAAACCGGCATTCGCTGGCAGAAATTCACCGGCTGTTATGTCTCAGAAGCCTATGGTTTGACGGAGTGCTCTCCGGCTGTTTGTATGAACCCTTTTGGTGACATTGCCCAGCTGGGGACTGCTGGCCTTCCGGTATCCAGCACGGAACTCAAGGTGACTAATGATGAGGGCGAAGCTCAACCCATCGGGGAGCGAGGTGAGCTTTGTGTGCGTGGTCCCCAGGTCATGAAGGGCTATTGGCAAAGGCCAGAAGCTACTGCTGAGGTGTTGTCTGAGGATGGTTGGCTGAAAACTGGCGACGTGGCTGTTATTAAAGAAGACGGCTTTGTTAAAATCGTCGACAGAATTAAGGACATGATTCTGATTTCTGGTTTTAATGTTTATCCCAATGAGATTGAAGACATAGTGGCCAGCTTTGACCGGGTTGAGAATTGTGCAGCCATAGGCGTTCCAGATGATGTTACTGGAGAGAGAATCAAGCTGTTTGTGATTCCTGCAGATGACGGATTAACGGAAGAAGACGTGGTGGCTTACTGCAGGGAGCATCTGACGGCCTACAAAGTGCCTAAAGATATTGAGTTCCGTCGGGAGCTGCCCATGACTCCGGTGGGGAAAATTCTAAGGAAGGACCTGCGTAAGGAAGAGCAGGAAAAAGCTTCCTGATAAAAATGCCGGTGTGTTTGATAAGGGTGTTGCAAAACTCTGGTTCCCATGCTCCAGCGTGGGAACCCATACGTGTGCCGAGCATGTCACACAGCTTGGGGGTGAAAGTCCCCTGTCCAGCCAGATGAGGGCGAAGGACTAGTGAAGCACAAGGTTTGTATCGTGAGGTGCAGGCTGAAGGCAGTGTGGAGCAAAACCGCGAGCCGACGAACAGAAATCAGATATGAGGCTGTTTGCGTGAGGACGAGTCAGCGTATGATGACGAAGTCCATACTCATCCGGACATTCAGGCAGTAGATCTGGCGGTTGTGCGGCGAAGGCGGTGTGACTTACCTCGGGAGGTCTGTGTGGTGTCTGATATTTCGGACTGAGGTCATCGTAAGGTGACTTGACCGCCACACAGAAGTCAGCAGATGGCATAGTAGCTGGCGTATGTCAGTGAAGGCCTGAACGGTACAGAGTGGTGAGTAGTTTCTGTTATTCGATACACTGGACGCAGACAAATCCAGCAAACACTGGAACTCATGCCAAGTGGTCACGGCGGAACCGGAGGCTGCAAGGCTATGAGAGCTGAGGTCGTGTCGGTATCACAGGATTACGAAAGCCCGGCGGGTGGTACTAGACTGATGGAGCGTATCGCCAACCCCAATAATTTAACAAGAGCCTTTCAGCGAGTTAAACGCAATAAAGGCGCAGCAGGGATCGACCGTATGACAGTGGAAGGGTTGTACACCCATCTACAAGAACATGGTCATGAACTGCGACAATGTCTTTTGCAGGGAGAATGGCGTCCTGCTCCCGTAAGGCGAGTACTGATTCCCAAACCGGACGGAGGAGAAAGGCAGTTGGGTATACCAATCGCCTTAGACCGAATGGTGCAGCAAGCGATACAGCAAGTATTGCAGGCCGAGTGGGAACTAAGGTTCTCATCTTTCAGTTACGGGTTCAGGCCGAACCGGTCAGCTCATCAGGCGATTAATCAGGCTCAGTCGTATATCCGAGAAGGATATAACTGGGTTGTGGACATTGACCTGTCGAAATTCTTCGATCGGGTTAACCATGATCGACTGATGGCAAAACTGGCAGTTCACACAGATGACAAGGATGTATTACGTTTAATTCGACGATTCCTACAGTCCGGAGTGATGGAGAACGGGCTGGTAAAACCGCAGACGGAAGGAGTGCCTCAGGGAGGGCCGCTCTCACCTGTGTTGTCTAACATCGTACTGGATGAACTCGATAAAGAGTTAGAAAAGCGTGATTTACGATTTGTACGTTACGCTGATGACTGTCGGGTGTTTGTGCGAAGCAAGAAAGCAGGCGAGAGAGTGATGGCAAGTTTGACTCGTTACATCGAAAGTAAGCTGAAGCTGAAAGTCAACGTTGCGAAAAGTGCAGTTGACAAGGCATGGAGGCGGGCGTTCCTGGGATACAGCTTTACCAGAGATGGCAGGAAGAAGCTGGCAGATAAAACCTGCAAGCGGTTCAGGGACAAGGTCAAACAACTAACCCGCAAAGGCGGGCGGTCACTGGAGCAGAGATTGGAGTCTCTGAATCGCTATTTACGGGGCTGGAAGAACTACTTTCGAGAAGTTGAAACCCGTTCGGAGTTTGAAAACTTTGACTGCTGGATCAGGCGACGATTGAGAAGTTTGCTCTGGTATCAATGGAAGAAAAGTCCGAAGCGATATGCGGAGCTAAGAAGGCGAGGAGTCAGTGAAGAGCTGACGAGGCAGACAGTAGGATCGAGCAAAGGGTACTGGCGGATAAGCCGGAGTCCTGCGCTGCACTTAACATTGCCGAATAGTTGGTTCGATGAATTAGGTTTGATTAGATTATTGGCTGCTTAACTGACCGAAACGCCCAGTACGGACCCGTATGCTGGGTGTTGTGGGAGGAGCGTAGCTGTGAGGCTACGCCCTATCCCGATCTCCCCTGAAAAGCGGACTCTACAGTTTGAGACTTATTTTTTTCTACATTTCTCAAATCGCTCAAGTTCACCCTTTGTATATTGGTAGCCAGGAACATAAAGAGCATAGAGTTCAATAAATAACTCTTCGGTTTTAATATCTACCGATTTCCTATATGAATCTGAATCTGAAAATGAAAATTCACTGTCAGTTTTTTCTACTGTGAACAACGGCTTACCCTTATAAAAGAAGTGAAGCCAAGTGTAGCTATAGCCTCGAAATGAAAAGCCTCTATCCGGGATTCTCTTTTGAGTTATTGAAATATCGGAAGGGTTAAGAAGTTTAAGTAATTCGATGGCATTACTGAATACCTGAATATTCGGGTTAGGGGGTATCCCTCTATTAGGTACATCCTTTTCAATGAGAATAGCTTTTAACCAATGCAAGTGATTTATGGTTTCTGAAATAATGTGACAAGCTGCTGCGTTTTCATCTATTTTTCCCACTACTACGGCACCCTCATGGGCTTGTGGCTGAGAGGGTTGTGTTTCTGTCATTTCATGATGACTGTGTCCTGTCGAACTTTCTGCGTAACTCAGCGACTCTTCAGCTAACGTAACATTATTGAATTTTTGTCGGAGTTCACAAACACCATGACAGGAACCGGCATAACAATTTAAACCAAACGTATGCAGGTCTTGTTCAGGATGTTCATTACCACCGCCAGAACCAGACGACAGGGGGTGGGTGAAAGAGCCTCTGACATGGCTGGTTGTCCCTGAGGCTTGTTGACTGGGTGATTCTGATGACGGGGTTTGTTGGTCACTTTGTTGTTTGTTTTGTCCGGGGAGCATCATAGTAATGATTGTAAACGGGTCATCCCGACTTGCCTCCTGTTGATCCCCTGGGTCAAACAGCAATGAATCGGGGTTCCAATAGCTTTTTAAAAGCCAGCCGACAGCGACAAACTGCTCGACAACAAGATGTCTTGTAAACGAGTCTGCCTGACAGATGGCAGGCAAAGATAAAAGTAGCAACAGCCGTGCCGCAAAAAGCGATTGTTTCACTGTTCGGTGCATCACTTGCTGATGTTGTAGTCAGGAAAGATAGTTGAGGAAAGTGCAAAGTCAATGTGAGTTCGATGTTCGGAATATACCCTCTGACTTCAAACATCACCTTTGTAGAAATCTTTCTGGGCTCTGGTGACTTTTTTCAGATAGTTTCTTGATTCCTGCCTTGGGTGCTTGCGGGTGAGTGCCGAATAGGCTTCTTGACACCGTTCAAGTACGAATAGAAGCTTGCCGATGCGGTGTAAAAAAGTGTCCGGAAAACTCTTGCCATATCAAAAAAGAGGGTGCCCGGATTAACGATCATCATGTAAGCTTGGCGGATAAACAAACTGCGAGGAGCAAGCTGGCATGATTAAACGCCTGGCGCTTAAAAATATTGGGCCAGCCGCAAAGATGGAGCTGGAGTTTAGCCAGCGATTGAACCTGCTGACCGGTGATAATGGCCTGGGCAAAAGTTTTCTGCTGGATATTGCCTGGTGGTCTTTAACCCGTCGGTGGCCCAGGGAGGTGAATAGCCGCCTCACCTCCGGTGGCATGGCGATGCCCAGCCAAGAAGGCGAGGCGACCATTGAGTTCTCTTTTACCAGTAAGAGCAGAGAGGAATCTTACACCAGTCAGTTTGTGCGCAAGGAGCAGGCCTGGAAAGGTCGCCCTGGTCGCCCTGCCAACCCTGGCCTGGTGCTTTACGCCATGACTGATGGCAGTTTTGCGGTGTGGGATCCTCACCGCAATTACTGGCTGCCACAAAAGAATGGTGAAGATATTCAGGAGCGAACCCCGGCTTATGTGTTCTCACCCTCAGAGGTGTGGGATGGACTGGCGGGGGCTGGCAATGCTTCCCTTTGCAACGGGTTGATTCGGGATTGGGCCAGTTGGCAGAAAGAAAATAAGAAGCCTTATCAGCAGTTGAAGGCAGTGCTAAAAGCGTTATCTGCCTCTGATGCAGAGGTGATGGAGCCTGGCGAGCTAACTCGCCTTGGACTGGACGATGTGCGGGATATTCCCACCCTTCGTATGCCTTACCAAAAGGATGTACCTGTGGTGCATGCTTCTTCTGGCATGCGACGGATTATGGCGCTGGCTTATGTGCTGGTTTGGGCCTGGGAAGAGCATAAGAAAGCCGCCAAGTTGCTGGATGAACCGGTAACTAAGCAGATTACGTTTTTGGTGGATGAGATTGAAGCGCACCTGCACCCTGGCTGGCAGCGTCGGATTATTCCGACCCTGATGGGAGTGATGACCAACCTTAACAAACAAACGGCAGTGCAACTGATTACCGCTACCCACTCACCGCTAGTGATGGCGTCGGTAGAACCTTCTTTTGATGAAGCGAAGGATGCCTGGTTCGACCTGGATTTTATTCGAAAAAAAGTGGTGCTGAGCCATCGTGAGTTTGAAAAACAGGGTGAGGTGAATAACTGGTTGTTGAGTGAGGCGTTTGACCTTGCTTCTGCCCGGTCTATTGAAGCGGAAGCCTTGCTTGAAAAAGCCTCAAAATTGCTGGCAAGCGATAAGGCTCCCAGCAAAGCAAAACTGAAGGATATTCACAATCAACTGGTTGAAGCCTTGAATCCGAGAGACCCTTTTCTATTCCGGTGGCGGGCCATTTGCGAACGAAAGGGGTGGATGCAGTGATCCCTGTGGATTTACAAGAGGAACCAGCCAATTTTGATGAGCGTGTTCGCCAGCCGGGTTTAGCCTGGTTGGCGGAACAGGGCATTTCGCTTGATCAGGCACCCGCTGACCCATCCAAACTTCCTAACTATTGGACTCGTACCAGTGAGCAGCTCTGGGAAGCCTATAGTGGTGTCTGCGCCTACTTAAGTATCTACTTTGAATGGGGGACAGGTGCCGCATCGACAGATCACTTTATTGCTAAATCCAGCCTTGCCGGTGAAGCTTATGAGTGGAACAACTTCCGGCTATCCTGCCTGGCACCAAACCGGAGCAAAAACAAATACGATGATGTGATTGACCCTATTGGCATGGCGGAGCATACTTTTGTGATCAATTTTTCATCCGGTGAAATATCACCTAACCCAGCCCTGCCAGCCAAGCAAAAGGCACTGGCTCGAAAAACCATTACCCGCCTTAAGCTTGATAGTCATCAGAACGACAAAATGCGAGCTGAGCATTTCGCTAGCTATATTCAGGGTGACTTCTCGCTGGATTATCTGTCTCGAAAATCCCCTTTTGTTTATACCGAAATTATGCGCCAGGGATTGAATAGTGCAGTTGGTTGATTATTTGGTGAAAGCTGGATTAATACAATAAGTGCAATCGACTGAAATTTCAGACATCACCTTTATAGAAATCTTTCTGGGCTCTGGTAACTTTTTTCAGATAGTTTCTTGATTCCTGCCTCGGGTGCTTGCGGGTGAGTGCCGAATAGGCTTCTTCAGGCTCCATCTGATTGAGGATTTCCATAGCTCGGGTGCGATTGGAGTGGAAGGTTTTCAAAACATTCCCAGCGCCACCGTTGTAGGCAGAGATAATGGCGTAATGTCTCACCCGTGGGTCTCTGACATTTTTCAGGTATCGAGTTTCAAGAAGATGCAGATAGGCAGTGCCTGCATCAATATTGTTGAATGGATTGAAAAGGTACTGCCTGCTGGGCTGTCCGCTGCGACGTTTGACTAGCTTAAAAACATCCCTTCCTGCGGTTGATGGGATAATCTGCATCAATCCATAGGCATTGGCATGACTTACCGCATAAGGGTTGAAGCTGCTCTCTGTTCTCATGATGGCGTAGATCAGGCTTTCTTTGATCTTGTACCTTTGCGACATCTGTCGAACGATATCAGCGTATTGATACTGTCGTTTGATCATATGGTCGCCGACCAGATCAAGATCAACAGAGTAAACCGTTCCCTTGGCGCTGGCACGAGTCGTTAACTGATGGTTGATCAGATAGTCAGCAAACTGACTGGCTCGCCACTCCCAGCGTATGGGTTTGCCCTGGTGGTCGATGACCTGTCCGTAGAGCATGGGTTCTTCGCCAATGGGAACTGCTTTATCGCTGAACAGGTCAACTTCGTCAGGATTGTAAGGCGTCAGCAGGGTGACAATAATCGCATGTTTGAGATCCTTTCTATCCAGTGTTTCAACGTGAACCTTGCCCTGCTCGAAGTTAACAAAGACCCGGGTGCGGTAATGGTTGGTGTACTTGACGTATTCCTTGTTACTGGCGCTTTTTTCGTCACCCCAGTTAACACGGGCTTCGGTCGTCAGAATCCGCACCAGGGCTTCAAAGGCGATCACATCTTTCTGAACGCTTCTGACTTGCTGAACTGTTGAGTAGGCGTCAGCTACCGGCCCACCCAGCTCCCGAACCACAACATCCGTCGCATAGTTAACCACTGCGTTATTGGAGCAGCTTAAAAGCAGAGGAATCATCAGACTGAGGCCAGCCATTCTCTGAGTCTTTTTGATACAGGCATCGAAAGGTTTTTCAGGATTGTCTGGCATTGAGAAGTTCACTTCCCTGTGAAATGTTTATCCCTTGAGTCCCTGAGAGGCACTTTTGCTCTGGATCATTTCGATTTTGTAGCCATCAGGATCTTCGACAAAGGCGATCTCCGTGGTCCCCCCTTTAACCGGACCCGGTTCACGGGTGATCTTGCCGCCGTTGGCACGGATGGCGTCACAGGTGGCATAGATATCATCAAAGCCAATGGCTATATGACCAAAACCCGTGCCCAGATCGTATTCTTTGGTGCCCCAGTTATAGGTCAGTTCAATGACGGCCTGTTCTGATTCATCGGCATAGCCAACAAAAGCCAGAGTGTATTCGTATTGTTCGTTATCGTGCTTGCGAAGCAGCTTCATACCCAGCACATCGGTATAGAAGGCAATGGAGCGATCCAGGTCGCCCACTCGCAGCATGGTGTGTAGAAGTCTCACAGAAAGCTCCTGATATTCAGGTGAAGGAGTGTTGAAACAAGCCGTGCCATTTTATCGGAAAGCGTTAACGACAGACAGAGGAAAAGATAACCTGACAGCCCAACAGGGGCTGTGCAGGGAAAGCTGATCTATTTTGACGGAGTGGGAGTGATTCCCTTAATCGTTTTGCCTTCCAGTTCACCGCCTTTAAACTGAATCAGATAGTCTGACCCGTTCTCTTTTTGATGGAGTTGCACCAGAACATAATCCCAGTCTTTGGCAAACCAGATCCAGGTTTCGCGATCCTTATCTTCACGAACCACTTTTACACGGGTGGTATTAAGAGGGCCGGCAGGTGTGTTCAGTACTTCATCGGCTTCAATCACAAACCGCCTTTCGTAGACCTCGTCATCGTCAACCACCGGGTAGGCCAGTTCTTTCTTGCCCGCCTTTAAGTCCAGCCGAAGTTGCAGCTGGTAGGAGAGAGGGTCCTGGGCACCGGGCTTAAATGAGACGGTTGATTGTTTGTCGTCCTGCTGCCAGGAGGCTTTCATCGTTTTCCAGTCAAACTTGGCTGTTTTGGCGGGTTTGCCGCCAATTCCGCTGCGTTCGTACCGGTAATCCAGGGGACGTACCTGCCCTTTCTGTAAGTTGAAGCGAGTGGTTTCATCCAGGCTGATGGAAGCGATGATAACAGAAGCATTGGCGCTGAAATTCAGAACCCATTGGTCACCCTCTTTTTTCAGGCTGCGAGTGCCTGAGCCGCTGATGCCAGAAACTTCGGCTTTATATTCAGCGGTAAAGGGTTTCAGTGTGGCTTCTGCCGGTTGGGCAGGGGAGGGTGCGCTGGCAATCAGAAGGCCAGAAAAAAGCAGGGCTGTGACGGACTTGTAAGGGGTCATTCAGACAATTCCTTTTCTGGGGAATAGCTCTCCGTGAAGGGTAGGGAGTTATTCCGTAGAGGCGATACTTTTTTCAGATATACGATATCCTTGAGGGCCAAGGGGCTTTTTGTCAAGTGAGATGACATCGTCTTCTACAGTGATTCGGCCAGAAGCAATCCAGTCTATAGCCCTGGGGTAAAGATAGTGCTCCATGACCTTGACTCTCTGTTCCAGTGTCTTTGCCGTATCGGCAGGGGTTATATTCAGAGTTCCCTGCATAACAACCGATCCGCTGTCCAGTTCTTCCGTGACATAGTGAACCGATGTGCCATGTTCTTTGTCACCGGCGTCCAATGCCGACTGGTAAGTATGCAAACCTTTATGTTTGGGGAGCAGGGAAGGGTGAATGTTAATCAGCTTTCCCTGATAGTGCTTAACAAAAGCATGGCTGAGTATGCGCATATAACCTGCCAGCACGACCAGGTCAGGCTTAAACTTATCAATGCGTTCCATTAGCTCAAGATCAAACGACTCCCGGCTGGGGAAGTGTTTGTGGTCAAGGCTGCGGGTGTCAATGCCTGCGCTCCGGGCTCGCTCCAGACCGTAGGCGTCAGGACGGTTGCTGAGCACCCCAACCACCTGATAGCAGTATTGATTCTGCTGGTCGAGAATGGCCTGCAAAGTAGTGCCGCTGCCCGATAGTAATACGACGACTCGACAGTTATCCGTCATGGGTGCTCTCAGTTATTTTTTTAACGGTAAACGACTTTTTACCTGTAAAGGACTTTGTCACCGGAACCTGATTCCATGTGGCCGATGATAAAGGCTTCTTCGCCCAGTTCATTCAGTCTGCTAACAGCCTGTTCAGCCTGTTCTTCAGCAACGCAGACCACCATGCCAACACCGCAGTTAAAGGTCAGGTACATTTCAGACTGGGCAATGTTGCCGCCTTGCTGGAGGAGTTTAAACACTTCCGGAATTTCCCAGCTGTCGGTGTTGATGACGGCGACACAGCCTTCAGGAATAACCCTTGGCAGGTTTTCAGTCAGACCACCACCGGTGATGTGTGCCATGGCATGGATGGGTATTTCTTTCTGAAGCTGAAGCAATGATTTGACGTAGATCCGAGTAGGTGCCATCAGGGCGTCAGCCAGCGGCTTGCCGTCCACTTCGCGGTTCAGGTCCAGCTGGCTGACTTCCAAAACCTTGCGGATCAGGGAGTAACCGTTGGAATGGGGGCCGCTGGATTTCAGGCCAATCAGGGTGTTACCCGCAGTGACTTTGCTGCCATCAATAATGTCGGACTTTTCAACGACACCTGTGCAGAAGCCTGCCAGGTCATAGTCATCGCCCTGGTACATGCCGGGCATTTCTGCGGTTTCACCGCCAATAAGGGCGCAGCCAGCCTGCTCACAGCCTGCGCCAATACCGGTAACGACCTGTTCTGCAACTTCGATATTGAGTTTCCCGGTTGCGTAGTAATCAAGGAAAAACAGGGGCTCAGCACCAGCAACCAGCAAGTCGTTGACGCACATGGCCACCAGGTCAATACCAATGGTGTCGTGTTTGCCCAGATCCATCGCCAGTTTTAATTTGGTGCCGACACCATCGGTTCCGGAAACCAGAACCGGCTCTTGGTAGCCTGAAGGAATCTGGCACAGGGCACCAAAGCCACCCAGGCCACCCATCACTTCGGGGCGTGAAGTGGCTTTGGCCACACGCTTGATACGATCAACCAGAGCGTTACCCGCCTGGATGTCGACACCCGCATCTTTATAGCTCAGGGAAGAAACTTGGGAGTGTGTATCGCGGTTGCTGTTGCTCATCGGGTGGGATCCGCACCGTGGAGTTTAAAGTGGATTCAATGGAGCGGGCATTCTAGCGTAACCCATAACATTCATAAAGCGGCTTGCCGGTGCTCTGTTTGTACCAATAGTATCTGACTGTTTCATAAAGATTTTCTACAAAACCAGAAAATTATGGCAGAATGAGGCGATATTGGACTCCGGACGTTTCGTCTGGGTAATAGTGCCTGTTTTTGATTCCGGACATTATGTTTAAAACGTGCAAGCTGGAACGATTGTTCCCTCTTTCCAGGCTGGTATTCACTCTTATGCTGGCTCTGTTGTCTTTTCAGCTGCCTGCTGCACAGATGAGTGAGCTTTATCAGGTCAGTGTCCCCGTCAGCAGTCAGGACAGTAAGGAAAAAGACCCGGCCGTCAGGCGGGCTCTGTCTGAGGTGCTGGTTAAAGTCACCGGGCAGCGCAGTACCCTGAGTAATGCCGGGGTGGCGCAGTCACTCAGGAAAGCCTCCGAATGGGTTCGGAGTTTTAGTTATGAACGGCGCGACACCGAGTCAGGTCAGCAACTCTTTCTTCAGGTTCGTTTTGATGAAGCAGCTGTCAATCGACTGCTGCGGGACAATAACCTGGGCATCTGGGATTCGAATCGGCCTGATACCATTGTCTGGCTGGCCATTGAAAAGGAAGGTAGCCGACAGATTCTGAGAGAAGCAGAAGGCTCTGTGCTGGTGGCTGATCTCAAGCGGGTTATGGCTGCTCGCTCATTGCCTCTGACAATTCCTTTGATGGACTTTGAAGACAGTAACACGATTTCTGAGGTTGATGTCTGGGGACTGTTTTCAGGCAAGTTGAGTCAGGCGTCAGCAAGATATGGTTCTGAGGCTATCCTGGCCGGTCGCCTGAGCGAAGTGCGTGGCCGGTATCATGGTCGTATCGCCCTGCTGTTCAGAAATCAGCGATTTGATGCCACTGTCACAGACCTTTCTGCCGAAGGATTGGCCCAGGCTATTGCGGATCTTACCGGTAATACACTTTCCCGCCACTATGCAGTCCTCTCAGGAGGGAGTGGCGTTAACCCGATGCTGGAAGTGGAAGGTATTGTCAGCACCCGGGGCTACGCCGGGCTGATTAATTATCTTAAAAGCCTGACGGCAGTAAGAGATGTGATGGTCGTTAAAGTCAGCGGCGACAAAATTCAGCTGGCGCTGTCAATTGATGGTACGCTGAGCCAGTTATCGGATGCTATCGCCCTGGGGCGGAAGTTAAAAGTGGTCAGTAAAGACGATGTCAACCAGACGCTGAAATACCGCTGGCTGGGTAAGTAGACGCATTTCAATTAGAAGGAAGAAAATGACCAGACAGCAACAATGGATGCTGGCAGGCATCGTACTCGTGGGCGTGGTGCTGATTCATTTTGTCGGAGCCGTCATGACGCCCTTTGCGATCAGTGCTGTGCTTGCTTATTTGGGCGATCCGCTGGTTGATCGGCTGGAAAAGCTGAAGCTCTCCCGGTCGCTTTCTGTGGCACTGGTTTTTCTGGTAATTTTTACTTTCCTGGTGCTCATGCTGCTCATTCTGATACCGGCATTATTGCAACAGGTTAAAACCCTGATGCAGTTACTTCCGGTCTGGGAGGAGTGGGTTCGAATCAATGCTATCCCAAAACTGGTTGAATACACCGACCTTGATCCTGAGTGGTTTGATGTCAGTCAGCTGGTTAAGACGGTTGCTGGCGAGTGGCAGAAAGCCGGAGGTCTTCTGGCGGAGTTAGGACGCTCAGTGACCAGCTCAGGCCTGGCCGTCATTGGCTTCCTGGTGAATCTGTTTCTAGTACCGGTTGTGACTTTTTATCTGTTGCGCGACTGGGATCATATGGTGGAGCACATTCGTCTGATGCTGCCTGTTAACCTTGAACCGATTGTTGTTGAGCTCGCCAGCGAGTGCGATGAAGTGCTGGGCGCTTTCCTCAAGGGGCAGCTTTTGGTGATGCTGGCCCTGGGATTGATCTACGGTTTGGGGCTCTGGGCGGTCGGCTTGCAGTTTGCCTTGTTGATCGGTCTGGTAGCGGGGTTGGTCAGCATCATACCTTATATGGGTTTTGTTGTTGGTTTTGTTTCAGCCATTACTGTCGCGCTTTTTCAATTTGACAGCTTTTTGCCGCTGTTTTTGGTGGCCGGTGTGTTTGCCCTTGGGCAGGCTCTGGAAGGATGGGTATTGACGCCTTATCTGGTGGGGGACCGGATTGGCCTGCACCCGGTGGCTGTTATCTTTGCCCTGATGGCCGGTGGCCAGATTCTGGGTTTTGTCGGGATGCTAATAGCGTTGCCATTAGCAGCCATTATTATGGTACTCTTGCGTCATCTGCACCGAAACTATAAGGCGAGCCACTTATATAATGCTGGTGACTCGGGGGAGTAAGACAATCATGCCTACAGCGAACAGAAATTCATTTTGATGAACCAGCCTGTGCAATTACCGCTCAGTGTCCAGATCAGGGACGATGCCACCTTTGAAAATTTTTTCAGTGGGGATAATGCAGCACTGGTCAATATGTTGGATATGGATCAGCAGGTCAGCGGGGTCGATTCAGAACAGTTTATTTATCTGTACGGTGCCCCCGGCGTTGGCTGCAGTCATCTTCTTCAGGCGGCCTGTCATCAGGTTGATAGCAGGAAGGGCCGCGGTATCTACCTGCCTATGCAGGAGCTTGTTCATTACCCTTCCAAGCTGCTGGAGGGTATGGAAAGGCTGCAACTGGTATGCATTGATGAGGTGAATGCAGTAGCTGGTATTCCAGAGTGGGAAGAAGGGCTTTTTGATCTGTTCAATCGTCTCAGGGATTCCCGGACTCGCCTGCTGGTGGCAGCGAATTGCCCACCGAAAAGACTTTCTATCCTATTGCCGGATCTGGTCTCGAGACTCAGTTGGGGGCTGGTGTTTCAGGTGCAACCTCTCAGCGACAAGGACAAGGTGTCGGCATTGCAGCTGCGGGCTCATTTGCGCGGGCTGGATATGAATGAAGATGTAGCGCGGTATATCATATACCGCAGCAACCGGGATATGGGGCATTTATTCAAGATGCTGCAGAAGCTGGACAGTGCTTCACTGAGAGCTAAAAGGAAGTTGACCATACCCTTTGTTAAACAAGTCATGAACTGGTAATCAAGAGACGTAGTATGCAAACTCAGAAATCGGCGGTCCGGTTTGTGCTCTTTGTTGTGATTCTGGCCATTCTGCTGTTTCTGGTTTCAGCGATATTGATGGTCCCTGGTCGCTATACTGACCAGCTGCTCCACAAGATAGAAAATCAAACAGGGGTTGAAATCCTTCCTGTTGAGAAGGAATACTCCTTCTTATCCGGTAAATTCCTGCTTATTAATCCGGAACTCAGAATCTCCCCCGGTATTACTCTTAAATCAGAATCTATTGGTGTTGATGTTGCCTGGACCTCTCTTTGGGCAGAAACCATTACCCTGGATCGGATTGATTTTAAAAAGCCCAGGATTTTTGTTGATCTGGCGATCATCGGTCATAAACCACCCATGCCCAATTTTCATGAGTTTCTCAGAGATACAGGGCAGTTTGTTTTCGACGATGGAACCATGAACGTGGTGAACTCTGAACAGGCTGGATCCAGAAAGGTGATCCGTTTTGGTTTCAGTAAAATGGCGCTTACAACTCATCGCCGTGATCAGGTGGATGTCCAGATGGTCAGGGAGTCAAACCACATTAACTGGTCGCTGGGCGGAATGATTGATTTAAATAAACTAACGCTATCGGGTCAGTTATCCATTGATGAACTGCCTCTGGCTGAGGCTGTCAGCCAGAATTTTCTTAAATGTTCGAACTGCTCACTGGAAGGCCGCCTCTCGACGGACCTTGCTGTTGAATGGTCTAAGGATCAGGGAGTGGTGCTGGCCGGAGCGGCTAAAGTGCTGGATGGTCAGTATCAGGATTTGAGTTCCGGTCTTGATCTGGGCTGGAAAGAGTTATTTGCAGAGGGTTTTCAATTTAGAAACCGGAAAGGTTTTGTTGAAGGCCTGTCGTTCAAGGGTGGCTTACTGACGGTTAATGACAGCCCTTTAGAGCAAATAGCACAGACGATTAAGCGTTCTTTACCAGCTGAGAGCTCTTTATTAGCCGAAGGTTCTTTACCAGCTGAGGGCTCTTTACCAGCTGAAGGCTCTTTACCAGCTGAAGGCTCTTTACCAGCTGAAGGCTCTTTACCAGCTGAAGGCTCTTTACCAGCTGAAGGCTCTTTACCAGCTGAAGGCTCTTTACCAGCTGAAGGCTCTTTACCAGCTGAGGGCTCTTTACCCTTCGCCATCAAGAATATCGAATTCAATGGCTCGGTTCATTCGACTCAAAAACAGCATCCTGAGCTATTTAGTGGCAGCAAGGTGAAGTTGGAGGTACTGAGTCCTGAACAGTTTACCTTCTCGCTTAATGGACAGTGGCTTGGTAGTGTTCCTGTCTCCCTGGAAGGTGTCGTCGACTTGAATAATGCAGTGGCCTCCAGCCTGAATATTTCTGCCAAAGATGTGGATGTGTCTTTGCTACCTGTTTCACACCGCTCTGTTTCTGGATACGACCTGGCCGGAAGTCGTGTAAATCTTAACCTTGAGTCTTCTGAGATGGGAGGCAGCAGAGGGAAGCTGGTTTTTACCAAACTTGAAGCCAAACCTGTCAAACCAAAGCTGGATATCAATGATGTGAAAGCTTTGATGACCAACCCCCAGTCTATCATTGCCATCGACGTTACCGCCTCTGACGGCCAGTCGCCGATGGCTGCGGCAACAATGGCGACGCAGAAGACCTGGAACACTGTGCTTGATCAGCCCCTGCAGTATCTTTCCCGGCAGGCAGGTATTACGCCAGTGTTATCAGGTGCTATATCGATGCCAGCGGGCAGGGCGGTATTGACAGACAATGACAAGGCACGATTAAAAGGCTGGGGTCGTGTGCTGGGGATAAGGCCTGAACTGGACCTATCCCTCAAAGCAACGGCCAGCAAGGCTCGAGACTGGCCTGTTCTGGCAAAGGCAGAGCTGGAGTCTGATCTGGTTGAGTTGTATTCGGCCATTCGTCAGGTCAGGCGGGAAGAAGTGAAAGAGATTCCTGCCGATATCAGAGGGCAGTTGATTGAGCAAATGTACCTCAGGGCCCACAATCAAAAGTTGCCTGAAGTGGGTGATATCAGTCACAGCGCCCGTGTCAAAAAAGCAGAGCAATGGCTGTTGGAAAACTGGCCGTTGAATCAGGAAAAAATGACTAAGCTGGCCTCTGATCGGCTTAATCTGATTAATGACTTTCTTCTGAGTGAAGGTGTTGGCAAAAAACGTATCATCAGCAGTTCACCCTCAACGATGAAACAGGGAGAGCCTGCCGTTGAAGTCCAGCTGGCTTACTAGTGCACCCAAGCTCTAATATCCATACAGCATCACACCTGTAATGGCCGACCTTTGTAAGTCCATTTAAATGGCTTCGCCATTTTCTCGTTGAAGAAGTCAACAAACTGGTGAAGCCGAGCTTTCAGGTCTTCTTTTGAAGTAAAGCTGTTTCGCTTCAGGAAACGTCTTACCAGAATCGAAAACCATATTTCTATCTGGTTCAGCCATGATGCATGTTTCGGAGTATAGTGAAAAACGATCTTATGGGATCTATCAGTCAGGTACGCAGCCCGTGTCCTCATGTTCTTCAGGATACCGGACTTACCCTTAACGCCAAGTTCATCTTGTGGTGTGCCTTCAGCCCTGGTTTGTCGCAAGACATGGCAACAATCAAGCAAATTTGCTCTTCGGTGAACTTGGCTTTTGCGCCAGGGCGAGGAGCCTCTTTGAGTTTTTCTAATACTGGAATCTCATCACTACGCTCGACCCAGTGCTTTCTCCAGCGAGTGACGGTTTCACGGTTACACTTGAGTTCTTTAGTCGTTCCCTGAAGACTTTTCCCTTGTGCCCCCAACAGAATGATTTTGGCTCTGAGCACCATAGCCTGAGAACTTTTCCGTTGGCGAACAATCAGGTCAAGGGCATTGCGTTGCTGTTCTGACAAGATGATTTGTTGGGTATGCTTTGATGGCATCCGTGCTACAACTACTGAAGAGAAATGAGCGCATATCAAAGCATATTTTGATCTGTATGGGTATTAGTGCTTTCCTGCACTAGTAGGGATGGTTAATAAAGCCAGAGAGTATCGTTGATAAAACCGTTAAAAATATCAGGCGGGCTGAGCCAGAGCAGCGTGATCAAGGTTTTGCAGGAACGAAAATCCTGCGGAATAGCCCTTGTGGTAGTCAGACACCAGTCGGGCGCGGTCTCGGGTGCTTCGGGTTGAACTCAGAGGCCTATCCGGAGCAATTTCGGTAATGGTGATGCCGTTGTGTTTTAACTGATCGAAGCTGTCCAGAGTTTCGTTATAGATTGAGTACTGCTGGCGAATCAGCTGAGCCACTTCCGGCTGTTTTCGCAATTGCCAGGCCAGCAGTCTGTTGGCAGAAGAAGCCTTTTTGCGATACTGGCTTTCCCGGCTTCTCAGCACAACAATGTTTTTATAGCCATCCTCTGCCGCTTTTATGACGGGCAGAGGGTCCGCAAGACTCCCGTCTACATGATTTCTACTATCAATGGTGATGGCATTGCGATAAATCATGGGAAGTGCGCTGGAAGCCTTCAGCACGGTGAACAGTTGTTCCAGCTCAAAGTGCTCATCGAACGTGTGGTAGATAGGGTAACCGGTACTTGCGCAGCTGGTGACAACCGTGAATGTTTTGTCCCGAAGCTGGCTTCGAAACTTGTTAATATTCATGTGTTGTCTCTGGATGCGATCAAACAGCCAGTCCAGGTCAAACAGGTTGCCGCCTTTCACGTGTCGTTTGAAGCTGATAAAACGGGTTTCCAGGCAGGCGCCAGTATAGAGATCAAGGTTGCGCCCCCGTTGACCGGCAATAAAGGACACCAGATTGAGCGCACCGGCTGAAACGCCGTAAAAGCCATCGAACTGCCGATGACGTTTGTCCATAAAAGCATCCAGAATGCCGGCAGAGTAAATACCGCGCATGCCTCCGCCCTCAACGACAAGCGCTGTTTTTGTGAGTGGGCTGGCCTCTTGTTTCTGCATTGAGATCCCAAACAGTCACGAACGGAAGAGAAATCTTTTATCGGCGTAAGCGTTAAAAGATGTTTTGCAAAAAAATAAAGCCGGATAAACCGACTTGTATTTGGTAGCGGGAGCCGGATTTGAACCGACGACCTTCGGGTTATGAGCCCGACGAGCTACCAGACTGCTCCATCCCGCATCAAATCTGTTCAACAGTCGTCTGGTTATCAACCGTCGTTGTAAGTTGGTAGCGGGAGCCGGATTCGAACCGACGACCTTCGGGTTATGAGCCCGACGAGCTACCAGGCTGCTCCATCCCGCACCTAAATCTGTTCAACAGTCGTCTGGCAATCAACTGTCGTTGTAAGTTGGTAGCGGGAGCCGGATTCGAACCGACGACCTTCGGGTTATGAGCCCGACGAGCTACCAGGCTGCTCCATCCCGCACCGAAATCTGTTCGACAGTCGTCTGGTAGTCAACTGTCGTTTTAAGTTGGTAGCGGGGGCCGGATTCGAACCGACGACCTTCGGGTTATGAGCCCGACGAGCTACCAGGCTGCTCCACCCCGCATCAATGAGGTGCGAATAGTATGGACGATGATCCTTAAAGTCAATAAAAGATTAAAAGGTTGCGGTTAATAACTAGCTTATCCTGCTAATGCTCGCTCCTTAATCAGCGTTTCTACAACAGAAGGGTCTGCCAGTGTCGATGTATCACCCAGATTTTCATACTCACCTGAGGCAATTTTACGCAGGATGCGGCGCATAATCTTGCCGGATCGGGTTTTGGGTAATCCCGGAGCCCACTGAATGATATCCGGTGAGGCGATGGGGCCAATCTCCTTGCGAACCCACTGCCTTAATTCATTCTTGAATTCATCTGAATACTCAGAATCCGCTGTCAGTGTTACGTAGACGTATATTCCCTGCCCCTTGATATCGTGTGGGAAGCCAACAACAGCGGCTTCGGCAACGTCGTGGTGGGAGACCAGTGCCGACTCAATTTCAGCTGTGCCCATACGGTGACCAGAGACGTTTAGAACGTCATCAACACGCCCTGTGATCCAGTAATAGCCATCTTCATCCCGGCGAGCGCCATCGCCAGTGGTATACATGCCCTTAAAGCTGGAGAAGTAGGTTTGAACAAAACGCTCGTGGTCGTTAAAGACGGTCCGGGCCTGACCGGGCCAGCTGTCGAGAATCACCAGGTTGCCTTCCTGTTCGCCTTCGAGAATACGACCCTCGTTGTCAACCAGGGCGGGCTTGATGCCGAAGAAGGGGCGGGTTGCCGAACCGGGTTTCAGATCAGTAGCGCCGGGGAGGGGGGTCAGCATGGCGCCGCCCGTCTCAGTCTGCCACCAGGTATCGACGATGGGGCACTGTTCATTGCCGATGGTTTTGTAGTACCAGCTCCAGGCTTCGGGGTTAATGGGCTCACCGACGCTGCCCAGCAGTCTCAGGCTGGAGCGGTGAGTGTCTTTAACCGCTGCGTCACCTTCAGCCATGAGTGCCCGTATTGCCGTGGGGGCGGTGTACAGAATATTTACCTGATGTTTGTCGACGATCTTGCTGATTCTGTTGCAGGCCGGGTAGTTGGGTACCCCTTCATGCATAACGATGGTGGCACCGTTCAGCAGCGGGCCATAAGTGACGTAGGTGTGGCCGGTAATCCAGCCAATGTCGGCGTTGCACCAGAATATTTCGCCATCCTGATAGTCAAACACATATTGATGGGTCATGGACGCATAAACCAGATAACCGCCCGTCGTATGCAGTACGCCTTTAGGTTTACCTGTGGAGCCGGAAGTGTAAAGAATAAACAGTGGATCTTCTGCATTCATCGCTTCGGGAGTGCAGTGCGGTGAAGCCATGGCGGTCAGGTCCTGCCAGTTGACATCACGATCTTCCTGCCAGTCGACCTCTTGACCGGTGTGCCGCAGGACAATGACCTTTTCAATGCTGGTCACTTCCGGGTTTTCCAGGGCTCGGTCAACGTTTGTTTTCAGAGGGACTGCTCGCCCGCCGCGAATACCTTCATCGGCAGTAATGACCAGTTTGGCGCTGGAGTCGACGATTCTTCCTGCCAGGGCTTCAGGCGAAAAGCCGCCGAAGATCACCGAGTGAATAGCACCAATACGCGAACAGGCCAGCATCGCGACTGTGGCCTCAACGACCATGGGCATGTAAATGGCGACCACATCACCCTTGCCAACCCCTTGGCTCTTCAGGCCATTGGCAAACCGGCAAACCTGTTCGTGAAGTTCTCGGTAAGTGACTTTTTTGGAAGCTTTGCCTTCTTCGTCCGGTTCCCAGATGATGGCAACCTGATCAGCTTTTTGCTCAAGATGACGATCCAGGCAGTTGAAAGAGGCATTGGTGGTGCCGTCGTAGAACCATTTGATATCGACATGTTCGTGATCGAACGACACATTCCTGATCTGCGTGTATGGGGTGAACCAGTCGATTCTCTTGCCATGCTCTCGCCAAAACCTTTCGGGGTTAACGACAGATTGCTGGTACATTTCAAGATAACGCTGGTTATCTGCCAGTGTATTTTCTCGCTGAACCTCAGTTACTGGGTACACACGTACTTCGGTCATAAGGAATCCTTAGCGTTTTTCTAATTGTTTTTCTAATCGTTCTTCAGGCAATGCACTGACACGGTGCTTGTAGTTTTTAGCATTGCGGTGCCTGATTGTCATCTTAAGACGATACCGTCTTCAAGAAATTAGACTTTGGTAGCATAATTCCATTTTTTTAGAATTAGAAGAAGTAAGAAACGATGGCCGGATGGTGGTTGGCTCTCATAGCCCTGCTCTACGTGGGTGGGTTGTTTTCGGTAGCCTGGTATGGTGACCATGCCGGTGCCAGATTACGAAAAAAATGGCGGCCCTATATTTACAGTCTGTCGCTGGCTGTTTATTGCACTGCCTGGACTTTTTTTGGTGCGGTGGGTCAGGCCTCTCAGAGTATCTGGTCATTTCCGAGTATCTATATTGGACCTATTCTGGTTTTTGTCTTTTTCTGGAAGTTGCTTAACAAGCTGATACGGGTAAGCAAACGCGAAAATATCAGCTCCATTGCTGACTTTATTGCCTCACGCCATGGCAAGTCCAGGGGGCTGGCTATTCTGGTTACTTTGTTGCTGGTGGTTGGCATTCTTCCTTACATTGCCTTGCAGCTGAAAGCCATTATTATTGGTTTTGAACTCCTGTCGCCTATCGCCATGGCTCCCCGCCAACAGCAGGATGCAGCCCTGGTGGTGACTCTGCTGCTGGCTGTTTTTGTGATTATGTTTGCTACCCGCAGGCTGGATACCACAGAGCCTCAGCATGGTGTTATGCTGGCCATCGCCTTTGAGTCCCTACTGAAACTGGCTGCCTTTCTGGTGGTGGGGGGCTGGATCACTTATCGATTCTTTACACAAGCCAGTGAGCCACTGGCTCATTTTGAAATGGCGGTGGTTAAATCGTCTGACGAGAATCTGTTTTTGAACCTGATGGCACCCATTATGGTCGCCATGGCAGCTTTTATCTGTCTGCCAAGACAGTTCCATGTTCTGGTTGTAGAAAACAGGGATATCAGGGATCTGAAACGTGCCCGCTGGATGTTTCCAGTCTATCTGCTGCTGACCGCTGTTTTTGTCCTGCCCATGGCGTTTGCCGGTAATGTCTGGTTAGGAGAGACCGTATCGCCGGATTCCTTTGTGATCGCTCTGTCAAAGCTGCTGGGCAGTGACAGCATGGCCGTGCTCGCTTTTATGGCAGGATTATCCGCCGCGATCAGCATGGTGATTGTGGCAACCATCTCGTTAACGAACATGATTTCCAATGAGATCCTGATGCCGCTGATCCTCAGAAATTCAGGGCAGGGTCGCAATGAGTTCTATCGCTTCAGCGGTCTGCTGCGAACAGTACGACGCACCATCATTATTGGCATTTTACTGTTGGCTTACGTCGTTTATCGAGTGATCAGTACGGGTGAAGATCATTTGCTGGCTAATCTGGGATTGATCTCTTTTGCCGCAGTGGCACAGCTGGCACCTGCCGTGGTGGGTTCGCTTTATCTCAGGGAGAGCAATTATAAAGCGGTCACAGGGGGTATTCTGGCAGGCAGTCTGGTTTGGTTAGTCACCCTGGTTGTGCCTGTATTTGTACAGTCCGGCTGGTTGGATAAAGCACTGCTTGAGCAGGGTGTATTTGGCATTGAGGCTTTCAAACCCGATGCGCTGTTTGGCTTTGGTCTGACGGGCACCCTTAACGGAGCCAGTATTTTTGCCCTGATGATAAATGCCCTGGTTTATAGCCTCGGTTGCCTGTTGTTTAAGGTTTCACCCTTGGAAAACCGACAGGCCAGAAAGTTTGTCGATGCTTCGGTAGTGGAGGGCGATCTTTATGATGACCTGACCGTTACCGTGGATGAACTGGAGTCACTGGCAAGTCGCTATATGGGTGAAGAAAAGGCCAGCAAACTGATGGCCAGTTACACGACAGCGGAGCGTCCTTACCTTGCCGACAGTGAAATGATTGCCGCGGTAGAAAGGGTGCTGTCCGGTATCATGGGGGCCTCGTCAGCAAAGCTGGTGATGAAAACAGGGCTGACCGGAGACAATGCCTTGATTGAAGATGTCGAAGCCGTAGTAGGCGAGGCATCGGAAGTGTTGCAGTTTAACCGTGAGTTACTGACCGGTGCCATAGAACACATCAATATCGGGGTGAGTGTGGTTGACCGGGATCTCAGGCTGGTAGCCTGGAATCAGCGCTATCTGGAACTGTTTTCCTACCCGGAAGGGATGATCAAAGTCGGGCGTCATGCTGCTGACATCATTCGTTACAATGCCGAAATGGGTCGCTGCGGCCCTGGCGATGTGAGTCACCATGTTCGCAAGCGTATTCATCACATGATGCAGGGAACAGCCCACAAATCCGAACGGATACGGGATGATCGGGTTATTGAAACCCGGGGTTATCCGATGCCGGGTGGCGGCTTCGTGATGAGCTTCACTGACATCACCGAGTTTCGCCAGGTAGAAACGGCCCTGAAAGAAATCAACGAAAGTCTGGAGCAAAGAGTAGAAGCAAGAACCAGTGAGCTGCACTGTCTGAACCGTGAGTTGATGAGTGCCAAAGGGGCTGCTGAACGGGCCAATCGATTGCGATCGAAATTTTTTGCTGCCATCAGTCATGATTTGATGCAGCCCATGAACGCCGCTCGGCTGTTTGCGTCTTCCCTGGATTCCAGTTTGACGGATATTGAGCACCGGCAACTGTCCAGCCATCTCAACAGTTCGCTTCAGTCGGCAGAAGAACTGATCAAGGACCTGCTGGATTTATCTCGTTTAGAGGCTGGCAAGCTCAAGGCCAATTTCAGAGACTTTCCTCTGGCAGAAATTCTGGATCCTTTGCAGGCCGGGTTCGATTTGCTGGCACAGGAAAATCATCTTAACTTCCGGGTGGTTCAGTCGTCTGTCTGGGTACACAGTGATCCGGTTCTGTTAACAAGAGTGTTACAGAACTTCCTCACAAACGCTTTCCGTTATTGCAACCCTCAACAGGGGAGAGTAATGCTGTGTTGCAGAAAACGTTCCCAAGAACTCTGCATCGAAGTCAGAGACAATGGTTCTGGCATACCTGAGGCATTACAGTCGGTCATCTTTGGTGAGTTTGAGCGATTGCACCAGGGCGGGAAAGGGCTGGGTCTGGGGCTGGCTATTGCCCGGGGCATTGCCGCCGTTCTGCACCAGCCCATCGAGTTGAGATCCCGTGAGCATTCGGGCACGACCTTCTCCATCCGGGTACCTCTCGCCGAGGCCAGAACCGTGAGGCAGCTGCCAGTAAGAGCGGCATCCAAAAACACTATGAGTGGTATGACGGTGCTTTGCATTGATAACGAGCCGGAAATATTGCTGGGCATGGAAAGCCTGCTGACCCGCTGGGGTTGTCAGGTGTACTCTGCGGGGAGTGTGAAAGAGGCATTCAAGGTCGTTGAAGAATGTGGGCTGCCTGATATCCTGCTGGTTGATTACCGTCTGGATGATGTCATGGATGGTATCCGGCTGATCGGGGAATTACGTAAATCGTCGTCTTTGTCAGTGCCTGCCATTCTTATTACCGCCGATAAACAGGACAGTGTACGAGACCGTTGTCGCAAGCAGGATATCAAGTTGATGGGGAAACCGATCAAACCTGCTTCACTCAGAGCCTTGATGACATCGCTGACAATGCCCATCAAGGCGCTATAAGCGCATGAGCTGATTAAGCGGGTGGCGAAGATGGCTCAATTTCCAGCTCATTCATAGCAATGACAGCCTGGGTCCTGCTGCGAACACCCAGCTTTTTGAAAATGGCTGTGACATGGGCCTTTATTGTCGCTTCTGATACTTCCAGTTCGTAAGCAATCTGTTTGTTCAACAGACCTTCGCTGATCATCCCCAGCACTCTGAATTGTTGGGGCGTCAATGTCGCGAGCTTTTGTTCCAGTTCCGATACCTGTCCCTGTTCTGGCAATTCGGGTTGCGATTCCGGTAGCCAGATATCGCCCTCAAGTACCTGGGTCACGGCATGCTTCAGAACATCCAGTGGTGAGGATTTCGGGATAAAGCCGTGGGCACCGTGTTGCATGGAGCGATGGATGACCTGCGAGTCTTCAGCAGCAGAAACAATAACAACAGGAACCTGGGGGTATTGTCCCCTGAGAAAGATCAGGCCGGAAAGGCCATGGGCTCCCGGCATATTGAGATCGAGAAGAATCAAGTCAGGCGATGACACCTGCTCAAGAAGATTCTGAAGGGCGGCAATGGATCCGGCTTCATAAATTTCGGGGTTTTCCAGCCCCTGGCGCAGGGCTGCCTGTAATGCGGCCCTGAACAGCGGATGGTCGTCTGCAATGATGATCTTGTATTTCATGGGCTCAGAGTGCCATTTACCCGGTAAGCTGTAAAGGCTGACCGTTGTTATTGTTGGAAGCCGGTCTGGCATCAGGTCTCGGCTGTTTTTCTGAATAATGTTGCTATCGGCGGGTGTGGTTTTAATCTTTGTTTTTTGGCACCTGTCAGGGCTTACCTGCGGGTGAACTTTATACGAAGGTCATTGTCGAAAAAAGGAAATTTATTGATGCGTTAGCGATTAAATCATGGACGAACATTAAACATGGAAGGGATGTCACAATGTTAAATGCTGATTTTGGTGGCTCAAAGACCCAAACTCCGAAAACCAATCCAAATCATAATACCAACTCTGGCAGTCCGGCCAATCGGCCTGAATCCAAAAGACATTTCGATCGTCTTGATTCCAGTGGTGCTCCAACCATCCAAACGCCTTTAGTCAAGCGTCTCTGTCGTTTGTCTGTTTCAGATCAGGCTGGCACACTCCGGGAGCAACTGGGGGGCAAGGGAATGTTTTTGCAGCGGATGAAGGACGCCGGTCTGAAGGTTCCACCGTTTCAATGTGTGACAACCCAGGTCGTGAAGGCGCTTGAACAACACCCTCTGAACCCTCATTCTTTAGCTCGCTATCTTCCCGATACCGCCTGTGAGCCGGGTGCGCAGACCAGTCTGGCGCACGTCAGGGAATACCTCAATACTTTGCCACCTTCAGAGCACGTCAAAAGAACCGAGGTGCTGAGGGGGATGGCGGAATTTATTGTCAGCGATGACTTTTATCAGCAGATTAAAGACTCTGAAGCGGCCCAACAAATCAGGGATCTGCGTGGTCAGCTGGACAAACCCTCCCTGTCACCGCCGGTTATTGTCCGCAGTTCTGGCATCCATGAAGATAATTACGGCGATGCCCAGGCGGGTAAATACCTCTCTTTAGTGCAAGAAGAAGACGATGTTTTGCGAACCTGTCTTAAAGTCATGGCTTCAGGCTACCGCCCTGAAGTCTGTCCCGCAGGCGCACCACAACCTATGGCACTGATCATCCAGGAGTGTATTGACTGCCAATGCGGCGGGGTCATCATGAGCTTTGGATCTTTTCGGGATGGCACCATCGGGGTTGAGTTCGCTCGCGGTCAGCCCAGAGGTGTGGTTGCCGGGCTATCCGGTAACACGCCTCACCGGATCGATATTGCTTATGAGGAAGGCCCTGACAGCTATCAATACTTTCCCGGTACGATCTCAAGTCACTATATCCTGCGCAAAAGCAATAACGGCTATTCAGAAACAAGAATTGATAATGCAGATGCTCATAAAGACGACGTTAGTCATTTAGTTACTGACAAAATGGTTTCAGACATCAGGAAGATGGTGACAACGCTGGAAAACTTATTGCGCTGCCCCGTGGATGCAGAGTTCGGCATCAGTCCTGAAGGTGAGCTGTGCGTGGTGCAGGTGCGCCCTGTTACCCAACTCTCTGGCGACATGGACTTCGCCATGCCCATACCCGAAGAGACCATCGCCACAGGTGCGGGTGTCAGCGAAGGTTTTTGCACCGGAACACTCTGGCTGGCTGTAAAAGGAAAGGCATACGCTATGCCGGAGGGGGCCATTGTGGTTGCTCAACACGCTGAAGACTGGATGCTCGAGCCTGAGTTCCTGAAACGGGTTGGCGGTATTGTCATTGCCAGAGGAGGATCCAATGATCACTTTGCGATCGGTATGAAACAACAACAAAAAACGTTGATGCTGGCCGGTGATCAGTTTGAGTTCGTGGTCGCTCAGGCAGGCCAACAGGCGACACTGGCCTGCGCTCGTTTTGACGATAAGCCCGGTGCCTTTATTGTTGCCGGTGACATAAGTGCAAAACTGGCTAGCTACAAAAAGCTATCTACTTCATTTGATGTGTCACAAGCTCAAGCGGTTCCCTCACGGGATGATTTGTCCTTTCCTGAAGGCGCATTCCTTGAGGTTGCCAGCGGTTTCCAATGGCTCACGGATCAAAATGCCCGACTGCTGGCATTTTTTGCCCCCGGCGGTGGACTGGATTGTCTGGCCAACCCGGTAAAACTGAGCATGTCGCCACAACGATCAGAGTTACTGGCAAACACTAAGGAAAACGTAAATCGGCTGGTTGGTGGAGCCGAAGGACTACTGGATGGATACGATGCCTTCTTGCGGTTGGCGGGTACCAGGCAATCGAGTGAAATTCAGCCATTGCTGAAAGAATTGCCGGAACTGATCAACCGGTTCCGGACGCTGAAACAAACCATCCAATCCGGGTTAGACAGGATCATTCAGCCAATGAAGGCCACTGAAGAAGGGCGGCTATCCCCCGGAACCTTTCGTCAATGGCTGGCTGATTGCCATAAGCTACAATCTGATCTTCAAGCACTAGACCCCGGGCAAGCTGAGCAGGTGCGGAGTGTCCATGAGCTGATTTTTGCTGTGCATCAGCGTTTTGTAAAGGCACTGGCACCGGTGACTCTGGCCTCCGGTCAGGGCAGGTTATCTAAGGGAGGTAAGAGAGGTAAGGTCATCTATATTGATTGCACGACTCTCGGTAAGTTGAGTGAAAAGACGCCGCTATTGACTCCATCTGGTAAAACAGCCATCGAAAAATTACTACGTCAGGCGACCGTCATTAGTACGGATGATGCCTTGGTTGTGAACCTGGAATTTGGCATCCATTTGGGCCTTATCGAGCTGCTTGAGCATGCAGAGGGGGGGAAAGGACGAACCTTGCGGCTGAAATTTTCTGACACATTTAGAAAACCCGATGGCAGTGATGAACCCGGCAAGTTGAAACGTATGTGGTTTCTGGTGCAGTTACTGAAAGCGATCGAATTGGGAAAAAATGCGAATACCATGACGCTGAGTTGCAACGCCGTAGCGGGTGACATTATCGTGGAATACCCCGGAATGTCATCACGTCTAGCCATGCAGAAGGCCTTTGAAAAACTAATGACGGTGTTAGAAGCGATTCGTGATCTGGATCGACACTTTGATTACGTAAACACTTTTAAAAGAGAGCGGTGGGATTTTAACTTGCTTGCACAACGCCTTGATAGGGATTCTGTAACAGACGCTGATAGATTCGCCTTTCAACATTGCCTTTTCTCAATGTTTAATAGTGAGAGGGCTTCCATAATGTCCGAATGCTGCAAGTTATTAAGCAATCATCACCAGCAGTTTATTGATCATATTCAACAGCTGGTTGAATCAAATGACAATCCTCGGGAAGTATTAATGAAGATCAATGAGAACACCCGCAGGGAACTCTTGCATCATTTCTTACTGTTCGATCCCCAAATAGCTATTTCGGAGGTTGAGCTTCTGTATGGTTTGAGTGATGAAGGCTTTATTATCAAACCAACTTACAGTTACGAACTGGAGTTTTATCTGCCACCGGGTCACCCGCTTTTAGATGATAAAGAAAAGGTCAAGGAAATCTTGCTGAAGGATGGGTTGCAATATGCCAGTCGACAAATTCGAAGTGATAAAGAAGTTGTTTTACCAACCATTAAAAAATACCCGGAACAACTTGGATTTGTCAGCGAAGAATTGAAAGATGATAAAGAGGTCGTTCTGGCTGCAGTCATCAAAAATGGCAATCAGTTGGAGTATGCCAGCCCGAAACTTCAGGATGATAAAGAGGTTGTTATGGCCGCTGTCAAACAGAATTCAGCAGCGTTATTTTTTGCAAGCGAAAAAATGCGAGGCGATAAAAGCATCATTAAAGTGGTAATTGCTGATCATATTAGTTATTTACAGTATGCCAGTGAAACGCTACTGAATGATCGTGAGTTTATGCTGGGTTTAATTGCAGAGTACCCTCAAGCTTTCGGATGTGTGTCTTCCGAGCTTAGAAAAGATCAGGATTTTATCAAATCAGCAAGGCTTAGAAATCCCGAAGTTGATGATTATGTTCCAAAAGCGAATAAAGTCTGATCTTTTCAGACAAGGTTTCCCGCAGCAAACTTTATTTTCTTTTTTCTATTACTTGCTTCAGGCCGACGGCGAACTTTATAAACGTATTATTGTCAAAACCGGGCAAGGTACTTTATTTATGCGTTAGCCATTAAATGATGGATAAACATTAAGATGAAAGGGATGTCACAATGTTTAATGCTGGTTTTGGCCAAATTCCGACAACGAACCCAAATCAGGATACCTGGTCTGGCAGTCCAACCAATCGGCCTGAAAGTGAACCCAAAAGACATTTCGATTGTCTTGATCCCAGTGGCGCTCCAACCATCCAAACGCCTTTAGCCAAGCGTCTCTGTCGTTTGTCTGTTTCAGATCAGGCTGGCACACTCCGGGAGCAACTTGGGGGCAAGGGAATGTTTTTGCAACGGATGAAGGACGCTGGTCTGGATGTTCCACCGTTTCAATGTGTGACAACCCAGGTCGTGAAGGCGCTTGAAGAACACCCTCTGAATCCTCATTCTTTAGCTCGCTATCTTCCCGATATCGTCTGTGAGCCAGGTGCGCAGACCAGCCTGGCGCACATCAGGGAATACCTCAATACTTTGCCACCTTCAGAGCACGTCAAAAGAACCGAGGTGCTGAAGGGACTGGCGGAATTTATTACCAGTGATGACTTTTACCAGCAGGCTAAAGAGTCTGAAGCGGCCCAACAAATCAGGGATCTGCGTGGTCGGCTGGACAACCCCTCCTTGTCACCGCCGGTTATTGTCCGCAGTTCTGGCGTCCATGAAGATAATTACGGCGATGCCCAGGCGGGTAAATACCTCTCTTTAGTGCAAGAAGAAGGCGATGTTTTGCGAACCTGTCTTAAAGTCATGGCCTCAGGCTACCGCCCTGAAGTCTGTCCCGCAGGCGTACCACAACCCATGGCATTAATTATCCAGGAGTGTATTGACTGCCAATGCGGCGGGGTCATCATGAGCTTTGGGTCTTTTCGGAATGGCACCATCGGGGTTGAGTTCACCCGCGGTCAGCCCCGAGGTGTGGTTGCCGGGCTGTCCGGTAACACGCCTCACCGTATCGATATTTCTTATGAGGAAGGCCCTGACAGCTATCAATACTTTCCCGGTACGATCTCAAGTCACTATGTCCTGCGCAAAAGCGGTAACGGCTATTCAGAAACAAGAATTGATAATGCCGATACTGAGAAAGACGACGTTAGTCATTTAGTCACTGATAAAATGGTTTCAGATATCAGGAATATGGTGACCAAACTGGAAGACTTATTGCTCTGCCCCGTGGATGCAGAGTTCGGCATCAATCCTGAAGGTGAGCTGTGCGTGTTGCAGGTGCGCCCTGTTACCCAACTTTCTGGCGATATGGACTTTGCCATGCCCATACCCGAAGAGGCCATTGCCACAGGTTCGGGCGTCAGCGAAGGCTTTTGCACCGGAACACTCTGGCTGGCTGAAAAAGGAAAGGCAGACGCTATGCCAGAGGGTGCCATTGTGGTTGCTCAACACGCTGAAGACTGGATGCTTGAGCCTCAGTTCCTGAAACGGGTTGGCGGTATTGTCATTGCCAGAGGAGGATCCAATGATCATTTTGCGATCGGTATGAAACAACAACAAAAAACGTTGATGTTGGCCGGAGATCAGTTTGAGGCTTTGGCCGCTCAGGCTGGCCAGCAGGCGACACTGGCCTGCGCTCGTTTTGACGATGAGCCCGGTGCCTTTATTGTTGCCGGTGACATTAGTGCAAAACTGGCCAGTTATAGAAAACTATCCAATTCATTTGATGTACCACAAACCAAAGCCATCCCCTCACGGGATGATTTAACCTTTCCCGAAGGCACATTCCTTGAGGTTGCCAGCGGTTTCAAATGGCTCACAGATCAAAATGCCCGGCTGCTGGCATTTTTTGCCCCCGGCGGTGGACTGGATTGTCTGGCCAACCCGGTAAAACTGAGCATGTCGCCACAACGATCGAGGATACTGGCAGAGACTAAAGACAACGTAAATCAGCTGGTTCATGGGGCCGAAGCCCTGTTGCAGGGTTATCGGGCCTTCTTACAACTGGCGGGTGAGAAAGGTTCACCCAAGGTTCAGTTATTGCGGGATGAATTGCCGCAACTGAGCAACCGGTTCGAGACGTTGCAAAAGACCATCCAATCAGGGCTGGATAGTGTCATTCTGCCCATGCAAGCCGCTGAAGAAGGACGGCTATCGCCGAGAATCTTTCGTCAATGGCTGGCCGATTGCCATAATCTACAATCCGATCTTCAAGCGCTCAACCCCAAGAAAGCTGAGCAAGTCCAAAGTGTCCATGAGCTGATTTTTGCCCTGCATCAGCGCTTTTTAGAGGCACTGGCACCGGTCACTCTGGCTTCGGGCCAGGGCCGGATATCTACAGAAAAGAAAATCACCTATGTCGATTGTACGACTCCGGGTGGCTCAGGTGGAAAGGTGCTGTTATTGAGGCAGTCCGGCAAGGAATTGATTGAACAATCAGAGTGTCCGATAACTGTCGTCAGTATGGATGATGCCCTGATGGTTAACCTGATGCTTGGGGATCATGCAAGCCTTATCGAGCTACTTGAACAGGCAGATGGGGGGAAAGGACGAACCCTGCGGCTGAAATTCTCCGACGAATTGAATAAGCCTGGTGTCGCATACAAATCCGGTAAGTTAAAGCGTATGTGGTTTTTGGCACAGTTTCTAAAAGCGATCGAACTGGATGAAAATTCTGACCCCATGAAGATAAGTTGTAACGCCGTAGCGGGTGAAATGACCGTTGAATTCCCCCACATGAAATCACGTAAAACCATGCAGCATGCCTTTGAAAAACTGCTCATTGTGTTAAATGGTATGTTTTGTCTGGATACATGCTTTGAGAAGATAGCCATTTTTGGAAGAGATCAGTGGGACTTTAATGTACTTGCACAACATCTTAATTGCGATGTTACGACAGAAGCCGATAGATTCGCCTTTCAACATAGCCTTTTCTCAATCTTTTATTTGCAATCTCTTCAAAGTATTCCTCCTTGCTACACGTTATTAAGCAACCATCAGCAGTTTATTCATCATGCTCATCGGTTGGTAGTGTGTCTTTCTTTAGCATCTTCCAAGAAAGCATCGAAACGCAGTTTTCGGGAAGTGTTTATGAGTGATGAGATGAGTGAGGACATCCGCAGGGAGCTCTTACAGCATCTTGTATTGTTAGACCCCAGAAGGGGCAAACGATTGTGTGAGGATGTCAGCTGAACTTTATAAAAATATTATTGTCAAAACCGGGCAAGGTACTCTGTTTATGCGTTAGCGATTAAATTATGGATAAACATTAACATGAGAGGGATGTCACAATGTTTAATGCTGGTTTTGGTGGCTCACAGCCCCAAATCCCGACAACGAATCCAAATCAGGATACTTGGTCTGGCAGTCCAACCAGTCGACCTGAAAGTGAATCCAAAAGACATTTCGATCGTTTTGATCCCAGTGGCGCTCCAACCATCCAAACGCCTTTAGCCAAGCGTCTCTGTCGTTTGTCTGTTTCAGATCAGGCTGGCACACTCCGGGAACAACTTGGGGGCAAGGGAATGTTTTTGCAGCGGATGAAGGACGCCGGTCTGGATGTTCCACCGTTTAAATGTGTGACAACCCAGGTCGTGAAGGCGCTTGAAGAACACCCTCTGAATCCTCATTCTTTAGCTCGCTATCTTCCCGATATCGCCTGTGAGCCGGGTGTGCAGACCAGCCTGGCGCACATCAGGGAATACCTCAATACCTTGCCACCTTCAGAGCATGTCAAAAGAACCGAGGTGCTGAAGGGGCTGGCGGAATTTATTACCAGTGATGACTTTTACCAGCAGGTTAAAGAGTCTGAAGCGGCCCAACAAATCAGGGATCTGCGTGATTGGCTGGACAACCCCTCCCTGTCACCGCCGGTTATTGTCCGCAGTTCTGGCATCAACGAAGATAATTACGGCGATGCCCAGGCGGGTAAATACCTCTCTTTAGTGCAAGAAGAAGACGATGTTCTACGAACCTGTCTCAAGGTCATGGCTTCAGGCTACCGCCCTGAAGTCTGTCCCGAAGGTGCACCACAACCCATGGCACTGATCATCCAGGAGTGTATTGACTGCCAATGCGGCGGGGTCATCATGAGCTTTCAATCTTTTCAGAATCGTAACATCGGGGTTGAATTCACCCGCGGTCAGCCCAGAGGTGTGGTTGCCGGGCAGTCCGGTAACACGCCTCACCGTATCGATATTTCTTATGAGGAAGGCCCTGACAGCTATCAATACTTTCCCGGTGCGATCTCAAGTCACTATGTCCTGCGCAAAAGCAATAACGGCTATTCAGAAACAAGAATTGATAATACCGACACTGAGAAAGACGACGTTAGTCATTTAGTCACTGATAAAATGGTTTCAGACATCAGGAAGATGGTGACAACGCTGGAAAACCTGTTGCTCTGCCCCGTGGATGCGGAGTTCGCCATCAATCGTAAGGGTGAGCTGTGCGTGGTGCAGGTGCGCCCTGTTACCCAACTCTCTGGCGATATGGACTTTGCCATGCCCATACCCGAAGAAACCATTGCCACAGGTGCGGGTGTCAGCGAAGGCTTTTGCACCGGAACACTCTGGTTGGCTGAAAAAGGCAAGGCAGACGCTATGCCAGAGGGTGCCATTGTGGTTGCTCAACACGCTGAAGACTGGATGCTTGAGCCTGGGTTCCTGAAGCAGGTTGGCGGTATTGTCATTGCCAGAGGAGGATTCAATGATCATTTTGCGATCGGTATGAAACAACAACAAAAACCGTTGATGCTGGCCGGTGATGAGTGTAAGGCCGTGGTCGCTCAGGTAGGCCAGCAGGCGACACTGGCCTGTGCCCGCTTTAACGATAATTCCGGTGCCTTTATTGTTGCCGGTGACATTTGCGGAAAACTGGCCAGTTACAGAAAGCTATCCTCTGCATTTACTGACGTGCCACAAACTACAGCCATTCCCTCGCGGGATGATTTGTCCTTTCATGAAGGCACATTCCTTGAGGTTGCCAGCGGTTTCAAATGGCTCACAGATCAAAATGCCCGCCTACTGGCATTTTTTGCCCCTGGTGGTGGATTGGATAGTCTGGCCAACCCGGTAAAACTGAGCATGTCGCCACAACGATCCAGGATACTGGCAGAGACTAAAGATAACGTAAAATGTCTGGTTCACGGGGCCCAGGCCCTGTTGCAGGGTTATCGGGCCTTCTTAAAGCTGGCGGGTGAGAAAGGTTCACCCGAGGTTCAGTTATTGCGGGATGAATTGCCGCAACTGATCAGTCGTTTCGAAAGGCTGAAACGGATCATCCTATCTGGACGGCAGTGTATTAGTATTCCTCCTCAGCAATCCCGTACAGAAGGGCTGCTATCGTTTCGTGGTTGGTTGACAGTCTGCCATCAGCTGCAATCCGCTCTTCAAGCACTCAACCCCAGGGAAGCTGAACAGGTCCGGAGTGTCCATGAGTTGATTTTTGCCCTGCATCAGCGTTTCGTAAAGGCACTGGCACCGGTTACTCTGGATTCGGGGCAGGGCAGGATATCCACTGGCGATAAGATCACCTATGTTGATTGCACAAGCCCGGGTGAAGCTGCACCACTATTGAAGCCGTCCAGCAAAGTATTTATCGAACAATCCGAGCATAAAAGGACAACAGGGACTGTCATCAGTATGGATGATGCCCTGATTGTTAACCTGGATCTTGGCAGTCATATGAGTCTGGTCGAGCTACTTGAACACGCAGAGGGGGGAAAAGAACGAACCCTGCGGATGAAGTTTTCTGACCAGTTTTGGGGCCCCGATGGCAGTAGTGAGCAAGGTAAGTTAAAGCGTGTATGGTTTTTAGTGCAGTTATTGAAAACGATCAAACTGGATGAACAGGCTGGCAGCATGACGCTAAGTTGTAACGCCATGGCAGGTGAAATTATCGTTGAATATTCTCGAATGGCATCACGTGAAGTTATGCAGGGTGCCTTTGAAAAACTGATGATTGTTTTAAATTCTATGTCTGAGCTTGATTTAATCTTCCGGGACAGAGAAATTTTTGAAGAAGGTCATTGGGACTTTAATATGCTTGCACAACGCCTTAGTCCCGATGTTACGACAGAAGCCGATAGATTCAACTTTCAACACTGTCTTTTCACAATGTTTTATCTGGAAGATTACTGCCGTATTGGTCCAGCCTGCTGCCGGTTATTAAGCAATCGCCTTCAACAGTTTGTTTATTATGCTGAGCAGTTAGGGGAATGTGGAGAGTTAGTACGGCAAGGCAAAAAACCGGAGGACAGTCTGCGAAACATATTAATAAGTGACGAGATAAATGAGGATGTCCGTAGGCAGATCTTGCATCATTATTTATTGTTAGATGCCCATTACCCTATACGACTGTTTGAGTATTTTTATCCTCATTTGAGTGGTCAGTACTTTGCTATCAAACCCTCACGGGATTACACGCTGACGTTTAATGTTCCGCCTTTTCAGTCGCTTTCGGATATTAAAAGTTCTGATGTTAAAAGAGAGGTGAAGAAAGCTCTGGTCAAGGATGGCCTGGCATATGTCAGCCAACGGGTTCGAAATGATAAAGAGCTTGTACTGGAAGCCATGGCAGTGCAACCATCTCAACTGGAATATGCAAGTGAAAAACTGAGGGGGGATAAACAGGTTGCCATGGCCGTAGTGACTCAGAGAGGTCATTTTCTACTCGACGTTAGCTCGGAATTGCAGGATGATGATGACGTTGTTAAGGCCGCTATTGCAAATAATCAAAAAGCTCTGGAGTATGCCAGTGAAAGATTACGAAGCGATAAAACTATTATTAACAGTGTCATTGCTCGTCCTACGGGTGTCTTTTTTTTACCCCTTGCCAGTGAAGCGGTGTTGAAAGATCGAGAATATATGCTCGATGTCATTGCAAAGCACCATAAAGCTTTCAATTATGCGGCTTACGAGCTTAAAACTGATCAGAATTTTATCGATTCAGCAAAACTTAGAAACCCCAGGGTTGATCGTGAGGTCAGGAATTTTTTGATGAATTGTGGTCTATTCAAAGACAGCTGAACTTTATAAAAATATTATTGTCAAAACCGGGCAAGGTACTTTATTTATGTGTTCGCAATTAAATTATGGATAAACATTAACATGAAAGGGATGTCACAATGTTTAATGCTGGTTTTGGCCAAATCCCAACAACGAATCCAAATCAGGATACTTGGTCTGGCAGTCCAGCCAACCGACCTGAAAGTGAATCCAAAAGACATTTCGATTGTCTTGATCCCAGTGGCGCTGCAACCATCCAAACGCCTTTAGCCAAGCGTCTCTGTCGTTTATCTGTTTCAGATCAGGCTGGCACACTCCGGGAACAACTTGGGGGCAAGGGAATGTTTTTGCAGCGCATGAAGGACGCTGGTTTGAATGTTCCACCGTTTCAATGTGTGACAACCCAAGTCGTGAAGGCGCTTGAACAACACCCTCTGAATCTTCATTCTTTAGCTCGCTATCTTCCCGATATCGCCTGTGAGTCAGGTGCGCAGACCAGCCTGGCGCACATCAGGGAATACCTCAATACTTTGCCACCTTCAGAGCATGTCAAAAGAACCGAGGTGCTGAAGGGGCTGGCAGAATTTATTACCAGTGATGACTTTTACCAGCAGATTAAAGACTCTGAAGCGGCCCAACAAATCAGGGAACTGCGTAGTCAGCTGGACAAACCCTCCCTGTCACCGCCGGTTATTGTCCGCAGTTCTGGCATCCATGAAGATAATTACGGCGATGTCCAGGCGGGTAAATACCTGTCTTTAGTGCAAGAAGAAGACGATGTTCTACGAACCTGTCTTAAAGTCATGGCTTCAGGATACCGTCCTGAAGTCTGTCCCGAAGGCATACCGCAACCCATGGCGCTGATCATCCAGGAGTGTGTTGACTGCCAATGTGGCGGGGTCATCATGAGCTTTCAATCTTTTCAGAATCGTAACATCGGGGTTGAATTCACCCGCGGTCAGCCCAGAGGTGTGGTTGCCGGGCTGTCCGGTAACACGCCTCACCGTATTGATATTGCTTATGAGGAAGGCCCTGACAGTTATCAATATTTTCCCGGTGCGATCTCCAGTCACTTTGTCCTGCGCAAAAGCGGTAACGGCTATTCAGAAACAAGAATTGATAATACCGACACTGATAAAGACGACGTTAGTCACTTAGTTACTGATAAAATGGTTTCAGATATCAGGAAGATGGTGATCAAACTGGAAAACTTATTGCGCTGCCCCGTGGATGCGGAGTTTGGCATCAATCCTGAGGGTGAGCTGTGCGTGTTGCAGGCGCGCCCTGTTACCCAGCTCTCTGGTGACATGAACTTTGCCATGCCCATACCCGAAGAGACCATTGCCACAGGTGCGGGTGTCAGCGAAGGTTTTTGCACCGGAACGCTCTGGCTGGCTGTAAAAGGAAAGGCATACGCTATGCCGAAGGGGGCCATTGTGGTTGCTCAACACGCTGAAGACTGGATGCTCGAGCCTCAGTTCCTGAAACGGGTTGGCGGTTTTGTCATTGCCAGAGGAGGATCCAATGACCATTTTGCGATCGGTATGAAACAACAACAAAAAACGTTGATGTTGGCCGGCGATCAGTTTGAGGCTGTGGCTGCTCAGGCAGGCCAACAGGCGACACTGGCCTGCGCTCGTTTTGACGATAAGCCCGGAGCTTTCGTTGTAACCGGTGACATTAGCGGAGAACTGGCCAGTTACAGAAAGCTGTCTTCTGCTGTTTCTGATGTGTCGTTGGCAAAAACTACCACGTTACAGGATGATTGGCTCCCCCATAGATTCATATTGCGTCAGGTCGACAGCTGCTTTGGATGGCTCACGGATCAAAATGCCCGCCTGCTGGCATTTTTTGCCCCCGGTGGCGGACTGGATGGTCTGGCCAACCCGGTAAAACTGAGCATGTCACCACAACGATCCAGGATACTGGCAGAGACTAAAGACTGCGTAAATCAACTGGTTCGTGGGACCGAAGTCCTGTTGGAGGGTTACCGGGCCTTCTTACAGCTGGCGGGCGACAAAGGTTCACCCGAGGTTCAGTTATTGCAGGATGAATTGCCGCAACTGGACAAACGGTTTGAGACGTTGAAAAAGACTATCCAATCAGGGCTGGAGCGTATCATTCCGCCCATGCAAGCTGCTGAAGGAGGGCAGCGATCCCCGGGAGTTTTTCGTCAATGGCTGGCCGATTGCCATAAGCTACAATCCGATCTTCAAGCACTCAACCCCAAGCAAGCTGAGCAAGTCCAAAGTGTCCATGAGCTGATTTTTGCCCTGCATCAGCGCTTTGTAAACGCGCTGGCACCGGTCACTCTGGCTTCGGGCCAGGGCAGGATATCTTCGGAAAACAAAATCACCTATGTCGATTGCACGTCTCCGCGTCATAAGTCGTCGCTGCCGCTATTGACATCATCTGGCAAAGCATCCATCACCCAACTGGGGCTTGAGGGAACTGTCGTCAGTATGAATGATGCCTTGATTGTTAACCTGACACTTGGAAATCATATCAGCGTTATCGAGCTATTGGAGAAGGCAGAGGGAGGAAAAGGACGTACTTTGCGGCTGAAATTTTCTGACCGAATTCGTAGACCTGATGGCACTGATAAACCCGAAAAGCTCAAGCGCATGTGGTTTCTGGTGCAATTACTGAAATCGATCGAACTGGATAAAGATGCTGATAGGATGAAGGTAAGTTGCAACGCTGTAGCGGGTGGAATTATTGTCGAATGCCCCGGAATGACATCACTTGAAAGCATGCAGAATGCTTTTGAGAAACTGATGACGGCGTTAGGTGCTGTGAACGATCTCGATATCAATTTCAACAAAATAGACGTTTTTGACGGGGATCAATGGAACTTTAACTTGCTTGCACAGCGCCTTGATAGCGATTCTGCGATAGAAGCGAATAGATTTTCCTTTCAACATTGTCTTTTTTCAATGTTTCATGGGAGCGGTTTTTGTATTACTCCCGCTTGCTGCAAGCTATTAAGCAACCAACACCAACAGTTTATTCATCATGTCCAACAGTTAGCAAAGTGCCAGGAAAAATTGGAAGATCATCTTCGGGAAATGTTAATGAGTGATAAGATCGCTGAGGACATCCGTAGAGAGCTCTTACATCATGCTTTATTGGTACAAAATATAAACAACTTTGCCCAGTTGGTTGAGTGTATCTATCCCCATTTGGAAGGTGAATACTATATTATCAGACGATCTTACGGTGTCAGTCTGGAGTTTGAGGTTCCACCAGGTCAGTTGCTTGGGGATCATAAAGAAAAGCTTAGGGATGCCCTGGTGAAGCATGGACTGAAATATGCCAGCCAACCGGTTCGAGATGATAAAGACCTTGTATTAGCAGCTATTGCAAAACATCCTCGTGACCTGAAATATCTGAGTCAAACACTGAAGAATGATGACCATGTTGTTCTGGCCGCAGTCACTCAAGAGGGTAGTCTGATAGGATATGCCAGTGAGAGACTTCGGGATAATGAAACCCTTGTCAAGACCGCTGTCGCGGGTGATCTAATCGCTCTAAGGTATGCCAGTGAAAGAATTCGGGGCGATAAAAAGATTATTCTGGGCTTAATTCAAAATAATCCTCTGGTTTTCACTTGTGTTGGTCAGGACCTTAAAGATTATGACTTTATCCAATCAGCAATCGACATAAATCCCGAAGTTCGTAAATACGTTCCTAAACCCGCGAATTATTAATATTGTTGATTCAAAGGAGAGGGAAGTCTATGCCCGTGGCGTTCCGACCATCCAAACGCCTTTAGCCCAGGTCACTGTCGTTAAAAAAAACACTCATGGGATATTTGATCTATGCTTCACCGCTTAACAATAATTGAGAATCAAGACATTGGAACGATTACCGAGGTCTCTATTCTTTTTCTTGCTTTTCATGGCTTCGGTGGAGGCACAAATTCCTGAAGGGTTGACTGCGTACCCTCTGCCAGGCCAAGCCTCCGCTATCACAGGGTCTCTGGTGACACTGGGGGCACTGGCACTCAGGCAGCAAACCTGGCAGCCACTTCCTTACCATCCGGAAAAAGGTACCGGACCGGGGCCAGGCAATCATCCGTTTCTTCACGTTTCATCGGATGGTCCTTTTATTATCAGTGGCACAGAACCTATGCCCGGCGAGCATACATTTTGTCAGCCTATAGACACTGCTGAGAACAGAAGCTGGCAATGCTTTGGTATGGAGTCCATAACCAGCGTCACGCTCGACACCCAACAGCCTCTCCACCTGAAAACCCATCGTTACCAGAGCACTGTCCTACGCTATAGCCATGAACCCAAGCTGACATTTCCGGAATACGATCTGCCCGATTACCGGATTTTTTTACAAAGACAGCAAGCTGAAATGGAGCGGATTCATAAAATCGCCGTCGAAGAGCTAGCCATGGGCAGGGTGAAGATCAGGATCGCCGAAGCAGCAACAGACGCAGACACTGCCCGAAAAGTGTACATTGCAAAAACCAACGGAATCACTGTCAGAGAGCAAAAAGACATAGAGCAGGAAGCTGAACGCCACCGTGAAGATGCTCACGTCCAGTCAGACGACTCTGTTGTACCATTGGATATTGATCTTCCTGACGGTACTGTCCTGTGTCTGGCATCAACCAGAAAAGCCTGTCAGGAGGTTCTGTCTAAAATAGTCAGCTGCCCAAATTCTGAACCAGGCTCAACCCGTGAAAACACCAGTGCCCCATCGCAAGAGGGTGGATCAAAGACCCAAAACCCGCCACCGAATCCAAATCAGAATACCCAGTCTAGTAGTGCATCCAAAAGACATTTTGATTCTTCTGGTGGCGTTCCGACTATTCAAACGCCTTTAGCCAAGCGTCTCTGTCGTTTGTCTGTTTCAGATCAGGTTGGCACACTCCGGGAACAACTTGGCGGCAAGGGAATGTTTTTGCAGCGGATGAAGGACGCCGGTCTGAATGTTCCACCGTTTCAATGTGTGACCACCCAGGTTGTGAAGGCGCTTGAACAACACCCTCTGAATCCTCATTCTTTAGCTCGCTATCTTCCCGATATCGCCTGTGAGCTGGGGGCGCAGACCAGCCTGGCGCACATCAGGGGATACCTCAATACTTTGCTACCTTCAGAACACGTCAAAAGAACCGAGGTGCTGAAGGGGCTGGCGGAATTTATTGTCAGTGATGACTTTTACCAGCAGGTTAAAGAGTCTGAAGCAGCCCAACAAATCAGGGATCTGCGTAGTCAGCTAGACAAACCCTCCCAGTCACCGCCGGTTATCGTCCGCAGTTCTGGCATCCATGAAGATAATTACGGCGATGCCCAGGCGGGTAAATACCTGTCGTTAGTGCAAGAAGAAGACGATGTTCTACGAACTTGCCTCAAGGTTATGGCTTCAGGCTACCGTCCTGAAGTTTGTCCCGAAGGCATACCGCAACCCATGGCACTGATCATTCAGGAGTGTATTGACTGCCAATGCGGCGGAGTCATCATGAGCTTTCAATCTTTTCAGAATCGTAACATCGGGGTTGAATTCACCCGCGGTCAGCCCAGAGGTGTGGTTGCCGGGCAGTCCGGTAACACGCCTCACCGTATTGATATTGCTTATGAGGAAGGCCCTGACAGCTATCAATACTTTCCCGGTGCGATCTCAAGTCACTATGTCTTGCGTAAGAGCAATAACGGCTATTCAGAAACAAGAATTGATAATACCGACACTCAGAAAGACGACGTTAGTCACTTAGTCACTGATAAAATGGTTTCAGATATCAGGGAGATGGTGACTAAACTGGAAAACTTATTGCGCTGCCCCGTGGATGCGGAGTTTGGCATCAATCCTGAGGGTGAGCTGTGCGTGTTGCAGGCGCGCCCTGTTACCCAGCTCTCTGGCGACATGAACTTTGCCATGCCCATACCCGAAGAGGCCATTGCCACAGGTGCGGGCGTCAGTGAAGGCTTTTGCACCGGAACAGTCTGGCTGGCTGACAAAGGAAAGGCAGACACCATGCCGGAGGGAGCCATTGTCGTAGCTGACCACATTGAAGACTGGATGCTTGATCCTGAGTTCCTGAAACGGGTTGGCGGTATTGTCATTGCCAGAGGAGGATCCAATGATCATTTTGCGATCGGTATGAAACAACAACAAAAAACGTTGATGCTGGCCGGTGATCAGTTTGAGGCTGTGGCTGCTCAGGCAGGCCAACAGGCGACACTGGCCTGCGCTCGGTTTAACGACGAGCCCGGTGCCTTTATTGTTGCCGGTGACATTAGCGGACAACTGGCGACTTTCAGAAAGCTATCCTCCCCATTTGATGTGCCACAAACCAAAGCCGTCCCCTCGCGGGATGATTTATCCTTTCCCGAAGGCACATTCCTTGAGGTTGCCAGCGGTTTCCAATGGCTCACGGATCAAAATGCCCGCCTGCTGGCATTTTTTGCCCCCGGTGGTGGACTGGATTGTCTGGCCAATCCGGTAAAACTGAGCATGTCGCCACAACGATCCAGGATACTGGCAGAGACTAAAGACAACGTAAAGCGGCTGGTTCACGGGGCCCAGGCCCTGTTGCAGGGTTACCGGGCCTTCTTAAAGCTGGCGGGTGAGAAAGGCTCATCCGAGGTTCAGTTATTGCGGGATGAATTGCCGCAACTGATCAGTCGTTTCGAAAGGCTGAAACGGATCATCCGATCTGGACGGCAGTGTATTAGTATTCCTCCTCAGCAATCCCGTACAGAAGGGCTGCTATCGTTTCGTGCTTGGTTGGCAGTCTGCCATCTGCTGCAATCCGTTCTTCAAGCACTCAACCCCAAGGAAGCTGAGCAGGTTCGGAGTGTCCATGAGCTGATTTTTGCCCTGCACCAGCGCTTTGTAAACGCACTGGCACCGGTTACTCTGGATTCGGGGCAGGGCAAGATATTCACTGTAGATAAGATTACTTATGTTGATTGCACGACTCCGGGTAAAAAGGCATCGCTTTTGAGTTGTATAGGCGAGATATATATCAATAAATTACAGTGTTCAGGAACTGTCGTCAGTATGGACGATGCCTTGATTGTCAACCTGAAGCTTGGCGCTCATATGAGTCTTATCGAGCTGCTTGAAGATGCGGAGGGTGGGAAGGGACGAACCTTGCGGCTTAGATTTTCTGACAATTTTGATTCTAATGGTAGCAGTCAAAAATCCGGCAAGTTGAAGCGTATGTGGTTTCTGGCGCAGTTACTGAAGGCCATTGAACTGGATAAAGAAGCGGATGGCATGAAGGTCAGTGTCAATCCCGTAGCGGGTGAAATGATTGTCGAATGCCCTCGGGTGAAACTGCGTGAGGCTCTGCAGTATGCCTTTGAAAAACTGATAATAGCGCTACAGACAATGAAAGATCTGGATGTGCTCTTTAATGGATTAGCGATTGTTGAGGGAGACCAGTGGAGCTTTAACTTGCTTGAGCAACGCCTTAATAGCGATACTGCGACCCAAGCCCATAGATTCGCCTTTCAACATTGCCTTTTCAGAATGGTAAACACTAACGATTGTGACATTACTCCTGATTGCTACCAGCTTTTAAGCAATGATCAACAGCAGTTTGTTGACCATAGTCGGTGGTTAATAAAATCGAAGGACAATCTTGGGGAATGGTTAAGGAGTGATAAGATCGCTGAGGACGCCCGCAGAGAGTTCTTTTATCATTTTTTACTGTCAGATATCGATAGGGCTATGCCTTGGCTTGAGCTTGTCTATCCCCATTTGAAGGATGAATACTTTGTTATCGAGCAATCCTGCAGTGACAGCCTGAAGTTTTATATTCCACCAGGTCAGCCGTCTGGGGAGCATAAAGAAAAGATCAGGAATTTCTTGCGCCAGCATGGGCTGAAGTATGCCAGCCCACGGGTTAGAAACGATAAAGGCCTTGTATTAGAAGCCGTTGCAAAACATCGCATGGATCTGCAATACGTTAGTGAAGGGCTAAAGGATGATGAAGATGTCGTCCTGGCCGCAGTCAATCGAAATGGCAGACAGCTAGAATATGCCAGCCAGAGGCTTCGGGATAATGAAAACATTGTAAAGGCTGCTCTCGCAGATTATCCAGGAGCTATGCGTTATGCAGGTGAAGGAATCCGGGACGATAAAGACATTGTTAAAATGGCCGCTACTGATCAGATTTACAACTTATCATTGGCCAGCAAAACGCTGTTGAGTGATCGCGAGTATATGCTGGGCTTAATTCGTATGAATGCTTATGCTTTTAATTTCGCTGCTCCTGAGCTTAAAGCTGATCAGCTCTTTGTCGCGTCTGCACTTCGAATGAACTCCATGGTTAAACTTTACCTCAAGAAAGTACCTCCTAAAACATGAGCATACCTAAATCTGATAACGTGATTGAATTGATCTTGATTAATCATTATAAAAAGCAGTAATTAATTGTCTTTTCGAGCATTTCATACACACTATGCCAGACCCGAATCCATCCGTTCAGCGAAAAATTCTCCACGTTGATGCAGATGCTTTCTACTGCTCTGTAGAGGAGAGGGATGACCCCACGTTAAAAGGCAAGGCCTTTGCTGTGGGTGGAAAGGCTGAACGTCGAGGCGTCATAGCCACATGCAGCTATGCCGCCCGAAAGTCAGGCGTGCATTCTGCCATGGCCTCTTATCAGGCACTCAGGCTTTGCCCTGAGTTGATTATTTTGCCTGCCCGGTTTGACGTTTATAAAGCGGCTTCACGACAGATGCATACTATTTTTCATCGTTACACTGAGATGATTGAACCGCTGTCGCTGGATGAGGCCTATCTGGACGTTTCCCAGTCCAGTCACTGCAAAGGCAGTGGTACGCTGATGGCCCGTGAAATTATGAAATCGGTGCGGGAAGAGGTGGGTATCACTGTTTCCGTTGGTGTAGCTCCCAACAAGTTTCTGGCCAAGGTGGCATCGGACTGGAATAAGCCAAACGGTCTTTGTGTGATCACGCCCGATCAGGTCCAGGATTTTGTTTTTGAATTACCCGTAGAGAAGCTACACGGCGTTGGTAAGGTGACTGCGCAAAAGCTCCATAGCAAAGGGATTATGACCTGTGGCATGTTGCGACAATACTCCCCGGTTGAGTTATGCCGTTGGTTTGGTCGTTTCGGTGAGCGTCTCTGGGAGCTTTCCAGAGGGGTGGATAATCGGGCGCTGGAGCCGGATAGAAGACGCAAGTCGTTATCGGTTGAACACACGTTTGATGAAGATTTGCAGGATGAGCCGTCGATACTGACTCAGGTTAAGCCTCTGATTGAGGATTTGTCGCGACGTTTTCAAACCATAAAGAATGAATATTCGGTCACCAGACGCTTTGTCAAAGTGAAGTTCAATGATTTCACCCAGACCACGCTTGAGGAAATGGTAGAGCGTGAAGACCAGACGCCGGAAGCACATTTTCGGGAATTGCTGATTCGGGCCTGGCAGAGGGGGAGGAATAAGCCTGTACGCTTACTGGGAGTAGGAGTAAGGCTGCTGGATCTGAGAACCTCCGGGCAAATGCAGCAGCTGGAGCTGTTTGAACGCAGGGGCAGAAGGATATAAAATGGCGTCTCCCTCAACATTCAATCTCAGATAAGGACCTATGGAGCTGAATCTAACTACTCCCGCTTTGCTGTTTCCAGCTATTTCTCTGTTATTCCTTTCCTATACCAACAAGTTCCTGGCTCTGGCTTCATTGATCAGGAACCTTCATGGTGAGTTTAAGAAGCATCCGGATAACCTTCACATCAAAGAGCAGATGAAAAGCCTTCGACGGCGCATGGTATTGGTCAAACACATGCAGGGGGCCGGGATAATCAGCTTTATCTTCTGTGTTCTGGTGATGTTTCTCCTTCACCTGGGTCAATATCAAGTGGGTTTTATCATTTTTGGTATTAGCCTGTTTGTTTTATTGATTTCCCTGATCATCTGCCTGGCCGAGATAAAAATTTCCATCGATGCCCTGGAGCTTCAGGTAAGTGAGATGGAAGATTGAGCATCTTTTAACAACCATTGCCCTGCCAGCCCTGAAACCAGGCAGTAGGCGACAAACCAGTAAAATCCGGAATGCAGCTCTGCCTGAAAGTTCAGCAGAGCGTTTTCGGACGCAGCGGCGTCTGCAGCCAGCATGGCAATAAGAACGCCCATGGCGAAGACATCGGCCATTGACCATTTACCGAGCACCGCATTTACTTTGAGTGCGATCGTTCGGGATGATGGATGGCAGGATGCCAGCAGGAGCAAGCTTTTGATGGCAGGAATCAGGACACTGAAAGTAAGAATCAGAATGGCTACCAATGGGTAGCCAAAATTCCAGAGATCGCTGGCCGTGCCCAGAATGCTTCGGGTTTTGTCATAAACCCGGCTCTGGCCTTCGACCTTCAGGTTAGACAGGAACTGGTTGGCCATGGACAGCAGGGCAGGGTGCATGGACTGTTGTTCCATAATTTTCTGGCCTTCCTTGACCAGGGCCTGGCGGTTCATATCCGCCTGAAGTGTGATCAGGGGCTGGGTAATCCCGGGGATCAATAATCCCAGGGAAATGATTAACGCAATAAGTGGGGCAGCGATGCCGGACATTCGGGACTCAGTCATTGTTTTTTGTGTCTTCTTCTGGAAACAGTTCTGGAGTCACCAAAATAGTTTAGAAATCAGCAAAGGGCAATGATGATCTGAACGCTCAGGCTGATTCAAGGTGATCAACAATCAGCTGAAGGTTCTGTTGGCCGCGAAAGTCGTTGATGTCCAGTTTATAAACGACATTCACTGATTTTATGTTCTGGTTTGGCCAGAGTCCGGGGTCAATGTTAAAGGCAATGGCGTCCACATAATAGTCTGAGGAAGGCAGCTTGAGCACCATTTTCAGATGTTTCTGGCCTACCAGCTTCTGCTGAATAATCTGAAAGCGACCATCGAACGAAGGTTCCGGGAAATTCTGCCCCCATGGCCCGCTGTCCCGTAGCAGTTGGGCTGTATCCATCGTCAGTTCGGAAACACCCAGTTCACCGTCGGTATGGATCTCTGCTTCAAGCTGCTCAGCAGAGAGTTCCTGCTTAACGATCCGGTCAAAGGCTGTTGAGAACGCTTCAAAATCTTTTTTATAAATGCTCAGACCTGCGGCCATGGCATGGCCGCCGAATTTGATGATCAGGCCGGGGTTTTCCCGGGCAACACTGTCCAGGGCATCACGCATATGCAGACCTTTTATGGATCTTGCGGAACCTTTGATTTCGCCATTGTCTGCCTCGGCAAAGGCAATCACCGGGCGGTGCAGCTTCTCTTTCACCCTTGAGGCCAGAATGCCTACTACTCCCTGATGCCAGCCTTCCTGAAAAAGAGTGACCCCCCAGGGCAGGTCGGAATGTTGATCCAGTTCTAAACTGGACAGGTGTCGCATGGCTTCTACCTGCATTCCTGCTTCAATTTCTTTTCTGTCCTGGTTGAGGCTGTCCAGCTCAGCGGCCAATTCCCTTGCTGTTTCGATGCGCTCTGCCAGCAGTAATTCAATACCGGTGGACATATCATCCAGACGCCCTGCCGCATTCAGACGGGGCCCCAGGGCAAATCCCAGGTCGGAAGAAGTCAGGCGGGACTGTTGTCGGCCTGAGACCTCAATCAGCGCCTGAATCCCCGGACGACAGTGTCCTGCACGTATTCTTGCCAGACCCTGATAGGCCAGAATGCGGTTGTTGGCATCAAGACTGACAACATCAGCAATGGTTCCCAAGGCAACAAGATCCAGTAGCTGAAAAGGGTTGAATTCAGTTTTTCCGGTAAACCAGCCCCGCGCCCGCAATTCGGTTCTCAGGGCACAGATAACGTAAAAAATAATGCCCACCCCGGCGGTATTTTTACCGGTAAAAGGGCAGTCAGGCTGATTGGGGTTGACGATAGCATCGGCTTCAGGAAGCTGTTCACCCGCCAGATGGTGATCCGTAACGATCACCTTCCAGCCTTGAGATTTTGCCGCTGCTACGCCTTCTATGCTGGAAATGCCATTGTCGACGGTGACCAGCACGTCTGGCTGATAGTGTTTGGCAACCTGAACAATCTCCGGCGTCAGGCCGTAACCGTATTCAAAGCGGTTTGGTACCAGGTAGTCGGCCACTCCACTCATTTGCCTCAAGGCCAGCACACCCAGCGCACTGCTGGTGGCGCCGTCGCAATCAAAGTCGCCGACGATTAAAATACGCTGTTGTCCACAGACAGCGTCAGCCAGAAGTCTGGCCGCCTTTTCAATATCCTTAAGACTTTTGTAGCTCTGCAGACCTTTCAACTGACGATTGATTTCTGCCGGATGGCTGATCCCCCGGGCACTGTATATACGGGCGAGAAGCGGGTGGATGTCATCCGTTAAAGGAAGAGGATTGCTGGTGCGTCTAACGATTTGAAGCGGCATGAAAATTCTGGACTAACGGCAATGGAAAAGTATTGGTTTACTTTATCACAGAGAGCGTCAGAGCACAGGATTGTTGTTGGCTAAATGAGAGCAGGCAACCAGATAAGTTGCCTGCGGGAAGCTTTATTAGGTCAGATGATTTTGAATAAAACGTTTCACAGCGTTCAGGTCGTTAGGCAGAACCTCATAACGCTCTTCACGATCCAGAAGATCCTTCAGATGATGAGGCCGCTTTGGCGCATCCAGACCGGCTTGTTCAATGGCTTGGGGAAACTTCACCGGGTGGGCGGTGGCCAGCACAACATTGGGAGTACGGCGGTCTGTTGCAACTTCTTCCAGCGCTCTTATAGCGGTCACAGTATGAGGGTCAGCCAGGTATCCGGTGCGATCAAAAATAACTTTGATGGCATCGCAGGTGTCCTGGTTATCAGTACGACTGCTGTCGAATAACTCACGGACTTTCTGCCAGCGTTGTTCTGAAACCGACAGTTTGCCGGTTTCTTCGAAGGTTGCCATCTGTTCTGCCAGGGCGTTACCGTCACGATCCTGAAGGTCAAACAGCAGGCGTTCAAAGTTGCTTGAGACCATGATATCCATACTGGGCGACAGGGTGTGTTCGAGACCCTGTTTGCGGTAATCATTGCTCTGGAAAAAACGGTGCAAAATGTCGTTACGGTTGGTAGCGACAATCAGCTTGTCCACTGGCAGTCCCATACCACGGGCAATGTAACCTGCGAAGATGTCACCGAAGTTACCGGTGGGTACCGAGAAGGAAACCGCTCTGTCCGGGCCACCCAACTCCAATGCTGCATGGAAGTAGTAAACAACCTGGGCCATGATGCGGGCCCAGTTGATGGAATTGACAGCCACCAGGCGGGGCTTTTTCCCTGAAGACTCAGGCAGGAAAGACTGATCGGCAAAGCACTGTTTGACCATGGCCTGACAATCATCAAAATTGCCCTGAACGGCAATGTTGTTAACGCTGCTGTCCAGAACAGTAGTCATTTGTCGTCTTTGAAATTCCGAGACTCGCTGGTAGGGATGGAGGATAAAAATATCCATGGCGTCACTGTGGCGACAGCCTTCAATGGCCGCTGAGCCGGTGTCGCCGGAAGTGGCGCCCAGCACCACAGCCCGTTCGCCTCTTTCGGTGAGTGTGTAGTCCAGCAGTCGGCCAAGCAGTTGCAGGGCAAAATCTTTAAAAGCCAGGGTAGGGCCATGGAACAGCTCCATAATCCACTGGTGGCTTTTCAGCTGGGTTAACGGTGCTACGGCTTCGTGGGCAAAGGTCGTGTAGCTGTCATCAATCATTCCCTTCAGTTTGGCGTCAGGAATCTCACCCGCCACAAAAGGTTGGATGACTTCAAAGGCCAGCTCGTTGTAGGGCAGGCCTCTCAGTGAACGGATTTTGTCCTGGTCAAACCGGGGCAGTTCGGCAGGGACGTACAAACCACCATCTTCGGCCAGTCCGGCCAGAAGGACTTCCTGAAAACTCTTTGCTCCGCCCTGTCCCCGGGTGCTGATGTATTTCACGGCTTATTCCATCTAGTGTTTATTCGAAGTTAAAGCTGTCTGGCAAACGACAGTTCTCAGGTCATCGTCTCAACACGAATACGTGTAACAGGTGCCTGGATGTCGATCAGGTCTTCAATTTTAACAATGGCTTGATCCAGTACCGATGATTTTATGGTCTGGGTCAGGATAACAATGTCAGCAAAGCCATCGTTTTCACGGGCCGCTTTCTGAGTGATGGCATCAATATTGATTCCGTGGTTACTGAGAATCCGGGTAATGGCATTCATGACACCAGGGTGATCTTCAGCATGAATACGCAGGTAGTTGGGACTCAGTGTTTCACCAATGGACAGAATCGGAGTGCTTTTTAACGCCTCTTCAGAAAAGCCCAGTGGCTCAGGCGTTGCTTCGGGCGTTGCCAGTGCCCTGGCAATATCCATGATGTCGGCCACCACAGAAGAGGCAGTGGGTTCAGCACCCGCACCGGGTCCGACCATCATGGTTTCACCGATGGCATCGGCATTGATCACCACTGAGTTCAATACTCCGTTGATATTGGCCATTGGGCGGGAAGCTGGAATCAGGGTGGGGTGAACTCTGAGTTCAATACCTGCATCGGTTTGACGGGTAATGCCCAGGTGTTTGATTCGGTAGCCCAGTTCTTGTGCGTATTGAATATCTGCCGGGGTTACACGACTGATGCCTTCCGTATAGGCGCGCTCAAAGTTCAGGGGAATACCAAAGGCAATGGCAGCCATAATGGTCAGCTTATGGCAGGCATCAATGCCTTCTACATCAAAGGTGGGGTCTGCTTCTGCGTATCCCAGCGCCTGGGCTTCGGCCAGTACCTCTGCAAATGAACGATTCTTGTCGCCCATTTCGGTCAGAATAAAATTACCTGTGCCATTGATGATGCCCGCCAGCCAGTTAACCTGGTTACCTGCCAGACCTTCTCTCAGGCATTTGATAACAGGGATACCGCCCGCCACAGCTGCTTCATAGGCGACCACGACCCCCTTTTCACGGGCAGCCTGAAAAATCTCATTGCCATGCTCGGCAATCAGGGCTTTGTTGGCGGTAACAACATGCTTGCCGTGTTGGATCGCGGTGAGAATCAGCTCCTTGGCAACGTCGTAGCCGCCAATGGTTTCAACCAGAATATCCACGTCCGGATTGCGGGCGACATCAAAAATGTCACGGGTGATGGGTGTGGTGGAAGTGTCAGCAGCGGGGTTGTCCCGACGGGCACCAATCTGCTCTACGACAATGGGTCTGCCAGTTCGTGCCGCAATACTGCTGGCATTGCGTGTCAGTACATTAAACGTACCGCTGCCTACGGTGCCCAGGCCACATATTCCTACTTTGACCGGTTTCAAACTGTCATCCCCCGGGAGCTGATTTCAACTCACTGTCTGTTTCGACGGCTTTCAGAACAGAAAGTGCTCTGATTCTTATCAATGGATCGGGGATTATAGCCATAAAGCAGCCTAACCTGCACTCTCACGAAGCTCCTTAATTGCGGCCACCTGCAAAAAGTGGCTACGGCTGGCGTACTCGGGGTGGGAATGGATTTACCAAGGCCCAGACCCAACCGGAATATTCTGAAGCGACTATCAGATCCTCTACGGCACTGGGCTGAGGGGGCAATTCACCGTTTTCCGCCATCAACTCAAGATGTCCTTCAATGGCTTCGACGACATTGGACAGGGCTTCTTCATAACTGTCACCCGCTGAAAAACAACCTTTCAGATCAGGAACAACTACACCAAACGCATAGTCCTCACTACCCACTTCAATTGCGACTGGATATAACATATTTATGCTCCTTGGGGCTATTACGTCACTTCAATGAGTTTGATGTGAACAATCTACGTTCATCCTGAGCGGAGTCGAAGGATGTGGACTCCGAACCAACTGAAGATTGTGCCAACCACCCTTCGACTCCGCTCAGGGTGAACGGAGTTTGGGTGCCATTGATAGAGGGAATCCGTCAATTACATTGAAACTGTGCATTAGTATTAGCTGGTTTAATGGAAAGCGGGCACAGAATCAATCTGTACCCGGCCATTTTCTACTTTTTGGAATCAGGGGCAGGCTCGACAGCAGCTGGAGGAGGTGTAATACCCATCATTCTGGCAAGATCTGCGGCTGGGCGGAAACCGGGTATGGCTTTGCCGTTCTCAAGGAACAGAGCAGGGGTTCCACTCACACCCAGGCTCAGGCCCAGCTGGTACTGTTCTTCAACCAGAGCTTCGCATCGGGTTTTTGCCTTCTCTTCTGCGGAGGCCGTATTGGTCACAGCTTGGCCGTTTTTCAGCTCTGAAAGGGCTTGCTTGCGATCGGGGGCGCACCAGGCTTCCACCATTTTGGCATAGGCAGGAGACTGTTTGCCGCCCCTGGGAAAGGCCAGGTAACGAACTTCTATGCCTAGTTTATTGAGTTCAGAGACTTCCTGATGGAGCTTTCGGCAATAACCGCAATCGACATCAGTAAAGGCATAAATAACGCCTTTGGTTTCTCCCTCGGGTGAAAAGACAACCTGATCTTCTTTCTTCAGAGCCTGTAATTGAGCGGAGAGAGCTTTGTTGCGGATTTCCTCTGTTAAGTTGACGACAGTGCCATCTTTAATTTCCAGCATGTCGCCACGCATCAGGAGTTTGCCAGTGTGATTGGCATAGAAGATACTGCCACCATTCAAGGTTACCCTGAATACCCCCTCCCACTCACTTTGATCAATGCTTTCGATGGGAATGTTTGGATCCAGACCTTGCAGCTCGGTGGTAATGGCAGCCCGGGCTTCTTCAATGGTTTTGTCTGCTAACGGTGCAGCCTGTAAAAAGGGTGCTATCGCCAGAGTGGCAGTGAACATCATAGTGCTTGGAATAGTGCTTAGACGCATAAGTCATCCTCTTGGATTTTGTTTTTTTCTTGACTGCAGTGTGTAGCAAGTCAGGCAGCTACCGCCAATAAGATCGGAGGTTATGGAGCTGAAGTTTAGACTCTTTATCGTGATTGTCAGTTTTAACTGCCAGAATCAGACAATTGAGATCAGGCGCACTGTTAACAGCAGGGTCTGGATGGGCTTTTAGCAAAATCGTCGCAAACCCTCGCCCAATCGGGCGGGGATATAAGACGGGAACGCGAGGAGCGTTCCGGTTGCGTGTTTGTACGGAGTTGGCTATATTCAATCTCGGTCTGTCCCTATGCAGGGACTCACGGTGACGAAAACCAAGCACTGTTAAAAAAAATACATAGCAGAGTTAACTGCTTGTTGGGCTAGAAGACCCGCGAAAGTCGTTATTGAAACGCATCGCAGAGGGAACCGTATAGATACCCAATAAATCAAACAAAAGACCAAACAAATAACCGAGGGGCACCCGGTTACTGCTGATGGAGGCTTCTGTGTAAGTCCAGCCGCTATGGGCTGGCAAAAGCCTGAGAAGTCAGAAAGAAGCCTCGCCTGACAAGGCGGGGAGTGTCACAGGAAAAAATGATGGACAGGGAAGCGTAAAGGTTAGCTCGTTTCCCTGTCAGAGAGGAAGCTGCTGGTGTTACTCGCTTAGTGCCTTTTCAGCCTTTTTCTTCAGGTCATCAGGCTTGAGAGTGGCGTAATAGGCGGCGACATCCACCATGTCCTGTTCGGAGAGTTGTTTGGCAGTAACCTGCATATAGACATTCTCACGGGTTCCGGACTTGAACGCCTGTAGCTGTTCCACCAGGTAGGCGGGCTTCTGGCCCTTCAGGTTAGGGTACTGCTGGATATAGGGCAGTACGGTCTCGCCATGGCAGCCAAGACACACTTGTTTAGCCAGTTGTTCGCCATTGAACAGGTTAGGCTTGAGCGTTGTACCTGCGTGGGCTGACATTGCCGAAAGCAATATACCCAGTGTGGCTGCAGCGGATATTGCGACAGATTTCAACATGTGGGGTCCTTACTTTCTGGGTGGAGGCATTAAGGCCGGATCCAGTGGGAGCCTTCGAAACGTCTCCATATCAATATCCGCAACACCATAGTGGGTGCTGAGATAGTCCAGGATTGGTTCCCAGGTTTCCGAGAGATCCCAGAGCCCCTGGGTATCAATCATCCATTGCAGGGTCTCACGCCAGGCTTCTCTATCGCCGCTGTTCTGACCGACAATAAGGCTGGTGTGGCAGGCGTTGCACTGGGCGTTAACCATCTCCCAGCCCGGGGCCATGATCAGTCCGGACTTGGGATCAACAGGGTACTCTTTTTTCGGCGCTTCATCGGGGGCAGCCAGGGCTGTTCCGGAAAGTAACGCAGAAAGCATCAGTATTTTGAGGTGTTTAAGGCCCGGCATCAGGCAACCCTCACTGCAATCCGGTGACAGCCATTAAAGAGGTAGCCTTTCGGGTTCCACTGGGGTTGTACCACTGGCTGGGAATCCCCTTTACTGTCGGTAGCTTTGGCCCAGATTTCGTAGTAACCCTGCTCGGGCAGGTCCAGATTAATAGACCATTGTTGCCAGGCACCTTTGTTGATTGGTTTGGTCAATTTCGCTTCATGCCAGCGGGTACCATAGTCATAACTGACTTCAACCTTGACCACTTCCCGCAAGCCAGCCCAGGCGTGACCTCTGACTTCCTGAGTTTTACCCAGTGGCAGTTCAATTCCGGTTTTTGGGAATGTGATCAGGGACTTGACGACCATCTCCTCGATGATTTCGTAGTCTTCATGGGGAACATCCTCTCCGGGTGCGACAGGGTACTTGGGAACCTGATAAGCAGGCGCTGCCATTTTCGGGCCATCGTGAACCTTGTTACGAACACTGATGCCAGTGGCTGCTTTCTGGGATACCGACGCCGGACGGCCACCAAAGACAACACGCAGAGGATAACCAAGACGGAATGGAATCTGTTCACCGTTCATGGCCCAGGCGATCAGGGCGTTATCATTCATGGCGGCTGCGATAGGAACTCCCCGGGAAATGGCCGGGCCTTTGCCGCTCAGGTGTTTATCAATGGCGTGGTTGCCGGTGTAGACGGCGTCGTCTTTTACACCACAGTCTTTCAGTACATCGCTGAGCAGAACACCGGTCCATTCTGAACAGTAAACGGCAGCGTTATTCCATTGGTTACCTTTGGCACCGGGGAAAAACCCTTTACGGCTGTTGCCACCACATTCCAGAACCAGGTGCTGCTTATGGTGTTTAAATTTGCTCTTGAGTTCATCGATGGTGTAAGTCTTGGATTTGACGACCGATTCACCATCGACGGTAAAGGTCCAGGTCTTTGGATCGATCTTGTCAAACTCCGGCATCAGACCATTCCAGCGTACAAAGGGTACGTTGGCAGGTGTTACCGCCGGATCCAGCATGTGTTCAGTAGGGTGGGCATTTAACGGGTTGGTGTTCAAGATCGTGTAATGGTCGGGCAGGTCTTCTGCTTTGGACCACTTCAGTGTCGAGATATCAATAGGCTCCAGTCCTGTAGGGCGGTTTTCAGCAAATACCCATCGTACAGGCAGGATTGAGGCAGCGGATGCGGTCAGTGCATGCTGCAAAAACTTTCTTCTGTCCATTATTTAGTATCCGGTTAACCTTTTTGCATGCAGTCATTTTGTTCAGATTGCAGGGTTTGTGCCTAAGCTCAGGGGCTGTCTATCAGCTCAGGGCTGTTTATCAGCTCAGGGCTGTTTATCAGCTCGGTGCTGTTTGCCTTCGTAGAAATAGTCAGCCAGACGCAGCATATCTTCTTCACTTAACAGTTGGGCGACTTTGGTCATGGTGATGTCCTGTCGTTTCCCATTTTTGAAAGCATGCAGTTGAGATATGAGGTATGCGCGATTCTGCCACTTGAGGTCCGGGATGGTGTTAAATGCATTACTGCCATCCTGACCATGACAGGCACGACACATATTAGCTAACTTTTCATATTGGTCGGATGCCTGGGCTGTTGCTATGAAAGCAGAAGGCAAAAGCAACAGAGCCGTCACTGCCCAGGGTCTCAGATAGAGCCTGATGAAATCCGGTAAGTTCAAAGCGCAAGCCTTTCCAATGTTTTCAGATATTAACCCAAACTGTTTAAATAGAAGACTGAGGTCTTATAATTGCTATTAAGGGCAGGTGTTTGTAAACGACTAATATCTGTTATGTGTTTAAATCTGATGAAGCTGGTATCAGCTTTCCCCTTTTATTTTAAAATTTTGCATTGACTTTACCAATGAAAATATACGTACATGTCGAATTAATTGGTTTTTTTTTGGTTTTAGTTAAGTGAAACTTAATGTTATGTTCTGTTATTTAAATGACTGACGGCTGTTTTTCAGGTTAATTAAAAAGTAAATTATAAAGATGTGAAGCTTGGGTTAATTATTAATTAATGCGGCGCACTTATGAAAAGGATGCTTGAAGAGAATTTGAATAATTTTGCTGAGTATGGCTGATTTTAAATGGGTTTGATGTTTAACGTCACTTGTCGTTAAAGTTATTTTGATCAAAAAAGGTTGAATGAGAGTTCAGCCCCTGGGGTGGTGAGATTCATGCAGTTCACTCAACCGTTGTTGGGCAATGTGGGTGTATATTTGGGTGGTGGAAAGGTCACTGTGCCCCAGCAGAAGCTGGACCACCCGAAGGTTGGCGCCATGGTTTAACAGGTGAGTAGCAAAGGCGTGTCGAAGCACGTGGGGGGAAACCGGGCCTTGAATGTTGGCCGTTATCCCGTGATGTTTGATCCGGTGCCAAAAAGTCTGGCGTGTCATCGGTTTGCTGTTGCGGCCGGGAAACAGTACCCGGCTATCGGGATTGGTGATGAGAAAAGGTCTGCTTTCTTTCAGGTAGCGGTGAAGCCAGTTCAGGGCTTCTTCACCCATTGGTACCAGTCGCTCTTTGTCACCCTTGCCCTGAATGCGGACGATGCCCTGTCTCTGGTTGATTTGATCCAGGCTGAGGTTGACCAGCTCCGACACTCTGAGCCCGCAGGCGTAGAGCAGCTCGAGCATACATCGATCTCTTATCCCGAGGTCGGTATCAAGGTCAGGGGCTGCAAGCAGGTTTTCAACGTCGGCTTCGGTCAGGGATTTGGGGAGTGGTCGACCCTGTTTGGGCATTTCAATATGTTGAGTAATGTCCTGGCTGACCATGCTCTCTCTTAACAGGTAATGGTAATAGCCACGCAGACTGGATAATGCCCTGGCTGTTGAGCTGGGTCGAAAATCTTGCGTGTGTCGCCAGGCCAGATAATCAGTCAGGTCTAAAGTGGATGCCCCCTCGGGCGTGAGTTCACGTTGAGAAAGCCAGGCAGCGAATTGCCCGATATCGCTTTTATAGGCGAAGCGGGTGTTTTCGCTAAGGCCTTTCTCAAGCCAGAGGTGGTTGAGAAACAGTTCGATGGAGGTATTCGGCATTGCTGTTTGTATGTCGGGTTGAGGTCTTTATTATTGCGGCATTTGGAAGCATCGTAAAGAAAACAGTAGTAGCCAGAAAATAATCGGCTGTATTCTGTTTTGAAGGCATAAAAAAAGCGACTTTCGTCGCTTTTTTTATAGACTGACAAGGTTGCCGGATTGTCAGAACTTTTATTACCCCAGGCGTTATACCCGGGGTTTTGGAGAACCCTTGAGAGTGTTTTCGCGGGGGGCGAAAGCAACTCTTAGTTGAGCTTTTCCTTGATACGAGCTGCTTTACCGCTCAGAGCGCGCAGGTAGTACAGCTTGGCTTGACGTACGTCACCGCGACGCTTCACATTGATGGAAGCGACCAGAGGGCTGTATGTCTGGAAAACACGCTCAACGCCAACACCGCTGGAAATCTTGCGAACGGTGAAAGCGGAGTTCAGGCCACGATTACGCTTGGCAATGCAGACACCTTCGAACGCCTGTAGACGCTCACGGTTACCTTCTTTAACCTTAACTTGTACAACCAGGGTATCACCGGGGCCGAAGCTTGGGATTTCCTTGGTCATCTGCTCTTGTTCGAGCGCTTCAATGATTCTGTTCTTGCTCATTTTAAATTTTGCTCCCGTTAGTCAAGTGTTCCGCTTGTCGAGTCTGTTTTGCTGTGGCTGTCCGAAGAACGATGTTCCTGAATGAATTCAGATAACAGTTTTTCCTCTTCGTTGGTCAGCTTCCTGTTTTGCAACAGCTCCGGCCTTCTCAGCCAGGTTCTGCCCAGTGCCTGTTTGAGGCGCCATGCACGAATTTTTGCATGATCCCCAGACAGCAGGATTTCCGGCACTTTCTGCCCCTTGAAAACCTCAGGGCGGGTGTAGTGCGGACAATCCAGCAGGCCATCAGCAAAGGAATCCTCTAATGCGGAATCCTTGTGACCCAGGGTGCCCGGTACAAAGCGTGATACTGCATCAATCAGAGTCATGGCGGCGAGTTCGCCACCACTTAACACGTAATCACCGATCGACCATTCCTCGTCGACTTCTTCGTTAATTACACGCTCATCAATACCTTCATACCGCCCCGATACCAGAATAATCCGCTTTTTGGCGGCCAGCTCCTGAACCCCGGCCTGATCAAGCAGGCGTCCCTGGGGAGACAGGTAAACTACCGTGGCATCGGCTCCAGCAGCTTGTTTGGCTGCATGGATGGCGTCACGCAGAGGTTGAATTTTCATCAACATGCCGGGACCACCGCCGTAAGGTCGGTCATCCACAGTTCGGTGTCTGTCGTGGGTGAAGTCCCTGGGATTCCAGGTTGCCACCGAGACAATACCTTCTTTTACCGCACGGCTGGATATGCCGTGGTCGGTAATGGCCCGAAACATTTCCGGGAAGAGGGTTACTACACCGAACCACATATCTGCTGTTATGGGTGATTGTTCATGGCTGTTAACCAGCTCAGGGCTGTTTAATGGCTCAGGGCTGTCAATAAGCTCAGGGCTGTCAATAAGCTCAGGGCTGTCAATAAGCTCAGGGCTGTCAATAAGCTCAGGGCTGTCAATAAGCTCAGGGCTGTCAATAAGCTCAGGGCTGTCAATAAGCTCAGGGCTGTTAGCCAGCTCAGGGCTGTCCATGTCAGTGTCACTCATAACGATTAAAATTCCGGATCCCAGTCAATCCGAATAAATCCTGCTTCCGGATTCACCTCCAGAATCACCTGATCCATTAACCAGGGAACCAGTCGCTCGCGTCGGTCAATGCTGCCCTTGCAGGCTTTGATGACCAATACGTCGTTGGCACCTGTTTCCATCAGATGGCTGGCTTTGCCCAGCAGAAGCTCCTTGCCCGCTTTGTCAGCGGTTTTGACTTCCAGACCTTCAAGCTGATGCCAGTAAATCTCGTCATCAGCCAGTGGGGGCAGTTCACTTTCAGCAATCAGGATTTCGGCGCCAGTGAACTGGCGGGCGATATCCCGGTCATCGCATCCGGCGATGTGTGCGACCAGACCCTTGCCCTGACGGCGGCCCTGATCGACTTCAATGGTCTGCTGGCGACCATCCTGGCGCAAAATCCAGTGTTTGTAGTTCAGAATATTGGTCATGGGGTTGGTGTGTGAATACACTTTCACCCAGCCTTTTACTCCGTACACACCAGTAATACTTCCGAGTACAACCTGTTTCGGTTGAGCGGTTGCTGATGCTTTGTTCACTGGTTCTGTTCCTTTTCAAACCTGACCTCAGGCTGCTTTGGCGTCTTTCAGCAGCTTGCTAACGCGGTCGGATACGGTTGCGCCCTGGCCCAGCCAGAACTCAACACGCTCCTGATCCACACGCAGACGCTCTTCCTGACCACGGGCAGTAGGGTTGAAGAAACCTACACGCTCGATGAAACGGCCACCTTGAGCCTTACGGCTGTCAGCAACAGTCAGGTGGTAGAACGGACGCTTTTTGGAACCGCCGCGAGCTAAACGAATTGTTACCATGGAATAATTTCCTGTAATCGTGATGTCCGGCAACGCTTGTCTCTGAAAGCAGCGTTCACCGCTTTCAGGTTCATGGAGCACATGCAGTGAGCCATGAAGGGCGCATATTCTAAGGAATAACTGTCCCGCTGACAATATGTCCGACACTTATCTTGTTGCGGAAAGTCTTATGGTGGGAAATGGAGTGGGCTTGTTATGGGTGTTATGTAGTACATGATGACCAGCTTGCATCGAGTAAGCTGGTCATACCACTCTTGAGAAGAGCTTAGAAAGGAAACTTCTTACCACCGCCGGGAGGTAACATGCCGCCCATGCCGCCAGGCATCTGACCTTTCATGCCACCGAGGCCGCGCATCAGCTTGCTCATGCCGCCTTTTTTGGTGACTTTTTTCATCATTTTACTCATCTGTTTGTGCTGCTTGATGAGACGATTGATGTCCTGAATCTGGGTGCCGGAACCTGTAGCAATACGCTTTTTGCGAGAGCCGTTCATAATATCCGGGTTTGCCCGCTCAGCCGGAGTCATGGAATTAATGATGGCTTCCATCTGGACAAACATCTTGTTGTCCATCTGACCGGGCATGTTGGCTGGCATACCGGGCATTCCGGGAAGTTTGTCCATAACACCGGCCAGACCGCCCATTTTCTTCATTTGCTGAAGCTGGTCACGGAAGTCTTCCAGGTCAAAGCCTTTGCCCTTTTTCAGTTTGCTGGCCAGTTTGTCGGCTTTCTTTTTGTCGAGCTTCTGTTCGGCTTCTTCAATCAGGGAGAGAACATCACCCATGCCGAGGATTCGGGAAGCAATACGGTCTGGGTGGAAGGGATCCAGGGCATCGGTCTTTTCACCGACACCCAGGAACTTGATCGGCTTGCCGGTAATATGGCGAACAGACAGGGCCGCACCGCCTCGTGCGTCACCGTCAGCCTTGGTCAGAATGACGCCGGTCAGGGGCAGGGCATCACCAAAAGCTTTGGCGGTATTGGCGGCATCCTGACCGGTCATGGCGTCAACCACAAACAGGGTTTCAATAGGGTTAATGGCACCGTGCAGTTGCTGAATTTCGTCCATCATATCGCTGTCGATGTGCAGACGACCGGCGGTATCGACAATAACCACATCAATGTGCTTCAGGCGAGCTTCCTGAATGGCCGCGGTGGCAATATCAACAGGTTTTTGTTCGATGTTGGATGGGAAAAATTCGACGCCGACTTCGCTTGCCAGCGTTTCCAACTGTTTGATCGCTGCCGGACGGTAAACGTCAGCACTGACCACCAGTACGGATTTTTTGTGGCGCTCCTGAAGGAATTTACCCAGTTTGGCCACCGAGGTGGTTTTACCCGCACCCTGCAGACCGGCCATCAGCAGAACGGCGGGCGGCTGGGTCGACAGATTCAGCTGGTCATTGGCTTCGCCCATGACCGAAACCAGTTCCGCCTGGACAATCTTGACGAAGGCCTGACCCGGACTCAGACTAGCCTGGACTTCCTGGCCAATGGCCCGTTCCCGGATCCGGTTAATGAACTCCTTGACCACCGGCAGGGCAACGTCAGCCTCCAGTAGTGCTTTGCGAACTTCGCGGAGGGTATCTTTAATATTGTCTTCAGACAGTTTCGCCTTGCCGGTGACGTTACGAAGCGTCTGCGACAGGCGTTCGGTTAAATTCTCGAACATCCAGTTACCTTGGGAATACCTTAAGGAGGGTAATTGCCAGTCATTATATCCAATATCGGGCAAAAGGGGCAGCATCGGGTCCTGACCCGGACAGTATTTCCACTTGATGGATGAAAACAAAGTGGTTCTTGTGTAGATTTGGGCTTGGCAAGCTCCGGTTTGTTTTTTTTGAAAGCAGCTTTATGACGGTTTCGCCATCAGGAACGTTTCAGGTGGAGGTTATAACAATTCAATGAATGTCATGCTCGTCAGTATCGGCGCCATTATTTTTTATGCGGTGGGGATGGTCTGCCAATGGGGAAGAATTACCGGTCGCGGTGGTGCTAGAAATGCGGTGTTGCTAGCTACCACATTCGGTGCTGTGTTACATACTGTTTCGCTCTATTTTTCCATCCACACCGACAAGGGAGTCGACCTTGGCATTTTCACGATCAGTTCTCTGACGACGCTGATGGTCACTCTGGTGGTATTACTCAGCAGTTTACGAAAGCCTTCTGAAAGCCTGCTGGTCATGATTCTGCCTTTTTCCATTATCTCGGTTTTGGTGGCCTGGTTGACCCCGGTGGAACACATTTTCCACTCACCCGCTCTGATGGTGGTGCATGTTCTGTTATCAGTATTGGCTTATGGCTTACTCATGGTGGCCGTATGCCAGTCACTGCTGCTGGCCTATCAGGATAAGCAGCTCAGGCGTCATAACCAGAGACGTCTGCTAAAAGCTCTGCCACCTCTGCAGACTACGGAAAAGCTACTGTTTGAGTTTCTTTCTGTGGGTGTGATCCTGCTGACCCTGTCGCTGATTTCAGGCTTTTTGTATATCGATAATATGTTTGCCAGGGAGATGCTCCACAAAACGGTGCTTTCGCTGGTGGCCTGGGTGTTGTTTACAACCTTGTTGATTGGGCGCTGGGTGAGCGGCTGGCGCGGCCAAAAAGCCATGCGCTGGACGGTGGCTGGTTTTATCCTGCTGCTGGTGGCTTATTTCGGCTGGCGAACCGTGGTGGATTTTATACTTGCAGCTTGATGTGCCGTTAAGTTCGTCTACCTTTAACGGCTATGAAAATGATAATAGCTGTAAAGCTCAGTAAAATTCTGCTGGTAGCCGGTGTTGCTTTATTTAGTACTCTGGTTGTGTTTAACAATCTGGTGGATTACCCGAGCAATTACCTCTACGTCCAGCATGTGATGACCATGGATACCACCGGTAATAATGCCCAGGCAGCATGGCGGGCAATTTATGATCCGGTGATCTGGAAAGTTGTCTATGGTCTGATTATCGCTCTTGAATCCGTCATAGCCCTTTTATGTTGGGCGGGTGTCGTTTGCATGAGTCTCGACATGCACAGTAAAGGTTTCCATGACAGCAAGTGTCTGGCCCTGTTGGGTTTGACTCTGGGTATCCTGCTTTGGTTTCTGGCTTTTATGGGGGTTTCAGGTGAGTGGTTTCTGGCCTGGCAGTCCCGTAGCTGGAATGGTATTCAGCCCGGCTTCAGGGTGGCTACCCTGTTTCTGCTGATATTGCTCTATTTGAGTCAGAAAGAGCAATAATATTCAAAAGCACCAAAAGTGTTTGGGGTTCACAGGGTGAAACGGTAAAATCACTGGTTCCAAAATCAGAATCTGAACGAGCGATTGCAGCCTTGAGCGAAGCATCTACCAGTCTTCTTTTATCCGTATTGGCCCTGTTAATGTTGCTGTCGGCTTTTTTTTCCAGTTCGGAAACTGGCATGATGGCGATCAACCGCTATCGCCTGCGTCATCTGGTTCGCAAGAATCACAAGGCGGCGAAACGAACCCATAAGCTGCTTGAACGCCCTGACCGACTGATCGGGGTGATTCTGATTGGCAACAACTTTGTGAATATCCTGGCTTCTGCCCTGGCTACTCTGGTGGCCGTGAGACTCTGGGGTGACAGCGGTATAGCCATTGCGACGCTGGGTCTGACGGTGGCGGTACTGATTTTCGGTGAAGTAACGCCCAAGACGCTGGCGGCGCTTTATCCTGAAAAAGTCGCCTTTCCTGCTTCCTTTATTCTGACGCCGCTGCTGAAACTCTTCTATCCCATGGTGGTGGTTTTAAACTGGGTTTGTGGTTTCCTGCTGAGACCTTTCGGTATCAAACCCGGTCAGGCGGCACAGGATCAGTTAAATGCTGAAGAACTGCGTACTATTGTGACCGATCCCGGCATGTTGCTGCCCCAGAAAAGACGGGGCATGTTGTTGGGTATTCTGGATCTTGAGAACGTCCGGGTAGACGACATCATGGTGCCCCGAAATGAGATTTTCGGGATTGATATTGACGATGACATCAAGGATATTCTGGAGCAGCTAAGAGCCTGCCAGCACACCCGTCTGCCAGTCTATCGTGGCGACGTGAACAATCTTGTGGGCATGTTGCACATGAGAAAGGTTGCGCGACTGCTCAGTCAGGAAGAAGTGAATAAAGCGATTTTGCTGCAAGAGACGACAGAGCCCTACTATGTGCCTGAAAGTACGCCTCTGCATACCCAGCTGTTTAATTTCCAGAAATCTAAAGAGCGTGTCGCACTGGTGGTCGATGAATATGGCGATATTCTTGGCTTGGTAACGCTGGAAGATATTCTGGAAGAAATTGTCGGTGATTTCACCACCGATGTATCCGACTCCAGTCACGATATTACCCCACGCGAAGACGGTAGCTACATTATTGATGGTTCTGCTTCTATCAGGGATATTAACCGTTCTCTGGGGTGGAAATTACCCACGGAGGATGCCAGAACGATTAACGGTTTGATCACCGAGGTGATGGAGTTTATTCCCGAGTCCAGTGTGTGTCTCAAAGTTGGTGAATACCGACTTGAGATTATGCAGGTCAAGGACAATCGGGTAAAAGCAGTGAAAATTTTCACTGCCTAACGTGAGCCACATATTCCGTTGAGGTCAGGCTTCTAAACCCAAACCATCTAGAAAACCGGAGTTTAATGGATTGGTACCTAGCGCACCCCGGTATAGGGAAGGTGCGCAATCACAGTCGTTCATTTACCTGTATGACTACGCCCACTACGACATGCCAAGCCCGTCGCTATAAGTAAGATAGTTTTCATTTTTTCTTGCTTACCCATGGTATTAAAAGTCTCCCCTCAACAGTGGCAGCAGACACAAGATTGTCTGCTCCAGCAGTCCATACATGCAGCTCACCCACGTACACGAGAGCGCTTTTCTGCGCTCTATCAAGTGGCACAGGGTTCTTCTGCAACTCAGGTTGCCAAGCAATTGGGGCGGCATCTCGAAACGGTCACTGACTGGATTCACCGCTACAATTCAAAGGGGCCGGAGGCTATGGTTTATAAGCGGACTGGGGGCCGCCCCCCTTTTGTCAAATTATCAGTAAAGCTGCTGCTTGCCTGATTGACCGGACACTGGAAAAAGCAGCTAACCAGGAAAGTTCTCTTAACTCACCTCGCTGGACGTTGAAATACTTGGTTCAATGGTGTTGGGATTGCTTTCAGGTACGATGTTGCCGTGAGACCATACGACAGGTTCTTAAACGGCAGGGGTATTCATGGAAGAAAGCCAAAAAACTGCTCAACAAGGCTGACTCGGTAAAACGGGCTACCTTTCTTGAAACTTTAAAGCCGTTGCTGTCAGAAGCCACTTTCCAGAAACGCCTGCTGGTCTACATTGACGAAGCTCATATTCATCAAGATGCCGATATTGGCTATGGCTGGTCCCGTAAAGGCGAAAGACTCTGGGTCAGTTCACACTCTCCAAAGCTGGCTGACAAGATCACCTTCTACGGAATCTATTACTACAATTTTGGTCAGGTCAGAATGTGGCCTTATCCCTGTGGGCGGAAAGAGCACACCGTTAATGTTCTGGAACGAATCAGGCAGGAGAACCCTGACAGGAAAATCGACATTGTGTGGGATGGTGCATCATGGCATACCGCACACTTTGTAAGGGACGCGGGGCTACGCCTGAATTTGAACATTATCCAGATGCCAGCCTACAGCCCTGACTTTATGCCTGTAGAAGCCTTATGGCGCTGGTTCCGGGAAGATGTTACATACCATCACTGCCATAAAACGGCAGAAGATCTGCTCGAAGCCGCAAAAAAATTCGTTGAACGTATAAACCGAAATCCTGAAAAAGTAGCTGACAGACTCTGGGTCAAAGATTCTCTTAATGATGAAGAAGAGCGCCTAAGGGCAAACAATCTGTCAGAGTGGTAAAACTCCGGTTTTCTAGATGGTTTGGGTTTAGTACACGGTTTCAATGTAATTGATGGGTTCCCTCTATTAATGGCACCCAAGCTCCGTTCACCCTGAGCGGAGTCGAAGGGTGCCGGGCACGGTCTTTATTGTTGGTTCGGAGCCCACATCCTTCGACTCCGCTCAGGATGAACGTAGATTGTTCACATCAAACTCATTGAAATGATGTACTAGTCAGCAGTGTTCGGTAAGACCGTGGTTAACATGAAACTGGGGAGCATCAAGCGGAATCGAAGTGTCCAGTCCCACATTCAAAAACTCTACCAGCATAATGGCCGTCAGTCCCCAGATCAGATATTCACCGTATTGATAAGAGGGCATGGAGTAGTTTTTTTTGTTCATGTTCCAATGGTGAAACTGGAGATTGTCAGGATGGGTTAAAAAGCCCAGGGGAACGTGGAAGATACGGTCCAGCTCTTCAATGTTGGGGCTCAGTGGTACATTTTCCGGTACAGAACCGATAACAGGGATCACTTTAATACCAAAGCGGGAAATGACTGGATCCATGGTGCCCAGTATTTGGACGGAAGCCGGGTTCAGGTCAATCTCTTCCTGGGATTCTCTCAGGGCGGTATGAATCAGGTTATAATCATCATCGTCTCGTTTGCCACCGGGAAACGCCACTTCTCCACTGTGTTTGTGCAGATGTGTGGCCCTGCGGGTGAGGATAACTTCGATGGCATGTCCCTGTGTATTGGTCACCAGTGGCACCAAAACAGCAGCTTCCGGAAGGGAAGTGTCTATACTTCTTGGCTGATGTTTGTGGAGTCTTTGTTTAATTTCTGTAATCAACATATAGCACGGGAATCTCAGGCTTTTACGGCGATGTTCAGATGTTTAGAAAAATGACATTGAAAAAAGACGCCGATGGAACATTATTATTATCGACCTTGTGTACCAGACTGCCGGTAGCACCGGGCAAGGCTATGCTTCCGTAGGTATAACACTCATTTTTTTGGGCTTTGAGAAGATCATAACACAGATATTTTTTGCAGCATGAGTTAAATAACGGATCGTTCGTAGAACAGCTGTTACTGGAGTGACTTCAGGTATAAATCGGGTTAAGGTCAAGAAAGGTTTCCATAGTTAGAAGGAAAGTCGGTGAATTTTTGCAGTGATTGTGGCGCTAAGGTCAGTAAGAAAATCCCCAGTGGCGATAACCGGTTGCGTGATGTTTGTGATAGCTGTGGCAAAATTCACTATCAAAACCCGTTAATCGTTGCTGGTTGCCTGCCGGTATTTGAAGGTAAAGTGCTCCTGTGCAAGCGGTCTATCGAACCACGCAGTGGCTACTGGACCTTGCCCGGTGGTTTTATGGAGCTGGGGGAAACCCTGGAGCAGGCAGCCCTTCGGGAAACCATGGAAGAGGCTGGAGCCGAGGTTACCCTGCAATCATTGTATACGCTGTTTAACATCGTTCATGTGGGGCAGCTCTCGGTATTTTTTCTGGCTCATCTTGATAAACCCGAGTTCAGTGCCGGTGAGGAGAGTGAGGCGGTGGCTCTTTTCAGCGAAGAAGAGATTCCATGGGAGCAACTGGCTTTCAATACCGTCAGTCGCACCCTTCGCCACTTCTTCAGTGATCGTCAGAAGGGTGATTTTCCTCAGCGGATGGAAGATATTATCTGTTTTTAAACTTTGGTTCCCACGCTGCAAGCCACAGGCTTTAAAAGCATGGGAGCGAGAAAAGCGGCTGACGAATTAGCGTGAAAGCAAGACTTGGAGCATTTCTTTGACCTCGCCAATCTCATGATCAACTTTCTGTTCGAGGCGGTCAAAACGCCCTTCGAGGTTGTCAAACCGACCTTCGAGGTTGTCAAACCGCTCTTTAGTCTCATGTTTGAATTGACTAAACTCTTTTTCTTGCTGGTCAAACCGACCTTCGAGATTGTCAAACCGCTCTTTAGTCTCATGTTTGAATTGACTAAACTCTTTTTCTTGCTGGTCAAACCGACCTTCGAGATTGTCAAACCGCTCTTTAGTCTCATGTTTGAATTGACTAAACTCTTTTTCTTGCTGGTCAAACCGACCTTCGAGATTGTCAAACCGCTCTTTAGTCTCATGTTTGAATTGACTAAACTCTTTTTCTTGCTGGTCAAACCGACCTTCGAGATTGTCAAACCGACCTTCGAGATTGTCAAACCGACCTTCGAGGTTGTCAAACCGACCTTCGAGATTGTCAAACCGCTCTTTAGTCTCATGTTTGAATTGACCAAGTGCTTTTTCTTGCTGGTCAAACCTTTGGTGCATTTCACCACGGGTTTGACCCAGACCGTTAATCAAGTCGGTCATAGTGTTAAGAACATGGCCAAACTCTGTCGGCTGAGGTTTTGTTCTCGCGCTCACTGGCGTAACTCCAATCAATGTGAATGAAAGGAACAGGATAGCAGAGATTAAAAAACTCACACGCCGCCTGTTATCATTCGTTTTTTTGACTGAGGCGTTTCCCGGCTTTTAAGATCAGGAAGTGTTCACCAGCCAGCTTTCAAAGGCAGGCTCTTCATAGGGGTGTGCCGATCTCAGCGCCGCAATGGCTGCTTTCAGGTATTGCTCTTCACAGATCATTTCTACTTTGAATTCCTGAACGGTTTCCATTTTGCCCTGCTTGCCAAGGAAAGGGTCGCTACCATCCAACGGTCTGAACTGAGCTTGGCCAGACGTTTGCCAACAACAGTTGTCGTAGTTTTGGTAACTGCCAGCCCCCGCTGCAAAGACGACAGTCTTCACCGATTCGAGATGACTTTCAGGAACAAAAAAGCAGAGTTTATGCAGGGTCATACCATTGTCCAGAAAAATGATTGATTACCGGATTTGCATACATTTTCAGGAACCAGAGCCGGTGAGCCTCCGGGCACTGTGCCAGGCGGTCACTAAATTCTTTGACTTTACTGTCGAGTGACTCTTCCGGGCAAAATCTCTCGAGCATAGTCTCTAAAGAGAGTTCTGTCACTTTGGGGTAGTGACTGCGGAGCTGGTCAAAGGCAATCAGGTTGGCAGCGAAGAGATGATAGTTCTGATAAATCTGACGGTCTACGGCTTCAACAACCTGGTTAGCATTCTCATACTCGCCAGTCAGCGGCGTGCCAAAAGCCACATGAACCTTGCCTTTGAAGCCTTCAATGCCCGTCACGATGCTCTGCAGATCTTCACCTTCGAACTTTTCGTAATTGCCCTGGGTTTCAGTCGCGTAGAGCTCGCTGGCCTTGGCCATGTCGCAGGGATCGTATTCGTAAGCAATGGATACGGGTACCAGGTTCATGGAGCGAATGCTGTCGGCAAAAGAAGTATTCGCGGCTTTTCGGCTCATATGAAACATCTTGATGATGGCAGAGTCGGTTTTGTCATCCCCGTCTTTTGCCCGTCCTTCACTCTGGGCGATCCAGATGGAATGCCCGGTATCAATGGAATGATGAATATAGGCTGACAGCGTCTGGTAAGCTTTGAGTTTTTCCCGGCGGCCTTCTAAGGAGCGTTTGACAATAAAACTTTTGTTGAGGCGCATCAGGTCACTGACAAAAGGTCTTTGCAGGAGGTTGTCACCAATGGCTATTCGAACGGTCTGCATGCCTTGTTTATAAACGGCCAGATTGACAAAAGCCGGGTCCATTACGATGTCCCGGTGATTAGACAGGAACAGGTAAGCTTGCTGTTTGTCGAGCTGATCCAGTCCGGAAAAGCTGATACCAGCAGTGCTGCCTTCAACGACACGGGTCAGGTAAGGTTCAATGATCTGCTGTAGCCCGTCAATGGTCTGAATGTTTTTCAGCTTGTAGCGCAGTCCCATGGTCGTCAGCCAGCCGGCAATACCATTAAGGAAGCCTGGCATGTCGGGGTACTGATGATGTACCAGTGCCTGAATCAGTTCACGGTCGTGTAACAAGCGGTCCAGAACGGGCCTTACTTCTCTATCGTGATAGGGGCGGATCTCTTCAAAACGTTCCATCTGTTGCGGATTATTGCCTTTGATGACAGCGATGAATGAAAGTATTGAGTATATAGGTATTAAAATAAAGGGTCTGTATCCGGGTTGTGGCACTTTGTAACCAGTGTATACTTTGCCCTCGACGGCTTACAAATGAGCGTTTAAATAATTACATAACTGGGCAGTTGTCTGCTCAAAATGGCGAGAGGTAGTAGATGTCATTGAATAAAAAGTGCCAGGGTGGGCTGCTGGCTATTACATTGCTGTTCTCCCTGAGTGGCTGGACTGCTGACTTTTCCACCCTGTTGAAGCAGGCCGGCTCCGGCGATAAACAAGCCATGCTGGAAGCGGGCAGCCTGTTGGTGGCTGGTAAAGCCAGTCCGGAAAATGCCAGTCAAACCCTTTCTTTGCTGGAGCCTCTGGTGAGGCAGGGCAATGTTCAGGCGGAACTGTTGTTGGGTAAGGCCTATCGAGAGGGGCTGGGTGGTGTCGCCAAAGACCCTGAAAAAGGGTTCGAACTGATCGAACGGGCGGCGGGTCAAGAAGGCAAGAGTGCGGAGGCTCAGTACGAACTGGGGAAATGCTACTACCAGGGAGCAGGTACAGACGTTAATCTGATTGCTGCCTATATGTGGACTTCCCTGAGTCTGGAAGATTCTACCGGGGATTTCCTGGCAGCGGCACGTAAACAGAAGCAGGAACTGTCTGAACTGCTCAACCCCGCCCAGAGAGCTAAAGCAAATGAGCTGGTCAGTCAGATCAAGACGCTCTACCTTAAGTAAGCTGACTTTACGACGATGGCTGTGCTTTTATAAACGTATGATCAAAATATTCTGCCCTGATAATCTCCTCGAGGCTCAATGCCTGAAGGATGTTCTGGAAAGCCATGGCATTGCCTGCCATCTGGGGGGCAGCTATCTGGCAGGTGCTGTTGGTGAACTTCCCGCCAGCGGTCTGCTGGCACTTTATGTTGAAGATTACGATGCCGGTCTGGCTAAAGAGATGATTGAAGATTACCTCAAAGCGTCTCCCATTCTGGAAGAATCTGCCCGGATTCAGGAAGACTGATTATGTGTGGTCGTTATACGTTGATGGCTAATCAGATCAGCCTGGGCTGGCTGGGTATCCCTCAGCCACAAGCTAACATCCCTTCCTACAATGTTGCGCCTGGCGAGCAGGTGCTGATCGTCAGGCATAATGAGCCAGGTCAGCCAGCTACTGCCCGGGTTAAGTGGGGGCTGGTTCCTCACTGGTTGCAAGATTTTTCCAGAGCCCAGATTAATGCCAGAATCGAAACCGCTGCCGATAAGCCGATGTTTCGCAATGCTCTGAAAAAACGGCGTTGTCTGGTTTTGGCCGATGGCTGGTTCGACTGGCAGAAACTACGGGATCAAAGTCAGCCCTGGTATATACGACGAAAGTCAGGCGGCTTGTGTCTGTTTGCCGGTCTTTGGGAAAGCTATCCTGTGGATGACCAGTTGAGTTTCGAGTCCTGTGCTATTCTCACCCGTCCTGCTACCCGTGATATAACACCGTTGACTGAAAGAATGCCCGTTTTGCTGCAACAGAGTCAGGCTAACGATTGGCTGGGGGAGGGCTATAAAACGATTCTTGGGAGTTTCAACAACCCGGCTGAGATGGATAGTGACCTGTCTTTCTATAAAGTGGGTAGAACGGTGAATAATGTGTCAAATAAGGGCGCGAATTGTATTAAAAAACTATCTTCAAACGTTTAACCTGGCCTCTCAGCTCAGGGAGCATTCGGGTAGAGATCGGCTCTACCCGAATGAGAGAAACGCTTAAGAAACCTGTTGGTTACGGCGCTTTCTCTGTCCCAGAAAGATGACTCCCAGCAGCAGCAGGGCAGGAATCCAGATGATCTCCCTGGGCAGGCGATCCGCAGGTGCTTCCAGCTTATCAAGCTGCCAGTCAAAGTCGATACCGGCTTTTTCAGCAGGGCTGTCAAAGCCTACCATGTCTACGATCAGTCTGTTTTCGTTCTCGATCACTTCAAGACCCATTTCTCTAAGTCTTTCCGTGCCTTCGTTCAGGCTGCCTGCAGGCAGGATGGCCAGTTTGCTGATGATTTTGCCGTCCAGATTTTCACCGGAAACCCAAATACGCGCTTCGCTGTCTTCAGGCAGTGTTTCTATACCCTGGACAATCTCGGTGCCTTTAAAGGTTTCGTAAGCCGGGAAGATGCGATCCCAGAAGAAACCCGGGCGGAACAGCGTAAATGCGATCAGCAACAGGGCTGCTGTTTCATACCAGCGGGTTTTGGTCAGCCAGTATCCCTGAGTCGCTGTGGCAAACACCAGCATGGCAATAACCGCACTGACAACGATCATGGCCAGTTGCAGTGGACTTTCTACGCCAATCAGTAGCAGCTCAGTATTAAAGATAAACATAAACGGCAGAACCGCTGTACGGATGTCGTAGGTGAAGCCCTGAATACCGGTTTTGATCGGGTCAGACTGGGCAATGGCTGAAGCCGCAAAGGCAGCCAGGCCTACCGGGGGAGTGTCGTCTGCCAATATGCCGAAATAGAACACGAAAAGATGAACGGCGATCAGCGGAACGATCAGGCCAGACTGTGCACCCAGGGTCACGATAACCGGAGCCATCAGTGTGGAGACGACAATATAGTTGGCTGTGGTAGGCAGGCCCATACCCAGAATCAGGCAGATAATGGCGGTAAAAATCAGCATGATGATGATATTGCCGCCAGATACCCACTCAACAAATTCGGTCATCACCAGGCCAATCCCCGTCAGGGTTACAGCCCCTACCACAATTCCCGCTGTCGCTGTGGCCACGCCGATACCGATCATGTTTCTGGCTCCGGAGGAAAGACCGTCCAGCAAATCACGGAAGCCTTCACCTTTATCGATGTCGTGTTTCCTGAACCACTGGATCATGCTTTTATGCGTCAGAGTGATAACAATCATCACTACCGTTGAGTAGAAGGCTGACAGACCGGGCGAAAAGCGTTCAACCGTCAGGCACCAGAGCAGAACAACCAGAGGCAGCAGGAAGTAAAGACCGCGTTTCAGGGTTGGGGCAGGTTCAGGTGTTTGAGTCAGGGTCGCTTCTGAGTCTTCAGGCAGGTCAGGTTGCCTTGATGCCAGCTTGACCAGCAGAAAATAGCTGACCAGCAGAGCGCCTGTGATAATGACTGGCGCAAAGTCGCCCATATATTGCCGGGTCCAACCTATACCGTAATAGACTGCGGCTCCCAGGGTGCAGAGTCCGGCAAAGGTGCCGGTAAAAGACATTAATGCCCGGGCAGCGGTTCTGGTTCGTCTTCTTGGCAGGCCTTCCATGCCTGCTTTGACTGCTTCGAGGTGCACAATGTAGAACAGGGCAATATAGGAAATCAGTGCTGGCAGTAGTGCCGCACGGATTACTTCCAGGTAAGAAATGCCTACATATTCCACCATCAGGAATGCCGCAGCACCCATGATAGGCGGTGTCAGCTGGCCATTGGTGGAAGCGGCCACTTCAATGGCACCTGCTTTATGGGCTGGAAAGCCAACACGTTTCATCAATGGAATGGTAAAGGTGCCGGTCGTGACAACGTTGGCAATGGAAGAGCCAGAAACGACGCCACTGAGTCCTGAAGAAACCACAGCAGCTTTGGCGGGCCCACCTTTCAAATGACCAAGCAGTGAGAAAGCGACCTGTATAAAGTAGTTACCTGCACCGGCTCGCTCCAGCATGGCGCCGAACAATACGAACAGGAATACAAAGTTGGTAGAAACGCCAATGGCCACACCGAATACCCCTTCTGTGGTAATCCAGAAGTGGGACAATGCTTTGTTCAGGCTGGCACCTTTATGAGCGATAACATCGGGCATGTAAGGACCAGCAAAGGTGTAGGTCAGGAAGACAATGGCCACAACCATCAAGGGTGGGCCCAGTGCACGACGGGTGGCTTCCAGTAACAGGATCATGCCGGTAGCGGCGGTGATCAGATCCATGGTGGTGGGAGCGCCGGCGCGTCTTGCCAGCTCAGTACTGAAAAGATAAAGGTAGGCGGCACTGAGGCTGGCGGCTATCGCCAGAATCCAGTCCAGGGCGGGAATCCGGTCTCTTGGAGACAGCTTTCTGGCAGGAAAAGCCAGAAACGTTAACAGCAGGGCAAAGGCGAGATGAATGGCCCGTGCCTGAGTGTCGTTGAAAATACCTGTTTTGAAAATAAACGGCAGTGGTGAAGCGTACCAGAGCTGGAACAGAGACCAGCAGAGTGTAATGGCAATAACGAGACGGCCTGCCAGTCCTGCAGGGGATCTGGCTCCCTGGTCAGATTGCTGGACCAGAGCCTGTGCCTCTTTTTCCTGAGAGGTTACTACGGCTTCCATAAAAAATACTTCCTGGCAAATGACACGTCCTGTGCGGATAAAACGACCTTGTCGCACAAATGCTGTGCACAAACAAAAACATTGATCTGGGAAAAACAGGACAGGACAGCATTAAACTATCCTGTCTGGCGCAGACTGAGTGTTGATCAGAAAAACTGATCGCAGTCATTGACGTGAACGGCTTATTTGCTGCTCAGCAGGCCCGCTTCTTCGTAGTACTTTTTGGCGCCACTGTGCAGAGGAGCGGACAGGCCGTCGCTTATCATCTCTTCTTTCTTCAGGTTGGCGAAGGCGGGGTGCAGTTTCTTGAAGGTTTCCAGGTTTTCAAACACGGACTTGGTGATGTTATAAATCGCTTCGTCATTGATATCAGAAGAAGATACGAAAGTCGCTGCGACACCGAAGGTTGTAGTGTCTTTGTTGTTACCCTGGTACATGCCGCCGGGAATAGTGGCAGAGCGATAGTAAGGATTATCTGCAATCAGCTTCTCAACTTCCGGTCCGGTTACGTTAACCAGAACGGTGTCACAGGAAGAGGTGGCTTCTTTCAGGGTGCCACTTGGGTGACCGACGGTGAAGACAAACGCATCAACCTTGTTGTCGCACAGGGCTTTGGCCTGCTCGGAAGATTTCAGCTCGGAAGTCAGGGAGAAGGTGGCCTTGCTCCAGCCGTAAACGTCCATCAGCTGCTCCATAGTGCCACGCGCGCCGGAGCCAGGGTTGCCGATGTTGACACGCTTGCCCTTCAGGTCTTCAAAGTTAACGATGTTGGCATCTTTACGGGCAACAACGGTGAACGCTTCAGGGTGAACAGAGAAAACGGCACGCAGTTTTTTATCAGCCCCCCGATCCTTGAACTCAGCACTGGAACCTTCGTAAGCGTGGTACTGCCAGTCAGACTGAACGATACCCATGTCCAGTTCGCCGGAGCGGATGGTGTTCAGGTTGTATACAGAGCCACCGGTGCTTTCTACGGAGCAGCGGATACCATGGTCTTTACGATCTTTGTTAACCAGGCGGCAGATAGCGCCACCCGTAGGGTAGTAGACACCGGTTACACCACCAGTGCCGATGGTTACGAACTGCTGTTCAGGGGTGGCGGCAGAAGCGGAAGAAGTGACCGCAGCCAGACCCGCGCCTAAGGTGATCATACCCATTTTTTTCAGAACAGACATGCTTTGTGCTCCTTGAGGTAAGGGACTGCCACCGCCGTAATCGGGGAGGCAATCCAGGCTTGTAGTTATTGTTATATCTTTAGGTTCTTATGTATTCGGGCGTAATACTATTCGATTAGTACCGTGTTTTTAAAGGTTTTTTTTGGTTTTTCTCAGTGCGATTTCGGTTTGCATCTGCCAACCTTGCAGGTCAGCACGGTGACGGAGGGAGTTCCCGGGCTGACCAAAGAGATGATCGAAGACTACGACTAACGAGGTTACGACCCTGAAGTGCCTGCTCCCAGGTTTCGAGGATCAAGTATCTGCCCGATGAAGGTGATTCTTCCTGTTTTTGTATTACGCAATATATAAACAAATGGTCGTGTAAACTGGATGGATCTTCCCGCCCTTTCCATTGATCTGGAACAAGATATCTGTGTTACGGCTGCTGCCTGGGTTCCTTTTTCATCAACCTCCATAGCACAATGTTGATTAAGTATATTTATATCAACAGGTACAGGGTCAGTTAACATAGATCCTAAACTGAGCGGTGTTGTAAAAAGAGCATTTAAAGGTAAATTTGATGTACTTAAAATGTTAGCCAGATCAGTGGCCGAATAAACTTTAAAGGGTGGAAGTCCAAGCGATATCGTATCTGATGAGTCTAATTCCCGGGGGGCTAATAATGAAAATAATGCCGTTATTATTTCTGGCGATACCTCGTGGGGCATTGTTCCTTCAGGAGGCAAAACCAGAACCATTTCGTGATCTCCCTGGTAAGGAACGGTGACTGCTTGCCAATGATTGTAATGAGCGTATTGGGAAGATTTAATTTTTCCCTTCATATATCTGTCTATATGGACTATTTCACCATCGGACAAAGTAAAAACACCTCCTCCAGCCCGGGCCTCAAAAGCGCGTTCCCACAACCCCTTGAAGTAAACAGAATTGATGAGCGCTATGATGGTATTGGGCTGCCAGTCGCGGGCATTGCAAAATTTTTTAACCATGCCATGGGTTAATTCACAAAACCGTCTGTTGAGATCCGCGGCGAGGATTTGTAACGACGCCTGATTGGCGAAGTTGATGTTATCCCTGATATTGTCATTTGCCTGTTTAAATAGGTCTTTATAGGTTTCCTGAAGTTCAACTTGACGGGATGCGAGCAAGCAATTGGCAATACAGTATTCGTCCTGTGCACAGGCTGTTGCTCCTGATACTGTTGCGTCTGACGCTTTTGCACCGTCTGGCTCAGAGTAATCTTCTCCCAGGCAGCTTTCAAGCAATGCCTTGGTTGCACCATCAGCCCCCATGAGTAACAGCGCCAATGTCTGAAAAAGGCCATCAGGAGACATCAAAAAATTTTTAGGAATGCGCCGTGCTGCCTGGCTAAAGATATTGACGGCAAGTGCCAGAGTTCCCTGGGATTCGTCCACCTGTGCACCAGCGCTTGAATCAGGATTGGCTGTTGCCGACGCTTGGGAAGGCCTTGCGGTATTTTGAAGGTCCTCATCAGAAGCGTCATCAGAAGAATCAGTAGAGTCACCAGAAGAGAAATCAGAAGATTCACCAGAAGAGTCAGCAGCATAACCATCTAAAGAAGCATCCAAAGAATCATCATCAGAAGAATCATCCAGAGAATCATCAGCTTCTATTCGACATAGAGGGCAGGGTTTGTATTGGTAATAATAGAAACTATCAGCGTAATTCTTGCCGCATTTTGGACATCGTGCAGCCAGAAGTTCTGAGGGTAGTAGCAGGAAAAAGAGCAGGGAGACTAATGTCAGGACGGGTCTGTGATGGCAGGCTGAATGGTAAGATTTACTGAGTAAAAACACGGGTGTACCTTTTTCGGAATTTTAGAGTTTAACCAATGAATAACCTCCCTGCACACTGAGCCATTACCCTGCGGTACGGCCAGCTGGATAAAAATCCCGGAATCTAATATAGGTAAGTTTTCTGGTCAGTACCCAAAAAAATTTGAATCCGCTTAAATCTCTTAAAACTCTATTTACTGCCGTTTGCGACGAGAGGGAGAGGGAGTCAGCCTCCCCCTCCCGTTATCGTGAGTGGGTTCACGATCCTGAAGTGCCTGCTCCTAAATCCCGGGGATCAAGTATTTGCCCTATGAACTTGATTCTTCCGGTTCCTCTTTCACGCAATATATAAAGAAATGGTCGTATGAATTGGATAGATTTTCTCTCCTCCGAAAATGCTCTCAGAGCAGTCATGTGTGTGACGGCTGCAGCTCGGGTCCCTTCTTCATCAACCTCGATGGCACAATTTTGATCAAGTTTATTTATATTTGTATTAAAAGATACAGGGTCAGTTAACATAGCGCCTAAACTGAGCGGTGTTGTAAAAAGAGAACTTAAACGCGAATTTGTTGCACTTAAAGTTTTAGCCAGATCAGTACGGGAACAAACTTTAAAGGGTGGAAGTCCAACATCCGCCCTTGAATCTGATGAAGATGATTCAAGAGAGTCTAATACTGAAAATAATACCGCTATTATTTCTGGCGTTATCTTATGGGGCATTGTTCCATCAGGAGGCAAAATCAGAACCATTTCGTGATCTCCTTGATAGGGAAGGGTTACTGCTTGCCAATTATTGTAATCAGCGTATTGGGAAGAAGTAATTTCTCCATGCATAAATTTTTCTAAAACGACTCTTTCACCACCGGGCAAAAAAAAGATACCTTTGTCTCGGGCCTTCAAACGCTCTTTCCACAACCCCTTGAAGTAAACAGAACTTATGAGTGCCAGGGTTGTATCGGACTGCCAGTCGCTGGCATTGCAAAATTGTTCAACCATACCATGGGTTAATTTACAAAACTGCTTGTTGAGCGCCTGGGCGACGATTTGTAACGATATGTGACTGGAGAAGTTAACACTAAGAGTATCGGCATTTATCTGTTTAAGCCTCTCTTGATAGGTTTCCTGAAGCTGAATGTTACTGGATACGAGCAAGCAATTCGCAACACAGTATTCGTCCTGTGCACAGGTTGTTGTACCTGATGCTGTTGCGCCTGATGCCGTTGCGCCGTCTGGCTCAGAATAATCTTCTCCCAGACAGTTTTGAAGCATTTGCTCGGTATCACCATCAGCCCCCAAGAGTAGCAGTGCCAGTGTCTGAAAAAGGCCATCGGGGGATATCACAAAATTTCCAGAAATTTGTTGTGCTGCCTGGCTAAAGATATTGACGGCAAGCGTCAGAGTTCCCTGGGGTTCGACCGCCTGTGCACCAGGGCTTGAATAAGGATTGGCTGTTGCTGCTGCTTGGGAAGGTCTTGTAGTATATTGAAAATCTTCATCAAAAAAATCATCAGAAGAATCATCAGAAGATTTTTTTACATAACAGGAGCTCATCGGGCAGGATGAAAAGGTATTATGGTCGTAAATAAAGCCGCATTTGCTACAAGGCTCATCCCAATCTTCTTCAAGTTTTTCTTTATTTTGACAATTCACGCAGGGTTTGGATGCGTCATTATGTAAACGATCACTGTAATCCACGCGGCATTTTGGACATCGTGCAGCCAGAAGCTCTGAGGGTAGCAACAGGAAAAAGATCAAAGAGACGAATGCCAAAACGGATCTGTGATGGCAGACTGAATCGTAAGACTTACTGAGTAAAAACACGTGTGTACCTTTTTCTCGACTTTAGAGTTTAACCAATGAAAAACCTCCCTGCTTACTGAGCCGTTACCCCGCGGTACGGTCAGCTGGATAAAAATCCCGGAATCTAATATAGGTAAGTTTTCTGGTCAGTACCCAAAAAAAATCTGAATCCGCTTAAATCTCTTAAAATTCTATTTACTGCCGCTTGCGACGAGAGGGAGAGGGAGTCAGTCTCCCCCCCCCCGTTATCATGAGTGGGTTCACGACCCTGAAGTGCCTGCTCCCAAATCTCGGGGATCAAGTATTTGCCCTATGAACTTGATTCTTCCGGTTCCTCTTTCACGCAATATATAAAGAAATGGTCGTCTGAATTGGATGGATTTTCTCTTACTCGCACATCTCAGACCAGTCATGTGTGTGACGGCTGCAGCTCGGGTCCCTTCTTCATCAACCTCGATGACACAGTTTTGATCAAGTTTATTTATATTTGTATTAAAAGATACAGGGTCAGTTAACATAGCGCCTAAACTGAGCGGTGTTGTAAAAAGAGAACTTAAACGCGAATTTGTTGCACTTAAAATTTTAGCCAGATCAGTACGGGAACAAACTTTAAAGGGTGGAAGTCCAACATCCGCCTTTGAATCTGATGCGCATGATTCCTGGGAGTCTAATACTGAAAATAATACCGCTATTATTTCTGGCGTTACCTCATGGGGCATTGTCCCATCAGGAGGCAAAATCAGAACCATTTCGTGATCTCCCTGATAGGGAAGGGTTACTGCTTGCCAATTATTGTAATCAGCGTATTGGGAAGAAGTAATTTCTCCATCCATAAATCTTTCTAAATTGACTATTTCACCATCAGGTAAAAAAAAGACATATCCTTCGGGTCGTTTCTTCAAGGACTTTTCCCACAACCCCTTGAAGTAAACAGAGCTTATGAGTGCCAGGGTTGTATCGGACTGCCAGTCGCTGGCATTGCAAAATTGTTCAACCATACCATGAGTTAATTCACAAAACTGCTTGTTGAGCGCCTGGGCGACGATTTGTAACGATATGTGACTGGAGAAGTTAACACTAAGAGTATCGGCATTTATCTGTTTAAGCCTCTCTTGATAGGTTTCCTGAAGCTGAATGTTACTGGATACGAGCAAGCAATTCGCAACACAGTATTCGTCCTGTGCACAGGTTGTTGTACCTGATGCTGTTGTACCTGATGCTGTTGCGCCTGATGCCGTTGCGCCGTCTGGCTCAGAATAATCTTCTCCCAGACAGTTTTGAAGCATTTGCTCGGTATCACCATCAGCCCCCAAGAGTAGCAGTGCCAGTGTCTGAAAAAGGCCATCGGGGGATATCACAAAATTTCCAGAAATTTGTTGTGCTGCCTGGCTAAAGATATTGACGGCAAGCGCCAGAGTTCCCTGGGGTTCGACCGCCTGTGCACCAAGGCTTGAATAAGGATTGGTTGTTGCTGCTTGGGAAGGCCTTCTAGCATATTCAAAATCATCATCAGAAGAATCATCAGAAGCATCATCAGAAGATTCATAAGAAGATTCATAAGAAGGATTTTCTTCACCACAGCTCGAGATCGGGCAAGATCCAAAGTGATTATGATCGTACTTAATGCCGCATTTGCTACAAGGCTTCTCCCAATCTTTTTTAAGTTTTTCTTTTTTAGGTTTTTCTTTTTTAGGTTTTTCTTTTTTAGGTTCTATTCCTTTTATTTGACAATTCACGCAGGGTTTGGAAACGTCATTATGGAAATGATCACTGTAATCCACGCGGCATTTTGGACATTGTGCAGCCAAAAGCTCTGAGGGTAGCAACAGGCAAAAGATCAAAGAGACGAATGCCAAAACGGATCTGTGATGGCAGACTGAATCGTAAGATTTACTCGGTAAAAACACGTTTGTACCTTTTCTGAATTTTAGGGTTTATCTATGAATAACCTCCCTGTTTACTGAGTCGCTCCCTTGCCGAACGGTCAGCCGAATATGAATTCCGGGATTTAATATAGGTCAGTTTCCTGATTAGTGCCCAAAAAAAACTAAACCTGCTTAAATCTCTTTAAGTTCGGGGCATGTAGTATCTGCCAATAAACTTGATTCTTCTTGTTATTTTATCTCGCAATATATAAATCAAGGGTCGATCAAATCGGATTGATGGTATGATATCTTCCTCATGTGTTCTCTTAGAGCCAGTGAGTCTTAAAGGTGCGCTCGAGGCTATTTGTTCACTTATCACATTCATAAGAGTCGGTGCGGCTGGCATAGCACCTGAACTCAGATCGCTGGTAACAACGGAAAGTAAACCTGAACCCGGTCGACTTAACGTTTCGCTCAAGTCAGTATTTGTATCAATGTTGAGGGGTGGAAGATTTGTATCAATGTTGAGGGGTAGAAGTCCGGGAGTGATCGTTGAAGGGTATGAAAAGGACTCTTCGGAGTCTAATGATGAAATCAGTGCCATTATTATTTCCACTCCCACCAAATAAAGCGATAACCCTTCCGGGGGTAAAATCAAAATCATTTCATGATTATTCCTGAAGGGAAAGCTAAAGGCTTCCCAACTACTGTGTTGAGCGTGTTGGGAGGGTTGGACTTCTCCATCTATAATTCGATTCAAAGCGACGGCTTGATCAGGAGGTAGCATAAATAAAGCGGCACTTTCGGTCCTTAAAGACTTTTCCCGGAGCCCTATAAAGTAGTTAGAGATTAGGAATTGTATGGATGTCGATGTGGGCCAGTTGTTGGGGTTGCAATAATGTTGAACCATACCATTAGTTAATTGGCAAAACAGACTGTTGAGCTGTTGGGCTAAGGTGGGTAAAGGTCCACGGTTAATGAAGTTGACGTTACCAGAGGTATCGTCGTCTGTTTGCATAAGTCTATCCCTGTAAATCATCACCGGATCAAGTGGATTGGCTGCCAGCATGCCATTCGCAACAGGGTGTTGGCACTGCCCACAGGCGGTTGTGCCTGATGCTGCTGCATCGGTTGGCTCAGCATGTTCCCCTTCCCCATAAATTTGACGCAATTGCTCGGCGGCACCATCAGGGCCGGCATGTATCAGTAACAGTGATACGGTCTGAAAAAGGCTATCAGGTGAGATGACAAAATTGTCAGAGTCAGAAATACTGCGTGCGGCAAAGGCAAATACATTGATGGCAAACTCCAGGTTTCTCAGCGATTCATTGCTCTGTGCATCAGGATTTACAGTGGGGGCTGCCTGGGAGCAAGTAAGGCCGCATTTCTTACACTTCACAGCCAGCAGTTGTGAAGGTAACAGCAGGAAGCAGAGTAGAGAGACAAGCATCAGAACGACCTTGTACTGGCAGGCTGAATCGGAAGATCTACTGAGTAAAACCACAACTGCACCTTATTGTCTTAATTTAAGAGGTTTTCCTGGAATAACCTACCTGTCTACTGAGCCCCAGGGATGAAGTATCTGTCCAATGAAGAAGATTCTATTTGTTATCTGATTACGCAATACATAAATAAGCGGTCGATTAAGTGGGATTGGTTTTATTATATCTCCCTTATGTGTTCTCTTGGATCCCGCTTTTGTTAAAGCTGCCCTCGGGGTTTCCTGTTTACTAAACAGGTTCATAGGAGCAGGTATAGGTAGCATAACTTCTGAACTTAGTTCGCTCATAAAAACAGCAGCTAATCCTGAAGCTGGCCGACTTAAGGTTTCGCTAAAGTCAGTGCTGGTATCGATGTTAGAGAATGGCAGTTCATCAGTCATCGTTGAACTGGGTGAAAAGGATTCTTCGGAGTCTAGTGATGAAAATAATGCCGTTATTATTTCTGAACTTATCTCAGAAGGCTCTACCCCTGCCGGAGGTAAAATCAAAACTATTTCTTCATCGGCCTCATAGGGAAAGGTAACTGCCTCCCAATCATTGTAATGAGCATGTTGGGAAGGATTAATGGTTCCTTTCATGATTTCGTCTAAAGCAGCCGCCTGTTGAATGGGTAAGGTAAACAAAATGGCATTCTGGGTGTTAAAAGATTTTTCCCATAGCCCTATGAAGTAAAAAGAAGCTATGAGATCCAGGCGTAAATATGAGGGCCAGTCATCAGAGTTGCAATAACTTTCAACGAAAGTAGTGGTTAATTGACAAAATAGTCCGTTGAGCATATGGGCTAAGTTTTTTATAGGCCTGGCGTTGGTGGGTTTGGCATTACTACGAATATTGTCGTTTATTTGTTTAAGTCTCTCTTTGTAAATTCCCAGAGGTTCAATTTGACTGGCTGTGAGCAAGCCATTGGCAATGCGGCTTATGTCTTGTCCAAAGATGGTTGCGTTTGATGCTGTGGCACCGGGTGGCTGAGAATAATCTTCTTCCGAAGAAATTTGACTCAGTTGCTCTGTCACACCCTCAGTACCCGAATTTAACAATATCAGTGCCAGTGTCTGAAAAAGGCTATCAGGAGAAAAAACAAAATTTTCAGGAATTCTGGGTGCTGCATGGCTAAATACATTTATGGCAAACTCCAGATTAATCGATGATTCATCCGACTCTGCATTAGAGTTTGAGTCATGGTTTGCTGTTGGTGACGCCTGAGAAGGTGATGAGCCATGTTGCGAGAGCTCATCCTCATCATCCTGACTACACGACGGTGCTGGACAGGATGCAAAGTCTTCCCGATCGTAAGCAAGGCCGCATTCGCCACAGGTTACAGGTAGGGAGACGCGATACTCTTCTGCTAAATAACAGTTCTGCCATGGGCAGGATGTGTAGTCGTTTTCATCGTAAAAAAGGCCGCATTTATCACAAGTTACAGCCAGAAGTTGTGAGGGTTGCAACAGCAAACAGAGCAGAGAGACTAACACCAGGGCGCTCTTGTACCAGCAGACTGAATCGGAAAATTTATCAGGTAAAACCACATCTGTACCTTATTTTCTTGATTTAAGGGTTGTTTTTGGAATAGCTTCCTTGTCTACCGAATCGTTGACCTGTGGGGATGATCAACCGAACGTGAAGTTCGGAGTCAATATAGGACAGTTTTCTGATGAGTGCCCACGGTGTTTTCCAAGATAGTTGTCCCGGCTAGTCGGTACTCGATTCCGAAGAGTCATCTCCGGGGAAAAGTATCTGCCCAATATAGATGATTCTATTTTTTATTTTATGACGCAATATATAAATCACGGGTCGATCAAAGCGAATTGATGGTATTGTATTTCCCTCATGTGTTCTCTTGGAGCCAGCGCGTGTTGAAGCTGCGCTCGGGGCTGCTTGTTTGCTGAACATACTCATACGAACAGGTACTGCTGGCATAGCACCTGAACTCAGGTCGCTGGTAACCGCAGCAAGTAAGCCTGAACCTGATCGACTTAACGCTTCGTTCTGGTCAGTGTTTATATCAACATCAGGGAATGGAAGTTCAGAAGTTACGGTTGAGCTGGATGGAAAAGATTCTTCGGCGTCTAATGATGATAATAATACCCTTAATATTTCTGTCCTTAATGCATAAGGTGGTATTCCTTCAGGAGGTTGTACCAAAATTATTTCATGATCTTCCTGGTAGGGAAAAGTAAACGCTTGCCAGTCATTGAGATGAGCGTATTGAGACTGATTAGTTTTTTTGAACATGATTCTTTGTACAGCGTCTGCTTGATCTCTGGGTAAGCAAAATATATTTGCACCGTGGGCCCTGTGGGTCTCAACAGACTTCCTCCACAGCCCTATTAAGTAAAAACTACTCAAGAGCTCTACGGATGCATCTAAGTGGTGAGGGTTTCGGTTGCAATAATCTCGAATCATGCCACGAGTTAACTGGAAAAATTGTTTGTTGAACTCCTGAGCCAACCTTTTTGGACCTTCAGCATAGGTGTAGTCGCCATTGCTACGAATATCGTCGATTATTTGTAACACTCTCTGTTTATAAACTGCCAGAGGCTCAAGTGGCCTGGCTGCGAACACGTCATACGTAGCAGAGTATGTGCGCCGTCCACGGGCTGCTGCACCTGACGCTGTTGCACCTGACGCTGTTGCACCTGACGCTGTTGCACCGGATTGCTCAGAACAATCCTCTCCCAGATAAATTTGACTCAATTGCTCGTTCGCACCGTCAGCGCCCACATGTAACAGCAACAGTGCCACTGTCTGAAAAAGTGCATCAGGGGGCATGACAAAATTTTCAGGGATATTAGTTGCTGCCTGGGCAAATACATTCACGGCATACTCCAGGTTTTCCTGCGATTCATCTGCCTGTGCACCAGGACTTACAGGTGTAGCGGATTGAGAAGGTGCAGCAATTCCCGCTGTTTTTTTAAGCCTTTGAGCCGCATAGCCTCCAGCGCACTCAAAAAAAAACACTTCGCAGACTTTTTAGCTCTATATTGAAGGCATGAAAACACTGTCGTACTTTTGTGATCACAGCCATGCCCAAAGTCAGCAAACACCTTAACGCAGCAAACCTAATCGATCAGGTTTGCAAGTGCCTTGATGAGATTCCAGATCACCGGCCTAACCATTGCCCTAATGGGATTCCCTTTCCCAACTTTGCAAAATCCGCTTTTGCCATGATGCATCAGAAGTACGATTCCCTTCTGACCTTTGACTCTGACCGTGCCGACCCGGTTATTCTTCATAACCTGGCGACTATGTATCACGTCCAAGATCAGAAAGTACCCTGTGATACACGCATGAGAGAAGTGCTTGATCCCATTGAGCCTGCACAGTTTCGCAAGCCCTTCAAGAAGTTATTCTCCCTGATTCAGCGTAACAAGCTTCTTAAAGCCTTCGAGTACCAGTGTGGTGACTTGAAAGACTGGTACCTGATGCCGGTTGATGGCACCGGCCTCTTCTACTCAGGTAAATGCCGATGCCAAGAGTGTTGTGTAAAAAACAAGGGGAAACCCAATGAAGCTTACTACCACAACTTATTGGGCGGCTGTATTGTTCACCCGGATCAAAAAGTCGTCATGCCCTTTGCCCCAGAGGCGATTGTTCAACAGGACGGCGACAACAAGAATGACTGCGAACAGAATGCCATCAAGCGCTACCTGGCGCACGTCAAGAGAGAGCACCCTCATTTAAAACTGGTCATACTCCTGGATGGGCTTTTTGCTGACAATCCTACTATTGAGTTGATCAAGAGCTATGGCTGGCACTTCATCATTGTGGCTAAAGATGGCAACCACAAATCCCTTATCGAGGCGATGGATGCGCTGTGTGACCAGGAACAGCTCAGTTATCATAAAATCATTGATGAAGAGCAAGGAACCAGGCACTGGTTTCGTTTCGCTAATGATGTACCGCTGAATGCCTCCAAGTTGACCCAAAATGTCAATGTCCTTGATTACGTGGAGACAGACAGTGAAGGCAAACGCCACACCTGGTGCTGGGTCACAGATATTGAGTTAACCAAAGATACCGTTGAAGCTGTCATGAGAGGAGGTCGTTGCCGCTGGCACATCGAGAACCAAACGTTTAACACCCTGAAAAACCAAGGCTACAGCCTTGAACACAACTATGGTCACGGGAAGCAGCACCTGGCAACCAACCTGGCTTACCTGACGTTCCTGGCCTTCATGGTTGATCAAATCCAGGAAATGGCCAGCCCGGAATTCAAAAAGGCGCTGAAGGAGCGAGCGAGGGGCGTCCGAACGTACCTATGGAAGGTGATTACACGGGTATTCCTGTCCTGGATGCTCGAAGGTTGGGATGAATTGTTCGATGCGCTCATATATGGCATAAAGCCTGGTAGGGTTCAAATTAACACTTCATAGAAAAGTAATGTAGCCAAGGTTTTCAGGGGACAATAGTACTTGTTAATGTACCTGGGGTGCAGGGTTTTTGCTGGCCGCTAACTCCTGAGCACGAATTTGAATAAAATACTTACATTGTCGTATTAAGTGCGGGAATCGCTGGAGAAGGTGCTGTTTCACTTTGATGGGGATTATCCTCAGCCTCTGTTTTACACGACGGTGATGGGCAGGATAAAAAGGTGCCATCATCGTAATCCAGGCCGCATCGGTCACAAATCACAGCCAGAAGTTGTGAGGGTTGCAGCAGGAAACAGAACAGAGAGACTAACATCAGGGCGCTCTTGTACCGGCAGACTGAATCGGAAGATTTACCAGGTAAAATCACATCTGTACCTTATTGTCTTGATTTAAGGATTGTTCTTGGAATAGCTTCCTTGCCTACTGAATCGTTGACCTGTGGGGATGGTCAACCGAACGTGAAGTCCGAGGTCAATATAGGACAGTTTTTTGATGAGTGCTCAAGGTGTTTTTCAAGATCGTTGTCTCGACTAGTACGGTTTCAATTTTATCGAAATGGTGCACTGGGCGGTACTCAATTCCGAACGGCTATCTCAGGGGGGTAAGTATCTGTCCGATATAGAAGATTCTTTCTGTTATGTTATTACGCAACATATAAATAGAGGGTCGATCAAATCGCATTGATGGTATTGTATCTCCCTCATGTGTTCTCTTAGAGCCAGCGCCTGTTGAAGCTGCGCTCGGGGCAGCTTGTTTGCTAAGCGCACTCATAAGAGCAGGTACAGCTGACATAGTGCCTGAACTCAGTCCGCTGGTAACAACCGCAGCTAATCCTGAAGCTGACCCACTTAAAGCTTCGCTCAAGTCAATGTTTGTATCAATGTCAGGGAGTGGAAGTTCAGAAGTCACGGTTGAGCTGGATGGAAAGGATTCTCTGGCGTTTAATGATGATAATAATGTCCTTATTGTTTCTAGCCTTAATGTATGAAGCAATACTCCTGCCGGGGGGAAAATCAGAATGACTTCATCATTTTTGAGGTAGGGAAAGGCAAATGCTTCCCAATCATTGTGATGAGTGTATTGTGAAGGATTAATTTTTCCATCCATAATTCTGTTTACAAGGGCTGCCTGGCCATCGGGCAAGGTAAATAAAGCTTCATGTTCGGTCCCGCGAGATCTTTCCAGAAGATCTGTGAAGTAAATAGAAGCTATGAGTTCTACGCATCTTGACAAGGGATAAGCGATGGGATTGCAAAAACGTTGCACCATACCATGGGTTAATTGGCAAAAGAGTCCGTTGAGCTCCCGGGCCAGGCTATGCATGGGTGTGAGTTTCATCAAGTTGACGTTATCACGAAGATCGTCGTGTATTTGCTTAAGTCTCTCTTTGTAAATTGCCTGAGGCTCAAGCTGACCGGCTGCCAGTAAGCTTTGCGCAAAAGCGTGTGTGTCCTGTCCAATGCGACGCCATTGCTCGGTGGCACCGTCAGCACCCGCATTTAATACTGACAATGCCAGTGTCTGAAAAAAACTATCAGGGGATAGGACAAAATTTTCTGGAATATTGGGGGCTGCACGGCTAAAAACATTGACGGCAAACTCCAGGTTTCTCAGCGATTCATCCATCTGTGCATCAGGATTTACTGTTGTTACGGCTTGGGAAGGTGCTGTGTCATGTTGAAGGGGGATCGCCGGGTGGAATGTAAAGTCTTCCTGATCGTCAGTAGAGCTGCATGTTTGACTTGTCGAAGGTGCAGCTTGCTGCTTTGGTCGACCAGGATCAAGCAGTTTGCAGGATGGGCAGGATGCATATTCTTTTTTATAGTAAGGAAAGCCGCAGTGGGGACATGACACTATGTCATTTTGAGCATGTACAGCCAGCGAGCAGAGTAAAAGGGCCAACACCAGAACGACTCTGTCCCGACAGACTGGGTCGGAAGATTTTCTGAGTAAAACCACGTTGTTTATACCTTAGTATTTGAGGGGTTGTTTTGGTGTCACTTCCCTGATTGTCTGAGCCGTTGCCCTGCGAAGTGGGTCAACAGCATCTAAAATCCTGAATCAATATAGGAAGGTTTCCTGATGGGCGCCAATTCGAAAGCTAAACCAGCCTTCAGGCCAGAGAATAATTGCAGCATTCTACGAGCAGGAGTGATGGCTTTTAGATAGAATGTCATTTTACTTAGAGGATCAGATACATGGGCTTTGGCAAAGCAGTGGTGGTTTTATTCTGGCTTTCAGCATTGTGGAATCTCTTCGTGCCTGTGGGTGATCAGCACAGTGCTTGAAGATTCACAGAAAAAGAAGATCCAGAAAGCGTACAGCACATTTCTGGCCAGCAAAAAGCTGAAGGCGCGGCCCGGCCAGAAACAGATGATTGCAGAAGTTGCCCGTTCCCTGGGAGAGGTTGAGACTGATGCTGAAGGGCGTAGAACGTCTGATCCCTCTGTTATTGTGGTCGAAGCCGGGACCGGTACTGGTAAAACGGTAGGTTACGTTCTGCCTTCTGTCGTCATGGCCCAGGCTGCTGACAAAAGGCTGGTGATCTCAACAGCGACGGTGACGCTTCAGGAGCAGATTATTGGCAAGGACCTGCCCGATATTATCCTGAAAACCGGACTTAAGTTCTCTTTTACCCTGGCCAAAGGACGTGGACGATACGTTTGTTTGAGCAAACTTGACCGATTGTTGCAGGAAGAGCAGTCAACCGCCTCATTAATGGATATGTTTGCCGGGGACGGTTTTACTCTGAAGCAGGACGAGTCCTCCCTGAAGCTCTACCAGAATATGTTAGAAGACTTTTCCGCTTCCAAGTGGGAAGGTGATCGGGACAGCTGGCCCGATGCTTTGGAAGATCAACAATGGCGAATGATCACCACAGATCATGCCCAATGCAGTGGCCGACGGTGCGGTTATTTTAATCAGTGTCCTTTCTTCAAAGCCCGGGCAGATCTTGAGCAGGCCGACGTAGTCGTTACCAATCATGACCTGGTACTGGCTGACCTGGCTTTGGGTGGTGGCGCTATTTTGCCTGACCCTAAAGATACGGTTTACGTCTTTGATGAAGGTCATCATCTGCCAGACAAGGCCATTGATCACTTCGCCTGTCATTCCCGGTTAAAAGGAACGGCCAGCTGGCTGGAGAAGGCCAGTCAGTACCTGAAGAAAACCCTGTCCCAGAATGCCCTGCCTGGCGAGTTGGGTGAAAGGCTTGAAAAACTCATGCCTGAGTTTGACGAACTGGTCAATGCCCTCGGTCATACCCGGACGCTGTTACAGGAGATCGCAACCTTTGAGCCTCGAGTTCAGGGCGATACGACGGTTGCAGTTTATCGCTTTCCACAGGGAAAGGTGCCCGAAGCCGTCCGTCAGCAGGCTGAAGTGCTTAAAGTCAGCTTCAGTCGATGCAGTGGGATGATTGAAAAGGTCGCCAAAGAACTGAATGAGGCGATGGATGGAGAGGTTCCCGGCATTGACCGTTGGCAGGCAGAGCAACTGTTTCCGGAAATTGGCGCGATGCAAATGCGTCTGGAGAACCAGTTTCAACTCTGGTTGACCTACACCATGAAAGACCCTGAAGGTGAGCCACCCAGTGCCCGCTGGCTGAAATGGAGCGAAGGGCCTTTTGGTGAGGAACTGGAGGTTTTCAGCAGTCCCATTCTTTCTTCGGCAACGCTCTGGCAGACGCTCTGGAATCCGGGTTACGCATCCATTGTCACTTCTGCCACGCTCACCGCCCTGGGGAATTTCAATCGTTTTCGTATGCGCTCCGGGATTCCGTCCGAGTCACGGTGTGTGGTGGTTCCCAGTCCTTTTCAGCACAGCCATGCAGCTCAGCTGGTGGTGCCGGATATGTTGTCAGATCCTCGTCGGAGTGAGGAACATACGGAAGAAATCGTTGAAAGGTTGCCTGACCTGATGTCCACACAAAAAGGTACTCTGGTACTTTTTTCATCACGTAAGCAGATGAAAGATGTGCATTTTGGTCTGGATGATGCATGGCGCAGGAAGATTCTTTTACAGGATGATTATTCGCGGGCAGAACTGCTGAAACTGCATCGCAAGAATATTGATGAAGGTAAAGACAGCATACTCTTTGGTCTTGCCAGTCTGGCGGAGGGGATCGACCTGCCAGGTGAGTATTGTGAGCATGTTATCATCGCCAAAATTCCTTTTGCGGTGCCTGATGATCCTGTGGAATCGGCACTGTCAGAATGGCTTGAGGCACAGGGCCGAAATCCATTTATGGAAATAACGGTTCCGGATGCAGCCATCAAGCTGGTACAGGCCTGTGGTCGTTTATTGAGAACCGAACAGGATATCGGCCAGATCACCTTGTTGGACCGAAGAGTGATCACAGCCAGATACGGTCGTATGATTCTGGATTCTCTACCGCCTTTCAGAAGAGCCATAGAGCGTTAGGCTCTTCTGCTTCTTCCTTGCCTCAGGCGGTGAATAGGGTTCTGTCATGTCCTCAGATAGCGATGGGGGGACGTGCTGTTCAGGCAGAGGGGCGGCAGGATCAGCGTCGGGCATAACCTTGTCTGCAGGGTCTCCCAAGATGGCCGAAGCTGTCTTGTTGTTCAGGCATAAGGGATCTCCCATGCACACATGAAGCAGGTAGTCCTCTTTCAGAACCTCCAGCTTAATCGCCACCTCGTCTCTGTTTTCGAGAGTGAAAGGCTCTGTCTCGATTTGTTCGATCGTCAGGTCTGACTCATCGCCATGCTTAAGTGTTTGGCGGACCATTGCGTAACTTGCGCTGGTGGTCTTCTGCTTTTGCTTGGCTTGCAGGATAACTATATGGATTTGCCCTGGTAATCTATTCAGTCCTGACCCTACAAAAAACTGACCGGTCTTCTTGTTGATTATTCTAAAGACGTAGCCTTCAAATTCGGCGGTGTCCAGGCAGTCTAACAATGGTGTGCCATCATTGTTGATACGCTGATAGTTCTTTACTCTTGATAGCTTTTTGTGGCACAGCTTGCATCGGGTATTGCAGGCATATCGTTCAGTCGGCTTCTCACAGCGTTGGCAGTATCTTAAAACCGGGTCAGATCCTGCGGCAGCTGCTACTGCGGTATCGTCGGTTTCGTTAGTCGTTAATTCGTTAGTCATGCGAAATGTTCTTCCTATTTATAAAGCCTCTACGTCCACCCCTGCTGCCACCAAACAATCACTTAGAAGAACTAAATGGCAGAAGGCGTAGGGGCTTTATAGATAATTGATTGTTTTAATTAGATACCTGGATCCCGAGTTCAGGCAGTGGAGTGCCTTCCCAATTCTCTTTAAGTCTTATGAATGGGTAACGTCAGAGATCCTCTCGTGTGACCTTCCGTGTCGCTGGTGTCTGCGTACTGTCAGGCTACAGCAGACGTGAACGGTTTAAGTTAAGTGGAAGTAAGTTTCGTCGGTAAAAGGCTCGTCATCATCTTCTTCAGTGGAATCTTCGATTTGAGCAACCAGGCTCTGAAGGTTGATGACCCATTCGCTTTTATCAGTCTCATCCGGCTTTGGCTCTTCTTCATTGGCAAAACCGGCGAGAGACAGAGCAGTCAGGGGAAGGGTTAGCGCCAGAGCTGTCAGTTTCTGTTTAATCATTTGTGTTGCATCCATGGTTGTTTGTTACTGTTGTGGTGGGTTCGACCGCCTATTGTTGAAAATGTTCCCGGAATTTTTATCAGGCCCTAAAAAAAATTGGCTTTCATTTTTCTGTCATTCCAACGCTTGGGTCGATCAGGTAGAATGACCGGCTGTTTTTTATTGTGGAAATCATTCCTTTCTCTTACTGCCTGAAGCAAATATTCCTGATTCAGGAGTATAAGCAGCTGAAGTGATATTTCCTGATTTTCATCGAAACTTTTCATCAAACGAGACTGAGCGATAAGCCATGCTTGAAGTAAATCCTATCAAGGAGCGTATTAAAGATCTGACGGCGCGTAATGACGTGCTTAGGGGGTATCTTTGACTACGCTCACAAAAGTGAGCGTCTGCAGGAAGTAGAGCGGGAGCTTGAGGACCCGGACGTCTGGAATGAACCCGAACGTGCCCAGGCCCTGGGTAAAGAACGTTCCCTTCTGGAAGGCATTGTTTCTACCATTGAACAGCTGACATCCGGTCTGGAAGATGCCAGTGAACTGCTGGAAATGTCAGTGGAAGAGCAGGACGAAGATGGCGTAGAGGGTGTTGTCGAAGAGCAGGACCAACTGAGTGAAAAGCTGGAAGAACTGGAATTCTTCTTCAGTGGAATCTTCGATTTGAGCAACCAGGCTCTGAAGGTTGATGACCCATTCGCTTTTATCAGTCTCATCCGGCTTTGGCTCTTCTTCATTGGCAAAACCGGCGAGAGACAGAGCAGTCAGGGGAAGGGTTAGCGCCAGAGCTGTCAGTTTCTGTTTAATCATTTGTGTTGCATCCATGGTTGTTTGTTACTGTTGTGGTGGGTTCGACCGCCTATTGTTGAAAATGTTCCCGGAATTTTTATCAGGCCCTAAAAAAAATTGGCTTTCATTTTTCTGTCATTCCAACGCTTGGGTCGATCAGGTAGAATGACCGGCTGTTTTTTATTGTGGAAATCATTCCTTTCTCTTACTGCCTGAAGCAAATATTCCTGATTCAGGAGTATAAGCAGCTGAAGTGATATTTCCTGATTTTCATCGAAACTTTTCATCAAACGAGACTGAGCGATAAGCCATGCTTGAAGTAAATCCTATCAAGGAGCGTATTAAAGATCTGACGGCGCGTAATGACGTGCTTAGGGGGTATCTTTGACTACGCTCACAAAAGTGAGCGTCTGCAGGAAGTAGAGCGGGAGCTTGAGGACCCGGACGTCTGGAATGAACCCGAACGTGCCCAGGCCCTGGGTAAAGAACGTTCCCTTCTGGAAGGCATTGTTTCTACCATTGAACAGCTGACATCCGGTCTGGAAGATGCCAGTGAACTGCTGGAAATGTCAGTGGAAGAGCAGGACGAAGATGGCGTAGAGGGTGTTGTCGAAGAGCTGGACCAACTGAGTGAAAAGCTGGAAGAACTGGAATTCCGTCGTATGTTTTCCGGAGAGATGGATCCTAACAATGCTTACCTGGATATTCAGTCAGGTTCCGGTGGCACCGAGGCCCAGGACTGGGCCAATATGCTGTTGCGGATGTACCTGCGATGGGGTGAGCAGCGAGGCTTCAAAACCGAAATCATTGAAGTGTCGGCAGGAGAAGTGGCGGGTATTAAGTCGGCTACGGTTCAGTTTACCGGTGAATACGCTTTTGGTTGGTTGAGAACAGAAACAGGCGTACATCGTCTGGTACGTAAGTCTCCATTTGATTCCGGCAATCGCCGTCATACTTCTTTCTCATCAGTTTTTGTCTCTCCGGAGATAGACGATAACGTCGAGATCGAGATTAATCCGGCTGACCTTCGAATCGATACTTATCGCTCCAGTGGTGCCGGTGGTCAGCACGTAAACACCACCGACTCTGCGGTTCGTATTACTCACGAGCCTTCCGGTATTGTGGTGCAGTGTCAGAACCAGCGTTCCCAGCACCAGAACAAGGATAAGGCCATGCAGCAGCTGAAAGCGAAACTGTATGAGCTGGAGATGCAGAAGCGTAGCGCCGACGCGCAGGCTCTGGAAGAGTCCAAGTCTGATATTGGCTGGGGCAGTCAGATTCGTTCTTACGTGCTGGATGATTCCCGGATCAAGGACCTGAGAACCAGCGTAGAAACTCGCAATACCCAGGCGGTACTTGACGGGGATCTCGACAAGTTTATTGAGGCCAGCCTCAAGAAAGGCCTGTAAAGTCAGCCGTTAGCAGAGAATAGTTTACACAGAGGAGTGACAGGCAGCTGTTCACTCCCAGCCCTGAAGCGGGTGAACCGGAGAAAATATGTCTGAAGAACAGATTTTAGATGCCCAGGAAGAGAACCGGCTGGTCGCTCTTCGCCGTGAAAAACTGAATGCTATCCGTTCGGAGCGAGTCGCTTTTCCAAATAAATTCCGTCGTGATGCGCTGGCTGCGGATCTTCAGAAAGCGTTTGCCGATGCCAGCAAGGAAGAACTGCTGGAAATTGGCAAGAAGGTCAAGGTTGCTGGCCGTATCATGTTGAACCGTGGCGCATTCATGGAAATACAGGATATGTCCGGTCGTATCCAGGTTTACGTGAACCGCAAGGTGCTGGCAAAAGAAGTCCTGAAAGAAGCCAAGAGCTGGGACCTGGGCGACATTATTGGTGCTGAAGGTACCCTTCAGCGTTCCGGTAAGGGTGATCTCTATGTGGATATGGAGCGGGTTGAACTGCTGACCAAATCCCTGCGTCCGCTGCCCGAGAAGCACAAGGGTCTGAGCGATACAGAAATGCGTTATCGCCAACGTTATGTGGACCTGATGACCCGTGAAGAGTCACGTGAAGCATTCCGTATCCGTTCTCGCATTGTTCAGGTGATTCGTGACTATTTCCATGAGCAGGACTATATGGAAGTGGAGACCCCGATGCTACAGGTCATTCCAGGAGGGGCCACGGCACGTCCGTTCGTAACTCACCATAATGCGCTGGACATTGATATGTACCTGCGTATTGCTCCGGAACTCTACCTCAAGCGTCTGGTGGTGGGTGGTTTTGAACGGGTATTCGAAATTAATCGGAACTTCCGTAACGAAGGGCTGTCTACTCGTCACAACCCTGAATTCACAATGATTGAGTTCTACCAGGCTTACGCAGATTACAACGATATGATGGATCACACGGAAGCGCTTGTTAAGCGTCTGGCCAGAGACGTGAGCGGTGGCACGACAGTGACTTATCAGGGCAACAAGATCGATTTCGGCAAGCCATTTGTGCGCATGTCGGTTTTCGATTCTATACTGCACTTCAATCCGGATCTTGAGGCGGCTGATATTGATACGATTGATTCAGCCACTCAGGTTGCGGAAAAACTGGGTATCGAGGTCAAGGGTACCTGGGGTCTGGGCAAGATTCAGATCGAGATATTTGAGGAAACCGTTGAGCAGCGTCTGATGGATCCGACATTCATTACCGAATACCCGACAGAGGTTTCCCCTCTGGCGCGTCGTAATGATGACAATCCATTCATTTCTGACCGCTTTGAGTTTTTCGTGGGTGGGCGTGAAGTGGCCAATGGTTTCTCTGAGTTGAACGATTCTGAAGATCAGGCTGAGCGTTTTCGTCAGCAGGTCGCAGAAAAAGACGCTGGTGACGATGAAGCCATGCACTTCGATGCAGATTACATCAACGCTCTGGAGTATGGTTTGCCGCCAACAGCGGGCGAGGGTATCGGTATAGACCGTCTGGTCATGCTGTTTACTGATGCACCTTCTATCCGTGACGTACTGTTGTTCCCGCATATGCGACCTCAGCAGTAATCCTGGTTGGAATCCGGTGGTCAGTGCTTCTGTCTGCCGGGCCTTCAGTCCAGTCTTCAGCGGCCATTGACCAGGCTTGAACAATGAAACGTCATAAGACTAACAGGCAACTGCAAGGCATTTCCTCATGGAAGCAACGTACAGTGAAGAAAGAAACTGCGCCCTATCGCAGATGGCCCAGAATGAAGGAGCAGCTCTCGGAAATGGAGCTCTGAAATATCAGGGACGTAAAACCAGCCGGGCCAACAGTGAGCAACGCCGTCGAACCATTTTGGAAGCAGCGCTGCGAATCGTAGTGAGAGATGGCGTCCGTGGTGTCAGACACCGAGCGGTCGCCAAGGAAGCGCAGGTGCCTCTCTCTGCGACCACGTATTACTTCAAAGATATTTCTGACCTTATTACAGACACGTTTACCCTGTTTGTAGAAATGGGGGAAGAAACCTTCAAGGCATTCTGGCAAGAGTCAGACGACCAGTTACAGAAGGCGCTTTCCCTGCTGGATGACTCCGACGATTCCCGGGATCAGTTTATCGATCAAATGCTGGAGTTGGCGGTGAACTACGTCACCAACCAGCTGACCGAGCATCGGGATTACCTGATCGCAGAGCGGGCTTTTCAGCTGGAGTGCCTGAGAAATGACAATCTGCGTCCCATCGCCTTCAAACATCAGACCTATCTTTTGAACAGTCTGGTGTCACTTTTTAAGCGCGTAGGCTCCTCACAACCGGAAACCGATGCTCAACTGTTTGCTTCTTTCATTACGCAGGTTGAGTACGAGGGGCTTGTGCAGGAAGGCTTGCTGGATATTGCACCGATCAAAGCGAGGCTGCGTCGCCAGATTGTTTTGATGTTCAGGCCATGATCACTGAACTAAAACCAGCGTTCTGTAAAGTCAAAGATATCGTACACCTTTCTTCCATCGGGTGTACGACGCTGTTTTTTTGTAAAAACTATTTTTGTAAACCCGGTTCAACCCGTATGTGTATAATGCCCGATTATGTTTAACCTCTGCTGAACTGGGGAAATCCTATGCAGGAGATCAGGCTGGAGCCTTCCTGGAAGACTCATTTGCGGGATGAGTTCGACAAGGAGTATATGCAGGTTCTGCGTAGCTTCCTGATGAGTGAAAAAGCTGCTGGTAAAACGATTTACCCAAAAGGCAGTGAATATTTTCGGGCTATGGATCTGACGCCTTTTGAACAGGTCAAGGTGGTGATCCTGGGGCAAGACCCCTACCACGGTCCGGGTCAGGCCCATGGACTTTGTTTCTCAGTGCGTCCCGACGTGCGGATTCCCCCGTCACTGGTAAATATGTATAAAGAGCTGCAAAACGATCTCGGGATCCCCCCCGCCCAACACGGTTGTCTGGAGCACTGGGCTGAGCAGGGTGTTTTGCTACTCAACAGTGTTTTAACGGTTGAGCACAAGCAGGCCGCATCTCATCAGAAACGAGGCTGGGAACAGTTTACTGACAAAGTGATTGCTGAGCTGAACAGCAAAAGGGAAGGTCTGGTGTTTATTCTCTGGGGCAGTTATGCCCAGCGCAAGGGACAGTTCATTGACCGCTCTAAACATCTTGTACTACAGGCAGTGCACCCTTCGCCACTGTCAGCACATCGAGGTTTTTTTGGTAGCCGACCTTTTTCCCAGACCAATGATTACCTGGTTTCCAAAGGTTTGCAGCCTATCGACTGGCAGCTGCCAGCTGTTTAACATTGACCGAATGAGGACTTGAAAGTCCTCATCTGATTCTCAGATCGTCAGCTCACCAGCAATATTATGTCCAACCAGCTCTCTGATCTTCCAGGTTGAATAGCCCTTTGACAGCAAATGATGAAGCTTACAGAACATAGCTTCAGTCGTCGTATCCAGACCACCAATCACCCCCGCTTCGGCCAGTGCTGAACCGGCGGCATAGCTGTCTTGATGAACCGCACCTCTGTGACATTGAGTCAGGTTAACAATGATCTTGCCCGCATCTGTCGCCTTTTTCAGAGTGTCCAGCAGAGCAGGGTCGCCATCGGGGCCGTTCCCTGTGCCATAAGTTCTCATAATAAAAGCTTTTTGCGGTTGATTCAGAGCCGCTTCCAGCCACTGGGCGGTGATACCGGGAAACAGTTGCACAATGCCGACCTGGGTATCTTCAGCGCATTCAAGATGAAACTCTGGCTTGTTTTCAGGCTTTAGTAACAGTGCTTCATTAAGTTCGATATTGATATCAGCGCGTCCCAGCCATGGAAAGTTGGGTGAATCAAAGGCATCGAATAGATAGGCATTTTGTTTGCGAGCCCGGTTACCGCGCATTAAACGACCATTAAAGTACAGGCATACTTCATTAATACGCTCATCAGTGGCAAGACTCAGGGCGCCGACAAAGTTTTCCAGACCATCACTGCGGGGTTCACACAATGGAATCTGGGAGCCTGTGAAGATCACCGGTTTATCGAGATTGCGAAGCATAAATGACAGCATGGAGCTGGAAAACGCCATGGTATCAGTACCGTGCAGAACGACAAAACCATCGTAGTCTTCATAGTGATCCGCAATATCCGTTGCCATCTGCTGCCAGTTTTGTGGGCGGATATTACTGGAATCAATCAGATCCTCATATTCAACCAGATCAAAGTCAGGAAGACCCTTGCGGGCATGGGAAGGCAACTTTTCATCCAAAAGTGCCTGCATATTACCGGAAGGGGCATAGCCCGAATCGGTGGGCTTCATGCCGATGGTGCCGCCGGTGTAAATAACGTAGATTTTTTTGCTCATATGAGTCGATCTTTCAATCCAGATGAACGCAGGGTTTTCTGCTGAATGGCTTTGGCCAGAATCTGCGGCAGTGCAAACAGATCCAGTTTGTTTTTAGCCCGGGTGATGCCGGTGTAAACCAGTTCCCGGGTGAGTACCGGTGTCATCTGCTCGGGTAGCGCCATCACAGTATGGGGGAATTCTGAGCCCTGGCTTTTGTGTATAGTCATGGCAAACACCGTCTGGTGCTCCGGCAAACGACTGGGTAGAAGATGCTTAAGGCTGCCGTCGGGTAATTCAAAGACGACTTTCAGGCGACCATTACTATCAGGAAGAGCAATACCAATATCACCGTTGTACAGGCCAAGGTCGTGGGCGTTGCGGGTAATCAGAACCGGGCGGCCTGGGTACCATAAACCTTCTGACGGGATCAGGCTTTTTCTTGCCAGAGTTGAGCGAATGCCGTCATTCAGTCCTTCTACTCCCCAGCGTCCTTCCCGCAGCGCACAGAGCAGGCGAAAATGATTAAAGGCTTTCAGAACTGTTTTTGCATCCTGCTGATTATGAATAGCCTGAAGATAGGGGGTGTAGCCTTGTGCACAGAGTGACAGCAGTTGCTGATGGCTTTTATCGTCGACAGGGTGCAGGGCAATATCATCAAAATTTTGTTGAAAGACTCTGGTTGTCTGTCTGGCGTCGCCTTTGTTGACGGTTTTGGCCAGTGTGCCTATTCCTGATCGGGCATCAAACCGGTAACTTTTCTGAAGCTGGCAGAAACGGTCATTGATAAACTGACCCTGTCGAGTTGACCATGGTTTCAGATTAAAGCCCGTTAATTTTGCCAGTGTGGCAGCCTGCTGCGATGAGCAACCCCCTTCGGCAGCAGAACAGATATCACCCAGCACACTGCCAGCGTCTACTGAAGCTAGCTGATCTTTGTCGCCTAACAGAATGATCTGGGCGTGATCTGGCAGTGCATCCAGCAGGTGACGCATCAGTGGCAGATCAACCATGGACGCTTCATCCACCACCAGAATATCGAGATGCAAAGGGTTGCTGGCATTGTGGCGGAATTCAGGCCGGTTGGGGATAACGCCTAAAAGCCGATGAATCGTGCCCGCCTGACTGGGAATCAGGTTGCGAACCTCTTCACTGCAATGAAGGGCGGGCAAAGCGCCACCCATTGATTCAGTGAGTCGGGCAGAGGCTTTACCGGTGGGAGCCACCAGTCGGATGTCGGGAACCCTGCCACTCTTCAGGCCTTTTTCAACCAGCATGGCCAGCAGTCGTGTGACCGTGGTCGTTTTACCCGTACCGGGTCCACCGCTGATGATGACCATAGGTTGAGTTGCCGCCGTGGCCGCTGCCACTTTCTGCCAGTTCAGGCAATGTTTTTGTGGGATCAGGTCATCCAGAATGTTCAGGTCTTCAGGTTTAGTAGCAGACTCGAGTGTCTGGGTGCAGGCCTGCCAGTCAATGTCTTCAGGAAATTCTACATCCAGCCATTTAATCAGATAGTCCTCAAGGACTTTCGAATCGTCGGTGTCAGGGCGACTCTTAAAAAGCATTGAATAGTTTCTCTGAAACAGTCGATCCAGAATAGTTCGGGTTTCCTGGAGGTCTTCTGCCTGTCGTCCTGCTTTGAGCAGGTGTTGGGCCACCAGGCACTCATGTTGCCAGTATCGATACAGGTAGAGACGTTTGTCCAGAACCAGGGGACTTGCTTTTGAGCCGTCACCCAGTCCATGAGTTCGCACTATGCGAGAAAAAATAAAATCAGCATCAACAAGGCATGGCTTTTCCTCTGGAAAAGTAGCAACACCTCGCAATCGGTTGCTTTCTTCCCGACTGAGGTCAAACAACTGACCTTCCCCAAGCTGCTCCAGCTCTACGCAGAGATTACCTTTGCCCAGTTCGTAACTGGTGATTGCGGCGGCCAGAGTCAACCAGGGGTTACTGTCGATTTCGTGAATAAAGCGTGCAAACTGGTAATCCAGCGGGCGAATCTTGCCTTGTTGATAAAGATGTTTGATGGCATTAATCATCAGGAGGCTCCAGTCAGGGTGGAGTCTTCTTCACTCAAGGGTGAGTCTCCATAAAAAAGACGATCCAGCTTTTCAATCAGGGTTTTATTCGGGCGACAATAGAAAATGCCCGGACGCTGCGGTTCATCTTTTCGGACGCCCCTGAGAAACAGGTAATACACACCACCAAAATGCTGTTCAAAGTCATAATCTGGCAGTCGGCTGCTCAGCAGTCTGTGCAGTGCTAGTGAGTAGAGCTGATACTGAAGGTCGTACCGGTGCTCAATCATAACGTTCCGCATGTTTTCCCGAGTGTAGTCGCTGAGCTGGTCGCCCAGCCAGTTCGACTTGTAGTCCAGGACATACCAGCGGCCCTGATGTTCAAAGGTCAGATCGATAAAACCTTTTAACATGCCTTTCACGGTGACAAAATCCAGTAAACCAGCCTGGGCCGACAATGTGTCTTCCGATTGCAGGATAGCGTTTAATTCCCCGGCTCTGAGTCTGCTTACCGGCAGATAAAACTCCATCTCCACTTTTTTGGAGTGTTTAGGAAGATCTCCCAAAGTTAATCCAGTGTCGTTCAATGGTGCTTTCAGACAGTGATCCAGCATCTTTTCGAGGGTAGGGCACCACTTCTCATCAAAGCCTTCTGTTTGTAATTGTTTCAGTACATAGTCGGATAAATTGCAGGGTAATGAGTTCAACGTATTTGCGGTCAGGTCTTCGAGGTTTTCGAACAGAGCGTGCAGAAAGGTTCCGGGGCGAGCACCTTTGGGAAAAGTAAAAATATCCAGTTTTTCCGCCTCGGGTTGCAGTTCACTGGTAACCGCTTCTTCCGCTTCACTCACCACTTCGATGTCCAGACCAGCGGTTTCCAGTGAAGCATCAGGTTCCTGAACCGTCGGGTGCCCCGGCTCTTTATGATGAGAGTGTGAGGTTCTGGACAATGCCGAGTAGCTGGTCACCCACCAGTCTTTCTGGACTTCACCCCGGAACTCGGCCGCGACCAGACGACGGTCTTCTTCAGCTTCGCTCTGATACAAAGGCAGCTGAAGGTCTTCAACGGGCTGGAAATCAATGGCCGGGAGGCTTCCGGCCAGGTGTTTCAGTTGTTGCTCCAACGTCCCATAATCCAGCGGGTCAGGGCCATTTAACAACCAGCCAATGGCGGTTCTGTGCAAGTCGGTCAGGTCACCTTTTCGTCCGGAGCCACTTTTCACAGGAGCCATACCCACGTAGCAACGATGGACAGAACGAGTCAGCGCAACATAAAGCAGTCGAATGTCCTCAGCCAGTCTTTCTTCATCGGCTTTAACCAGGGCCTGATCATCACCCGACAGGTCTAAAGTCGTGTGTTCGCTGTCATGATAAACCGGTTCTTCTGCTTCCCTGAAACTACAGATATAGGGCAAAAATACGACGGGGTATTCCAGTCCCTTGGATTTATGGATGGTGACAATCTGCACCCGGTTGCGTTCGCTTTCAAGATGCAGTTGCTGTTCATCGGCATGAGTATCCGGTGTGCGAATGTGTTCAGACAGCCATCGCTGCAGAGCGTGGGGGCTTTCCAGCTCAAGACTGGCTGCAGCCAGCAGTTCACCCACATGCAGCAGGTCTGTCAGACGTCGTTCGCCATGGTCTTTTGCTAACAACTGTTCTGCCAGTTTACGCTTTTGCACCAGTACTCTGAGCATGGGCAGAACACCCTGTTTCATCCAGATCTGGTGATAGCCTGAAAACTCTTCGACGGCCTGTTCCCAGGCCAGCTCATCCTCGTTCAGTGCGTCCAGAGCCTTAGCCGTCAGATTCAACAGTGGCGTGGCCAGGGCGGATCTCAAGGTTCTATCATGGCCCGGATTGAGACAGGCGGTGAGAATTCTTAGCACATCCACCGCCTCATTGGCGGCAAATACGGAATCACTGCTGCTCAGATAAACGCTGGGAATCCCCTGTTTTGCCAGAGCTTCCCTGATCATCAGACCCTGTCGGCCAGTTCTCACCAGGATGGCAATATCTCCGGCTTTTAAAGGCTGCTGGTGTTCATCTGAATGAATAGCGGCCTGAGCCTGACTCAGCAATCGGTTGACTTCACTGGCTGTCGTCAGGGTCATGGTCTGCTCATAGTCGGTTTTGCCCACCGCGGCACTTTCATTATCCTGCCACCAGATCGTTAAAGCCGGAATCTCGGCGTTTGCTTCCAATAGACGATGATGGTCAGCTTTTGGTGAAGGCTTGACGGATAAAAAGGGAATGTCCTGGTAAATAAAAGGGGGACGACTTTGGTCAGCAGTTGTTTGGAGACACTGCTCAAATATCCGGTTGACACTGTGCACCATATTGCTGCTGGAGCGCCAGTTGGTATCCAGGGAGTAGTGAGCCGAGACCTGTCGTCTGGCTTGCATATAAGTGAAAATGTCGGCTCCCCTGAAGGCATAGATAGCCTGTTTTGGGTCGCCGATCATAAACAGTCCGGCATCACGGTTGGGGCTTGAGTGATCTGGGTAGATCCGACTGAAAATGGCGTATTGCAGTGGGTCAGTATCCTGAAACTCATCGATCATAGCCACTGGGAACTGGGCTCGCAGTGTGTTGGCCAACTGTTCGCCATGATCCCGATGAAGTGCCTGATGGAGACGAGTCAGAAGATCGTTAAACGACATCTGATGCTTCTGGTTTTTGATTGAGAGGCTTCTCTGGGCAATGCTGGACAGTGCCCTGGAGAGCATCATGCTTTTGAAAGCATCCTGAATGCTGACGGGTTGATTCAGCAAGTCTTCAATAAGGGCAAAAACCCTGTGTGTGGGCAGTTTGCCCTGTTTGGAAAGGGCTTTTTCCAGAATCTCCCTGCCATAGATTTCCCAGCTCTCGTGCTTGCCAAGCTTCGGGAAGAGGGCGTCACTGTTGGCAAACGCCGCCATCTCGGCTATTCGCTTGAACGGTTTGCTGTTTTTTTTAAGGCCACAGGAGAGCAGTTGGTCTTCTATGTCGCCGCGATCGTCACGCCAAAGATTTCTGATGGCCAGGGCAGGTTCAACATACTGTCGGTTAAAACCTTCAAGGGTGCCAGGCATTGTGCCGGTTTTGACTTGCAGACCCGGCTTACCCAGTAGCCCGCGAAGGGCGTTGAGCAGATCATCGGGGGTTTTCCAGACTGATCGGGCCAGTCGTGCCAGAGGCTTGTCCAGCGGATAAAGTTCGGTGCGCCAGAAGTCGGCGGCTGACTGTTCCAGCAATCGGGATTCGTCGGTAATCAACTCATTGGTAAACAACGTGCCGCTTTCAAAGGCGTGCTGTTTCAGCATTCTCTGACAGAAGCCGTGTATGGTGAATACCGCGGCTTCATCCATCTGACGTTCTGCAGCCAGCAGCAGTCGTGCTCTTTCGGTATGACGATCAAGGTCGTTCATCAGCGTTGCAATAAATGCATCATCCTTCAGGCCTTTTTCAAAGGCTTCCCTGGCCTGGTGAAGTCGGGCACGAATGCGATCTCTCAGTTCCTCAGTGGCGGCTGCGGTAAAGGTCACCACCAGAATCTGATCAACGGTCAGGGGTTGGCAGTGGGCCGATATTGCCTGATTGTGCTCAGGTCCATGGCCAAGAACCAACCTGAGAAAAAGGTTGGCAATGGTGTAGGTTTTGCCGGTGCCGGCGCTGGCTTCGATCAGGCGGTTTCCGTGCAAGGGGAAGGTTTCTGCATTCAGTTGCAGGGGCTTATTGGCCACAGGCTGCTTGTTTGTTGTTGTGGTACTAGTTGTGGTGGTACTGGTAGTAGCCGTCATTTTTGGCCTCCTTCTGAAACCACTTCCATTATTTTGGTCATGGGCTCAAGAATAAGACGACTCAGGTCGGTAAATTCGTCAAAGACAGGTTCCAGTTCAGGAAAACTCCGGTGAATGTAAGCGTCCTCCACTTCCCCGTGAACTTTAAAGCCGCCATAAAAGGCCGTTTCAGCCGCTTTGCGTGCTTTTTCATCGTCGTCCACTTTTTCCAGCCACGCCTGTGAAGTCTTTGGGAAAAAAGGAATTGGTCGGGTTTGCCCTTGCCGGTAGAGAGACACCAGATCGTCAAGGTAAGCCCTGGCCTGTTGTGCAGGGATGGCAGTAAATACGATCTCGCCATCCAGTCCCATCAGTCGGGTATGACCACCGGTTTCTGAATGACTTTCCAGAGAGGCAGAATGCAGAAGATGTTCAATCCAGGCAAAGAGTTTGTCCTTGGCTTTAAGGTTGGCCGCCCGGTAGCGCAGCAGTCCGGAGTTCTGGCCTGCAAATGAATAATGCTGTTTCAGCCAGCCAGTGACCTTGATACCGGCTACTGACAGATTGACCTCAACATCATCCAGGGGGACAAGTCCGGCATCTCTTAGCTTTTCTACCAGAGGTGTGACGGCATTCTGCTGATCTTCCAGAAGCAGCTCACCAAAGGCGCCATGGGGTAGTGTGCCGGTGGCGTTTAATTTTTCCCGGAGGCTGTCCGGTCTGTTCTCTACCAACAGGGTATCCAGCATGGAAACTTTGAGCCCGTAGGTGTCCAGCGGATCCAGGGCAAACGGTTCAGTGTCGGCCAACAGGGTTTCTTGTTGTTCGAAAAAGACCTTTAATCGGCGGTTGCAGAAATATTGGCTGGGATTACGGAAGAACCTTAATAACTCCGGAACTTCAAGTTCTTCCGGCAGTTCCCGGGCACTGAGTGATGACGCCAGAAAAGGGGCTGATGATTCAGTCCGGATACTGGCAGCGGGTAGCCATTCTCTGGCATAACTGAACAGGCCACTGTCCGGGATGAAGTTTTCCTGACTGAATGGTTGCAGTCGGTGTTCTGTGATCAGCTTCTGAAACGCCTTATTATCGGGGAAAAACTGGCCGGGGAAAAACTGGCTGCAATATTCTTGCAGTTCCGTCACCAGCACCGAAGGTATACGTTCACTGTTGTCCTTGATATTGCGACCGGTGTAGCTGATGTAAAAAGTCTCCCTGGCCGACAGCAAAGCTTCCAGAAACAGGTAACGGTCGTCTTCACGACGAGAGCGATCACCCCGTCGGGGGCTCTCTGTCATCAAGTCAAAACCGGCAGGGGGAATGCTTCTTGGATAGGCACCGTCATTCATGCCCAGCAGACACACCACTTTGAAAGGGATGGATCGCATGGGCATCAGGGTGCAGAAATTGACACGGCCTGAAAGGAATTTCTGGCTGCTCCGTTCGCTGGTGAGTCGCTCTGTCAGGTAATCCAGTAACACGGGGCGGGATAACGGGTCGCTATAGCCTGCATCCCGAATCTGCTCTGTCAGATGTTCCAGTGAACTTCTGACCAGTTTCAGTGCGTACTCATCCTCTTCATCGGGCTCAAAGAACTTTTCCAGTATCTGGTTAATAAAGAGTGTCCAGCTTTCAATGGTGCGAGATTCGTTGAGTTGCCGAATCAGTTCAGAGGCTTCTTCAACAAAAACCGCCAGCTGGCCGCTCAGAACGGCATTCATCCCCTGTGCAGAGTCCAGTGGCAGTATGCCTGAGAAAAGTCCGGTGTCTTCAGGCAGGGCATAACCCAGCAGCATACGCTTGAGGCCAAAGAGCCAGGAGTTACTTTCTCTTGGGGGGACGCCAAAACCACTCTGGTGTTCAGGGCTCAATCCCCAGCGAATGCCTGACTCATGGATCCATCGACGCAGGAGTTCAAAGCCCTTTTCATCAATCTGGAAGCGTCTCTGAATCGCTGGGATTTCCAGCAGCTCCAGCATTTCCTGGGCACCACAGCGTTGATTGTCCAGATCCAGCAGTTCCAGCAAGCCTTTCAGCAATGGAAATTCCTGGCGGGCACTGCGATCTGAAATAGCAAAGGGAATATACCGTGGATCCTTTTGATGATCCGGCAGGCCACCGAAAACAGCCTGAATCCAGGGGCTGTACTGATCGACATCGGGTAGCATGACGACAACATCCCTGGGGGTGAGATCAGGGTTCCGTTCAAACAGCCTGAGCAGCTGGTCATGGAGCACTTCCACTTCTCTCAGTGCACTGTGGCAGTTATGGAAAGCCAGGGATTGGTCGTCTGGAGCAATAGTGACAGGATTCTCCAGACTTCGGTCGGTCAGGTCCAGAATATCTTTTTGAATCCGGTGCAGCAGGGAGTCTTCCTGACCTTCGACAAAGGCAACGATCTCTGAGGCGTCCAGATCATGAAGCTGATGCATGTAATCTCTGCCCAGCTTGCCCATGGAGGCTAACAGGGCGTTGCTTTGCTCATCAACCAGCGACTCGAACAGGTCATTCTGTTCCGGAGTGCCTTTATCGGTCTTTGCCAACGAATGGTCAGCCTGTTTGCTAAACAGCCGGGCTGCCAGTCTGGCCAGGTATTTGGGGTCTTTCTCGTCTCCCCAATAGTATTGGCAGGGGTTGCAGACCATGAGATGGACATCGGTTTGCTGACCCAGGGCTTTCAGGGTTTCGACAAAATGTGGGGGGAGTGCAGAAATCCCGAAAACAAACAGTCTGCGGGGCAGGCGTTCTTTATAAACGCCATTCTCCAAGGCACTGAGAAAACTGTGGTGCATATTGGCCCGGTGCCAGTGAGGTTGTCCGGCTTCGGATGTTTTGGCGACCAAAGCTCGCCAGAGCACAGGCTGCCAGAGCTGATCTCTGGCTGTGGCATCTTTTCCCTGTTCCCAGTCAGCAACCCATTCCGGGCGGTAGACCAGGTATTGGTCAAAAAGGTCGGCGACTTTGCCTGCCAGCTGGTAACAGCGCACGGTGTCGCTGTCATCAGCCAGGTAGTGTCTGAGGGGTTTGAACGCCTCTTCATTGAGCATGTCCGGCAGCAATGACATCAGCTTCCAGGTCATGGCTTCTTTGTTAAACGCTGAACGTTTTGGGACATCCGGCAGCACCTTGACGAACATCTCCCAGAGGAAACTGGCTGGCAGCGGAAAGCTGAGCGACGCCGCAATGCCCATGGATTGTGCCAGTTCCTGCCGAAGCCACTGAGCCATGCCGGGGCTCTGAACAAGAATTTGCTCATCGGCCAGTGGGTTGGGCAGTGGGTCCCGTTGTATTCGGTCAATCAGCAGGTCTTTGAGCAGGTCTAGCTGGTTTGAGTGATAAATGGTGAACACGAAAGGAAAATCAGTCTGTTTCAATAATGACTCTAACTCTTCATGTTCTGACGGGGTATGTCAACACTGAATCAGGCCCTGCCGTTTCTGTGCAGGGCATTCATCAGGTTTTTGTGTTTCTTTTTCTTCCGTTCAGGGTTGTTGCTGGTTCCTGTGTATTGGCGGGCAATTTCTTTCTCGGCAGTTTTCAGGCTGGCTTCATCAGGCTTGATTCTTTGCAGGTAGCGCCGACCAGCGCCTTCCTTGATGTTCAGCTTGCCACGCAGGGTAGCCATCTTGTCCATCAGGTTCTGAGCTTCAAGAATACTGCTCTTGCTTTCATCAAGGGTTTTTTGGGATTGTTTTTCGATATCCATAATTGATCCGGAATGGGAGTGCCTTTACTCATTTTAGCCTGTGAGTGAAAATGCGTATTTCCCTCAGTAGCATGCCTTGCGATTCCAGGTAAAATGTTCGGGCTAAGCCCTGTACGATCTAGAACGAACTCTTATGTCATACGCTCTAAACAGCCTTGAGCGTGAAAACAGTCCTGAACTGGTGGCCAGCCTGGAGGCCTCCGAAGATCAGTCTATTTTCACAATAAAAAGAAAACGTGGCCTGATTTTTTGCTGTGTAAGCCTGCTTTTTTTCTGCGCTTTGTCGTTGCCCGGCTGGTCAGCAGAAAACAGGACAGGGGCGGACTCAGGCTATTACAAACCCCTCAAGATTGCCTATACGCCGAATTCCCTGCCCTGGGCTTTCACCAATGATGCCGGTGAACCCGACGGCCTGATACTCGATCTCTGGCGGGAGTGGTCTGAACAGGTGGGCGTACCTGTCCAGTTCTATCCCATGACACAGCAGCAGGCGATTGATCGACTTAAAAACGACGAGATTGATGTCATTGCTCTGCTTGGGGAGGCGGATGAAGCCACCGAACAGGGCATTCTGCCCCGTGAGATTCTCCAGAGTCGCAGGGGGTTGTTTATCCGCAACGATATTGCTTCCAAGCCCATTGATGAGCTGTTGTCGGAGCATCAGGTTGCTATTCTGGGCAGGGGCTATCTGAAGGATAAGGTCGTTAAAGGGTTGCCTGACGCCAACCTGAAAGAGTATGACAGTCAGCGTTTGATGATTGATGACATTGCCTCCAGAAAGGTAGCGCTGTTTGCCGGTAATGCTGATGTACTGGGATATTATCTGGCAAGTCGGGGCGTCAGCTCCGATTACTCCCTCCATGAATCTTCTATTGATAGTACGGTTTCGCTGGTAGCCGGAATCAATAACAGTCGTTCTGCCCTGGGGTCTCTTATCGAGAGTGGTATGGAAATGATACCTGAAGATCGCAGGCGCCTGGTATTCGAACGCTGGCTTGGCTACGATCGTAATACTTCGGGCAGGCTGGTCATTGCCCTGGAAGCGGCTTCAGCCCCTCTGTCTTTTGTGAATGCATTAGGCAAACCGGCCGGTATGTACGTCGACATCTGGCAGACATGGTCTGAAAAAACCTCTACGCCCATTCGCTTTAGAATGGGGGACCGGGCTGAAATTATTCAGGCGTTGAAAAGTGGCAAGGCCGATATCCTGGGCAGTATTTCTCCCTCCAGGGCCCGCAGTGAGTGGATGGTCATGTCCAATCCCTTCTATGGCCTCAATTCAAGAATTTACTATCGCAGCAGCCATCCACTGAATGACCTGGATTCTGAGCTGGAAGGCAAAAAGCTGGGGGTGATTGCTAGTTCCAGTCATGAAGAGTTTGTTAATAAATGGCTTCCGGGCGTCAAGCTGGTCACTGGTAATAATACCACTGATCTGATTCAGAGCCTGTTCAAAGGTGATATCGATGCCTTCATGGGAGAACCTGTGGTGGTTGAGTCTACCTTGGGTGCCCTGGGCCTGATCGGCGAACTCAGCAGCAGCAAATACTTCAACATGAATGAAGCGATTGGTGCCGGGGTGGCCCTGGATAACAGTGAGGATCTGATTGCGCTGGTTAATAGAGGGCTGGGAGATATCTCGCCTGAAGAGTACCGGAAGATTGAAGAACGCTGGATTGTTAACAGCGACAACCGGTATTTCGGAAAAGGCGTTACCAGCGTCGATCTGACCGAGGCGGAGCGTCGCTGGCTGGATCGGAATCGTATTATTGAGATTGATGTGCAGACCGACCATCCGCCATTTCTTTTCCAGGACGAAGACGGGAGTTATCAGGGCATCGCCGTTGATTATATTCGTCTTCTTGAGGATCGCCTGGGTTTCACATTCCGCCTTAACCCCTCCAAAGTCTGGACCGAATCTCTGGGTCGTGCCTATCGTCATGAAACCGATGTGCTCGGTATGGTACAGAAGACAGATGAGCGCAGTCGCTATCTGGACTTTACCAGTCCATTGTTCAAAGTGCCTTCGGTGATTCTGGCCAGAACCTCGGATAACACCATCGAAGATATTCGGGATCTGGAAGGGCGCACGGTCGGTTATATAGCCGGTAGTGCTGCCCTTGATTATTTCAGGGCCAAAAACGGCGACATTGATTTCCGGCCCATCGCCAGTCTCAGCAGCGGTATTAACCTGGTTTCCAGTGGTGCCCTGGATGCGGTGATTGCCGATATTGCGGCAGCCAGTTTTGAGCTTGACCGGCTCAAGGTCACCAATATCCGCGTGGTAGGTGAGGCCGGTTTTGAGTATGAATATGCCCTTGGCAGTCGTAACGACTGGCCCATGCTGGGTTCCATTTTGCAGAAAACTGTTGACAGTCTGACTGAGACAGAGAAGGCACAAATTAACAGTCGCTGGGTCTCTATTACCGAGTTGAGCTGGCAGCCTAATAAAGAGTTGTTCATTGGTCTGTTGCTGGTTCTTGTCACGCTGATCCTGATTATTTACTGGAATCGCAGGCTGACTCTGGAAATCGGTGAAAGGGAGCGTGCCGAAGAAGAGTTGAAAGCCCGTTCAGACCTGGATCGTTTGCTCAGCAATATTTCCAGAAAGCTCATTAACAAACCGCTTGGAGAGGCTGTTCAGTATTTCCTTCGTAAGCTGGCGGTCTTTCTGAGTTACGATTTGGCTTTGGTTTATTCGAAGACGAATGGTCATGCCGCTATTGAGCATGGCTGGTCCAACAGTAACTCGCTGAAAATGGATCACTTGAGTGAGCTGCTCCGGGATATCATCAAACAGAAAAGTCAGCCTTCAGGAGAAGGTATAGCTGCAGAAGGTATCGCTGCGCTTACGCTGAATGTTGATGATAAGCAGCCCGGCAAAAGTGACTATTTGCAGAGTCTCAGTAAGGACGGGGTGATAACAGGTATTCATTTTGCCATGACGTTATTCGGTGAAGAGACGGGTGGGGTTGTATTCCTTAATCGTCAGACCGAAGACGAACTGCTGAGTGATGAGGTGGATCTCCTGCGCAGGGCCAGTGAGCTGGTGGCTGTTGCCCGTTCACGACAACTGTCTGAAGATGCCCTGAGATCCAGTGAAGAGCGTTATCAGCTGGCAATGGATGCCGCTTCCGATGGTCTCTGGGACTGGGATATCGTCAACGAATGTATCTATTTCAGTCCCCGGTATCAACGTATGCTGGGTTATGAGACTGGCGAGCTAACCAATACTTTGGGCGTCTGGCGTCGTCTTATTCACCCGGATGACAAGATTGCTACCATTGACTTCTTTAACGACCAGTTTGCTCACTCGGATGAAGCCTTCGTCTATGAATACCGTATCAGGCGCAAAGATGGCAGTTACGCAACGGTCAGAAATAAAGGTAAGGTCGTTTTCCGGGACAGTCGAGGCCACCCACTTCGTGCAGTAGGTACCCTGGTTGATATTACTGAGCAGAAAGAGCGTGAGCGTGAACTTTCCATGGCCTGCTTCACCCTGGATCAGGCCTCTGACCATATTCACTGGTTTCGCCATGATGGCAGCCATAAATACGTCAATGAGTCTGCTTGTCGTGCCCTGGGTTATACCACCGATCAGATGATGGAGCTCAGTATCATGGACATCAATCCGGCGGTTACTGAGACTTCCTGGGAGCGGCTCTGGGATCGGCTGACCATCAGCAAGGCAATGACTTATGAGACTCTGCGTAAAACCCATGACGGCAGGGTTTTCCCGGTTGAAGTGACGGCCAACTATATGGAATACGAAGGTGAAGGTTACCTTTCTGCCACCGGGCGTGACATCACCGATCGTAAACATGCTGAGGAAACGCTGCATAAAGCCAAAGAGGCGGCCGATCAGGCCAACCTGGCGAAAAGTAACTTCCTGGCCAATATGAGCCATGAAATCCGCACGCCAATGAATGCCATTATTGGTCTGAGCCACCTGGTGCTGCAGACAGAAATGTCCAACAAGCAGCAGGATTATGTCGATAAGATCCAGTCTTCTGCCCATGCCCTGTTAGGCATCATTAACGACATTCTTGATTTTTCCAGAATTGAAGCCGGAAAGCTCAATATGGAGACCATTGATTTTGACCTGGGGGATGTTTTTGACAATGTTTATGACATCACCAATGTAAAGGCAGAAGAGAAGGGGATTGCGCTCAGTTATGACATTGCCCCGGAGATTCCACGCCGCCTTAAAGGTGACCCTCTTCGCCTTGGGCAGGTATTGATTAACCTGATTCATAATGCCGTGAAGTTCACCCATCACGGGACGGTCAGAATAATAGCAAGCCTGATGTCGCTTAATTCAAAAACAGCCAGAATCTGTTTTGAGGTTCGCGATACGGGCATAGGTATCAGTCGTGAGCATCAGGCTAGACTGTTTGAGTCGTTTTCTCAGATTGATGGCTCTACTACCCGCAAGTTTGGTGGTACGGGTCTGGGTTTGGCTATCTGTCGAAGTCTGGTCAATATGATGAGCGGTGATATCGAGGTAGAGTCTGAAATTGATCGGGGCAGTACCTTCCGTTTTGACGTTGAGCTGGGTCTGGGTGAGTCCTTCGGGCTTACTGACCAGTCGCTGGTGGGTACCCGGGTGTTGGTCGTCGATGACACTGAGGAAGCTCGACAGGTTCTGGTCAGCCAGCTCGCTGGTTTTGGTTGTGAAGCTTTGGAAGCCGGGGACAGTGTCACGGCTCTGAATATCCTGAGGGAGCACAATCTTGACTCGTCGGACAATCCGGTGGCTGTTACGCTGCTGGACTGGCGCATGCCTGAGACCGATGGTATTGAACTGGCAGAGCAGATCAGGGCGCTGAACCTTGCTTCTGTACCGATATTGATCATGATTTCGGCCTACGGTCGTGAAGAGGTGATGGCCAGGGCTTCTGGCAAGGTGGATGCTTTCCTGATCAAGCCGGCCAGCAGCCCTGTGTTGGTGGAAACCATGCTGCGCACCCTGAATTACAAAAGCTCGGGTGATGGCAGTAAGAAGGTCGACAGTGTTGCCAGAAAGCAGACGCTCAATGGTGAGATTCTGCTGGTAGAAGATAATGCAATTAATCAGCAGGTCGCCCTTGAATTGCTGGAAGGTACAGGACTGACGGTAACGCTGGCTGATAATGGTCAGGAGGCCGTCGATATTCTTGAATCCAAAGCCTTTGACCTGGTCTTTATGGATATCCAGATGCCCCAGATGGATGGCTACCAGGCGACCAAAATAATACGACAAAACATTGGTAATAACGACCTGCCGATTATTGCCATGACGGCCCATGCTATGACTGGCGATCGTGAACGTTGTTTGCAGGCGGGTATGAATGATCATATATCCAAACCGTTGAATCCTGCTGAGCTGCAAGAAATGGTCGCTCACTGGCTTCAGGTCTCCAAAGAAAGTGTGCCATTAACTTCTGAGGTAACCGGAGAGTCTGAGCAGAAAGAGTTCACAGACGAGCTGGAGAGATTGGCAGGCATTCATCTCCACAATGGCCTGAACCGGGTGAGTGGGAATATCGGTTTATACCGCCAGTTGCTGGTCAACTTTTATCTGGATCAGAAGGACGACTTGCAGAAGCTGTTTGACTGTCTGGATAAGCGGGATTGGGAAGGTGCCAGTTTTGTTGTTCATGGTGTCAAGGGCGCCGGAGGTACTCTTGGAGCAGAACAACTGCATATTACCGCGGCTCGATTAGAAGCTGCCTTGAGAGCCCGGAGCGATTTGCCCTCAAAAGCGTTGATAGATAGTTTTGAACAGGCCTTTAATGAGGTGATGGACGGTCTTGAACAGCTGGTTGACAAGCATCCGGAAGAAGAAATCGTAGGCGAAGGTATGGTCGAGATTGAGCGCCTGTCCTACCTTATGAGTTCCATGATCACGCAGCTTCAGGAAGGGGATGTGTCAGCCTCTGAGTCTGTTTCTGAACTGGTGGGTGGACTGGCCGACAAGGTGGATAAACAGACGCTGGAAGGGTTGCAGAAGTGCATTCGATTCTATGACTTTGAAGAGGCGGAGCGGATTCTCGAGAACCTTCAGTCAGAACTGGGAGCCTGACCTGCGGTAGTGCAGGCAGCCCGACAGGGGTCGTGTATGAAGATTCTCGTCTGGCTGTTGGCCCTTTAAAATTGCAGCTCCTGTTTGGGATCTATTTTATAGGGCAGTGGCTGGCAATTGAGTTTTAGTCCTTCCTCTCCGTCCAGTCGAACATCATTGTCTTCAGCAGATTCAACACGAATCACTGCCAGTACTTCAGTTGTCTGCTGGGTTTGTACACTCGCAATCACTTCACCTATCGCTTTGCCTGCACTATTGAACAGGCGTGTATCAGGTACAAGTGTCAGCGGCTGGTCTGAGCTGAGGCGATAGCAACGACTTTTTAGTTGTCCGAGGTTTTGCATGCGGGCAACAATTTCCTGGCCGGTGTAGCAGCCTTTTCTGAAGCTGACACTTTTTAGTGAGGACAGATTAAGATGCTGTGGAATGTAATTATTTGCAATCTCCGGTGACAGGTTAGGCTCAACGGCGAGGCAATCCAGCAGCTGCCAGTGCTGATGCCCTGCGGGCGTGAATTGCTTTGTGAGTTTATCCCAGAGTGTTGCCAGATGCTCAAGGGTAATCCAGAGTTCAAAACGATTGACTGCCCCGGAGAGGTTCAGAAGCCAACCCTGCTGATCAATATTCAGGGCGCTGTTGTCATTGGGAACGTCATTAAACAGACTGGCAATCTTCTCTTCAACAGCCTTTCCAGAGAGTCCCAGGCAAATGTAGTTTTGGTCGGGGGTCAGTTCAGTTTTATAAAACACAGCGTATTTGCCAAGGGAAGTCTGGGTGCTCTCAATCAATCCCCGATGCATGGCCATCATGAATTGCTCTTCACTGGCTTTGAGCAGTGTGAAGCTGGTGAACATTCTGCCTTTGGGAGTGCAGGCCGCCCCCCCTGAAAACTGCTCCGTCGAAAGGGTATCAAGATTGCAGGTGAGCTGTCCCTGGAGAAACTTCAGGCTGTCCGGGCCAGAAACCTGTAACAGGGCTTTTTGATCCAGCACCGATAATGTCGGGCTTTCCGGTTCAGGGGTTGAAGAGTCTTCACCGAAGTCAAGCAGTTTGCCGTTTTCATAGCGAGCGCCCCGCTCAGTAAAAAACCGTTGGCATCTTTCTTCTCGATCGTTAGTCATGATCCATTCCTACAATGTTTCGTTCTGAACTGTGCTCTGATTTCAGTATCCCTGCTGGCTGGCAATGGATACAGGCAAGGGCGGGTCGACGTTGGTCGTCATAATGCTGGTGGGCATAATATAGAGTATTCAGGGCGTTAACTAAACCGTATAATGCTCGTCGCTGTCTGCTTTCAGGCAGTTTCCCTCGGGTCTTGTAACAAGACTTTCTGTTTAATCAAGGGAGTATTTGGATAATGTTGAGCGCTGATGACTTCAGACGCCTGCAGTGGCACAGTCGACGCGGTATGCTGGAGCTGGATGTCTTGCTTGAGCCCTTTACCAACCAGGCTTTTAAAAAACTGTCTGCGCAGGATCAGTCGGTCTATCTGACATTGATTGATTGTGAAGATCCGGATCTGTTTGCCTGGTTTATGGGCGAGGGGCGTCCTCAGGATCCCGGGCTGGCGAGCATGGTGGATAAGGTTCTGCAGTTTGCCCGTAGTGGTTTGGATAGTGGTTTGGATAGCGGTTTGAAGGATGCCTGCGGCGCCCAATAATCCGATGATTGAAGTGCGGGCAGGTCGGTCTGTTCGCCACTTAATACTGGCTGCCCTCTGTTATCTGTTTGCCAGCCTGGCATTGTTTTTCACCTCTCTTGATTTTCTGTATACCTTGTTATTGTTTACAGGTCTGACTGCCTCTGCCATTCATTATTATCTGCTGCGGCTAAAAAAGAGCCTTGATGGCAGTGTGCTGGCTATACGCTGGTATAAAGATCGATGGTTCATCAAGACCTGTAAAGGTTGGCAGCCTGGTATGCCTAAGGGAGAATGGCTGGTATTGCCCTGGTTGATATGCCTGAGATTTCGTGGGGAGGATGAACGAAATTACTCGGTGAATTTTTTCAAAGACTCCGATCGCCCTGAATCGCTGCACGCTTTGAGGTTGCGTTTATTGTTGATGGCTAAAGGTAGAAAGTGACGGGTTCCGTTCACCCTGAGCGCCCTTCGACTCCGCTCAGGGTGAACGGACGAAGGGTGGTTGGCACGGTCTTTAGCTTTCGCACCTAATGGGTAATGATTATTCTGATGTATAAGCTCGGGTTTCTGTTAAGCCTTGCTATCCGATACCTCTTATAAGGTTCTGCTACTGTGTATATAGCGACGCAGGTGAGCACACACATAAAAACTACCGTGCAACCTACGATTGCGGCTGTAGAATTGGTAGTGTCAGACTCTTCTTGAGAGGGAACCATTGTATCTTCGTTCTCATGTTCAGTTTCATTATAAGTTTTAGTGAGCTGATGAATCCCGTCCTCATCCATTCTGTACTCCAGCAAAGATCCGTTTTCATCCCTGGATCGCAAGGGCTTACCCAGCGGGTTTATGGAGAAAGATATTTTTTTAGGGGTTGTCAGGGTGACATTCTCAGCCCAAAGAGAAGAGCAAAAAGGGAGCATCAGGGCGAAAAGCAGGCTTGAAAGTATCTTCATAAACGATGCAAACCACCTGAAGAAGTTAAAAACCAAAAGAAGAAGTTATCTCCCGGACACAACAGCTTGTTCGGGTGCTCGGACTAGCGGAAAGCTTAGACAGCATATTTCTAGCTGTCCAATCAGAGCACTCCCATGATCAACTCATGATGCGGCAAAGCTATTGCTTTGTGCATCTAATTGATAATGATCACTCTCATCATATGTGAGCTCCGGTTTCCGTTAAGCCTCGTCATCCGATTCTTCTCATAATATTCTGCCATTGATACGGTGATGTGGGTGAGCACACACACAGAAACTATCACGGAAACTAAGATTACGATTATACGACCGTTAGTGTCATATTCTTCTTGAGAGGAACCTATTTTGTCTTCGTTCTCATGTTCAGCTTCATTATGAGTTTTAGTGAGCTGATGAATCCCGCCTACATCAATTCTGTACTCTAGTAAATATCCGTTTTCATCACTGAACGAAAAGTAACTCGGCTCCAGGTCAAGATTTAATGTTGCCAGAGTTATCCCCTCTTTATCTTTGACAATAATCTGTGTGCCGACACTTTCAGGAATGGCCGCTGAGGCGTCTGGCGGTATTTGTCTGGTCGAAGCGGCTATTGATGAAGACTCTGGTGATAAAGACCGGGTTGGTGAAGGGTTGATGGTTGCATACGTCATTGTACTGGTGTCGGACATGGCAACAGAGGTTATTTCAGACTTTGATTTCCAGACGAATTCGATTGAATAATCCTGCTCTTTTTCCAAACTTAGAATGGGTTTGAAGAGCTTAAGCTTGCGTCTTTTGGGTATCAAATCCGGCGACCCGGTGGCATTAGCATTGGAAACTGTCGTGTCAGTCTTATTTAAAACGTCATGCAAATAAGTGGGCGCAGCCGTTGCGCTGAAAACAGCTGTATCAATAACACTGTCTTCATCCTCTTCATAGTAACCAAGATACAATTTTGAGGAGTCGCCCGGGTCTTCAATTAAAACCAGATGGAACAAAGCCTCCCGTAATGAATCGCCCCTGAGTGTGTAATAAAGAAAATCAGACTCTTTACCTTGAAATCGGACTTTTGACTCAATTTTGTTTATTGATTGACTCCCTCGCATGGATTTACCCAGCGGGTTCACGGAGACAGATATTTTTTTAGAGGTGGTCAAGGAGACATTCTCAGCCCAAAGAGAAGAACAAAAAGGGAGTACTAAGGCGAAAAGCAGGGTTGAAAGTTTTATTAAATTACTTGTGTATTGCATGAATGGTACTCGTGTTTATTTCAGGTTGCACTTAGTGTTGGTGAATACCGGTGCTTCCCTGCACCAAACTATCTGTTAATTGTCGTTGAAAAGGCTATTGCAGTGGAAGCTGCCATAGATTTTGCAACTGGAAAAAAGAGAAGTTTATAAAAAAACTCAGGGGTTTTCGTAACCTTTCGGCGATCGATGATACGGACAATAAACTACTAATGCCACCATACCCAATAAGACTACTGCAGTCCCAAAAGGTATCGTTGCAACCATGATTATAGAATTGGTAAGGTCATCACTTTTAGTGGGGGGAACATTTCTACCTCCGTACTCATATTCAGTTTCGGTATGAATTTTAGTGAGCTGATGAATCTCGCTTCCATCAATTCTGTACTCCAGCAAATATCCGTTTTCATCACTGAACGAAAAGTAACTCGGCTCCAGGTCAAGATTTAATGTTGCCAGAGTCATCCCTGCTTTATCTTTGATAATAATCTGTGTGCCGACATTTTCAGGAATGGCCGCTGAGGCGTCTGGCAGTATTTGTCTCGTCGAAGAGGCTATTGATGAAGAGTGTGGTGATAAAGACTGGGTCGGTGAAGGGTTAATGGTTGCATACGTCATTGTACTGGTGTCAGACATGGCAACCGACGTTATTTCAGACTTTGATTTCCAGGCGACTTCGATTGAATAATCCTGATCTTTTTCCAAACTTAGAATGGGTTTGAAGGGCTTACGCTCACCTCTTTTTGGCATCAAACCCTGTGACCCGGTGGTATTATGGGAAGTTAAATTAGCATTTATAAATGTGTCGTTTGAAGACTGAGGTGGCAGAGCCGTGCTATTGGTGTTAGCACCATTGGGAACCGGCGTGTCAGATTTATTTAAAACATCCTGCAAATAGACAGGCGGAGCCGTTGATCTGGAAATGGCTGTATCAATAACACTGTCTTCATCCTCTTCATAGTAACCAAGATACAATCTTGAGGAATCTTCCGGGTCTCCAATTAAAACCAGATGGAACAAAGCCTCCCTTAATAAATATCCCCTGAGTGTGTAGTAAAGGAAACCAGACTCTTTACTTTGAAATCGGACTTTTGACTCGATTTTGTTGATTGGCTGAGTCCCTCGCAGGGATCTGCCAAGCGGGTTTACAGAGACGGATATTTTTTTAGAGGTGGTCAGGGAGTAGCCTTTCATGAATTTTGTGAGTTTGACTCTGGCGCCTGATGCTAATGATTTTATGTAGTTTGTCACCTTACGAACGCTTCCTCTATGACCGCCTCCTTTGTTACCGCCCCACCTGTGACCGCCCCATTTGTTGGCACTTCCTTTTGAACCGCTTCCTTTCGAACCGCCCCCTGAGGAGCTGCTGCCTCTTCGCGCTTCCCTTCTATTCCTTTCAGAAACAACACCACCTTCTTCAAGAGCGTCGTACTCCTGAGGATCGTATGGCAACAGACTATCTGCTCTGATCTGATCATTCTCAGCCCAAAGAGAACAGCAAAAAGGGAGCACCAAGGCCAAAAGCAGGCTTGAAAGTATCTTCATAAATCTATGTAAACCACTTGAAGAGGTTAAAACCAAAAGAAAAATTTATTCGCCGGACATAGCAGATCCGTATGTTCAGACCAGCAGAAAGCTTAGACAGCATATTTTTACCTGTCCAATTAAAGAGCTCGTAGATTGCATAAATAATACTCGTGGTTATTTTTTTAAAATGTGATCTCTTGCACGGGTATCAAACTCATGGGTTTTCGTAAAGTCTTCTCTCTAAACGATCTGCCCAGCAGTCTGCTAATGCGTACAAAGTAGCGAAGGCTAACCCAACCCCAACAATCATCACGGCAGCTATGATAATGAAGCTAGTGTCAGGTCCTGAGCGGGAAACAGTTTTACCTCCGTCTTTATATTCAGTGTCGGTATGAATTTTAGTGAGCCGATGAATCCCGGTCCCATCAATCTTGTACTCCAGCAAATATCCGTTTTTATCACTGAACGAAAAGTAACTTGGCTCAAGGTCAAGATTTAATGCCGCCAGACTTATGCCCTCTTTATCTTTGACAACAATCTGTGTGCCGACATTTTCGGGAATGGCTGCTGAGGTGTCAGGCGTGGCAACCGACGTTACGGCAGCTCTTGATTTCCAGACGACTTCGATTGAATAATCTAACTCTTTTTCCAGAGTCAGGATAGATTTGAAGGGCTTAAGCTCATGCTCTTTTGACACCAGGCGCCGCGACCTGATGGTACTATGGGACGTCAAATGAGTCTTATTTAAAACGTCCTGCAAATAGATGAGCGCATCCGTTGAACTTGAAACATTGGTATCAATAACACTGTTTTCATCCTCTTTGTAGTAACCAAGGTACAATTTTGAGGAATCTTCCGGGTCTGTAATTAAAACCAGATGGAATAAACTCTCTTGTAATAAAGCCCCTCTGAGTGTGTAGTAAAGAAAATCAGATTCTTCACTTTGAAAGCGGACTTTTGACTCAATTTTGTGTATTGGCTGACTCCCCCGCATGGACTTGCCAAGGGGGTTTACGGAGACGGATATTTTTTTAGAGGTGGTCAGGGAGTAACCTTTCATGAATTTTGTGACTTTAACGCGGGCTCCTGATGACTTTATGTAGTCCGTGACCGTATGCTCCTGAGAATCGTAGGGCAACAGGCTATCTGCCCCGGTCTCATCATTCGCTGCACAAAGAGCAGGACAAAAAGACAATGCCAAGGCTAAAAGCAGGCTTGAAAGAATCTTTATAAAGGATGCAAAGCGCATAAAAGGTTATTGGGAGCCACAACATCTTGTTTAAATGTTCGGATTAGCTGGGAGCTTAGACACTCTATTTTTATCTGTCCAACGTTAATCGCGGGGTTCTCCATCCTTTTGCGAAGCAATAGGGTGGAGGGGGATAGCGAGCAAGGCGCTAGGAGCCTGACCGAGAATAGCTACCCTACGCGGCAACTGCTCCTGCGTTGCTCTAGCTCCTGCATCCATGCAGTCGTGCGGCGACAGCAAATTGGTCTGAAAATCCGCTTTTGTTCGTCAAATAGCTAGCTATTCTCCTCACAAAACCGAATTTTTATCCTCAATTTTCTGCCGTCCTCGATACGGGCGCTATTCTCGGTCAGGCTCCTAGCCTTGCCCCTGGGACGCAACGTAATTCTTGACGGTGTCGATATTTGCACCACCTGTAATGCTCACAAAATAAGACCTCGACCATAAAACGGGCTTTGTATAAAACCTCGACAACTGTTCACCGAACTCTTTTCGTAAGATCCGGCTTGTTCCCGTCTTCAAAGCATTAACAAAATCCGACAGTGCAGCAGTTGGCGGCAGTTCTATCAATAAATGAACATGATCACAGTTGTCCGACTCACACTCTATCAACTCCCCTCCCCAAGCCTCACAACGCACTTTTGCCATTTCTTTGAAGCGTTTAACCATTGCATCAGACAATACTCTGCGGCGGTACCTGGTAACAAGAACCAAATGGTATGAAAGTGCATAAGTGCAGTGATTTAGGGTTTTAATACTTGATGTAGTCATAGTAACTAATTGTATAATAGAGATATGGAACTACGCAAAGCAACTTACAAACTATATCCCACAAAGCAGCAGGCCGAAGCCCTGAATCACGCTTTGCGGTTGCATTGTGAGTTTTATAATGCAGCACTTCAGGAGCGAATAGAGGCATACCGGAAGTGCCGTATATCCATTAAGAACAAAGACCAGCAACCGCAGATCAAGGTGATTCGTGAAGAAATACCGGAGTTTGCAACACTCAATTACAGCAGCCTTCAGGTCACTCTAAGACGACTGGATAAAGCTTTCTCAGTCTTCTTTCGTCGTGTCAACTCAGGTGAAAAAGAACCAGGGTTCCCCCGCTTCAAATCCCACAAGCGTTATCCGGGCATCGGCTTTAGCTCGCACGGTGATGGTTGGCGGTTCACTCCTGGAGAGGATTGGAAGCATGGACGATTGAGACTGACGGGTGTTGGTCACATACGTTGTCGCGGCAAAGCCAGAGTTGCAGGCAAGATTAAAAGCATGGAGCTTTTGCATCGTCGGGGAGAGTGGCTTATCAGCCTCACGATGGAATGCAATGGTGTATTAAGAGAACCGACTAGTGGTAAGGCTTGCGGCCTTGACTGGGGAGTAAACAAGCTTCTCAGCGTTGCAACAGAATCCGACGGTTATCAGGTTGATAATCCCCGTTGGTTTCAGCAGGAAAGAGAAAAACTAAAGGCTCTGAAGCAAGCGGTCAGCAGAAAGAAAAAAGGCTCGAACCGATGGAAGAAAGCCTGCAAGAAGCTGTCCACTCATCACCGGAAAGCAGCTAACCGGCGCAACCATGAACATCATCAATTATCGGCTCAAGTAGCCTCGCAATACGCTCTTGTAGCGACTGAGAAATTGCAGGTCAAGAATATGACCGGCAGTGCAAAAGGTACATCAGAGAAGCCCGGGAAAAACGTAAAACAGAAAGCAGGTTTAAACCGTGAGATTTTAGACACTGCGCCAGCGACCTTGCTGGCTATGATCGCCTACAAAGTGAAGGAAACTGGTGGGCTATTCATAGAGACACCTACAAGGAAACTTAAACCCTCGCAGCGTTGCCCTGTATGCTGGTCAGTGAAGAAAAAGACACTGAAAGAACGGGTGCATCAATGCGAAGTCTGTGGTTGCAATGAAGATCGGGATATTGCTGCCGCACGGGTTAATTTAATCTGGGCGTTAAATGAGTTGGGGTCGGAAACCGGCCTACACAGAGCTTGCTCTGTAAAACCACCACCAAGTCTTTAGACTTGGTGGTGGTAGTTTATTCAATATGGTCAATATTGGTCTATGCTTGTTCATTCTTTGCCGTGAAAATGCCCGAATGCATCATTTTCATTGTGCGGGGTGACCGGAAATAAGGTCATGAACATTTGGGTTAAGTTTGCCTTGAGTTATAAGAATGGACTGGGATATTTGGCCGTGGTGGGCAGGAGCAAACTTGGTGAATTTAGTCATACCGATTGCGATAACAAGATGACCTGTATTGATAGTGTACCCTCTGTGCCAGAGCTCTCCAGTGACTTTATGCACTTTATGACACACGACCGGGTTCAGGCCTGGGGTGTGCACGATTGCCACGCCAGAGCGTTTTATATGAATGAGCACTCTCTCTGGCTGTACGGTCTTCCACAACACTATAAAATCTGTGGCAAGCGGTTTACAGACATTCCAGCGCCTATATTCGCTCGTTGTTCTGAACAGATTGTTGAGCAGAACAACATTTGTATCAGGGAAAAAAAAGAAATTACTGTCCTGAACGTGCATCCGGGGGGGAGTGGCTGGTTTGCCTACGTTTCCAGGAAGAAACCTCATTACAACAGTCTGCAACAGGTAGATGGGGTGCTGAGTCACGGCTATTCAGTGACACAGTCATGGATGAAAGCGGCCATGAATATCCGCTGCCTGATGAAGCTGGATGGTCGGGCCAGGGGTCAGTCCTCATTCCGGATAGGGGCGATGCCGAGCCTGAGCCCCAGGGAGTCAGAGGTATTGTTTTTCCTGATTTGTAATCAACAGATTAAGCAGATTGCAGGCATTCTGTCGCTGTCTGAAAACACCATCCGGTCACACATTGAGCATTTGAAGAAAAAGTTTGGTGTGCACTCTATCACCCAGTTGATAGAGGCGGCTATTTCAGTGGGTTGTCACGACTTCCTTCCTCCCACCTTACGTCTCAGGCAGCTGTCTATGATCATGACGAACTGATCAATCTTGCACCGGGAACGGATAGAGTTTTATCTGATCTTATTTTGTAGGCACGTTGCGATCGGACTCAGTTATTTATTGATTGATTTTTCCAAGAGGTAGCCATGGCTTTGCCCCAAAGAAAAGTAGTAGCGATTACATCCCTGGGTGGACTCCTCGAAGCCTACGACTTCACCGTTTATGCGCACATGGCGGCTTACATTTCTCTGGTTTTCTTTCCTGCCTCTGATACCACCAGTTCACTCATCAATACCTTTGTCACATTTGCATTTGGGTATATTTCCAGACCGCTTGGCGCTATTGCCTTCAGTCACTGGGGGGATCGCTATAGCCGTAAAGCCAGTTTTACAGTCACCATTCTGCTAATGGCTGTCTCAACATTATTGATTGGCTTGCTACCCGGTTACGCTCAGTGGGGTCTGCTGGCACCGGTTCTGCTGGCTGTTTTCCGGTTTTTTCAGGGGTTTTCATTTGCCGGTGAGTTGTCTGGTGCTTTTACTTATCTCTATGAAATCGTCCCTGCCCGAACACAGGGCTTTGCTGTCAGTATCCTGGGGGCGGCGACTCTGGCCGGAACTCTGCTGGGGGTCAGCCTGCATGGGGTTCTGATACATCTGTTGACGATGGAGCAGATGGTTGATTGGGGTTGGCGGGTGCCCTTCTTACTGGGAGGATCTCTAGGGGCTGTCAGTTATATCGTCAGAAGACGTTTTGTTGAGCCGGAAGCTTTCAGAGTGCTGGTGGCGCGTGGTGAAGTCGAGAAACTGCCTTTGCGCACCCTGTTAACACAATACAGGTCACAAATTTTTACCGGGTTGCTGCTGGTTATGCCAGTGTTGATCGCTGTGACAGTGTTGGTTTTGTTTATCCCTGGCTATCTGACACGATTGCTCGACTATTCGGCCCGGGAGGTGGCATTGGCCAACGGGCTCAGCATGTTTGCCGGAGTGCCTGTGTGCCTGCTTATGGGCTGGCTGTCTGATCGTCTGGACAGGCGCTACCTGATGCTGGGATCATCCTTTCTGATTTTTGTGACGGCCTGGCCACTTTTTCATTGGTACGCTTCTGGCAACGCGAATCTGTTGGTGACGGCTCTCACAGGAGCCATCCTTTGGGGGAGTATCGATGGTATTTCCCTTTTGCTACTGGTATCGGCCTTTCCAACAGGCATTCGTTTTACCGGAATGGCTTGTGTTTACAATGTAGCGGCCACGGTTTTTGCTGGCTTTGGCCCGGTTATCTCAATGGGTTTGATTCGAGTTACGCAGTTGCAGGCCGCTCCTGCATTGTATCTGATGATCGGTGGCCTGGCAGGTTGTCTGGGGGCTTTGCTGATATCCTCAGAACAGCGAAGAAATCATGCACCAGCCCTAGGAGCCTGACCGAGAATAGCTGCCCTACCGGCAACTGCTCCTGCGTTGCTCTAGCTCCTGCATCCATGCAGTCGTGCGGCGGCAGCAAATTGGTCTGAAAATCCGCTTTTGTTCGTCAAATAGCTCGCTATTCTCCTCACAAAACCGAATTTTCATCCTCAATTTTCTGCCGTCCTCGCTACGGGCACTATTCTCGGTCAGGCTCCTAGGACAGCTGGAGTCCACAACTTAGATCCGTGGATTCCGTCACTTTGGACAAATCAAAACGTGATGGCGCTTTCCGGTACAAAGTTTTCCGGTATCAGAATGGTTTCCCTGCTGTGCTCCAGTGTGAATGGAAAGTCCAGATTGAAATGCAGCCCTCGGGACTCCTGCCGGGAGAGGGCACAATCGATAATCAGTTCTGCCACCTGAGACAGGTTTCTCAATTCAATCAAGTCATTGCTGACCTTGAAGTTGCTGTAAAAATCATGGATTTCATGCTGTAGAAGTTTGGAGCGGTTTCTGGCTCTTAGCAGGCGTTTAGTGGTTCTGACAATACCTACGTAGTCCCACATGAAGCGTCTGAGTTCATCCCAGTTGTGTGAGATGACAACATTTTCATCAGAGTCGCTAACCAGGCTGTCGTCCCATTCTGGAATGTCAGGGCAGGGTGGTTGGTCAGCAATGGTGCGGTTGATGTCTTCAGCGCAGCTTCTGGCACTGACAAAGCATTCCAGCAGTGAGTTGCTGGCCAGACGGTTGGCACCATGCAGGCCGGTAAATGAGCATTCTCCGATGGCGTAAAGCCCGGGGAGATCGGTTTGACCGCTCTGGTTGACCAAAACACCACCGCAGGTATAGTGGGCTGCCGGAACAATAGGGAGTGGTTCGCGGGTCATATCAATCCCGTATTCCAGGCACCGCTCATAAATATTCGGGAAGTGCGACGTGATGAAGTCCCGTGGCTTGTGACTGATATCCAGAAACAGGCAGTCTGCTCCCAGCTTCTTCATTTCATGATCTATGGCCCTGGCAACAATATCCCGGGGGGCGAGTTCACCACGGTGGTCGTAGTCGTCCATGAAACGGGTGCCGTCAGAGCGCACCAGCAAACCACCTTCTCCCCGGACTGCTTCTGATATCAGGAAAGACTTGGCCTTGGGATGGAACAGGCAGGTAGGATGGAATTGGTTGAACTCCAGATTGGCAACCCGACAGCCTGCTCGCCAGGCCATGGCAATACCATCTCCGCTGGCACCATCGCTATTGCTGGTAAAAAGATAGGCTTTGCTGGCACCGCCGCTGGCAATAGCCTGTGCACGTCCACGGAACAGTTTTACCTGGTCTGAAAGGATATCTAGTACATAGACGCCCACGCATCTTTGTTCATCCAGTCCCAGTTTGTTGGTAGAAACGACATCGATGGCCAGATGATGTTCATAAAGGTCAATGTTGGTCTGCTTTCTGGCTTTGGCGATCAGGGTTTCTGAAATGGCCCTGCCGGTCGCATCGGCGGCATGAATGATTCTTCTGGCGCTATGGCCGCCTTCCCGAGTCAGGTGAAAGTCAAAATTCTTTTTGTTTTCCTGTTCAAGGGTAAAGGGAACACCCTGGTCAATCAGCCACTGAATGCTGGCATTACCCTGTTCTACAACATGTCTGACAGTAGACTCCCGGCAGAGTCCCGCACCCGCCGCGAGTGTATCTTGTATGTGTTTGTCCAGGCTGTCCTGCTGTGTGTCCAGAACCGCTGCGACACCACCCTGGGCGCCAGCTGAAGAGCCGGCCATTAACTCGCCCTTGCTGAGAATGGCGATTCGCAGCTGGTTGTTCAGATGGAGTGCCAGTGTCAGCCCTGCTGCGCCACTGCCAATGATTACTACGTCATAGTCAAGTGTTGGATGCATGTGTATTCTCTGATCCTTCTAATAACAGACTGAGGGGTCTGTATCAGGAGTCTGCCACAGACAGGCTCCGGTCTGAAAAATATTATGAACACGGGCAGGGGTATTATCCACTGGTTGTCAGGTGTTCAGGCTAAACTGTGCCGGGGCCGGGTAAGGAGTGGATATGGTCGTTTTACAGGTAAAACTGGAACCCGGCACCATGATGGTTAAACTCACTTCTATCTAAAGCTATATTACAGGTTGCCGATGGCCTGTACGGAGAATATGAGTCATCTTTACGGTGAAAGTCATTACGCTCCCAGAGGTTTGTACTGTTGTCTTTGCTAATGATTACATAAAAACAGGCTCAAAGTATGGCGTTATAAAACACTGAAAAATCGTCATCTAGTATATAGAAATTGTAGTGAGCACTATAGTACGCTTTGATGATCCGAATCAGTTTTCAGCCGATACTGTGAGATTTTTTAAATGAGTTCGGGAACTTTTTGGCCGAAACATGGTCACTATAAAAGAAGATAGAGTTAGAAGCGAAGAAATCTTTCTGTGGAAGGGGGGAGAATTTGGTCAGCAGGCCATAGCATCCGTTCCTCCCTCACATGCTCGCCCGTGTTTTTTTTGCAATAGTGGGGGATCCCCCCTATGGTAGAACATCCGCAGGCGGATCAGCAGCTCGTTAAGCGTGTACAGAAAGGTGATAAAGCGGCTTTTGATATGCTGGTGCTCAAATATCAGCATCGGTTGCTGGGGTTGGTGGGCAGTTATATCTCTGACTATCAGGAAGTGCAGGATGTAGCTCAGGAAGCTTTTGTTAAGGCTTACCGGGCCATAGACAAGTTTCGCGGCGACAGTTCCTTTTATACCTGGTTGTATCGGATTGCCGTCAATACTGCCAAGAACTATCTGGTTTCCAAGGGGCGAAAAATCCCTGAGTCTGACATTGATGTTCATGATGCCGATTTTCTGGATAGTGCCGCGTCACTGCGGGTGGTCGATACCCCTGAGCGTAATCTTTACCGGGATGAGATTGAGCAGGTGATTCATGATGTGATCCGACGTTTACCCGATGAGTTACGAACTGCTGTAATGCTGAGAGAGTTTGATGGTCTCAGTTACGACGAAATTGCCAATGTTATGGATTGCCCTGTGGGTACCGTAAGATCAAGAATCTTCCGGGCCAGAGAGGCGATTGATAAGGAAGTCGAACCGCTTTTGAGTCGAGGCTGACAGACAGCAGGCTATTACAGCCATGAGCCATTTAGAGCCATAAATTGAAGAGAATGACTTCCCCAGGGAACTGTTCTCTTGGTAAGTTGACTGAAACCGCTGATACTTTACGCACTGGGTATCAGCCAGACTGGATGACCAGAGGTATGCCTATGAGTGAGAAAGCATCTCACAATCATGCCCGGGAAAGGTTACATGAGTCACTGTCCGCAACAATGGATGGTGAGGCCGAGGAGTTTGAACTTCGTCGAGTGCTCGATAATATCGATGGCGATGAAGACCTACGGAGCAAAGCCCGCAGATACCAGATGGTGGGTGATGCGTTACGTCGCGAAACCAACGAATTTATGAATGTCGACCTGTCGACGGGTATCCGGAAGCAGTTGGAAGCTGAAGCACCTCATTCCATTGCGGAAGGAGCCTCTGTTTCCAGTCATGGGGTTTTGAAGGTTGTTGATCATTGGTGGTCTAAAGCCGGGCGAGTGGCGGTCGCTGCTTCTGTTGCAGCGGCTGTGTTGTTAGGTGTAGAAAGTTACCATGCCTCTCGGGAAGCTCCGCCTCTGGTGACATCGCTAACTGATCAGACGACATTGTCTCAGCCTGTTCAGGTTGCTCAGAATGGTTATGGTGCTGCTGGTATTCAGGCGGGATACAGTTCTCGTCAGCATAACACTATTACTCCGGAGCAGCTCGCTCAGGCACAGAGCGTAGCCGACAGGGCCATCAAAGAACGTTTCAGGGCTTACGCACTTCAGCACGCTGAAATGAGTGCCATGAACTCAGGACAGGGAATTCTCCCTTTTGCACGCTTGACCACTTTTGAATCACAATGAGTCTATGAAAGGAATTCGATTGAACAGGGAGCGCTTACTGCCATTGTTACTGGTTTTATTGCCAGCACTGGGGGCTCACGCTTTTCCTGTCGACCCGTCATCAAAATCTGCCCGGCAGTCACAAGAGCTTGCCGGGCAGTCATCCAAACCTGCCGACACGCCTGAAAAATGGTTGGAAACCATGGTTCAGGCCACTCAAAATCTTACCTATCGTGGACACTTTGTTTACCAACAGGGTGCTAATCTAGAAACCCTGGCAGTCACGCATACGCTTCAGAAAGTAGGTGATAAGTCAGAAGAACTGGAAAGTATTATTTACCTCGATGGATCGCCCAGAGAAATGATTCGCCAGGGCAGCAAAATTACTTTTGCCAGCGCTGGGAAGGAACCTGCAAGGTTTGAACATGAGTCTCTGGTTCCTATGGTGGGGCGTTTTACTTCCGGTAATTTTGGCAAACATTACAAACTGAAGCCTGCCGCTCTGGATCGGATTGCGGGACGGGAAGCGGTTCAGCTATTGGTAGTGCCAACGGATCGTTTCCGTTACGGCTATCAATTGTGGTTGGATCGCCGAACCGGCCTGCTGCTCAAATCCGTGATGGTGGACAGTGAAGGCAGGATCATTGAGAGAATGCAGTTCACCAGTCTTGAGTTTCCAGGAGAGTTGACCTCGAAAGAGTTGGCGCGATTAAAGCGGAAGCTGCCTGAGTCAGCGGATAAGAATGTGGTGAAACTGAACAGCAAATCTGTCCCTGAAAAGGCCGAATGGGGCTGGGAAGCAGGCTGGATACCCGAAGGTTTTTCACCTCGTGGTCACAGCAAGAGAAGCTCAGTCGTCAGTAATCAGAAGGTCGATATTTTAAATTTTTCTGATGGGCTGGCCAGTTTTTCAGTATTTGTTGAGCCGGACGAAACCCGGGTATTGAGTCAGGCTACCGAACAGATCGGTTCCATGGCGGCAGTATCCAAAGTCTTTCGTAACGGTGAAAAGTACTTTCATGCCACTGTCCTGGGTGAAATTCCGCTGGGTGCGGCGGAGAGAATAGCCGTTTCAGTTCGCCCCAGGGAGCAGAGCCAGAAGGCAGATAAATGATTGAGGAAGAAGGTAGAGTTGTGGCTGTTGAGCAGGGAGCTGTCTGGGTAGAAACCACTCGCAAAAGCACCTGTTCAAGCTGCACTGCACGTAATGGGTGTGGCCAGAATTTGCTGGAGAAGTATCGAGCCAGTAAGCAACAGTCGTATATCCGGGCGACCAATGATTTCTTCATTGAAGAGAGTGATCGGGTCGTCATAGGCATACCGGAAAGTGCCCTGATGAGAGCCTCGCTTCTGGTTTATCTATTGCCGCTGTCTGGCATGATGGGATCGCTCTGGCTGGCCACTGCTGTTGGCTGGAATGATTTTTTTACTGCCTTGTCTGCTATGGCGGGCCTTGCTGTCGGGTTTATTCCTGTGCGCAGGCTGAGCCGGTCAACCAGCGACATGTGTCGCGTTAGAGTAATAAGGGTACTACCCCGCAAAGTGGTCGGACATGAACTCATAACAAACAGTCAGTCCTGGTCCGCATAAACATTATAACCATTCATCCACAACCGCCCATTCTGGGTTTCTAACCACAGGATGTAAGGAGAAGTCAGGTTCATGAACAGGGTCAACCTTCTCTTCAGGAACTTTATTTATTTTCTGAGTCTTTCACTGCTTTCGGTACAAATGGTTCAGGCCAGGGAGTTACCGAATTTTACCCGATTATTTGAAGAAGCCTCCCCTGCTGTCGTTAATATCAGTACCCTATCGACACCAAAACAGAGTCGTGCACAGATTTATGGTCCCGGTGGTGAAGAACTGCCCGAGATATTCCGTCGCTACTTTGGTTTGCCCATGCCTGAAGCTCCTTCAGGTAAGCCGCGGCCAATGTCCCTGGGTTCCGGATTTATCATCTCTAAGGATGGTTATATTCTCACCAACAATCATGTGGTGGAAGGCGCAGAAAAAATCATTGTCAGACTGCATGATCGCAGTGAAAAAGTGGCTGAGCTGATTGGTGCCGACAAACGCTCTGACCTGGCGTTACTTAAAATCGAGAGTGAGGGCAATTTGCCTGTAGTCAAGATGGGTGACTCTGATGATGTTAAGCCGGGTCAGTGGGTAGCCGCTATCGGTTCTCCGTTTAACTTTGAGTACTCCATCACCAAAGGTATTGTCAGTGCTCTTGACAGAAGTCTGCCCAGCGATGCCTACGTTCCATTCATCCAGTCAGATGTGCCCATCAATCCTGGTAATTCCGGTGGGCCGCTGTTTAACATGAAGGGCGAAGTCATTGGTATCAATTCCCAGATATTTACCCGCTCCGGTGGTTTCATGGGATTGTCTTTCGCCATTCCTTCTGACCATGTTCAATGGGCTGTGGAACAACTTAAAGAAAAAGGTTACGTCACTCGTGGCTGGCTCGGCGTGGCTATTCAAGAGGTGGATCGTGACCTGGCAGAGTCCTTTGGTCTTAAAAAGCCAATGGGGGCCCTGATCACTCAGGTTGTCCCCGGTGGTCCTGCTGACAACGTCAAGCTGCATCCCGGCGATATCATTACCCGTGTCGATGGTCGCGAGATCATGAGGTCCAGTGCTCTACCCATGGCTATCGGTGTTATCGAGCCCGGCGACAAAGCGACTCTGGAACTGATTCGTGAAGGCAAGAGACAAACCGTCAGCGTCGAAGTGGGTGAGCTGCCCGATGAGCAGGGGCCGCATTCAGAGCGTCCTCTGGGTCCGAATATGAAAAAGAACCGCCTGGGCATCCAGGTTGAAGGCCTGAATGACGACAATCGCAACAAGTTGCGTCTTGACGAGGAGATTAAAGGCGTCGTGGTGACTGGTGAGGTGACAGGTGTGGGTCGATCCATTGGTCTTCGTCAGGGCGACATTATCACAAACCTGAACAACATCCGTCTTGAATCTGTTAAGGATTTCGACAAAGTGGTAGCTGACCTTCCCGAGGATCGCTCGGTTTCCATGAGAGTGGTTCGTGGTGGGCAATCCGCCTTTATTACCTTCCGGCTGACTGACTGATATCAGCTTTCAAGTCTTCAGGGGTGATCTGTATCTTCAGATGCTGTAGAATCCGCCTGAATATACAGCAGCTTCGCGGCTTTGTTTCAGGTTCGCGAAGACCCTGCAAGCTGAACAACTGTCCTCGTGAAAGAGATTGAACTCTGAGCGGGGACAAATTTTTTGTAGTGATGCAATCGTGAGCGACTTAAGTCATATCAGGAATTTCTCCATTATTGCCCATATCGACCACGGTAAGTCGACGCTGGCAGATCGCTTTATCCAGACCTGTGGAGGATTGAGTGACCGTGAAATGCAAGCTCAGGTTCTTGATTCCATGGAGCTTGAGCGTGAACGTGGTATTACCATCAAGGCCCAGAGCGTTACCCTGGACTATACCGCTAAAGACGGTATTACCTACCAACTGAACTTCATCGATACGCCCGGCCACGTAGACTTTTCCTATGAAGTTTCACGCTCTCTTTCTGCCTGCGAAGGTGCACTGCTGGTAGTGGATGCTGCCCAGGGCGTGGAAGCGCAGTCTGTGGCGAACTGCTACACCGCCATTGAGCAGGGGCTGGAAGTGATGCCCGTACTCAACAAAATGGATCTGCCTCAGGCAGAGCCTGAGCGTGTAGCGCAGGAGATCGAGGAAATTATCGGTATTGATGCCCTGGACGCCGTGCGCTGCTCTGCCAAGAGTGGCCTGGGTATTGACGATGTACTTGAGCGTCTGGTTCAGAACATCCCTGCTCCGGAAGGCGATATCAACGGTGAATTGCAGGCTCTGATTATTGATTCCTGGTTTGATAATTATCTGGGCATTGTCTCACTGGTGCGTGTTAAGAACGGCACTTTGAAGAAAGGCGACAAGGTGCTTGTCAAATCCACCGGCCAGACCCACGGCGTAGATAATATCGGTATCTTCTCACCAAAAATGGAGGCTACCGGAGCACTGAAAGCGGGAGAGGTGGGCTACGTTATTGCCGGTATCAAGGACATACATGGCGCTCCTGTCGGAGATACCCTGACGCTGGCAAAAACACCGGATGTTCCGGAACTACCAGGCTTCCAGAAGGTCAAACCCCAGGTTTATGCGGGTCTTTTCCCGGTCAGCTCGGACGACTTTGAGTCCTTTCGTGAAGCTCTGGAAAAACTGAGCCTTAACGATGCCTCCCTGTTCTACGAGCCGGAAAGCAGTGATGCCCTGGGTTTTGGTTTCCGTTGTGGCTTCCTCGGTATGCTGCACATGGAAATCATTCAGGAGCGTCTCGAACGTGAATACAATCTGGATCTGATTACCACTGCGCCGACAGTTATCTACGAAGTTGAGCTGAAAAACGGTGACCTGGTTGAGGTGGATAACCCATCGAAGCTGCCAGACCCCGCCGGTATTCAGGAAATCAGGGAGCCCATCGTTCAGGCAAACATCCTGGTCCCTCAGGATTACCTGGGTAACGTGATCTCGCTGTGTGTTGAGCGCAGGGGAGTTCAGAAAGATATGCAGTTTACTGGCAGTCAGGTAGCCATAACCTATGATATGCCTATGAACGAAGTGGTTCTGGATTTTTTTGATCGTCTGAAGTCTGTCAGTCGCGGTTTTGCTTCTTTAGACTATAGTTTTGATCGTTTTGAAGCGGCCAATATGGTGAAGCTGGATATCCTGATCAATGGCGAAAAAGTTGATGCTTTGGCTTTGATTGCCCATAGAGATCATGCGGTTTCCAGAGGTCGTTCACTGGCTGAAAAGATGAAAGAGATCATCCCGCGCCAAATGTTTGATGTAGCTATTCAGGCTGCGGTAGGTGGTCAGATTTGTGCACGGACCACTGTCAAGGCACTGCGCAAAAACGTGACGGCAAAATGTTACGGCGGTGATGCTTCTCGTAAGCGGAAGCTGCTTGAGAAGCAGAAAGCCGGCAAGAAGCGGATGAAGCAGGTGGGGCGGGTTGAAATTCCTCAGGAAGCTTTTCTTGCGGTACTTAAGGTCGATAAATAAGTCACCTTTAAGCGAGAAACGTTAATTTTGATAAAAAGAGATCAGGTATCTGAGAACAAATAACCATGGATATTAATTTTCCACTGCTGCTGGTGCTGGCGGTTTTTATTACAGGTCTGGTTGCGCTGTTTGACAGACTGGTTCTGTTGCCCAAAAGAAAGGCGGCGATCAAAGGCTTAAAAGACAGTACCGGTTCTGAGCCGGACCAGGAGACTCTGGGCAAGCTGGAGAGAGAGCCCGGTATTGTTGAGACCTGCAAATCGATTTTCCCGGTTCTGGCCCTGGTGCTGGTGGTGCGGTCTTTTCTCTTTGAGCCCTTTCAGATTCCTTCCGGCTCCATGATCCCAACCCTTGAGGTTGGCGACTTCATTCTGGTGAACAAGTTTGATTATGGGCTTCGCCTGCCCGTCATTGGTACCAAGATTGTCTCCATCAATGAGCCCCAGCGTGGCGATGTGATGGTTTTCAAAGAACCTGACAATCCGAATATTAATTTCATCAAGCGTGTTATCGGCATACCGGGTGATGAAATTCGCTATATAAACAAGCAGCTCACCATCAATGGCAAGCCCGTTCCTGAGAAGTACATCGCACAACTGAGCGATGCGAGTGGAGCTTACCAGTTGTTTGAAGAGACCATTGATGGCAAAAACTTTGAGATTCGCAAGGATTTGGGGCTGAGAAGTCTGCGGGCTGAAGGGGTCTGGATTATCCCGGAGGGACAGTATTTCATGATGGGTGACAACCGCGATCGCAGTAACGATAGCCGTTACTGGGGGACCGTACCCGAGAAAAATATTGTTGGTAAGGCCGTTTATATCTGGATGCACTGGCCAAGGTGGACTCAGCTGCCCAGTTTCAAGAATAATGGCACAATAGATTAATTATTCTCCCGGTTTGAATCTGCCTGCTGCTGGTAGGCAGGGTTAAGCCGGAGTTTAAAAAAGCGAACAATAATAACCCAGTGGAGGGGACATGAGCGTTGCAAAAAACAGACAAAAAGGACTAAGTACTTTGGGCTGGCTGGTAGCTATACTGGTTGGTGGTTTTATAATCATGTTGGCTCTTAAGGTGGTACCCATTTACTTGGATGATTACGCCATCAAGAAAGTGCTGACGTCTCTGGATACCAGACCCGATATTAGTGAAGCGAGTGCACCGCAGGTAAGGGAGTGGCTCGATAAAGGGCTGCAGACCAACCGGATCCAACTGGCCGGGGAGGAGTTGAGTGTTCTTCGGGATAAAGGTCAGCCAGTAGCGATTGCAATCAATTATGAGCGTCGTGTACACCTGATACACAACGCTGATCTCCTATTAACTTTTGAACATAACTGGAACGCTAAATCTCAGTGAAGACTGGTGAACTTGCCCGGCTGGAACGTCGGCTGGGCTATACATTTTCTGATCGCAGCCAGCTTGAGCTGGCTCTGACCCACAGAAGTTGCGGCAGCCGCAATAATGAGCGACTCGAATTTCTCGGGGATTCCATCGTCAACTTTGTCATCGCAGAAGCTTTGTTTGAGCGCTTTCCTGATGCCAGGGAAGGTCAGCTCAGTCGATTGCGTGCCCGCATGGTACGAGGGGTTACCCTGGCTGAAATAGGCCGTGAATTTCAATTGGGAGACTCTCTGCGACTGGGTTCGGGTGAGTTGAAGAGTGGCGGTTACCGTCGCGAATCCATTCTGGCAGACGCGGTAGAGGCGATTATTGGTGCCATCTACCTGGACGCCGGCATGGAAACTTGCCGTGAGCGTATTCGCAGCTGGTTTACTGATCGATTGGCAGGGCTCTCCGTAACCGATCAGCAGAATAAGGATCCTAAGACCCGTTTGCAGGAGTTCCTGCAGGCTCGTCAGAATCCTCTGCCAAAATATCGGGTTCTGAATATTGAAGGCGATGCCCATGATCAGGTGTTTACTGTCACCTGTGAACTGGAAAGTCTGGGTATCACCAGTGAAGGTCAGGGACCCAGCCGTCGAGGAGCAGAGCAACAGGCTGCCCGTTTTGCATTGGAAAAACTGCGAGTAGATAATCGATGAACACAGCCGTGACCGGATCTGAAACAGTGTCTGAAGGTCAACGATGTGGTTATGTGGCCATTGTCGGACGTCCCAATGTCGGTAAATCAACGCTTCTTAACCATATTTTGGGGCAGAAGTTGTCCATTACTTCCCGTCGTCCCCAGACCACACGACACCAGGTTCTTGGTATCAAGACAGAAGACAATGTGCAGACCATTTTTGTGGATACGCCCGGTATGCACAAAGTGGAAAAGAAAGCCATTAACCGTTATATGAACCGTGCTGCCAGCAGTGCGCTGACCGGTGTTGATGCCGTCGTGTTTGTTGTCGACCGTCTGACCTGGACTGAAGAAGATCAGCTGGTACTCACCAAGCTGAGTCATGCCAGGTGCCCGGTGATTCTGGTGCTGAACAAGGTCGACCGTTTAAAAGACCGCAAAGAAGAGCTGATGCAGTTTTTGCAGGAAGTTTCTGATAAGGCGAACTTTAAAGCCATTATTCCGGTGTCGGCTCTGCACGGTCATAACCTCAAAGACTTGGAAAAGTTGATTGATGATCAGATGCCTGAGAGCATTCACTTTTTCCCGGAAGACCAGATCACTGATCGCAGTTCCCGTTTTATGGCCGCTGAGTTGATTCGTGAAAAAATCATGCGTCAGCTGGGTGACGAACTGCCCTACGAAATGACCGTTGAGATCGAAGAGTTCAAGCAGGAGATGCGTCCGAAAGGCCCACTGCTGGTGATCAGTGGTCTGATCCTGGTGGAACGTACCAGCCAGAAGGCGATTGTTATTGGTGACAAAGGGGCCAGGCTGCGGCAGATTGGTCAGGAAGCCCGGATTGATATGGAAAAAATGTTCGACAGCAAAGTCATGTTGAATCTCTGGGTTAAGGTCAAGGGAGGCTGGTCTGACGACGACAGGGCCCTGAAAAGCCTGGGCTACGACTTCGACTGATGAATGAACTGAGCGCAGCCTGGATGCTGCACAGCAGGCCCTACAAGGAACGTTCTGTTATTGCTGAATGTCTGGTAAAAGACCATGGACGTGTTGCCATGGTGATCAGAGGTGTTCGTCAGGCAAAATCCCGCTCCTGGGCTATCCAGCCCTTTACCCGGCTTTTTCTCAGCTGGCGGGGGCGGTCAGAACTGAAAACCCTCAACAGTTTTGAAACCGCTGATGCTATTCATTTGCAGGGTCAGTCGCTCTACTGTGGTTTTTATCTGAATGAGTTGCTGATGCGCTCAGTACTGCCCGGGCAGCTCGTAGAAGGGCTGTTCGAATTGTACAGTGTCGTATTGGAGCAACTGACTACAGGGGTGCCTCTGCAACCTCTGTTGAGAGTGTTTGAGATGGAATTGCTGGAAATGACCGGCTACGCGCCATCGTTGATTTCTGATGCCGCATCAGGGGCGCAGATACAACCTGATCTGCTCTATGAATTCAGAGCCGGAGTGGGTTTTTTACCTGTTCTGACACTCAGGGAAAAAGACCGGCCCCGCTATTTTTCCGGGGAACTGCTGCTGTCTCTGGCAGCAAGACGTTTTGATAATGTTCAGTATTTTCCGGGCTATAAACGATTAACCCGTCTGGCACTGGCTCCCCTGGTGGGAGAGAAGCCGCTGAAAAGTCGGGAATTTTTCCGTACCAGGGAGAAGTTTGTCTTATGATTCCTCACAATCGCATCCTGCTGGGTGTGAACATTGATCATATCGCCACCATCCGTCAGGCCCGGGGAGGCACTTACCCTGATCCGGTTCAGGCCGTTATTGAGGCCGAGCAGGCGGGCGCTGATGGCATTACTCTGCATTTGCGTGAAGATCGCCGTCATATCCAGGATCGGGATGTCAGACTGATTCGCAATGTGCTTCAGACTCGTATGAACCTGGAGATGGCCGCCACAGAAGAAATGTTAGTCATCGCTGAAGAGGTTCTGCCGCACGCGGTTTGCCTGGTCCCCGAGAAGCGCGAAGAGCTGACCACAGAAGGGGGGCTGGATATTGTTGGACAGATGTCTTCCATCTCTTCAGCCTGCTCTCGAATGGCAAAGGCGGGTATTGAAGTTTCTCTTTTCATTGATCCGGATCTGGGGCAGATTGAGGCTTCTGCCCGGGCGGGTGCTCCTGTTATTGAATTGCATACCGGTGCCTACGCTGAAGCAGAAACACCTGAAGCTATGCAGGCAGAGCTGGAGAGACTCAAACAAGCCACTGAGTTTGCCCTGTCTAAAGGGTTAATAGTGAACGCCGGGCATGGTTTGAACTATCAGAATGTGGAGCCTGTTGCTGCTATCAATGGCATCAATGAATTGAATATTGGGCATTCTATTATTGGTCGTGCATTTTTTACCGGTTTAAAAACCGCTGTAAAAGAGATGAAGACCTTAATGCTGAGAGCTGCTCTCCATAAATGATTGCAGGCATCGGCACGGATATCGCCTCTATTGCGCGATTCAAGAAAATCCTGGAGCGGCGGGCCGAGGCTTTTGCCCGTCGTATTCTTACGGATTCCGAGCTGGAAATCTTTCAGTCTCATCCTCAGCAAGCCGCCTGGCTGGCGAAACGCTTTGCCGCCAAGGAAGCGGCTGCCAAGGCTCTGGGAACCGGCATCGGTAAAGTTTCCTTTCAGCACCTTGAGACATTCAGTGATGAGCAGGGTGCGCCTCATCTACGTTTTTTGGGGTATGCCCTGGAACTTCAAAAGGAGAGAGGGATAAAAGCGATTCATCTGAGTCTCTCTGATGAAATCGAATATGCTCTCGCGTTTGTTGTCCTTGAGGGCTGATTCTTTTATCTCTTACCTTGTTTCAGGCAATGGCTTCTGCTTCCTTTGACCGCTGCCATTCCAGAAGCTCTTTAATGGCCTTGATCACTGCCTCAACACCCTGAACGATATCGGGTGAATTGAGCTGAACGGTCTGTTTCAGGCTGGTTTCCAGTGTCAGGCAGGCATCCAGAAGTTTGGGTGCTGCACAATACCGGCAGGCGCCGTGCAGTCGGTGAACCCGCTCCAGTAGCGGTTCGTGGAGACTGTTTTGGAAGCTCTCTTCGATGGTCTGCAAATCATCGGGCAAACCGGCAAGTAGCATGTCCAGCATTTCCCTGGCCAGCTGCTGGTTGCCGGCAGCCAGCTGTATGCTCCTCTCTTTGTCGATCGGTGAGGCGTTGGTTTTTAGCTGACCGGGAACCTGTTCTTCGGTTGGTTCATCCGGAGCCTGCACCGGGTTACCTGTCCAGTGACTGATGGTTGAGACCAGTTGCCGGGTATTGACCGGCTTGGTCGTATAATCGTCCATTCCGCTTTGCAGAATCTGCTTGCGTTCCTCGAGCAGTGCGTGAGCAGTCACAGCAATAATAGGAATGCGTTGGTAGATATTGTTGATCTTTCTGATTCGACGGGTTGTTTCCAGACCGTCAATGTCAGGCATCTGAACGTCCATGAGTATCAGGTCGAAGCGTTTATGATGGCAGCACTCAATAGCCTCAAAGCCATTGTTGGCAGTGGTTACAGACTGATCCATTGTTAACAGAATGGTTTCCAGTAACTTAAGATTGACCGGGTTATCATCCACGATCAGGATATTCAGTTGTTTCTCAAACACCGCTTTGGTGGGTTGCATAACATCGGTTTCAAGGAGAGTTTTCGAAGTCATGCCTTGAATGGCCAGCAAGAGCTTGCTTCTGGCTACGGGTTTAAGGAGGCAGTGAATTCCTGTGGGCAGAGTTTCAGGGTGGTTGCTGCTACCGGCCATGGTAAGAATCAGAACCGGGCTTTGTTGGCGAGGGCTTTGTTGGCGAGGGCTTTGTTGGCGATAGTTTTCAGCGATGCTAAGGGTGCGCTTCAGGGAATCATCACCCTGACTCAACAAAAGCAGATCATGGTTGTGATGAGTTTCAACGTAAGCCTGCAGTTCGACCAGAGAGTGAAACGAAGTGACTTTTAAACCCAGACTTTGTATCTGATGACCAATGGCAAGTCTTGAGAGTTCCTGAGGCTCATAAAGTAACAGGTGATGGCAGCCGGGTATGGGTTGCGGCTTAAACAGTACGTTCTCGTCTTTTACCGGTTGGGTTCGAAGGGTAAACCAGAAAGTAGAGCCTCTGCCAAGGTCAGAATCGAGTCCGATTTCCCCCTGCATCTGTTCCACCAGGCTTTTACTGATAGAGAGTCCCAGGCCAGTACCTCCAGCCTGTCGTGTTCTACTGGAATCAGCCTGTGAGAAGGCTTTGAAAATAAGGGAGTGTTGTTCAGCCGTCAGGCCTGAGCCAGTATCTGTGACAGTGAACTTAAGTGTATGGATGCCAGCGTCGTCCACTTGCTCCAGCATGACTCGAATGGCAACACTGCCGTAATTGGTAAACTTGACGGCGTTACTCACGAGGTTGGTCAGAATCTGGGAGAGTCGCTGTTTGTCACCAATAATTTCTTCAGGGGTATCTTCATAAATAAAGCTGACCAGTTCCAAAGATTTTTGCTGCGCGGCAGGGGCCATAATCGCCAGAACATCGTCGATTACTTCCCGGATACTCAGTTGTTGATTATCCAGCTCAAGCTTGCCCGCCTCGATTCTGGAGAAGTCGAGAATATCATTCAGCATGGTCATCAGACCTTGGGCAGACTTCTCAATGGTGGACAAGTACTCTCGTTGCTGAGATTTAAGTTCGGTTTCCAGCAGCAGAGCGGTATAGCCGGATATGCCATTCAGAGGGGTTCGGATTTCGTGGCTCATATTGGCCAGAAACTCACTTTTACTCTTACAGGCCTCAAGTGCTTCTTTCCGGGCCAGGTCCAACTCAACGTTCTGGATTTCTATGGTTTCCAAGGTTTCCTGTAACTCATTGGTGGACAGGTCAGCGCTTCTTTGCAGTGCTTCTCGTGAATAAGTCAGCCGCTCCAGCAGCTTGTTGATGGCTAACTCCAGCGCAACGTAGATACTCCCCGGATCGGCTGCCAGTCGGCTATCCCGGTCTTTTGGCTCGATGTTATCCACGGCATCGGTGATGGCTTGTATGGGATTGATCAGGGAGCGGGACAGTTTCATGCACAGAGACAGGTAAATGCCAATGACCAGAGCCAGTACGATCATGGCCAGCAGCATGGCTCTGTGTTTTTGTATGCGTGTTTCTGAATAAGCGAATTCAATCTGGAGCCAGCCAATGGTTTCAGATGAATCACCATTGGCTCGAACCACGGGGGTAATTGCTCTCAGTGTGTCCCGTGTGGTGAAAAAGGACAGAGCGCCGGGAAGCGATTGGCCCTTGCCGACAGGAAGCAGGTCGGGGCCGGCATGAACGAGTTCCCCACCCTTTTGGTCCAGCAGGCTGACGGCCCTGATATCGATATCCGCAAGAGTATTAATGGCCAGATCACGGGTGCTCTGTATCCCACCGTTGTCCATTAAATAAACTACAAGTGTCGCCATTCGGTGAGTCATATCCCTGGCTTTGGTGGTTAGCTGTTGGTCCAGCATCGTTAAATGTGTCCAGAGGTAGAGGCTGCACATAAGAACAGAGAGGAGAGCACCTGGCAGCAGTATCAGAACAAGAATTCTGCGCTGAACAGTCTGGAAAGATGTTTTCATAGAGTAAGAGTGGTACAGACTGAATTATTATCATTTATGCTGAGGGCATCATAAAATTTATACGTTCGTTTTGGAAGTTTTCTGTGTCGTCTATCCATTCGTTTTTGGTTTTGCACCTGTCTGCTCAACTACACCGATGCGATCTCTAATCGATCAAAAATATTTACATATTCATTGCTTTACAGTGCTTAAATTTCACAGTGCTGTAGGTATAATTTGCGTGGTTATGTATTGTTTGCGCAGCTTTTTTATGAAAATACAGTATTGTTAACCTCGAAAAGCTTCTCCAGCCTCAGGGAGTGACAGGCTTTCCCGGTAAAGAAGCACAGATAATATATTTTTAAAATGTGAACCCAGTGTCATGGCCAGCTGAGACTGTTTCGGTCATTGAGTCAGTTTCGTCTTTGTAGCTGTGAGTCTTGAGGCAAAGCCCTTCAGTCTGGCGGTGTCTCCAAAGTAATAAGTGGAAAACCTGCATGGTAAAGGTTAGAGAAGATCACCCCGTTCGCTTTGATGGCTCCATCGATCTGGATGCCTGGCTGGCGCGTATGCAAGAAAGCTTTGCTGTTACCGGAGCAGAGCGCCTCAGGGCTGCCTGTGAACTCAGTCGTTGGGCTGAGGAACAGGCTCGCCAGCAGGCCGACACTGTCTGGCCTGCCGGCATGGGCTGTTTTCGTACCGGCCTTGAGATGGTTGAGATCCTTGCAGAACTGAAACTGGATACCGAAACGCTGGTGGCCGCTGCTCTTTACCGTGCTGTGCGTGAGCGCAAACTGTCCATGAAACAGGTGGAAGAAGAGTTTGGTAAGACGGTGGTTCGTCTGATTAAAGATGTTCAGGGCATGGCGGCCATCAGTGAACTCCTTAATCCGGCCAGGACTCAGGTGCTGAACCAGAGTCAGGACCAACTGGAAAAAGTCCGTAAGATGCTGGTGTCCATTATTGACGATGTGCGGGTGGCTCTGATCAAGCTGGCGGAGCGTACCTGTGCCATCAGAGCTCTGCGAGATGCCGATAAAGACAAACGTCGTCGTGTAGCCCGGGAAGTCTTTGAAATCTATGCACCTCTGGCTCACCGTCTTGGTATCGGTTATATCAAATGGGAACTGGAAGACCTTTCTTTCCGCTACCTGAACCCCCAGGATTACAAACGCATTGCCCGCCTGCTGGACGAGAAGCGAACCGATCGCCAGCAATACATTGACCATGTTGTCGATCGACTCAAGCAAGCGTTGGACGAGGCCCAGATAGAGGCTAATGTTTATGGTCGTGCCAAGCACATCTTTAGCATCTGGCGGAAAATGAAACGCAAGGGGCTGGACTTTCGGGATCTTTATGACATCCGTGCTTTTCGGGTGATCACCAAAGAAGTCAGGGATTGTTATGCCGCCCTGGGGGTGGTGCACTCGCTTTTTAACCATATTCCCCAGGAGTTTGATGATTACATCGCAACGCCCAAGGAAAATGGTTATCGCTCCCTGCACACCGCTGTGTTCGGACCAGAAGGCAAAACCCTTGAAGTACAGATTCGCACCGAAGCCATGCATGAAGAGGCTGAATTAGGCGTTTGTGCCCACTGGAAGTATAAGGGCACCGACGTTAATGCCAAGAGTGACAGTTACGAAGAAAAGCTGAACTGGCTGCGTAATGTCATGGAGTGGCATGAAGAACTGGGTGATCTGGGTAGTATTGCTGAAGAATGGCGTTCTGATGTTGAGCCGGACCGTATTTATGTGTTCACAAAAGCGGGCCATGTGGTCGATCTGTCTTTGGGGGCTACCCCCATCGATTTTGCGTTCAGAATTCATTCAGAAGTGGGTTTGAAATGCCGTGGCGCTAAGGTAGGAGGCCGTATCGTGCCTCTGAATCACACGCTTAAAACCGGTGATCAGGTAGAAATTCTGACCGCACCCAATGCTCAGCCCAGCCGCGACTGGCTTAACCCTGACCTGGGTTATGTGACGACTAACCGGGCGAGAGCAAAGATCACCAACTGGCTGAAAAAGCAGGACCGCGACTCCAATATTATTGATGGCAGCCATCAGCTCAACGCTGAACTCAAACGTCTGGCTCTCACCGGGGTTAATTTCAACGACCTTCTGCCGCAGACGCCTTTCAGGGCAATGGACGATATGTACGCAGCCATTGGCGCTGGTGATTATCGCGTTACCCAGGCGGTCGCCCTGGCGCAAAGGGAGTTGGAGCCGGAAGCAGAAAAAGCGTTTGAGATACGCACCCGTGCGCCCCAGGAAAAGGTTTCCGACAGTACCATCACCATTGACGGGGTGGGTAATCTGCTGACCCAGATGGCGGGTTGCTGCCAACCGTTGCCGGGTGACCCCATCATAGGTTACATCACGATTGGCCGTGGTGTAACGATTCACCGGCAGGACTGCAATAACGCCCTGAATCTACAGGAGCAGGAATCGGAAAGGCTGATAGAAGTGAACTGGGGCTATTCTCCGGAATACATGTACCCGGTGGAAATGATCATTACCGCTTATGATCGATCGGGGCTGTTGCGTGATATTACCATTGTTCTGGCTAACGAACGGGTCAATGTTCTCTCGGTACAGACCCGAACCCATAAGGAAGAAAACATAGCCAATATGCTGCTGACGGTTGAAGTGCAGAGTTTACAGCAACTAAGCAAAGTGCTGGCCAAGGTGAATCAGTTGCCCAACGTGATCGAAGTCGCGCGTCATCGCAAGGAAGGGAAATGAGCCAGAACAGCCTGAATGACCTGCTCTACCTTATGAGCCGACTGCGGGACCCTGAAGCGGGCTGTCCCTGGGATCTTGAGCAGGATTTTACGACGATAGCCCCTTATACACTGGAAGAAACCTGTGAAGTTCTGGAGGCTATTGCCAGCGAAGATTTTGACAACCTTCGTGAAGAACTGGGAGATCTGCTGTTTCAGGTGGTGTTTCATTCAAGAATGGCAGAGGAAGCAGGGCACTTCGATTTCCATCAGGTTGTTGCCGGGCTGGTGGAAAAAATGGTGCGTCGTCATCCCCATGTTTTTCCTGATGGAACGCTGGCGTCCCGAAAGTCGCCGGATGATGACACGACCTCCGATCAAGTGATCGAAAGCTGGCAGGCTATTAAACACAAAGAGAAACTGGCAAAGGGTGAGAAACGCTCAACGTCTGCCATGCCGTCAAAATTACCGGCCGCTTTGCCATCGTTAACCAGAGCGTTCAAGCTGCAAAAAGCGGCCGCCAAGGTGGGTTTTGACTGGCCAGAGCTCGGGCCGGTGTTTGACAAGGTTCAGGAAGAAATTGAAGAAATACGGGAAGCTGTGAACGAAGGGCAGGGTCAAGACCGGGTTGCAGAAGAAACCGGTGATTTGTTGTTTGCCTGTGTCAATCTCGCACGACATCTGTCCGTTGATCCGGATATGTCATTGCGCAAAGCCAGTGACAAGTTTGAACAGCGATTCCGGGCCATGGAAGTCAGGGCGGCTGAAGCAGGTTGTGAGTTTCAGCAGTTAACACTGGATGAAATGGAAGCCTACTGGCAGCAGGGGAAAGTCGGTTAATGGTCGTTTCAGCAGAGCTGAACGATAAAGAAGATTGATTATGACGACTGAGAAAAAATACGTTGTTTCACTGGACCAGGGGACGACAAGTTCCCGAGCCATTATCTTTAATCACGACAGTGACATCGAGGGCACTTCACAGCGTGAATTCACTCAGTACTACCCCCAGGCCGGTTGGGTTGAGCATGATCCAATGGAAATTTGGGCGACTCAAAGCTCTGTGCTGACTGAAGTTCTGGCCAAGACCGGTATCCGTTCTGACGAAATTGCTGCCCTGAGTATCACCAACCAGCGTGAAACCACTGTCGTTTGGGATAAGAATACTGGCCGTCCGGTCTATAACGCCATTGGTGGCAAAGGCGGTACCCGTATTCCTGTCGCTGGTATTGCCGGTGATCAGCAAGCCGCCCTGTTCGGTCAGATGTGTCATGAAAAAGGGATGGCCAAGAATACCTATGGTACGGGCTGTTTCCTGCTGATGAATACCGGTAATGAGCCGGTTAAATCTGAAAATGGTTTGCTGACGACCATTGCTTTCGGTATTGATGGTCAGGTGCAATACGCCCTGGAAGGCTCGGTCTTTATGGGCGGTGCTTCTGTCCAGTGGCTGCGTGATGAGCTGGGGCTGATTCGTGACGCCTCTGACACAGAATACTTTGCCACCAAAGTTAACGATGCTAACGGTGTTTACGTGGTACCGGCTTTTGTTGGTCTGGGCGCCCCCTACTGGGATCCCTATGCCCGTGGCGCGATTTTTGGTTTGGCCCGGGGCTGCAACCGTAACCACATCGTTCGGGCAACACTGGAAGCCATTGCTTACCAGTCCCGTGATCTGATTGACGCCATGGAACAGGATTCCGGTATCGAAATGAAACAGCTGCGTGTTGACGGCGGCGCGGTAGCCAATAACTTTTTGATGCAGTTCCAGTCAGACATTCTCGACACTAAAGTGGTTCGCCCGACGGTGGTTGAATCCACTGCCGCAGGTTCGGCCTATCTGGCAGGGCTGGCCGTTGGTTTCTGGGAGAGCATTGACGAGCTAAAAGATAAGGTTTCCGTCGATTGTGTATTTACTCCGACCATGACCGATGAGGATCGTACTAAACTGTACGACGGTTGGAAGAAGGCAGTTGTTCGTAGTCAGTCTTGGGAAAATCAGGATTGATCAATTATTGGGCACCCTTATCAGGAAATTTATTCCTGATAAGGACCTGACCAGTTGGTTTTGCATATTCTGGCGAGAAACTTTGGGATCACAGGTTCACTCTTGAATTCTTGTCCATCCAGTCTACTTTTAGATTTTCTATCAATAGGCTGTAGCTTTAACATTGTTCATGGCATATCTCTTATTGTCAGTTGCAAACTTGCAGGAATGCTACTGATTAGGGTACGCTGCCTTTCCATGTCCTCAAACAGCAGAAATGATCATAACTCAGTAAACATTAATACCAGATATAAGAGGTTTAATCTGTGAAGAGTTTTATATGTGCCCTTTTTATTACAGGCTTATCGAATTTAGGGGTTGCTTCATGTCTGGTATATGAGAGTTCCAATAGCTGGAAGACCATTGGTTATATTGGTTCAGATGGCCGGACTATTTACAAACTTTCTGATAGATTACTGAACAATGTTTACCTTGACAGACTAAAAAATTTTGCTTTTGAACTAACAAATAAATTGGGTTATGGTATTTTTTTAAAAATTTTCTACGAAACCCCACATCAAGAAGAAGTGATAGGATACATTAGTATTTTCAGAAAAATTATTTATGAAAACGCAGCTAGCTGGAATGAAGTTGGTTTTATAGGTTGGGATGGTAGTACTATTTACAAAAATAGGGATAGTTGGAATATCGTAGGATATATCGGGTTTGGTTGCGACGATGATTAGCGATTCTGAATTGAAGGTTAAAGTTTGGATACCTGTTTTTTGCTTGCTACTATTGCTATTTGGAGAATTTAGGTGACAAGAAATTATGTGTTTTTACTCATCAGTGTTTACTGTCGATAACTTTAAAAAATGATTTGAGTGCAAAACGAATAAGCATTATATAGTATTTTTCGTTAAGCTGTTTTTTTTCAATCTCTCTTGAGATTCTTTGCTTATTCTTAAATGTGGGCGTGAATTTTACCTCTTCAACCGTAGACTTGGTTACAACGTTATTATCATTATCCGCTATATCTTGAGATTCACTTGTTTTGTAGAAGTAGGTTATTGCGCTATTTATTGCTGTATCCACGTCCCACTCCATAAAGGTTTTTATGTCTTTAATCAACTTGATTGACTGTTCATCCAAAGGGAGAGAGAGCCTATCGCTATCAGTGTTTCTATGACTTTTGGAGTCTTCAGAATTAGAGATGGCTTTTATGTAATTGTTATGGTTTTCATTGCTCATCTCTAATAACCTCGCCTATTTTACCAAAAATTAGCTATTCAGTAGGTTGAGCATCTGCTGATGACTTTTTACGCAGACCATCCAGGGTAAAAATAATCAGGGCAAGCCAGATCAGGCCAAAGGTGATTAATTGAGCCTGGGTCACCGCCTCTTTATAGACGAACAATCCAACCAGGAAAGAGATGGACGGGGCCAGGTACTGTAAGATACCGATAGTGGTCAGTGCCAGCTTTTTTGCCGCCATAATAAACAGCAGCAGGGGGACCGTGGTCACCAGCCCAGCCAGAGACAACAGCAGGCTGGTATGAATATCCGAGAACCGGAAGCTGTGGTTGCCACTGTTGTAGATCCAGAAAAAGTATCCCAGGGTTACCGGCAGCAGAATCAGGGTTTCAAAAGCCAGACCGGGGACAGCGGTCACCTGAGTCTTTTTTCTCACCAGTCCATACAGGCCAAAGCTCGTAGCCAGGGCAAAAGCAATCCAGGGCACGATACCCAACATCACAATCTGATAGGTGACGGCGACAGTGGCCAGCAGCACCGCCACTTGTTTGAGTGGTGACAGTTTTTCATTCAGAAACAGATAGCCCAGAAGCACATTAAGCAGTGGGCTGATGTAATAACCCAGACTGGTTTCAAGTATCCTGTCGTTGGTCACACCCCAGATATAAATCAACCAGTTGCCAGCAATTAAAATAGCCGACAGCGTCAGTGTACCCGAAAGCCTGATACTGGAGAAAATCTGTTTCAGCTCTGACATCGTGCCCGTTATTTTCAGCAGAACCAGTAATACAAAAGCTGACCAGAACACACGGTGTCCCAATACTTCTAGTGGTGGCACGTGTTCCAGCACTTTGAAATAGATGGGCCCCAGTCCCCAGAGGGCAAAGGCCACGACACCCAGTGAAAAGCCAGAGAGGTCTTGTTGTTTGGACACGCTTTTTCCTTACTTGGTTACTTCTTATTGCATACGTGAGTCATTAAACGGTCATCCACTGTCTTTTGTTGATGAGGTATTTTTACGGTTGGCCGACTTTTGCACAGCCGCAAGAATACCTCTGAGCATATTCAACTCTTTAGCCTCAGGCCTGGCCCGGTTGAACAGGCGACGAAGGCGGGTCATCACCAGACCCGGATGCTGTTTGATGATAAAGTTGATGTCACTGAGCGTTTCTTCCAGATGTTCGTAGAAATATTCCAGCTCACGAGCCAGAGGATATTCTTCTGTCTCGTTATCGGAAAAATCCTGCTGGCTCTTGCGTAATTCCGCCCTGCGAATATCGTAGCAGAGAATCTGAATGGCAGAAGCCACATTAAGCACCGGGTATTCAGGATTAGCATCAATGGAGACATGGTAATGACATTTCTCCAGTTCCTGATTGGTAAGCCCCATCGTCTCCTGACCAAACACCAGTGCCACTGGATGGTGGATCGCTTCAGCCACCAATTTGTCGGCGCAATCTTCAGCCGTCAGCATGGGGCGGGTAAAGGTAGGGTTGCGGGTGCGGGCGCTGGTGCCTATCACCATGGAGCAGTCAGCAATGGCTTCATCCAGGGTTTGAAAGACTCTCGCCGCTGCCAGAACGTCCTGGGCTCCTGCTGCCATAGCGTCAGCATCGGGATCCGGGAAGCGTTGGGGTGTCACCAGGCAAAGGTCCGAAAGTCCCATGGTTTTCATGGCTCTGGCAGCGGAGCCAATGTTTCCAGGATGAAAGGTATTGATCAGAATAATGCGAATGTTAGACAGCATCGTAACCCGAATTAGTACTGAGAAAGGAGGGGTTAAAAGAGCGGCTATTATACGTTGAGTTGTTTTGACTTACGACCGCTTCAGCTAGAATGGCCTTCCTTTTCCCCTCAGGTTGTTTCCCTTGCTATGAGTCGTATCACGGAGAAGCGCGCTTACAAATGGCTGATAGCTCAACTCAGCCCTACCCGGATCGGGTTGCTGGCAGCCATCACGCTGGGCTTGGTCAATGGCCTTCTGTTTCTGGCCCAGGCTGCGTTGTTGGCGAAAATGATTCATCAGATCGTGATGGAAGACGCTGTCAGGGCGTCTTTGATCCACGACCTGATTCTGACGGCCATGATTATCTTGCTGCGTGCACTGTGTCATTGGGGCCGGGAGGTCATCGGGTTCAGAGCCGGAGTGACTGTTAAGGAGATTATTCGCAAAGCCATTCTCAATAAACTAAAAGCCCTGGGCCCACTGGTCATTGCTGAACAGCCAGCAGGCAGCTGGTCGACCATGGTGGTGGAGCAGGTGGAAGAGCTACAGGACTTTATTGCCCGTTATATTCCACAAATGGCTCTGGCGGTATTAATTCCCTTAGTGATCCTTGTTGTGGCCTTTCCGGTGAACTGGACTGCCGGTCTGATTTTCCTGGGGACAGCCCCTTTGATTCCCACGTTTATGGCCTTTGTTGGGATCAAGGCCGCCGAAGCGAATCGACGGAATTTTCAGGCATTAAACCGACTGGGTGGCTTTTTTCTGGATCGTTTGCAGGGTATGGAAACCCTGAGGTTATTTCAGCGAACCCGTCATGAGCATGAGTCGCTAAAGTTCGCCAGTGAAGACTTTCGACATAAAACCATGCAGGTTCTGCGACTGGCCTTTTTGTCGTCCACGGTGTTGGAGTTTTTTGCTTCTGTTTCCATTGCTATTCTCGCTGTCTATCTGGGAATGAGTTTTCTGGGCTATCTGAATTTTGGCAGTTACGGTGCCGGGGTTAGCCTTTATACCGGTTTATTCCTGCTGCTGCTGGCTCCTGAGTTTTATCAGCCTCTGCGTGACCTTGGCACCCATTATCATGCCAAATCAAAAGCGGTGGGGGCGGCAGAGTTGATCCTGGAGTTGCTTGAACGTGAAGAGTCCGAGCTGCATCAGGGCAGGGATTCACTGGCCTTGGATACGCCGGTCTCACTCACTGCAGAGCGTCTGACGGTTCAGGGCAGTGCCGGTGGCAGAGCGTTGTTGAAGGACGTTTCTTTTACTATTGCAGCGGGTGAGCGGGTGGCCATTATTGGTCCCAGCGGGGCAGGTAAGTCAACGCTGGTGAACACGCTGATGGGTTTCTGGAATTATCAGGGCGAAATCCGGGCCGCAGGACAGGATCTCGCCAGCCTGTCAATGGATCACTGGCGCAAAAGAATCGCCTGGCTGGGTCAGCAACCCCTGATTATTGATGGCACGGTCTATGAAAATGTTTCCTTCGGTCGTGATCTGGATGAGTTGCAGGTTAATCGGGCTCTGGCAAAGGCTCAGGCGATGGAAATTGTCGAGCAGTTACCGGAGGGTCTGAACAGTCTTCTGCAAGAGCAGGGAGGCAATCTTTCCGTAGGGCAGGCACAGCGGATTGCTTTGGCGAGAGCTATCGCTGAGCCGGTCAAACTGTTAATCCTGGATGAGCCAACAGCCAGTCTGGATGCCTACAACGAGCGTCTGGTGCTGGATGCTTTGGAAGCCATTGATCCAGAATGTACGGTCATTACGGTCACCCATCGTCTCAAGCAGATCGATTCGATGGACAGGGTGCTGATGCTCGAAAACGGGCAGTTGGTGGCCGAGGGTGAACCCCGTGTTCTCAAGCAGGAGTCTGCGGTGCTGCAAGCTTTTGTTGCCGGGTTAGCAGGGAGTCTGGATGATGAGTGAGTTGTTGCCTTATTTGAAACTGTACCGCAGGCATTGGGGGGCTTTGTCTGTAGGGATGTTACTGGCCATAGCGACCTTGCTGTTCAGTCTTGGGCTGCTGGCTCTGTCTGGCTGGTTTATCACGGCAACGGCGCTGGCGGGTCTGACGGCTGTGACTGCCCAGAGATTTGATTTTTTCTCGCCGGGGGCCGGAGTCAGAGGTTTTTCAATCGGTCGTACCGCTGCCCGTTACTTTGAGCGTCTGGTGAGTCACGACGCTACCTTCAAACTGTTGGCCTGGCTGAGAAGCTGGTTCTTTGAAAAATTGCTCCCCCTTTCCCTGACTCAGTTGAGGCGCTATCGCAAGGCTGAGTTGTTGAACCGCCTTGTGGCGGATGTTGATGCCCTGGATCAGCTTTATCTGCGACTGTTCAGTCCGGTTATTGCTGCGGTACTGTTGGTGATTTTGCTCTCCCTTGGACTGAGTTTTTTCAGTCCGGTGCTGGGCTGGGGGGCTTTACTGCTTATGGGAGTCTGGCTGATTGTTCTGCCCGTGATGTTTTATCGCCTGGGTTACCAAAGTGGCCGGGCCCAGGGCGAGCTGCTGGGAGAGCTGAGACAAGCAGCCCTGGACTATCTGCAGGGCATGGCCGAATCCAGAATTTATGGCTCAGAAGCCCGGATGAGAGAACGAACCGATGCCACGGAACAATGTCTGCACCATACCCAGAGAAAAATGTCGAGACTGGAAGGGCTCGGTGGTGCCCTGATGGTGGCTGGGGCGGGGATTTCAGCGGTGATCATGCTGTATCTTGGCGCCGGAGAATATCAGCGGGGGGTTATTTCCGGGCCGGTAATGGTGATGTCGGTCTTTGCCGTACTGGCAGGCTTTGAGGCCTTGATGCCTTTGCCGGGGGCTTTTCAGTTTCTCGGAAACACCCAACTGGCCGCCTCAAGGCTGACGGAAGTCCTTGAAGAAGAAGCCATTGAATTTGGCGATCAAACGATCCCGGATACTTTTAAAGGTGGTATGACTTTCCGGGATGTCTGTTTCCAATATCCGGTTGCGGCAGGTGTTAAAACAGCGGCCCCGACGATTCTGGATGGCATCAATCTTGATATTCCGGCCGGTCAGCATCTGGCATTGCTGGGTAAAACCGGCTGTGGCAAGTCAACGCTGATCCGTCTGCTGACCCGGCAGTTACCGGGCTTCAAAGGCCGGATTGAGCTGGGTGGTATTGCCATTAATGATTATTCCGAGGCTGCGCTTTATCAATTATTAACGGTGATTCCCCAGCAGACTCATGTGTTCAGTACCACGCTCAGGCAGAATCTGAAAATGGCCCGACCCGAAGCCGGAGACAGCGAGCTGATGGAAACCGTCAAATCAGTAGGATTGGATCGTCTGGCAGCTGCTGAGGGGGATCAGAATCTGCTGGATCTGTGGCTGGGAGAGGGCGGAGTGACGCTCTCCGGGGGAGAACAGCGCAGACTGGCGATCGCCCGGGCGCTTTTGAAAAAGGGTGAAGTGTTGGTTATGGATGAAGCCGGTGAAGGCCTTGACCCGGTGAGTGAGGATCATTTGATGAATCAGATTCTGGACGCATACCGGGATAAAACCGTCATTATGATCACCCATAAAAAGGCCATGCTGGAGCGTATGGGCCGGGTGGTACGAATGGATGGCGGGCGTGTGGTCTAGCTTCTTGGACGACCTTTCTCGTCTAATTCCGTATCGAAATCGATCAGGTTGTCATCACTGCCCTGTTGTTGGTCGAGAAATTGAGCGGTCTCCTGCTGTTGGCGGTCACTGAGCACTTTTTTCAGCAAGTTTTGCTCGGACAGTTGCTGGCTTTCCGGGTTGGTCGCCAGTTCATCCCGGCAGGCTTTCAGAAGCTCGATTTGTTCACGGGGGGGGTAGTTGCCAATAAAGCTGTCCAGATATTGATCGGCTGATTCCTGATCATGATTGAGATTGAGAAGGATTTCGTTATATCGCTCCTTGTTTTCAGTCTCATCCGGGGTATCTGTTGGCAGTATGGTTAACAGATCTTCCTCTTGACCACTGGCTTCAGAAGGGTGCAGCAGCCTGACTGCAACACTCAGGCGCAGGGACATGCGAGCGGCATCATTGCGATTAAGGCCTAGGCTGGCAAATTGTTCCATCTGCCAGGGAATAAGTTCTGCCACCAGAAAGTGTTCAGGAAAAGGCTGATCGTTTTCAATGCACCAGAGAGCAAAACTGTAGGGGTCTTTTTGCCAAAGTTCCCGGGCAAGGTTGCTACGCTCGACCAGCTCCTGCTCCGGGAGATCGGTGGGAATAAAACGCTCATCAACCAGTCCTGCCCCGGCAACGCTCCGGGCCCAGCGGCATTCGCGAATTTCCCGTTCATTGACCTTTTTATTGCTGAGCCAGCCCCGGCCCCGGAGCATATCAGCCAGTTTAAGACCGAAACCCTTAACTGTTCTGACCATACGCCTTCCGAACCAGCGGGGCTTGTCTTCAGGTTCGGATGCCTGCTGGTTTGTTGGAATGCTTTCTGGGAGAAGATCCTGACGGAGTGTGTTCAGGCAGTTTTCAACGCTGGTGGGCATGGTTCAGTCCCTGTAGAGCCGTTCTTATGATGTTTGGAAATAAACATTTTTAGTATAGAAGGCTGTAGGTGGGCATTTCATAGGTCAACAATATTTACCCGAACCCGCTCGTCATTTTTACGCTCTTCAACGATGGCGGATAATTCCAGGTCTTCCAGAGCATTCATCATGGCTTCGTAGATATGAGCGGGAACCGCGTAGAATACGGGCTGGTTACGATTCAGTATGGCAACAGTCTCACCATTCGCTTCTTTAAGAACCGCCATAGGATTTTTTTTCAACTCTGATATACCAGCGCTTACATCTGCAAGGATAGGGTGTACTAATGCCATTGAAGACTCCTTAAATGATTATTTGTGAGTATCGATACTAGACATCATTTCAATGAGTTTGATGTGAATAATCTGCGTTCATCCTGAACGGAGTTTGGGTTCCCTCTATCAATGGCACCCATACCGCCCGGTATTCATCCAGAATACCGAGTGGTATGGGTTCACAGTTTTTTTGCAAAGAACAGGAGGTTGGGGTCTTCCTGATAATCTCCAAAAGGGGGACAGGGTTCAAAACCGAAGCGTTCATAAAGCTCGCAGTCTGGTCTGAAAACTTCTGACAACTCAATACGGATAACCCCGATCCAGAACATAATAGGTGACGGTATCCATATTCTCTTTTACTTTTTCAAGCTTCATTGACCATAGTGCTAACTAGCGCTACCCTGCACGTTCGTACTCCAGTTACTAAGGACACCGAACATGCAGGCTTACAGTTACCGCCGCTTCTCCAGTCAACAACAGGCCAAAGGCTCCAGTCTCGAACGTCAGACTAAAGCCAGCCGAGAGTTCGCCATAAAGCAGGGCTGGACGCTCTCAGACGTTAGTTTCAATGACCTCGGAGTCTCAGCATTCCGTGGGGCTAACGTCAAACGAGGCGAGCTCTCAGACTTCCTATCGGCTGTCCAGTCAGGCAGCATTAGTACTCCATGCGCACTAATCGTGGAATCATTAGACCGAGTGAGTCGAGACAAGCTATCGCAGGGCATGGCTACCTTTCAATCACTGTTAGCGGCTGGTGTGACGGTAGCAACCGTTAGTGATAATCAGGTCTACACTCCAGCAGACAAAGATAACTTAGGCGCACTAATGGTAGCGATGGTAAACCTGCATCGTGCCCACGAAGAAAACCTTATTAAAAGCCAGAGGAGCCAAGGGTTCTGGCAAAAGGCGAAGGAAGGCCGGACTAACGTGAAAGCTGGACGAATACCGTGGTGGCTCAAGCGTTGCCCTGAAGCTGGCTATATCGTTATACCAGAGCGTGCAGAGCTGATACAGAAGCTATTCCAAAAATACCTTGACGGAGTAACCCACGCTAAATTAATCGCTTACATGAATGAAAACTCTGATAAGGAATGGTCAGCATCTTCTATCCGTTCCCTTATGGTAAGCACGCCAGTCATAGGCTTATGGACTCCAAGCGATCCTAACGCTGAGCCTGTAGCGATATATCCGCAGGTAATCAGTGAGAGTACCTATTATGCAGCACTGAGTCTACGCCATTGCAGGAACGGAGAGTCTAACCGTCGTGGCACCTCCAGCTATAACGATAATATATTCAAAGGTCTGGCTAAATGCGGGACATGCGGTCGAGGTAGAACATACAGTAAATTGCGGGGTACTTATGTTTACTTGCGGTGTACAGGCCGTTGCGGTGGTGGCTACAGCGTGTCCTACGCTAACTCTATGATCGCTCTAAAATGCCTGTTGGCTAACGTTGATTCAAGGCCACCAGCGGAGCATGACGATGAGCATTCATCCACATTACGTGAACTGGAGCAAACGATAGCAGGGCATCAGACCGCCATAGACAACGTTAAGGCAGCGATAGCCACTACAGTAGACCCTAGTACCATTGGAGCACTAACGGCTACTCTAACGGGCTCTATAGCCGCTAAAAGCCAAGCACAGGCAAAACTCCAAGCCTATCAGGTGGAACATAAAGCCAAACTGTCCGTTAACGAACGTATCAGCGCCTATGCTGGCATTATGCATGACATTGATTCATCGGTAGGCAGTCCTGAGATCGCTAATAGGGTTAACGCTCGGTTACGTCAGCTCGGCTTGACGGTGCTGGTGGATCGACAAGAGTTCAGGCTTATGGAGAACGGGAGTCCTATCGGTTCCCTGAGTTCTACACAGATTGCCGCACTGAAGGAAGCAGACAAAGAGATTAAGGCCGCACAGGTTGAACGTTTAGCTATCGCCCGTTAAAGAGTAGGTGCCTGTTTTCGGGAGGCACCTGAAGTTCCAACTTCAGCCGAACTTTGCACGCTTAATTAATATATAGGTTTTATGATGGTTCTAATGATGGTTAAAGGGGTACAAAAAGTAAGACGGGGGGAGTGCTAAAAGTAAGACGGGGTGGTTCTACTGTCTGGACACCTTGGCTAACTAGGCTTCCCATCTTCAGGAGGTGGAAGTAATGTCAGCCACAACGTCAGCCACAACGTCAGCTATACAGTCAGTTCACAGCACTCAGCCAGCTGCAAGTGAATCCTTTCTTAAGAGGGCAAACTAAAGCTAACATTAGTAAAGCGTTCTGCAACACTCAGCCAACCCAAGCCAAACAATCGGCCACCAGTGACACTGACATACTGGAGTTCTGAGTTCATCGTTAGGGTGTCCCAAAATGGCAAGATGCCAAATCGGGCCACCACAAGCCAACCCCAAGCCAAACCGCTGAATTAACGGCGGAGCCAAAAGCCACGTGTGCAACACTCAGCCAAACAATCGGCCAACCCAAGCCAAACAATCAGCCACCGCTGACCCTGACATACTGGAGTCCTGAGCTAACTGTTAGGGTGTCCCAAAATACCAAGGTGATATTTCTGCGCACCTTAGCCAACTATGTGCTAGACTCCCGTCCACAATTAGGAACGGAAGTACAACGACACGATGACCACACTGACTATTGCTATTCACCATATTATAGCCAACGATAAAACTCAGCAGAGAGTGGCCACAGAAAAGCTGCACTGGGAACGAATGCAAGAGCGCATATTAGAGCTAAGGGAAATCGGTGAGGAGATCGACCCGATTGACGTTATGCGGGCTACAGACAAAGAGAATGATATTAACGACAGTTACTATTTGATCGACGGATTCCACAGGCTCGATGCTTATATTGCTCTGGGCGATACGTCTGTTAAGTGCAATGTTGTCGGCGAGGGAACAGAGCGTGACGCTATTCTGTCCTCCCTGAGTTCTAACGCCACTCACAAGCTCGCTCTAGCCAGACGGAAAGGAGATATTACGAAGGCCTGCCGTGTAGCTGCTCGCCTACTCTGTGACCAGCAGGAAGCGAACGGCACCGAAAAGCACCTAATCAGGTTACAGTCAGCGTCGATAGCGGAACTGTGCGGTCTCCCCGCTGATAACAGCATGGCTAAGCGTATTGCCGCAGAGTTCAACAAGGAAGCCAAGGCCGTTAGGGATGAGCGGATCTCAGAGCTGTTGAGCGAAGGCAATAGCAATAGGGAGACAGCCCGCACATTAGGTATTCCAGAGTCAACAGTCCGTAATGCGATACGCAAAACAGTCGAGCCCGTGCCTTTCGACCCGTCAGTATTCGACAGCCCACCCGCTGAATTAACGACGGAGCCAAAAGCCAAAAAGGAATATAAGCCACGTTCTCAGGAGGATAACTTTCTCCGTGATATTACGCTCACTCAATATAACTACAAGCTAACTAACGCCTTCTCCACGTTACTATTGACGGACTTCACGCCAGAGGACTTAGCGGAAAGCTGGAAGAATAGTCTTAGCCGTAGCCGCTTAAAGAAATTCAAACAGGCATTACCTAGGATTAAGGAAGCAGTCCGGCTATTTGAGGCTAAATAGTCGCTTAGCGTTCTAGCACAGGCTACCACACTCAGCTAAGCACTCAGCCACCAGCGCAAACATACTGGAGCCTTGCAGGACAAGGGTTTGATTAATGTTACTCAAATTGAGGAAGATCAAACTGAAGGTAATCGCCAGAGTTCACCGCAAGGCTTGTAAACCGTAGCACAACGACGTTTTACGTGACGTCGAACGCATGTTGCACAAGCTGGAAACAGTAGAATTCACTTTTGAATCGTCCTACGTCACACGGAAGTTATACGTGACGTCGAACGCATGTTGACCGATGACAAGGGACTAATCCAGCTTACTCAAATTGAGGAAGTTCAAACTGAAGGTAATCGCCAGAGTTCACCGCAAGGCTTGTAAACCGGCTAAAACCATGTAGGAGAACTGAGAGTTCAGGCGCACTACGTCACACGACGTTTTACGTGACGTCGAACGCATGTTGCACAAGCTGGAAACAGGAGAATCTAAAGTTGGATTATCACAACTACCGGCTAAAACTATGCCCAGCCGTGAGATTGCGGAGCAGGACAAGTGTCTAATCCAACTTACTCAAATTGAGGAGCTGGACGGATAGGAGAATTCAACACCTAACCCCACAAAACAAGCGGGTTAAGCAGTTATTGACCGTTGGTTTGCTCCTGAGCTCACAGGCTCCCACACTCAGCCAGTTGCAAGTGAATCCTTCCTTAAGAGGGAAAACTAAAGCTAACATTAGTAAAGCGTTCTGCAACAATCAGCCAAACAATCAGCCAACCCCATGAAACCAAAGCGAATCCTGCTGTAGACAAAGAGCAAGCAATTCGCCACCACCGCTTACCCTAGCGCCTCAGAATCGTCCTATATGGAGCTCTGAGAGCCACTGACCGCTTTTACTGACAGCAATAACTGACCGCAATAACTGACAGCTAGAACTATACGCCAAACTGAAGAACACACACCGCAAACCTTTGCACGACAAAGCTGTCGAGCCAAGCCAACGATCCCCAATCGTAACAACTAAATCACCTTTCTGTGAACTATCTGTTTCTGCGCTTATCATTCTCTTGAAATGATTTAGGGTAAGTGCAGATGGGGAGCAGATAGTTCACAAAAAGCAGAGAACTCAAAGCAATGCAAAAGCCAAACCCATCAACACTTCAGCATTATCACCAGCTCAATGACGTTACCGTCGATAACTGGGAGGAAATGATTTTTGAAGGCAGTGTATATCGTATAATCGACCAGAAGACCGGATTATTTAGCATCGGCTACACAATCCATAGTCTCAAGAAGACGTTACGTGAGCGAATTGTAAACGCTAAGCGTCGTGAGAATAACTTTCGAGGCCAGTCAGCCTTGATTAACAATGCACTGTCAGCTGGCAGACAGTCAGCCCTGAAGATAGAACAATTAGAGTCCTTACCGTTCCATTGGGCGGACAAGAAGCAGGCGCAATCAGGCCTAGCGGCGCTAGCTTTTAGTCACCGTGAGACTGATCGAGAGCACTGCGTCGATGAACGAGTGTTGACAAGCCATAGTCAGCGGATACCAGATCGGACACCAGACGTCGAAGATAAGTTCTGCCATCGGTGCCAGATGCAGACGGAGCGTCGACGGAAGGGGCACTGTAAGAGATGCCACCAGAAAGTAAGTAAAGTACAGAACTATAAGCGAATTGACGGTTCTAGCGAGCCTCTGGTTGACTGTTTGGACACAGCGGAGTTTGAAGCGAGTATCTTCAAACTCACCGATGAATCAACAGGGCGCTATTACCTCGGCGTGACGCTGCAGAGGCTCAGCAGTCAGCTTCGCACTATCATCTATGCCGCTAAGTCTAGAGACTCCAGAGCGCCCGCCACACTCATGATAAAGGCTGCCCTCGACGCTGACTCTGACCTGACCATCACGCCCGTGGAGACTCGCACGTTTACCCTAGCTACAAAAGACAAAGTGAGGACAGAGCTGAAGACCCGAATGACAACCATTATTCCAACCGATGATCCACTCTGTATGAACTAGGTTTTTGTGAGGAAAATCTGTGGGCGTATATAAGGGAAATCGCCCTCTGCCAGTGCCCCCGTGCGCCCATGTGCCAGTGGGGGAGGGGGGTACGCTGTTGCCTCTTACATTAACCCGTCTGAAAACGCAATGCTGGCTTGTCGCTACATCTATAAGTGTACGCCTCGTTGTCAAGAGAGAGCTTGTTGCTAGACTTGTTAGTGATTGTACGGTGAACCCATGCTAGCCTATTGACAAAGCCTAAACCCTGCGCTATTGCCGTGGTTTCGATTGTCCTCCTGACTGTCTCACAAGTTGTAAGCTCTGAGACACCACCGAAATGCAGGCGAATAACTGTCTGTTAAGTCTTGCTTTCCCTTTTGAGACACTGTATCGTAGCTTTCGACAACTTATGAGACAGGTACAGACAGTGAGTAAAGCAATGACATTAGGCTATGCCAGAGTATCCACAACAGAGCAGGATTTAGGTGTCCAGCTTGACCAGCTCACGCAATACAAGTGTGACAAGATATTTAGCGAAAAGCTGAGCGGTAAGAATGCAAAGAGAGCCCAGCTCCAAGCCTGCATAGAGTTCGCCCGTGAAGGTGATACTATCGTGGTTGCTAAAGTAGATCGTATTGCTAGACGCACCGTTGACGCTCTGGAGATAGCCGACAAACTTAGGGCAAAGGGCGTGGGGCTTCGATGCTTAGACCTTGGGGACGTTGATATTAACAGCGATGTAGGCAGGATGATTTACACCACGATTGCGGCCTTCGCTGAAATGGAGCGCAAGCGTATTCTCCAACGTTGTAACGAAGGCAGGGCTAAAGCGAAAGCCGACGGAAAACATTTAGGCAGATCGGCTGACACCGCATTGCACGGAAAGATTGTCCAGATGTTTGACGAAGGGCACTCTAAGCTAGGCATCAGTAAGGCGCTTGGATGCAGCAGAGCAACTGTCTACAGAGTGTTGTCACTATAGATATTAATTCAAGAATTTCCGAGGTTGATCGAAAACCGAGTCTCACCAGAACCTGCCCGGACTTTGTGTTCTCAGTCAGTGTTCTGGCCCGGATCTGATTGAAGGGTAGCTGCTCAAAGGTATGGCTTATGAGCGCCTGCCCGGCTTCAGAGCAATACCCCTGCCCCCAGTAGGGCAGACCCAGCCAGTAACCCAGTTCAGCATCGGTGTGAGTGACGTTATTCAAACCAATGGCTCCCACCAGTGTGCCCGACGCTTTCAACGTGATGGCATAGACAAAAGCACTGTCTTTTTCTCTCAGGCTTTCATTATTGTTAATCCATTCCTCTGCCAGACCATCAGGGTAGGGGTGGGGAATGCTTTCAGTCAGTCTGGCTACCCGTTCTTCCCCAGCCAGTATTTGTACCTGATCAGCATCCTGTGGAGTGAAGGCTCTCAGGATAAGTCGGTCTGTGGTAATGATCGGTTCCATAATATAAGACTCTTGTTGTTTGTTGTTGTCTGATATCCTGCCATGATTTTAACTAAAAATCCTTTGTTTTAATGGCATAACTGAGGATGTCTCGACAGGCGCCTGACCAACTCCCGCATCCGGAAACAGCGCTCATTTGGACTGCCCCAGACTAAAAAATACACTGCGTATAGTGCCACCTTGATTACCTGATTCATCCGTATCATTGCTCCCTGATCTGGGACAGTTACATGCGCCTTGACAATCACAGGCTTGTTGTGCCTGTGATTCTTCATAATGTGGGGGAGGCTGGTTAACTAAAACATTGTAATTATTAATAGTCAGCGCCAGGGTATAACCATTAATGCTAACCACTACTGCCAGTACCTGAATATTATTGCTGGATAGCTTTTTAAGGTGATATTTCACGACAAGTCCGTGAAGAAAACTTAACGACACAAAATGTGATGGTTTCCCATCATCTTCACTGTTTTGCTCTTGTACAAGAATTGTGGCAGGTGAAGATGTATTTATTAATCCGGGAATGATCAGGTTCAGCGTCTGTGTGGTAGACGGATTTAGATTATCTATCATCCATTGTTGTGTTTCTGGAGTGTTAAGGAAAAGATCAACTATATGGCTATTGACGTCTATATTTTCTATGGATGAAGATCCAAGTATTGCACGTTCATGTGTTACAGTCTTATGAGCCACAGAACGACTATGGAGCGTTACATGTTCTGGCAAATGGTTTGGGGTTGCTGACCCCAGTGTTTTCACTCTTTCTTCCTGGTTGAGTATGTCTTGGGTGACCCTCTCGCAAGATGTAAAACAAGGGTTACAGAAAACGCAACAGAACCATTCAGCAATATTACGTGTTGTTGTTGATGTTTGGCCTTTTAGTTTGTAATACATATGGGATTTATGTGTAAGGCCATAACGGCCACCTCCTAAGAAACGGCGAAAAAAATCGGGCATATTATTATCAGGACTATACTGATGTACTACTACATTAGTGGTCGTTGTCACCTCATAAGTGCAAAAATGATTTCCAGAAAAACTAGCGCACAATTGATTGGGCTCATCAGGATTGAATCCACTGACAGCCCTGCTATGGATAAAATCAATGGATGTTGTGGCTGTACCGATGAATAGTAGCTTATCATACTGATACAGATTCCAGTTAAACTGTACCTCTTTTGATTTTGAGTAAGATGATAGCAAACAGAAAAAGAGTAAAATAATTAACCTAACCTTTGTTTTCATCGCAAGCTACCTATTTGTCGATAATGTCAATTTATACAGGTTGGCAGTTAAGGATAGCTCAAGTAATTCAAATAACTACTCTTTTTGAATTTAAACTTTTGAATTCAAACGACTTTGGAAGTGCGTTTTCAGACAGTAAAGCTTTGCTGAGCTTCCTGTGGTTTTGAAATACTGCTGAGAGAGACGTATGAATCTACCAGCAGCTGGCTCACATCTAAAATATCAGCCACTTGCATTTATTTATTCCAGCATCTAATACGGGTGGTATAAAAAATAAATCATCAGTTTCGATACTAATAGTTTCAATAGAGCTTTCTGAATCATCAGTATTGTTGTTCTGTGGATTTTGACAATTGCAGGCTCCATTACAATTGCAAGACTCTATTAGCTCAGAGTTATTTGAAGGAGATGGGGTGGTGGGAACGTCATAATTATCAACAGTCATGGTCAGGGTGTAATCATGGGCGCTGACTACGACGGCTAATACCTGGACATCCTGAGAGGATAACAATTTAAGGTGGTATAACACGTTTATACCATTAGCCAAAGTCAATGATACAATATGTGATGGTTGCAGGCTTCTGCTTGTAAGTTCACCGCTTTGCTCTTGTACAATAATCGTAGCGGGTGTAGCTGTATCGAATAACTCAGGTATTATCAATTCCAACTTCAAATGCTCTGGGTTCAGGTGCTCTATTATCCATTGCTGTGTTTCAGGGGTATTCAGGAAAAGATCAAATATATGAGTATTTTTGTCCGTAAGTTCTGTGGTTGAGGATGAATGTTCATGGCCGCCAAGGCTGATAGCACTGTGAGATAAAGAGCGTTTATGGATAGTGACATGTTCTGGCAAATGGTTTGGTGTGGCTATTTCCAGTGCTCTAAATCTCTCTATCTCATTTTCATACTCACGAGACATGCTTCTTGTACACATCTCGAATGCTAAAAACAAAGGACAGCAGAGCATACAAGACAAGAGGTGCGCAGTATTTCGCACAGCTGTTGTCGTTTGTCCCCTCAGTAAATAACGAGTGTTGAGGCTATGTTGAAGGGGATGACCGCCACCTCCTAACAAAGTATCAAAAGGTTCTGGTGGGGTGGTAGTAAAGATGTTCTCATCAAAAAATATACGAGTGATAGTGGCTACTTCATAAATTACAAAATCAGCCCCTGAACAAGCAATGCAGTATCGGATGCTACGATCTAAATCTGATGAGTTCTGATCGCATCCTGTTATAGCATTGCTGTGAATGACTTGATTGGATGTTGAAGTGACGCCGTGTACAATCAAATTACCCTGCTGTTCCAGTTTCCATTTGAAAAGTAAATTTTTTGCACTTGAAAAAGAGGATAATAAGAAGAGAAGGAGCAAAAGTATAAACCTGAATTTTACTTTCATGGTCAACTACCTGTTTGTCATTAGTTTTAACTTTTATGCATCGGTAGCTAAGAATAGCTCAAGTATTTCATTTGACTGTTTTTTTTGAGAATTTTTAAACACAGGTAGATGTACCTGGACGTTTAAGGCTGTCTTTAAGCTTATCACGATAGAGCAAGGTTTCAGGAGCTGGTGGCTGCAAAGCAACCACCAGCTCTATCAATCAGATTATTGTTTATTCTGTGGTTGGCTTTGGCACTTCTGCCAGGAATCAGCTGGTTTGCAAGCAAAAGCCCATTCCGGGGTATATTGGCTCAACAACAGTTGCGAGTTTTCAAAGTGAGTATATTTTTGACCGAGGTACGGGTAATAAAGCTTCCACGTAACCTGAAAGGCCACCGGATCTCCATTGTATTTCGAGTAGGGTAGTACATAGTAGAATTCCTGGAAATTGCCTCCATGGGGAGGGCCGTGTTTGTTTTTGACGAATTTGCCGTTAATGTAAAGATCAATGTCAGTTATGAAGGCACTTCGGCCACGATCATTGCTCCAGAAGATGTGCACCACCTGATTGGTACAGAATTCTCCTGGCGATCTGTCACTGACGCATGTTGATATGGGTGGAAGCCCCATGGCTTTGGCTTCATCGGGTGATATCGGTCCTTCAGCACCACCACCCGGATTGTGTATGTCACCTCTGGATTTGTAATAAAACGATTCAGTGAAACGTGAGAAATGTGTGTGTTTGCCGCCAGTTTTATAATAGTGGTAGATAGCCCTGAAATAATAGGTTTTACCAGGCTTTACCCTATAGTAGAAGCCGTGGAAGTTCGTCCCCCCCTGTTGAACCGTACGGAAACCTTTGCTCAGGTCAGACGCGTCCTTTGCGACCCGAACCCTCGTTCCGATCAATTCTCTACCCATCGGAGTCAAGTCCGTATCCATAGTAATCAGGACGATATCACCGGTACATATCCGGTTGTAAGGACACCCGTTTTGGCCAGATTCAGACCCATAAGTGGCAGCAAAAGCAGCAGCGGACATTTCAAAGGGGGTGGTAGCAGCAGCCAAAGCGGCATTCATCTGACTATCAGAGGCAGAAATGTTGAGTTCCGCATTAGCTTCCTGTGTCCCTATGAGGCATGAAAGAGTCAGAGGGAGAAGGTTTCTGAGAGCTTTTGTTTGATACATTGAGCCAACACCTTTCAAAGATTAGGGTGCAGGTCGATACTCACCAACAGGGGGGACGGGCAGGCTTCTCGGCCAGCACTTGCCAATAGGTCAAAGTTACAGGCTGATTCTGAAAAGAGGGGCAATTCTAATAAGTCCCGCAACTTAAAGGTAAATACTTTTTTGGAGTATTTATCCGTTACTCACCACCCCCATCAGGAATAAATGGTTTGGTTTATCCCAGTGGACATCGTCAGGTTGTTTCTGACTTTTTATACAGCATTGGGTTTGCACATGACGGACTGGTATTGATAGATTGAGATAATTCCTTTCGAACAACAGCCAGACTTGGATACGGTTCTGACAGAGGTGTGCAATGATACCGATTAAAAGAATTAATCATGTGGGCATTCGGGTAAGCGATCTGCAGACGACCAGGGACTTTTATGAGCAACTCGGTTTTCGGTTTCTGGCAGGTCCTGTGGGGCCAGAGCCGGTTGCCATTATGGAGCACCCCTGTGGCGTCAACCTTAACTTTATCCTGAACGCGTCGGTTAAACCGGGAGAAAATATCCTGATGGATGTTGACCAGAAGCATCCGGGCTATACCCATATGGCGCTTGAAGTGGATGATATCAACGAGGTTCATAGGCAGCTGCAGGGGCTTGGGATTACGCCTACAGAAGGTCCTGTTACTACAAACAATGGCGCATCATTGTTATTTATTCGTGACCCTGATCGCAATGTGATTGAGTTTCATCAGCCAGCGTGAGCGCGTTGGGTTTTTTTGCCATACTGTTCGTACCCGTGGGGATTCCCCGGCATCAGAGCGATCATTCTACAATGGCAAACTCATCATTTAATCTCAGTGACTATCAGCGTCCGGCCCTTGAAGCACCTGGTCAGGCTGATAAAGTGCTCCTGCATTCCTGCTGTGCCCCCTGTGCCGGAGAAATCATGCTGGCGATACAGGCATCTGGTATCGAGCAGACGGTTTTTTTTTACAACCCCAATATTCACCCGCTAGAAGAGTACGAGCTTCGCAAGGATGAAAACAAACGTTTCTGCGATAAACTAAAATTGTCGTTTATTGACGCAGACTACGACAAGGACAACTGGTTTGAGCGGGTCAAAGGGTTGGAAAATGAACCGGAGCGGGGCAAGCGTTGCACAGTCTGTTTTGATATGCGTTTTGAACGGACAGCACTTTATGCCAGGGAACATGGCTTTCCTGTTATTTCCAGCACGCTGGGCATTTCCCGCTGGAAAAACAGGGAACAGATTAATGAGTCAGGTATCAGGGCGGCATCGCATTACCCCGGGGTCACTTACTGGACATTCAACTGGCGGAAGCAGGGGGGCAGCCAGCGAATGATTGAACTGGCCAAACAGGAAGCTTTTTATCAGCAGGAGTATTGTGGCTGTGTATACAGCTTGAGGGATACCAATCGGCATCGCATGGCAAGTGGCAGGCCGAGAGTAAAGCGTTTGGTGAAGTATTACGAGAAATCACAGAGTGACTGAAGCATACTCTCAATCTCGCAATCGCAGCACTTTGTACAACAGCAAGCAGACACTTATCCGTTGGTCGAATAGCACCGGGATGCCCACGTATTTGATCCGCAGCGACTACACTCTCGAATTAATTGACAAAACAAGGGAGTCACCGAACCCCGCCCTGAAGGACGGGGCTTGTAAAAGCCTCTAATTCAGGGATGTAGGTGACCAGACTAAGCCACTTCGAGTGGCTACGTTAAAGGCGAATGCATAGTTACCTTGGGATGCTTCACCAGTCCCAAGCTCTAAGGATAGTGGTTAAACAGTGTATTGAGGGTTAATCACAGTGCTGCTATCGAGAAACCGCCTATTAACTTTGTCGAGGTGAACTTTACTGCCGAAAGGCTAGAACGGTGCGTAAGCACCAAAAACAGAGTGATGGCTTGCCCTAACGGGCAAGTCAACATTCCTCCCCGCACTAGAAGTACGGGGTATCCAGTTGAGGTAAAACGATGATTGTCTTTCAGTAATTGACCATCGAGAGTTATCTACATGCAGCGATTTTTCACTGTCTTCATATTACTGGTTGCGTATCTGTCTGTGCTAACAGCCAAAGCCACCTGTCCTGACTGTCAAGATTTGTCTAACCGCGGTGCGTCGGGTGGTGTTTGCCCTGCATGTGGAGCAACAAATTCTGTCGAGGTAAGCCAGGGTATGCATGGCTTATGCCAGCTGCTGGTGGACATATTGAATGATAAAACAGCCAACCTGACCACAGCAGAAACCAATATACTGAGCGTTGCCAACCATTGTTTAACAGGCCAGCCAGTCGCACTGAATGAGAGGTTGAGTAACGAAATACAAATGTTCAGGGAAAGATTTGAAGTCATGCAGCGCCAGATTGAGAGAAACCTTCCTGAAGGAAACAGCGAAAGGTTTGCCAGCTTGTTTAGCCCGGAAGATCTCACCATTTTTTTCGCCCTTATGGAGGCAAGCGGGATCACTGATATGGGTTTAGATCGGCTTCAGAAAACCTTTTTTATCAGAATTGGCTGGTTGTCTATCGGTGTAAAAGCTGATCTGTCGAGCTATGACTGGAAGCAACTGAGGAATGAAAAACGTTTTTTTACTTATCTCTTTTACATTTTGCTGCGGCAACATCCGTTTCATCTGGAAAACGAAGACTGCCTAGCCAAACCATTGCTTCTTTACTTACTGAAGATAGATGACAAAAGCTATAACTCTCTTTTTGCGCCTTCGGATATGGGGTTTGACCCTTATATTGAGTCCTGCGTTACTCCATTATCGGTGCTTGATATGACAAGCTCATGGCGTTGGAAGTGGCTTACCCAATATCTCAATCCCCAGGGGTGGGCTATGATGTTTCTACAACCACAGGATTGGATTTTACGATTTGTGCAAGAAGGACGATGGAACTTTCTTGGACGTTTTTATATATCGGATGGAACCTCGACCTATCATTTGGCAGAACCTCATTCTGGTATCTGGATTTTGCTTGCCTTAAATGACGATCAAACGGTCACTTTATTCACTAATCATGGAATGGGCATGATCACAGTGACTGAGAACGACCTCGGATCACTGTTGGAAGGAATACAAAGCACTTTCAGCCATTCAGACAACTTAACCTCTGAACCGCCTGAACCGGGTGACTTGCTTCAGATGGAGGGCTTAAGCTCAGGAATTTGAGTTCGTACAGAAATACACCCATTGGGCATCAAATCAGGTTATTATGGTAAAAATTTTCCATACAGGAGTGCGCCATGCAGCCGGTCACTAATGACAAGCAGCTGACTCACCTCAGGCTAGATGGTTTCAAATCCATACGATCGTGCGATTTAGAGCTGGGCTCCCTGAATATTTTGATAGGTGCAAATGGGGCAGGTAAGACGAACTTTATCAGCTTTTTCCGTTTTATAGGCCAAATTCTGGCCGGTAATCTGCAAAGAACTGTGGGTAAGCAAGGTGGTCCGGATGCCTTGTTAAGGGGTGGACGTAAAGTAACCCGGTCATTTGTGTCTGAGCTGTATTTTGGTGACAAAGTATACGTTCTGGAGCTAGAACCTACGGTCGATAACCGGATGATGTTTCAGCATGAGTCTCTGGCTGCCGGAGGGTATGTCGGTAATGCCGGGCATTTTGAAAGTTATGTTGGCCAAGATGTGACAGATGGTACTGAACAGTCCGTATGTAACGCGATAACTAACTGGCGGGTTTACCACTTTCATGACACCAGTGAAACCGCTCTTGTAAAGCAGTCTGGCAAGATTAATGATAATGAATATCTGCGTCAGGATGCCTGTAATCTTGCTGCGTTTCTGCTGCGCCTGAAACTGGATCATCCGGCACATTACAAAAAAATAGTAAGAACTATCCAGCTGGTCGCGCCGTTTTTTGGAGATTTTCACCTCAGGCCAACTCCTCAGAATGCTGACCAGATTGAACTGGAGTGGATTGAGAGAGGGATGGATGTTCCTCTGAAAGCCTATGCTCTTTCTGATGGTACTCTGCGTTTTATCTGTTTGACGACTGTTCTGAATCAGCCTGAAGGCTTTATGCCCACTACTCTGCTGATTGATGCACCTGAATTAGGTCTGCATCCTTATGCAATTGCTGTGTTGGCTGCACAGTTAAAAGCAGTGTCGCTCAAACATCAAGTGATTGTTTCCACGCAATCGGTAGAACTGGTTAATGAATTCGAGGCTGATGACCTGGTGATCGTTAATCGTCACAATGGTGAAACTGTTTTTGAGCGAACGAGTGAGGAGAAACTTAAAAGCTGGCTGGAAGAGTACTCCCTTGGAGAAGTCTGGAAGAAAAATCTGCTGGGAGGGAGACCATCTAAATGATCCGCCTGAACATAGTTGTAGAAGGACAGACGGAAGAGTTTTTCGTGAATGAAGTTGTGCAGGAACATCTTCAACGGTTGGGTATTTAAGCACCCATGCCAGGAGGCAAAATATCGAATTTTGGCACCCCCTCAGCATAAACGGCCCATGAAGGGGCTGAAGCAGTATAAATCGCCATTGAAGGCACAAGGCCACTTACTTGATCAAGGGTTGAAACCCCGACAGAATAAAAATTGCCGATTGTAACTTGCAGAGCGACCATTACACCGCAGTTAGGGCAAAACAAGTGGTTCATATCTTTACCCGAATCGCCTTTGCGTGTGTAGACTGATGGGCTTCCTGACGTAATTTTGAATTTTTCTTCCGGGAACCATGCGCCAAACCATTTGTCTGAGCCAGTATGAGTCTGGCACTCTTTGCAATAACAAAATACAGTGTTTATTGGTTCGTCTTCGACGGAATACTTTAAATTACCACACCCACAACTTCCGTTTCTAATAGTCATTTTTATTTCCTGTTTTGTTCGATGATATGACAAATAGTGTTTTACAAGAACTCGTTTCGCACACTGTACTATCCATAACTGAAACAGTCCACTCGCCGAACCAGTGCCCCCAGGCTCTGATATCCGTACACCCCCTCGTTCCCACGCTCCGGCGTGGAAATGCATACCTCACCCAACAAACTAGAAACGGTTTCAATGTAATTGACGGGTTCCCTCTATTAATGGAACCCAAACTCCGTTCACCCTGAGCGCCCTTCGACTCCGCTCAGGGTGAACGGTCGAAGGGTGGTTGGCACGGTCTTCATTGTTGGCTCGGAGTCCACATTCTTCGACTCCGCTCAGGATGAACGTAGATGCACCTTCTGAAGTTTATTAGCGGCAATGAACCTTAACAATATCATTCCAGCAAGTGGTGTATTTTGGTGAAAGGCTCTCTTGTCTCATATGCCACTGCTTACGCCCCAAATTTAAGGCCGCAGGGTGCAAAGTGTTCGCGCCGAATCTCTGATTAATGCTGTCCATTACCGACATCAGAGGCGATGTATCGGGTAGCAGCGTTCCTGAAATCAAGTCTCCCTGGAAGCCTTCCGAGTTGCATAAATCAATCAACATAAAGCCTGCTTTTTTGTATTCAAACCCTTGCCTGAAGATTTGACGCAGAGCTGGCTCCAGCTGCCGGAGAAACTGTCTGGTATCATTGGTGGGTGCAGGTACGCCTAACTGAACCGACTGGCAGCTTTGTGGTAAATGATTTTTGAATGGATCAGTACGAATGAAAGCGATAGCTGTACTGGCAAATTTGTTTTGTTCTCTCAGTTTCTCACAAGCTCTGGTGGCAAAATGGCTCAGGGCTGAATGCAGTTCAGCAATATCCGTCACTCTTTCACCGAATGACCGACTAACGACGATCTGATGTTTATTACCGGAAGTCTCTTCATCAAAAGGTATACAGAGTTCGCCCTGAAGTTCACAGACAGTCCTCTCCAGTACTACGGAGAAATTCCGTTTTATCCAGGTTCTGTTACTTCGCGCCAGATCGAGAGCGGAATGAATTCCACTACTTTGTAACCTTTTAGCAATTTTGCGGCCTACCCCCCAGACTTCTGCAACGGGGGTTATTGCCATGAGTCTTTGCTGCCGGATCGTGTTTGTCAGATCGACAACCCCTCCGGTTGCGGGGAATTTCTTGGCGCCATAATTGGCCAGTTTGGCCAAGGTCTTTGTGGAACTGACACCAACACATACAGGCAGGCCAACCCATTGGGCGACCCTGTTTTTCATTTGCATTCCTATGTGCTCAATCTTTTCTGCCATTCCTGACAGGTCAATAAATGCCTCGTCAATGCTGTAGACTGAAACCCTTGGTGAAAACTGCTCAAGGATGCTGTGAAACCTTCCCGAAAGGTCTCCGTACAGCGTGTAATTGGATGACAGAACGATGAGCTGACCGGACTCAATCAGGTGCTTTACCTTGAATACCGGTGTTCCCATTTTGATCCCCATTGCTTTCACTTCAGCTGATCGAGCGACCAGACAACCGTCATTGTTACTGGCTACAGCTACAGGGATATCTAAAAGCTTTGGGTTAAAAAGCCTCTCGCAACTTACATAGAAGTTATTGGCATCGCATAACCCGATGACTGGTTTCATCGTTTTGCCTCAACTGGATACCCCGTACTTCTAGTGCGGGGAGGAATGTTGACTTGCTCGTTAGAGCAAGCTGTAACCATAACCATCCACAGACTGAATTTTCTGACAGTTTCTCCATGAAATTCCTTGGATGGTCTCACTTTCAGTCTTGATGTTGAATGAGCCTGTCGTTCTCACTGCAACCCGTCCTGTATACGTTCCTTGCCGTTTACCGGCTGGAACGATAGCCTTGACGATATCGCCAGTCTGGAAGCCCTGAACCTGCTTGGAACCTTTAGCCTTTGTACGGGGAAATCCGTACTTGTCCACTCTACACATTTGTCGTGAGCCTCTACCCATAGCCTTAATGATTAAGGGTTTTGTGCTCTCTGCTATGTATACACTGGCTCCAGACTCTCCTACACAGGCGGCATCTATCCAGTGCTCTTTCTTGTATCCTTGCTGAGTGCGGTTGAACTTCGTTCTACCGCCAGTAGCAAAGGTGGTAGGAAGACCGATAGCCTGGACACGTCTGGCGGTTTCGTTTCTTGTGGCATTGACAGCAGCAGCATCTTTCAGACAATTGACCTTCTTTCCTTTCAGGATGTTGGTCACATTTTTGACTCTTGCTGTATCCAGCTTGTTCTTGTTCTTTTTCTTTGAAATAGATTCAAGCCACTGCTCAGGGTGGATGGCTCCTTTCTCTTCATTGCATGTACGACATGCAATGTACAAATTGCTGATCCGGTTTGAGCCTCCCAGGGCTCTGGATATGAAATGTTCGATGTTGAGGATTGGGTCGTTACTCACTCCCTTACAGTAAGAACACTTGTGTCCATCTCGATACAATAGATATTGTCTCAACTCCGTACCAAACAGCGTACCACGTTGATACTCGACTCCTGAAATGTCTGGATTCTCCATAAGCTGCATATCGAACTTAACACGCTCAACAGCTACATCACTGATGGGTGCTTTGAGACAGAATCTCTTTGCCCAAGTCTCGGTATTGAAGACTCGACTCATAAGGCTAGGCGGTAGCCAGCCTTCGGGTCTTGTTCGATTCATGAAACGAGCTTTTCTATAGCGGGTTTTCCGGTTTCTTCTGGCTCGACGTGTTGCACGTCGAGACTCAAGAGAATCCTTAACCCTCTGTCCTCTATGCTGGAGTTCAGCAGCAAAGACAACTTTCTTTCCACGATCACAGTCAGCAACAACGGCTATGCCTGTTGTTTTGCTTCCAACGTCGAATTTGAGTTCCAGCGGTTGTACAACACCACCTTCTCTCTCTTTCAGGATGATCGTGAAAGGATGGCGTCTGAAGACAGCCGCTTTACCCTTGTCTAACAGCTTTCTTGCCCTTGCCGGATGGCAAGGCATAAGAGGCTTTTTGTTTTTGTCAAATACGAACACTCGGTTCATACATCGTTGTCCTTAGATTTGGTGCTTACGCACCGTTCTAGCCTTGCGGCAGTAAAGTTCACCTCGACAATGTTAATGGACGGTTTCTTGATAGCAGCACTGTGATTAACCCTCAATACACTGTTTAACCACTACCCTTAGAGCGTGGGACTGGTGAAGCATCCCACGGTAACTATACATTCGTCCTTAACGTAGCAACCTTGCGGTTGCTGAGTCTGGTCACTTCTAACCCCAAATTGGGAGCTTTCTCAAGCCCCGTCCTTCAGGGCGGGGTTCAGTGACCGAAATTGATTGACTGCGGCAATGATGACTCCCCATATATCCAGCTCCTGTTGAGGATTCAGGGTTACAGGGGGATAGTCTGGATGTTCTGACTGAAGAATCAGGGAGTTCTTGTCCCGAATAAGGCGTTTGACGATGAGATCACCATCGAGCATGGCAATAATAATATCGCCTGATTTTGGTGTTTGGCTTCTGTCTACAACCAGCACAGCTCCTTCTTTTATGCCCGCTCTTTCCATTGATGTGCCCGTTGCTCGCGCAAAAAAGGTGGCTGATGGGTGCTGGATTAATAGCTGATCCAAAGAGAGCCTGTCTTCTGCAAAGTCGGCGGCTGGGGATGGGAACCCGCAAGACGCAGGAGCCTGGTACAGCGGAAACGTAGCTGGTATGAAGTCTTTTTCATGCATAGGTGCTTTGGGTTTCATAGTAATTATTTTTTACTGATTATATATACAGTGTATCAGCTACTTTCTTCAACATAAAGAAACCACCGACCTCTCTCCAGATTTTGACTAACCTGATTTCCAAACAAACATTTCAACGACTGGGAAACTGGCTTTGCTATCCAAAAAACTATTGATTTTGACCTTGGTCATTGCCTTTTCCGGGCATTACTCTCATGGCCTCACTCAGGAAAATAGCGTGCCTTTACTCTTTGCTCTGGTTGTCGGCAAGGTGCTTATCAACATCCCGAAGCCTTGTATTGAGCTCTCATCCGCGGAAGGAATAATTGGCCTTCACTCACCGTGTCTGTCACAGGTCGAGCCAGACACTCGTGATTGCTTTGCTACTGACTCAGGCGTCGAAGCTAAGACGTTCAGTCGGGAAGCCTCTGATGAGGGGTCTGACAGTAAAGACAGCGGCACCTCTGATGAAAGCAGCGACAACGGTTCACACGAAGACGAAGCTGAGACTGAAACTGATGTTCAGGGTGTAAACACGACACCTGATCCTTTTCGGGCATTAAATGAAGTCAGTCAGTATTGTACGACTCTGAGACTGGAAATGATTGAGCAGGAGTCGATTAGCACCGACCAGACGGACCATCTGAAAGGGCACAAGCAGACCTACATGCCTGTTGGCCCAAGACCCAGAGTGCACCAGTGTGACCATGAGGGCTGCAACTACAGCACTGACCGGGTGAGCAATCTAAAAATGCATAAACAGACCCACTTACCTGTCGACCAGAGATCCAGGGGGCTCCAGTGTGATCATCAGGGCTGCAACTTCAGCACTTACCATGGAGGCCATCTGAAAATGCACAAGCAGACCCACTTACCTGCCGACCAGAGACCCAGGAAACTCAAGGTGCACCAGTGTGATCATCAGGGCTGCAACTACAGCACCGACCTGACGAGCCATCTGAAAAGGCACAAACAGACCCACCTGCCTGCCGACCAGAGACTCAGGGTGCACCGGTGTGATCATGAAGGTTGCAAGTACAGCACCGACCAGATGAGCGATCTGAAAAAGCACAGCCAGATCCACCTGCCTCCCGACCAGAGACCCAAGAAACCCAAAACTCACCACTGTGACCATGAGGGCTGCAACCACAGCACCAACCACAAGGGCAATCTGCAAGTGCACAAGCGGGTCCACCTGCCTGCTGACCAGCGATTCAAGGTGCACCAGTGTGACCATGAGGGCTGCGACTACAGTACCGACCAGGTCGGGAATCTGAAAACGCACAAAAAGGTCCACCTGCCTGCCCACCAGAGGCTCAGGGGACCCAAGGTGCACCAGTGTGACCATGGCGGCTGCAACTACAGAACCGACCGGGCGAGCGATCTGAAAAGGCACAAACAGACCCACCTGCCTGCCGACCAGAGACCCAAAAGAAAAGCCTATGACCAGCCGCCATCTAACGAGAAAAGAAAGAAGGTCGATAAAGACTGATCCGCCCCTCAAACCTCAGACCTCCCAGATTTTGACTAACCTGATTTCCCAATAAACATTTTAACGACTGGGAAGCCAGACCTTGCTATCCAAAAAAACGTTGATTTTGACCTTAGCCGTTACTTTTTCTGTGCATTGCTCTAATGGCCAGACTCAGGAAAATAGGTTGCCTTTGCTGTTCGTTCTGGCCGTCGAAACTATTCTTCTTCCTCTTTTCCCAGTCCGGGATGGGCTACCAGAACTTGACTCTACGGTTAAAGCTATCGCCATTGCGATAAAGCAAGGAGACGATCAACAACGTGAAATCATTGAAACAGCAAAACAAAGGGGGAGACTGATGCTCTCTCGCTTTAGGGGCGATAAAAGGCCTGAGGAACCAGAAGAAGTGAGCGAGGCTATTGAGTGGTGGGAGTTAAAGCAAGAACCCGAGGCGAACCATAGTGACATGCCACGAGTTTGCCGCGATGATGACATCCTCTTAAAGCCAGACACTCGCTATTGCTTTTCTCCTGATCCTGACGTCGAAGCCAGGGCATACAGCCGGGCAGCCTCTGATAATGCCTCTGACAGTGAAGACAGCAGCACCTCTGATGAAAGCAACGACAACCCTTCAGACGAAGACGAAGCTGATACCGAAACTGATGTTCAGTGTGTAAACACGGCATCCGATCCTTTTCGAGCATTAAATGAAATCAGTCAGTATTGTACGACTCTGAGACTGAAAATGATTGAGCAGGGAGCTATTTCAGACAGTGAAGTAGCCACTGAGTCAGAGGCAGAAGTGACGAGGCTCAAGGTGCACCAGTGTAGCCACGAGGGCTGCAACTACAGCACCAACCGCATGGGCAATCTGAAAGCGCACAAGCAGACCCACTTGCCTGCCGACCAGAGAATCAAGGTGCATCGGTGTGGTCATGAGGGCTGCAACTACAGCACCAACCGCATGGGCAATCTGAAAGCGCACAAGCAGATCCACTTGCCTGCCGACCAGAGAATCAAGTTGCACCAATGTGGTTATGAGGGCTGCAACTACAGCACCGACCGCATGGGCAATCTGAGAGCGCATAAGCGGATCCACTTGCCTGTCGACCAGAGAATCAAGGTGCACCAGTGTGGTCATGAGGGCTGCGACTACAGCACCGACCAAACGGGCAGTCTGAACAGGCACAAACAAACCCACCTGCCTGACGGCCAGAGAACCAGGAGACCCAAAGTGCACCAGTGTGACTATGAAGGTTGCGACTACGGCACCGACCGGACAAACGATCTGAAAAAGCACAAACAGACCCATCTGCCTACCGACCAGAGAGCCAAAGTGAAGTGTGACCATGAGGGTTGTAACTACATCACCCACCATCCATGCCATCTGAACAGGCACAAACAGACCCACCTGCCTGCCGACCAGAGGTTCTACCTACACCATTGTGACCATGAGGGCTGCAACTACAGCACTAACTGGACGGGCGATCTGAAAAAGCACAAACAGACCCATCTGCCTGCTGACCAGAGGACCAAAAGACCCAAAAGAAAAGCCTATGACCAACAGCCATCTAACGAGAAAAGAAAGAAGGTTGATAAAGAATGATTCGCCTCCCAGCCTGCTTCAAAGGTTCTGACAATCACTGTTCTGCCCAATAGCCATCGGTACAGAGCAGCCAGTGAGTGCCATCACTAGACTGGAGCCCCCAGTGCTGTGGCGACACGAATAAGCATCACGCCCTCTCCAGCGGCAGTGTCGAGCGAATGCAGACTCCGAAAGCAATGGCTCGCAACATGCCTGATCCAATTCCTGTGACTGTATTGGGACGACTCGCCGTTGACAATCAACATCAGGGGCTGCGAATTGGCGCAGGATTACTGAAGGACGCTATGTTGCGCACACTGGTTGTCTCCGGTCACATTGGTGTCAAAGCCATGCATGGTTCATGCGATTTCGGATGAAGCGAAACATTTTTATCTCCAGTATGGATTTAAGGAGTCACCATTTAACCCAATGACGCTATTGCTTCCTGTTAAACACATTGCTGACTTATTACCAATGGCACTGACTTAACCCTTCACCCCTGAAATATCAAGGAGTGGTTCAGCAAAACGACCATCCAACACAATCATTCCATCTGACCAGTTTCCAGAGCTTCCCCGCGATGTTTGCCCAGTGCCTGACCAAAAACTCCGACCTTTCTCCAGATCTTTACTAACCTGATTTGCTAATAAACATTTCAACGATTGGGAACCGAGCTTTGCTATCCAAAAAAACATTCTTGGCCGTTGCCTTTGTTGTGCATTGTTTCAATAGCCATGCTCAGGAAAATAGTATGCGTTTGCTTTTCGCTCTGGCTGCAGGCAAGGCGCTTATCAACACACCGAAGCTCTTGCAGGATACGCTACCAGAACTTGACTCTACGGTTAAAGCGATCGCCACTGAGATACAGCAAGGAGATGATCGGCAACGTGAAATCATTGAAACAGCGAAACAAAGGGCGAGGCTGATGCTCTGTCGCTTTAGAGGCGGAAAAAGGCCTGAGGAAGCAGGAGTAGAGGGTACCGAGGAAGAGAGTGAGGTCATTGACTGGTGGGAGTTGAAGCAAGAACCCGAGGCGAACTACAGCGACACGCTACGAGTTTGCTTCGGTGATGACATCCTCTTAAAGCCTGACACTCGCTATTGCTTTTTTCCTGCCACCGGCGTCTCTCCTGCTCCTGGCGTCGAAGCTAAGGCTTACAGTCGCTCAGCAGCGGGGGATGATTCTAACGGTGAAGACAGCAATACCTCTGATGAAAGCTGCAACAACCGTTCAAACGAAGACGAAGCTGATGCCGACTCTGATGTTCAGTATGTGACCACGACATTTAGTCCTTTTCGAGTATCCAATGAAATCATTCAGTATTGTACGACTCTGGAACTGAAAAAGACTAAGCAGGAGCCCATTTCAGACAGTGCAATACCGAATGAGTCAGAGGTAGACGTGGCAAAACTAGATTCTGTTTACTATCTGGACATCATCTCACCTGCTCACAGCACCAAAGAGACGAGCATTTTGAACGAGCACAAACAGACCCACTTGCCTATCGACCAGAGACCCAAGAGACGCAAGAGACCCAAGACCCTCCAGTGTGACTATGAGAGTTGCAACTACATTACCGGACTGATGGGCAATCTGAAAAGGCACAAACAGACCCACCTGCCTTCCGACCAGAGATCCACAAGACCCAGGGTGCACCAGTGTGATCATGAGGGCTGCCACTACGGTACTGACCGGGCGGACCATCTGAAAAGGCACAAACAGACCCACCTGTCTGCCGACCAGAGACCGACAAGACCCAGGGTGCAGTGTGACCATGAGGGCTGTAGCTACACTACCGACCATCCGGGAAATCTGAAAAAACACAAACAGAATCACCTCCCGGCCGACCAGAGACCCAAGAGAAAAGCAAATGACCAGCTGCCATCTAGCGAGAAAAGAAAGAAGACAGAGTTGTAGTAGTCATGATCTCTGGAAGGTTCCTGCGTGGGTGGTAAAGCAATTGCTCAGGCTCATCCCAGCAGGAAACTCGTTTTATAATTGTGAGGTATTTTGAGTTTAAAAACTTCAAGATAGTGGGTCTCGCTGACTTACTCCTGATTTTTGTCGTATACAGTGTGCAAACCTCTCTACCTCGGATGAGGGATTGCCGATTAATACTACTGGGAATACAGCGGTGGTGCTGACTGTTGAGGCTGATTAGTAATAATAGGGGCCCGATCTATGCGTATGCCTCCATATTCTTCTATCCAGTTTGTCGCAGCACGATAAGCAGATAGAGGCCAAAAGATGGGCGCGCAGAAGAAAATCCCAACAATTGCATAACATCCAGAAGTTGAGTCGCAGTAACCGCAGTGTTTCTGGCCCAGAATACCAGCCCAGTAAACCCTGGCAGGCATACCCATGGCACGGGCTTTATGGTAGGTAGAGAGATAAAAAAATGCGGTGGCTGCTACACCAATAGCAGCAGCGATTCCTAAAACAATACCTAATGATTTTGCATCAAGTGAGGCAAAGATTTCGTCATCTGAATCATCATCTGGATCATACGGGTAATCTTTTAGATCTCTTCTGAATCTTGCAATTGGCAGTTCGCTGGCAGAGAAGCATTGGTTGCCCGTACCTCTCAGACAAACCAGCTGGTTTTTTAGGTCGAAGATTGGTGAGCCCTGAGGTATTGAGAACTCGGAGGAAATAATAAATTTCGACTTACTTCGAGTTTCGTCAAGAGCGAGAGTGACTGACTGCTGAACCAGCTGTTTTTTTTCATTAACATTGTACGTAAATGCTTGCTCTTGAACTAAAGAATCATTAAAGGCAGGATAACTCGTCGGCCTGAAGGTCTCGCTATCAAGGCTGATATTCAGCAGCATACTGCTTTCGAGTGACTTATTCGGCTGTTCGGCGATGTATCCTACTGACTCGCCTGATAATGTTAAAGTTTCAATCAATCCATCATTTGAGTGTTCCCTTGCCTTTTGGGCGCATACTGGCGAAGTAGCCATTAAATCTTTCGAAACCAGCACCCCGCGACAAGGGGGGGAATCTGTTTCAGGAAAAAATTCTACAAGTGCTTCCGCAACAGGAAGGGAGTTAGTATTTACAGCCGCACCCCATGAAAGCGACGTAAATAGAAGACTGAAGCCAATTATTTTGTGTGGATCGATGATCATCATTAAAACCTTGACAAGGTGATAGATGTGAAAGGTGTGATGGGCGTGATGAGTGTTAAAGACGTGAGTATAGGATCGAAAAACAGTCTCTTCCAATTCTTTTCCAGTAGTTTTACTGGTAGGGCAAAACTTTTTCAAAGTAGTAGGAATTAAACGACAATCTTATTGCAAATATTGGGCTTGTTTCTCTAAAAGACTTATGGATCAGGTTACACCATCCTTGCTGAACCGCCTGGTGCGAACCCACATGCTGGTGTGGTTGGGGGCTGGAAGTTAGAGACCTCCAGCTACCCGATTTACACGGCACTGTCTCAGTTTGTTACCGACCCTTCAATATGCTGATATCCTTGTCGGTTATAACGATGCTTACAAAAGTAAACTGATACCCCGACATAGTATTTTCTTCCGCAAAAACAGGCTGTTTAGAAAAATGAATAATGAAGAAAAAACAAAAAATAACGTTACCTATTCGTTTTTTAACGGGCATGGTTCAGTTTTCATCAAAATACACTCCTGCCCCGACAAAAGCGCACCCTCACAAGTACGCTTCACTGTCAGGTGGTTGTTTTAGTGGCCACTGCAAATTTGCTGACACTCTTTCTCTTGCTCTTGTACAGCTCGAGAACAAGCTTCGCAGGCTTTATAAGACAGTCCACTCTGGCAAATTTGAGAACAGCTGTTAAACATCTGCTGTTCCTCTGACAGGCACTGGCTGCAACTTTCCATGACTTTTAAGCTCATGGTGTTATTTTGCAATCGCAGCGTATTCGCCTTTTCTGTATTATTTTTCGAATGGCTTTGTGAGATACAACCTTCGATGCACATGGCAGGCTTACAGATGTCTGAGGGATATGGTTCTTCGGTATCACCAAAAAAGTCTGCACTGCATGAAGGGCAGGTAATGCTGTCAGTATACGCTATTGATTCGGTTGAATAGCTTTCACTCGTGGTGAATGTGCAGTTTTCCTTTGTTTGTGAGTTTATGCAGGTTCCTTTTCCGTCAACACTTCCCAGATCGTAACTGCAATGAGTGATCGTTCTGTTAACACACCCGGAATAAAAATAGAAATGAGGCAGGTATGAACGACAATCTACGTTTATTCTGCTTAAGGTCTGCGCATCCATTACAGGTGCCCTGCAAGTTCCGTCCGCCGAGACGACACAGACAATTTTACCTTCGTGAACAATTGGCGCACCCGCCGGTAAAGGATCACGACTATTTAAGGTGTAATAGTGATTGGTATCCGATCTTTGGTGATTGACTATCGACGGTACGGTCTGTATCGCAGCATCCACCAGTCGTACATAAACCCCCTCTACAGCTGTGAGCCTGGCAAGGGGTCTATGGTGTAACGCGGGATATGTCAGGTGTGTTTTTTGACCTTCGTTTTGAGCAGCTATTCCCAAAAGACCTTTTTTGCTCTCAGCTATGCCAAGCAACCTGACTTTGCCCTGAGGCCGCTTTTGCCAGTTCAAGACATTGACCGTTACGTCAGCATTATGTCGTTTGCTGATCAATCGTGCACACTCGGTGCTGGTTAACACAATTTCTGCGCTTAGACGGACGCCAAAGCAGAGCCGGTAGTCATCGCCTACATAGATGCTGGGAGAAAAAGTAACGATATGATCCTGAATGTTATTGCCTGTCAGTCCGGCAAAGCTTCGAGCAGATAAAAATAGCAATAACAAACAATAGAAAAATGTTTGGTATTTGTGCAGTTTCATAATAAGTCACCTCTGATGAACAAACACTTACGCCGCCTGTTTATTTACAGCGGGTAGCGGTGCCGTAGCGCAGGCTGTAGCAAACCTGAGAGACAGGATAGAAGCGATGATGCAGTATAGCCTGTAGCGTTGGGTCTGCACTGAAAACCTGAGTTGAGCTTCAAGGCATAAAATCCTGAAACGCCATTTCAATGAGTTTGATGTGAATAATCTACGTTCATCCTGAGCGCCCTTCGACTCCGCTCAGGATGCACGGACGAAGGATGTGGACTCCGAACAAACCAAAAAAGTGTGGCTTTTGAATAGAACAAAAGAACAGTCTCTATTAGACTCCTATCGGTTTTCGATTATTGGCAACCCGCTGGTGCCATAAATGCTATTTCCTGAATATCTCACGCCAAAGCCCGGTATTGTGTTGCTTGTATTCCTGCTGAGTCAGTTACCGGCCTATGCGAACGACAACTGTCAACTTCAACATATTCAATGCTCAAACCCTTCTCTTAATAGCTGCAACAGTGGTTTTGGGGCTGGTCGGTGCACAAATAGTGTCACTAACGAAACCTGCTCAATGGTCACTTTTCCCAAGGGTTTTTCCGGTAGCTACAGAGGCCAGCCGGTCACTTGCGATGAAGCGGACGGTTGTGAGGCGGTAAGCTGCCCTCAGAACTGTGTCAATGACCCGACAGTTCCTTGCAGCTGTGTTGCAAAGTGGGGGCTTAACGGTGACATTCATTTTGAACCCGCATTTTGTATTCCCGGTTCAACAGACGACAGCTGTCATCAACAGTTTTTTAAATGCAACCAGGTCGATTTTAATTTTTGTTATCAGGGCTATGGCACCGGGTTATGTCAGAACATCGGGCGCTCAAACCGAAACTGTACTGTGAATTATTACCCTGATCCTTTTAATAAAACGGTCAATGGGCATCATCTTATCTGTGATCACCAGAAAGGGTGTGAAAGCGTCGCTTGCACCGATGGTTGTCAAGGCTCCTGGCAGTAGCAATAGTGACCCCGGTGGCCTGTTATTACAGACATTCAAAACGCAGTACCTATCAAAGGATTTCCCCAGAAAACTGAAGGGGTTTCCATAATCACCGAGTTAAAGCCTTTTATGAAAATCACGATTCACGTTCTTCATAGGCAGCACCCCCGGAAAGTCAGGTTCTTTTTCTTAGGAATAGTCTAAAAATAACTCCCCGATTTGCACCCCACGCACAATAGTCAATACTCTGAACTATTGCTGGAGGTGATTATGATTACTTACCCCTCTTTAGTGAAAAAACGGATGAGGTCTTTCTACCGCTCTTTGAATGAGAAAGATCGCCGTCATTATGCTGCTATTGAAGCCCTGAAACTTGGTCATGGTGGCATTGGTTATATATCTCAGGTGCTGAGTTGTAACCAAAAAACCATCGGCAGAGGAATTGCCGAACTGGAGTCAGACCTCGAAACGACTGATCAGCAGTGAAAAAAGGGGGCGGTCGTAAACGGTTGACTGAAGTTTACCCTCAGCTCATTGAAAACTTAGCTGCTTCTGAAGGCCACACAGAGGTCATCCAGACATTGCTGGACTCTGACCGCTCACTGGCCAAAGAGAAGGATAACGATGGCTGGACGGCTCTCGACTTTGCTATCAGGCAAACCTCCACCTCATACTCTGCCAGATTCGGCGCAGTACCATTAAGTCAGATTCAGGCCTTATATTTCACTGGAAACGAGCATAAGGCTTATTTCAATTCTCAGTTTCAACAAAACAGACTACCTTGAATAAACTCAGCAACCTAACCGGTCTGGCAATGTACAGCTTTTACACCTTTCTACAGTTGTTCACTGTGGCATTTGTAACAACAGTCCTTTCCTTTTTCACAAACCCTGAAGTGGCCACTGGTGAATATTTGGAATGGCAGCTGCCTGTAAACCAACAAAGTGATTCCTCTATATCCGTTCGAGCCAGGCCGGTCAGTGTTGCTACAAAAACTCAGGGTACACGAGCGCAGTCTTTTACTGGCGAAGTCACTATTTCCGGGCAGATCGACCAGCCATTTATCATCTGTGCACAAAGCTTAAACTCTCAGGGCTTTACTCATGAGGCCGGTGCTGTTGTACCTTTCCCCTTTTCTGATAGTGATAAATCAACCCATCTTTATGTGCTTACGTTGAGTGAGCAAACAGGCAGAATGGCGATTAAAGAAAGCCAGCCTTGCCCAGCGTCTTTTAATCACCCGTATCCATTCACATCAGGACAATATCTGCGTTCAAAAAAGCCTTTTTTAGTGGTAGATGGACGAGTAAAAAAAACGCGCGATACTCAAAATACCGGGGCTATTCCCCCTGTCGGCCTGCCAATCAAGCCTGAGTTGTTTCAAAGTCCTTCAGGTGGTGGCTACGACACCGACGATTACAACGATTTCAAACGACCGCCCTTTATGCCAGTACCCGACAAAATGATGGTCGACCTGATTCTCCTACCCAGTCTGAGCCTGCCCGCTAACTGGCGTGATTATCTGCCTTTTGTCGGGGTGTACCACTGGCTTACCAATACACAACCCGAAGGGGTAACGATGGTTGTACGGTTCGGTGATTCGCCGCCGCTTACCTTCCAAATCAGCCTGGCTGAATCCCGGGAACTGGCGGATAAGCTGCTTAATACACGGGAGCTTTTGCACTGGCTCGCACCCAGGCTTAGTGGCAGGGAGCACCTGATACAACAGCTTCTGGAGCTGACAGCAGACTCAGATGAACTACCCAGCCCATTATCTGAAGAAATCCTTAAATCCCTCCGAAAGCAACTGGCTATCGTGTTGGAACTACCCGATACTCAGTTCAGTCTTGAGTTTGAATACTCGGAACTGGTACGCACTTTTAGAAAACAGACCAAGACTGAGACCCCCCTCGGAACCATACAGCTGGGAAACTCTCAAAACACAAGTTCACCAAATCCCGAAGTGGATAAAGGCGACGAGCAGAGTTATTCAGACAGCCAGACACAGCTTCACAACAATGAAAAAAAACAAAACCAGCCAGAGCAGAATTATCCAGAACCTGATAAGAAACGTACCGAAAAAACCCATAATGTATTTCCCGGGGATGTTGAGTATTACACCATCAGGCTGCTTCAAACCGAATATCACATCAGCAAACGACAGGTGTTAGCGATTTTGGACAGGCCTGTGTCAGAAGCCGGTTTAAGGCTATCCTGTCTGGATTGCGAACAAAGCGGGCTTGCGCTTCAGGAAGTACTGCCTCACGCAGAAGGGCACTGGCTAATATGCGATCAGTGTCAACAATTCAGACCAACTGCAGGTACCCCTGATGCGCGCCAAATAATGCTACAAAACCATACCCAAAGTCAGTGCACTCACTACAGAGGGCAGGGACTGGAAACTCCTTTAATGGACAATACTCTGACTCTGTTCCGTTTCATGATTCGTTTCGGAACCGAAGAAACCCTGCTCGACCTGTTACAACAATTCGATTTACCGATAGTCGCTGAGGATTTAAATCAGACAGATAGTAACCACAGAACCGTGCTTCACGATCTGGCTCAATATACTTCACCGGCAGTCATCCGGACGTTTTTTCAGCGTTTCAAACATTGGGTAACCGCTGAACTGATACAGCTTCCAGACAATGACGGCTGGACTTCAGCACACTACCTGTTTCAATATCAGTCAGAACAGGCCATCATTGAAACCATTCAATCTATTGGCAAGATGATTACCTGGGAATTGCAGTCCCGGCAGAACCACCAAGGTTCAACCCCGCTTCATATTCTTTATCACCGGAATTTCTTCCGGGCATTGGCGGAAGTAACTACCATGCGACTGCCTAATATTGTTGTGACGGAAGTGTCGACCGGCAAGGCCAAGGTATTGTCGGACAGTGACCGATCCAGACGCATTCGGGATTTTCACTATGCTGCCTGCACTGGCAACATAAGGTTGATCAGGGAATTGCTGGACTTTGATCCCTCACTGGCCAAAGAGAAGGATAATAATAGCTGGACGGCTCTCCACTTAGCTGCTCTTTATGGCCAAACAGAGGTCATCCAGACCTTGCTGAACTTTGACCGCTCACTGGCCAAAGAGAAGGATAACTATGGCTGGACGGCTCTCTACTGGGCTGCTTTTCATGGCTACACAGAGGTCATCCAGACATTGCTGAACGTTGACCGCTCACTGGCCAAAGAGAAGGATAACGATGGCGAAACGGCTCTCCACGTTGCTGCACGTCATGGCCAAACAAAGGCCATCCAGACATTGCTGGACTTTGACCGCTCACTGGCCAAAGAGAAGGATAACCGTGGCTTGACGGCTCTCCACATAGCTGCTCGTAATGGCCAAACAGGGGCTATCCAGACATTGCTGAGATTTGACCGCTCACTGGCCAAAGAGAAGGCTAACGATGGCTGGACGGCTCTCCACTTAGCTGCTTTTCATGGCCACATAGAGGCCATCCAGACATTGCTGAACTATGACCGCTCACTGGCCAAAGAGAAGGATAAATATGGCAGGTCGGCTCTCGACTTGGCTATCGAGCGTGGCCACAGAAAGTGCAAGAAACTTCTTGAAGACTATGAAGCCCAACCATCGGGCAGCCTTCAACAGTGAGCAATAAAATTGTGCGGAGAACCGATTCTTGATTATTTCAAACCTCCACCCCATACTACGCCAAACTCGGCGCAGTACCTTTGATCTCCGCATCCTTAATAAACGCCTTTTCACCAACGTTTCTCGACTTTAGCAGGAATTAATAGATAGGAAGATGGCTGAGGAAATCATTTTTCTGGAAGTGTTCGAGTCTTCAAAATAAAAAAACTAACAGAGCTATACACAAGACAAAACGAGGCTATGCTTGAGAGAGTTTTGCCGGTACGAAGTATAAAGCCGCCATGCGCAACCTGATCATAAGTGCACTGTTGTTTGTATTTTGTCTTTCAATCCCACCCCACGCATCAGCCTGGCTCCACTGGCAACCACCAGATATACAGAGTCATGGGCAAGGATTGAAACTCCTTTTAAAGGCTCAACCAATAGAGCCACAAAGCAGTCAAATAAGATCCGGCACAGCCCCAGAATCACAAATAACCATCACAGCCCGCCCTGGACAGGTATTCACGGCGTGCAGCCAACAGCTTAAAGCAGATGCTAACAGTGTATTGCTAACTGCCTACGATCAGACGAAAAAAACACCACACCAATTGCTACTGACTCAGGAGCAAACGACACTGCATTTGGAAAAAACCTACATCTGCCCCACTGAAGATATAAATCAACTGCCGTATAACTACCAGAGTATCCTGTATTCTCAAGAACCCTTTCTGGTCACCCGCCAGAATGACCCAAAGAAAAAAGAGCAAAATAAAAACACCTTTATCCCACCTACAGGTCTACCCAGTACGCTTTCATCACAAAACCTGCCAACCGGAGGCACTGGACCGGATTCAGATGAAGACAGCTTTTTCAAATATCCCTTCCGGCCACCTTTTGTCGATCAGAGCGGCATCACCATGGTCTTGCTTCCCTTTCTTAAATTACCACTAGGTTGGCAACACCAGATTCCGGGCAGCCAATGGTACCACTGGCTGATTGGCGAGCCGGATTACGACTCTGGCGCAATAGTAAATATTCAGCTAAATGGCGAATCCATAGCCCGACTGCCCATTCATTCATGGGAACTGCAAGAGCTGGCTGAAGACCTGACCAATAGCCGACAACTGTTGCAGAAGCTGGCGTACAGGCTCAATGGCCGGGAAACCTTTATCCAGCAATTGCTGGATATCCTGGCTACAGGTGACCAAAACCCTATGGATGAAGACACTCGTAAGCGAATTGAGAAACAGCTGGCCGATGTGTTGGAACAGTCTGACCATTCTTTTTCACTGGAGCTGGAATGGTTCAGCTTACAGGCGGCCATGACTCCCGATAACTCCATTATCACTGCACATAATGGGAAAGGAAAAAAACAGGAAGCCAGTTCAGGAAAAACGCCCGGTAGCAGTGATCAAAATCAGCGCGGCGCTACCGGTGGTCAACCTTCTCAATCAAAACAAGGCAAAAAAGAAACACCGGATGACCGGCAAAATTCTAATGGCCCTCCACCCCGAAGCAGCAAAACCGGTAACCACCAGAAAGAAGGTAACCCTGGTACTGAGTTGACGATTACCTTTGTCGGGCGCATGAATGCAGGAAAATCGTCACTGGCAAGTGCCTTGTTGGGAGCAAAGTTTTTTCCATCGGATGAACGTCGCACAGAAACCGGGGAGGACGACATCGTCGTGACTCCAGATACAGATGTTCCGTCCAATACACTGAGAATCCGTTCGCTGCCTGGTTATGATACTGAACGCACTCGGATATGGCTTGAAAATAACCCGATAGCTGCAGACGAGATTGTCGTTTTTGTATTTCGTAACAGCCTGAGTGCTGTTGATGTGGATGTTCTTAGATGTCTTACCAGACAAAACAGACACCCTTTAAACCAAATCATTTTTGTCAGAAATCGTTTTGATGAAGTCGTTGAGGCAGAAAAAACTACCCGTAAACAGACTGAAACGATGTCCAGCGATGAGAAAGCCAGCTTTGTAACTGGATTGCAAGAGACTTTGAAGGCAGAGTTTCGCGGTTACATGAATAGGGTTTTTAGAGATGTTAAGTCATTCGTCTGTCCAGAGTTACTGTTTACCGATTGCAGAAATATTTACCAGTGTAATGGGATGGAGCCATTACTGAAAGCGATTAAAAGCAGCATTCAACAGGCATACCCAGGGCAGGGCAGAGAGGTGATATGGACTCGCTTCTCTGGCATTCGTGAAAAACTGGCAAGTAAATTTATGTATTACAGCGATGTGTTCAGGCAGTCGTTTAACCATGAAGATTCCATAGCTACCAGAGTTTTGCGAGCAGTTCGTCATTACGACCCAGAAGTGCTTAACCTCGAAGCCAATTCCCTTGATGCTTACAGTTCATCGTTAGTAAAGTGGTTTGAGAGCGAATACCAGGGCAATTTTGATAAAAAAGTAACAGGGCTCCGCTTTTTGTCAACGCTGGCAATTGCGTCATCTCAGAAGATAAAAGAGCACGCCGAGGCGTTACTGAGAAAAAATGAACAACAGCGAGAAGCGTATTTAAGCCTCCTTCATGGACAATTGAATCGGTTCCATACCAATGTTCAGTCTGACCCCAATCTCAATCAGGAGCTGGGTATATCGGCTTTTTACCAGGCCCACCAGTACACCAAAGAGTTCCGAAAAACCATCTTGAAGGCTATGAGAGAGCATTTATGGTTTTGGACAAGCTGGACAACCAGTGATGAGGGGTTAATTGCAAACTTCAAAGGGCATTTGAGCAGAGCCATTGAAGCAGAATTTCTACAGGCCCGGTATCAGCGCCAATTACAGGAGCCAGTTTACGACTGGCCTGAATTATCGACAGCCTCTCACTCTTTTGACAGTGAACCGCTCCTGTCTGAGCAATCTCTTCAGGATGGTCTGAACGAACACATAGAAGAGTTGGTCAGACAGTTCACTGCCATTCTGCTCAGCAGAATCATTTTACCAGCCTATTACCACCTGCCTGAGACAGCAATAATGGATAGACCAGCGTTACAGCCACCCTTGTTGAATGTGAACCCAACTCCCCAGCCACCTTCAAGAAGGTTACCCCCCACAGAGCCTGTGAATGAATTATGAAGTCGACACGAGATAAAACGAGGCTATGCTTGAGAGAGTTTTGCCGGTACGAAGTATAAAGCCGCCATGCGCAACCTGATTAGAAGTGCACTGTTGTTTGTATTTTGTCTTTCTTTCCCACCCCAAGCATCAGCCTGGCTCTATTGGCAACCGCCAAATTTACAGAGTCATGGGCAAGGATTGAAACTCTTTTTAAGGGCTCAACCGGTAGAGCCAAAGAACAGTCAAATAAGATCCGGCACGGCCCCTGAATCACAAATAACCATCACAGCCAGCCCTGGTCAGGTATTCACAGCGTGCAGCCAACAGCTCAAAGCGGATGCTCACAGTATATTGCTGACTGCCTATGATCAGACAAAAAAAACACCACACAAATTGCTACTGACTCACGAGCAAACGACACTGCATTTGGAAAAAACCTACATCTGCCCCACTGAAGATATAAAGCAACTGCCGTATAACTACCAGCGTGTCCTGTATTCTCAAGAACCCTTTCTGGTCATCCGCCAGAATGACCCAAAGAAAAAAGAGCAAGATAAAAATAAAAACAGCCTTATCCCACCTACAGGTCTACCCAGTACACTTTCATCGCAAAACCTGCCAACCGGAGGCTCTGGACCGGATTCAGATGAAGACAGCTTTTTCAAACATCCCTTCCGGCCACCTTTTGTCCATCAGAGCGGCATCACCATGGTCTTGCTTCCCTTTCTTAAACTGCCACCCGATTGGCAACACCAGATACCGGGCAGCCAATGGTACCACTGGCTGGTGGGTGAGCCGGATTATGACTCTGGCGCAATAGTAAATATTCAGCTAAATGGCGAATCCATAGCCCGGCTACCCATTCATTCATGGGAACTGCAAGAGCTGGCTGAAGACCTGACCAATAGCCGACAACTGTTGCAGAAGCTGGCGTACAGGCTCAATGGCCGGGAAGCGTTTATCCAGCAATTGCTGGATATCCTGGCTACAGGTGACCAAAACCCTATGGATGAAGACACTCGCGAGCGAATTGAGAAACAACTGGCCGATGTGTTGGAACAGTCTGGCCATTCTTTTTCACTGGAGCTGGAATGGTTCAGCTTGCAGGCAGCCATGACTCCCGATAACTCGATTATCACTGCACATAATGGGAAGGGAAAAGAACAAGAAGCCAATTCTGGAAAAGTGCCCGGTAGCAGTGATCAAAATCAGCAGGGCGCTACCGGTGGTCAGCCTTCTCAATCAGAACAAGAAAAAAAAGAAGCTCCAGATGACCAGCAAAATTCTAATGACCCTCCACCCCGAAGCAATGAAACCAGCAGCCAGCAGACAGAAGCCAACCCTGGTAGTGAGTTGACGATTACCTTTGTCGGGCGCACGAATGCAGGAAAATCGTCACTGGCTAGTGCCTTGTTGGGAGCAAAGTTTTTTCCATCGGATGAACGACGCACAGAAACCGGGGAGGACGACATCGTCGTGACTCCAGATACAGATGTTCCGTCAGATACACTGAGAATCCGTTCGCTGCCTGCTTATGGTTCTGAAGACATTCAAACATGGCTTGAAAATAACCCGATAGCCGCAGATGAGATTGTCGTTATTGTATTTCGCAACAGCCTGAGTGATTTTGATGTGGATGTTCTTAGATCGCTTACCAGACAAAATAACCGCCCTTTAAACCAAATCATTTTTGTCAGAAATCGTTTTGATGAAGTCGTTGAGGCACAAAAAAATATCCGAAAACAGACTGAAACTATGTCCAAAGATGAGGAAGTCAGCTTGGTAACTGAATTGCAAAAGGCTTGGAAGGCAGAGGTTCGCAGATACATGAAGAGGCTTTTTAGAGAAGATGAGTCATTCGTTTGTCCAGAGTTACTGTTTACCGACTGCAGAGATATTTATCAGTGTGATGGGATGGAGTCATTACTTGAAGCGATTAAAAACAGCGTTCAACAGGCATACCCAGGGCAGGCCAGAGAGGCTATATGGACTCGCTTCTCTGACATCCGGGAAGAGACAGCAGAAAAAAATCTCACAGAACTCGATGCACATAGCGTGGTAGTGACATTACCTAAACCTAATGGCTATCAAATTCAATACACACTTGATCCTCCGCCTTTTTTAACAGCCTCCGAGCTGGGAGCTGTGCTGGCGGCCTTTGCTGCACAAACTGACCGGTCTCAACAACGGAAAAGCTCACTGACCGTTGCCAGTGGTGGTAGCAAAACGACTTACTGGTACACCATAAACCCGGAAACAAGCCTCACGGGAACTGATTTATTCAGAACAAGTATTTTAATACAGGATGACAGTAAGAAAGCATCAGATCCCATTCAGATATGGATCGACTACGAACCTGCGACTGTTCAGGTTGATAAGCACATCAGCATAATAAGCCTGATAAGCCTGAATAGAATATTGGAAAAAATTAAATCACAGGCATTCGCACCCAAAGCGTGGATTTATAAAGGCAATGCTTTCCCGGAATCGTCTCTTCTGATTACCCGTGCCCCTGCTGTTAGACTTCGCGAACTGATCGTGCCGCAAAATAGTTCAACGGGCGAAGCCAACCGTCTGCTGCCACTGAGTTCATCGGAAGTTCTTGAACTGGCAATCAAGCTCGGGACTGGGTTGAAAACACTGTCAGAAATGCGATTTTCTCTTTCAATCCTGGATGTTGACAGCATTGGGATAGACCCAGGATCCTTGCAGCCCCACTTTGTTGAACTCAGTAACCTCCAAGACACGCCACTTAGGTCGGAGCAGGCATTCACCAATTGGTTGTCGCAACAATACCATAGACTGGTCGGCAGAGCTGACGAAACCGTGGAGTCAGTGACTGTGAAATCTCTCGGGCTGCTGTTCACCCTGCTACCGGGACAATCCCCCCACTTCTCAGAGGTGGACCGGCGTTATTCGGTTCAGGAGAACCTGCTGCTATTGGCTCAATCTATGCTCGATGACAAACCTGAGAATAGACCGACCCTTGATCAAATCATTGCAACGCTGCGAACTATTCAACGGGATTTCAAAACTCATCAGTTGCCGAAAACCCTGACAAAATCACAGCACGGCGCACCGTCAAGCCAGTCAGTGTCGGGCAGTCATGATCCAGAACAAAGCGACGTCCGTACCTACAGCCCGGAGCAGGACAAAGAATTGATAAAAGCCATTTCTAACGGACTGTCCGGGCAGGAAAAGAAGACATTTAAAGAACAGTTTCTTGATAACCGACCGGGTGAGATTAAACAGTTTTCGGATTTTATCAGCCGTCGTTTTTTGGCACTGATCAAAGAGGCCAAGGCAGGCGGAGTTGCCACAAAGAGCGTTTTTGACAGTTTGCTCAGACAACTAAATAATGACTTTGGCTTACACCCCAAGCAAGGTTGCAACCACTGGTTGGAAGAGTTCAACAAAATCTATAAAACGGATTTTAACGAGAAGCTCAAAGAAATTGTAAACGGCGATGACTCGCGGTTGCATACACTTCAAAAGCAGTTTATCGCCTTTTATACCGGGCATATTCCAGGAACCATCTGGTATGAATTTTTCGGGGATGGGCAGGCTTCTTTGCACCGCTGGGCTCGAAACGGGAATTCCGGCTGGGTTTGGTTATGGCTGCAACTGCACAGCGAGGAGGCCGCAACGCTATTAAATGCGCGAGATATTAACGAACGAACCCCACTGCATCTGGCGGTCTACTCTGGCAATGAAGATACTGTCAGGTTCATCTTGGAACATGAGCCGAATGTCGATGCCAAAGACAGTGTCGATTATACCCCCTTGCATTGGGCTGCGTTTTTTGGCCGGGGAACCATTGCCGAACAACTGCTTCAGCACAATGCCAGCCTGACAGGACAACACCGATTAAGAATAACCCCTCTTCATGTGGCAGCCTGGAACAATCAGGGCGCTATGGTAAACAAACTGCTGGAGTGGGGAGCCAGTATTGATTCATCCGCCTACGGAATCTACCCGATCCACTGTGCAGCAGCCACTGGAAGCCTCAACAGTCTTGAGGCACTGCTGGCGCATAGACTGAATGATCTGGATGTCTTTAGTTTCACTGGAAGCTTCAACAGTCTGGCGTATAAACCGATTGCTCTGAATGCCCTTATTAGCAGTGGACACAGTGCATTGCATATTGCTGCCTGGTACGGTCATAGAAAGATCGTTGCCAAACTTATTGACGCAGGCGCTGATCAAAAACAGTTGACAAAAGACGGTTATATGGCAGGAGATCTGGCAAAATTTAGAGGGCACAAGTACCTCGGGCTTTCTGTATCTGGAAAGGACGTTGACCAGCAAAAGCCCAACCCTCCTGACCCTATTGATCTGGCAATACCCATAGCAAATAAACTGGAATTCATGCACATTGATCAATATGGTTATTCGACACTTCATCGAGCTGCCAGAGAGGGGGATGTAAACAGAGTCAGAGACATCCTGATTAACAATGAATATACAAGTGCTCGATCCACTCTGTCGGGTTATACCCCCTTGCATATTGCTGCCCTCTACGGACACAAAGAAATAGCCGCTCTATTGCTATCCCCCGCTAACAGGGAAGACAAAACGGTATCGGGGAACACGCCTCTGCACCTCGCTGCACTTTTCAACAGAGAAACAATGATAGCATTCCTTCTGGATCATTCCTGTAGACCGGATGCAACGACTCACTCTGGTATTACAGTACTGGACGTTGCCTCAGCCATGGGATCACGTAATACGCTTGAACGCATTTTTGAATCACTGAAACAGTCCAAAGGCGACGGCAGCCCAATACATAATGGGGTAACTGCGATGCATCTTGCTGCCAAGTACGGAAATATTGAGGCGATAAGATTTCTCAATCAGGTCGCAGGGATCAGTTTAGAAATAGAGACTGCGAGAGGGGAAACACCTCTGCATTCTGCAACTCATTCAGGCCAGGTTGAAACGGTAAAGTGGCTAAAAATAACAGGCGTTAACTTGGCACCTGCTAATAAGAAGGGGGTCACCCCTTTGTTTATGGCCGCTGCCATTAACTCCCCCGAATTAATAGAACTACTTGGGCAAGAAGGCAAACCCGAACATCTCACAGAAATCATTGGGTTGACGGCAGAACGTTTTGGTGTCGCATCTTTTAGCAGTATTGATGAACCTCTTTCGCTAACCCCATTGCACTTTGCCGCCTTAAAGGGAAACCTCGAAGCAGTCCAGGCGCTGGTGATGAAATGCGGGGCAAAACTGGACACCCGTAGCAGCGGTTTGACAGCACTGGATTTTGCCTCACAGGGAGGACATCTGAAAGTGGTTCAGTGGCTTATTGATGAGTGACATGTTTACCCGGATGTAACATCAACAGGCGATGTAGCCATTACGCTATTACCGGCTACTACGCGACCTGATTAAAATCAATGCGTTCCAGGTTTGCCGTATCGACCACTTGCCTGGCTTTCCACAAGTCAAAGCTTTCCTGAAGTGTCATCCAGCTTTCAGCAGAACCACCCAGCACCTCGGACAGTCGAATGGCCATTTCCGGTGAAACACCTGATTTTTCATTCAGCAGACGATTGAAAGTACTTCTGGCCACGCCCAGTTGGTCGGCAATTCTGTTAGCGGTCATTGAGGTGAATGGCTCAATGTAGGTGCGGTAGATCAATGCCCCTGGGTGAGGTGGGTCAAATTGTTGTATGGCCATCAGTGGTAATCCTCATAGGGGATTGGTCTCAATCATCTAGAAACATAGATCTAGGAACATTAAATCTATCACTTAATTTATCTATGTGATGTAATTTAAGGGTTGATTTTCCTGAAATTATTCTTGATACATAGGGTTGCTTACCAATTTCAGGTAAATCATATTGTGATAAATTGTTTACCTCCATCAAATGTAATAGAAAATCTATTCCTCTGGTTTCAGGCAATGCTTCAAGATTTTCATCTTCCCACATTTTCATGAAGTGATAAATAAAATCAACTTCTTTATCAGTACCCTTTTTTGAGTCGAGTTCTTCTATTAAATCACAAGCTTTGTTGTAGTCTGCTTCTGATGATAGAGGCAAAGAAAATCCGAAGCTCATTTTAGCTTCATGAGATACTGACGCTACAAACTCTCTCATTTGTTCATATATAGTCATATAGTCACCATATTCTCCCCATTTTCAAGTGCTACTAACATTGTCAATTCACTTTTTGCATGTTTTGGCGGGAACTCAAGGTTCCGTACTAGCTATATCATCTATACTCGTTCGTAAATTTGTCATACTCTTTATGAGTCCCAACAAACTTCACAAAAACTCTACCCGATTTGAAATTAATTCCGAGTACAGTTCGATATTTGTTTCCACCAATATCAATAACCCACCAATCTTCCACATACTTGAACCTATCTAAGCTTGGGAACAAGTTCTTAAGCTCTTGAGAGTTGCTTGGTTTACACTTCTCACTGTCAAGCAACCTGTACGTTCTCAAGATAGGTTCACGATCCATTGGAAACCGAACAGCAAGGTCATCGAATGGTTTTCGCTTTATTACATGCAAAAAATCGAACCTCCCATAATCTATGATGGATAAATAATTCCTGTCAGGAATGATAATTCACAGGAATCATACTGTCAATTTCATGAGAAGTTTCAGAGGTGGTGGCACCTAACGCTTGCATGCCTACTTTTTTCCTGTCGCTGATTTTTAGTTATACAGAAAAAACAGCATTCTGGATCATAACCAGTTGATTGCTTTTCTTTCATCAAACTGAATCTGATAACCTTCTCATTCCTCCACTATGCAATGAGAATAAGAATGTAGGACATTATTGGATGAGTGGACAGCCCAGGCCAGTCGACAATCATTTTTATTTTAGGGTCTACGTACCACTCGATTTATTCCTTATTGGGGTGGTGAATGTCGGCATCAGTTTTTACTCGATACTTTTCCAGCCAGAAACAAACCTTCCGTACTGAGCTGATAACTTTGTCTGGGGCTGTTCGGGCTATCGGGGTTAGTCATGATGATCAACCCCTGATCAAGAGCCGGTTTAAGGTAGTTTTTACGGAATGTCGGACGATGTTTTAACCCCAGTTTTTCCATCATACCTTGTACTTTGAAAGGTTCTTCAGGATCAGTCAGAAGAAGCAGGAGAAGGTTTTTTACTTGGTCGCTTACTTGGCGGATTACTTGGTCGCTGAAATGAGTAGGTTCACTCATAAGTGTTTCATTGAGAGCCTGCTCAATCGCTTTCAGTATGAAGGCAATAAATGGTGTTGAGTCGCTGGCGGTGTCTGCCTGTCGCAATGCTTGATAATAGGCATTTTGCTGGTCACGAATGATGGTTTCTACAGGCAAAAAAGCCATCGGTTCTCGCCACTTTGACAGGATCAGGGTTTGCCAGAAGCGACCCATTCGACCATTGCCGTCTGTAAAAGGGTGTATGAACTCAAACTCATAATGAAAGATACAACTGCCTATTAAAGGATGAACACCAGTGTCTTCGATCCATGCGAAAAGTTCAGCGATCAGTCTGGCTACCTGTGAAGGTGGCGGTGGCATATGAACGAGCTGTTCATCCCGGTATATGCCAACGCCTTTATTCCGCCAGCACCCAGCCTGATCGGTCAGTCCTTTCATAAGCACAGCGTGAACTTGCAGTAAGTCTTCTGCATTAGCGGGATCAAGGGTGGGCATAAGATCATAGGCTTTAAAAGCGTTCTGGACTTCAAGGATTTCTTTTGGCTGACCAAGCACTCGTTTCCCTTCCAGAATGGCCGTTACTTGTTCAACGCTGAGTGTATTATGCTCAATCGCCAAAGATGCCTGAATCGTTCGAATGCGGTTGTTGCGACGTAAGCGAGGTGTTGATGAAGAATACTGGCTGGCACTGTAGCGACCCAGCAGCTCACTGATATTGGCAACAGAGTCAAGAATAGCTGGAGTAATCGTATAAGGAGGTTGGTATTTTGCCATAGCAATAAGCTGGTAGCCTTAAATCAATAATCCCACAGTATTGCATACTGTGGGACAGATCGACAGAAAGGTAAGTTGTGGAATTTTGGGGCTAGGACAGGCTGGTTATTCTTGATCTCAACGATGCCTAAAAGGAGTATCTGTGGGAGTAGGGCAGAAGGTTTTTATTCAGGGAGAAGAGGTGAAGGCTACTGCGCCGGATTTGGCGCAGTACGAGACAGGGGGTTGAGTTTGTTGCCTAGTCAGCGGTTCTATAAGCTGCTGGTATGACTCAGTCTGTGGAATCAGCTAACTGAATCAAAGAGCTCACCCTTTCGTCTTTTATCCACCAGAATCAGGATCGTTAAAGCTGAAACTCCAATGACTACACCGACCGGTTTGGTCCACTCTGGAGATAACCCGAAACCAATGCTGGCAGTCAGGATATAAGACAGAGTGATGCTGGTACCGACTACCGCAGGCAGGCTCACAACCCAGTGAAGAGCACCACGGTCAAACAGATACTTGGTGGCCAGCCAGAGCACACTGGTAGACAGTAGCATGTTGGAGAAGGCGAAGTATCTCCAGATCAATGAAAAATCCACAAAGGTAATCAGGTAAGCGATTGCCAAAATCGGAGTAGCCAGCAGGATGCGATTACGCACGCTCTGTGGAATGTTAAACGCATCAACAATCGTTAAACGTAGTGAGCGGAACGCGGTGTCACCGGAAGTAATCGGGAAGATGGCCACCGCAATAATAGCCATGATACCACCCAATACACCCAGGTAGCTGGAAGCGATTTCGTTAACGACCATACCAGGGCCACCCATATCCAGAATGGCTTTCAGCTCAGCGTAACCACCAGGAAAAGCAGCAATACCCGCCAGTGCCCAGACACAGGCCACCAGACCTTCAGACATCATGGCACCGTAGTAAACCGGGCGAACGTATTTCTCGTTAGTCAGGCAGCGAGCCATGATGGGAGCCTGAGTGGAATGGAAACCACTGATGGCACCACAGGTAATGGTGATAAACAGCAGAGGCCATACAGGCAATCCGGGAAGGTTAGGTGTAAGAATTGCGCTCTGATGTTCCAGATGACTGTGTGTTATGTAAGTGAAGAAATCACTGGCTACTGGCAGGTGAGGGGCATCAATCAGCAGCGCAATAGCGATCAGGGTGGTCATGACGATCATCAGCAGGCCGAAGATTGGGTACAGTCGGGTAATGATCTTGTCGATGGGCAGCAGGGTTGCCATGAAATAATAACCCAAAATCAACAGAACCCAGAAAGTATTGTTGGCGAAGATGGTGCCTTCAAAGTAGCTCAAATTACTGAGCAGACCTGCTGGACTCATAATAAATACTACGCCCACAAAGAACAGTAGCATGGCAGTAAACACCAGCATTACACCCTTAAAGTAAACATTGTAATAATGCCCGGCAATTTCTGGTAAGGACTTACCGTCTTCTTTAATACTCATTACGCCGGAGAAGTAGTCATGCACAGCACCGCCGATAATATTACCCAGTACAATCCAGAGTAGGGCTATAGGACCGTAAAGAGCACCCAGGATGGGTCCAAAGATAGGGCCGACACCGGCAACGTTAAGGAACTGAATCAAATAAGCCTTTGCCGGATGTATGGCAACATAGTCGACTCCCTCGTCGAAGCGTTTTTGCGGTGTTTGTGCTTGAACGTCAATGCCTGCCTGTTTTTCCACGAATGGGCTGTAATACTTATAACCCAGTATCAGTAATGCTATGCAGATAAAAAACACGATCATAGTATGGAATCCCTGTGATTTTTTCTTGTTATTGTGGTTTTTCTTGTTGCAACCTGCTATCGCTTAACAAGGTTAATGTAAATATCAACGACTATTGACCACTAAGGTGGACCCCACTGTCAAGACAGTAAGTCAACAAATTATTGGTCTCTGTCTATCCAGGTAAAGTTATCCTGAATAAGCTTCTTCTCACCCGACCAACGATAAGCCACCAGTCTTCCCCCAGGGCGTGCAACGCTGTAGTCAACACAAGCAACCCGGTCACTCATTGGCCTGGGCTGTTCACTCATCCAGTAATGCCCTACAAATAACGGTACTGTATCCGTGTAGCGATAACTTTGTTCGGGCAGTGGAGTGTTGGGCAATTCTGCTTGACCAGTCCCGATGGTTGCATTTGACCAATGAGTCGCTTGTTCATCCCACCAGCGAATGCGGGCAGCGGTTCGCAGATTCCCTTTTTTGTCTCTGAAACTAACGCCTGGTGGTAGTTCCAGCTCTATCCCTTTCAATAGGTACTCTATTGCATGGTAGAGCGGCTGTGATTTATCAGAAGCTGGAACATAAGCATCCGGTTCCAGGCAGTTATTTTCATCAAGAAAGGGGGCAGCAATAGGAAAGCTGGTGTGATGCCATACTGCGTGAATGATTCTCAATTCTCCCAGATCCAGAAACAGTGGCAGTGTCTTAAACCAACTTATAGCTTCTTGATGTATGCTGGATTGAAATGGAAACTCGGCAATAAACTCCGCATGATCCCTGATGTTCTTCTCATTATGTGGGCGAAGGAAATCGCCAGCACCATCCGATATCGAATAACAGATGGCATTAAATTCATGGTTACCCATCACAGCAAGAGCAGTTTCCTGTTCGACCATTGAACGACAAATGTCTATGGTTTTACGGTGTTGCCCTTGGCCATCTATAAAGTCCCCAACAAAAATGGCTTTCCGTTCAGGGTGGCGATATGCCGATTTACGTCGTTCATAACCAAGCTTGAGCAGTAAGGCTTCCAGCTCATCAGCTCGACCATGAATATCCCCAATAATGTCGTACATTCTTATTCTCATTGCATAGTGGAGGAATGAGAAGGTTATCAGATTCAGTCTGATGAGAGAAAAGAAATCAACTGGTCATGATCCAGACTGTGATGCCAGCCAGGAAGGTGGTCATCAATAAACTGTTTAACAAGCTCCGTTGATTGCATGCCTTGCTGGGTTCCATGGTTACAAATAGCTTTCAGTGATTGCTGGTAATGTTTTTGATCCAACAGGCCAGCTTTAAACTGTTGTTTAAGCTCTGGCTTTTTCGCTGACAATTCCTCTTGGCTGGCTTTGTGTTGCCGCAGTTTTGAGAGAACATGCTTGAACTTTGTTGTAAGTAAATCGCGTTTCTCAGCCAGCAGCTGAAGATCATTATAAAGTTCTGTAAGCAGCTCAGAAGCGACCTGCTCTCCGATTTCCAGGTAATTACGACTGGCCCTGGCAAAAGTGGGCACATAACGGCCAGTCCTGTATCCAGAGAAGGGGGATGTTATTTCTACTGTTAAACCAGATCGGGAGAGCTCGGAGATGATGCCTGAGACTGACTGACCATCAATGGTCAAAGAGATGCGCTTATTCATTTTTTATTTCCTGTTTCCTGTTTAGCGAGATTTATTAAGCGCCTGCAAGTGGGACTAAATTGGCGCTGACCTTTGAGACTAATACATTCTGTGTGATAGGTCAAAAATAAAAATAAAGTAAAAATAAAGAAAATAAAGGGACACCCTTAAAAATAAAGGGACACCCTTATATTTGACAAACAAACCAACTTGTCTACTTTTTTTCCTGTATCTGATTTTTAGTTCTGGCAGGAGAGATTATGACCCGTGCGCGAAGTTCTCTGATCGACCCAGGTTCGACGCCTTACTATCACTGTATAGCTCGATGCGTACGCAGAGCGTATTTGTGTGGAAAGGATCATTTAACAGGCAAAAACTACGAGCACCGTCGACAGTGGGTTGTAGACAAGCTCAGGGAACTGGTTTCAATCTTTTCTATAGAAGTCTGTGCCTATGCTGTCATGTCGAATCACTATCATGTGGTTTTGCATATCAATCAGACACCTGCCAGAGAGTGGACACGAGATGAAATTTTGAGTCGATGGACAAGGCTTTTTACGGGGCCGCTTCTGGTGCAGAGGTATCTTGCTGCTGACCAGCTGAGTCATTTGGAACTGGCTCGTGTGGACGAGTTTGTTGAAGAATATCGAAATCGACTAACGAATATCAGCTGGTTCATGCGTTGTCTGAACGAACATCTTGCCCGTGAGGCTAATCAGGAAGATGGCTGCAAAGGTCGATTCTGGGAAGGGCGATTTAAAAAAAAATAAAGGGACACCCTTATATTTGACAAACAAACCAACTTGTCTACTTTTTTTCCTGTATCTGATTTTTAGTTCTGGCAGGAGAGATTATGACCCGTGCGCGAAGTTCTCTGATCGACCCAGGTTCGACGCCTTACTATCACTGTATAGCTCGATGCGTACGCAGAGCGTATTTGTGTGGAAAGGATCATTTAACAGGCAAAAACTACGAGCACCGTCGACAGTGGGTTGTAGACAAGCTCAGGGAACTGGTTTCAATCTTTTCTATAGAAGTCTGCGCCTACGCTGTCATGTCGAATCACTATCATGTGGTTTTGCGTATCAATCAGACACCTGCCAGAGAGTGGTCACGAGATGAAATATTGAGTCGATGGACAAGGCTTTTTACGGGGCCGCTTCTGGTTCAGAGGTATCTTGCTGCCGAGCAACTGAGTCATTCGGAACTGGCTCGTGTGGACGAATTTGTTGAAGAGTATCGAAATCGACTAACGAATATCAGCTGGTTCATGCGTTGTCTGAACGAACATCTTGCCCGTGAGGCTAATCAGGAAGATGGCTGCAAAGGTCGATTCTGGGAAGGGCGATTTAAAAGTCAGGCGTTGCTGGATGAAGCGGCGTTGTTGACCTGCATGGCTTATGTCGACTTAAATCCGATCCGTGCTGAAGTGTCGGAAACTCCAGAAGAATCAGACTACACGTCGATCCAGGAACGAATTGAAAAGTTAGCAGGTTCTGATGCCCGAAAGCAGCCAATCACTCTTATGCCTTTTCGATCTCAGGGGCAAAATCCGGATAAGGCACTGCCTTATATTCTTCACGATTATCTTGAGCTGGTGGACTGGAGTGGGCGTGCAGTTCGATCCGATAAGAAAGGGGCAATTCCTTCAGATATCCCACCCATTCTGGCTCGACTGGAAATTGATTCAAATGAATGGCTCAAAACCATGAGACGGAATAGCCGCTTCTATCGGGCAGTGGGTAGGCTGGCAGCTATGAGAACTTTTGCTCAGGAACTGGGGCAGCAATGGGTACAGGGAATGATTGCCTGTAGTCGTTTATTTTATGGTGTAAGTTGATTGCCCAATTTTGCCATTGTTGTTTGTTTCTCCTGTCATATGGAGAGCTTTGCTGTTTCTGGATTTTCTCCTTTTTAAGTGATTCGCTTTTTGTTTGTTCTGATAAACGATTAATATTTACCTTTTGGTGGCTGTCAGGGTTTGGGGCCGGGTGGGCTCCAGGTTTGTAGGCTGTATTTTATATGGATGTCCTGTTTATTTTATTATTTTTTTTTTATATGGATGTCCTGTTTATTTTTTTCTTTTCTGCCCGATTGATGAGATCCCGAACCGTACCGGGTGACTCCAGATCCAGTTCATCCACCAGGCGAAAAATTTTCTGGATCAGGATATCGCTCATACGGGCGAAACGAGCCGTAAGGGTTTCAAACTTTTCTTCATCTTCAGCGCTGAGCTGTTCGCTGTCCAGCGGCTGACAACGTTGCAGCGACCATTCAAGACCAGCAGTTGCCTTTTGCATTTGTTGAAGCTGTTTTTTCAGTAAATTAAGCTTATCTTCTGTCATGGTTTTTTCTGTGATGGAATCAATTTTACAGTTCAATGGCTGTAGGAAGAACGGTTTTGGCAAAATCACCGGAACCGTCGTTGTCTAGCACGATATCGATTTTCTGTTCGCCCAGTTCGCCGTGCAGGTCAGCTAATATGTTGAGTTTATCCGCAAAGCCGAGTGTTTGTGAGATCACCAGCAGGTCGATATCGCCTCCTTTTTTTTCAGCGTCGGTGCGGGAGCCAAACAGCAGAACCTGTGCCTGTGCATCGTACTCCTGAATAACCTGTTTGATGGTTTTCCGTTCCTGTTCAGTCAGTCGCATAGGATTATCCGGATGATGAATTGGAAGAATCATGTCACCTTTTCAGTGAAAACGAAATGACTTTTTTCCCTCGTTCCCACGCTCCAGAGGGTTTCGCGATACCGGTGTTTTTCAGGATAGCTGCTCCCTCCCTGGCCAGCCAGTAACAGGACAATCTGGGAGGGTTGCAGGTTTGCGTTATCGGGTTCAATGCCGATCCCCAGAATACGCTGTTCTTTATCCTTAGAAAGTTTATTTGACGACTCAGGACGTATGGCGTCCGGTCGCTTTAAGATGATTAACTTCAATCCTTATTAATCGGCTCTCCGGTCTCTTCATCAAAATGGTCAGTGTGAAACTCATACCACATGACATTGATAACAACACTATAGGGTCTGAACCCTTGATATTACGGTTTTTTTGATGCGCTTTCGGAACTAAAAACTACAATAAAACACCATAAAATCCTATCGATTGGTTCCCAAATTGGTCCCCAAAATTTTATGTTCTGAACCGTCTATTGAGGAGTTGTCGTGAGTATTGTCTGTGAGGTTCGCAAACGTAAGAAAGGAACCGTCTATAAGTTCACGGTAAAGGTCATCCGTGAGCATTTTAAAGCCATTGAGCGAATGTCTTTTCCGGACAAACCATCAGGGCGAGCCTGGGCAAAGCAGGTAGAAAAAGAAATGCTGAAACAGGCAGAACAGGAGTTGCCAAAGTATGAGTCCGCTCAGTCTCGAACCGGTGATATCACCCTGGAAACCTACCTCACCCATTATCTGGAAATGAACGACAATTTGCCGGTAGAAGAGCAGATCAGTTACCGCGACAGGCAGGCTATTCTGTTCTGGCAAAAATCAGAACTCAAAAATATCCGGTCAAATGAGATGATCGAACAGCATCTGATTGATTGTCTTATAAAGAGAAGGAAAACGGTGACAGCCTCAACCAATCACCTTTACGTATCCGTGTTGAGGCGAGCGATAGAATGGCAGAAGAGAACGGGCTATTACTTCAAGAATTTCATCACACCGAATGCGATGAAGGAGCTGTGGAAGCTCAAGCTGGTCGGGAAGTCCCAGCGGCATGATGTCAGGCCAACAGAAGAGCAGGTTTTATTGCTGTATGAGGAGCTGCTGAAAGGATATAACACAGCCCAGGGGGTGGTTCCTTATCATCACATTATGTTGTTCAGTATCTACAGCACGTTCAGGGAAGGGGAAATCTGCAGGATAAAATACAGCCAGCTGGATAGGGAGGCTGGTTTTGTCATCATCGAAGATAGAAAAGATCCCAGTAACAAATTTGGTAACCACCAGAAGGTTCCATTGCCACCTGAGTGTCTGGAAATTATTGACCGACAGCCACACTTCGAAGGAGATGACCGGGTTTTTCCTTACAAGGCCAAAAGTGTTGCTACGAGGTTTTCAGAAAGAACCAAGCGGCTTGGATTTTCCGAGTTGCGCTTTCATTCGTTCCGAAATGAAGGCATATCCCGCCTTTTTGAACAGAAAATGTCGATTCCTGAGGTGGCGCTTCGCAGTGGTCATAAAACCTGGGAGCACCTGCGGCGGTACACTCATCTCCTGCATAAGGAACCACCGGATTTATGGAGGCAGTGCAAGAGAATAGAAAATAATTACTGGGCTGAAAATGAGCTGGTGAACAGGCAGTTGCTCAAGGCTTCGATGTCGCTTTCATAAGTAATCCATAGTCTGGGAGATAACAGAAGTGCACTTTTCTCTTTTGGTGCTAATATGGTGCATATATGAACCAGGGAGAGAGTCTCATGCCCAGACAAAGTATCACGTTTACCGAACCTAATGATGAGTGGCTCAAGGCTCAGGTTGACAGTAAAGAATACGGCAGTAAAAGCGACGTGATTAATGACCTGATCAGGCAGGCCCGATCCAGGAAAAGTGAGCTCGAAGTCATTCGTGAAGCTCTGATTAAAGGCGAAAACAGCGGTATCAGCGAATTAACTCCGAAAGAAATAGCGGCCCGAGTCGTGGAGCGGAAACGTAAAAATGGCGAGTTATAAGCTATCTAATGGAGCCGCTTTGGATATCGAAGGCATCCTTGAGTTTGGCATTGACACCTTTGGCCTGGATCAGGCACTTCGCTACCATAACGGCCTGCAGGCCCATTTGTCTGAATTAGCGAATTTTCCACTGCACTACCCGGCAGTGGAGCATATCCGTAAGGGGTACCGTATGAGTGTGTACGGTGCTCACTCCATTTATTACCAAATTCAGGATGATTATGTCCTGATTGTCCGGATTATGGGGAGACAGGATATTTCTGAAACTTTTCAGGCGTAACAACTACCATCTTCTTTTACGATGCAGGATAAGGCAGAGATTGCGGAACGCTGATCAGGTAACGCTCGTCGTATCGACCATTAGTCACCACCTGACGTTTACCAGAGCCAAGCTGTATTCCGCTATGTTCAGCGCACTCCTCTAACCTTTTCCCAGGTGCTGCTATAGGTTTGGTGCCGAGTGTCGAGATAACTGGCCAGATCCGATAGTCGAATCATCATGGGCGACTTCCTGCTTTCAGTCAGCCGGACTACCGGCACAGGCAGCTGCTGGGAAGCTGCCGCTGCCTTGGCTTTTTTCTCGCAGAGACCAAAGAATTCATCACATACCTCTTCGAGGCGGACATAAGGCTTCTCGTATTTGGCAAAGAGCATCAGTTCAGTGTTCATAATATTCAGACTATGGCATTGGTTATTGGTGAGAAGTGAAGCGAGGCTTGCTGAATAGATGTATTTTTTCAGGCGGTAAGCCGTCACCCCAGGTTTCGTTGGTGATTCTGGTTTTCTGGTACTCATCTTTATTGATCCAGCCTTGTTGGTAGGCAACATCAACAAGCCGTTCCGCCAGTGCAGTCAAAGATGTGGCGCCCTGTCGTATAAGAACAATGTTGTCAGGGGGCTGCATAAGAAACAGGGCAGGGTATGTGGCGATATTCAGAGATGCAGGTGGTGACCGTTCTGTTCGACTGTTTGGTAATTCTGGTATCAGCTGTCCATCGGTTGAGATGGGAATCAGCTCAAAGCCGTATTCCATGCTCAGGAGCTGAACTGTTCTGGCCTGAATATGGCAAAGCCTGCAACTTCCCTGGTAGAAGAAAACCAGACCAGCCATCCGGGCAATCTTTCTCAAAATAATTTCTCTGGCCTTGTAAGCCGTGTCATCTCTGATTTTTGCTGCTGCGGGAGAAATTGGTCGGCGGACGTTTTCATCCAGCATAGGGTCGCCTTCGATGACTTGCTTACCGACATAGGCAAAGCGTTCTGCTTTTTCTTTTATCAGCCTGTCGAGATAGAGGTAGTTGCTGACGTTTTCTTTGCTGGGCAGGTCGATGGCCTTGTCCAGGTAGTGACCGATGTTATTTCTGATCCAGGCGGTTGTCAGTGGCTGGTGACTTTCGTTTTGATCGTTGGCTTTATTCTCGTCGGTTTCTGGCTCGGGAATTTGCTCGTACCAGAACCAGCCTTCAGAGTGGCGGCTAAACCATTGTTGTTCAGCAAAAGCAGTCACTGAAAATAATCCGATTAATAGCAGAACGAAGGGCATCAGACTTTCTTCTGCCAGTTGGCGGTCCACCATCCCAGACACAGTGCGGTCAGCCAGGCTATTCCCGGAATTAGTAAGACCGGGAGCGGCAGGGGGATGACGATCAGGTACAGGAACAACCCCGGAATCCATTTTGATGCCCGTCGGCTCCAGAGGTTTTGCAAAGGGCTGGTGTAGTGAAAATCGTGATAACGGATTTTTCGGATCAAAAGGCCATCGATAATAGCGGCAATAAACATCACGCCCCAGAATGGCAGGCACGCCAGTAACACGGAAATCCGGTAAAACAGCTGTCGAATCAGGCTAAGGAAGTTTTTGACCACACCCTGAAAGAGTTCCATGGCCTTTGCCAACCCTTCACCCGAGTTTCGATCCGGAGTTGTATGTTCCATAAGAAAGCTATGAATGCCGGATTTTACAATGGTTGCTGCATATAATTGGTTGCCGGTTCCCATGATCCATAGAGCATTCTCCTGCCCCAGCCTTTGAGCATATTGTTGCTGCTCTTTGTGCAGGTACTGGTTCATGTTTTGGCCAGAAAACCCCAGCCACAGCACTATCAGACCGAGCCCGAAACACCAGATGGTCACAGGGCTGGTTTGTTTTTGAGACGTTGTCATAAGAAAGATGAAATCGAAGGTTCAGGATTTTGGCGAGCAAAGAATCGGGATTCTGCCTTTCAGTAAACGTCCGCCGCCCAGTCGTGCTACGTATTCCAGGTTGGGCAATTCTCCCAGCAGTTGTGGCGGGAATAAATCACCGGTTTCTTCCAACTGTTGTTCGCTGAGGTTGCCGGTGAACTCCATGGGGCGATTAGCATCGGTGCTGATACCCTGGTTGCGGATAAAGTAGCGGTAACGGACCGGCGGCAGTTTATCGGTAATAAATTTCTGGGTGTCGGGGTTCTGTGTTCTCAGACAGATCAGATGGTTACAGTTGTCGATAAACTGTTGGGCAGCCGCTTTCGAGCCTAACTGAGCTTCAAAATCAGCCAGCGTCTGGGTAGCGACGTATAACCGGAATTTTGCCCCTCGACCTTTGTTAAGCAGAGACAGAAGTTGAGGGCAAAGCACTTCTGCGGCCTCATCGACAAATAGGTTGATAGGTTTGTCAGCGTTGTCGGCGTAGTTATAGCGATCCCCGGCCACGGCTGCCAGATCAGCCAGTAACAACTGACCTATGGCTTTACCCACCATAGGATCGGACAGAGAATCGAGCCCAAAATACATCACCTTGTTTTGCTCGATCAGGTGTGCAGTATGGGTACAGGGTCGCAGGTCGTCTATGTCGGTGGGATCAGGAGATAACAGTCGGGCCAGTGGACCACCTGTTAGCATTCCAAGGGCAGGCAACAGCGTTGCAATCATCTTTCCGTAATGCGCCCGGTCATGTTCAAACAGAGAGATCAGCCCTTCCACATCGGTGCAGGGTGATTCAGGCATGACTTTATTTCGATAGAAATCTATCCAACGTCGTGCAATGTGTTCGGGATTGTTTTTATTCTTAGTATCTATTCCCGGAATAACATCAGCTGCCTGAGCCTGGTGACGGGTACAGACAATGGTTAGCGCCTTAATCAGCAGTCTGGTGACTCCACCTTCCAGCCCTTGACGAATCATGACAAGGGTAGGGCGCTGACCACAGAGCAGATAGCCCTGAACCACCGCATCGACAGCTTTTTGGGCAAAGGCCTGAAACGGCGCATTATCCCCACCGGAAGGCATTAATCCGGAAATCCGGCTGGCTAATTCGCTGGAACGGTTAAAGTTCTGTAGCAGGTTGATACGAATAGAATCAGCAGGAAAGCCCGGATGAAACTTCATAAACCGGTATTGGTTGCCCGGTAGCCCACAACTTCTGAGAGTGTGGCTGGCAAGATCATGATCGCCTTTGGGATCGACGATAATGACAGGCTCATTGCGCAAAACGGCCTGAGTCACCAACAAATCAAAGAGTCGGGTTTTACCGCTGCCCGGGACACCGATCACCATGGTATGCATCTGAATCTGTTCAAGAGGCTGATATAACCGCTCTTCGTGCTCTTCCATGCCATGAATCCAGCCTGCTCCCATGGTGTTTTCGGATTTGGCTGGCAGGTTATCATTCCGTAATAAGTCCCAGGCCCTTTGCCCATGGATCCGTTGCCATTCAAACCCCCAGCCTAACCAGACACCCTGTTCCCGGTTTTTTGTTTGCAGTGAATGGCATTGTTTCGAGGTCAGTTCTAACAGAGCCAGCTTTTTCCCTTTCAACCGTTGGTGTTGCTGCCATCTTGGCAGAGCCTGTGACAGCCGGATCGCCATCATGGTTGCGCAGAAAGAAGCCGTCAGGACAAAACCAATTTGTGGCAGTGAACTGAAAAACGACAAGGTATAGGCGGTAATCATGGCGGAAAACCAGACGACTGAAGAACTCAACTCATAAACGGGCCGCCAGTTTTGCAGATAAGGGCGATCACTGATCATGCTGCTTTCCTGTAATGGATTCTGTTGACAACCATTGTTTGCACTGTCGGGAAATGTCGGGTTGCAGAGCTATGACCAGATGGCCATTACGTCGAAAAACAATCTGGTTTCCTACAGGTCTGAGCCAGCCTCTCTGGTTCCATTGTCTGAGCAGAATATCCGGCTCCGGTGTTTTCTCTGATTTGACCGCATCAGGCCAGGGGAGTAGCAGGCTTTCTTTTGCCCATTTGATATTTTCTGCGTGGAGGTTACTTATAATCTGCTTAAGCCAGCTCCGTTCATCATCCTTTTCTGCTTCTGGCTGACCCTTAACTTTCACCGGTTTCGTGATCTGGTTAAGCGCTTGCCCATGTTCAAAATGCAATTTAATGCTTTTCAAGCGTGCCAGCTCAACGGCATGGATGATTTGTGATACGCCATGACCGTTTTTTTGTCCGGTAAGGGCACTGACAAAGGTCTGCCAGAGCGTGCCATTATCGCCGTCGGGTTGCAGGGCGTTGCAGAATGCCCGGGGAGTCAGCTGTGGTAAAAGAAACAGGTTGATGGCTGTATATTCCGGTGTTAATGGTTTCACGGGATCGGTATCGCACTGTTTCCAATGGGGCGAGTATTGGGTAATGCGATGTTGCTGCAACCAGCTTCCAAGGGGTTGTTGTAAAGCTGGCCATGGCTCTGTTGGTTGCTCTGCGGATGATTGTTGAACAACAAGACAGGAGGTCATTCGGCCGCTGTCATATAAAAGGCCGGCGACACCCGCCATTAACCGCCAAAGTGGTTCCCTTGCTCTGCGTTGATCCGGATATAAGTCGTGATCCCGGTGAATTTGTTGCATGGCTGTGACAGACCAGAATGCGGTTTCCAGCGCATGGCGGATCGCTCCTGCGGGTTCACAATGATGTTGCGGGTGGGCAGGCAGGAGATGGAGCCAGTGAGTGAGATTATCCAGTGTCTGGTCAAACAACTGCTGTAGTTCTGCTGGTAAATTCAGCTGCTCGTTCAGCTGTTCCACAAGCTTTTGTTGCTGGTGGAGTATTGTCCCGATGCCTATCTGATAGCCCGCGCAGCCTGAAGCCGGTTGTATAGGCTGATGTGGTTCTGGAGGGTTATTGGGTAATGGAACTGTTTCATCAGCATGATGCGGATGCAACCAGCCATTGATAATGGTTAAAACCTTTGAAGCGGTCATGGTTACAACCCGAAAATGGAATTAATAATGGTGGGCGTCACCTGCAATCCCACGGCAGCTCCCACTCCGGTAGCAAAACCGATTAATGAGTTGCGAGCCATGCCGTAGGCCAGTCCGACCAGGACAAAAGAGATAGACAGCGTTCGTCCGAGATCCCCCTTGATCCAGCCCACCAAGCGGCCATAAATTTCCGCAAAGTCAGTGGAGCCTGTGACATTGACAGGATTGGCTGCCTGTAACTCTTGTGGCAGTAGAGAAAGAATAATCAGGGGAGCCAGCGACACTATCAGCTGCTGTCTCTCAATAAATGGTCGTCTATCAGCAAGAAGTGCAGGCATGGTCAATGACTCCATTAATCATCGGAAGGTGAATAGACAGGAATGGCAGACTGCCAGTCTCTTGGAGCGATATCCGTCATCACTACGCCACCACTGTGCCAGTTGCCCTGTTTATCAACCCAGGGCGCAATCCAGATTCTCAGGATTTGAGCCGGTGTGCGATTGGGCACCGCTTCCGGGGTTACAAGACGAGAGTCGGGTTCTGAATGGTTTTTGGGAGGTGTTGGAAACAGATCTTCAGCAGGTGGCGAATCAGTATCCTGATAAACCTGTCTTGCCGATTTACAAACACCTTTGCCGGGTTCCGGGCAGGCATACTCAGCCTCGCCAACACCAAAGAGTGAGCAGCCCTGGATAACAGGTACCAGCGAAACCATCAGAAGCAATGCTCTGGTATCGTGTTTACACATAGGTAAAGTCTCGAAAGATTAGTTTTTCAGACCACGGGTGAGAATCAGGTCTACCTTGCGTTCGGCGCTGATCTCAATGACCGGCACCATCTGGTCAGCCAGCTGCAGGTAAAAATCCGCCAGCTTTTCCAATGCTTTATTACTGCCCTTAATCAGGGAGCTTTGCAGGGCTTCACTGCCTTTTAAGCCAGACTGGAACGGCGACTGAATCTCGCCGTTCTTGTTGGGAACCACAGACAGGACTGGGACGGGCTTGATATCAAAGGCTTCACTGACACCGCTGAGAAACCCTGCCATCGCCGCCTTGGCCATAACCTGTCCTTGTTTACTGACCAGCCTGCCACGTAATCCGGCTTTGCCATCTTCCCCGGCGATATAACCCTCCAAAGGTCGTTCAATGACTTGTTCCTTGCTGTTGTGTTTGAAAATGCACGACAGGGTTTCACTGCGAAGATAAGCCCGCTCGGAACTCAGGTCGCCATAGCCCGATGCCAGAACAAAGCACTCCCTGACATTAGTGCGGTAGCGATTGGGCAAAATGGCAGAAGCTTTAATGCGGATAAGAACGGGGTAAGGTTCACGCCTTGCCCCTTGCCCCGTTGGAACATCCAGCCCGGTGATCAGCTGGCCGGAGAGCAGACTTCCTGCCGGTAAGCGTAAAAGCTTTGGTTTATCCTCTGGTTTTGAATTTAGAGTGACTGCCTGGGGGGGCGTAGTTCCCAATACCCGGATAGGTCTGGGTGGTTGTGGTGTTGCGTCATGGTAATCAGGTTCGTTGTATTGAGTTGTTGGTGATTGACTGAACTGGTTCCATTGCAAAACATCCGGAGCAGGCTTTGGCACCAAAGGCTCAGGAGTAGTGAGTGTGGGTTGAACAGGTTGATTCAGCTGGCTAATTTCCTGCTGCAACCTCTCCATTTCTTGCTGATGGGCTTCATGCAAAGCTTTCTGTTGCTGGTGGATGCGCTCCAGGTCACCACTGATACGGTTCAGGGTTAACTCTTTGGGCGGCACGCCGGTAAAGTCCACGGATGAGGTGGTTTGCTCCGGGGTTTGGGTAATACCTGAATCCTGCCGTTTACTGGTCATAAAAATCAGGGCGATCAAAATCACCGCACTACCCAGCACAATGCCATAACGCTTTATTCTTGGCGTCAAATAATGGTTGAGGGTATTCATTGCTTGAGAATTAATAAGTCAGCAGGGAAGGGCGCACTGTGGGAGCCGCTTCATAATCAGGGGTATTCAGAAGAATAAACAGCTCCCTGCGCTGGCCGGGATGCAGAGTGTTGTTCGGCCACATTGCGACAGCAGCGGTATGGCTGCCCTGACAATTTTTTTCATGGAACCTAAGCGGCTTTTCAGTGGTATTGCGGGCTGTGCCCACCAGAACACTGAAATGATGCCCCTGAACCTGCTGGCCTTTGGAGAAATCAAATATCAGGCCGTCCTGCTGGCAATGCTGAACATCGGATTGGTGCAAAACACTCAGTTCATAACCTTCCGGTATCTGTCCCTTCACCAGCTTAGAAAGCACTTCCGTGATAGCCTGCTGATAGTCAGAGGCTTCTTCAAATCGTTTTGCTACTGCCTTGTTATGGTTGATTTTTTGCTGCCATTGTTTAGATAGTGACAGCTGGATTTCTTTGGGAGGAACATCCAGCGGCGTTACCAGTAAAGAAAGGGCATGAGCTTCGTTATCGTGAGGGGTGATATACACGACAAAGGGTTCTTCTTGCTGGGAAGAGAGATAAATCACTGAACCTTCAATCCGAATGTCTGCCTGATCAATAGTGCGAATCTGGGGGGCCGAAAAAGGCGTAACAATCCGGTTCAGATGTAAACGACTGAGGGTTACAGGTTGCTGCTGACCCGGTAATACCTGCAACTTCACCGGCGCAGCTGCCAGAGTCAATGAGCAGTACAAACAGACAGCAACAACAAGCGCTTTGTTCATAAAGGATTCTCAGAATAAAGGAAAGGTTACTTCAGATCAGAATCAATCCTGATAGCAGCAAGGACAGGCCGATAACGGATCAGGCTGAACTGAAAGGTAAAAGTCTTCTGCCCAGACAGGTGCTGATGGCCTGACGAGAGGGCACTGTTACCCGTCACCCTGACCTCATGGGTGTTTTCATCAAATTCAAGCTGCAATGGTTCAAAGCTCAGGGAAACATTATCTTCCCGTAACTGATGGAACTGTCGATTTAATGTTTCATGGACTTGCCGGTACAGATTGGGTGAGAGCAGACTTTGCAGCCTGGATTCAACAAACGACAGATTCTGTGGATTCAGATTGCCCAGCAGCTCAGCCAGAGACAGACCCCACCATTTGTAATAGGCCTGCGAAGCTTCACCTGACTGAATGCCAACCTGTCCGTCCATAAACGGCAAGCTCAGTTCAACCGCCGGTTTGCGATTCAGACAGTGGATCAGCAATAGTGCATTGGTCAGCACCAATAGCAGCAGAATCAACCTGTCCACACAGAGCTGTTGCCGACATTGTTTCAAACGGCGCAGATAGTCTTGAATGGTCATTTTCGGGAAGGGTAAAAGACCCGGACATAAGGATTAGGCAAGGTTCTGGCTTTCACAAAATAAAACCCCAGCCAGTAAAGCCGGTGGCTCAGGTGCCCGTCAGGGTGACGATCTCGAAACCGGCGATAGACACGAATCGCCATCCAGCTCAGGAACATGCCCAGTAACAGCTGATCAAACCAGATACCCCAGATCAGGCCCACGGCTACCGGGTAGATTTCATCCAGAGACCAGAACAGGAACTGGATGGGGTCGTTGATGGTGCGGGGGATTTCCAATAGTAAACTCACAAAATTACTGATGGAGCCAGCACCGTGAGAGTAGGTTCTGACAATCACTGTTCTGCGTAGAAAAATTTATCTGCTTCGAAATCTCAAGACAGCTTGCATCATCTTCAAGCTCAAGCCAGTGCTTCTCTGCTAACAGGTGCTCTGCCCAATAGCCATCGGTACAGAGCAGCCAGTGAGTCCCATCACTGCAAGAGAGTTGCTGAACATCAGGCGTGTGAAAGCGTCGTGCATTCAGGCTACGAGTCAGGATATGTCGTTCAGGCTTTGAACAGTCACTCTCAAACCAGAGACCTTCAGGATTGGCAGCAGTATGCACGCTGGTTTGCCAGGCAATGCTTCCATCATTCTGTCGGGTACCCAGACGACAGTCGCCGCAATGGATAACCAGGGCCTTTGGCTCTGCTGTTCCTTTTGGGACAAGGAGAATAAGGTAGCTGGCAATATTCAACAGGTGTTCTTTGCGCAATTCTTTTTGCAGGGCTCTGAGCAGAGTAATGACAGTCTGGCTCTGTGGCATTGAGGGTGAACTAATTGCAACTATTCCTGCGACCATATAATTCAGGATGAACTGGGTAAATGCATTACCCGGTTGCCCCTTCTGAGCACCATCGACAAGCATTGCAAAACAATATTCCTCACGTTCAATGAAGAGAGCTGCATCATTGTTCATGCGTCGTTCATTACCTTGTTGACTGATCCAGTGGTAATGCATCAAAAATCACCTTCAGCGACAAGATTCAGTCGTTCAAAAATAAGCGCTTCCCGTTCACTGTCGCCTAAAGCGCAGCTTTGTATGGCGTATTCAAAATCCGGATGTTGCATTAACTGGCTGATTTCTTCAGAAATATACTGACGCAGTTCGTTCCCGGCTGCACTGATTTCATTGATGAGTTCGGGGCGACCATCAAACAGGTTTAACAGGTCTTCTATATCGCGACTGGCAAGCGGGTCACCATGCCCACGTCCTCGATAGGCTTCCAGTTTGGTGGCAATAAAATAAACCGGCTTAACCAATCGAATAATAGTGTTATCACTCAGGGCGTGTTGTTCTGACGTAGACAGGGCATCCGGATACCAGCGATTTGAAAATCCAAGAATGCCTGCATCGTCGGGCATAAAATCAACTCTCATATCGCCCAGGCGCATAGCGCACAAAGGGTCATCTTCTTCGGTGCTATGACGAAAACCTTTTTGTTGCAATACAGCCTGTAGGTCAGAAAAAGAAGCGTGTCCCATGACATGGACAATCAGGTCTACGTCATCAGTATGACGCACCTGCTCAAGACTGAAAGCATCGGTCAGCAATAGGCCGGTGGTGCAACCTCCCACAAAAGCCATTTGTTGCAACAGGTCAGCCCCCAGTGCGGTGGCGACACGAATAAGCATCTTTTGGTGTTGATCAGCATGACTCATTTTGTCAGCCCCAAATAGTTTTCCAGCCTGCGGATGGCCAGGTTGCGTTCTCTGGGTTGACCCATACGGATAGCATCCACCAGGGCCAGTAACACATAAAGAGCGGGGTCTTTCCGAATAGCGTAGGTAGCAGATTTAAACAGCGGCTCAATCCCCTGACCTTTGCTGAGCCCACGGGCATCTGGCCAGACAGGAACCAGCTTCCCGGCACTCATGAGTTTATTATCAAAAACAGGAGCAATCAGCGAAGTAGTGATTCCTCGTGTTACTGCGCCCGGTGAGGCTGGGAAAACAAATTTCAAACCATACACAATAAACTCAAACAGGGACTTTCGGTTCACCGAAGGAACGCCCGATCGCCGGTCTTTTTTTGCCAGTCCCACGCTATAACAGCGATTTAATGCCAGGTTAACCTGAGATTTACTGATACCGGTCATCTGAGCCAGCGTGCGAACTCCATAAGAATCAGCAGCATCAAGAGAAGGAGACTCTGCACTATTTTCCTGTTCCTCACTCCAGTCTTGCCATGAACCTACTGGGATAGGGATGATCGACTGGTTTTCTCCAAGGCTTAGGCAATAGAGTTTTAGTAATAAACCGATATCCTGACCTTTCATGGTGCTCCCTTTAATAGCTGTCCCGTGTCCTAGGACATGGGACATGAAATATAAAGAAATTGTGGTTTGAAACCCTGTTTTTGTCAAGAGAGAGCCATTGACCGACTCAATGGTGACTGGTATGAGAGCGAAGCTGATGTACTTTTTCATTCTGATAATGATTGAGTTGTTCCGGCTTAAGGTTCTTGTATCTTGCCTCCAGTCGCTTCCTGCTATCTTCCCGGTGCTGGTCGAAATCCAGCCTTGACCCTTTGCCTGTCAGTGTTTCCAGATTGAGCTGCTTCAGTGTGTGGGCATTCAATTCCGGCAGTTTGTTTTGCAGCTTTAAAAGTGCCAGCCATTCGCTCAGATCGATTCGATTCCAGTCTACCGTTTGTAAGATTTCGGGAGTAATGCCAGAGCAGTCCGGGTGCCTGGCTGAACTCCAGCCCATGTTCAACTGCTGTCTGATTTTCACCTGCAGAATGCGAGACAAGGGCGAGTTGAAACAGCAGTAGCTGTTGTACTCCATGCTGCTCAATCCCAAAAACTTGCTTTCCCTGTAACTGCCGACTTTGTGACAGGTTTTCATTTCTCGTTTGGCGGCCAATTCAAATTCTTCGGCTTCACATTTATTGGTGATCTGGATAATCAGTTTGGTCATGGTGTAAGCCGTGTAGATCATGGTGACAGCACTGATTGCCGAGGTGATGGCCGGGTTCATAATCAGGGTTTGCTGGCTGAGCTGACCGCCCTGAGAAGCCAGGTTGTTACCAACCGTTCGAAAAAGCAGATTGGTGGCATCTTCGCCCAGAATTTTATGGACGACTTCTGCCATCTTTCGCATCAGTTGTTGCTGCATATTGCCGAGCATTGTCTTCTGAGCTTCCTGCGACAGTTCTCCGGCAATGGGCTTGGCGGTTGCGGTTTGGGCATGAACTTCAGCGGGTGTCGGCCAGAGCTTTTCTGTGAGCTTTTCCCAGCTTTTGCTCATGTCTGACCACAGATTCTTTGCAGGCTGGCTTAGCTTGTTGATGCCCTGTATCAGCGGTTCCCGCATTTTCTGATATGACCCGGTCAGCTGATTGGGAAAGTTACCTTGCAGGTGGATTGCTGATTGATCGAACAGGTAGCCCATCAGCAGCAGGTTCATATAGCTGGCAAAATTCACATTGGTAGGTAGATTGCAGCAGTCCACCATATTGAAAATGCCTTGTTTGCAGGTGCAGGACTTGCCATTGAATACCCTGCAACCTGAACCATCCTGATTGCACTGCATATCATGGGCCATATGTTTTGCAGCATGGAGACCGCTGACCGCACTGGCAAAGTCGGTGTTATCCGCATCGGTAATATTGGCCTGGCACTCGCCCAACATGCACTGCATGGGTTGACCTTCGCAGTGAATACTTTCTTCGATACCAATCTGGTTCAGGCTGCCTGTGTAGCCGCAGTCATATCGCTCTGCGCGGGTATAACAGATGCCAGACTTTTCTCCTAAACAATGGCTGTCCAGAAATTCGCAATTCGGATCGTTGGCGTACTGGGCACAATGATCAGGAGGATACTGTGATGATGTCGTTTTGTAGTAAAAACAATCGGCTTCAGCCCTAGCGGTTTTGCAGTCGGCTGATAGTTGTGGTGAGAGACTGGATTGCAGAGGAATCACTTTACCGTGAAGGGTATGTTCTGCATCGCTCATCGTCTCAAGGCACTGGTAAGTCAGGCTGCACAGTCCATCTTTTTGCCATTGTCGCATTTCGTTCAGCTGATCCAGTGCAGATGAAGGAACCCAGCGATCGTCTTCTATCAGCTGGCTGATATCGAAATAAAGCCTGATCAGCGCAAAGCCTTCGCCATCGTCGCCAACGGAGGTTCGAATTTTGAAAGTGACCTGACCGTTCGCTGTATTAAAGACACTTTTATCCAGCGAAACCGGGCTGTGCAGATAAAAATTAGCATCCAGCTCACACCTGCCGGGGCTTTCAGGAGGGAAGTCAGGACTGCTCTGCCAGACCTTTTTATTGTTAATCCAGACTTGCAGCCGGTCATCCCAACGGGCTTGCTGGAGCACTGCACGACTTAAAGCCTGTGGTTTGGGTAATGTCACCGTGAAAGACTCTTCCTTGATACAGCAACGGCAGTGATAGTAGTTATCGGCTCCCGCATCTTTGCCTAACCGAATCTGTAAACAGCCTTCTTGATCTGATGCGCTTTGACAGCTGTTCATGCCAGCCAGCGCTGAGCCAGAAATGTAGTCTGCAAAGGGTTTAAACCGGATGTTTCGATGCAAGGTTGCACTGTTGTCTGTCACCACAGCCCTTGTGCATTCACGAATATCAGGGCTGTGCACTTGATGATCTTTTTTCAACACCAGCTTTTTCTGATAATCACAGCCTTTAAAGTGCTGCCGTAAACGAGCGATGGTGGCACTGATTTCACTGTTCTTATCGTATATGGGATTGCCCTGAATATCGGAAGGCCACTGCTTCTGTTTTGACCAGGTATTGGGATGTTGCAGGCCATTAATACTCTGTTCTACAGGGTGGAGAATCCTGTGTTCGTTGGCATCAGGGTAATACCGGTCCGGTGTCTGGTTCAATAAACGCCAGGCTTCACCTTCCGGGGATGGTTCGGTTTCCAGTTGTTGTGCCCGCTGCTCACCAAACGACTGCAAGCCATCGAAATCTTCATTCCGATAATAACTTTCCAGCTTCCGGCGGTGAGCATTGTCTGAAGGTGTTTCCATCATCAGGTTGGGTACCTGGTTGGCAATAGACTGAGGGTTTCGTGTAATCGCTTCGGATTGCTGGTCAATCTGGTTGAGCCAGTGTGAACGGGTATATTGCTCAAATGTGTGAATGGCTTCCCGAGTGGTTTCTGCCATCGCACTGTGAATGCAGAAAACAAATAACCCTACCAGCAGGTGGTAACAGGCAAACTTTGTCATTGGCTGGCAGTCTGGCAACAATCCCGATACTGCCAAAGCAGATACATAGCGTCGTCTTTAGCCAATGGGTGACGATGCATTCCCCATGTGGCAGCCGAAGCCCCGATCCAGTGGGCTTTTTGTTTTTCCGGCTCCGGCCAGAACATACTCATTTTGTACTGGCTTTTGGGAAGCCAGGGAGTAATCCGGCTGTGGCATTGCGCCTCTTCCCCTACAGTCTTTCTGCCAAGCCCAATCCGGTGAATTTTGGTAACTGCTCAAAAACCGTAGGCAGAGCTACCCACTCGTTGAGCTGATTTTTGACGTATCATGTCAGACAGGCGGGGAATTAACCCAGTTCCTGAGAGTCGATCTTTCAGATATCGAGAGAACGACACGCCATGTAGCTTGCATGTCTTTTTCAGGCTTGCGAACGTGTCCCGGCAACTCCGCCCGATTGAGCTTCGGGTACCTCCACTAACCTTTCGCCGCTTTACGTACTCCCTGATCTGTCTCTCGCTCAGGTTATTGTGCAGTGGCAGCCATGGATACTCCAAAACCAACAGTAATTCCTCCCGAGCTCTATGAAGCTGGCCCAGAACAGACTGAAGGTCAGCATAATTAACCTGTGTAGTCACCCAGCCATCAAAGTCTTGCTCAAGCTGAGCCTTTCGGGCCGCTGTTGGAGCCGAACAATACGCCTCAATGTCGTCGTATAAATGCCAGAACTGCTTTTCCATCCAGTCACGGGCAGCTCGCTCCTGCTCATTGGCAGGAATCAGTTTTGCCAGTGGACGGCTGGCATGGAACCAACACAGGGAATGCTCAAATGCAGTATCGAACTGGCGAGCACCATCACTGTGTATGATCATGGCCTCAGGAAAGCCATTGTTCAGAAGACCTGCTTTGAGAACCGCTTCTGTTGCCTTGCGGCGTTGCTCTTTGGCGAACAGCTTGTGATCATTCAGAAAGGCTTCCCAGGCAGAGGTATCCAGAAAGTGGGTTTCACCATAAGCAGACAGGATATCAACCCACTTGCCGGTCATCTCCACCTGCTTCATGTAGTCAAGTGCAACGGAGTTGAGTACGTGAGATCGACGCTTCCCCTGAAGCAAAGTCAGGAAATTAATGCGACTCTTGCTGGCAGTTGAAGCGAACACAGTAAAGGTCTCATTGCCGATCACAGTACAATAGCCGTTTTTGCCATCATGCCTGGCCCCAGTGTCGTCTACGAGCAGCGCACGGGAACAGGCAATACCTGCTTCGAGAATTTCTTCCCGCTCCTGGTGAAATGACTCGTGTCCATGTATCAGCAAGTCATTGAGTTTTCCCTCGGAGATTGGACAACCATGGCTATGTAACCAATCCAGCAGCAAAGGCTGGGTGACACTGCAAGAGTGATAAAGATCAAGCACCATGGCGGTAAGGTTGTCTCCAAAGCGACCTTTAACATGAGCGGGCAAAGGAGCAATGACTGTTTGGCTTTCGGGTGTGATCCAGACCTCACGACGGTAGCGTGTTGTCGTGAACTCCAGGCTCACATCAACATGGGTAAAGTTTTGATACCCCTTGCGTTTCCAACTATCTTGCACACCTTCTGCCAAGCAAATTTCGTCCCTGACGCTAGAGGGAGAAGGCTTGGCGGTTTGGCCGCGCTCTTGCGAACGGGGTCGCTTACTCTTTGGTGGCGATGTGTTATCAGAAGCTGGGGCTGGTTTGCCATCTTCGTTGTTTTTACCGTCTTCCGGGGCTTTTTTATTCGGGCGAATTTTGGGTTGCCCCTTGAGTTTTTTCAGGTGCCGGATTTCCTCACGCAGGGAGGTGTTTTCGGTGGTCAGCTTGTTGACCTTGTTGAGCAGGTTGCTGACAAGGGTTTTGAGTTCGCTGACTTCAGTTTCAAGTGCTGAGGTTTTCGACGGAGCCATGGGGTGGGATTATGCCTGATCAGAATGATCAAAGTATTGATATCAGTGGGTTGACATGCCTACAAATTTTGAGCAGTTACGAATTTTGGCCAAAGCCCGTGTTGCCAGCAGACTGGTGTTATCACTAAAGTGCCCGTAGGTGCTGGTAAAACCCGACGTTATTGAACACTTCATGCACCGTTTTGAAATTCAGATCAATGCCAATGAGCGTGCACTCCTTGATATAGTTTCGCCACGACTGAGCCAGTGCTGGTTGGTTCTGAAACTGACTCATGGCTTTGCTGCGAGCTTCCATCATTCTGGTCAGACTGGACAGGTAACCGTTATGGGTAAGCTTTGCGGTATCGGTACTGTGGAAGGTTTGCTCAAAGGTTTCTGTGAGTTTCCAGGTAAGGGTTGAAAGCATACTGGCGGTCAAAGCAATGCCAAACGGAACATGATCGACCTTGCGATTGGTGTCGGTGTAAACATCATAAATATCCACGTCGATGCCCTTGTAACCCCCCCCCCCTGAATTCAGGTACCTCAACGAGTTACGAACATGGTGAACAATGCGTAACTGAACCTGAGCCTGAGCCTGAGCCTGAGCTTTTGGGTAGACAGTATTGATGGCTTCAGGAAAACCTGATGGCCCATCAACACAGGCAGTGAAGATGTCTTCAAGTCCCCCGGTTCTGAAGCTCTGTGGGCATTGAGTGTAGTGGTTATAGTTCTCCGGTCAATATTTACGCAACCCTGATAAGCTATTAGCCGCATATTCGTGTCCTGTGAAATATAGCCACTTCAGGACAACAACATGATTTTTTAGATTTTCTATTGTCCAACCCCTTCCCTTAGTGTCATCATCAACCCCATCGATTTTTTAGTAGCCATGTCACCCTATGTCTAAAACCATTGCCTTCTATGAGGACAATTCAGATTCTTTCTATAACTCCACTGTGAGCATCGATGCACAGGCATTATACGACCAGTTTCTACCATTATTGCCTGATCAGGCTCATATACTCGACGCGGGGTGCGGTTCTGGGCGAGATTCTCTGGCTTTTTTGAAAGCTGGTTTTACGGTTACTGCATTTGATGGCAGTAGCAGTATGGCTGAACGGGCTGCTTGTCTGACAGGGCTGGATGTCAAATATTCATTGTTTTTGGATTACCGTCCTGAAGTAAAGTTTGATGCTATCTGGGCATGTGCCTCACTGCTTCACGTTCACCTTCAAGATTTGCCACTGACTTTCTCTCACCTTGGTAGTTTACTGAAACCAGATGGACTGTTTTACTGCTCGTTCAAGCTGGGTAGTGGTGAAGAAGTACGGGGGGGAAGGCATTTTACCCATCTCGATGAAAAAGGTCTTGAGAAGGTTCTGGCAAATATTGACTTGAACATCGCCAGAACCTGGGTAACCCAGGACTTACGGGCTGGCCGTGAAAATGAACACTGGTTAAACGCCATTCTGAAAAAGGTTTAATCCATGGATGTGGGACCTATTGGGCCACCTAGTTTTGCTCTTCTGACTACCGGCGGGCTGGACGATCCACTACTGCCCAAGTTGGTAGATGCTATTAATCGGGCACGGAAAATTGAGATTACGGTGGCCTTCATACGCAGCAGTGGTCTGGAGTTGTTGTTTAAAGCTTTATCCGATGCCGTTGAACGTGGTATAGCCACAAGGCTGCTAACTTCTGACTATCTGGATGTTACAGATCCACAGGCCTTACGGAGGCTGATGCTACTGAAAGAGCAGGGCGCAGATATTCGCATTTATCAGTGCGATGGTCAGCAAAGCTTCCATATGAAATCGTATATTTTTATCCATACAGAGAAAGACGATTTTGTTGAAGGATGTGCTTATGTGGGTTCCAGTAATATCAGTAAAGCGGCATTAACGACTGGGAATGAATGGAATCTCAGGTTGCAATGCAGTGGCTATTTAGATGATCTTTATGTTCAGCAATTTGCTCATATCCGTCTTCAGTTTCATGAAATCTTCAGTCATGAACTTGTTCAGCCTTTAAGCCATGAATGGATTGATAGCTACCTGAAACGTCGTCGTAAGATGCAGCTTGTAGCTGTAGATGCTGAAGAGTTTATTGAAGCGCCACCAACACCCACTGAGATTCAGACTGAAGCATTGCAGGCATTGCAGCAAACCCGGAACAACGGCTACCAGAGAGGGCTGGTGGTGCTGGCAACTGGATTGGGTAAAACCTGGCTGGCGGCGTTTGATACTCAACAATGTCGGGCAGAGAAAGTCTTGTTTGTTGCTCATCGAAAAGAAATACTGATTCAGGCACAGCAAACCTTCGTGCGAATTCGTCCTGATGCACGCACTGGTTTTTATAATGGTGAGGAGCGTAATAAAGAAGCCGACATGCTGTTCGCTTCAGTGAAAACCCTTGGACAAATGGAGCACCTGCAACAGTTCAGCAAAGATCATTTCGATTACATTGTTGTAGATGAGTTTCACCATGCTTATGCCAAAACCTACCGTGATCTTCTCAAGCATTTTGAGCCAAAGTTTCTTTTAGGGCTGACTGCGACGCCTGAGCGCACGGATCAGGCCGATGTTCTCAGTCTTTGTGATAATAATCTGGTATTTGAACGTGATCTGATACATGGCATAAATGCCCGCCTGCTGGCCCCTTTTCGCTATTTTGGCATTAATGACAGGTATGTCAATTATAAAGAAATCCCTTGGCGCAATGGCAAACTTGATTCTGGAGCATTGGAAAACGCCTTTGCTACCCACAGGCGGGCACAGCATATTCTGGAGCACTGGCAGGAGAAAAAACAGAAAAGAACGCTCGGGTTCTGCATCACAACACGTCACGCTGATTTTATGGCAAGTGTATTTGTTAAAGCGGGGTTCCGGGCAGCAGCCGTTCACAGTGGCTCTGAACTTCGTCGGCATGAAGCCCTGAACCAGCTTGAAGCCGGAGAGCTGGATGTACTCTTTTCTGTCGACTTGTTTAATGAAGGGACTGACCTTCCAGCGATTGACACGGTGTTGATGCTTCGTCCTACAGAATCAAAAATCCTGTTTCTGCAACAACTGGGGCGGGGGCTGCGACTGCATCAAGGCAAGCAGCATCTGGTAGTGATTGATTTTATCGGTAACCATAAATCGTTTCTGATCAAGCCGGTTGTTCTGCAAAATTGTCATTCTGTTCGTGAGGTTGCAGAACAAATTTCACAACAGCGGATAACTCTCCCTGATGGCTGTTTTGCCAACTATGATCCGGAAGTGATTGATTTTCTGGAGCGTATGGCTCGCGCGCAAAATGCCAGCATAGTGGATGAGTATCAATCCCTGAAATCATTGCTCGGCTATCGTCCCACCGCCACAGAGTTTTATCATTATCTTGCGGAAACGGGGACTAACTTCAATAGAGTTCGCTCTCAGCATGGCAGCTGGTTCAAGCTGCTTGATCATTTGGAAGAGTTGAATACATCCGAGTCGGAAGTGGCCAATACTCATCATCAGTTTTTACTGGATGGTATAGAGAAGACGAAAATGGATAAATGCTTCAAGATGATTTTGCTTGACGCTTTCCTGGAACTGGATGGTTTTATCTCGGCACCGACCACAGAAGCACTGGCCGCCAAAAGCTGGCATCTGCTTAAGCGCCGACCAACGCTGTATAAGTCTGAACTACCCGACAGACAGCAAGCAATGTCCGCTGAAGATAACGGCTGGCATAGTTACTGGAAAAGAAACCCAATCAAAGCGTTTGCTGGGAGAAAGGATACTTTTTTTGAAGTCAAAGAAGAGCGGTTTACTTTCAAAACGGATGTGAAGCCGAAGCATCGGGATATTTTGCATCAGCTGGTGCAGGAACTGGTGGCGTTGAGGCTGGAGCAATACTGTGTGAGGAAGGAGCTGCGACAAAGGTAGTGGTCATTAATATCAGGGCACGTAATTTTCAAAAAAATGCTCCTGAACCAAATACTCACCTTCAGCCTCATAAAGCCCTTTCTCAACAAACTGAATCCTGGCCCCGGGCTGAAACCGTTCAAGTACGAACAGAAACTTGCCGAGGTAGCGTAAAAAAGTGTCCGGAAAACTCATGCCGTATCACATTCGTTCCTTGTTCTGTGCAAGGCGGTTACTTGTGTCCTGAATTCTGGTATTTTCACGGCAAAGAAACCTCCGACCTCTCTCCAGATTTCGACTAACCTGATTTTCCAATAAACATTTCAACGGCTGGTAAAACAGGCTTTGCTATTAAAACCATTGATTTTGACCTTGGTCATTGCCTTTTCCGGGCATTACTCTCATGGCCAGACTCAGGAGAATAGGTTGCCTTTGCGCTTCGCTCTGGCTGTTGGCAAGGAGCTGATCAACGCCCCGAAGCCCTTTATTGAGATCTTATCCATAAAAGGGGTCTACGTTTCGGGCGTTAAAACTATTCTTCTCCCTCTTTTCCCAGTCCGGGACGTGCTACCAGAACTTGACTCTACGGCTAAAGCTATCGCCACTGAGATAAACGACAGCGATATACCACGAATTTGCCTCGGTGATGACGTCCTCTTAAAGCCAGATACTCGCTATTGCTTTTCTCCCGACTCTGGCGAAGCTAAGGTTCACAGCCGGGCAGCCTCTGATAGTGGTTCTGACAGTGAAGACAGCAGCATCTCTGATAAAAGCAGCGACAACCGTTCAAACGAAGATGAAGCTAATGCTGAACCTGATGTTCAGTATGCAACCACAACAGTTAATCCCTTTCGGGTACCCAATGAAACCAGTCAGTATTGTACGGCTCTGGCACTGAAAAAGATTAAGGAGGAGCCTGTTGCAGACAGTGAAATAATCACAAACGGCACCTTTGATGAAAGCGGCGACAATCGCTTAAACGAAGACGAGTCTGATGTTCAGTATGAAACCACAACACTCAATCCCTTTCGAGTATCCAATGAATTCAGTCAGTATGGTGCGACTCTGGCACTGAAAAAGATTAAGGAGGAGCCCGTTGCAGACAGTGAAATAATCACAAACGGCACCTCTGATGAAAGCATCGACAACCGTTTAAACGAAGACGAGTCTGATGTTCAGTATGAAACCACAACACTCAATCCCTTTCGAGTATCCAATGAATTCAGTCAGTATGGTGCGACTCTGGAACTGAAAAAGATTAAGCAGGAGCCTGACTCCGACCAGACTGGCCATCTGAAAAAGCACGAGCAGCCCCATCTGTGTGACTACCAGAAACCCAAGAAACCCAAGGTACACCAGTGTGATCATGAGGGCTGCGACTACCGCACTGATCGGACGAACAATCTGAAAAAGCACAAACAAACCCACCTGCCTGCCGACCAGAGACTTAATAGACCCAGAGTGCACCAGTGTGATCATGAGGGCTGCCACTACCGCACCTATGAGATCGGTAATCTGAACACGCACAAACAAACCCACCTGCCTGCCGACCAGAGGCTCAAGAGAAAAGCGTCTGACCAGCCGCCATTTAACCAGAAAAGAAAGAAGGGTGACAAAGAATAATCTGCCTCCCAACCACCTACTGTGCCACCAACCAGGGCGACAACCGTAAGGGCATCCAGTTTTTCAGGTCACACTGAGCGGTAGATTTTTAATTGTTGATGTGAGTGTCAGTTCGTTTTTGCCCGTTTAGAATGACCCATTACTCCTAAAAAAATGTTCCTGAACCAAATACTCAGCTTCAGCCTCATAAAGCTCTTTCTCAACAAACTGGATCCTGGCCCCGGGCTGACACTGGGCCAGCACCCTCAAACTTCTGGCCGTTATACAGCCTATCTTCGGGTAGCCACCAATAGTTTGCCGATCCCGCATCAGGATGATGGGTTGACCATCTGCCGGAATTTGAATAGCCCCAAGGGCAATACCTTCTGAGATCAGCCGGGTATTTTGGCAATGAATCGCTTCGCCTTCGAGACGGTACCCCATACGATCCATCTGTTTACTGAGGGTATAGGTTTTACCAAAAAAACGACGGCGCTCCTGCGGGTCAAAAAGCTCATATTGATAGCCTGGAATCACTTCAAGCGTGACGTCCTGTTTATAGACCGGGATAAAATCTTCCGGCACCCGCCGTGTAATTCGCTTTTGTCTGGGTGAATAAGGAACTCTGTCGCCCTCTCTCAATGGGCTACCCTGACCATCCAATCCGCCCAGCTGGTCACGCATGACGGTTGCACAGCTTTTCAGAACTTCTGGTACCGTAAAACCGCCACTGACAGCCAGATAGGTTCGTAAGCCGGATCTCGCCCCAGCAAGAGACAGGGTGTCACCACCACAAACATTAATGCTCTCCCAGTTACGAATCGGCCTGCTATTGAGCTGTGCAGATATATCAGCACCTGTCAGAGCTATCACGGTATCTGCCAGAAACTCACAGGAAAACTGCCCAATAGTGATTTCAATCTGGGCGCATTCAGACGCATTATCCAGCAGTCGGTTACCCCATAGAAAAGCATGTTCATCCATTGGGCCACCCGGACTGACTCCGATATCCTGAAAACCCTGTCGGCCACGATCCTGAATCAAACTCAGAATACCCGGTTTTAAAACTCTGAGTGTCATACTGCCTCCATGCCAGGGTGATCCTGAACAGAGAAAACACCACCCAGCTCCAGATATTTTTCCTTGCTGACAGGTATAAATTTAACCTTCGCCCCCATTTTAAAGACTGTCAGATTCTCACTCTGGTAATCAATCAGGCCAACGGGTGTACGGCCAATGATTTGCCAGCCTCCCGGTGATGGCCTGGGATAAATAGCCGTCTGCTGTTCGGCTATTGCCAGGCTACCCTGGGGAACCTTCAGCCGTGGGGTTTTCTTGCGGGGAATGGCAATGCGCTGATCGGTATTCCCAAGGTAAGCAAAGCCCGGGGCAAACCCGATCGCATAAACGCGGTAAAGGGTTGACGAATGAATATCAACAATCTGGTCAAAGCTGAGACCGGTGTGGGCAGACACTTCTTCAGCATCCAGTGACACTTCCGGGCCATAGTAAACGGGTAACTCAATCACGTCGGTGGTCGTAAGGTTCGGCCCCGAGTGCTCTGCAACAACCAGAGCCTGTTTTAATTGTTCGACAAAAGTCCTTAAATCGATAACGACCGGATCAAAGCTGATCAAAATGGATGTATAGGAAGGAACCATATCAACAAGGCAGGATCCCAGTTCTTGCCGAATGATCGGTATGACACGGGCAATAGCGTCTGCTGTATCAGGGCTGACAGTATCCGAGAAATAGACAATCACGCTGTTTTCATTAACCGGGCATATGTTCATAAGCTGGTGGCTTTTTGATGCAACATTTTCGCAGTTGGCAGTGCGGCAGGAGCATCACCATGAATGCACAAAGTGTCCACTTTAATGGGAATAACCTTGCCTTCGATGGTAGTCACCGTTCCCTGGGTCATTATCTGGTCTGTTTGTTGCTTGATCTCTTCCAGCGTGGTCAGAGATGAACCGGCCATGGTGCGAGGTACCAGACGCCCGTCATTATCATAAGTTCGGTCAGCAAAGGCCTCAAACCAGAGTTTAATGCCCATGCTGTCTGCAAGAGCCTGATATCTTTGGTAATCAGGTACAGCCATGACGACCAAAGGCAAGGGTCTTTTTAAACTCTTGAGCCCCTGCAACAAAGTCATAAACACTTCATCGTCTTTCATCATGCTGTTGTAGAGTGCGCCATGTGGCTTGACATAGTCCAGTGTCGTATTTTCGCTGTCACAAATAGCTTGAAGCGCACCTATCTGATAGATGAACAGTGCTTTTAGGTCTTCCGCAGCCATGGCAATATGACGACGGCCAAACCCCTGAAGATCAGCATAACCCGGATGAGCCCCTATACTCACTTGATGTTCATAGGCCAACCTGACGGTTTTCATCATCACAGAAGGGTCAGAGGCGTGCATACCGCAAGCAATATTGGCCATGTTTAGATAGGGCATGATGACCTCATCACAACCCATCTTCCAGATGCCAAAGCTTTCTCCCATGTCGCAGTTTATTTTCACGTTTTTTCCTCAAATGGACACTTACGAAATTGGACTTGTCTGGCTTTCCACAAGTCAAAGCTTTCCTGAAGTGTCATCCAGCTTTCAGCAGAACCACCCAGTACTTCGGACAGTCTAATGGCCATTTCCGGTGAAACACCTGACTTTTCATTCAGCAGACGATTGAAAGTACTTCTGGCCACGCCCAGTTGGTCGGCAATTCTGTTAGCGGTCATTGAGGTGAATGGCACAATGTAGGTGCGGTAGATCAATGCCCTGGGTGAGGTGGGTCAAATTGTTGTATGGCCATCAGTGGTAATCCTCATAGTCTACGATGTAGGCATCTCCGTTTTTAAATTCAAACACAATGCGCCAGTTACCTGATACGTTAACGGCTCAAAGGCCTTCACGGTCGCCCTTCAATGGATGAAGGCGGTAGCCCGGTTTATCCATGTCATCAATGGTTTTTGCTGCACTGCCCATATTTGATAATGATTGTAGTTAGAATCAGGTCATGCAGGTTGCCAACCGCATAGATCATTGTCTTGGTAGACTCATAACTTACATCATCAGACTTATTTGGAACCATCTCAATTCCGCACACAGTGTGTGCGGAATCTCTGAAGTAAATGGTAGAATCGGGAATGACTGAAGCCCTAAGCAAGTTGTAGACGACTCGAAAAATTGAATTAGCGATCATGTGTCCTATAGTTACCGCTCCTTCCTGGAATATGATCTTTGGCGTAGTGACCTCATCCTTGATGAGAGCACTACAACAGTAACGATCAGAATACATTTCCAGACAGTTACTGGATTCGCTTGATGAGCATTTGGCCAAGGTGCCTGACCTGAGAAGCACGAAGGAAGCTTTGAACCTGGCTGACCAGATCATTTTGAGCTTGGGGACCAGCGAAATTGGTCCCCAAAAACTATATCATTCTTCTAACTCATTGACATCATTATCAAAATCCATCTCGTGAAACTCATACCACATAACATTAATGATCCCAAAGGCACACGCCAGAAGTACGCCTAGAATCCAGGCAAAATACCACATAGTCTGACCCCCTAATACAGTGAATGAGTGTTTTCGTTAAGGTGTTCTACTGTCATGCGACCCCACATTTTATAGACACACCAGATGGTGTAACCCAGGATGGTGGGAACAAATATCAGGGCAGCAACGGTCATGATGCTCAGGGTCAGCTCACTGGACGTTGAATCCCACAGTGTCAGGCTGACGTCAGGATGGGTGCTGGACGGCAGAACGAATGGAAACAGTGAGAACCCGGCTGTCATGATAACACCTGCCTGGGTGATTGAACTGCAGGCAAAGGTCAAGCCGTGCAGACGGGTCTTGGCCAGCAGGAAGACGCCGATGGCACCTACAAAACCCATGATCGGCGCAATCAGCATAATCGGGTATTTGCTGTAGTTGGCCAGCCAGATGCCCGCGTCTGCGATGTGAACCGTTTTGCTCAGGGGGTTGGCTTCACCATTAATATCAAGACCGCTGATGACTTCAAAACCAGGCAGGTTAGCCACCCACAAACCGGCAAGCGCAAAGGTGACAATGGTGGCAAGGGCTGACAAACGGGCGACAATGCTCGCACGTTCTTTGATTGGGCTGCCAGAACGCATACTCTGCCACACCGCTCCCTGCATGGTCAGCATGGCAATGCTGACAACACCACAAAGCAGGGCAAAGGGATTTAACAGTGAAAAGAAGCCCTGGGTAAAGCTGGAACGCATGGTGTCGTCCAGGTCAAAACCAAAGCCCTGGAACAGGTTGCCAAAAGCGACACCGAATACCAGGGAAGGGACGATACCACTGATAAACAGTCCCCAGTCACAGTATTTGGTCTGCTCGGGTTTTACCTTGGAACGATAATCAAAGGCCAGTGGACGAATAATCAGGGCGAACAGAACCAGCAGCATGGCCCAGTAAAAGCCAGAGAAGGCCGTGGCATAAACGAGAGGCCAGGCGGCAAACAAAGCACCGCCGGCAGTGATCAGCCAAACCTGGTTGCCGTCCCAGTGCGGGGCGACGGCGTTAATCATGATGCGACGCTCGTCGTCGGTCTTGCTCATAAAAGGTAGCAGGTTGGCGGTGCCAAGATCGTAACCGTCCATGATGGCAAAGCCAATGAACAGGACACCGATCAGAACCCACCAGATGAATTTTAGAACTTCGTAATCCATAGAGATCTCCTTTTATGCCTGTTTTATGCCTGGGCCATATCGTCGGTGCGATTGCGTTCAAAGTAATAGCGGCCAGTATGCAGACTGCTGGGACCTTTGCGAGCGTATTTAACCATCAGGTAAATTTCGATAATAATGCAAACAGTGTAGAGCGCAGCAAAGCCGATAATGCTGAGCCAGAGGTCGGTTTCTGTGCGGGTAGAAGCCGACAGGTAAGTCGGCAGAATACCTGAGATGGTCCAGGGCTGACGACCAAACTCCGCAACGAACCAGCCCATTTCACCGGCAATAAAAGGCAGTGGCAGGGAGTAGAAACAGAGTTTGAGGAACCTGGGGCTCTTGTACTCAGTCCTTCGGGCTGTTTTGTAGAAGGCGACTACCAGCAGCAACAGCATCAGGACGCCAAGACCCACCATGATTCTGAAGGAGAAGAATAGCGGCCATACGGTCGGAATAGAATCTTCTGCTGCCTGGTGAATCATTTCAGGCGTCGCGTTTGGAATGTCCTTGGTATAGCGGCTCAGCAGCAGACCGTAGCCCAGGTCGTCTACGACTTTTTCAAACTGGCGGCGGTTTTCAGGGGTATCCTGACCGTTTTTCAGCTTTTCAAGCAGTTCGTAGGCTTTGATACCACGGTGGATTCTCTCCACCTTGTCGTTGATCAGGTCTTTGATACCCAGTACTTCAGTGTCCAGTGAGCGGGTAGCGATAATGCCCATGAGATAGGGGATTTTGATCGCATACTCCGTTTTTTGCTCTTCCTGGTTGGGTAAACCAAAAACCGTAAAAGCAGCTGGCGCTGGTTCAGTATTCCACTCGGCTTCGATGGCTGCCAGCTTGACTTGTTGTACGTCACCCAACTCATAACCGGACTCATCACCCAGCAGCAGGGTAGACAGGATGGATGCCAGACCAAAGCCTGCGGCCACCGCAAAGGAGCGACGGGCAAAACCGATGTCGCGGCCTTTCAATATGTACCAGGCACTGATAGACAGTACAAAGATGGCGCCTGTTGTATAACCGGCAGAAACCGTGTGAATGAATTTCACCTGAGCCACAGGGTTCAGGATCAAGTCAGCAAAGCTGGTCATCTCCATACGCATGGTTTCAAAATTAAACTCTGCGCCAACCGGATTTTGCATCCAGGCGTTGGCAATCAGGATCCACATGGCCGACAGGTTGGTACCTATAGCCATTAACCAGGTACAGGCCAGATGCTGGACCTTACTGAGTCGATCCCAGCCAAAGAAGAACATACCGACAAAAGTCGACTCAAGGAAAAAGGCCATCAGGGCCTCAATGGCCAGGGGAGCACCAAAAATATCACCAACATAATGAGAGTAATAGGACCAGTTTGTTCCGAACTGGAACTCCATGGTGAGGCCGGTGGCGACACCGAGGGCAAAGTTAATACCAAACAATTTACCCCAGAATCTGGTCATATCCCGGTAGATCTGTTTGCCGGTCATGACATAAACCGACTCCATGATCGCCAGCATGAAGGTCATGCCCAGGGTTAATGGGACAAAGAGGAAATGGTAGAGTGCCGTCATCGCGAACTGGAATCGCGACAGGTCAATGATTTCATCTGGAATCATAGTGCTCCTCGTTCATGACAGTGTTAACAGATCCATATTGGCAATCAGAAAGTGAGTGCTGCCACAGAGGTCCCTTGTGCTGCAGTTACCGCGCATTCAGTATAATAGACACCCATTCAATGCGTGTTTATAACAAGCACAGCGGTGCGTCCGTTTGTACGGATCCTGGATGGGAGCGGATCAATCTATGGCTGGTTAATCAGGTCGTGGCTATGTTACTCGGATTTGTTACATATATGAACTTCGGTAAAACGCAAACTTTGATCTTTATCAAAAATGTTTTAAATACCTTATTTCTTAGGCTTTTTTTAGCGAGATAAGGGACTAATGTTTTAAAATAAAGCATAAATCACTGTCTAAAAACGAAACAGTCTGACCAAAAGCCGAATTCCACGCCATAAGAATAAATGATATCTGTAATAACCAACTATCAGTTTTTCTGATGAGTCTGCCGGCGCCTGATCGTTATCAGGACGGGCGGCAGGGGTGTTAACTGTGAGCAGAAGCAGAGCTGTATTTGCTGATGATCTTATTGGCGTTGTAGAGGTCGATTTGCCAATTGTTCTTGGCCGGGGGAACTTCGATGGGCGAAATATTATCCAGAGAATAGCGGGCACTCATCGGGCTCTCGAACTGGGCAATAAACTGCAATCTTTGCAAATCGGCCTGATAGGTTTGTACCAGAAAGTTAATCGTTCTCTCGCTCAGGGGAACGCGGTAGTAGCGGATCAGGTTCTGGGCCAGTTTCTCGGCACTGGCCGACAGGTTCTTGTCAACATCAGCAGCCAGGGCTTCTCCCAGTGACGCCTTGGTCTTGGCGCTCATACCCGGTTCAATAAAAGCCAGGCTGGATGCATTAGAACTTTCAATAGCTCTCTGAATTTGTGGATCATGAAGATGTATATAGGGGTCAAGAATCGTGGCCACCTCGATAGCCACTTCCCTGGCGCGTGTTTCTGTCAGGTCTTTCTGAGCCGGTGACAGAGGGGAGTTGGTTCGATAGCTTTCCCTGCGCAGACGAGACTCTTTTAAAAACTCTTCCAGGCGGTTGGCGACTTCCATCCTGGTGTCATCATCCAGCTCAATACTCTGTTCTGAAATCGTCAGGCTTCGCTTGAAGTTCTCTTCAGGGTTCTGTTGATAGAGTGTCGAGAGTTTTTGCCAGGACTTCAGGGCACGTTTGAGTTTATCGCTGTCCCGCCCCTGTTTCAGGTAGGCGCGATGTGCTTCGTTGTAAAGCGCAATGGCCTTATCCAGTTGCTCCCGTTTTATATTCAGGGCTAAAACGTGCTTGCCGGTTTTACGGGTCAGGTCCCTGGCCTGACGAACCTGCAAGCTGAGATTGTCGAGCGACTCGGTCGCCGCAGCCAGCAGCTTTTGAGGGCTGAGACCATGGCCGGTAATAATGTCATTCTGAACATCAACATTGTGCAACCAGGTCGTCAGGGCCTTGAGGCGGGAGTAAACTCTGGCCCGGCTGATGCGGAAATCGTTGCGCTCTTCCTCGAGCCTGTCCAGGGCCTTGGCCAGGTCCCAGCGACCAGTATACTCGATTTTCAGCCAGGAAATTTCACGCCCGCAAATCAGTTCGAAGCAGAGTGTAAGTATTTCTTCGACATCGTGAAGGGTCATCAATTCTTCATTATCCCGCTCACTGGCGCTGAGAATCCGTTCAATAAACAGAGGTTCCCTGGGCTGCCCTTTATGAGGTCTCGCGACGATACCGGTCAATCTGTTTTTAAGTGCTTCAGCGATACGCGGGTGAAGCTCCTTGAGTTCCTGGTGATAACGCTTGGCGTCATCAGAGACTTCGTGAACGATGTCACGCATTCTGTGGTAAAGGCCGGCCCGGCGGAATATTTCAATCTGTTCGGCTTTACGGGCCAGTTTGGGATCACCGGTAATATCTTCAACGGCTGTTGAGACCCACTCCGGGCCAAGGTCCAGTTTGCGCAACAGAATGCCGGCAGAATGAATGCGTCGTGCATCTTCCGTCATATTCTGCTGGGCCAGGTCGCGCACCATGTAAATAATTTCAGGAATCCGGTCGATGACGCTGAGCAGGTTGTGTTTGTCGGCAGTGACTCTGCGGCCATGGGTGACGTTGTATATCAGTTTGGTGAACAGACCCAAACCAATGGCTACAATGGAGTAACCAATAAAGTATAAGGTTCTGTCCAGCGGCATCATAGTGCCGTAGCCAATATAATAACCGCCAAAGGCGGCCAGAAGTGTTACCGGACCGGCGGTCCAGGCGTACTGCAGTATAGTGACACTCCAGGGCTCCTGATGAGGGGCACGCGCCACTTTTTCAAGCCAACTTAAATCTCGTTCTTCAAGCTGGAGGTCATCATCATTCCGTTGCTGTCGCCAGCGACTGAACAGAGCGGGCATTGTTGTTTATTTCACTGTTGGGTGGGATCAGGACTTTATTTTAAAGTCTCAGCACGATGGTTCAGTATATGTAGATTTACGTTTTAGGATAAGCGTTTTGTGATCTCTTTTCTCTCAAGCTCCCAGACGCAGGTCCGCACAGGACGGTGCCCGACAGACTCTGTTCTTACCCGAGTGCTTGGCCTGGTATAAAGCATCGTCTGCTTCTTTCAGCAGTTTGTCGACAGTGTCCGTCTGTGGTCCCGTGGCAGCAATCCCCAGGCTGATGCTCAGAGGAACAGGGCCTTCGTTGTAAAGTAATGCCGATTTCCTTAATCGCTCAGCGACCAGTACGCCCTTAACAGCATCTGTGTGGGGCAGAAGTACCACAAATTCCTCTCCGCCATAGCGGGCAATCAGGTCCTGTTGGCGCAGCTCTTTTTGCATTCGTCTGGCCAGGTCAGAGAGTACCTTGTCACCCGCCGGGTGACCAAAACGATCATTAATCTGTTTGAAGTCATCAATATCCATGAAAATCAGGCAGGACTGAGGCTGTTTGGGATTGGGACGGTGAAGAACTTCTGAGGCCTCATTGATAAAAGCTCTGCGATTGAGCAGGCCCGTCAGTGAATCCAGACTGGCCTGGAGTTTCCAGAAGCGAGTCTGTTGATTGGCCTGAAACAGGGTTCGGGCATGGGTACTGATGTCGGTTATCTGTTGCCATTGTAAAGATTGCTGGTATTTTTTCCCCGGTGAAACGACCAGCAGAGTATGGTGGTTTTTTTCGGTATGAAGCAGAAATATCCAATATTTATCGCCGTTTCGATCGGCAAGCCGGACATGATGTTCTTGCTCTGAGCTAATGATGTTGATCAGTTCCTTTTCAATAGTGTCAATGCTGTTTGTGAGTATCCGGTCGGCCTTGGGGTAATGGCTGCTGACATCCCAGCGATCGTTGTTTTTGACCAATATTATGGCAGGCGTAGCGGGCATTACGGCATCCAGAGTGTTTAGAATCCCCTCCCTAATGGCCCTTTCATCCATCAGGGCGTTGCCGGGTGCCTGCAGATGTTGACGCAGGGCAGAATTAAAAACTCGTCGTTTATCATTGACGACAGTGACCAGGTTGATAGAGAGCTTCTGATGATTCTTATGTCTGCGGTGAACCCGGTAAAGACTGAAAATTAATACGGATTGCAGAACAATAAATGCCGGTTCTGCCCGACTGACAAAAAAGGTCAGCAGAATCACAAGCAATGCCCTGACGAAGAATGCTCTGACGAAGATTGCTCTGGCGAAGATTGCTCTGGCGAAGATAGCTGTTCTTGGCTGCAATTCAGGCAGTCCTCCTTGACGAAGTGACAGCTTTTGTTCTGCTTCTTAAAGCTGCTTATTCTTTGAACGATTGTGACACAGACGAAGCATACAGGCCAAGGCAGGCGAGTGTTTTTTTTAAGTCTATATTTGGGAGGGAATATCAGGGCGCTGAGCCCTGATATTATGGGGATCACACCGCAAAGCGCTCTTTTGCGAAAGCGACTTTTTCAGCAATGGGCATATTCCAGTCGGGCAGAGACTCAATCAGCTCCAGGCGCGGCTGGATGCCACGGTCATTGGCGATCTGGATAGCCAGGCCGGGACGGCCATTGAGTTCAAGGATCAGTGGGCCATCCTTCTCATCCAGAACAATGTCTACACCCAGATAGCCCAGTCCTGTCATGTCATAACAGGCGGCAGTCAGCTTGAGCAGTTTGTCCCAGTGAGGCACTTCCAGTTTTTCAAAGCTGTGGCCTGTGTCAGGGTGCTTTTCAATGGGCAGGTCAAACTGAACAGCCCGCAGGCTTTTACCGGAGGCAATGTCCAGACCGACTCCGACAGCACCCTGGTGAAGGTTGGCCTTGCCATCAGAAGCCCGGGTGGCCAGACGCAGCATACCCATAACAGGAAAACCCCGGAAAACAATCATACGAATGTCCGGTACGCCTTCAAAACTGTAATCATTGAAGACCGGGTCTGCCACAATCAGGCTCTCGATCATGGCGACATCACTTTTGCCGCCAAGACTGTAAAGGCCGCCGAGAATATTGGACACATGTCGGTTGATATCTTCAAACTCCAGAGTGTCGCCACTGGCTTTTAGATACCGTTCACCATCGCGGCCAACGATGACCAGGATACCTTTGCCGCCGCTGCCCTGGGCAGGCTTGATCACAAAACTGTTGTGTTGTTCAAGCAGAGTGCCCAGGTTTTTGATGTCGTACTGGTATTCAACAACCCCCAACAGTTTGGGGACATCGACACCGGCTTTTTCTGCCATCCTTTTAGTGGCGAGTTTGTCGTCCACCTGGGGCAGCAGTTTGCGGGGATTATATTTAATTACATAATCCAGGTTGCGCATGTTCATGCTCAGAATCCCAGCCTCATGGAGGCTGGAAGGGCTGGCAAAACCGCGGAAAAACCGTTTGATGAACTCCATGGGTTAACCTCCCACCAGAGGTTTGAAGCGACGAAGTTCCAACAGGCGATAACCGGTGTATTGGCCCAGCATCAGGGTCAGGCCGAGCACGGTCAACAACAGCTCCGGGAAGCTATAAGTCAAATGTTCAACCAGAGGGTTGGACATCAGCAGGTAACTCATACTGGCCACCAGCAGACTGCCAAAGCCCTCGATCAGAACATCTTTGGGGCCTTCTTCTTCCCAGAGGATGGACATTCTCTCAATGGTCCATGCCAGGATAATCATCGGGAAGAAGGTCACGGTGAGGGCCTGGGTAATTCCCATCTTCCAGCTGAGTACACTCATGGCTCCCATTATGCCTATGACGACGATGATGACCGCCGCCAACCGGGCGACAAGGAGCATATTAAGCTGACTCAATATCGAACGGATCCACAGGCCGATGGAAACAATGGTGACAAAGATAACCAGACCGGGCAGTAACTGGGTTTCCAGGAAGGCTACCGAGATCAGGACGGGCATAAAGGTTCCCGAGGTTCTCAGGCCGACCAGGATGCGCATGATCAGTACCACCAGGGTGCCAATGGGAATCAGCAGAATGCTCTTGAAAGCGTTCTGAACTTCCAGGGGCAGGGAGTAGATAGAAAAATCCACCAGGGCGGCGTCGTCAGCACTGGACGTTTTAATGGCCAGGTCCCGTTTGGGCTCGTTCTGGGAAATCATTGAGAAAGAGACCCGGGAATCTTCGCCACCCATGACATCCAGCAGGGATTTACCGCCGCGCTGCCAGAGGAAGAAGTTTTTCGGGTTGCCGGAAACACCGGTTTCGGGATCAAAGAGCACCCAGCCGTCGTTGGTGTAGACTTCCAGCATGTCTACGATGGGCTGACGACGTCTGCCGTCTTCAAGGTAAAGCCCCCGAACAACCCGCGCCGGAATATCGGCCATGGACAGCATTTCGATCAGCAGCTCGGTCTGCTCGGCACGGCTATCAATCATGCTCAACAGCATGTTGGTGTTCTGGCTGGGCTCTTTGGCAATAAATGCCTTGATCAGGGTGCCGGTAAAACTTCGGCTATCGGCAGAGTGTTCTTTGACTTGTTCCAGCAATGCATCTGCCGCGGTCTGGTAGGGCTCCGGCAGGGACGGTCTGGCTTTCAGAGTGTCATCGTCTTCTTCAACAGGAGGCGCCAGAGGTTCCACCTGCAGTCGGTCCGGATGCAGACTGACCTTGTAGAACAGGCTCTGCATGCCTTTAGCCTTGCGGATGCTCCACTCGGCACGACGCTGTCCTTCTTCATCATACTGGTTAATGCCATAACCGGGAGAAGCAAAGGATTCATTCAGAATACGGAAACCGGATTGCTGATCGGGCAGGGTCAGGGATGCCTTGGCAGGTCCACCGTCGGCCTCGAACTGGATTTCAGCCTCAACACTCCAGACTGTGGTGGTCTCTCCCCGGGTTAACGGAAACCCCAAGGCAAAGTGTTTGTACAAAGTCAGGCCCAGACCTGCCGAGATCAGAATGATCACCGCCAGGCTGAGGTGAAAACGTCCTTTCATTCAAACCTCACTTTTTTGTTTCAGCAATATTTTGCTTGGCTACATCAACCAGAGCGGTATTGCTCAGGAATCTTTCACCAATAAGAATCGGGTGTTCGTAACCCGAGCGATTGGTCAGCGTAAATTCAACCTCTTTGGAGATACGGCCAAGTGTAATGGGGATAAAGACAGAGGCCCGGAACTGGTTGGCCAGGCCGCCGTGACGCTTGATTTCAACTTCACGATGAACCTTGCGCTCAAAAGTCTGACTTTCTTTACCATTGACAACCTTGAAGCGAACCCACTTCTCACCATTTCTGGTGAAGTATTCAATATCTCTAGCATCAATGGAAGAGGTCTTGGCACCGGTATCAATACGTGCCTCGAAGGCATTCTTGAATCCTTTGATATGCACTTTTTCAAGCTCGCCTAACAACATAAGGCCACTGACGTCTACGGGTTTGTCGATCTGTTCTTTGACGCTCAGGTTGCCAACCGCCGGGATTTCGGCGGTCACCGTATCCAGCACTTTCTCGGTTGCGATGTATCTCTTGCTAACATCGGCGATGGCCATATCCTTGAGAAAATCCCGACCCACGAGCAGTGGGAATTCAAAACGGGTCCTGTCGTTCAATGAGACGTCAAGGTTTTGGGTAATATCACCGACCCTGATGTTCATATTGACGACATAGCGAGCCAGGGACTCTTCGTCACCCTGGGTCTTGACCAGGATAGTGTTTTTGACGGGCAGCTCCAGGCTGACATTGCCCTTGCTGGTTCTGGGAATATCAAATCGAACCCATTTTTTACCATCCCGTTCAAAGTTCTTAATGTTTCTGGCATCAATAGAAGAACGTCCCGCACCGGTATCGATCTTGGCGTTCATTTCAAGGCCGTATTCTGTGAGAGTACCTTTCTCAGCAAAACCCAGTACCAGTTTTCCGCCAATACGGGCTGGAGTCTGTACCAGTTTTTGCTTGACCGAAATGGTATCCGGGCGAGCAGACCGGGAGGTGGTATGACCTTGCACTTGTTCTGTTTTCTGTTCTGATTTAAGGGCCTCAGTTTCAGCTTGAGAGGTCTTTTGACTGTCCGTGGTTTGGGCAGGTTGTTGCAGTACCTGGCAGCCAGTTAAAGCGGATATCACCAGGATAACCGCGGGTAATGCCGGAAAACGGGTCATGGGTACGCTACTTATTTATACATACAGTGAGTGAGTGGTAGCCGCGATACTATATCGCAAGCGAGCCAGCTTACTTGATGTTTAGCCGCTTGCCAAGCCGTTGGTCAGATGGAAACAGGCTACGATGGTTTAGTACATTTACCTATCAGGCAGGTCGCCAGCATCGTCACCAGAAACGGGACAACCCAGCTCAAATTAAACTCATACCCTGGCAGTGACTGAAAGTATGTCAACAGCTGTTTTGCAAGAGGATTGTCCCATCCTTTGTTGGCATCAACCAGGCTGAGTAAAAAGGTTACCAGCAGCGTGGATTTGTAGACCAGTTTGGGGTCAGGCATCAGGTGTCTGGCCAACCCCAGAAAAACCAGGGCAATAGTGATAGGGTAGAGTACCAGCAGCACTGGTATAAACAGTTCGATCATATGGTTAAGGCCAAGGTTGGCAAGCACCATGCTGATGAGGCTGTTGGTAGCAACCATTGCCTTGTAATTAAGTTTGTCAGACAGCTCACAGAAATACTCTGAACAAGCGGTGATCAGACCAATTGCGGTGGTCAGGCAGGCCAGTGTCACTACCGCTGCAAGCAGCACATTGCCATAAACGCCAAAAACACTGTCGACATAAGTGGAAAGAATCTGACCGCCGTTTTCCGGGTGCGGAATGAGCTCGCGGGTACCTGTACCCAGGTTAAAGAGGGAAAGGTAGACGAATGCCAGCCCGGCAGCAGCAATACAGCCGGTTATGATCGAGTACTTGATCAGGGCATTAGTCGAAGAGATACCATGAGATTTGAGGTTGGTAATGATAACAATGCCGAACAGGAGCGCAGCCAGAGCATCCATCGTCATGTAGCCTTCGACGAATCCAGTAAAGAAAGCATGCTCGACATACCTACCCATGGGCTCACCGGCTTCTCCCGGGGAGGAGATAACAGGAGAAATACTCAGAATAATAAGCAGCAGGATAAGGGCCGGTGTGATGATTTTACCAACGGACTCCAGCAACTTACCCGGATAGAGGCTGAAGTACCAGGAAATCCCAAAGAAAATGATACTGTATGCCAGTCTGGAAATGGCATCGGGTTCTTCCAGAAACGGAACGACCCCGATTTCATAAGCAACGAGACCGGTTCTTGGCACACCATAAATAGGGACGATGATGGTGTATATGCAGCAGCCCATCAGGATAATCATGCTGCGAGGCAGTTCCCGGGTAATCTCATTAAAGCCTCCGCCAACCCTTGAAATCATCACCAGGGCTAAGAGAGGGAGGCCGACTCCTGTAATCAGGAAGCCTGCAGCGGCCAGCCAGACATGGGTGCCAGCCAGTTGACCCACTAATGGAGGAAATATGAGATTGCCTGCACCAAGAAACATGGCGAAGGCCATAAATCCCATACCAATGATATTTTGAAAGCTTAATCGTTGCTTCATAATACGGGCTCTGCCTTGATTGATGTTATCGGGTTAGAAACGGGAGCCATGTTCAGTTCCGGAAGATCAACAGTTTTTTTAATAACCAGAAAGTATGGACTCAATTTTGGAAAGTGGTAGCCTTATCCCGTTTTTTATTTTATTGGTATCGGTTCGCCGGTCAGATTCATCATTAACTTTTGTTAATCTTTTACTCATTGGGTCTTCATCGTCGGGTGGTTATCCTTTGCGGTAATTCACCTATTTTCTACGGGTCTACGGGTAAGTGTCATGAGGCTGTTAAAAGAGGTCATACTTGGACTGTTTCTGGTGTCAACCGCCGCTCTGGCCGGTCAGGACGATGTCGTCATGCAGTTGGCCATTGAGAATGCCAAAATCAAGCCGGAACAGGCCGTTGTCAAAATTGCTGATCATTATCCCGGCTATCTCAGCAGCTTCGGAATCGATGATGAAGACGGTAAAATGGTTTATGAGTTTGGCATTATTGATCCCAAAGACAGTGTTGAGCTGGAAGTGATTATGGATGCTGACTCCGGGAAGATCTGGCTTGACGAAAAAGACGCACTGTCCAGCAAGACGCTCAAGAGTAAAAAGTATCAACTGCTGATGAATAGTGGCATGACGTTGGAGAAGGCTGTTCAAGAAGCGAAAAAAGTCGTTCCGGGGCAACTGTTGGAAGCAGAGCTGGTACAGGAGAAGGGCATTGTCTTCTTCGAAATTGAGTTGTTGACGGATAGGGGTGATCGCAAGGTGATCGTTGATCTGCAGTCAGGCAAGCCGATTCCGGTGACCCGAAGATAATTGAGCGTTTGAAGGTATTCGTCATTGGCGGAACAGACTGTCTGAAGGTGTAACAATATGAAGTTATTAGTCGTTGAGGATGACCAGACAACCCGTGAATACATTGCCAAAGGATTCACGGAGCACGGCTGGACGGTAGATGTGGCTGATAATGGCCGGGATGGTCTGTTTCTGGCATCGGGTGAAAACTACGACATTATTGTTCTGGACCGGATGCTGCCCCAGATGGAAGGGCTCAAGGTGCTGGCGGCACTTCGGGCCTCTGAAAACAAGACGCCGGTTATTATTCTCAGTGCCCTCGATGGTGTTGATGAACGCATCAAAGGCTTGAAGCAGGGTGGGGATGATTACCTTTGCAAACCTTTCTCTTTTGGCGAGCTTCTGGTGCGGGCCGAGATTCTGACGCGCAGAGGACGTGTTGAAACCACTGAAAGTACCCTGACTATCTCTGATCTGGAAATGGATCTATTGTCCAGGCGAGTGGTTAAAAACCAGATAGAAGTGACACTTCAACCAAGAGAGTTCCAGCTTCTGCGTTTTCTTCTGGAGCATAAAGACCAGGTGATTTCCAGAACCATGCTGTTTGAATCTGTCTGGGACTATCACTTTGATCCGGGCAGCAACATTATTGATGTGCATGTGGCAAAATTGAGGAAAAAACTGGATGCTGCCGGAGGTGCTTCCCTGATTCAGACTGTTCGGGGGGCCGGTTATGTTCTCCGTGAGTCGGCTTAATCCCCTGAGTCGATTACGAGCATCTTCACTGTTACGCTACACCCTGCTGCATACCGCCATTGTCCTGCTGCTCTGTGGATCAGCCCTCTGGCTGGTGAAGGTCTACAGCCTGGGCTTCTATCAACAACGACAGGATCAGTTTGTCCTGGAACAGCTCAATTCCCTGGCTTCCCTGGCCAGAAGCAGTTCAGAAAGTGAATTCGTCAGCGCGGTTCGTCAGCTGGCTGAGGAAAACCGGCAAGTGCTGGTGGTGTTTAAAAGTTCCAATGGCTACCTGGGTAATCTGAACTATCTGCCTGAAACGGTACCTTTATCTCCAGCAATGGGCAGTTTCTGGATACTGGGGGATTCGGTTCTGGGGGACAGCCGTTTTCAGAAGGTGAGAGGCAGTCGTATCAACAGTCGCTGGGGGCCCCTGGTACTGGCCTACAACTCTTCAGACTTTAACCTGTTTGTTTCTCGTTTCACTCTGGCACTTTATACCGCTATGGTGGTGGTTTTGCTGGTAGGGCTGGTGACCGGGTTCCTGTTTTCAAGAAAGGTGCTGGCCCGGCTTCGTGGCATTAATCGGGTGACGGCAAAAGTGGGTGAAGGTCAGTTAGCTGCCAGAGCGCCGGTCTCTCACCGGGGCGATGAGTTTGATGAACTGTCAGGTCATATCAATCACATGCTTGAGCAGATTGAAGATTCAGTAGAAGCCATTGCATCGGTGACCAGCAGTATTGCTCACGATCTCAGGACACCTCTGTCCCGGCTCAGGATCAAACTGGATGGCTACCTGCAAAAGGGCAGTGCGGGTGTTGAGGATATTCTCGAGGCCCAGGCCGAGCTTGATACCGTTCTGCATACCTTTAATGCGATGCTTGAACTCACAAAGCTGGAATACGGGCAGGGCAATCTTGAATTTGCCCGTTGCGATCTGGCAGACATAGCTTCGAAGGTCGTTGAACTGGCAGAGCCTCTGGCAGAAGTCGGTGAGCAGTCTTTAATGCTTGAAGTGCAACAGGCTCTGGTTGTTCAGGGGAATCACCAGTTGCTGTTCAGAATCCTCTTCAATCTGGTGGAAAATGCCATCAAGTACTCCCCTGAAGGCAGTGAGATTAACATTCGTATTGATCAGGATTCGGTGTCGGTGATTGATCAGGGCACAGGGATTCCGGAGTCAGAGCAGGAAAAGGTATTCCAGAGGTTATACCGACTTGACCAGAGTCGTACAACACCGGGCCATGGCTTGGGATTGTCACTGGTTAAAGTCGTTGCTGATCGGCACAACGCCAGAATCAGTTTTGAGAACGGAGAGGGTTTTTTTGCGGTGAAACTGACCTTTCAAAGATGAGGGTGAAGCCTGCTATAAAGGCAGGCTTTAACCTGGTACCCACAGCCTTACAGCCTTACAGCCTTACAGCCTTACAGCCTTACAGCCTTACAACCAGCCTTTCCGTTTAAAGAACCAATAGGTGCCAAGAGCACTGGCCAACATCAGAATCAAAGCCATAGGATACCCCCAGCTGGCAGTGAGTTCCGGCATGACCCGAAAGTTCATGCCGTAAATGCTGGCAATCAGGGTCGGGGGGAGAAACATAACGGCGGCTACAGAAAATATCTTGATGATATTGTTCTGTTCCAGATTGATGAAACCCATGGTGGCATCCATCAGAAAGTTGATCTTGTCAAAAAGAAAGCCTGTATGGGGTGTCAGAGAGTCAATATCACGCAAAATATCGCGCACCTGATCAACCTGTCCATCGTCCAGCTTGTGACGACAGTTTTTCAGGAGGTATCTGAGGCAGCGCTGGCTATCCAGCAGGTTAAGACGAACTTTGCCGTTTATATCTTCCTGCAGGGTAATATTTTTTAACAGTTCATCGACGTCAGTGTCTTCATCAGAAAGGGCGTGCTGGCTGGTGGCTTCGAGACTCTCGTAAACCTCTTCCAGGGTATCGGCCAGAAACTGAACTTTATTGTCAAAAAGCGCGATCAAAATATCGATGGGGGTTCGTGCCTTGATGTGTTGCAGCTTCAGGTAGTTCCTCATTAACCGGAACAGGGCAGTAGGTTCATCCTGAAGAGTGACCAGTTGATCGTCGCGAAGGTTGAAGGCAACGTTGATACTGCGAAATTCATGACCTGCCTGATGGGGGAAAATAGAGCGAATATGAAAACCTGTCTCGCTTTCAAAAAATCGAGAAGAGGCTTCGATCTCATACAGTGCATCTTCGTCTTCTATAAACCCCGGACATTCCTGCTTCAGCCATTCATCCTCGCTGTCGTCCAGTTCAACAAGGTCCAGCCAGAGGATATTTTCCGGAAGGGGCGTGCCGGTCTGTATGCGGGTGATGCAGTACTGCTCGGTATCACGGTAATAGGCGTTGATCATAGAATGCAGACCCCGGTAGCAATTCTGGTTCTTGGAGGCTGATGGATTCAGGTTAACATTATCCTGGGTTCAACAGGCTCCCTTGGGAAAAGTTGCCCTATTGTACTGATCAATGCACCTTAGTCCAGCAAGGATCTGGCTCCACTGCCGAGGGGCTGTCAGGGGCAGCAAATGTGCCACCCCGAGTCAAAAGAACAGGCTGCTTCTAAAGCACTGTTTCGCGTATTTCCCACTCCGTTATCGGCCTCCCGGTTGAGTCGAAAAATACACTTCCTCCGTTTAGCTGGAAAGATTCTACTTCTTTGTCTGCCTCTTCGGTTGAGTTGGTAGATGCTGTATCTTCGGTTGGGTCAGCAGCCGGAGTCTCTTCAGTCAGGTAAGCAGGTGCTGTCTCTTCAGTCAGGTAAGCCGGTGCTGTCTCTCCGGTTAGGTCAGCAGTCGAAGTCTCTTCGGTTAGGTCAGCAGTCGAAGTCTCTTCGGTTGGGTCAGCAGTCGAAGTCTCTTCAGTCAGGTAAGCAGTTGTTGCTTTTTCGGTTGAGTCACCAGCCGGAGTCTCTTCAGTCAGGTAAGCAGATGTTGCTTCTTCGGTTGGTTCGATAGGTGTTACTTTTTCGGTTGAACCAGCAAGTGGAGTCTCTTCGGTTGGTTTTATAGGTGTTGCTTCTTCGGTTGAGTCAGCAGGTGGAGTCTCTTCAGTTAGTTCGATAGATGCTGCCCCGTCGGCTAGTTCGGTAGGTGCTGCTCCATCGGTTAGCGTACTGGTGGAAGAGACCTCTATGTTAAACGCATTTTCAAATTGCAGGTTACTCTCATCAAGCCATTCACTTAGCTGGTCGGCATCCACTGCATTTGTCGTCTGGACATTAAAGGTCAGTGTCTGGCTATTCCCGTCCATACTGTATGACAGCAGATGGTAACTTCCGGAGCATTGCAGCATGATCCTTATTTGTTGCAATCTGTCGATGTCCAGGTTTTGCGAGTCAAATGTGAAGCTCACTTGAAGCTGGTTTGGAAACTCGGTGTAGCTACCAACAAAGGCAACGAGACCCGACAGTAGAAACCCTGAGGGCAGGGCTATGGCTCCAACTGTAATTGCTCCTGTACCAAACGCAACACCGGTTCCTGTTCCTGTCAAACCCAACAAAGACCCAATTCCATACTTCCAATAACGCCATGAAGGATTAACCACTGAGTCGCATACCAGGTCTCCACATGACCATTTCCACTCAGAGGTGGCATCTGACGGTGCAGGAGTATTGATACAATTACCACATCGAGTGAAATGTGGGTTGGTATACATTTGGTCAGCTTCCATGGCAGCGAGGGCGGCAAATAAACGGACAAACGCCTTCAACTGACCTTCCTGAATATGAAGCGGGACATTGACGTCACTTTCCAGTCTTTCCACCGAGGCTCTAACTCCATGGTTTCCGGTTGGCACGTCGATGCTGGGTCGCGAATTAAAACCAGGTTGACTGGTTACGGGTCGAGGGCAATTTGAAACGGGCTGAGAACTGACCCGACATACCAGAGGAGCTGGCAAACCTCCAACGGCTCCATGTTCCTGACAGGCATTTTGGCCAGCAGCTGTCAAGCCAGAGGGTTGGCTCTGAGGAAAAGGCGCTGGTCCAGAGACGGGTAGCCCGCCTACCGTTTCTGGTCCCTGGTTGTCACGATTTTCACCAGGTAACAGTTCATTTAATTGCTCTTCTTGTCCTTGTGTTTCCAATAACTGGTCCGGGTCGGTATCTGGGTCAACGGTCAGGTAGAGCTCAATAGTATGCTCGGGGGTTTTAAATTTAAGCACATAATTATTGGCAGCTGAAACTGACGGACTTAACAGGAGTGCCACCGTAGTGACGAAAAAGCACAAAATCTCAATACTAAACAGTTTTTTCATATCAATACCTTTTAACAAGAAGTTTTAAAGTAGTTAAACTGCTGAAAAAAGGTGTGTTTTATTTAGAACTTTTTTGACTATGAAAACGTTTGGTTAACAATAAAACGTCCTGAACGGGTGTCATTACATATTCAATTCATCAAAAAGGGCACCTGATGATCAGTTACAAAGTACTGTCAGGCTGTTGCTCTGGACTGGCATTGATAAAAGCATTGAGCTCATTACACTGCTGGTAGATTCTCTGGATTTTTGGATAATCCGTTAACGGCACATTAAATCGCAAGGCATTGTCGACCTGTGGTATCAGACAGATGTCGGCCAGGGTAGGGGTGTCCCCGATACAATGCACCTTAGTCCAGCAAGGATCTGGCTCTATTGCCGGGGGCTGTCAGGGGCAGCAAATGTGCCGCCCCAAGTAAAAGGAACTTGAATGTTAAGAGGCTGCTTCTAAAGCCTGGTTTCGTGTATGTTCATCTCCGTTATCGGCCTCCCGGTTGAGTCGAAAAATACAGTCCCTCCGTCTAGCTCGAAAGATTCTACTTCTTTGTCTGCCTCTTGGGTTGAGTTGGCAGATGCTGTCTCTTCGGTTAGGTAGGCAGGTGGTGTCGCTTCGGTTGATTTTATAGATGTTGCTTCTTCGGTTGAGTCAACAGGTGGGGGTGGAATCTCTTCGGTTGGTTCGATAGGTGTTAGTTCTTCGGTTGGGTCGGCATGCGGTGTTTCTTCGGTTGGTTCGATAGGTGTTAGTTCTTCGGTTAGGCCGATAGGTAGTGTCTCTTCAGTTGGTTCGATAGATGCTGCCTCGTTGGCGATCACAGTAGGTTCTGCCCCGTCGGTTAGCGTACTGCTGGAAAAGACATGTATGACAAACGAACTATTAAATTGCAGATTACTCTGATCAAGCCATTCACTTAGCTGGTGGGCATCCACTGAATTTGTCGTTTGGACATTAAAGGTCAGTGTCTGGCTATCCCCATCCATACTGTATGACACCAGATGCATACTGTATGACTCCAGATGGTAACTTCCGGAGCATTGCAGCATGGTTCTTATTTGTTGCAACCTGCTAATGTTCAGGTTTTTCGAGTTAAATTTGAAGCTCACCTGAAGCTGGTTTGGAAACTCGGTGTAGCTAGCAACAAAGGCAGCGAAACCCGACAGTAACAACCCTGAGGGCACGGCTATGGCTCCAGCTGTAATTGCTCCTTTACCAAACGCAACACCGGCCCCTATTCCTGTCAAACCCAACAAAGACAAAACCGCATACTTCCCATAGCGCCATTTGGGATTAACCACCGAGTCGCATACCTGGTTTCCACATGACCATGTCCACATACAGGTGGCATCTGACGGTTCAGCAGCATTGGTACAAGTACCACATCGAGCGAAATATGGGTTGGTATACATTTGGTCAGCTTCCATGGCAGCGAGGCTGGCAAATAAAAGGACAAACTCCTTCAGCTGGCCTTCCTGGATATGAAGCGGGACATTAACGTCACTTTCCAGTCTTTCTATCCAGGCTGTAACTCTAGAGGTTCCAGTTGGCACTTCGACGATACGTCGCCAATCAATATCAGGTTGACTGGTTACGGGTCGAGGGCAAATTGAAACAGGCTGAGAACTGAGCCGACATACCAGAGGGGCTGGCAAACCTCCAACGGCTCCCTGTTCCTGACAGGCATTCTGGCCAGCAGCCGTTGAGCCAGAGGATCGACTCTGAGGAAAAGGCGCTGGTCCAGAGACGGTTAGCCCGCCTACCGTTTCTCGTCTCTGGTTGTCACGATTTTCACCGGGTAACAGTTCATATAATTGCTCTTCTTGTTCTTCTGTTTCCAATAACTGGTCCGGGTCGGTATCTGGGTCAACGACCAGGTAGAGCTCAACAGTATGCTTGGGGGTTTTAAATTTAAACACATATTTATTGGCGGCTGAAACCAACGGACTCTGTAGGAGAGCCACCGTAGTGACGAAACAGCAAAATATCTCAATACTAAACAGTTTTTTCATAATAACACCTGTTAATACGAAGCTTTAAAATAGTTAAGCTGCTGGAAAAAGGTGTGTTTTATTTAGAACTTTTTTGACTATGAAAACGTTTGATTAGTGATGTCTGTTGATAAATACAACTATTAAAAAGGACGTTAGAAAAATCAAACGTCCTGAATGGGTGTCAATACATATTCATTTGTAAAAAAGAGGGCTCCTGATGATCAGTCACAAAGTACTGTCAGGCTGTTGCTCTGGACTGGCATCAATAAAAGCATTGAGCTCATTACACTGCTGGTAGATTCTCTGGATGTTTGGATAATCCGTTAACGGCACATTAAATCGCAAGGCATTGTAGACCTGTGGTACCAGACAGATGTCGGCCAGGGTAGGGGTGTCCCCGATACAGAAACGGCTGTTTCCCAGTAGTTGTTCAAAGGCATCAAACCCGGTTTTTATCCAGTGTTGGTACCAGTGGGCTTTCTGCTCGTCAGTCATTTCAAATTCCGACTTGAGATAGTTCAGAACTCTCAGGTTATTCAGAGGGTGTATGTCGCAGCTGATGAGATTGGCCAGACTGCGAATTTGCGATTTCTGCCAGGCATCTCCCGGAATAATGGCCGGTTCCGGATAGCTGTCTTCAAGCCATTCCAGAATAGCCATGGACTGAATCAGCCGTTTGTTCCCGACTGCCAGTGCTGGTACCAGCCCCTGGGGTTGAATGTTTTTATAATCATCCCCTTTTTGTTCTGACTTCAACAGGTTAACCGGGATCAATTCATGATCCACTTCTTTGAGGTTCAGGGCAATCCTGACCCGGTAAGCCGCTGAAGAGCGGAAGTAACTATAAAGCCTCATGGTTTTATCCTTTTACTGGCAGATTTGCTGGCAGAACAGTGGCTGCAACTTCACCAAAGCCAATGCTGGCAGCGCCTTCTTTTTCGCACCAGCCTTTCATGATCACGGTATCTCCGTCTTGCAGGAACGTTCTTTGTTCACCATTGGTCAGGGTCAGCGGCTCTTTACCTCCCTTGGTCAGCTCCAAAAGAGAGCCTGCTTCTTCTGGCCTGGGGCCGGACTGAGTACCCGTTCCCAACAAATCGCCGGATTGCAGGTTGCAACCATTGCTGGCGTGATGAGCCACCATCTGGCCAACACTCCAGTAGGAATGCTTGAAGCTGGATTGGGAGAGCTTTTCCATACTTTGCTGAGCACTTTTCATGGCTGGCGTTTGCAGCAGAACTTCCAGCTGAATATCCAGTGCTCCCAGAATGCTGTTTTCTTCCGAGCTTAAATAAGGCAGAGGCTGAGGATCCTCTGTCGGGCGAAGGTAACCGGTTCGAAAAGGAGCCAGTGCTTCCAGCGTGACAATCCACGGCGAAATGGTTGAGGCAAAGCTTTTCGCCAGGAAGGGGCCCAGGGGCTGGTATTCCCAGGCCTGAATATCTCGTGCAGACCAGTCATTTAAAAGACACATTCCGAATATATGCTGATCGGTTTTATCCAGCGCAATCGCGTTACCCAGCTGGTTTCCCTGGCCGATGAAAATGCCCATTTCCAGTTCATAGTCGAGTCGTTTGCAGGGACCGTAGGCGGGGGACTCAGCATCTGGCGCTTTGGTTTGACCTGCCGGGCGGTGAAACGTTTGTCCCGAGACTTCAATGGAAGAGGCTCTGCCGTGATAGCCAATAGGCACCCATTTGTAGTTAGGCAGTAAAGGGTTGTCGGGTCTGAACAGTGAACCGACAGCCTTGGCGTGATGGATGGAGGAATAGAAGTCAGTGTAATCCCTGATCTGGCAGGGCAGAGCAAATTCGGCTTTGTTCATGGTGATCAGACAGGGTTTCAGTTGGCTTTCCAGCTCTGAGCCTGTTCTCAGTGCTCTGGACAGGCTGAGCCTGAGGGCGCTCCAGTATTCAAAACCCAGTTCCATTAGAGGATTCAGGTTTTTCTGGGCACAGGCAGCCAGTGCATCAGCAGCTTTACCTTCAAAAGGCTTTACGTCAGCTGTCGCCTTCAGATCCAGAATCTGGTTGCCAATGGCGACACCGCATCGGAAAGGTTCGCTGTCTGTACGAAAAACAGCAAAGGGCAGGTTCTGAATGGGGAAGTCGGTGTCGGACGTGTTAGCACAACTTACCCAGCTGGTGAGATTAACGTCATGGGTCTCGTTCAGTGAAATCATTATTTATCCTGAGAGTATTATCCTGAAAGCATTGATAAGGCAGAATGTCAGCGACTGTGAACAGCGTAAACCGGCATTCCTGATTATTCTTGTTTAAGGTTTCTGGTTTGGATCAAAGTGCTTCTGTAGCCCAGACCAGCATTTAATATAGTCTTTTTGTCGTATGTCGCTCGCCATGGCGAATGTTGATGGCACATAGACGTATCGGGATTCAAACATAAAGGCCAGAGTGTTTTCATAACGGACAGGTTTCAGCTCTGCTTCGCTGGCTTTCCTGAATACATCGGCTTCGGGACCATGGGGTGACATACTGTTATGCAGACTGCTTCCGCCGGGTAAAAACCCTTTTTCCTTAGCGTCATAAACGCCGTGAATCAGTCCCATGAACTCGCTCATCATATTGCGATGATACCAGGGAGGGCGAAAGGTATTTTCAGCCACCATCCAGCGGGGAGGAAAGATAACAAAATCGAGATTAGCTACCCCCGGTGTATCAGATTGAGAGGTCAGAACCGTAAAGATAGAAGGATCCGGGTGATCGTAACTGACTGTGTTGATGACATTAAAGCGGGACAGCTGGTATTTATAAGGTGCTGAAGTCCCCACCCAGGCCACTACATCCAGGGGGGAGTGAGTGAGTTCACAGCAATAAAGATGACCTGAGAATTTACTGACCAGTTCGAATGTGCCTTCTTTATCTTCATACCAGGCAACGGGGTATTGGAAATCCCGGTCATTGGCAAAGCCATTGGCACCGACCGGGCCACGTTCCGGCAGGGTCAGTGGGGCTCCATAGTTTTCGCAGACATAGCCACTGGCTTTGCTCTCAAGCAGCTCTACTCTGAATTTTATGCCGCGCGGAATCACGGCAATATCGCCCGGCTCCACCTGCAACCGACCCAGTTCGGTACAAATCAGCAGACCCCCTGCCTGGGGCACAATCAGCAGCTCGCCATCGGCATTATAAAAGAATCGCTGTTCCATACTTTGGTTGGCGGCGTACAGGTGAATAGCCGTACCGATCTGTGTCCTGGCGTCACCATTAGCGGCAATGGTGGTCAGGCCGCTGATAAAGTCAGTGGGTTGTTCTGTGACGGGCAGCGGGTCCCAGCGAAGCGGACTCGGCACTGGCGGCAGGTCTGTCAGAGGTGCTGTTTTCAGCAGCGGGTTGTTATCCCAGGGCTGGTAGTCTCCCTGAACCGCGGAAGGGTGGATTCGATAGGTCCAGGTTCGGCGGTTCTGGTGTTTGGGAGCTGTGAAAGCAGTGGTTGAAAACTGTTCGCAATAAAGGCCATAAGCCACCTTCTGAGGGCTGAAGCAGGCTTTGGGCAGAGCACCGGGTAATGCTTCTGTTTCGTGTTCGTTACCAAAACCTGTCTGGTATTCAAGGTCGTCAGGTAATGTCATCAGTTGGAACCTATGTTTTTCTTATAAAACGGCTTCATTCACAAGTCTTGCTCACGCGCTGGTGGCTGTGGTAAAGCTCTGGCGCATGGGCGTGGTTTGTTCAGATCCTGAAGTGTCTCCATTCTTAGCCACTCCTGGGAGTTTGTCCATAAAGATTCAGGATTTTTAGCCTCGCAGCGCTGCGGCTAGAGAAAATTCGGCTGACCTTTGAAGTCAGCCGGGAGAAGGGTATAGGTAGGAAAGTCAGGTTCTGTCAATTAAACAGGGTGCGCAAATAATCCAGGGGAGCATAAAATTTCTGCCATTGAGTCCAAGCTGTTTTAGAGAAACTTTCTTCAAGCGAGTAACCGTAAACGGCATTGTTTGAAAGGCCATTGAGCAAAGCGATAGTCAATGCCGGAACCAGGTTAAGAGCAGCGTTTCTTAATACATTATTTGAATTTGAGTCCAGTGTTGAGGGTTGTCGCCCACGATTGATCATGGCTTGGGTTCCGACGAACACCCCGAGTGTCAGTCCAATACTCTTGAAGGGTCGTCCAATATGATAGTTCATGTGATAACATGCACTCCAAAGCGTGCCAGCCAGTGCGACCCCGCCCATGATTGTACTTGATGAGCGTGTAACAGCGAGCGTTCCGGATGCGGTTGCAGCCCATGATCCCGCTAAGGCTCCCATTGCGGCTAGGGTTTCTGCTCCTGCTTCTGCCCCAATCAGATCACTACTCCCTGGCTTATGGAGTGAAAGGGCGCTTATTGCTAATATCCTCTCTACCAATGCAAAGGATATTAAGTAAGCAAAGCCTGCTTTTGCCTTCGAGGCACCCTTGGCTCTCATCTGTTCGTAGAATATTGTCCCGGTTATCATGCCAGCGAAGAATGACAACATGGAATATTCAAGGCGGGGATAATCCAAAGGTTCGATTGTACTTTTATCAAGATGGCTAAAGTTCCAGAGAGTGATGCCTGCGGCTCCTGTTTTTACCAATACCGCCTGGGTAAGGGAACCCGCAGCGATTATAGGTATAAGATAGGGGTTGCTCTCAGCGTTGTAGGCGACATAACCACTGTATGCGGCTCCTGCAAATCGCAATGGCTGCCACCAGGGTGTTTCAAGGGGCCAGGGCGATACGCGTCCGGCTAAAGCAATCTCGGTGGTAGTGAGAACGGCAGCGAGTTCATTACAAAAAGACGATTTAATCTCCTGTAACTCATTTTGCTCTGTACCAGACAGGGCAAAGCGACCCGTAAGGGCAGGGACCACTCCCGTTGCTTTGCAGATGCCGTACCAGAGTCCGTAATTGATTGCGGTGGAAGCAGCCAGCCCGGAACCGCTGGTGACCAGTTTCAGACCATCTTCAACCAACGATGTGTTATTGTAATGGCTTAATAACTGAAATCGTTCTTCTGTTGACAGGCCTGAATGAGCGGCTGAACAGATAAATAATAAGCACGAGAATAGCAGTATTCGTTTACCGGATGTTTTCATTATTAATATCCTGAATTAGAGTCACTGAGTTATTGTTAGAAAACGACAAACCGGATCTTCCCGTACCGCTATTGACCTGCGTGTTTGTGGTTGTGAAAACCAGATCAGCACACGCAGGCACCTGTCAACAGTCCTTAAGACTTTGTTGTTTCCACAGGACTGTATAGTGCAGGAATGGAATTTTCGCCATCATTGTTTGGCGGGTTATAAAGCTTGACTAGCCGTTGCTCGCAGCTAACTCATGGTTAATTAAGCAGGGTGCGTAAATAATCCAGAGGAGCATAAAATTTCTGCCATTGGATCCGGACTGTTTCGGTGAAACTCTCTTTAATTGAGTAACCATAAACCAAATTGTTTGAAACGCCATTAATCAGAGCAATAGCTAATGCAGGAGCCAGGGTAAGAGCGATGTTTTCTGATAAATCGTTTGAACCCAGTCTTAAGCGTTGTAGCTTGAGATGGAATATACATAGGCCTCCGATTACCACTCCAGTGTCTATTGCACCTCTGTTGTACCATCGTGCAGTCTGAATTGATCTCATGTACCATTGTGCAGTCTGAATAGATCTCAAAACCACGGCGGCAACTGTAGCTACGCCCACCATTGTATCTGATGAGTTCACAATAATCATGGTTCCGGTTATAGCTGTGGCCCATGATCCAGCCAAGGCTCCGGTTGCGGCTAAGTCTTCTGCGCCTGCTTCTTTCCCAACGAGATCAACACTACCCGGATTATTCATTAAAAGAGCGCTTTTTGATGATATTTTCTCTACCAGTGCAAAGGTTATCAGATAAGCAAAGACCGCTGCTCTCCGCGAGGCACCCTCGGCGATCATTCTGTCGTAGACGATTACCCCGACCGCACTGCCAGCGATTGATGACAACATGGAATATTCACCGCGGGCAAAAACTAAAGGTTGGATTGTACTCCCATTATTATACCTTGAGTCCCAGATAGCGTAGCCTCCGGCTGCCGTTCTTGTCACCACCTCGCTGGTAAAGTAAGCAGCGGCGACGATGGGTATAAGATAAGGATCGCGCTCAGTCTTGTAGGCTACATAACCACTGTATGCTGTTCCTACAAATCGCAGTGGCTGCCACCAAGACGTCGTAAGGGGCCAGGGCGATACGCGTCCGGCTAAAGCAATCTCGGTGGAGGTGAGAACGGCAGCAAGTTGATTACAAAAAGACGATTGAACCTGTTGTCGACCCGCAAGGGCAGCGACTTCTTTGGATGCTTGGCAGATGCTGTACAAGAGTCCGTAATTGATCAGGGTGGAAGTGGCCAACCCGGAACTGAGAGTGGCCAGTGTCAGACCATCTTCAACCAACGATGCGTTATTGTAATGGCTTAATAAGTGAAATCGTTCTTCTGTTGACAGGCCTGAGTGAGCAAATGAACAGATAAATAACAAGCACGAGAATACCAGTATTTGTTTACCGGATGTATTCATTATTCATATCCCCTGAACCAGAGTCATTGATTTATTGTCAGAAAACGATTTCCGTACCAAGAGCAACCGGTTAATTAAAAAGGGTGCGTAAATAATCCAGGGGAGCATAAAACTTCTGCCATTGGGTCCGGACCGTTTCGGTAAAACTTTCTTTAAGTGAGTAACCATAAACGGCATTGTTTGGAACGGCATTGATCACAGCGATAGCCAATGCAGGGCGCAGGGTAAGAGCGATGCTTCTTAATAAATGGTCTGAATCCAGTCTAAAGATTTGTTGCGAGAGATCAGACCCAACTTCGCCTCCGACTTCCAATCCGACTAGTATTCCAACAACACTGTACCATGGTAGCATAGAAGGTGTTCTCGAAATCGCGGTGGCAATTGTAGCCATGCCCAGGACTGCATTTGATGAGAACCTGATAGCATCGGCTCCGGTCACAGCTGCAGCCCATGATCCAGCTAAGGCTGCATGTGCGGCTAAGTCTTCTGCGCTTGCTTCTGTCCTAACCAGGTCAACAATACCTGAATTATGTATTGAAAGAGAGCTTATTGCTGATATCCTCTCTACCAGTGTCTGGAATACCAGGTAACCAAAGATTGCTCTTTTCCGCGAGAAACCTGCGGCGATTATCTTCTTGTAGACTATTGCCCCGACCATAGTGCCGGTGATTGATGACAACATGGAATATTCAGTGCGGGCCTTATCAAAAGGTTGGATTGTACTTTTATGCTTATCCCTTAAACCCCAGATAGCAGTGCCTCCTGCCACCGTTCTTGTCACCACCTGACTGGTAAAGTAACCCGCAGTGATTATGGGCATAAGATCAGGCATAGTGTTGTATGCTTCGTAACTATTGTATGCGGTTGCTACAAATCGCAGTGGTTGCCACCAGGGGGTCTCAAGGGGCCAGGGTGATACCCGCCCGGCTAAAGCAATCTCGGTGGAGGTGAGAACGGCAGCGAGTTGATTACAAAAAGACGATTTGAACCGTTGTAACTCATTTTGCTCTGCTCCGGCAAAGCGACCCGTAAGGGCAGCGACCACCCCGGGTGCTTTGCAGATGCTGTACCAGAGTCCGTAATTGATTAAGGTGGAAGCGACCAGTCCGGAACTGCTGGTGGCCAGTTTCAGACTATCTTCAACTAACGATGCATTATTGTAATGGCTTAATAAGTGAAATCGTTCTTCTTTTGACAGGCCTGAGTGAGCAAATGAACAGATAAATAACAAGCACGAGAATATCAGTATTTGTTTACCGGATGTTTTCATTGTTCATATCCTAAACCTGAGGCACTGATGCATTGTCAGAAAACGATTTCTGTACCAGGAGCAACCTGTTAATTAAACAGAGTGCGTAAATAATCCAGAGGAGCATAAAATTTCTTCCATTGGGTCCAGGCCGTTTCGGTGAAACTTTCTTCAAGTGAGTAACCATAAACGGCATTGTTTGACACGCCATTGATCACAGCGAGAGCCAATGCCGGAGCCAGAGTAAGAGCAATATTTCTTAAACCATGATTTGAGTCCAGTTTTGAACGTTGTTTACCAAGAGCGTGCATAGCGTAGACTCCTATAGCCAATCCGATTACGGCTGGCGCCCCAACATAGGCGAACGCTTGCCTGGCATAAATTTGGGGCATAACTATGGTGGCAAGTCCGCCCACCCACGTGATTATTGAACTTGATGTGAACCCAATACTGGCACCTCCGGATAGAGCTAAAGCAAATGATCCAGCTAAGGCTCCGGCTCCGGCTAAGTCTTCTGCTCCTGCTTCTGTCCTGACTGGACCAACATTACCCGAATTATGTATTGAAAGGGGGCTTATTGCTGACATTCCCACCACCAGTGCACAGGATATTACATAAGCAAAGGCTGCTTTTGCCGACGAGACATCTCTGTTGATCATCATTTCGTGGACTATTGTCCCGACCACCATGCCAGTCATTGCTGACAATATGGAATATTCAATGCTGGGATAATTTAAAGGTTGGATTGGATTGTTATCTTGATATCTAAAGAACCAGATGACACCGCTTGCAGCTGACGTTCTTGTCACCACCTCGTTGATAAAGTAACCGGCAGTGAATATGGGTATAAGATGATAAGGTTCGCGCCCGGTGTTGTATGCTGCATAAGCACTGTAGGCTGTTCCTATAAATCGCAGTGGCTGCCACCAGGGTGTCTGAAGGGGCCAGGGTGATACGTGCCCGGCTAAAGCAATCTCGGCGGAAGTGAGAACGGCAGCGAGTTCATTACAAAAAGACGATTTAACCTCCTGTAACTCATTTTGCTCTTTACCAGACAGGGCAAAGTGACCCGTAAGGGCAGCGACCACCCCGGGTGCTTTGCAGATGCCGTACCAGAGTCCGTAATTGATTGCGGTGGAAGCAGCCAGCCCGGAACTGCTGGTGGCCAGTTTCAGGCCATCTTCAACCAACGATGCGTTATTGTAATGGCTTAATAAGTGAAATTGTTCTTCTCTCGATACGCCTGAATGAGCGAGTGAACAGATAAATAGCAGGCATGGGAATAGCCCTATTAACTTACTGGATGTATTCATTATTAATATCCTGAATTAGAGTCACTGAGTTATTGTCAGAAAATGATGTCCGTACCCTGAGCAACCGGTTAATTAAACAGAGTGCGCAAATAATCCAGAGGAGCATAAAATTTCTGCCATTGGATCCGGGCTGTTTCGCTGAAACTTTCTTCAAGCGGGTAACCATAAACGGCATTGTTTGAAAGGCCATTGATCACAGCGAGAGCCAATGCCGGAGCCAGAGTAAGAGCAACGTTGCTTAATACGTTATTTGAGTCCAGTTTTGAGCGTTGTTGCTCGAGACTGAACATAACTCCGGTTCCAATAAATGCTCCGGCTACCATTCCAATATCCCTGAAGGATCGTCCAATGTAATAGCCTATGAAATAGACACTCATAACCGTGCTCAAAACTATGTCCCTGATAATCTCTGTACTTGATGAGCGGGCAATAGCGGCAGTTCCGGATAGGGTTGCAGCCCATGATCCAGACAGGGCTCCGATTGCGGCTAAGGTTTCTGCTCCTGCTTCTGTCTCAGTCAGATAACTAATCCCTGAAAATTGGAGTGAAAGCGGGCTTATTGCTGATATCCCCTCCACCAATAGAACGGATATTATGTAAGCAAAGGTTGCTTGTGTCTTCGAGGTACCCTCGGCTATCATTTTTTCGTAGAGTATCGCTCCGACTATCACGCCAGCGAGGTACGACAATGTCGAATATTCAATGCGGGTATAATCTAAAGGTTCGATTGTACTTTTATCATTATCCCTTAAGCCCCAGATAGTCATGCCTCCGGCTACCGTTCTTCCCACTACCTCATTGGTCAGGTAACCCGCAGTGATTATAGGTATAAGGTAAGGATTGCTCTCAGTGTTGTAGGCGACATAACCAGTGTATGCTGTTCCTGCAAATCGCAGTGGCTGCCACCAGGGTGTCTCTAGGGGCCAGGGCGATACGCGTCCGGCTAAAGCAATCTCGGTGGAAGTGAGAACGGCAGCGAGTTGATTACAAAAAGATGATTTGATCTGTTGTAACTCATTTTGCTCTGTACCGGCAAAGCGACCCGTAAGGGCGGCGACCACTCCGGTTGTTTTGCAGATTTTGTACCAGAGTCCGTAATTGATCAGGGTGGAAGCGGCCAGCCCGGAACTGCTGGTGACCAGTTTCAGGCCATCTTCAACCAATGATGCGTTATTGTAATGGCTTAATAAGTGAAATCGTTCTTCTCTCGATACGCCTGAATGAGCGGCTGAACAGATAAATAATAAACACGACAATAGCAGTATTCGTTTATCGGATGTCTTCATTATTGATATCCTGAACCAGAGTCACAAAGTTATTGTTAGAAAACGACAAACCGGACCTTCCCTTACCGCTATGTTGTTTCCACGGGACTGTATAGTGCAGGAATGGAATTTTCGCCATTATTGTTAATTAAACAAGGTGTGCAAATAATCCAAAGGAGCATAAAATTTCTGCAATTGGGTCCGGGTCGTTTCGTTGAAACTTTCTTCAAGTGAGTAACCATAAACCAGATTGTTTGAAAAGCCATTGATCAGAACAAGAGCGAATGCAGTAGACAGGGTAAGAGCGATGTTTTCTAACAAATCGTTTGCATCCAGTCTTGAGCGTAGCTGCTTGAGATAGAATATAAATGCGCCTCCGATGACCACTCCAGCTATCATGCCTTCACCGGTGTAATTTTGTGTAGTATGAAATGATCTCAAATTCAGGGCGACAATGGTGGCGACGCCCACCATTGCATCTGATGAGTGCGCAATATTGATGGATCCGATGATGGCTGTGGCCCATGATCCAGCCAAGGCTCCCGTTGCGGCTAAGTCTTCTGCGCCTGTTTCTGTCCCAACGAGATCAACACCATCTGAAATATGTATTGAACGAGAGCTGATTGACGATATTTTCTCTAGCAGTGCTAAGGATATCAGATAAGCAAAGACCGCTTTTCCCCGCGAGGCATCTCTGGCGATCATCCTGTCGTAGACTATTACCCCGATCGCACTGCCAGCGATTGATGACAACATGGAATATTCGGCGCGAGCAGAATCTAAAGGCTGGATTGTACTTTTATTATTATGCCTTGATTCCCAGATAGCAAAGCCTTCGGCTACCGTTCTTGTCACCATCTCGCCGGTAAGGTAATCCGCAGTGATTATGGGTACAAGATAAGGATCTCGCTCAGTCTTGTAGGCGACATAACCACCGTATGCTGTTCCTACAAATCGCAGCGGCTGCCACCAGGGTGTCTGCAGGGGCCAGGGCGATACGCGTCCGGCTAAAGCAATCTCGGTGGAGGTGAGAACGGCAGCGAGTTGATTACAAAAAGACGATTGCACCTGTTGTAACTCATTTTGCTCTGTACCAGAAAGTTCAAAGCGACCCCTAAGGGCAGCGACCACCCCGGGTGCTTTGCAGATGCTGTACCAGAGTCCGTAACTGATTAAGGTGGAAGTGCCCAGCCTGCCATTGACAGTGAACAGTCTCCAACCATATTCAATTAAGGTTGCGTTATTGTTATGGCTTAATAAGTGAAATTTTTCTTCTTTTGACAGGCCTGAATGAGCGGCTGAACAGATAAATAATAAGCACGACAATAGTAGTATTCGTTTACCGGATGTCTTCATTATTCATATCCTGAACCAGAGTCACAGAGTTATTGTTAGAAAACGACAAACCGGATCTTTCCTTACCGCTATGTTGTTTCCACGGGACTGTATAGTGCAGGAATGGAATTTTCGCCATCACTGATTAGCCGTTGCTCGCATCTAACTCATTGTTAATTAAACAGAGTGCGCAAATAATTCAGGGGCGCATAAAATTTCTGCCATTGGGTCCGGGCCGTTTCGGTGAAACTTTCTTCAAGTGAGTAACCATAAACGGCATTGTTTGAAACGCCATTGATCACAGCGAGAGCCAATGCTGGAACCAGGGTGAGAGCGACGTTTCTTAATATATGATTTGATTCCAGTTCTGAGCGTTGTTGATCAAGAACAACCAGGGCTGCGTTTCCGACCACCATTCCGGCAAACATTCCAACGCCGGCGAGATTTTGTCTGGTATAAATAACAGTTTTAACTGCGCAGGCAACTGCGACCGCGCGCGCGACTGCAGAACTTGACAAGTACGCAACGCTAGCGGCTCCAGATGTAGCCGTAGCAAGTGACCCAGCTAAGGCTCCGGCTCCGGCTAAGCCTTCTGCTCCTGTCCTGACTTTCTCAACACTGCCTGAATCATGTCTTGAAAGGGGGCTTATTGCTGATATTTGCTCTGCCAACACATAGGATATCATGTAAGCAAAAGCTGCTTGTGAGGGCCGGTAATCTCTGGCGATCAGTTGTTCGTAGACTATTGTCCCGACCATCATGGCAGCGATGAATGACAACACGGAATATTCAGTGCGGGCATAATCAAAAGGTTGGATTGTACTTTTATCCTTATACCTTAACTCAAAGATAACAGCGCCTCCGGCTACGGTTCTTGTCACCACATCGTTGGTAAAGAAAACCGCAGTGATTATGGGTGTACGATAAGGGTCGGACTCAGTCTTGTAGGCTACATAACCACCGTATGCTGTTCCTACAAATCGCAGTGGTTGCCACCAGGGTGTCTCAAGGGGCCAGGGCGACACATGTCCGGCTAAAGCAATCTCGGTGGAGGTGAGGACGGCGGCGAGTTGATTACAAAAAGACGATTTAACCTCCTGTAACTCATTTTGCTCGGTACCGGCAAAGCGACCCGTAAGGGCAGCGACCACACCAGGTGCTTTGCAGATGCTGTACCAGAGTCCGTAATTAATCAGGGCGGAAACGGCCAGCCCGGAACTGCTGGTGACCAGTTTCAGACTGTCTTTAACTAACGGTGTGTTACTGTAATGGCTTAATAAGTGAAATTGCTCTTCTTTTGATACGCCTGAATGAGCAACTGAACAGATAAATAACAGGTACGAGAATACCAGTATTCGTTTGCCGGGTGCTTTCATGGTTCGCAGCCTCAACTTGGGTAACTGATTAATTACCAGAAAACGAGTTCCGTACCCTGGGCAACCGGTTAATTAAACAGGGTGCGTAAATAATCCAAAGGCGCATAAAATTTCTGCCATTGGATCCAGGCCGTGTCGGTGAAACTTTCTTCAAGTGGGTAACCATAAACCACATTGTTTGAAACGCCATTGATCAGAGCAAGAGCCAATGCCGGAGGCAGGGTAAGGGCGACGTTTTCTACTACATGATTTGAGTCCAGTCTTGAGTGTTGTTGCTGAAAAAGGACCACAGTGTAGGCTCCGATCGCCGTTCCCATCGTGGTTAGCGCTCCAACATAGGCATAGGCGTAATTGTGTCCAGCATAAAGTGCAGCCGCAAACGCAGTAGCAACTGCGGCCACGCCTGAAAGTCTACTTGATGAGAAGACAACATTTAAGGTTGCAGATAGGGCTATGGCCCATGATCCAGCTAAAGCTCCGACTCCGGCTAAGCTTTCTGCTCCTGCCCCTGCTTCTGTCTCAACTGGATCAACACAGTCTGAATTATGTATTGAAAGGGGACTTATTGCTGATATTACCTCCACCAGTGCATGGAATGTTGCGTAGGCAAAGGCTGCTTTTGCCAGCGATGAACCTCCGGCCATCATCTTTTCGTAGATTATCGTTCCGATCATCATGCCAGCGATTGATGACAACGTGGAATATTCAATGCCGACATAATCTAAAGGTTGGATTCTATCTTTATCGCTATACCTGAAGGCCCGGATGACAGTGCTTGCAGCTACCGTTCTTGCCACCACCTCGCTGGTAAAGAAACCCGCAGTGATTATGGGTATAAGATAAGGGTCGTGCTCATTGTTGTAAGCTTCATAACCAGCGTATGCTGTTCCTACAAATCGCAGTGGCTGCCACCAGGGGGTCTCAAGGGGCCAGGGCGATACGCGTCCGGCTAAAGCAATCTCGGTGGAGGTGAGAACAGCAGCGAGTTTATTACAAAAAGACGATTTAACCTCCTGTAACTCATTTTGCTCTGTACCGGCAAAGCGACCCGTCAGGGCAGCGACCGGGCCGGGTGCTTTGCAGATGCCGTACCAGAGTCCGTAATTGATTAAGGTGGAAGCGGCCAGCCCGGAACTGCTGGTGGCCAGTTTTAGACCATCTTCAACCAACGATGCGTTATTGTAATAGCTTAATAAGTGAAATTGTTCTTCTCTTGACACGCCTGAATGAGCGATCGAACAGATAAATAACAAGCACGAGAATACCAGTATTCGTTTACCGGATGGTTTCATGATTCACAGCCTTAACTTTGGGTAACTGATTAATTACCAGAAAACGACACACTGGATCTTACCGTACCATTTTTAACCCACTTATTTGTGGTTGTGAAAATCGGATCAGCACACGCAGGAACCTGTGAACAGTCCTTAAGACTTTGCTGTTTTCACCGGACTGTATAGTGCAGGAATGGAATTTTCGCCATCATTGTTAATCGAACAAGGTGTACAAATAATCCAAAGGAGCATAAAACTTTTGCCATTGGTTATGGGCTGTATCGGTGAAACTCTCTTCAAGTGAGTAACCATAAACCACATGGTTTGAAATGCCATTGATCAGAGCAAGAGAGAAGGCAGGAATCAAGATTGTAGCGATATTTCCCAATAAATGGTTTGAGTCCAGACCTGAGTTTTGTGTTAACAGAAGATCGATGACGACGGGTCCGATGACAATTCCGATCATAGCTCCGGAGAGGATAATGTCTTCAACTTGGTACAAAGATACAACTTCGGGTCTGGAGAATACCATTATTCTGAATGTGGTTGCGAACAAGGCCAGGAGTTCGTTCTGAGCAGATACGACTCCCATGACTCCGGCGGTAGCTCCGGCTATTGATCCGGATAAGGCAGCAGCCCCGGCTAAGGCCAGGGCTCCTGCTTCCTGTTCGGCTGTAACACTACCGGCTGAATTAAACACCGAAAAAGAGCCTGTTGCTAACATTGCCTCTGTCAATGAAGTAGACACCAGATAAAGAAAGGTCACTTCTGTGAGGACATAGCCTCTGGCGATTAGCTTCTCATAAACGATTAACCCGATTATCAGGCCTGCGACTGATTTCAGCATGGTATATTCACTGTAGGCATAATCCTGCGGTTGGATTGAATGCCCACCATGATACTTTAACATCTCAACGGTAGAGGCTCCGGCTACTGTCCTTGCCACAGTCTCATGCGTAAAGTGAGTCATAGCCATTATTGGTATAAAACAAGTGTCGTATTTAATGCAGGTGTTATAAAGAATGAGTCCTGTTCTTACAAATTGCAGCGGATACCACCAGGGTTGCCCAAGGGGCCAGGGCGATATGTGTCCGGCTAAAGCAACTTCGGCGGAGGTGGTAATGGCTGCGAGTTGACTGCAAAAGGAAGATTTAACTCCCAGTAACTTATTTCCCTTTATGTGATGCAGGTCAGAGCGACCCGTAAGGGTAGATACCAGCCCGGCTGATTCGCAGATACCGTACCAGACCCCATAATGGATCAAAGTGGAAACTGCCAGCCCGGAACTGCTGGTCAGCAACTTCAGGCTATCTTCAACGAATGATGCATTATGCTGGTGGCTTAATAAGTTAAATCGTTCTTTTTTCGATACGCCTGAATGGGCGACTGAACAGATAAGTAATAAGCATGAAAATATTACCCACGGGTCTTTTTTCTCATTCAATGCAGTAGCCACTATCTGTCCTGACATTAACCAGTTCATTGTCGTCTGTACCGTCAGTGTAGATTCAGGCGATCTGTTTTTCCTCCGACCTCTCTCCAGATTTTGACTAACCTGACTTCTCAATAAACATTTCAACGACTGGTAAGCCAAGCTTTGTTATCTAAAAAATCATTCATTTTGACCTTGGCCGTTGCCTTTTCTATGCATTGCTCTAACGGCCATGCTCAGGAAAATAACCAACCCACCCGGATAAGGCTTCTACCTGACGAAAGTGAAGAGAGCGAGAGCATTGAATGGTGGGAGTTGCAGCAAGAACCCGAGGCGAACCACAGTGATATGCCACAAGTTTGCCTGGGTGATGACATCCTCTTAAAGCCAGATACTGGCTATTGCTTTTCTCCTGACCCCGGCGTCGAAGCCAAGGCTTACCGTCGGGCTGCTGCTGATGATGGTTCTGGCAGTCAAGACAGCGACAACCGTTCAAACGACGACGAAACGGATGCTGAATCTGATGCCGAATCTGATGTTGAGTATATAAACACGACACTTGACCCTTTTCCAATATCACATGAAATCAGTCAGTATTGTGAAACGCTGATACTGAAAAAGATTAAGCAGGAGCCCGTTTCAGACAGTGAAATGCCCACTGAATCAGGGGCCGGCGTGACAGAAACGGACTCTGTTAACCACCCGGAATTTGCCTCATCTGCTTACCGCACCGACCACATAGGCACTCTGAAAGCGCACGAACAGACCCACCTGTCTGCCTACCAGAGACCCAAGAGACCCAGGGTGCACCAGTGTGGCCATGAGGGCTGCAACTACATCACCGACCACATGGGCAATCTGAAAGCGCACGAACAGACCCACCTGCCTGCTGACCAGAGACCCAAAAGACCCAAGAGACCCAGGGTGTACCGGTGTGACTGTAAGGGCTGTAACTTCATCTCTGACCGTAGGAGCTATCTTTATATGCACAAACGGGCCCACCTGTCTGCTGACCAGACACTCAATGTGCACCACTGTGATCATGAAGGCTGCAACTACAGCGCCGTCCGGAAGAGCAATCTGAAAAGGCATAAACAGACCCACCTGCCTCCCGACCAGAGACCCAAGGTGCACCAGTGTGACCATGAGGGGTGCAACTACAGCACTGGCTACAAGAGTCATCTGGAAGTGCACAAACAGACCCACCTGCCTGCGGACCAGAGACTCAAGGTGCGCCAGTGCGATCATGAGGGCTGCAACTACGGCACCAACCGGTCGGGAGATCTGAAAAGGCACAAACAGACCCACCTGTCTGCCGACCAGAGACTTAAGGTGCACCAGTGTGATCATAAGGACTGCGACTACAGGACTGGCCGGTCGGACGATCTGAACAAGCACAAAAAGATCCATTTGCCTCCCGAACAGAGACTCAAGAGACCCAGGAGACCCAAGAGACTTAAGGCACACCAGTGTGACCATGATGGCTGCAACTTCAGCGCCGACCGCATGAGCAATCTGAATACGCACAAACAGACCCACCTGCCTATCAGCCAGAGACTTATGGTACTCCCATGTGACCATGAGGGCTGCAACTACATCACCGACCGCACGGGCAATCTGAACATACACAAACAGATCCACCTGCCTCCCCATCAGAGATACACGTTACAGTGTGACCATGAAGGCTGCCACTACAGAACGAGTCACTCGGGCCATCTGAAAAGGCACAAACAGACCCACCTGCCTAGACCCAAGAGGCCCAAAAGGAAAGCGTACGAGCAGCTACCATTTAACGAGAAAAGGTTGCCAGGAGAAAACGGTCCTGGCAATTAATGAGTTTGATCTGGTGACGAGAAAGGGGATGGTTTACTGTGAATAGTCGAGTTTCTTATTCATATGTTCTGCTGCTATTTGTATTGCTTATTCCTGTAAACGGATTTGCAGAGATACGCCATGCCTGCTTTATCGTCAATCCTGCCAGTAATAATGGTAAAGGTTGGAGGGTTTGGGACAGAATTGAAGAAGCGGTCGACCAGTACTACACAGCAGTTGGCTCACAAGACCAGGCTGCAGCTGCGCTACAAGCAACATATAACGTTTTTTTTACAGAACATGCGGGTCATGCAACGGAACTGGCAATGCAGGCATATCTGGACTGGCAACAGATGCAATACGATCAGGAAGATCAGTTATTGATTGTTGCTGTTGGTGGCGATGGCACTGTCCATGAGATGGTTCAGGGTCTTGAAGGTCAACCACAAGTTGTTTTTGGTGTTATACCGGCGGGTAAGGGAAACGACATAGCGAATACACTCCGATTGAGAAAACCGATGCATGCCCTTCGAACATTGGTTTATGGCACTCCTATGCCTTTTGGTGCCTACAAAATTGAAGGTTGTGAAAGCGGCGGTTGCGAGCAGAAAACGGTTCTGGCAGTGAATGAGTTTGAGCTGGGTTTGATGACCCGGATGAAAGAAAAGCAAGACGATCACAACAGTGGTGAACGACCAAGCCGACTGCTGAGATACTCTCCCGCAAGTATGGCCTATCCAATGTTAGCCATCAGTACAGCAATGAGCTGGAATACACCCATGGTCAGGTGTCGTTTTGATCGTGGATGGTATGATGATATCCCCTTGCATTTTCTGGCAGGGGGGACAGGGCCGACGGTAGGAGGCGGAGTTAGCCTTCATAACGATATGGGTCCGTCCAATTTCTTTGGAAGTCTGATTTATAATCAGGATAGGACTCACCCCATTTGGACACTTATTCAGATTACCATGGAGACAAGCACGCACCTCATTTGGAGACTTATTAAGATGACCATTGGGAGATTATACTATTGGTCAGGTATGCAGCGGCTTTGCTTTACTCAACTGAATATTGAAAACGAGATGGAGACACCTTTGTCTATACAGGTCGATGGTGATGTTTTACTGCAAACACCCGCACAAGTAACCTGGCTGAGGGGATTGTTCCAGTTTATGAGGCCTCCCGTACTTGGAGAACTCGGTCATGCCCTGATGGATCTCGACGAAGATCACTGATCCAACGACTCATACATCGAATCCATATTTATGCTGTTGGCAAACTCCTCGGCAATCCTTGTCATCTCATTGGATCTGAGCACCAGAGCATTACTGGCTTTGAGTGCCTCTCGTAAGTAAGCATCATCAACAAATTCCTCTATAGCACCGCCCGAAGTTTCATGCATCATGGCATAGAGCTCTTCTGGTGAGGATGGGTCATGGGCTCCATAGTGGCATTTATTCCTGAAAGGGAGATAGATAGGGGCATAGCTGCCCCAACAATAGGTTAAGCCACCGCCTTTCAAGTGTGTCACTTCATACAGGTAATGGCTGAAGGCCTGTCGAATCGATTGTCGACAATTCTCTTTTAAATCATCGAAAGGTTTTTTCTCCTCATACGACACCATGAGGGAGTTTAGAATAGGTCTGTAGCTGCTTTCGATCTCAGCCCTTTTTTGCTCATATTCTTTTCTTGCTACGACGACCGTATTGTTAGCAGGTATTGACTTGTAGTAATGCCTAAAATAATCGTCGTCACTCATTGGTGTCAGGTCATCTTTGGGTTTATCCAATGATTTCAAAGCATCCAGGTATTGTTTGCTCACTGCTTTATATCGATTGATTTTTTCAACTATCTGCTGCAATTCCGGGCTGTTCTCAATTTTTCGTTGAATCAGGGCTTCGACCTTTTCGTGGATCGCTAGGCGCCCCCAGGCAGGACGCGCCAGGATAATGACCGGACGGTGGTTGGCATTGCCAGATGTTAACTGTTGAAATGCCGGCTGTTGCCCCAGTATTCGTTCTATATTCGGAATGCCCTCAGGTTTGTCCGTCCAGGCGATCCCCATAGAGGGGCTGACAATGTTATTTTGAAGGGATAACGAAAGACCATCATGACGATGAGTGACGAAAAGAGGGTTGTATTTTTTGAAGCTTTCATAAGTCAACTGCCATGGTTGACTGTTTGTTTCCCTGGAAAACAGTGTCTCGTACCACTTTTTCAGGCAATGTGTGGCTTCAGCCCTCAGTTCATCGACATCTTTCAGACGCATCAGTAGCTTATGATGTTCTCTGGCTTTTTCCATGTCGGTGTCATAGGAAGGAGGTGGATTCAGCCAACCCAGTTCCAGAGCTTTACGGGCAAATTCAATAACCGGAAGTTGCGACAAGTCGCCGTCTTCCAGTATATCAATCATTGAGCTCAACCACCGGTGAGGGCTTGCTCCGGCCTGATCAATCATTTTTGAATGGAGCAGCTTGAGTGGTTCACTGACCTCATCTTTATCACTGCTGGACAAAATGTGTTTGACTGCCTCCGACATCGGGTGACAGGCAAGATGTCGATCGCTGTAAAGCATACCACCAATCAATTGTTCCTCTTCATCGCTCAATGACTCTGTCGTCTCCAATAATATTGAGACACCCACGGAAAAACTGGCTAAATCTTTTTCCTGCCAAAGCGCCATTACCGCTTCAAAAGTAGTCAGATGGGTTGTTGGCAATGCACTGTTTGTTTCAAGGGCTTTGTTCAATTCCTCAAGAGTCATGTCATAGACTTTAGCCACAGCCTTTAGTTGTCCGGAATCAGCACCACTCAGGAGATCCCTGATCCTTTTTGACTCAGCACCAGAAACACTGAACTGTCTGGTGGGCTGGAAGACAGGCAGGATTTTTGTTGCCTCGACAGGCTCCCCGCCCAAATGCACAGGCTCCCAGCTTTGGCCGCCATCCAATGAACACTCTGCAAAGGCGTGAATACGGTTAGCAATTTGCCGACAGGGAATTCCGAAATAACGACACAAAACCACAAAAACAGGCACGCGATGACTACAGTTCCCCTGCCGCTGTTTGACGAGGAATTCAAATAAAGGTTGATTGTCCTCCGGCTTGGCATCACCGGAAAACCCTAGACAGTAGTCCCTGATCGCCTCCATGCGTTGCTGCGTGTTTTGGGCGTCATTTATTCTCTGCAAAGGCCTCTGTATTTTGGAGGGTTGATCGCCAATGTTTTCAAACATTGAGTTCAGTAATTTTTTCATATTTTCTGAACAGCAGGCGTCAAACCATGTTGATGGTTCTGGCCGGGTTCGTATTTTTTTGCCCGGTTTTATGCATTCTACGACGTAGGCAAGCTTGATATTTCTGGCTGTGGGCTCATGCAGCAGCAGTGAGTGAAGCCCGGTATGCAGGTCCCTGAACAGGGTAAACTGAACTTCGGGTTCTACACGCATAGCCACAATACGCTCATCTTTCTTCAGGCTCGGCAACGGATATCGACCATTATCCAATCCCCATTCCGGTTGCCATTCAAAGGTCGCCAGCGTTTGATTTTTGGCTAATGTCACTTCCTGGTCATGTTCTGGTAACCGGGCTGGTATAAGGACTTCGGTTCCCTCAATGGACAGATGACTAATATCGATCTCTTTGATCTCGCCCTCAGGAGTCACATAAATATCCTCTGCCAGCCAGCGATAAATCGCGGGAGAATGGTCAGGCAACTTAAAAAGGATATGATGGTCAACTCGTTCTATAGCCTGATTCTGATAGTTCGTTGACCGATCTAATGCCGGAGCCTCTTTTTCGTAGTCTTGTGGATTGTATTTTTCAGGAGCCTTATCACTACCCATAGTCGTCAACGCTTTATCCACGGGCTTTGGCTTGTACTGTTCAGGGGCCTTATCACTACCCGTAGTCGTCAACGGTTTATCCATAGGTTGTGGCTTGTACTGTTCAGGAGCCTTATCACTACCCGTAGTCGTCAACGGTTTATCCATAGGTTGTGGCTTGTACTCTTCAAGAGCCTTGTCACGGCTGGTAGCGGATGCTTTGTTAATGAAATCGTAAACCAGATGCTCCGTCACATCACTGAGCTGACGCCAAAACGCAGTCCACCATTGAGCGCCATTGGCGTACCATGCACTTATCTGCCGATCCGCCTCATTAAGGTAAGGCCGGTTAGCCGATAATTTCAGTGTTTGTTGCTGTTCTTCCGTCATGGGAAAGACGCTATTAGCGTCCACGCCCGTCTTGCCAAACCTATGAGCAAACCAGCATTGCTGCCAGTGTCGGTACAGTCCCCCGGTGAGTATATCGTCTGACTCACCCGGTTTCAGGGGTAGACCGGATGCCTGCCACTGAGTCTGGGCCACACTTTTGATGATTTCTGCTTTGGCTTCCTCTGTATTCAGCTGGTCCTTAAAGCAAATTTCATGGTGTATTTCATCGGTACTATTGCGATCACTGCGTCGTATCAACCATGGACGATTCATGCCCGATGTTTTGTTGAACCAATGGCACAGCTCGGAATGAAACTCTCCCCTGCCCATGGCGAGAGCCGATGACTTGGGCAGTTTCTCCAGTGATGTTTTGGCGGCCATCAAATATAGCCGGTAGTGCTGATTGAAACATTGGCTAAGGCTTTCTTGACTAAAAGCGCCCCCTCTCACGACGGCTCTGGCGACATCCTGTAAATCACCACTGGTGGGTCGTAACGGCAGATTTAGCTTTTCTAGCTGACCCCTTAATTGACAATGCAGCTGGCTCAGCTGTTTAGCCACGTTTTTCCCCTCCGGGCTCTCTGGCAATATTTTCTCAGCAATGGCCTGCAACTCTGTCGGGTTGTACTGGCGGATCGGCAAATGTCGAAAACGTCCTTTCAGCGCCGGTGATAAGGGTTTTCGCCCGCTGTACTGGGGTGGGTTGATGGTGGCAAACAGGTGAAAACCCGGATGGGCGTCACCGGCCAGAATATCGTTTAACTCACCTTCCAGATGCTGGCTGTCGATCAGGTTCAGTTCTGAAATCACCACGATCCCGCCTTTGTCTTTTGCCTTCTGGATTGTTTTACACACTTCGTCCCAGGAGCAATCACAGGCATTCAGGTAAAAGACTTTCGGCATCAATTCATGCCGTTTCTCAGCCTCTTTTCTGACACTTTTAATCATCAGGTCCAGCGTAACATCCTTACCCCGCCCCGCCGGGCCTTCTATCAGTGTCGCCTGTCTTCCGCCGTGTTTTCTGTCGTGATGATGAGCCTGCTGAGCGCGGCTTAAATCCTGTCCAATCTGTTGTACCAGTTCACAGACGGCTGAGCCGGAGGTATCAAAGTCAGGTTGAATTTCTTGGGTGACTGCTCTGAAGGTCTTCTGAATATCGGGCAGGGTATGATTATGCACTCTGTCTCTAAGGGTGTTGTCCGTCTCATAATGGGCAGCAAACCAGATATCCAGTGCCGTCAGGGCGTCCTGATGAGCCTCGCTGATTTCAGGCCCCAGTACATCCCGAAAACTTTGTTGGATCAAACCATGCACTTGTTTGCAGTTAACAAGGTCACCTGCGGATAACGAACGATCAAGATACCAGCCCACCCAACTGCAGATATCCGTCATATCCCTGGGGGTAAACTCATGCTCTGGCAACAGTTCCTGATAAAATTGCCAGAGTGCCATCACACTCCCGGTGGCACTGCGTGCAATGTCGTCTATTTCAGACTCTCTTAGTTGAGAACCCGCCAGCTGCCGTTGTTGTAAATGATTGACCAGGGCCGGTTCCACAACTCTGTCCCTGAGGAATGCCTCGTCTAACTTTGGGTAGTAAGCCTTGGGCAGTTTCTCTTTCAGGGCCGGGTCCAGCTGGCGTCCGGCGTAATCATCCGGGTTACCGGTAAGAATTACCCGGTGTTTTGCGCTGACCGGGACAGGGTGACCATCCACATAGATGCAGGGTTCCGGTTCCCATAAACCATTTAGGGACGCCAGTAATCCGGTTTGAGCCAGATTGGCTTCATCCAGCACCAGCGTAAGGTATTCACCGTCTTTATCGGATCGAGCTCCGGCCCATTTCATCAGCATCCGGTTTTGCTGCATCATAGAGCGGTCGCCATCGGCCTCTTTTTTCCATTGCCAGCGTTTCATCAGGGTTTGTTCGCTGTCAGAAGGGCCAAGGGACAGCACCGTAGCCGGTCCTGAAGTCTTCGCCATTTTGGCAGAGAAGTAACTTTTCCCGGTGCCGGTTTCCCCCTGCAGGAAGATAATCGGAGAGTCTGCAAGCCGGTCATGGAGTCGGGATAATCGGCGGCTTTCACGATCCTGCTGACTGATCTTACCCTGATAAAGATCCTCGGCCAGTGCTGATAAAGGCTTATCATCAGCTAAAGGCTTATCATCAGCTAAAGGCTTATCATCAGCTAAAGGCTTATCATCAGCTAAAGGCTTATCATCAGCTAAAGGCTTATCATCAGCTAAAGGCTTATCATCAGCTAAAGGCTTATCATCAGAGCCTTGCAATACCAGTGTTTCAGACAGTCGATGTTTTATACGTTCAATGCCTTCTGTTTTAGACTTTGCTGTTCTGGCCATTTGAAAACAATCGCTGGCCAGCGCGTGAATAGCATCGGATCGGGTCTGCCCCGGTGGTAAAGTTAATTGCCAGCCAGCAGCCAGTGCATCCTGCAAACGTTTAATCTGTCTTGATGGCCTGATGGGTAACATTTGATACTTTTTTACTGTCGCCGGCTTGACTTTTAACTGATGCGCCACGGCCTCTCGTTGATAGTCAGGCCCATGGGCCACGATCATGGCACAGAGGCTGTCCAGAGTTTCGAATTCATCTACTAGCGATAGAAATGGTTTTTCATAGGACAGTTGTAAATCTCTATTAAATACTATCGGGTCACATGCTCTGGCCAGTGACCACAGGTTCTGCTTCACAAAGGCACTATCCAAACGGGAAGCCCTGCTAACGATGGCCGTTAATTGATCTGGGTCAACCGAAGCGGCTTGATCATCCAGCTTTTCATGAGCATCCGGCAATAACCGCCAACAGGCCACTTTCATAAAATCCCGCACGGTTGGATGCTGACGAGTACCATGGGTAATGGTGCTATCGATAGCCTTGCGCCAGTGGCGGGGTAAAAGCTGCAGAGACTTGTCCTCCTGCTGTGCCCGCCGGGCAGCCAGTATCAATTGATTCAACAAGGCTTCGGTCATTTTGGGCAAGGGGTTACACAGGCTGCCAGGGACGGTTTCAAAGGCTTCGTAAAGCTTATTAAGCGCTTGCTCTGGCAGTTCAGCACGGGAGAGTTCATGCTTACCTGCATTGACCTCCCAGAGATCGACGTCGGGACACGGCTCACCTGTGGCAACCAACGAATTGAATAGGGTCGATGGGCTTTTTGCAGACTCAGGCCAAAGTATTGTGACCTGAGCCTGTGGGTAGGCCTGCAAATGGCCATTCACCGGCAGGGGTTGCCCGGCAGCCAGAGGTTCCAGAAGCTGCTGAAGGGTTGGATTCGTTTCCAGCCCTCGGAAGACCACCGGTTTACCCGCAGTTAATGCCTCCTGCAACTTACTTTCACATCGTCCAAAACGAGCCTTTTGTTCCGAGGTGATATGGATATTATCAAATAGCTGGCTAAAGCTGGTCTGGTCATTGACCTGAATGACCAGAGGTGCCTCTGGGTGACTCTTTACCCAACTATTCACCCAATGACTGGCCTCGGCATGTTGCTGATAAGTCACTGCATTAAAAGCAGAGTGAACTCTAACGTTGGACGGTGGGTGCGTATCGTTTTCTGTCAGTCCAAGGGCTTGGGGCTGCTGTTTTGAATGAGCTACCTGAAGTTGGGGCTCCAGGCCGGTCGTCTCGCGAATCGTTTGCAATGAACCCAACAAACGAAACCAGAGTGTCTCAGAGAGGGGAGAGGTTATGGTGACGACACCACCCGCCCGAACCTGTTCCAACAGGCTGGTGTTAGGAACTGCATAGCCTTCCGGGGTAATGGCAGTGGTATTCAGCCATTGGCTGATATTACTCTGGTTGATGATGATCGGGTTTTGTGATGCGGGCTCTTTAGACAGACTTTGGAACAGTGAACGAAGCTCATCCTTCCCTACCGACATCTGATAAAACTGAACATCGTCGGGTAACTGGCAGACTTTACCATTGCTCTCAAAGCACCTGTGCGCCAGCATCTGTCGAATCGTTTGTTCAAAGGCCAGGTCTTGCCAGTCGGCTCCTTTCAAAATCACCCGTTGCCCGGCTCGCAATGACTCAAGCCTGCCGGGTATGTGCTGGATTCGTCCCTTTTGATCGACGCCAGGGCTGCCCAACAACAGCTGTCGCCAATTGCTGTGCAAGTGGCAGTCAATAATAACGGTAGTGTCGTCGTCCATAGCACTTTCGGCAGGGGGGAGTTCAGCCAATAACAGCGGAACCTTATCGATCTCCATCGACGGGGCATCGCCTGTTTGAGCCTCGAACTGCCAGGTATTGTCCGGTCGATTAATCCGCCGCCAGAAATCAGCACCAGGGGCATCGTCACGTTGGCCAACTGATGCCAGCTGCTTGGGGTCTGCCAAAACCAACAGCGAAACATGCTCGCCCAGAGGGCGTTTCTCGTGGCTGACTCTGTCGTACAAACAGGGATTATCCGGGTCTAGCAGATCGTTAAATTTCGGCAGCTCCTCGCTGGTAAGCTTGCGGATATCCATCACCAGGGTCAATGGCTGTGAGCCTTCAAACAGTTTGCCTGAACTCAGCGTATGGCGACCCGCTTCGGAAATACTTAACCGGCTTACCAGGTTAGCCTGTGAGAGGTCATCGGGGTGGGAAATAACCGTGACATCCTGATTGCCATCGCCAGTCTGGTCAGCCAAAAGCTGTCGAACCTCATCATCATTGGCGACAAAACGAAAGTCGAAGGCATGAGATGACTTTTGGCACGGGGTGTCCGTTGAGGATACGGTTCTTGCTTTACCAGTGGGCACCTCTGAGGATGGCGATAGTTTCAGGCTGGACACTGCTTGAGCGTAGGCTTCTACCTGTTTTACCTGCTTTGCCTCCCCATTTGCCGGTAAATCCAGCCTCGCCCTCTTGGGTGGCACATTAGTGCCATACTCGAGATTGCGTTTGTTTACGTTCCCACCAATCTGACCATCCATAGCCAATCTCTCTCCTGTTATCTGAAGAACTGCATTGAAATTGTTTAATGCTATGACCTTCAGACAGGAAGAAAGTTCTATGATGAGTACGTCACTTCAATGAGTTTGATGTGAACAATCTACGTTCATCCTGAGCGGAGTTTGGGAATTACATTAGACATCCAATGACTCACAAATCGAATCCAGATTCACGCTGCTGACAAACTCTTCGGCAATCGTTGTCAACTCATCGGATTTGAGCACCAGGGCGTTACTGGCTTTGAGTGTCTCTCGTAAGTAGGCATCATCAACAAATTTCTCAAAAATACTGCCGTCAATTTTAGACATCATGGCATAGAGCTCTTCTGGCGAGGATGGGTCATGGGCACCATGGCTGTATTCATTCCCGACGCGAGTACCGCTCCAACAATAGGTTAAGCCACCGCCTTTCAAGTGTGTCATTTCATACAGGTAATGGCTAAAGGCCTGTTGAGTCGCTTGTTGACATTTCTTTTTTAAATCACTCAAACGTTTTTTCTCCTCATCCGGCACCCTGAGGGACTCTAGAGCAGAGCTGTAGCTGCTTTCGATAACACACTTTTTTTGCTCATATTCTTTTCTTTTTTTGGCAGCAGAACTCTCATAAGCAGCCATTGAGTCGTCGTCATGTACAACATGTACAAAATGATAGCCTTTATACGACATGAGTTGATTCAATGGTTCCAGAGCATCGCGTAATTGTTTGTTCACTGCCTCAAATCGTTTGGTTTTTTCCAATATTTGCTGCAACTCCGGGCTGTTCTCAATTTTTCGTTGAAACAGGGCTTCGACCTTTTCTCTAATCACTCGGCATCTCCAGGCAGGACTCCCCAGGATAATGACCGGACGGTGGTTCGCATCGCCAGAGTTTAACTGTTGAAACGCCGGCTGGTGCCCCAGCATTCGTTCTATATTCGGAATGCCCTCAGGTTTGTCCGTCCAGGCGATCCGTATGGATGGGCTGTCAATGTTATTTTTAAGGGTTAACGAAAGACCACCATGAGGATGAGTGATAAAGAAAGGCTGTTTTTTTTGGAAGCTTTCATAAGTCAACCGCCATAGTTGACTATTTGTTTCCCTGGACCACAATGTCTTGTGCCACTTTTTCAGGCAACGTGTGGCTTCGACCCTCAGTTCATCGACATCTTTCAGACGCGTCAATAGCTGACGATGTTTTCCGGAACCCATACTGATGTTATAGGTTGGAAGTGGATTCAGCCAACGCGATTTCAAAGCTTTAAGGGCAAATTCAATAACCGGAAGTTGGTTCAAGTCACTGCCTTCCAGTGTAAGAAACATGGAGTCCAACCACTGGTGAGGGCTTGCTCCGGCCTGATCAATCATTTTTGAATGGAGCAACTTGAGTTGTTCAGTGACCTGATCTTTATCACTGCTGGACAAAATGTGTTTCATCGCCTCCGACATCGGATGATAGGTGCATCCATCGCCACGTATACCACCAATCAATTGCTTCTCTCTATCGCTCAATGACTCTGTCTGCAATAGCATCGAGACACCCACGGAAAAACTGGCTAAATCTTTTTCCTGCCAAAGCTCCTTTACCATTTCAAAAGTAGTCAGGTATGTTGCTGGCAATGCACCGTTTGTTTCAAGGGCTTTGTTCAGTTCCCCATGCGTTATGCCATAGACTTTAGCCAGAGCCTTCAGTTGTCCGGAATCAGCACCGCTCAGGAGATCCCTGATCCTTTTTGACTCAGCACCAGAACCACTGACCTGTTTGGTGGGCTGGAAGACAGGCAAAATTTTTGCCACCTCGACAGGCGCCCCGCCCAAATCCACAGACTCCCAGCTTTGGCCGCCATCCAATGAACACTCTGCAAAGGTGTGAACACGGTTAGAAATTTGCCGACAGGGAATTCCGAAATAACGACACAAAACCACAAAAACAGGCACACGATGACGACACCTCCCTTGCCGCTGTGTGATGAGGAATTGAAAGAAAGGTTGATTGCGCTCAGGCATAGCATCACCGGAAAACGCTTGACAATAGTCCCTGATCGCCTCCATGCGTTGCCTCGTGTTTTGGGCGTCGTTTATTTTCCGCAAAGGCTCCTGTATTTCAAACGGTTGATGGTCAATGTCTTCAAACATTGGGTTCAGTAATTTTTTCATATCTTCTGAACAGCAGTCGTCGAACCGTGTTGATGGTTCTGGCCGGGTTCGTATTTTTTTGCCGGGTTTTATGCGTTCTACGACGTAGGCAAGCTTGATATTTCTGGCTGTGGGCTCATGCAGCTGCAGTGAGTGAAGCCCGGTATGCAGGTCCCTGAACAGGGAAAACCGAAAATCGGGTGCTACACGCATAGCCACAATACGCTCATCTTTGTTCAGGCTCGGCAACGGATATCGACCATTATCCAATCTCCATTTCGGTTGCCAGTCAAAGGTCGCCAGCGTTTGGTCTCTGGCTAATGTCACTTTCTGGCCAGGTTCTGGTAACCGGGCCGGTATAAGGACTTCGGTTCCCTGTATGGACAGATGACTAATATCAAACTCTTTGATCTCGCCCTCAGGAGTCACATAAATATCCTCTGCTCGCCACCGATAAATCCTGGCACAATGGTTAGGCAACTTAAAAAGGATATGCTCGTCAACTCGTCGCATAGCCTGGTTCTGATAGTTCGTTGACCGATCTAATGTCGGAGCCTTTTTTTCGTAGTCTTGTGGATTGTATTTTTCAGGAGCCTTATCACTGCCAGCAGTCAACGCTTTCGCTTCATTCATAGGCTGTGGCTGGTATTGTTCAGGAGCCTTATCATTGCTGGTAGCGGATGCTTCGTTAATAAAATCGTTAACAAAATGCTCTGGCAGCTCGCTGAGCTGATGCCAAAACGCAGCCCACCATTGAGCGCCATTGGCATGCCATGTGCTTATCTGCCGATCAGCCTCATGAAGGTAAGGCCGGTTAGCCGATAATTGCATCGTTTGTTGTTGTTCTTCTGTCATGGGAAAGACGCTATTAGCGTCCACACCCGTCTGGCCAAACCGATTAGCAAACCAGCATTGCTGCCAGTATCGGTAAAGTCCCCCGGTGAGAATATCGTCCGACTCATCCGGGTCCAGGGAAAGACCGGATGCCAGCCATTGAGTCTGGGCCGCCCTTTTGATGATTTCTGCTTTGGCTTCCTTTGGACTCAGCTGGTCCTTAAAGCAAATTTCATGGTGTTTTTCATCGGTACTGTTGCGATCGCTGTGTCTTATTAACCACGGACGATCCATGCCCGATGTTTTGTTGAACCAACGGCACAATTCAAAATGAAACTTCCCCCTGCCTATGGCGAGAGCCGATGATCTGGGCAGTTTCTCCAGCGATGTTTTGGCGGCCATCAGATAAAGCCGATAGTGCTTATTGAGGCACCGATGAAGGCTTTCGTCGCTAAAATCGCGTCCTCTGAGAACAGCCATGGCGACATTTTGTAAAGCACGACTGGTCGGCAGTAAGGGCAGTTTTTGTTTTTGTAGCTCATCCCTCAATTTGCAATGCAGCTGGGTCAGCTGTTTAGCCACGTTTTTTCCCTCCGGGCTATCTGGCAATACTTTCTCAGCAATGGCCTGCAACTCTGTCGGGTTGTACTGCCGGATCGGCAAATGTCGAAAACGCCCTTTCAGCGCCGGTGATAAGGGTTTTCGTCCGCTGTACTGGGGTGGGTTGATGGTGGCAAACAAGTGAAAACCCGGATGGGCGTCACCGGCCAGAATATCGTTTAACTCACCTTCCAGATGCTGGCTGTCGATCAGGTTCAGTTCTGAAATCACCACGATGCCGCCTTCGAGTTTTGCCTTCTGGATTGTTTTACACACTTCGTCCCAGAAGCAATCACAGGCATTCAGGTAAAAGACTTCCGGCATCAATTCATGCCGTTTCCCAGCTTCTTTTCTGACACTTTTAATCATCAGGTCCAGCGTGACATCCTTGCCTCGTCCGGCGGGGCCTTCAATCAGTGTCGCCTGTCTTCCGCCGTGTTTTCTGTGGTGATGGTGAGCCTGCTGAGCGCGGCTTAAATCCTGTCCAATCTGTTTTACCAGTTCACAGACGGCTGAGCCGGAGGTATCAAAGTCAGGCTGGAATTCTTTGGTGACTGCGCTGAAGGTCTTCTGAATATCAGGCAGGGTATGGTTATGCACTCTGTCTCTCAGGGTGTTGTCCGTCTTATAACGGGCAGCAAACCAGATGTTCAGTGCTGTCAGGGCATCCTGATGCGTCTCGCTGATTTCAGGCCCCAGTACATCCCGAAAACTTTGTTGGATCAAACCATGTACTTGTTTGCAGTTAACACGGTCACCTGCGGATAACGAACGATCAAGATACCAGCCCACCCAACTGCAGATATCCGTCATATCCCTGGGGGTAAACTCATGCTCTGGCAACAGTTCCTGATAAAATTGCCAGAGTGCCATCACACTCCCGGTGGCACTGCGTGCAATGTCGTCTATTTCAGAGTCCGTTAGATTCCGTTGTTGTAACTGATTAACCAGAGCCGGTTCTACAACTCTGTCCCTGAGGAATGCCTCGTCTAACTTTGGGTAGTAAGCCTTGGGCAGTTTCTCTTTCAGGGCCGGGTCCAGCTGGCGTCCGGCGTAATCATCCGGGTTACCGGTAAGAATTACCCGGTGTTTTGCGCTGACCGGGACAGGATGACCATCCACATAGATGCAGGGTTCCGGTTCCCATAAACCATTTAGGGACGCCAGTAATCCGGTTTGAGCCAGATTGGCTTCATCCAGCACCAGCGTAAGGTATTCACCGTCTTTATCGGATCGAGCTCCGGCCCATTTCATCAGCATCCGGTTTTGCTGCATCATAGAGCGGTCGCCATCGGCCTCTTTTTTCCATTGCCAGCGTTTCATCAGGGTTTGTTCGCTGTCAGAAGGGCCAAGGGACAGCACCGTAGCCGGTCCTGAAGTCTTCGCCATTTTGGCAGAGAAGTAACTTTTCCCGGTGCCGGTTTCCCCCTGCAGGAAGATAATCGGAGAGTCTGCAAGCCGGTCATGGAGTCGGGATAATCGGCGGCTTTCACGATCCTGCTGACTGAGCTTACCGAGATAAAGATCCTCGGCTAGTGCTGATAAAGGCTTATCATCAGCTAAAGGCTTATCATCAGCTAAAGGCTTATCATCAGCTAAAGGCTTATCATCAGAGCCTTGCAATACCAGTGTTTCAGACAGTCGATGTTTTACACGTTCAATGCCTTCTGTTTTAGACTTTGCTGTTCTGGCCATTTGAAAACAATCGCTGGTTAGCGCTTGAATAGCATCGGATCGGGTCTGCCCTGATGGCAAAGTTAATTGCCAGCCAGAAGCCAGTGCATCCTGCAAACGTTTAATCTGTCTTGATGGCCTGATGGCCAAGGATTGCCAGGGCGCCGCTGCCTTCAGATCAATGTCCAGCTGATTCGCCATGGCCTGTTGTTGTTTTTCAGGCCCATAAGCCACGATGATAGCGCAGAGTTCATCCAGAATTTCTTCTTCGTCCGACGCTGGAAAGGGCTTTTTATACGACAGTTGTAATGGTTTATTAAGGACTGTCGAGTCAAAGGTTCTGGCCAGTGGCCACAGGTTCTGCCTTACAAACGTTCTATCTAACCGGGGAGCCCCGTTAATGATGGTCGTTAATTGATCCGGGTCAACATAAGCGGCTTGATCCCCATCCGGCTGTTTATGAGCATCCGCCTTTCCATGAGCATCCGGCAATAACCGCCAACAGGCCACTTTCATAAAATCCCGCACGGTTGGATGCTGACGAGTACCATGGGTAATGGTGCTATCGATAGCCTTGCGCCAGTGGCGGGGTAAAAGCTGCAGAGACTTGTCCTCCTGCTGTGCCCGCCGGGCAGCCAGTATCAATTGATTCAACAAGGCTTCGGTCATTTTGGGCAAGGGGTTACACAGGCTGCCAGGGACGGTTTCAAAGGCTTCGTAAAGCTTATTAAGCGCTTGCTCTGGCAGTTCAGCACGGGAGAGTTCATGCTTACCTGCATTGATCTCCCAGAGATCGACGTCGGGACAGGACTCACCCGTGGTAACCAACGAATTGAATAGGGTCGATGGGCTTTTCACAGACTCAGGCCAGAGTATTGTGACCTGAGCCTTTGGGTAGGCCTGCAAATGGCCGTTCACCGGTAGAGGCTGCCCGACAACCAGAGGCTCCAGAAGCTGCTGAAGGGCTGGATTCGTTTCCAGCCCCCGGAAGATCACCGGCTTACCCGCAGTTAATGCCTCCTGCAACTTACTCTCACGTCGTCCAAAACGAGCCTTTTGTTCCGAGGTGATATGGATATTATCAAATAGCTGGCTGAAGCTGGTTTGGTCATTAACCTGAATAACCAGAGGTGATTGTGGGTGACTATTTTCCCAACTATTTATCCAATGACTGGCCTCGGCATGTTGCTGATAAGTCACTGCATTAATAGCAGAGTGAACTTTAACGTTAGACAGATGCTTATCGTTTTCTGTCAATCCCAGGGCTTCAGGCTGCTGTTTTGTATGAGCCACCTGAAGCTGGGGTTTCAGGCCGGTCGTCTTGCCAATAATTTGCAGGGAACCCAATAAACGAAACCAGAGTGCCTCAGAGAGGGGAGAAGTTACGGTGACGACACCGCCTGCCCGAACCTGTTCCAACAGACTGGTGTTAGGGACTGCATAGCCTTCCGGGGCAATGGCAATGGTATTCAGCCATTGATTGATATTACTCTGGTTGATGATGATCGGGTTTTGTGATGTGGGCTCTTTAGACAGACTTTGGAACAGTGAACGAAGCTCATGCTTCCCTACCGACATCTGATAAAACTGAACATCGTCGGGTAACTGGCAGACTTTGCCATTGCTCTCAAAGCACCTCTGCGCCAGCATCTGTCGAATCGTTTGTTCAAAGGCCAGATCTTGCCAGTTGGCTCCTTTCAAAATCACCCGTTGCCCGGCTCGCAATGTCTCAAGCCTGCCGGGTATGTGCTGGATTCGTCCCTTTTGATCGACGCCAGGGCTGCCCAACAACAGCTGTCGCCAATTGCTGTGCAAGTGGCAGTCAATAACAACGGTAGTGTCGTCGTCCATAGCACTTTCGGCAGGGGGGAGTTCAGCCAGTAACGCTGGAACCTTGTCAATATCCATCGACGGGGCATGGTCGGTTTGTGCATCAAACTGCCAGGTATTGCCCGGTCGATTAATCCGCCGCCAGAAATCAGCACCAGGAGCATTGTCATGCTGGCCAACGGATGCCAGCTGCTTGGGATCTGCCAAAACTAACAGCGAAACATGCTCGCCCAGAGGGCGTTTCTCATGGCTGACTCTGTCGTACAAACAGGGATTATCCGGGTCTAGCAGATCGTTAAATTTCGGCAGTTCCTCGCTGGTAAGCTTTCGGATATCCATCACCAGGGTCAATGGCTGTGAGTCTTCAAACAGTTTGCCTGAACTCAGCGTATGGCGACCCTGTTCGGAAATACTTAACCGGCTTACCAGGTTGGCCTGTGAGAGGTCATCGGGGTGGGAAATAACCGTGACATCCTGATTGCCATCGCCAGTCTGGTCAGCTAAAAGCTGTCGAACCTCATCATCATTGGCGACAAAACGAAAGTCGAAGGCATGAGATGACTTTTGGCACGGGGTGTCCGTTGAGGATACGGTTCTTGTTTTACCAGTGGGCACCTCTGAGGATGGCGATAGTTTCAGGCTGGACACTGCTTGAGCGCAGGCTTCTACCTGTTTTACCTGCTTTGCCTCCCCATTTGGCGGTAAATCCAGCCTCACCCTCTTGGGTGGCACATTAGTACCATGCTCGAGATTGGGTTTGTTTACGTTCCCATCAATCTGACCATCCATAGCCAATCTCTCTCCTGTTATCTGAAGAACTGCATTGAAATTGTTTAATGCTATGACCTTCAGGCAGGATGGAAGTTCCGTTTGGAGAGTTACCTTTTTTGCCCTCTCGTGTCGGCAGACGAGAGGGTCTGTTTGTGTGTTTTCGTGGCTAATACCAATGAGTCACACAGCGAATTCAAATTCACGGTGCTCAAAAACTCACGGGCAATGTTTATCATCTCATTGGATTTGAGCACCAGACCATTATTGGCATTGTGCACCTGTCGTAAGTAAGTATTCCGGACAGACTCATGAGGCACGTCAGAGCTGTCGATTGCAGACATCATGGCATACAACTCCTCTGGTGAAGATGGATCATGAGCACCGTAGCTTTCTGCCTTCCTGGCCTTTATGTCAGCTTTGAGCCAACAATACGTTAAGCCGCCGCCTTTTGAGTGCGTCACTCCATACAGGTAATGACTGAAGGCCTGCAAAAGTGCGGCCTTGCTTTGCTTCCTTAAATCATCGAAAAGGGGATGTGATTTTTCTTGTTCCGATAATTGCTTCAAATAAGGACTGCTCTCAACTTTTTGTTGGAACAGGGCTTCGGCCTTTTTAGTAATCACTTCGGAGTCCCGGAGCAGTTTCCCCAGGATGATCACCGGACGCTGGTTTGCCTTGCCCGAGCTTGACTGCACAAATGCGGGGTGATGCGCCAGCATTCGTTCGATATTCGGAATACCCTGGGGTACGTCTGTCCAGGCGTCCTCTATCGATGTGCAGGCTATTGTCTCTTCAAAGGATGACGAAAACCCACCATGACAATGGGTGATGAAAAAGAGATTACTGTTCTTTTGGATACGTTCATAAGCCAACCGCCATATCTGGTTATTTTTTTCTCTGGATAAAAACTGCTTATACCACTTTTTCAGGCAGTGACCGGCCCTGACCTTCAATTGATCGATGCTTTCCAGGCTCACCAGCAGCTCGTGATGTTCATGGGCGCTCATAATAGTGTTGTGGTAGTCCGGTATTGGATCCAGCCAATCCAGCCTCATAATTTTATTGGCAAAGTCATCGACTGGAGGGGCGGTCGGGACACACATTTGCAGTGTATTGATCATGGTACGCAACCAATCGCGAGGGGTTGTTACTCCGGCCTGGTCAATGACTTTTGAATGGAGTAACTTGAGTTGTTCAATGACTTGGTCTTTACCACCTTGGTACAATATTCGTTTGACGGCTTTCGCTATCAGATCATATCTGCCGTCATACACAGGGCCGATCATTTCGGTGTCTTCAGCGTTCAATTCTTCTTTCTCCAGTAACATTGAGACGCCCATGGAAAATCCGGTTAGATCCCCTCTCTTCCAAAGTCTCTTTACCAGCTCGCAAGTGCTTAGATTTATAGCTGGCAATGCACTGTTTGTCTCGAGGGCTTTGCTCAGTTCTTCAACGCTCATGCCACAGGCTTCAGCCAGAGCTTGCTGCTGTATTGAATCAGTACCTTTCAGGAGACCTTTAAAAAGTTCCCCGGTCTTCTTCAACTCAGCGCCAGAAACACTGACCTGCCTGGTGTCCTGGAAGTCAGGCAGGATTTCTATTGCCTTGACAGGTGCCCCGCCCAAATCCACAGACTCCCAGGTTTGGCCGCCATCCAATGAACACTCTGCAAAGGCGTGAGTATGGTTGGAAATTTTCCGACAGGGAATCCCGAAATAACGACACAAAACTATAAAAACAGGCACACGATGACGACAGCTCCCTTGCCGCCGTGTAACGAGGAATTGAAAGAAGGGTTGATTGGGATCCGGCATGGTATCACCGGAAAATGCTTTACAATAGTCCCTGATCGCCTCCATGCGTAGCCTGGTGTTTTGGACGTTGTTTATTCTCCGCAAAGGCTCCTGTATTTCAGAGGGTTGACGGCTAATGTTTGCAAACATTGGGTTCAGTAATTCTTTCATATCTTCTGAACAGCGGGCGTCAAACCGTGTTGATGGTTCTGGCCGGGCTCGTATTTTTTGGCCCGGTTTTATGTTTTCTACGACGTAGACAAACTTGATATCTCCGGCTGTGGGCTCATGCAGCTGCAGTGAGTGAAGCCCGGTATGCCGGTCCCTGAACACGGAAGACCGAACATCGGGTACTAAACGCATAGCCGTAATACGCTGCTCTTTATTCAGGGACGGCAACGAATATCGACCATTATCCAATTGCCAGTGGGGTTGCCAGTCAAGGGTCGCCAGCGTTTGGTCTTCCGCTAATGTCACTACCTGACCATGTTCTGGTAACCGGGCTGGTATAAGGACTTCGGTTCCCTGCATGGACAGATGACTAATATCGATCTCTTTGATCTGGCCCTCAGGTGTCACAAAAATATCCTTTGCCCACCAGCGATAAATCCCGGGAAAATGGCCAGGCAACTTAAAAAGGATATGATCGTCAATTTGTGATACAGCCTGATGCTGATAGCTCGTTAACCGATCCAATGCCGGAGCCTCTTTTTCGTGGTCTTGTGGATTGTATTTTTCGGGAGCCTTATCACTACCAGCAGTCAACGCTTTATCCGTAGGCTGTGGCTTGTATGGTTCAGGAGCCTTATCACTACCAGTAGCCAACGCTTTCGCTTCATCCATAGGCTGTGGCTCGCATGATTCAGGAGCCTTATCACTGCTGGTAGTGGATGCTTCGTTAATAAAATCGTCAACCAGATGCTCTGGCACGTCACTGAGCTGACGCCAAAACTCAGTCCACAATGGAGCCCCATTGGCGTGCCATGCGCTTATCTGCCGATCAGCCTCATGAAGGTAAGGCCGGTTAGCCGATAATTGCATCGTTTGTTGCTGTTCTTCCGTCATGGGAAAGACGCTATTAGCGTCCACGCCCGTCTTGCCAAACCTATGAGCAAACCAGCATTGCTGCCAGTATCGGTACAGTCCCCCGGTGAGAATATCGTCCGATTTATCCGGTTTCAGGGAAAGACCGGATGACTGCCATTGGACCTGGGCCACCCTTTTGATTATTTCTGCTTTGGCTTCCTTTGGACTCAGCTGATCCTTAAAGCAAATTTCATGGTGTTTTTCATCGGTACTGTTGCTATCACTGCGTCGTATCAACCACGGACGGTCCACGCCTGGTGTTTTGTTGAACCAACAGCACAGTTCAGGCTCAAATGCTCCTCTATCTACGGCAGGAGCCGATGACCCGGGCAGTTCCTCCAACGATGTTTTGGCGGCCATCAAATACAGCCGGTAGTGCTGATTGAAACATTGAAGAAGGCTTTCCTGGCCAAAATCGCCTCCTCTCACGACGGCTCTGGCCACATCCTGTAAATTACCACTGGTGGGCCGCAACGGCAGTTTTTGCTTTTCTAGCTGATCCCTCAATTGACAATGCAGCTGGGTCAGCTGTTTAGCCACGTCTTTCCCCTCCGGGGACTCTGGCAACATTTTCTCAGCAATGGCCTGCAACTCTGTCGGGTTGTACTGCCGGATCGGCAAATGTCGAAAACGTCCTTTCAGTGCCGGTGATAAGGGTTTTCGTCCGCTGTACTGGGGTGGGTTGATGGTGGCAAACAGGTGAAAACCCGGATGGGCGTCACCGGCCAGAATATCGTTTAACTCGCCTTCCAGATGCTGGCTGTCGATCAGGTTCATTTCTGAAATCACCACGATCCCGCCTTCGAGTTTTGCCTTCTGGATCGTTTTACACACTTCTTCCCAAGAGCAATCACAGGCATTCAGGAGATAGACTTCCGGCATGGATTCTTGCCGCGCCGTAGCCTGCTGTCTAACACTGTCGATCATCAGGTTCAGCGTGGCATCCTTACCCCGCCCGGCGGGGCCTTCAATCAGTGTCGCCTGTCTTCCGCCGTGTTTTCTGTCGTGATGATAAGCCTGCTGAGCGCGGCTTAAATCCTGTCCAATCTGTTGTACCAGTTCACAGACGGCTGAGCCGGAGGTATCAAAGTCAGGTTGGTTTTTTTGGGTGACTGCTCTGAAGCTCTCCTGAATATCGGGCAGGGTATAGTTATGCACTTTGTCTCTCAGGGTGTTGTCCGTCTCATAACGGGCAGCAAACCAGATATTCAGTGCCGACAGGGCATCCTGATGAGCCTCGCTGATTTCGGGGCCCAATACATCCCGAAAACTTTGTTGGATTAAACCGCGCACTTGTTTGCAGTCAACACGGTCACTTGCGGATAACGAACGATCAAGATACCAGCCCACCCAACTGCATATATCCGTCAGATCCCTGGGAGTAAACTCATGCTCTGGCAACAGTTCCTGATAAAATTGCCAGAGTGCCATCACGCTTCCGGTGGCACTGTGTGCAATGTCGTCTATTTCAGACTCTCTTAGTTGAGAACCCGTCAGCTGCTGTTGTTGTAAATGATTGACCAAGGCCGGTTCCACAATTCTGTCCCTGAGGAATGCCTCGTCTAACTTTGGGTAGTAAGCCTTGGGCAGTTTCTCTTTCAGGGCCGGGTCCAGCTGGCGTCCGGCGTAATCATCCGGGTTACCGGTAAGAATTACCCGGTGTTTTGCGCTGACCGGGACAGGATGACCATCCACATAGATGCAGGGTTCCGGTTCCCATAAACCCTTCAGGGACGCCAGTAAACCGGTTTGGGCCAGGTTGGCTTCATCCAGCACCAGCGTGAGGTATTCACCGTCTTTATCGGATCGAGCTCCGGCCCATTTCATCAGCATCCGGTTTTGCTGCATCATAGAGCGGTCGCCATCGGCCTCTTTTTTCCATTGCCAGCGTTTCATCAGGGTTTGTTCGCTGTCAGAAGGGCCAAGGGACAGCACCGTAGCCGGTCCTGAAGCTTTCGCCATTTTGGCGGAAAAGTAACTTTTCCCGGTGCCGGTTTCCCCCTGCAGGAAAATAACCGGAGAGTCTGCAAGCCGGTCATGGAGTCGGGATAATCGGCGGCTTTCACGATCCTGCTGATTGATCTTACCGTGATAAAGATCCTCAGCCAGTGCTGACCAGGGCTTATTATCAGCTAAAGGCTTATTATCAGCTAAAGGCTTATTATCAGCTAAAGGCTTATTATCAGCTAAAGGCTTATTATCAGCTAAAGGCTTATTATCAGCTAAAGGCTTATTATCAGCTAAAGGCTTATCATCAGAGCCTTGCAATACCAGTGATTCAGACAGTCGATGTTTTATACGTTCAATGCCTTCTGTTTTAGACTTTGCTGTTCTGGTCATTTGAAAACAATCGCTGGCCAGCGCGTGAAGGGTATCGGATCGGGTCTGTCCTGATGGCAAAACTAACTGCCAGCCAGAAGCCAGTGCATCTTGCAAACGTTTAATCTGTCTTGATGGCCTGATGGGTAACATTTGATACTTTTTTACTGCCGCCGGACCGACTTTCAACTGATACGCCATGGCCTGTCGTTGATTGTCAGGTCCATGGGCCACGATCATGGCACAGAGCCTGTCCAGAATTTTGACTTCATCCATCGATAGAAGTGGTTTTTCATAGGACAGTTGTAAATCTCCATTAAATACTGTCGGGTCACATGCTCTGGCCAATGGCCACAGGTTCTGCTTCACAAATGCTCTATCCAGCCGTGGAGTCCCGTTAACGATGGCCGTTAATTGATCCGGGTCAACCCAGGCGGCTTGATCCGGCTCTTTATAAGCATCCGGCTCTTTATAAGCATCCGGCTCTTTATAAGCATCCGGCAATAAATGCCAACAGGCCACTTTCATAAAATCCCGCACGGTTGGATGCTGGCGGGTGCCATGGGTAATGACGCTATTGATAGCCTTGCGCCAGTGGCGGGGTAAAAGCTGCAGAGACTTGTCCTCCTGCTGTGCCCGCCGGGCAGCCAGTATCAATTGATTCAACAAGGCTTCGGTCATTTTGGGCAAGGGGCTACACAGGCTGCCAGGGACGGTTTCAAAGGCTTCGTAAAGCTTATTAAGCGCTTGCTCTGGCAGTTCAGCACGGGAGAGTTCATGCTTACCTGCATTGATCTCCCAGAGATCGACGTCGGGACACGGCTCACCTGTGGCAACCAACGAATTGAATAGGGTCGATGGGCTTTTCGCAGACTCAGGCCAGAGTATTGTGACCTGAGCCTTTGGGTAGGCCTGCAAATGGCCGTTCACCGATAGAAGCTGCCCGACAACCAGAGGTTCCAGAAGCTGCTGAAGGGTTGGATTCGTTTCCAGCCCCCGGAAGACCACCGGCTTACCCGCAGTTAATGCCTCCTGCAACTTACTTTCACGTCGTCCAAAACGAGCCTTTTGTTCCGAGGTGATATGGATATTATCAAATAGCTGGCTGAAGCTGGTTTGGTCATTGACCTGAATGACCAGAGGTGCCTCTGGGTGACTCTTTACCCAACTCTTTACCCAACTATTCACCCAATGACTGGCCTCGGCATGTTGCTGATAAGTCACTGCATTAAAAGCAGAGTGAGTTCTAACGTTGGACAAAGGGTGCGTATCGTTTTCTGCCAATCCCAGGGATTCCGGCTGCTGTTTTGAATGAGCGACCAGAAGTTGGGGCTCCAGACCGGTCGTCTCGCGAATCGTTTGCAATGAACCCAACAAACGAAACCAGAGTGGCTCAGAGAGGGGCGAAGTTACGGTGACGACACCGCCCGCCCGAACCTGTCCCAACAGGCTGGTGTTAGGGATTGCATAGCCTTCCGGGGTAATGGCAATGGTATTCAGCCATTGGCTGATATTACTCTGGTTGATGATGATCGGGTTTCCGGCTGCATTACTGGAAAGTCCTTTCTCATTGGAATCAGACAGGTTTTGGAACAAAGAATGAAGCTCATCCTTCTCTATCGGCATCTGATAAAACTGAACATCGTCGGGTAACTGGCAGACTTTGCCATTGCTCTCAAAGCACCTTTGCGCCAGCATCTGTCGGATCGTTTGTTCAAAGGTCAGATCCTGCCAGTCGGCTCCTTTCAAAATCACCCGCTGTCCAGCTCGCAATGACTCAAGCCTGCCGGGTATGTGCTGAATTCGCCCCTGTTGATCCACACCGGGACCACCCAACAACAGCTGTCGCCAGTTGCTGTGCAAGTGGCAGTCAATAACAACGGTAGTGTCGTCGTCCATAGCACTTTCGGCAGGGGGGAGCTCAGCCAGTAATGGTGGAACCTTGTCAATATCCATTGACGAGGCATTGCTGGTCTGTGGGTCAAACTGCCAGGTATTACCCGGTCGATTAATCCGCCGCCAGAAATCAGCACCGGGAGCATCGTCATGCTGGCCAACCGAAGTCAGCTGTTCGGGGGCTGCCAAAACCAACAGCGAAACATGCTCGCCCAGAGGGCGTTTCTCATGCCTGACTCTGTCGTACAAACAGGGATTATCCGGGTCCAGCAGATCGTTAAATTTCGGCAGCTCCTCGCTGGTAAGCTTGCGGATATCCATCACCAGGGTCAATGGCTGTGAGCCTTCAAACAGCTTGCCTGAACTCAGCGTATGGCGACCCTGTTCGGAAATACTTAACCGGCTTACCAGGTTGGCCTGTGAGAGGTCATCGGGGTGGGAAATAACCGTGACATCCTGATGGCCATCGCCAGTCTGGTCAGCCAAAAGCTGTCGAACCTCATCATCACTGGCGACAAAACGAAAATCGAAGGCACGTGGTGACTTTTGGCACGGGGTGTCCGTTGAGGATACGGTTCTTGTTTTACCAAGGGGGGTTACTGAGGGTGGCGATATTTTCAGTTTGGACACCGCTTGAGAGAAGGCTTCTACCTGCTTTACCTCCCCATTTGGCGATAAAACCAGCCTTGCTCGCTTGGCTGGCACACCATGCTCAACAATGGGTTTGTTTATCTTCCCATCAATCCGACCATCCATAGCCAATCTCTCTCCTGTTATCTGAAGGACTGCATTGAAATTGTTTAGTGCTATGACCTTCAGACAGGAAGAAAGTTCTATGACCAGTGCAACCAAGCTCTGATATCCGTACACCCCCTCGTTCCCATGCTGTGCGTGGGAACGAGGGGGAACGGCGAATTCATACTACTTTCCAAGGGGTCTGACTTGGTACTCTACAAGAGAAGGACAGTTTGAAAAAATGGTCGTTTTTTCAGACACTACTATCGTGCAAATTTCATAAATCGGGGAAACGCTCTATGGCAGTAATACCTGCGTCAAGTGCAGAAATACCAAGGAAAAGCGAATAGACGGTTTCTTATCATGTACGGGTTGACGGCCACTGTCGAGCAGTGTGGAGAACACGCAGCACGCGCACCAAGTCTTGTGTTATGTCGTAAATCAAAATGTAGTTCTGGTGCGCAATCAGCTCTCGCGTTCCCGCAACACGCCCAGGGCGACCAAGGTCAGGGTGATTGACCAGCCGCGAAGCCTTTTCCGATATCAACTCATCGAGGGCGAGGGCAGCGGCCGGGTTATCCTGGGCGATGTATTCCCGGATATCTTTTCGGTCGAGGCTGGCCGGTTTGGTCCAGACCAGCCTCACGAGCCAGAGCCTAATAGTTTGCGCTGCGTTTCTGCTCGCCATGCGGCAGCTTCGGCTTCCACGTCCTCAGCGACTATTAGCTCGCCCGCATTGGCCGAATCTATGCCTGCCTGAACTTCGCGCCGAAACCATGCGTCATGCTCTGCTGCTTCCTGCTGCTGCCGTACAAAATCCCGCATGAAGTCACGGAGAAGTTGCGCCCCACTACGATCACGAGATTTGGCCGCTTGGGCAAACTGGCTTTTCAAAGCGTTATCAACCCGGAAGGTAAAAGTTGCTTCACTCATGGTTGTGTCCTTATGTGTTACAAGGTAATTACACTGTAGCACATTGACGGTTTTCCGCCTATTACACCGTAGCGCATATGAGTCATGTCACTGCGCCTCGCTCATCGATTACCAATGAGTCACACAGCGAATTCAAATTTACGGTGCTCAAAAACTCATGGGCAATGTTTATCAGCTCCCTGGATTTGAGCACCAGACCATTATTGGCATTGTGCGCCTGTCGTAAGTAAGTGCTCCGGACAGATTTTTGAAGCTCCTCAGAGCTGTCGATTTCAGACATCATGGCATACAACTCTTCTGGTGAAGATGGATCATGAGCACCATAGCTTTCTACCTTCGAGGCCTTACTTATGTGAGCGTTGAGCCAACAATACGTTAAGCTGCCGCCTTTTGAGTGCGTCACTCCATACAGGTAATGACTGAAGACCTGCAAAAGAGCGGCCTTGCATTGCTCCTTTAAATGATACAAAACGTGTTCCTCCTCCCTTGGAACCAAAAAGGGATTTGATTTTGCTTTTTCCGATAATTGCTTCAAGTAAGGACTGCTCTCAACTTTTTGTTGGAACAGGGCTTCGGCCTTTTTAGTAATGACTTCGGAGTTCAAGGGAAGATTTCCCAGAACTATCACCGGACGCTGGTTCGTCTTGCCTGAGCTTAACTGCACAAATGCGGGATGGCGCGCCAGCATCCGTTCGATATTCGGGATACCCTGAGGTACGTCTGTCCAGGTGTTCTCTATCGATGTGCAGGCTATTTCCTTTTCAAAGGATGACGAAAACCCGCCATGGCAATGGGTGATGGAAAAGGGATCACTGTCCTTTTGGAGACGTTCATAAGCCGACCGCCATACCTTGCTATTTTTTTCTCTGGATAATAACTGCTTATACCACTTTTTCAGGCAGTGACCGGCCCTGACCTTTAATTGATCAATGCTTTCCAGTTTCACCAGCAGCTCGTGATGTTTATCGGCGCTCATAAGAGTGCGGTCGTAGTCCGGTATTGGATCCAGCCAATCCAGACCCATGACTTTAACGGCAAAGCCAACGAGCGGAGGGTTAGCCCAGTCACAAAAATCCAGTACATTGATCATTACACGCAACCAATCGCGAGGGGTTTTTACTCCGGCCTGATCAATGACTTTTGCATGGAGTAACTTGAGCTGTTCAATGACCTGGTCTTTACCACCGTTGCACACTATTTTTCTGATGGCTCCCGCCATCGGATCATATACGGAGTCATACTCAGGAGAACCGATCATTTCGGTGTCTTCAGCGCTCAATACTTCTTTCTCCAATAACGCTGAGACGCCCATGGAAAATCCGGTGAGATCCCCTCTCTTCCAAAGGGTCTTTACCAGCTCGCAGGTGCTTAGACTTATAGTTGGCAGTGCACTGTTTGTCTCGAGCGTTTTGCTCAGTTCCTCAACGCTCATGCCACAGGCTTCAGCCAGAGCTTGCTGCTGCGTTGAATCAATATCTTTCAGGAGACCTTTAAAGAGTTCACCGGTCTTCTTCAACTCAGCGCCAGAAACACTGACCTGTCTGGTGTCCTGGAAGTCAGGCAGGGTTTTTGTTGACTGGACAGGCGCCCCGCCCAAATCCACAGGCTCCCAGCTTTGGCCGCCATTCAATGAATACTCTGCAAAGGTGTGAACACGGTTAGAAATTTTCCGACAGGGAATTCCGAAATAACGACACAAAACCACAAAAACAGGCACACGATGACGACACCTCCCTTGTCGCTGTGTGATGAGGAATTGAAAGAAAGGTTTATTGGGGTTCGGCATGGCATCACCGGAAAACCCTTCACAATAGTCCGTGATCGCCTCAATGCGTTGCCGCGTGTTTTGGGCATTTTTTATTTTCCGCAGAGGCTCCTGTATTTCGGAGGGTTGATCATCAATCTTGTTAAACATTTCGTTCAGTAGTTTTTTCATATCTTCTGAACAGCGGGCGTCAAACCGTGATGATGGTTCTGGCCGGGCTCGTATTTTTTCGCGCGGTTTTATGTGTTCTACGACGTAGGCAATCTTGATATTTCTGGCTGTGGGCTCATGCAGCTGCAGTGAGTGAAGCCCGGTATGTGGGTCCCTGAACAGAGAATATGGAACATCGGGTTTTAAGCGCATAGCCATAATACGGTCTTCTCGCGTCAGGCTCGGTAACGAATATCGACCATTATCCAATCTCCAGTCCGGTTGCCAGTCAAAGGTCGCCAGCGTTTGGTCTTTGGCTAATGTCACTTCCTGGTCATGTTTTGGTAACCGGGCAGGTATAAGGACTTCGGTTCCCTGCATGGACATACGACTAATATTGATCTCTTTGATGTTGCCCTGAGCAGTCACATAAATATCCTTTGCCCACCACCGATAAATCCCGGAAGGATGGTCAGGCAACTTAAAAAGGATATGCTCGTCAACTCGTCGTTTAGCCTGCTTCTGATAGTTCGTTGACCGGTCCAATGCCGGAATCTGTTTTTCGTAGTCTTGTGGATTGTATTTTTCAGGAGCCTTATCACTACCAGCCGTTAACGCTTTATTCATAGGCTGTGGCTTGTATTGTTCAGGAGCCTTATCACCATAAGAAGTTAACGCTTTCGCTTCATTCATAGGCTGTGGCTCGAAGTGTTCAGGAGCCTTATCATTGCCAGCAGTCAGCGCTTTCGCTTCATTCATAGGCTGCGGCTGGTATTGTTCAGGAGCCTTATCATTACCAGCAGTCAACGCTTTCGCTTCATTCATAGGCTGCGGCTGGTATTGTTCAGGAGCCTTATCATTACCAGCAGTCAACGCTTTCGCTTCATTCATAGGCTGCGGCTTGTAGTGTTCAGGAGCCTTATCATTACCAGCAGTCAACGCTTTCGCTTCATTCATAGGCTGTGGCTGGTATTGTTCAGGAGCCTTATCACGGCTGGTAGCGGATGCTTCGTTAATAAAATCGTCAAGCAAATGGTTCGGTACATCACTTAACTGATCCCAGAACGCAGACCAACATCGAACTTCACGGCCTTTCCACGCCTCTATCTGCTTATCAGCCTCATTAAGGTAAGGCCGGTTAACCGATAATTTCAGTGTTTGTTGCTGTTCTTCCGTCATGGGAAAGACGCTATTAGCGTCCACACCGGTCTTGCCAAAACTATGAGTAAACCAGCATTGCTGCCAGTACCGGTACAGTCCCCCGGTGATAATACCGTCCGACTCATCCGGTTGCAGGGAAAGGCCAGATGACTGCCATTGAGTCTGGGCCACCCTTTTGATTATTTCTGCTTTGATTTCCTCTGGACTCAGCTGGTCCTTAAAGCAAATTTCATGGCGTTTTTCATCGGTACTGTTGCGATCGCTGCGTCTTATCAACCATGGACGATCCATGCTCGATGTTTCGTTTAACCAACGGCACAGTTCAGCATTAAACTCTCCTGTACCTTCGACAAAAGCCGATGACTTGGGCAGATTCTTCAGCGATGTTTGGGCGGCCATCAAATACAGCCGGTAATGCTGATTGAAACATTGATGAAGGCTTTTTTGGCTAAGGCTTTTTTGGCTAAGGCTTTTTTGGCTAAGGCTTTTTTGGCTAAGGCTTTTTTTACTAAAATCATCTCCTCTCACGATGGCTCTGACCAAATCCTGTAAATCACCACTGGTGAGCCGCAACGGCAGGTTTTGCTTTTCTAGCTTATCCCTTAATTGACAATGCAGCCGGGTCAGCTGTTTAGCCGTGGTTTTTCCCTCCGGGCTCTCTGGCAATATTTTCTCAGCAATGGCCTGCAACTCTGTCGGGTTGTACTGCCGGATCGGCAAATGTCGAAAACGTCCTTTCAGTGCCGGTGATAAGGGTTTTCGTCCGCTGTATTCCGGTGGGTTGACGGTGGCAAACAGATGAAAACCCGGATGGGCGTCACCGGCCAGAATATCGTTTAACTCACCTTCCAGATGCTGGCTGTCGATCAGGTTCATTTCTGAAATCACCACGATGCCGCCTTCGAGTTTTGCCTTCTGGATTGCTTCACGCACTTCGTCCCAAGAGCAATCGCAGGCATTCAGGTAAAAGACTTCCGGCATCAATTCATGCCGTTTCCCAGCCTCTTTTCTGACACTTTTAATCATCAGGTCCAGCGTGACATCCTTACCCCGCCCAGCCGGGCCTTCAATCAGTGTCGCCTGTCTTCCGCCGTGTTTTCTGTTGTGATGATGAGCCTGCTGGACGCGGCTTAAATCCTGTCCAATCTGTTGTACCAGTTCACAGACGGCTGAGCCGGAGGTATCAAAGTCAGGTTGGAATTCTTTGGTGACTGCGCTGAAGGTTTGCTGAATATCAGGCAGGATATGGTTATGCACTCTGTCTCTCAGGGTGTTATCCGTCTTATAACGGGCAGCAAACCAGATATTCAGTGCTGTCAGGGCATCCTGATGCGTCTCGCTGATTTCAGGGCCCAGTACATCCCGAAAACTTTGTTGGATTAAACCGTGCACTTGTTTGTCGTCAACACGGTCACTTGCGGATAATGAACGATCAAGATACCAACCCACCCAACTGCATATATCCGTTAAATCCCTGGGGGTAAACTCATGCTCTGGCAACAGTTCCTGATAAAATTGCCACAGTGCCATCACACTCCCGGTGGCACTGTGTGCAATGTCGTCTATTTCAGACTCTCTTAGTTGAGAACCCGTCAGATTCCGTTGTTGTAAATGATTAACCAGAGCCGGTTCCACAATCCTGTCCCTGAGGAATGCCTCGTCTAACTGTGGATAGTAAGCCCTGGGCAGTTTCCCTTTCAGAGCCGGGTCCAGCTGGCGTCCGGCGTAATGATCCGGGTTACCGGTGAGAATTACCCGATGTTTTGCGCTGACCGGGACAGGATGTCCATCCACATAGATGCAGGGTTTCGGTTCCCATAAACCATTCAGGGACGCCTGTAAGCCGGTTTGAGCCAGATTGGCTTCATCCAGAATCAGGGTGAGGTATTCTCCGTCTTTATCGGATCGGGCCTCGGCCCATTCCATCAGCGCGCGGTTTTGCTGTTTCATAGAACGGTCGCCATCGGCCTGTTTTTTCCATTGCCAGCGTTTCATCAGGGTTTGTTCGTTATCAGAAGGGCCGAGGGACAGCACCGTAGCCGGTCCTGAAGCCTTTGCCATTTTGGCGGAAAAGTAACTTTTCCCGGTGCCGGTTTCTCCTTGCAGGAAAATAACGGGAGAGTCTGCAAGCCGTTCATGAAGTCGGGATAATCGACGGCTTTCACGATCCTGCTGACTGAGCTTTCCGAGATAAAGATCCTCGGCCAGTGCTGATAAAGGCTTATCATCAGAGTCTTGCAATAGCAGTGATTCAGACAGTCGATGTTTTATACGTTCAATGCCTTCTGTTTTAGAATTCGCTGTTTTGGCCATGTGAAAACAATCGGTAGCCAGCGCCTGAATAGCATCGGATCGGGTTTGCTCTGGTGGCAAAATTAACTGCCAGCCAGAAGCCAGTGCATCCTGCAAACGTTTAATCTGTCTTGATGGCCTGATGGGTAGCATTTGATACTTTTTTACTGTCGCCGGGTCGACTTTCAACTGATACGCCATGGCCTCTCGTTGATTGTCAGGCCCATGGGCGACGATTATGGCGCAGAGCCTGTCCAACATTTGGTCTTCATCTATCGATAGAAATGGTTTTTTATAGGACAGTTCTAAATCTCTATTAAATACTATCGGGTCACATGCTCTGGCCAGTGACCACAGGTTTTGCTTCACAAATGCTCTATCCAACCGGGGAGCACCGCTAACGATGGCCGTTAATTGATCCGGGTCAACCGAAGTGGCTTGATCCGGCTTTTTATCAGCATCCGGCTTTTTATGAGCATCTGGCTTTTTATCAGCATCCGGCAATAACCGCCAACAAGCCACTTTCATAAAATCCCTTACCGTCGGATGCTGACGGGTGCCATGGGTAATGGTGCTATTGATGGCTTTGCGCCAATGGCGGGGTAAAAGCTGTGGCGACTGATCCAACTGCTGTGCCTGCCGGGCAGCCAGTATCAGGCTATTTAACAACTCCTGGGTGATTTCAGGCAGAGGGTTACAGAGGTGGGCAGGTACGGTTTTAAAGGCGTTGTAAAGCTTATCAAGCACTTGTTCAGGCAGCTCAGCACGGGGGATGTGATATCTGTCGGCATTGATAGCCCAGAGATCGACGTCGGGACACGGCTTACCCGTAGCAACCAACGAATTGAATAGGGACGATGTACTTTTCACCGACTCAGGCCAGAGTATTGTCACATCAGCCTGTGGGTAGGCCTGCAAATGGCCGTTCACCAACAGCGGTTGCCCGACAGCCAGGGGTTCCAGAAGCTGCTGAAGGGGTGGATTCGTTTCCAGCCCCCGGAAGACCACCGGCTCACCCGCAGTTAATGCCTCCTGCAACTTACTCTGACATTGTCCAAAATGAGCCTTTTGTTCCGAGGTGATATGGATATTATCAAATAGCTGGCTGAAGCTGGTCTGGTCATTGACCTGAATGACCAGAGGTGCCTGTGGGTGACTATTTACCCAATGACTGGCCTGAGCATGTTGCCGATAAGTCACTGCATCAAAAGCAGAATGAACTCTCACGTTGGGCAGAGGAGCCGTATCGTTTTCTGTCAATTCCAGGGCTTGGGGCTGCTGTTTTGAATGAGCTACCTGAAGTCGGGGTTCCAGACCGGTCGTCTTGCGAATGGTTTGCAACGATCCCAACAAACGAAACCAGAGAGCCTCAGAGAGGGGAGAGGTTACGGTGACGACACCACCCGCCCGAACCTGTTCCAACAGGCTGGTGTTAGGGACTGCATAGCCTTCCGGGGTAATGGCAATGGTATTCAGCCATTGGCTGATATTACTCTGGTTGATGATAATCGGATTTTGTGATGCAGGCTCTTTAGACAGACTTTGGAACAGTGAACGAAGCTCGTCATTCCTTACCGGCATCCGATAAAACTGAACATCGTCGGGTAACTGGCAGACTTTGCCATTGCTCTCAAAACACTGGTGCGCCAGCATTTGTCGGATCGTCTGTTCAAAGGCCAGGTCTTTCCAGTCGGCTCCTTTCAAAACTACCCGTTGTCCGGCTCGCAATGTCTCAAGCCTGCCGGGTATGTGCTGGATTCGCCCTTGTTGGTCCACACCGGGGCCGCCCAACAACAAATGTCGCCAATTACTGTGCAAGTGGCAGTCAATAACAAGGGTATTGTCGTCGTCCATAGCACTTTCGGCAGGGGGGAGTTCAGCCAGTAACGGCGCAACCTTGTCGATGCCCGATGGGGTGTTGCCAGTTTCTTTGAACTGCCAGGTATTGCCCGGTCGATTAATCCGCCGCCAGAAATCAGCACCAGGGGCATCGTCAGACTGGCCAACCAATGCCAGCTGTTCGGGGTCTGCCAAAACCAACAGCGAAACATGCTTGCCCAGGGGGCGTTTTTCATGGCTGACTCTGTCGTACAGGCAAGGGTTATCGGGATCCAGCAAATCGTTAAATTTCGGCAGCTCCTCGCTGGTAAGCTTTCGGATATCGATCACCAGGGTCAATGGCTGTAAGCCTTCAAACAGCTTGCCTGAACTCAGCGTATGGCGACCTTGTTCGGAAATACTCAACCGGCTCACCAGGTTAGCCTGTGAGAGGTCATCGGGGTGGGAAATAACAGCGACATCCTGATGTTCATCGCAGGTCTGCGCCACCAAAAGTTTTCGAACCTCATCATCACTGGCGACAAAACGGAAATCGAAGGCATGAGATGACTTTTGGCAGGAGGTGTTCGTTGAGGATACAGTTCTTTCTTCACCAGAGGGCGCCACTGAAGATGGCGATATCTTCAGGTTGGACATGACTTCAGAGCAGGCTTCTACCTGCTTTGCCTTCGATAAATCCAGACTTGCTCGCTCGGCTGGCACGTTACTATCAGGCACACCAAGCTTAACAATGGGGTTGTTTATGTTCCCACCAATCTGACCATCCATAGCCAATGTCTCTCCTGTTATCTGAAGAACTGCATTGAAATTGTTTAGTGCTATGACCTTCAGGCAGGATGGAAGTTCCGTTTGCAGGGTTACCTTTTTTGTCCTCCCGGGTGCAGATTCATTGGTTTGTGCGTTCTCGGGGCAAATACCAATGAGTCACACAGCGAATCCAAATTCACGGTGCTCAAAAACTCACGGGCAATGTTTATCAGCTCATTGGATTTGAGCACCAGACCATTATTGGCATTGTGCACCTGTCGTAAGTAAGTATTCTGGACAGATTCATGAAGCTCGTCAGAGCTGTCGATTGCAGACATCATGGCATACAGTTCTTCTGGTGAAGATGGATCATGAGCACCGTAGCTTTCTGCCTCCGAGGCCTGCTTTATGTCGGCTTTGAGCCAACAATACGTTAAGCCGCCGCCTTTTGAGTGCGTCACTCCATACAGGTAATGACTGAAGGCCTGCAAGAGAGCGGCTTTGCTTTGCTTCCTTAAATCATCGAAAAGGGGATGTGATTTTTCTTGTTCCGATAATTGCTTCAAGTAAGGATTGCTCTTAACTTTTTGTTGAAACAGGACTTCGGCCTTTTTAGTAATCACTTCGGAGTCCAAGGGAAGATTCCCCAGAACTATCACCGGACGCTGGTTCGCCTTGCCCGAGCTGAACTGCACAAATGCAGGATGGTGCGCCAGCATTCGTTCGATATTCGGAATACCCTGAGGTACGTCTGTCCAGGCGTTCACTATTGATGTGCAGGCTATAGCCTCTTCGAAGGACGACGAAAACCCATCATGGCAATGGGTGACGGAAAAGGGATCACTGTCCTTTTGAATACGTTCATAAGCCGACCGCCATACCTTGCTATTTTTTTCTCTGGATAAAAACTGCTTATACCACTTTTTCAGGCAGTTACCGGCCCTGACCTTCAATTGACCGATGCTTTCCAGACGCACCAGCAGCTTGTGATGTTCATCGGCGCTAATAAGATTTCTGTCGTAGTCCGGTATTGGATCCAGCCAATCCAGACTCATGACTTTATCGGCAAAGCTAACGAGCGGAAGGTTAGTCCAGTCACAAAAAAACAGTACATTGATCATTACACGCAACCAATCGCGAGGGGTTTTTACTCCGGCCTGATCAATGACTTTTGCATGGAGTAACTTGAGCTGTTCAATGACCCGGTCTTTACCACCGTTGTGCACTATTTTTCTGATGGCTTTCACCATCGGATTATATAAGCTGTCATACTCAGAAGAACCGATCATTTCGGTGTCTTCAGCACTCAATATTTCTTTCTCCAGTAACATTGAGACGCCCATGGAAAATCCGGTGAGATCTCCTCTCCTCCAAAGTTTATCCACCAACTTGCACGTGCTTAGACTTATAGTTGGCAGTGCACTGTTTGTCTCAAACGTTTTGCTCAGTTCCTCAACGCTCATGCCACAGGCTTCAGCCAGAGCTTGCTGCTGCGTTGAATCAGTAACTTTCAGGAGACCTTTAAAGAGTTCCCCGGTCTTCTTCAGCTCAGCGCCAGAAACACTGACCTGTCTGGTGTCCTGGAAGTCAGGCAGGATTTCTGTTGACTTGACAGGCGCCCCGCCCAAATCCACAGGCTCCCAGTTTTGGCCGCCATCCAATGAATACTCTGCAAAGGCGTGAACACGGTTAGAAATTTGCCGACAGGGAATCCCGAAATAACGACACAAAACCACAAAAACAGGCACACGATGACGACACCTCCCTTGCCGCTGTGTGATGAGGAATTGAAAGAAAGGTTGATGGGGCTCCGGCATGGTATCACCGGAAAAACCTTCACAGTAGTCCGTGATCGCCTCAATGCGTTGCCACGTGTTTTGGGCATTTTTTATTTTCCGCAAAGGCTCCTGTATTTCGGAGGGTTGATGATCAATGTGCTTAAACATTTCGTTCAGTAGTTCTTTTATATCTTCTGAACAGCGAGCGTCAAACCGTGTTGATGGTTCTGGCCGGGCTCGTATTTTTTTGCCCGGTTTTATGCGTTCTACGACGTAGGCAAACTTGATATTGCTGGCTGTGGGCTCATGCAGCTGCAGCGAGTGAAGCCCGGTATACGGGTCCCTGAACAGGGAAAACCGAAAATCGGGTACTACACGCATAGATACAATACGCTCATCTTTCTTCAGGTTCGGTAACGGATATCGACCATTATCCAACCTCCAGTGTGGTTGCCAGTCAAAGGTCGCCAGCGTTTGGTCTTTGGCTAATATCACTTTCTGGTCATGTTTTGGTAACCGGGCGGGTATGAGGACTTCGGCTCCCTGCAAGGACATATGACTAATATTGATCTTTTTGATGTCGCCCTGAGCAGTCACATAAATATCCTTTGCCCACCACCGATAAATCCCGGAACCATGGTCAGGCAACTTAAAAAGGATATGCTCGTCAACTCGTCGTTTAGCCTGCTTCTGATAGTTCGTTGACCGGTCCAATGCCGGAATCTGTTTTTCGTAGTCTTGTGGATTGTATTTTTCAGGAGCCTTATCACTACCAGCAGTCAATATTTTCGCTTCATTCATAGGCTGTGGCTGGTATTGTTCAGGAGCCTTATCACTACCAGCAGTCAACGCTTTCGCTTCATTCATAGGCTGTGGCTGGTATTGTTCAGGAGCCTTATCATTACCAGCAGTCAACGCTTTTGCCTCATTCATAGGCTGTGGCTGGTATTGTTCAGGAGGCTTATCACGGCTGGTAGCGGATGCTTCGTTAATAAAATCATCAAGCAAATGGTTCGGTACATCACTTAACTGATCCCAGAACGCAGACCAACATCGAACTTCATGGCCTTTCCACGCCTCTATCTGCTTATCAGCCTCATTAAGGTAAGGCTGGTTGACTGATAATTTCAGTGTTTGTTGCTGTTCTTCTGTCATGGGAAAGACACTACTAGCGTCCACACCGATCTTGCCAAACCTATGAGCAAACCAGCATTGCTGCCAGTGTCGGTACAGAGCCTCGGTGATAATACCGTCCGACTTATCCGGTTGCAGGGAAAGACCGGATGACCGCCACTGGGCCTGGGCCACTCTCTTGATGATTTCCGCTTTGGCTGCCTCTTTATCCGGACGATCTTTAATATGAATTTCATGGTTTTTTTCATCAATACCGTCGAGGTTACTGCGTCGTATCAACCACGGACGATCCATGCTCGATACCGTTTGGTTCAACCAACGGCACAGTTCAGCATTAAACTCTCCTGTACCTTCGGCAGGAGCCGATGACCCAGGCAGTTTCTCCAGCGATGTTTTGGCGGCCATCAGATACAGCCAATAGTGCTGATTGAAACATTGGTGAAGGCTTTCTTTGCTAAAATCGTTTCCTCTCACGACGGCTCCGACCACATCCTGTAAATCACCACTGGTGGGTCGCAACGCCAGGTTTTGCTTTTCTAGCTGATCCCTTAATTGACAATGCAGCTGGCTCAGCTGTTTAGCCACGTTTTTCCCTTCCGGGCTCTCTGGCAATATTTTCTCAGCAATGGCCTGCAACTCTGTCGGGTTGTACTGCCGGATCGGCAAATGTCGAAAACGTCCTTTCAGTGCCGGTGATAAGGGTTTTCGTCCGCTGTATTCCGGTGGGTTGATGGTGGCAAACAGATGAAAACCCGGATGGGCGTCACCGGCCAGAATATCGTTTAACTCACCTTCCAGATGTTGGCTGTCGATCAGGTTCATTTCTGAAATCACCACGATCCCACCTTCGAGTTTTGCCTTCTGGATTGCTTCACGCACTTCGTCCCAGGAGCAATCGCAGGCATTCAGGTAAAAGACTTCTGGCATCAATTCATGCCGTTTCTGAGCCTCCAGCCTGACACTTTTAATCATCAGGTCCAGCGTAACATCCTTACCCCGCCCAGCCGGGCCTTCAATCAGTGTCGCCTGTCTTCCGCCGTGTTTTCTGTCGTGATGATAAGCCTGCTGAGCGCGACTTAAATCCTGTCCAATCTGTTGTACCAGTTCACAGACGGCTGAGCCGGAGGTATCAAAGTCAGGTTGGTTTTTTTGGGTGACTGCTCTGAAGGTTTGCTGAATATCGGGCAGGGTATAGTTATGCACTTTGTCTCTCAGGGTGTTGTCCGTCTTATAACGGGCAGCAAACCAGATATTCAGTGCCGACAGGGCATCCTGATGAGCCTCGCTGATTTCGGGGCCCAGTACATCCCGAAAACTTTGTTGGATCAAACCGTGCACTTGTTTGCAGTTAACACGGTCACCTGCGGATAACGAACGATCAAGATACCAGCCCACCCAACTGCATATATCCGTCAGATCCCTGGGGGTAAACTCATGCTCTGGCAACAGTTCCTGATAAAATTGCCACAGTGCCATCACGCTTCCGGTGGCACTGTGTGCAATGTCGTCTATTTCAGAGTCAGTCAGACGCCGTTGTTGTAAATGATTAACCAGAGCTGGTTCCACGACCCTGTCCCTGAGGAATGCCTCGTCTAACTTTGGGTAGTAAGCCCTGGGCAGTTTCTCTTTCAGGGCCGGGTCCAGCTGGCGTCCGGCGTAATCATCGGGGTTACCGGTAAGAATCACCCGGTGTTTTCCGCTGACCGGGACAGGATGACCATCCACATAGATGCAGGGTTCCGGTTCCCATAAACCCTTCAGGGACGCCAGTAAGCCGGTTTGGGCCAGGTTGGCTTCATCCAGCACCAGCGTAAGGTATTCCCCGTCTTTGTAAGTTCGAGCTTTGGCCCATTCCATCAGCATGCGGTTTTGCTGCTTCATAGAGCGGTCGCCATCGGCCTGTTTTTTCCACTGCCAGCGTTTCATCAGGGTTTGTTCGCTGTCAGAAGGGCCGAGGGACAGCACCTTAGCCGGTCCAGAAGCCTTTGCCATTTTGGCGGAAAAGTAACTCTTCCCGGTGCCGGTTTCTCCCTGCAGGAAAATAACGGGAGAGTCTGCAAGCCGTTCATGGAGTCGGGATAATCGACGGTTTTCACGATCCTGCTGACTGATCTTACCGAAATAAAGATCCTCGGCCAGTGCTGATAAAGGCTGATCATCAGAGCCCTGCAATACCAGTTTTTCAGACAGTCGATGTTTTATACGTTCAATGCCTTCTGTTTTAGAGGTTACTGTTCTGGCCATTTGAAAACAATCGCTGGCCAGAGCGTGAATAACATCGGATCGGGTCTGCCCCGGTGGTAAAGTTAATTGCCAGCCAGTAGCCAGTGCATCCTGCAAACGTTTAATCTGTCTTGATGGCCTGATGGGTAACATTTGATACTTTTTTACTGTCGCCGGATTGACTTTTAACTGATACGTCATGGCCTCTCGTTGATTGTCAGGCCCATGGGCGACGATTATGGCGCAGAGCCTGTCCAGCATTTCGTCTTCATCTACCGATAGAAATGGTTTTTCATAGGACAGTTCTAAATCTCTATTAAATACTATCGGGTCACATGCTCTGGCCAATGGCCACAGGTTCTGCTTCACAAATGCTCTATCCAACCGGGGAGCACCGTTAACGATGGCCGTTAATTGATCCGGGTCAACCGAAGCAGGCTTTTTATAGGCATCCGGCTTTTTATCAGCATCCGGCTTTTTATCAGCATCCGGCTTTTTATCAGCATCCGGCTTTTTATCAGCATCCGGCTTTTTATCAGCATCCGGCTTTTTATGAGCATCCGGCAATAACCGCCAACAAGCCACTTTCATAAAATCCCTTACCGTCGGATGCTGACGGATGCCATGGGTAATGGTGCTATTGATGGCCTTGCGCCAGTGGCGGGGTAAAAGCTGTGGCGACTGATCCAACTGCTGTGCCTGCCGGGCAGCCAGTATCAGGCTATTTAACAACTCCTGGGTGATTTCAGGCAGAGGGTTACAGAGGTGGGCAGGTACGGTTTTAAAGGCGTTGTAAAGCTTATCAAGCACTTGTTCAGGCAGTTCAGTACGGGGGATGTGATATCTGTCGGCATTGATAGCCCAGAGATCGACGTCGGGACACGGCTTACCCGTAACAACCAACGAAGTGAATAGGGACGATGTACTTTTCACCGACTCAGGCCAGAGTATTGTCACATCAGCCTGTGGGTAGGCCTGCAAATGGCCGTTCACCAACAGCGGTTGCCCGACAGCCAGGGGTTCCAGAAGCTGCTGAAGGGGTGGATTCGTTTCCAGCCCCCGGAAGACCACCGGCTCACCCGCAGTTAATGCCTCCTGCAACTTACTCAGACGTTGTCCAAAATGAGCCTTTTGTTCCGAGGTGATATGGATATTATCAAATAGCTGGCTGAAGCTGGTCTGGTCATTGACCTGAATGACCAGAGGTGCCTGTGGGTGACTATTTACCCGGCTATTTACCCAATGACTGGCCTGGGCATGTTGCTGATAAGTCACTGCATCAAAAGCTGAGTGAACTCTAATGTTGGGCAGAGGATCCGTATCGTTTTCTGTCAATCCCAGTGCTTCAGGCTGTTGTTTTGAATGAGCCACCTGAAGTTGGGGCTCCAGGCCCGTCGTTTCGCGAATGGTTTGCAATGAACCCAACAAACGAAACCAGAGAGCCTCAGAGAGGGGAGAGGTTACGGTGACGACACCACCCACCCGAACCTGTTCCAACAGGCTGGTGTTAGGGACTGCATAGCCTTCCGGGGTAATGGCAATCGGGTTCAGCCATTGGCTGATATTGCTCTGGTTAATGATGATCGGGTTTTGTGATGCGGGCTCTTTAGACAGACTTTGGAACAGTGAACGAAGCTCGTCATTCCTTACCGGCATCTGATAAAACTGAACATCGTCGGGTAACTGGCAGACTTTGCCATTGCTCTCAAAGCATTGTTGCGCCAGCATTTGTCGGATCGTCTGCTCAAAGGCCAGGTCTTTCCAGTCGGCTCCTTTCAAAATCACCCGTTGTCCGGCTCGCAAGGTTTCAAGCCTGCCGGGTATGTGCTGGATGCGTCCCTGTTGATCCACACCAGGCCCACCCAACAACAAATGTCGCCAATTACTGTGCAAGTGGCAGTCAATAACAAGGGTATTGCCGTCGTCCATAGCATTTTCGGCAGGGGGAAGTTCAGCCAGTAACGGCGGAACTTTGTCGATGCCCGATGGGGTGTTGCCAGTTTCAGCTTTGAACTGCCAGGTATTGCCGGGTCGATTAATCCGTCGCCAGAAATCGGCACCAGGGGCATCGTCACTCTGGCCAACTGAAGCCAGCTGTTCGGGGGCTGCCAAAACCAATAGCGAAACATGCTCGCCCAGAGGGCGTTTTTCATGGCTGACTCTGTCGTACAGGCAAGGGTTATCGGGATCCAGCAAATCGTTAAATTTTGGCAGCTCGTCGCTGGTAAGCTTTCGGATATCAATCACCAGAGTCAATGGTTGAGAGCTTTCAAACAGCTTGCCTGAACTCAGCGTATGGCGACCTTGTTCGGAAATACTCAACCGGCTCACCAGGTTAGCCTGTGAGAGGTCATCGGGGTGGGAAATAACAGCGACTTCCTGATGTTTATCGCAGGTCTGGTCAACCAAAAGCTGTCGAACCTGATCACCATTGGCAACAAAACGAAAATCAAAGGCATGAGATGACTTTTGGCAGGGGGGGGCTGTTGAGGATACGGTTCTTGCTTTATCAGGCGTCACTGAGGGTGGCGATATCTTCAGGTTGGACATGACTTTAGAGCAGGCTGCTACCTGTACCTGCTTTGCCTTCGGTAAATCCAGCCTTGCTCGTTTGGCTGGCACACCACTATCAGGCACATCACCATCAGGCACACCAAGCCCAACAATGGGTTTGTTTATGTTCCCATCAATCCGACCATCCATAGCCAATCTCTCTCCTGTTACCTGAAGGACTGCATTGAAATTGTTTAATGCTATGACCCTCGGACAGCAGGAAAGTTCTATGACCTGTACACCATTTTCATACGGCTTGTCCTGTGTGGGTAGTCTGTCGGAAGTGCGTCATGCTCCCACGCTATAGCATGGGAGCGAGGAAAGGGTTCCAGGGCTTTTTGTCGGGTGGGTTTTACTTGCTGGCCGAATTGTTAATGATCTGGATCAGCATGTCTTCAACCTTGTCAAAACGCCGGTCATAATCCTCTAAATACGTTTCAATCTTGTCAAAGCGGCGATCGTGTTCGTCAAAGCGGCGGTCGTGTTCGTCGAAGCGGCGATCGTGTTCGTCGAATCTTTTACTGTAACCCTCCAGTACTATACTGTGATCCACTAAAAGTTTGCTGTGTTCCATCAATGTTTCACTATGACTCTCTAGTATTTTTCTCTGCTTAACCTGCTCCCTTAGAATCAACGTCACCGTGCCATCAATCCTGCTAAGCACATTCTCCATATTGTCCTGACGTTGCTCTAATACTGACACTCTTGCCTCAAGACTCATACTACTCATCCTAGGTGGTTTCTTATTCGAGTCTTGAGAATAGCAGTTGAAAGGGGGACTGCAAGTTGAAGTCTCTTCCAACATGAAATGAGCCTAAAGGGGACTCCTGTTTCTAGCATGAAATGAGCCTCACGCTTTTGGATCTTTCGTCCATTATTACTGGATGAAAATCATCATGAACACGAGGCTAATTAGTACCCTCCAGCAGGTTCAAGAACTGCTTAATCAAGCACCATTGATAGAGCCCGGTTGGGAGTCAAAAGACGAGTGTTATCAATGGGTTGAAGAAGTTTTGAGGCACTTCCGATATCGATCACTCACTCGGTCAGAGAAAGGGATTATTAAGCGGTATCTGACAGTTGCCACAGGCTACTCAAGAGCTCAAATCAGCCGCCTTATCAAGGCATACCTCTCAGCAGGTCATTTGAAGCGCAAACAGCGGACCAGCAATGGGTTCAGCAATCAGTACACCAAGGCCGATATAAGGCTCCTCGCTGCGACAGATCAGCTTCATAATGGTCTAAATGGGGCTGCTATCAAAAAGCTCTGTGAAAGGGCGTATGTGCAGGGTGACCAGAGCTATGAACGCCTGAAAGATATTTCCGTCTCACACATATACAACCTGAGAAAGTCACAGACATACCGTAACATCCGGTCACCTAAAGACGTCACCAAACCGACAAAACGAGCAATTGGTGTACGGCGAAAACCAAGGCCAGAAGGACAGCCAGGCTTTATACGCATCGACACTGTACACCAGGGTGATCAGGATAGAGTCAAAGGCGTGTACCATATCAATGCTGTTGATGAGGTGACACAGTATCAGGTTGTTTGCTCTGTTGAGAAGATTAGTGAGACATATTTGATTCCTGTTTTGGAGGAGCTGCTGGCTTCATTTCCCTTTAAATTAAGGGGTTTTCATTCTGATAACGGTTCTGAATACATTAATGGTCGTGTATCAGAATTACTTGAAAAGCTTCGTATAAATTTTACGAAATCAAGAGCAAGAAAGACAAACGACAATGCGCTTGTAGAAAGCAAGAATGGTGCGATCATCAGAAAAATACTTGGGTATGCTCATATTCCTCAGAAGTATGCGACAGAAATAAATGAGTTCAATAAAATCTATCTTACCCCATACCTAAACTTTCATCGTCCGTGCTTCTTCCCGGAAACAGAGGTAGACGCAAAGGGCAAGGAAAAGAAAAAGTATCACTATGAAAACATGATGACCCCCTATGAAAAATTCAAAAGTCTCCCCGACTTTAAGAAATATTTGAAAAAGGGAGTCACCCTCGAAGAACTTGAGGCAAGAGCTACAAGCATGAGCGATAATGAGTCAGCAAAGCAGTTGCAGGCTGCCAGAGAATTACTGTTTCAATCAATTTTTGAACGAAAGGCCTGAAAGCACTGGCTTGACGCCCCTTCAGGCTCATTTTGGGATTAGAAAATACTGTTGACGGGCTGGTTTTTAGTAGACATCTAATAACTCATAAATTGAATTCAAATTCACAGTGTTCACAAACTCTTTGGCAATGGTTGTCAATTCATCAGATTTCAGCACCAGGGCATTGCTGGCTTTGAGTGCTTGCCGTAAGTAAGTATCCTCAACATCTTTCTCGAACCAGAGGCAGTTACTAAGTTCAGACATCATGGCATACAGCTCTTCTGGTGAAGATGGATCATGAGCGCCATAGTTGTTCATATGGTTGTTAAACGGGTTAATAATGATCGGGTTTTGTGATGCAGGCTCTTTAGACAGGCTTTGGAACAGTGAACGAAGCTCGTCATTCCTTACCGGCATCCGATAAAACTGAACATCGTCGGGTAACTGGCAGACCTTGCCATTACTCTCAAAGCACCTGTGATCCAGCATCTGTCGGATCGTCTGCTCAAAGGCCAGATCCTGCCAGTCGGCCCCTTTCAAAATCACCCGTTGTCCAGTTTTCAATAACTCAAGTCTGCCGGGGAGGTGCTGGATTCGCCCTTGTTGATCCACACCGGGACCACCCAACAACAGCTGTCGCCAATTGCTGTGCAAGTGGCAGTCAATAACAACGATAGTGTCGTCGTCCATAGGGTTTTCGGCAGGGGGGAGTTCAGCCAGTAACGGCGGAACCTTGTCGATGCCCGATGGGGTGTTGCCAGTTTTAGCTTTGAACTGCCAGGTATTGCCCGGTCGATTAATCCGTCGCCAGAAATCAGCACCTGGAGCATCGTCACGTCGGCCAACCGATGCCAGCTGTTCGGGGTCTGCCAAAACCAACAGCGAAACATGCTCGCCCAGAGGGCGTTTTTCATGGCTGACTCTGTCGTACAGGCAGGGATTATCGGGGTCCAGCAGATCGTTAAATTTCGACAGCTCGTTGCTGGTAAGCTTGCGGATATCGATCACCAGGGTCAATGGCTGTGAGCCTTCAAACAGTTTGCCTGAACTCAGTGTATGGCGACCCTGTTCGGAAATGCTTAGCCGACTCACCAGGTTAGCCTGTGAGAGGCCGTCGGGGTGGGAAATAACAGCGACATCCTGATGTTCATCGCAGGTCTGCGCCACCAAAAGTTTGCGAACCTCATCATCACTGGCGACAAAACGAAAATCGAAGGCATGTGGTTTTTTTGGGAGTGAGGAATCCGTTGAGGATACGGTTCTCGTTTTATCAGGGGGCGCCACTAAAGATGACGATAGCTTCAGGTTGGACATGTCTTGAGAGCAGGCTTTTACTTTCTTTGCCTTCTTCTCGTTTGACGATAAATCCAGCCTTGCCAGCTTGGCTGGCACACCACTATCAAGGGGGGCACGCTCACCCCTGGGTTTGTTTGTGTTCCCACCAATCTGACCATCCATAGCCAATCTCTCTCCTGTTACCTGAAGGACTGCATTGAAATTGTTTAATGGTATGACCCTCGGACAGCAGGAAAGTTCTATGACCAGTACACCATTTTTACGTCGGCGGTTTCGGGTGGCAGATAGCGGCAGGCAGAGCCGTAACTGGCACAATCTATCACACTTCAGAGTTGACGCACTTAGACAAGCTCTGAGCGAATGGAGTTTGGAGACTGCGAAATGTGGAAATTATTCAGGGACTATTCCTTAATACGGGGGTTGAAGTTACCTCATCAATCAAAAGGGTTAGTCACAGAAAAACCAGGGATTTTTCTAAAGTCGTTATCCCGGGTAATAATCTCACGAACGCTGTGCTCTTTCATAACTGCTGCAATACGACAATCGTGAACAAAGTTACCTCTGACAGGCGCCACTTGTTGGATAATTTCTGCAAAATACAGCAAATGGTCAGGACCCGGATCAATCCGGGATACAGCTGGCTGACCAAGAAGGTTCCTTATATTGGCAAGTGCTTGCTCAATACCCAGTGGCTTCGGCCTGATTAACTTTGGATGGGTGACCACCCTCAGATATTCAAACATATTGATCCAGGTAATGCAGTGGCGGGTTTTCTGCGAGGCAACCTGCTCCAGGAGCGTCTTGGCCACCTCATGCTCATCAAAAAGGGGAATGCTGGCGTAGACAAGAATATTAGTATCAATCAGCTTCATCAAGCATTAAACCAGGTCATCAAGATAGCTACGATCCGATGGATCAAAACCATCGGCAGGTTTGCTATTTTTTGCCACATACCACTGGAAAGGCACATGCCCCGGTTTATTCTGCTGTGTGGCAATAGCCATGCGAATGAGCTGGTTTGCCAACTGGCTCACGGTTGTGCGCTCTCTGGCGGCTTGCTCTTTGAGCTGGGCAAGCAAACCCGGTTCCAGATCCACTGTCGTTCTCATGATTTAACCCCTTTTTCTTTTTCAGTGTGATGCATCATGAATATGATAATAGTGCATCATGATGCATTGGCAAGCCATCACTCTATTTTTGGAGCATGTTAATAGGCGGTTTCTTGATAGCAGCACTGTGATTAAAGTATTTTCTAATCCCAAAATGAGCCTGAAGGGACGTCAAGCATGGACGAAGGGTGGGTGTACTAGACATCCAACGACTCACAGAGCGAATTCAAATCCACACTGTTCACAAACTCATCGGCAATGGTTGTCAGCTCATTGGTTTTCAGCACCAGAGCTTGACTGGCATTGTGTGCCTGGCGCAAGTCGTCATCTTCAACAGCTTTCTGAAACTGGAGATTGCTAGCAATCACCGACATCATGGCATACAGCTCTTTTGGTGAGGATGGGTCATGGGCGCCATAGTTGTTATAACCAATACTCGGCCGGAAGGCAGCATTGGCCCAACAATACGTCAGGCGACCCCCTTTCGAGTGTGTTACTTCATACAGGTAATGACTGAAGGCCTGCTGAATGGCTATTTCGCATTTCTTTTTTAAATCATCCAGTGGTTTTTGCTCCTCAGACGACAGCTTAAGGCGCTTTAGACCAGTTTGGTAGCGGTTTTCGATCTCTTTATTTTTTTTCCTGTATTCATTTTCCAGGGCCTGATATCGGCGATGACCCTCTTCTCTGCCGTGACCTCTTATCCATTGCGCAAGACTCGTTTTGCTGTCATTCAGTGTTCGCAGATCCCTGCTGCGTTGTTCAATTAATGCTTTATATTCATTGCCTTTTTCCAACAACCGTTGCAGTTGTGGACTGTTAGCAGCGCATAGTTGAAACAGGGCTTTGGTCTTTTCTTCAATCACTGTGTCTTTCCAGGAAGGTTGCCCCAGGATAATCACTGGACGGTGCTTTGCTTTGCCAGAAACTAATTGCACAAATGCAGGATTGTGCACCAGCATCCGCTCTATATTCGGAGTGCCATCAGGTTCGTCCGTCCAGATGGGCTTTACCGATGGGTTATCAATCATACCTTCCAGGTGTCTCGAAAGCCCATAATGACCATCGGTGATGAAAAAGGTATCGATACCACCTTTTTTCTTTTGGAACCTTTTATAAGCTAACTCCCATAGCTGGCTATTTTTTTCTCTGGGCAATAATTCCTCATACCACTTTTTCAGGCAATGGGTGGCCTCAACCTTCAGTTCGTCGACACCTGCCAGACGGACTAATAGACGATGATGTCCATCGGCCTGCATAACCATCTTGTCCTCATAGCTCGGCACCGGATCCAGCCAACCGAACACCAGGGCTTCATAGGCAAGTTGAATAACCTGCGGGGTCAGGTCACTTTCTGCCAGTGTGTACACCATGGACGTCAACCACTTGTAACGGCTGACTCCGGCCTGAACAACCATTTTAGAATGCAGTGACTTGAGTAGTTCAGTGACCTGATCTTTATCGCTTTTTGACAATATGTGTTGGACTGCCTCTGACATCGGTCGTCGGATATACTGAGAGCCAACGGACTCAACACTGACCAATTTCTTCTCAGGATCGCCCAATGCTTTTGTATCGAGCGACGTTATTATTGAGGTGCCCATGGAAAAAGCAGTTAAGGTTTTTTCTTCCCAAAGTTTCTTTACCACTTCGGCAGCATTTAGATTAATGACCGGCAGTGCTCTGTTTGTCTCAAGGGCTTTGATGAGTTTCTCAAGGCTTATGCCACAGGCTTTGGCCAGAGTTTGCTGTTGCGCTAAATTAGCCCCTTTCAGAAGATCTTTAATCCTCTTTGCATCAAGCCTGGAACCACTGACCTTGCTGATGGTCTGGAAGCGGGGTTTGATTTCTGTTTTCAGTCTGTGCGCCCCGCCCAAATCCACTGACACCCAGGAGTGTCCTCCATTCAGGGAATACTCGGCAAAGGTGTGGATAGAGCTATCGACTTTCCGGCTTGGAATCCCAAAATAACGACAAAAAGCGATAAAAACAGGCACACGATGACAACACCTCCCTTGCCGCTGTGTGACGAGGAATTGAAAGAAATTTTTACCAATCTCCGGTTGCGTCTTACCGGAAAACGCTCGGCAATAGTTTGTGATTGCCTTGATTCGTTGCCGGTTGTCTTTAGCCTTTTCTATGGCCTGTAAAGGCGCTTGTAGTTCTGGCGGGTATTTCTCAAACAGTTCGTTCATCACTGCTTTTATACCTTCTGAACAATGGACGTCAAAGTGTGTTGACCGATGGGGTGGGGTTCCTGTGGCGGACGTTTTTTTGCCTGGTTTTCTGGACTCTACGACATAGGTAACCAGAATACTCTCTCCGGCGTTGGCTTCTTGAATAAACAGTGTATGAAGACCGGTATATTGACCCCTGACCAGCTTAAATCGCCGTTCGGGTTCCAGGCGCATGGCCACGATACAGTCGTCAGGCGTCAGGCTGGGTAATTCATATCGAGCCTGACCCGTAAACAGGTTCAGGCTTGCCAGCGTTTGATTGCTGGCTAATATCACTGGCCGATCACTGCCTGGTAACCGGTCCGGTATAAGGGTTTCGACCCCCTTAATGTGTTGATCGTTGATATTGGTGAATATGACATCGCCCTCAGCAGACACATGAATATCTTGTACCCACATACGATACATCAAGGGAGAAGGGGACAACGTATTAAAACATCTGTGGAGGTCTTTTTTTGGCCGCTCCAGACACTCAAAGTTCGTGTCATGGTCCAATACCCCGTCCTGTGCCTCTGGAACTTCAGTTATGCTCTGTTGAATGGCGATATCATTGCTAATCGCTGATGTTTCGCAAAGCAGCTTCAGATACTTATAGTTCGTTTCATGGTTCAATACCCCGCCCTGTATCTCTGGAGCTTCAGTTATGCTCTGTTGAATGGCGATATCACTGCCAGTCGCTGATGTTTCGTTAAGCAGCTCCGGACACTCATAGTCTGTTTCATGGTTCAATACCACGTCCTGTATCTCTGGAGCTTCAGGTATTCTCTGTTCAATGGCGATATCACTGCCAGTCGCTGATGCTTCGTTAATAAAATCCTCCACCAGCTGGTTTGGCAGATCACTGATCTGAGACCAGAACGCAGGCCAGTATTGCACGACATTGGCGTCCCATTCGCCTATCTGCCGATCAGCTTCCTGAAGATAAGGCTGAGAAGCCGGTTCTTTCAGCGTTTGCTGCTCTTCTTCCGTCATGGGAAATACGCTGTTAGCATCTACGCCCGTTGCACCAAACACACGGCCAAACCAGCTTTGCTGCCAGTATCGATACAGTCCCCTGGTAAGAATGTCGTCCGACTGATCAGGCTTCAGGGAAAGGCCGGATGCCAGCCACTTTGCCTGAGCCACCATCCTGATGATTTCCGTTCTGGTTTCCTGCTCAGTCGGACATAACTTGATACGAATTTCATGGTTTTTTTCATCAATGCCGTTGAAATGACTGCCTCATATCAACCACGGACGATCAATGCCCGATACCCTTTGGTTGAACCAATCGCACAGTTTGGCTTCAAACGCTCCTCTGCCTATGGTAAGAGTCGATGAATCGGGCAGTTTCTCCAGCGGCAAGTCGGCGGCCATCAGGTAAAGCCGGTAGTGTTGTTTGAGACATTGATAAAGTCCTTGTTTGGTAAAGTCGCGCCTTCTGATAACAGCCTTGGCGACATCCTGCAAATCACGACTGGTTGGCCGCAATGGCAGTTTTTTCTTTTCCAGATAAGCCCTCAATCGACAATGTAACTGAGCCAGCTTTTCAGCCAGGGTTTTCACATTCAGGTCCTGCGGCAAGGCTTTTTTATCAAGGGCCTGCTTATCAAGGGCCTGCTTGTCAATGGCTTGCTCAGCAATGGCCTGCAACTCTGTCAGGTTGTACTGGCGGATGGGTAAATGTCGAAAACGCCCTTTCAGCGCTGGTGATAACGGCTTTCGACCGCTGTACTCAGGCGGGTTGATGGTGGCAAACAGGTGGAAACCCGAATGGGCGTCACCTGCCAGAATATCGTTTAACTCGCCTTCAAGATGCTGGCTGTCGATCAGATTCATTTCCGAAATGACCACGATGCCGCCATGCAATTTTGCCTCTTGGATCTTTTCACAGATTTCGTTCCAGGAACAGTCACAGGCATTCAGCTGAAAGACCTTTGGCATGGACTGTCCTTGTCGTTTAGCCTGCTTTTGGAAGGTTTTAATCAGCAGATTCAGCGTCGCATCTTTACCCCGTCCGGCGGGACCTTCAATCAGCGTCGCCTGACGGCCCCGGTGTTTTATGCCGGTATGATAAGCCTGCTGACACCGACTTAAATCCTGTGCCAGCCATTGCGCCAGCTGACAGACTGCCGATCCGGAGGTATCAAAGTCTGGTTGGGTGCCTTTGGTGACTGCCCTGAACGTCTGCTGAATATCTGGCAGGGTCTGGTTATGAACTTTGTCGCTCAGGGTGTTGTCCGGCTGGTAACGGGCAGCAAACCAGATGTCCAGTGCCGACAGGGCATCCTGATAAGCCTCGGTGATTTCGGGTCCCAATACATCCCGAAAACTGTGATGGATCAAACCGTGCATTTGCCGACAGGTCAGCGTGTCACCCTTGGATAACGAATGATCCAGATACCAGCCTGCCCAACTGCAGATATCGGTTAAATCCCTGGGTGTAAACTCATGCTCCGGCAACAGTTCCTGATAAAATTGCCACAGTGCCATGACACTTTTGGTGGCACTGTGGGCAATGTCGTTTATTGGATGAGACTCCGGCAGACGCTGTTGTAACTGATGGACCAGGGCCGGTTCCACCACCCTGTCGCTCAGGAAAGCCTGCTCCAAACGGGGGTAGTAAGTTTTGGGCAGTTTTTCTTTCAGGGCCGGGTCCAGCTGGCGCCCGGCGTAATGATCCGGGTTACCGGTAAGAATCACCCGGTGTTTTTTGCTGACCGAGACGGGCTGGCCATTCACATAGATGCAGGGTTCCGGTTCCCATAAACCATTCAGGGACGCCAGTAATCCGGTTTGGGTCAGGTTGGCTTCATCCAGCACCAGGGTAAGGTATTCATCGTCTTTATCGGATCGGGCCCCGGCCCATTTCATCAGCGCGCGGTCTTGTTGCATCATAGAGCGGTCGCCATCGGGGTGCTGCCGCCACTGCCAGCGTTTCATCAGGGTTTGTTCGCTGTCAGAAGGGCCCAGGGACAGCACCGCAGCCTGGCCTGAAGCCTTCGCCATTTTGGCGGAAAAGTAACTTTTCCCGGTGCCGGTTTCCCCCTGCAGGAAGATCACGGGAGAGTCCGTAAGCCGATCATGGAGTCGGGATAATCGACGGCTTTCACGATCCTTCTGATCGATTTCGCCATGATAAAGATCGTCAGCCAATGCTGACAAAGGCATATCAGTAGAACCCGTCCACGACAGTGATTCAGACAGTCGATGTTTTATACGTTCAATGCCTTCTGTTTTAGACGTTGTTGTTCTGGCAATTTGAAAACAATCGGCAGCCAGCGTATGAAGCGTATCGGATCGGGTCTGCCCTGGTGGTAAAGTTAACTGCCAGCCAGAAGCCAGTGCATCCTGTAAACGTTTAATCCGTCTTGCTGGCCTGATGGCCAGGGATTGGTAGGGCTCTGCGGTCTTCAGATCAATTGCCAACTGATTCGCCATGGCCTGCTGTTGTTCAGGCCTATGAGCCACGATGATAGCGCAGAGCCTGCCCAGGAAGTCTTCTTCATGCAGCCACGAAAATGGTTTTTCATAGGACAGTGCTAGTCCTGCCAGTCGGGCACTCTTGAATAGTGCCGGGTCACAGGCTCTGGCCAGTGACCATAGGTTCTGCTTCACAAACTCTCTATCCAACGGTAGGGCGCTATTGATGACATCATTTAACCGGTCCGGGTCTACCGAGCAGGTTTGATGTGGCTTTCTATGAGCATCCGGCGTCTTATAAGCATCCGGCTTTTTATGAGCATCCGGCAATAACTGCCAACAGGCTACTTTCATAAAATCCCGCACCGCTGAATGCTGCCGGGTGCCATGGGTGATAACGCTATTGATGGCTTTGCGCCAGTGGCAGGGTAAAAGCTGTGGGGACTGGTCAACCTGTTGTGCTCGCCGGGCCGTCAGTATCAGGTTGTTCAACACCCTTTCAGTTATTTCAGGTAGAGGGTCACAAAGGTTGGCGGGTACGGTTTTAAAGGCTTCGTAAAGTTCATTAAGTGCCTGTTTTGGCAGCTCACTACGGGGGATACCATGCCTGAAGGCGTTAATACCCCAGATATCGACCTTGGGGCAGGGGCTACCCGTGGCCACCATCGAACACAATACTGGCGATGGGCTTTTCACAGACTCAGGCCAGAGTATTGTCACATGAGCGTTCGGGTAATCCTGTAATTGGCCATTCACCAACAGGGGTTGGCCAATCAACAGAGGTTCCAGCAGCTGTGCAAGGGTTGGATTTTGCTCCAGTCCCAGCAATACCACCGGTTTGCCAGCGGCTAATGCCTTCTGCAAATCACTCTGATCCCGGCCAAAATGGGCCTTTTGTTCTGAGGTGATATGGATATTATCAAATAGCTGGCTGAAGCTGGTCTGTTCATTAACTTGAATAACCAGAGGTGCATTCGGACGATCATTGATCCAGTGGCTGGCCTGGCTATGTTGCTGATAAATGACGGTTTTAAAGGTGGCGTGACTTCTGGCCTTTTCCTGCGGGTTAGCCCGAAGCTGCCCATCGTTTTCTGACAATCCCAGGGCTTCGGGCTGCTGTCGTGTATGTACTACCTTGAGTCGGGGCTCCAGGCCGCTTGCCTCAAAAATCATCTGCAGTGAACCCAGCAAACGAAACCAGAGCGCCTCAGTGAGGGGAGAGGTGACGGTGATCGTCCCCCCCGCCCGAACTTGTTCCAACAGGCGGGTGTTAGGGGTTACATGGCCCTCCGGGGCAATGGCAATCGTGTTCAGCCATTCTGAGATATTGCTCTGGTTAATGATGATCGGTTTTTCTGGTGCGTGCTCTTTAGGGAGGCTTTGGAACAGTGAATGCAGCTCGTCACTGCCTACCGACATCTGATAAAACTGAACATCGTCGGGTAACTGGCAGACTTCCCCATTGCTCTCAAAGCACTGTTGCGCCAGCATTTGTCGAATGGTCTGTTCAAAGTTCAGGTTCTGCCAGTCAGCGCCTTTCAGAACCACTCGTTGTCCGGCTGTCAATTGTTCAAGCCTGCCGGGGATGTGCCGGATTCGTCCCTGTTGGTCCACTCCGGGGCCGCCCAGCAGTAGCTGCCGCCAATGACTGTGCAAGTGGCAGTCAATAATAACGGTATTGTCGTCGTCCATAACAGTTTCGGCACCGGGGAATTCAGGCAATACCGGGAGCATCGCGTCTATTGATGGGTCACTGCCCGTTTGGTCATTGCTCGTTTGAGCCTGGAACTGCCAGGTATTTCCCGGTCGGTTAATTCGCCGCCAGAAATCAGCGCCCGGTGCCTCGTCACGTCGGCCAACCGATCTCAATTGTTCAGGATCTGCCAGAACCAACAGGGTAACGTGCTCGCCCAGAGGGCGTTTTTCCTGGCTGACTTTGTCGTATAAACAGGGATTATCGGGATCCAGCAGATCGTTGAATTTTGGCAGCTCCGCGCTGGTGAGTTTGCGGATATCCATCACCAGAGTCAGTGGTTGTGAGCCTTCAAACAGCTTGCCTGAACGCAGAGTGTGCTGACCCTCTTCACTAATGCTCAACCGGCTCAGCAGGTTGGCTTGTGAGAGGTCATCGGGGTGGGAAATAACAGCGACATCCTGATGTTCATCGCAGGTCCGGGCCGCTAAAAGCTGTCGAACCTCATCATCACTGGCGACAAAACGGAAATCGAAGGCATGTGGTTTTTTTGGGCGTGAGGAATCCGTTGAGGATACGGTTCTCTTTTTATCAGGGGGCGCCACTGAAGATGGCGATAGCTTCAGGTTGGACATGTCTTCAGAGCAGGCTTCTACTTTCTTTGCCTTCCCCTTTGCCTTCTCCTTTGCTGATAAATCCAGCCTTGCTCGCTTGGTTGGCACACCACTATCAAGGGGGTCATGCTCACCTCTGGGTTTGTTTGTGTTCCCACCAATCTGACCATCCATAGCCAATCTCTCTCCTGTTACCTGAAGGACTGCATTGAAATTGTTTAATGCTATGACCTTCAGACAGGAAGAAAGTTCTATGGCTGGTGCAGTTAAGCCTTGATATCCATACAGCCTCTCAGGAGCCTGCCTCAAAAAAAACAGCGGCTTCTTTCCAGATCTTTACTAACCTGATTTCCCAATAAACATTTCAATGACCGGGAAGCCAGGCCTTGCTATCCAAAAAACCATTGATGTTGACCTTGATCATGGTCTTTTCTGTGCATTGTTCTCATGAAAGCCACGCTCAGGAAAGAAATGTGCCTTTGCTCTTCGCTTTGGCTGTCGGTAAGGTGCTTATCAACACCCCGAAGCTCTTTGTTGAAGTCTCGTCCTTCGGAAATATCCCACCCACTCGCTATTGCTTTTCTATTGACCCTGGCATCGAAGCTAACACTCGGGCAACCCCTGATGAGGGTTCTGGCGGTGAAGACAGCGGCAACTCTGATGAAAGCAGCTCTGATGAAAGCAGCTCTGATGAAAGCAGCGACAACCGTTCAAACGAAGAGGAAGACGAAGCTGATACCGAAACGGGTGTTCATTGTGCAAACACGACAACTGACCCTTTCCGAGCATTAAACAAAATCAGTCAGTATTGTTCGGCCCTGAGACTGAAAATGATTGAGCAGGAGTCCATTTCAAACAGTGAAATATCCACTAAGTCAGAGGCAGAGAACCACCTGCCCGCCGACCAGAGACCCAAGAGGCTCAAGGTGCACCATTGTGATCATGAGGGCTGCAACTACAGTACCGATCTGATGGGCAATCTGAAAGTGCACAAACAGATCCACCTGCCTGCCGACCAGAGACCCAAGGCGCACCCGTGTGACCACGAGGGCTGCGACTACAGTGCTTACCGAGTGGGCGATCTGAAAAAGCACAAAAAGACCCACTTGCCTGCCGACCAGAGAGCCAGGGTACACCAGTGTGACTATGAGGGCTGCAACTACAGCACTGACGATAAGGGCTATCTGAAAAAACACCAACAGATCCACCTGCCTGCCGACCAGAGACCCAAGAGACGAGTGAGGCTCAAGGTGCACCAGTGTGACCATGAAGGCTGCAACTTCAGCAGCCCTTACATGAGCAATTTGAAAACGCATAAACAGATCCATCTGCCTGCCGACCAGAGACTCAAGGTGCACCAGTGTGATCATGAGGGCTGCAACTACAGTACCGATCTGATGGGCAATCTGAAAACGCATAAACAGACCCACCTGCCTGCCGACCAGAGACCCAAGAGGCCAGAGAGACCCAAGGTGCACCAGTGCGACCATGAGGGTTGCAACTACAACACCTACAACACAGGTAATTTGAGGATGCACAAACAGACCCACCTGCCTGCCGACCAGAGACCCAAGAGGCCAGAGAGACCCAAGGTGCACCAGTGTGACCATGAGGGTTGCAATTACAGCACTGGTCACGCGGGCCATCTGAAAGTGCACAAACAGACTCACCTGCCACCCGACCAGAGACCCAAAAGACCCAAAAGGAAAGCGTCTGACCAGCCATCATCGAATGTGAAAAGAAAGAAGGGTAATAAAGAGTGATCCGCTAGTTTCAATTTTATTGAAATGTTGCACTACACACCCAACGACTCACAAATCGAATTCAAATTCACGCTGCCCAAAAACTCTTCGAAAATTTCTGTTATCTCCCCGGATGTGAGTATCAGGGCATTACCGACGCCGAGTACCTGTCGTAAGTCTGCATTTCTAACAGAGTCCTGAAAGAAATGAGAGCTATTTGTCGTAGTCAACAGGCCATACAGCTCTTCTGGTGAGGAGGGATCATGAACGCCATAGTTGCCTGATTCGTTCTTTCCCCAGAAGAGTGCATCGCCCCAACAATAGGTTAAGCCACCGCCTTTCGAATGTGTCAATTCATACAGATAATGACCGAAGGCCAGTTGAATCGCTCGTTGGCATTTGTTTTTTAAATCATCCACAAGTGTTTGCTCTTTCTGTGACATCTCAATAGCCGTCATAGCGGATTGGCTTTCGGCGTTGAGCCTGTCCATTTGTTCCATCATTCGAGGCAGCGCTTCGTCTTGCGCCGAAGAATCACCGTTTGTCAAAATTAACAACATCCGTTCCATGTTCAAACAGCGTATTTGCTCACGTTGGAGCTCTTGTTGTTTTTTGATTGCCGAATATTGGTTGATTTTTTCCAATAACTGCTTCAATTCCGGACTATTCTCAACGGTTTGTTGAAACAGGGCTTCGGTTTTTTCGTCAAGACTTGTCTTACTCCAGTCAGGGATCCCTAAGGGAATCACTGGACGGTGATTCGCCTTGCCCGCCACAAACTGCTCAAAGGCAGGATCGCGCACCAGCAGCCGTTCTATATTCGGAACGCCCTCAGGTTGGTCCGTCCAGGAGGACTGTAAAGATGTTTCGGCAATTTTAATTTTAAGGGATGACGAAACCCCACCATGACCATGAGTGATACAGGTATGGATATCATCATTCCACTTTCGAAAGCGTTTATAAAACGACTGCCATGCCTGATTACTGTTTTCTCTGGACAACAGTGTCTGGTACCACTGTTTCAGGCGATGGGTGGCCTCAATCCTGAGTTCATCAATGCCTTCTAGACGCAGCAATATCATAAGAATCGGCATGGCCTGTTGAGAATATTTTTTATCCCCTGGCAGTGGATCCAGCCAACCCAATTCCATGGCTTCACGGACAAATTGAATCACCGCAGGATTGGTTGAGCCATCGTCCATAAATAATATTTGCTTCAATATTTCCATCACCAAAGACAACCACTGCTGAGGGCTTGCTCCGACCTGACCCATCATTTTTGAATGGAGTGACTTGAGTCGTTCAATGACCTGTGCTTCATCACTGTCAGACAATATATGTTTGATGGCTTGGGAGATCGGTTCAGATGCCTCCTTGAGATAGCTCGGTGATTCTTGCCCCAGCGACTCCATTATTGAGATGCCCATGGAAAAACCGATAAAATCTTTTCTCTTCCAAAGATTTCTCATGACACTCGAGATACTTAGATTCTCTGTTGCCGATGCGCTGTTGGTATCAAGCACGTTCTTCAGCCTCACCAGACTCATACCACAGGCTTCAGCCAGAGCTTGTTGCTGTGCCGAATCAGCACTTTGCAGGAGGTCTTTCAAGATACCACTGGTTTTCTTCAACACAGTGCTGGACTCCCTTTTCTTCTTGATGGGCTGGAAGGTAGACAGGACCTCTGTTGTCTGCGCATCGAGCCCTCCCAAATCCACCGATTCCCAGGTTTGGCCGCCATCTTTGGAATACTCGGCAAAACTGTGGGTAAAGCTATACATTTTCCGAGATGGAATCCCGAAATATTGACAAAAAGCGACAAAAACAGGCACACGATGACGGCAGCCACCCTGCCGCTGTGTGACCAGGAAGTGAAAGAGATTTTCACCATCCTCCGGTTCAGTCCCATCAGAAAACGCTTCGCAATAGTCCTTGATTGCCTGAATTCGTTGCGTCGTGTCTTCGGCGTCCAGTATGGCCTGCAAAGGTTCCTGTATTTCGGAGGGTTGCTCTTCAATCGTTCTGAGCAGTTTCTCCAGTACATTTTTTGTGCCTTCTGAACAGCGGCTTCCAAAACGTGTGGATGGTTGGGGTCGGGCTTCAGAGGGCGTCTTTTTGTCCGGTCCCCCCGGTTCTACGATATAAGTGACTTGAATGCCCAGGTCGGCTTTGGCCCCCGGAATAAGCAGTGTGTGAAGTCCGGTATCTTGATCCCTGACCAGGGTATATTGTAAACCAGTGTCTTCTAAACCAGTGTCTTCTAAACCAGTGTCTTCTAAACCAGTCTCTTCTAAACCAGTCTCTTCTAAACCAGTCTCTATGCGCAGGGCAACAATGTAGTCATCAGGGGTCAGGCTGGGTAATTCATATCGACCATTTTTTGATGATATAGAAAGGTTCGCCAGTGTTTGGTTGCTGGCTAATGTCAACTCCTGGTCAGGCCCCGGCAACCGGTCAGGCGTAAGGACTTTGCCGTTGCGAATCTGTTCATAATCAAGATTGATCTCCCAGATATCGCCCTCAGCAGTCACATAAGTATCCATTGCCCTGCGGCGATACATCAAGGACGGAGGTTTCTCGGTATTAAAAATCTTATAGTCGAAACAATGTCGCTTCTGATCTTTATAGTTTATGCACCGATCTAATATCGAACCTCCACGCCATTGTGCTTGAGGGCTGTATTGTCCAGAATCGCCAGCCTTATGGGGCAGCTGACTACTGATCTGATGCCAAAACGCTTGCCCGCGTTGAACGTCATGGGCGTTCCACGCCTGTATCTGCTTATCAGCCTCCTTAAGATAAGGCTGGTAAGCCGACATTCTCAGCGTTTGTTCCTGTTCTTTCGTCAGGGGAAATACACTATTAGCTTCCACTTCCGGACGGCCAAACACTTGAGTAAACCAGCGTTGTTGCCAGCGTCGGTATAGTGTTTGGGTGAGAATATGGTTCGACTTATCTGGCTCCAGGGCAAGACCGGATGCCTGCCATTGGCTCTGAGCTACTCTTTTGATGATTTCCGCCTTGGCTTCCTCCTGATCCGGACGATCCTTAACACGAATTTCATGGTTTTTTTCATCAATACTGTCGAAATGGCTGCGTCGTATCGACCAGGGACGATCCATGCCGGATACTGTTTGGTTCAACCAATGGCACAGTTCAGGATCAAAGGCTCCTCTATTTATGGCAGGAGTCGATGAATCGAGCAGTTTCTCCAGTGATGTTTCGGCGGCCATCAGATAGAGCCGATAGTGCTGATTGAAACATTGATGAAGGCTTTCTTCGCCATTGATAACCGCCCTGGCGACATTTTGTAAATCAAGGCTGGTGGGCAGTAACGGCAGTTTTTTCCGTTCCAGGTCAGCCCTCAATTCACAATGCAGCCGGGTCAGCTGTTCAGCCAGGCTTTTCCCATTCGGGGTCTTGGCCAACACTTTTTCAGCAATGGCCTGCAACTCTGTCGGGTTGTACTGGCGGATGGGCAAATGTCGAAAACGCCCTTTCAGTGCTGGTGACAAGGGTTTTCGCCCGCTGTATTCCGGTGGGTTGATGGTGGCAAACAGGTGAAAACCCGGATGGGCATCACCGGCCAGACTATTGTTTAACTCACCTTCCAGATGCTGGCTGTTGATCAGGTTCAGTTCTGAAATGACGACGATGCCGCCTTTGGTTTTTGCCTTCTGGATTGTTTTACACACTTCGTCCCAGGAGCAATCACAGGCATTCAGGTAAAAGACTTTCGGCATGGATTCCTGCCGTTCATCAGCCTCCTGTCTGATACTTTTAATCATCAGGTCCAGCGTGACATCCTTACCTCGTCCGGCGGGGCCTTCAATCAGTGTCGCCTGTCGTCCGCCGTGTTTTGTATCGTGATGATAAGCCTGCTGGGCACGGCTTAAATCCTGCCCAATCCTTTGCGCCAGCTCACAGACGGCTGAGCCGGAGGTATCAAAGTCAGGCCGGTTGCCTTTGGTGACTGCTCTGAAGGTCTCCTGAATAGCGGGCAGGGCATGGTTATGCACTTTGTCTCTCAGGGTGTTGTCTGGCTCATAACGGACAGCAAACCAGATATTCAGTGCGGACAGGGCATCCTGATGAAACTCGCTGACTTCGGGTCCCAGCAGATCCTGAAAACTTTGTTGGATCAAACCGTCCATTTGCCCGCAGGTCACCTTGTCACCGGGGGATAACGAACGATCCAGGTACCAACCCACCCAACTGCAGATATCCGTTAAATCCCTTGGGGTAAACTCATGTTCGGGTAACAGTTCCTGATAATGTTGCCAGAGTGTCATCACACTGTTGGTGGCACTGCGGGCAATGTCGTTTATTTGCGGCTCTCCTAGTTGAGACTCCGGCAGCTGACGTTGTTGTAATTGTTGTAACTGATTGACCAGAGCCGGTGTCACAACCATGTCCCTGAGGAATGCCTGATCTAACCGTGGGTAGTAAGCCCTGGGCAGTTTCTCTTTCAGGGTGGGATCCAGCTGGCGTCCGGCGTAATGATCCGGGTTACCGGTAAGAATCACCCGATGTTTTTTGCTGATCGGGACAGGATGGCCATCCACATAGATGCAGGGTTCCGGTTCCCATAAACCATTCAAAGACGCCAGCAAGCCGGTTTGAGCCAGGTTGGCTTCATCCAGCACCAGTGTGACGAATTCTCCATCTTTGTCGTGTGAAGTGTTGGCCCATTTCATCAGCATTCGGTCTTGCTGCTCCATAGAGCGGTCACCATCGGCCTGCTGCTTCCATTGCCAGCGTTTCATCAGGGTTTGTTCGCTGTCAGAAGGTCCGAGTGAAATGACCGCAGCCAATCCTGAAGCCCTTGCCATTTTGGCAGAGAAGTAACTCTTCCCGGTGCCGGTTTCCCCTTGCAGGAAGATAACGGGAGAGTCTGCAAGCCGGTCATGGAGTCGGGATAACCGACGGCTTTCACGATCCTGCTGGCTTATTTCACCGTGATAAAGATCGTGAGCCAGTGCTGACAAAGGCTCATCAGCGGAACCCGTCCATACCAGTGATTCAGACAGTCGATGTTTTATACGTTCAATGCCTTCTGTTTGAGAATTCGCTGTTCTGGCGATGTAAAAACAATCGCTGGCCAGCGTGTGAAGGGCATCGTATCGGATCTGCCCCAATGGCGAAGCTAACTGCCAGCCAGAAGCTAATGCATCCTGCAAACGCTTAACCTGCCTGACTGGCCTGATGGCTAAGGATTGACAGAACTCTGTTGCCGCCGGATCGACTCCCAGCTGAGAGGCCATTGCCTGTCGTTGTGCTTCAGGGCTGTGGGCCACGATCATGGCACAGAGCCTGTCCAGAATTTCGTCTTCATTCCACGGTAGCAATGGGTTTTTATAGGACAGTTGTAGTTTTCCGTTAAAGAACGCCGGGTCAAAGGCTCTGGCCAGTGGCCACAGGTGCTTCTTCACACACTTTCTGTCCCATCGCGGGAAGCTGTTGATGGTGGCCGTTAAACGATCCTGGTCTACCGAAGGGGGTTGATCTGGCTTTTCATAAGCATCCGGCAGTAACTGCCAACAAGCCATTTTCATAAAATCATGCACCGACGGATTTTGTCGGGTGCCATGGATAAACACGCTATTGATGGCCTTGCGCCAGTGGCGGGGTAAAAGTTGCGGGGACTGGTCAACCTGCTGTGCCCGCAGGGCAGTCAGTACCAGGTTATTCAACAACCCTTCGGTCAGTTCAGGCAAGGGGTTACAAAGGTGGGTAGGTACGGTTTTAAACGCCTGGTAAAGTTTATTAACTGCCTGTTCTGGCAGTTCAGTCCGGGGGATATCATGCTTGTCGCCACTGATATCCCAGAGATCAATCTCGGGACACGGGTTACCTTTGGCGACTATCGAACGCCACACTGGCGAGGTGCTTTTTCCGGATTCAGGCCAGAGTATTGTCACCTGGGCTTGTGGGTAGGCCTGTAATTGACCATTCACTGGCAAAGGTTGACCCACCGCCAGAGGTTCCAGAAGTTGTGCAAGCGTTGGATTGGTTTCCAGTCCCTGCAATACCACGGGCTCGCCAGCGGTTAATGCTGTCTGCAACCTGCTCTGACTTCGTCCAAAATGCGCCTTTTGTTCCGAGGTGATATAGATATTATCAAATAGCTGATTGAGACTGGTCTGTTCGTTGATCTGGATAACCAGAGGTGCTTGATGCTGATTGATCCAGTAACTGGCCTGGGCTGGTTGCTGATAAGTGAAGACATGAAAGGCAGAGTCATTTCTGACCGACAAAGGAAGTTCATCGTTTTCTGCCAATCTCAGGACTTGGGGCTGTTGTTGCGAACAAGCCACTTGCAGTCGGGGCTCCAGACCGGTGGTTTCGCGAATAATTTGCAGTGAACCCAGCAAATGAAACCAGAGCGCCTCAGAGAGGGGAGAGGTTACGGTGACGACACCCCCCGCCTGAATTTGTTCCAGCAGACTGGTGTTAGGAACTGCATAGCCTTCCGGGGCAATGGCAATCGGGTTCAGCCATTGGCTGATATTACTCTCGTTGATGATGATCGGGTTTTGCCCTTTATCAGGCCCTTTGTCACTGGCGCGGCACAGGGTTTGAAACAGTGAATGAAGCTCATCCTCCGCCACCGGCATTTGATAAAACTGAACATCGTCGGGTAACGGACAGAGCTTTCCGTTGCTTTCAAAGCAGTGTTGCGCCAGCATCTGGCGAATCGTCTGTTCAAAGGCCAGGTCCTGCCAGTCGGCGCCTTTCAGAATCACCCGTTGTCCGGCCCTCACTAATTCAAGCCTGCCGGGAATGTGCCGGATTCGCCCCTGTTGATCGACACCGGGGCTGCCCAGCAGCAATTGTCGCCAGTTGCTGTGCAGGTGGCAGTCAATAACAAGGGTATTACCGTCGTCCATAGCACTTTCGGCAGGGGGGAGTTCAGCCAGTAATGGTGGAACCTCATCCGTATCCATCGACGGGGCGTTGTGGGTCTGTGCGTCAAACTGCCAGGTATTGTCCGGTCGATTAATGCGCCGCCAGAAATCAGCACCGGGGGCATCTTCACGCTGGCCAACCGATGTCAGCTGATCAGGGGCTGCCAAAACCAACAGTGAAACATGCTCGCCCAGAGGGCGTTTCTCTTGGCTGACTTTGTCGTATAAACAGGGGTTATCGGGATCCAGCAGATCGTTAAATTTCGGCAGCTCCTCGCCGGTGAGCTTGCGGATATCGATCACCATGGTCAATGGCTGTGAGCCTTCAAACAGCTTGCCTGAACTGAGCGTATGGCGACCCTCTTGGGAAATACTCAACCGGCTTAACAGGTTGGCCTGTGAGAGGTCATCGGGGTGGGAAATAACCGTGACATCCTGATGCTCATCGCAGGTGCGGGCCGCTAAAAGCTGTCGAACCTCATCATCACTGGCGACAAAACGGAAATCGAAAGCATGAGATGACTTTTGGCACGAGGTGTCTGTTGAGGATACTGTTCTTGGTTTGCCAGGGGGTGTCACTGAAGGTGGCGATATCCTCAGCCTGGACACTGCTTGAGAGCAGGCTTTTATTTTCTTTGAATCCCTATTTAGTGATAAATCCAGCCTTGCTCTCTTAGCTGGTGCACTCTTGGCTGGCACACCATCACTGTCAGGCATGTCACGCTTAACAAGGGGTTCGTTTATGTTTCCACCAACCTTACCATCCATAGTCAATCTCTCTCCTGTTATCTGAAGGACTGCATTGAAATTGTTTAATGGTATGACCTTCAGAAAGGAGGAAAGTTCTAGACACCCAACAAAGTTCTAGGCACCCAACGACTCAGACATCGAATTCAAATTCACGCTACCCAAAAACTCTTCGAAAATTTCTGTTATATCATCGGATGTGAGTATCAGGGCATTACTGGCGCCGAGTGCCTGTCGTAAGTCTGCATTGCTAACAGATTCCTCAAATAAATTAGAGCTACCTGTCATACCAGACAACAGGGCACACAGCTCTTCTGGCGAAGAGGGATCATGAGCGCCATAATTGCCAAAATAGTTGGTTTGCCAGGATTTTGCATCAGCCCAACAATAGGTTAAGCCACCGCCTTGCGAGTGTGTCAATTCATACAGATAATGACTGAAGGCCAGTAGAATCGCTCGCTCGCATTTGTTTCTTAAATCATCCAAACGTGTTTGCTCCTCATCTGACATCTCAATAGACTTCTTGGCGGATTGGCTTTCGGCTTGGAACCTCTTAGTTTGTTCCTTTAATTGCAGCAGCACTTCTGTTTGATTTGAGGAGGCACCGGATGCATCGAATGCATACAGCTGGTCGAAGGCCTTAAAGATTATTTGCTCAGTTTGGAACCGTTCTTGTTTTTTGATTGCCGAATATTGGTTAATTTTTTCTAATAACTGGTTCATTTCCGGACTATTCTCAGCTATTTGTTGAAACAGGACTTCGGTTTTATCGTCAAGACTTGTCTGACTAGGGGCAACGTTAGGGTACCTCAGGAGAATCACCGGACGGTGGTTCGCCTTGCTTGCGGTTAACTGCACAAAGGCAGGATTGCGCACCAGCAGCCGTTCTATATTGGGAACGCCATCAGGTTGGTCCGTCCAGGAGGGCTGTAAAGATGTCTCGGCAACTTTACCATTGAGAGATGACGAAACCCCACCATGACTATGAGTGATGCAGGTACGGATATCATCATTTTGCTTTCGAAAGCCTTTATAATACGACTGCCATTCTCGGTTATTTTTTCCCCTGAACAAAAGTGTCTGGTACCACTGTTTCAGGCGATAGCTGGCTTCAACCCTGAGTTCATCAATGTCTCCCAGACTCAGCAATCTCTGATGAAGCAGCATAGCCTGGTTAGGATATTTCTTATCCTCTGGCGGTAGGTCCAGCCAACCCAATTCCATGGTTTCACGGAAAAATTGAATCACTGCCGGTTTGTTTGAGTCACCGCCCTTAAATAATAACTGCTTCCATATATCCATCATTAAAGACAACCACTGGTGAGGAGTTGCTCCGACCTGACCCATCATTTTTGAATGGAGTGACTTGAGTCGTTCAGTGACCTGTTCGTTATCACTGTTAGACAATATGTGTTTGATGGCTTGGGACATCGGTTTAGATGCCTCCTTTAAATAGCCCGATGCTTCTCGCCCCAGCGACTCCATTATTGAGATGCCCATGGAAAAACCGGTAAAATCTTTTCTCTCCCAAAGATTCCTCATGACACTCGAGATACTTGGATTCTCTGCTGCCGATTCGCTATTTGTATCAAGCACTTTGTTCAGCCTCTCCAGGCTCATACCACAGGCTTTAGCCAGAACTTGTTGTTGTGCTGAATCGGCATCTTGCAGGAGGTCTTTCAGGAGTCCCCTGGTTTTCTTCAACACAGTGCTGGAATCCCTTCCCTTCCTGGTAGGCTGGAAGGCAGACAGGATTTCTGTTGTCTGCACAGCGGCCCCTCCCAAATCCACCGACTTCCAGGTTTGCCCGCCATCTTCGGAATACTCGGCAAAACTGTGGGTAAAGCTGTTTATTTCCCGACATGGAATCCCGAAGTATTGACAAAAAGCGACAAAAACAGGCACACGATGACGGCAGCTACCCTGCCGCTGTGTTACCAGGAAGCGAAAGAAATTTTCACTATTCTCCGGCTGAGTCTTACCGGAAAACTGTTCGCAATAGTCCGTGATCGCCTGAATTCGTTGTGTCGTGTCTTCGGCGTCCAGTATGTCCTGCAAAGGCTCTTGTATTTCGGAGGGTTGGTCTTCAATCCTGCTGAACAGTTCCCCCAGTACCTTTTTTGCACCTTGTGAACAGCGGCTTCTATAAGGTGTTGATGGTTCTGGTCGGGCTTCTTCAGAGGGGCTCTTTTTGTCCGGTTCCCCGGGTTCTACGATATAAGCGAATTGAATGCTCTGGTCGGGTTTGGCTTCTGGAATAAATAGTGTGTGAAGCCCGGTATATTGATCCCTGACCAGGGTATATTCCAAACCAGTGTCTTTTAAATCAGTGTCTTCTAAACCAGTGTCTTCTGAATCATTGTATTCTGAATCATTGTATTCTGAATCATTGTATTCTGAATCATTGTATTCTGAATCATTGTATTCTGAATCATTGTATTCTGAATCATTGTATTCTGAATCAGTGCCTTCTAAATCAGTGCCTTCTGAATCAGTGTCTTCTAAATCAGTGTCTTCCAAACCAGTATCTATGCGCAGGGCAACGATGTAGTCATCAGGGGTCAGGCTGGGTAATTCATATTGACCATTTTTTGAGGCTATAGAAATAGTCGCCAGTGTTTGGTTGCTGGCTAATGTCAATTCCTGGTCAGGCCCCGGCAACTGGTCAGGCATAAGGATTTCGCCCCTGCGAATCTGTTCGTCATTAAGATTGATCTCCTGGATATCCCCCTTGGCAGTCACATAAATATCCATTGCCTCGAGGCGATACATGCTGGACGAAGGGTTCTCGGTATTAAAAGCCTTATAGTCGGTACATTCTAACTGCCCCTGAGCCTCATAGTTTGTGCACCGATCCAATGTCGAACCTCCACGCCACTCTGCTTCTGATATGTCCCGTTCAGAATCGTCAACCCAATGGATCTGCTGACCACTGATCTGATACCAAAACCCGGGCCACGAATGAACGACATTGGCTTTCCATGTGCTTATCTGCTGATCAGCTTCTTGAAAATAAGGCTGGTTAGCCGGTATTTCCAGTGTTTGTTGTTCTTCTTCTGTCAGGGGAAAGACGCTGTCAGGATCCACGCCCGTCGAACCAAACTCACGAGCAAACCAGCGTTGTTGCCAGAGTCGATAAAGTGTTTGGGTGAGAATATCGTCCGACTCATCTGGCTCCAGGGCAAGACCGGATGCCTGCCATTGGCTCTGAGCCACTTGCTTGATGATTTCCGCTTTGGCTTCCTCCTGATCTGGACGATCCTTAATACGAATTTCATGGTTTTTTTCATCAATACTGTCGAAATGGCTGCGTCGTATCGACCAGGGACGATCTATGCCGGATACCGTTTGGTTCAACCAATGGCACAGTCCAGGATCAAAGGCTCCTCTATCTGTGGCAAGAGTCGATGAACCGGACAGTTTTTCCACCGATGTTTTGGCAGCCATCAGATAAAGCCGGTAGTGCTGATTGAAACATTGATGAAGGCTTTCTTCGCCATTGATAACTGCCCTGGCGACATTTTGTAAATCAAGGCTGGTGGGCAGTAACGGCAGTTTTTTCCGTTCCAGGTCAGCCCTCAATTCACAATGCAGCTGGGTCAGCTGTTCAGCCAGGCTTTTCCCATTCGGGGTCTCGGCCAACACTTTCTCAGCAATGGCCTGCAACTCTGTCGGGTTGTACTGGCGGATGGGCAAATGTCGAAAACGCCCTTTCAGCGCCGGTGAAAAAGGTTTTCGCCCGCTGTATTCTGGTGGGTTGATGGTGGCAAACAGATGAAAACCCGGATGGGCATCACCGGCCAGACTATCGTTTAACTCACCTTCCAGATGCTGGCTGTGGATCAGGTTCAGTTCTGAAATGACGACGATGCCGCCTTTGGCTTTTGCCTCCTGGATTGTTTTACACACTTCGTCCCAAGAGCAGTCACTGGCATTCAGGTAAAAGACTTCCGGCATGGATTCCTGCCGTTTCTCAGCCTCCTTTCTGATACTTTTAATCATCAGGTCCAGCGTGACATCCTTACCTCGTCCGGCGGGGCCTTCAATCAGTGTCGCCTGTCGTCCGCCGTGTTTTGTATCGTGATGATAAGCCTGCTGGGCACGGCTTAAATCCTGTCCAATTCTTTGCGCCAGCTCACAGACGGCTGAGCCGGAGGTATCAAAGTCAGGCCGGTTGCCTTTGGTGACTGCTCTGAAGGTCTCCTGAATAGCGGGCAGGGTATAGTTATGCACTTTGTCTCTCAGGGTGTTGTCCGTTTCATAGCGGACAGCAAACCAGATATTCAGTGCGGACAGGGCATCCTGATGAAACTCGCTGACTTCGGGCCCCAGCAGATCCTGAAAACTTTGTTGGATCAAACCGTCCATTTGCCCGCAGGTCACCTTGTTACCGGGGGATAACGAACGATCCAGATACCAACCCACCCAACTGCAGATATCCGTTAAATCCCTTGGGGTAAACTCATGTTCGGGTAACAGTTCCTGATAATGTTGCCAGAGTGTCATCACACTGTTGGTGGCACTGCGGGCAATGTCGTTTATTTGCAGCTCTCCTGGTTGAGACTCCGGCAGCTGACGTTGTTGTAATTGTTGTAACTGATTAACCAGAGCCGGTGTCACCACCATGTCCCTGAGGAATGCCTGATCTAACCGTGGGTAGTAAGCCCTGGGCAGTTTCTCTTTCAGGGTCGGGTCCAACTGGCGTCCGGCGTAATGATCCGGGTTACCGGTAAGAATCACCCGATGTTTTTTGCTGACCAGGACAGGATGACCATCCACATAGATGCAGGGTTCCGGTTCCCATAAACCATTCAAAGACGCCAGCAATCCGGTTTGGGTCAGGTTGGCTTCATCCAGCACCAGGGTGACGAATTCTCCATCTTTGTCGTGTGAAGTGTTGGCCCATTTCATTAGCATCCGGTCTTGCTGCTCCATAGAGCGGTCACCATCGGCCTGCTGCTTCCATTGCCAGCGTTTCATCAGGGTTTGTTCAGTGTCAGAAGGGCCAAGGGAAATCACCTCTGCCGGTCCTGAAGCCTTTGCCATTTTGTCGGAAAAGTAGCTTTTCCCGGTGCCGGTTTCCCCTTGCAGGAAGATAACGGGAGAGTCTGCAAGCCGGTCATGGAGTCGGGATAACCGACGGCTTTCACGATCCTGCTGGTTTATTTCACCGTGATAAAGATCGTGAGCCAGTGCTGACAAAGGCTCATTAGCGGAACCCGTCCATGCCAGTGATTCAGACAGTTGATGTTTTATACGTTCAATGCCTTCTGTTTGAGAATTTGCTGTTCTGGCGATGTAAAAACAATCGCTGGCCAGCGTGTGAAGGGCATCGTATCGGATCTGCCCCAATGGCGAAGCTAACTGCCAGCCAGAAGCTAATGCATCCTGCAAACGCTTAATCTGTCTGACTGGCCTGATGGCCAAGGATTGACAGAACTCTGTTGCCGCCGGATCGACTCCCAGCTGAGAGGCCATTGCCTGTCGTTGTGCTTCAGGGGTGTGGGCCACGATCATGGCACAGAGCCTGTCCAGAATTTCGTCTTCATTCCACGGTAGCAATGGGTTTTTATAGGACAGTTGTAGTTTTCCATTAAAGAATGCCGGGTCAAAGGCTCTGGCCAGTGGCCACAGGTGCTTCTTCACACACTTTCTGTCCCATCGCGGGAAGCTGTTGATGGTGGCCGTTAAACGATCCGGGTCTACCGAAGGGGTTTGATCTGGCTTTTCATGAGGAGCATCCGGCTTTTCATGGGCATCCGGCTTTTCATGAGCATCCGGCAGCAGTTGCCAACAAGCCATTTTCATAAAATCATGCACGGACGGATTTTGTCGGGTGCCATGGATAAACACGCTATTGATGGCCTTGCGCCAGTGGCGGGGTAAAAGTTGGGGGGACTGGTCAACCTGTTGTGCCCGCAGGGCTGCCAGTACCAGGTTATTCAACAACCCTTCGGTCAGTTCAGGCAAGGGGTTACAAAGGTGGGCAGGTACGGTTTTAAACGCCTGGTAAAGTTTATTAACTGCCTGTTCTGGCAGTTCAGTCCGGGGGATATCATACTTGTCGCCACTGAAATCCCAGAGATCAATCTCGGGACACGGGTTACCTTTGGCGACTATCGAACGCCACACTGGCGAGGCGCTTTTTCCAGATTCAGGCCAGAGTATTGTCACCTGGGCTTGTGGGTAGGCCTGTAATTGGCCATTCACTGGCAAAGGTTGACCCACTGCCAGAGGTTCCAGAAGTTGTGCAAGCGTTGGATTAGTTTCCAGTCCCTGCAATACCACTGGCCCGCCAGTGGTTAATGCTGTCTGCAAGCCACTCTGACTTCGTCCAAAATGCGCCTTTTGTTCCGAGGTGATATAGATATCATCAAATAGCTGATTGAGACTGGTCTGTTCGTTGATCTGGATAACCAGAGGTGTTTGCTGCTGATTGATCCAGTAACTGGCCTGGGCTGGTTGCTGATAAGTGAAGACATCAAAGGCAGAGTCATCTCTGACGGACAAAGGGAACTCATTGTTTTCTGCCAATCCCAGGGCCTGGGGCTGCTGATGCGAGTATGCGACTTGCAGTCGGGGCTTCAGACCGGTGGTTTCGCGTATAGTCTGAAGTGAACCCAGCAAATGGTACCAGAGCGCCTCAGAGAGAGGAGAGGTTACGGTGACGACACCCCCCGCCCGAACCTGTTCCAGCAGACTGGTGTTAGGAACTGCATAGCCTTCCGGGGCAATGGCAATCGGGTTCAGCCATTGGCTGATATTACTCTGGTTGATGATGATCGGTTTTTGTGGTGCCTGCCCTTTACCATGCCCTTTGTCACTGGCGCGGCACAGGGTTTGAAACAGTGAATGAAGCTCATCCTCCGCCACCGGCATTTGATAAAACTGAACCTCGTCGGGTAACGGACAGAGCTTTCCGTTGCTTTCAAAGCAGTGTTGCGCCAGCATCTGACGAATTGTCTGTTCAAAGGCTAGGTCCTGCCAGTTGGCGCCTTTCAGAATCACCCGTTGTCCTGCCCTCACTGATTCAAGCCTGCCGGGAATGTGCCGGATTCGCCCCTGTTGATCGACACCGGGGCTGCCCAGCAGCAACTGTCGCCAGTTGCTGTGCAGGTGGCAGTCAATAACAACGGTATTACCGTCGTCCATAGCACTTTCGGCAGGGGGGAGTTCAGCCAGTAATGGTGGAACCTCATCCATATCCATCGACAGGGCATTGCCCGTCTGAGCCTGAAACTGCCAGGTATTGTCCGGTCGATTAATGCGCCGCCAGAAATCAGCACCGGGGGCATCTTCACGCTGGCCAACCGATGTCAGCTGATCAGGGTCTGCCAAAACCAACAGTGAAACATGCTCGCCCAGAGGGCGTTTCTCTTGGCTGACTTTGTCGTATAAACAGGGGTTATCGGGATCCAGCAGATCGTTAAATTTCGGCAGCTCCTCGCCGGTGAGCTTGCGGATATCGATCACCAGGGTCAATGGCTGTGAGCCTTCAAACAGCTTGCCTGAACTCAGCGTATGGCGACCCTCTTGGGAAATACTCAACCGGCTTAACAGGTTGGCCTGTAAGAGGTCATCGGGGTGGGAAATAACCGTGACATCCTGATGCTCATCGCAGATGCGGGCCGCTAAAAGCTGCCGAACCTCATCATCACTGGCAACGAAACGGAAATCGAAAGCATGGGATGACTTCTGGCACGAGATGTCTGTTGAGGATACTGTTCTTGGTTTGCCAGGGGGCGTCACTGAAGATGGCGGTATCTTCAGTTTGGACACTACTTGAGAGCAGGCTTCTACTTTCTTTGCCTTCTCATTTGACGAGAAATCCACCCTTGCTCTCTTGGCTGGTGCTCTCTTGGCTGGCACACCACTATCAGGCATGTCACGCTTAGCAGGGCGGTTGTTTATGTTCCCACCAATCTGACCATCCATAGCCAATCTCTCTCCTGTTATCTGAAGGACTGCATTGAAATTGTTTAATGGTATGACCTTCAGAAAGGGAAAAAGTTCTACACATCCAATGACTCGTAAATCGAGTTCAAATCAACGGTGGCCGCAAACTCGTCGGCTATTTGGATCAGCTGATGGGATTTGAGCACCAGGGCGTTACTGGCGTTATGCGCATGCTTTAAGTAGGCATCTTTAAGATGCTGCTCAAACCCAGCGAGGCCATCAAAGGCAGACATCATCGTATAGAGCTCTTCTGGTGAGGATGGAACATGAGAACCAAATTGACCTTTTGCGGTAAAGCCCCTGATGGCAGCATTGACCCAACAATACGTCAGGTGACCGCCTTTTGAGTTAGCCACTCTATAAAGGTAGTGACTGAAAGCCTGCAGAATCGCCTGCTTGTATTTGTCTTTTAAACCATCCAGAAGATCTTGCTCTATCGATGACAACCGAAGGGACTTTATAATGGGGGCGTAGGTGCTTTTGATATCACGTCTTTTTTCTTCGTCTTCTTGAGCTTGTTCATCAGCAGGCATTGATGAGTCATAGCTTGCACATCCACTGTTATCCTCTAAGTCCTCCAGATCTAATTCCTCCAGACCTGGTGCCTCCAGACCTGATTCCAACAGAGCCTTTCGGTATCGTTCTAACACTGCATTAAAGTTATTGCTTTTTTCTAACAATGGCTTCAGGTTCGGGCTACTCTCACTTTTTCGCTGAAGCAGTTCTGCGACCTTGTCATCAATGACTCCAACGCGGCGGATAGGATTGTTCCCCAGGATAATCAACGGACGGTGACCCGTCTTGGCCGAAGTTAACGTCGGGAACGCAGGATGATTCACCAGTATTCGTTCTACATTCGGAGTACCCTCAGGTTGATCCGTCCAGCCAGCCTGTGATGATTGGCAGATCATTTGCGCTTCAAAGGATTTCGAAAACCCCTCATAGCACTGAGTGACAAACGGGGTGTCCTTTTCTTTCTTTTGGAGTTCTTCATAAGCTAACCGCCATATTTGGCTATTTTTTTCCCTGGACAAAAAATCCTGGTACCACTTTTTCAGGTAATGGTCAGCTTTAACCTGAAGTTCAGCGGACTGCTTCATATTCATCAATAGATTGTGATACATCATGGGAGTTACCCTACTTCTGCCGTCGTAGATCGGCGGTGGATACAGCCAACCCAAATCCAGAACTTCAGAGGCAAGTCGAATAACCGAAAGGTCAGTCAGGGCTTTGCCTTTCAGTATCCTGCATCTCAGTAGCTCCCTTATTAAAACCGACCACTCTTTAGGACTCGCTCCGCCCTGAACAATCAGTTTGGCATGGAGTGACTTGAGTCGTTCAATGAGCTGACCGGTATCACTGTTGGACAGGATGTGTCTGATGGTCTCCAACATCAGTAGATAGCTGTCCCCATCGTCGTTAGTCACAGCAGCACCGATCAATGCTTTCACGTCCTCGCCCAATGCTTCTGTCTCCAGCGACTCGATGATTGAGACGCCCATGGAAAAACCGGTTAAATCGTTTTGCTTCCAAAGATTTATTATTATTTCGGAAATACTCAGATGGGTTTCCAGTCGTGCCATGTTGGTGTCAAAGGTTTTGTTCAGTTTCTCAAGGCTCATACCAAAAGCTTTAGCCAGAGCTTGCTGTTGTGCTGAATCAGCACTTTTCAGGAGATCCTTAATCTTCTTGAGTTCAGTGCTGGTACTCATGACCTTCCTGATGGGCTGGAAGCGGGATGTGGTCTCTGTTATCAGTGAGGGCGGCGCCCCGCCCAAATCGACTGACTCCCAGGTTTGGCCTCCATCCATGGAGTATTCAGCAAAGGTGTGCCGAGCGCTTTCAATTTGTCGGGATGGGATCCCAAAATAACGGCACAAAGCAACAAAAACAGGCGCACGATGACGACAGCTGCCTTGCCGTTGTGTTACCAGAAAATGAAAGAAATTTTTACCACTCTCTGGTTGAGCTTCACCAGAAAACTGTTGGCAATAGTCCGTGACCGCCTGAATGCGTTGCCTGGTGTCATCCGGTTTTTTCATTGTCCGCAAAAGCACTTGTACTTCCGGTGGATACCGGTCATCAATGGTCGTAAACAGTTCGTCCAGTACGGTTTTCATGCCTTCTGAGCAGCGAGCTTGAAAACGTGTTGATCGATCGGATCGGGCTGCTGTAGCCGATTTTCTTTTTCCCGGTTTTCTGGGTTCTACGACATAAGTACAACGAATTCTCTGGTTGGCTTTGGCCTCAGGAATAAACAGTGTGTGAAGCCCGGTATAGGTATCCCTGACCAGGGTAAATGAGCGGAAATGAGGCTTTGTGCGCAGAGCCATGATGCAGTCGTCAGGCTTCAGGCTGGGCAATGCATATCGGCCATTTTCCGGTGACACCTTCAAGCTCGCCAGCGTTTGACCTCTGGCTAATGTGAATTTCTGGCCGTACTCTGGTAGCCGGGCCGGTATGAGGGTTTCGACCTCCTGAATGCCCTTATCGCTCATCTCAATCACTTTGACATCCCCCTTGGTAGTCACAAAGATATCCTTTGCCTTCCAGCGATACATATGAGAGGAAGTCTTCTCCGTATCAAAAATTTTATGATCGTTATATGCCTTCAACGGGCTCTTCTCATAGTCCGTTTTCCGGTCCAATCCCGGAGCCTGTTCTTCATGGTCTTGTGGACTGTATGGTTCAGGAGTGTGATCACCGCCCATAGCTAACGGTTCGTTCATATAATCACCACCCCCACCGTTCACCAGATGACGTATCTGATGCCAGAACCCAGGCCATAATTGAACGACATTGGACTTCCATGTGCTTATCCGCTGTTCAGCCTCCTGAAGATAAGGCTGGGAAGTCGGTAATGCCAAGGTTTGTTTCTCTGCTTCTGTTAGCGGAAAGACGCTGTTGGCAGCCACGCCCGTTTGGCCAAACTCACGATCGAACCAGCGTTGCTGCCAGTATCGGTACAGTGCCTGAGTGAGCCTGTTATCGGACTCGTCTGGCTTCAGGGCAAGACCGGATGCCTGCCACTGGCTCTGAGCCGCCATTTTGATGATTTCTGTTTTGGCTTCCTCTGCTCCCAATTGCGTGTTAATACACATTTCATGATTTTTTTCATCCACACTGTTGCGATGACTGCCTCGTATCAACCACGGGCGATTCATGTTCGGTACTGTTTTGTTAAACCAGCGGATCAGGCCAGCATCCAACGCGCCTTTACCCATGACAAAAGTCGATAACACCGGCATTTCTTCCAACAGTTTTGCCAACGACAGGTCGGCTGCCATCAGATAAAGCCGGTAGTGCTGTTCGAAGCATTGATGCAGTGTGCTTTCGCTAAAATCGCCCCCGCTGATAACAGCCTTCGCGACATTTTGTAAATCAAGGCTGGTCAGCTGTAACGGCAGGTTTTTCCGTTTCAGCTCAGCCCCCAATCGACAATGCAGCTGAGTCAGATTTGCGGCCACCGTTTTCGCTTCTGGGTTCTGTGGCAACACTTGCTCAACAATGGCCAGCAACTCTGTCTGGTTATACTGGCGGATGGGCAAATGTCGAAAACGCCCTTTCAGCGCCGGTGATAAGGGTTTTCGCCCAGTGTACTCAGGCGGGTTGATGGTGGCGAACAGGTGAAAACCCGGATGGGCATCACCGGCCAGGGTTCCGTTTAACGCACCTTCCAGAAGCTGGCTGTCCAGCAGATTCATTTCCGAGATCACCACAATGCCGCCTTTGGCTTTGGCTTTCTCGATCGTTTCCCGCACTGTGTCCCAGGAACAATCACAGGCATTCAGGGGAAAGACTTCCGGCATGGATTCCTGCCGTTGTCCAGCCTGCTTTTTGGCACTTTCAATCACCAGGCTCAGGGTGGCATCTTTGCCCCGTCCAGCCGGGCCTTCAATCAGTGTCGCCTGTCTGCCGTCGTGTTTTCTGATGTGGTGATAAGCCTGCTGGGCACGGCTTAAATCCTGCCCAATCCTTTGCACCAGTTCACAGACGGCGGATCCAGAGGTATCAAAGTCAGGTCGGGTTTTTTCAGTGACTGCTCTGAAGGTCTGCTGAATAGCGGGCAGGGTTTGGTTATGCACTTTGTTTCTCAGGGTGTTGTCCGCCTCGAAACGGACAGCAAACCAGATATCCAGTGCTGTCAGGGCATCCTGATGAGTCTCACTGATTTCCGGACCCAGTACATCCCGAAAACTTTGTTGGATCAAACCGTGTATTTGCTTGCAATCAACCTTGCCACCCAGGGATAGCGAACGATCGAGATACCAACCCACCCAACTGCAGATATCCGTCAGATCCCTGGGAGTGAACTCATGCTCTGGCAGCAGTTCCTGATAAAACTGCCACAGCGCCATCACACCCTCAGTGGCGCCGCGTGCCATTTCGTTTATGTCAGACTCTCTTAGTTGAGAATCCGGCAGATGCCCTTGTAACTGATTCACCAGAGCCGGTTCCACCACCCTGTCCCGCAAGAAAGCCTGGTCCATACGAGGGTAGTAAGCCAGGGGCAGTTTCTCTTTCAAGGCCGAATCGAGCTGGCGTCCGCCGTAATGATTGGGGTTGCCGGTGAGAATTACCCGGTGCTTTGGGCTGACCTCGACAGGATGACCGTTCACGTAGATGCAGGGTTGTGGTTCCCATAAACCATTCAATGACGCCAGCAACCCGGCCTGGGCCAGATTGGCTTCATCCAGCACCAGAGTGAGGTATCCTCCGTCTTCATCGGACCGGGCCCTGGCCCATTCCATCAGCATCCGGTCTTGCTGCACCATAGCGCGGTCGCCATCGGCCTGTTTTTTCCACTGCCAGCGTTTCATCAGGGTCTGTTCGCTGTCAGAAGGGCCAAGGGAAATCACTGCTGCTTCTCCTGAAGCCCTCGCCATCTTCGCTGAAAAGTAACTTTTCCCGGTGCCAGTTTCCCCTTGCAGGAAGATAACGGGAGAGTCCGTAAGCCGGTCATGGAGTCGGGATAATCGACGGTTTTCACGATCCTGCTGATTGATCTTACCGTGATAAAGATCCTCAGCCAGTGCAGCCCAGGGCTTATCACCAGCACCTTGCAATATCAGTGATTCAGACAGTCGCTGTTTTATACGTTCAATGCCTTCTGTTTTAGACGTTGCTGTTCTGGTGATGTGAAAACAATCGGTGGCCAGCCCGTGAATAGCATCGGATCGGGTCTGCCCTGGTGACAAAGTTAACTGCCAGTCAGAAGCCAGGGCATCCTGCAAACGTTTTATCTGTTTTGTTGGTCTGATGGCTAAGGATTGGTAAGGCTCCGCTGTCTGCAGATCAATCTCCAGCTGATAGGCCATTGCCTTTCGTTGTTGTTCAGGCCCATGGGCCACGACCATGGCACAGAACCTGTCCAGAATTTCGTTTTCATCGATCAATGGCAGTGGTGTTTTATAGGACAGTTGTAAGTCTCCATCAAATACTGCCGGGTCAAAGGCTCTGATCAATGGCCACAGGTTCTGCTTCACAAATGTTCTATCCAACCGGGAAGCCCTGTTGATGACAGCCATTAATTGGTCCGGGTCTACCGAGGCGGCTTGATTCGGCTCTTTATAAGCATCCGGCTCTTTATAAGCATCCGGCTCTTTATGAGCATCCGGCAATAACTGCCAACAGGCCACTTTCATAAAATCCCGCACCGTCGGATGCTGCCGGGTGCCATGGGTAATGGTGCTATTAATGGCCTTGCGCCAGTGGTGGGGTAAAAGCTGTAGTGACTTGTCAAGCTGCTGTGCCCGCCGGGCAGCCAATATCAGGTTATTTAACAAGGCTTCGGTGATTTCAGGCAGCGAGCTACAAAGCTCAGCAGGCACGGTTTTAAAAGCTTCGTAAAGTTTATTAAGTGCTTGTTCTGGCAGCTCAGTCCGGGGAATACTATGCCTGTCGGCATTAATACCCCAGAGATCAACCTCAGGACACGGCTCGCCCCTGGCAATCATCGAACAAAATATTGGAGAGGGGCTGTTCGCCGACTCAGGCCAGAGCACAGTGACATGAGCCTGCGGGTAGGTCTGTAATTGGCCATTCACCAACAGAGGTAGCCCGACAATCAGGGGTTCCAATAACTGTTGAAGGGTTGGGTGGCTTTCTAACCCTCGAAATACCACCGGCCTGCCAGTGGTCAATGCCTCCTGCAAGCCACTTGGGCGTCGTCCAAAATGGGCTTTTTGTTCCGAAGTGATACGAATATTATCGAATAGCTGGCTGAAGCGGGTCTGGCTATTGACCTGAATGACCAGAGGGGCTTCCGGGTCATTGTTTGTCGGGTCATTGTTTGTCGGGTCATTGTTTGTCGGGTCATTGTTTGTCGGGTCATTGTTGATCCAATGACTTGCCTGGGCGTGTTGCTGATAAATGGTTGCCTTAAAGGCAGACTGAGTGCTGACATTGGGCAGAGGCTGTTCATCGTTTTCTTGCAACCCCAACGCTTGTGGCTGCTGTTTTGAATGAGCCACCTGAAGCCGGGGCTCCAGGCCGGTTGTTTCGTGAATAGTGTGCAAGGATCCCAGTAAACGAAACCAGACGGCCTCAGTAAGAGGAGACGTTACGGTAACCACACCACCCGCCCGAACCTGTTCCAATAGACAGGTGTTAGGAACTGCATAACCTTCCGGGGCAATGGCAATCGGATTTAGCCATTCGCTGATATTACTCTCGTTGATAATGATCGGGTTTGGTGGTGCCTGCTCTTTATCACCTTCCTGGTCAGAAGGGCAGGGCAGGCTTTGGAACAGTAAACGAAGCTCGTTTTTCTCTACCGGCATTTGATAAAACTGAACATCGTTGGGTAACGGACAGACCTTGCCATTACTCTCAAAACACTGGTGCGCCAGCATCTGTCGAATCGTTTGTTCAAAGGCCAGGTCTTGCCAGTCGGCTCCTTTCAAAATTACCCGTTGTCCGGCTGTTAATGTCTCAAGCCTGCCGGGGAGGTGCTGGATTCGCCCCTGTTCATCGACACCGGGGCTACCGAACAGCAACTGCCGCCAGTTGCTGTGCAGGTGGCAGTCAATAACAAGGGTAGTGTCGTCGTCCATAGTTCTTTCGGCAGGGGAGAGTTCAGTCAGTAACGGTGGAACCTCATCAATATCCATCGACGAGTCATTGTCGCTCTGTGCGTCAAACTGCCAGCTATTGCCCGGTCGATTAATTCGTCGCCAGAAATCAGCACCAAGGGCATCGTCAGACCGGCCAACCGATGCCAACTGTTCAGGGTCTGCCAAAACCAACAGCGAAACATGCTCACCCAGGGGGCGTTTCTTTTGGCGGACTTTGTCGTATAAACAGGGGTTGTCGGGATCCAGCAGATCGTTAAATTTCGGCAGCTCCTCGCCGGTGAGCTTTCGGATATCCATCACCAGGGTCAATGGCTGTGAGCCTTCAAACAGCTTGCCTGAACTCAGCGTACGGTGACCCGCTTCGGAAATACTCAACCGGCTCACCAGGTTAGCCTGTGAGAGGTCACCGGGGTGGGAAATAACAGCGACGTCCTGATGTTTATCGCAGGTCTGGTCAACCAAAAGCTGTCGAACCTCATCATCACTGGCGACAAAACGGAAATCGAAGGCATGGGATGGCTTTTGGCAGAAGGTGTCCGTTGAGGATACGGTTCTCGCTTTGCCGGGGGGCGCTGAAGATGGCGATATATTCAGGTTGGACATGGCTTCAGAGCAGGCTTTTACCTTCTTTGCCTTCCCCTTTGACGATAAATCCGACTTTGTTCTCTTGGCTGGCAGACCACTATCAGGCACATCACCCTGAACAGGGGGGTTGTTTAAGTTCCTACCAATCTGACCATCCATAGTCAATCTCTCTCCTGTCATCTGAAGAACTGCATTGAAATTGTTTAATGCTATGACCTTCAGAAAGGAAGAAAGTTCTGTGGCTAGGAGCCTGACCGAGAATGGCGCCCGTAGCGAGGACGGCAGAAAATTGAGGATAAAAATTCGGTTTTGTGAGGAGAATAGCTAGCTATTTGACGAACAAAAGCGGATTTTTAGACCAATTTGCTGTCGCCGCAGTAGGGCAGCTATTCTCGGTCAGGCTCCTAGTGCACGGTTTCAATGTGATTGACGGGTTCCCTATATAAGTTAAGTGGCACCCAAACTCCGTTCACCCTGAGCGGAGTCGAAGGGTGGTTGGCACGATCTTCATTGTTGGTTCGGAGTCCGCATCCTTCGACTGTGCATCCTGAGCGGAGTCGAAGGGCGCTCAGGATGAACGTAGATTGTTCACATCAAAATAATTGTACTGACGCACTAAAAATCCAACGACTCATAAATCGAATCCAGATTCATGCTGCTGACAAACTCTTTGACAATAGTTGTCATCTCATCGGACCTGAGCACCAGAGCGTTACTGGCTTTGAGTGCCCCTCGTAAGCAGGCATCATCAACATATTCCTCACAATACCCTTTGCCCATTTCAGACATCATGGCATACAGCTCTTCTGGGGAGGATGGGTCATGGGCACCATACTGACATCCAATCCTGATGTGGATACCGCACCAACAATAGGTTAAGCCACCGCCTTTCAAGTGTGTCACTTCATACAGGTAATGGCTGAAGGCCTGTCGAATCGCTTGTCGACATTTCTCTCTTAAATCATTCAAACGGTTTTTCTCCCCAATCTGCTGCAACTCCGGGCTGTTCTCAATTTTTCGTTGAACCAGGGCTTCGACCTTTTCGTTAATCACTCTGCATTTCCAGTCAGGTTCCCACAGGATAATGACCGGACGGTGGTTCGCCTCGCCGGAGTTTAACTGTTGAAACGCCGGCTGGCGCCCCAGCATTCGTTCTATGTTCGGAATGCCCTCGGGTTTGTCCGTCCAGTCGATCCGTACAGATGTGCTTTTAATCTTATCTTGAAGGGATAACGAAAAACCGTCACAACGATGAGTGATGTAGAAAGGATGATTTTTTTGGAAGCTTTTATAAGCCAACCGCCATAGTTGACTATTTGTCTCCCTGGAAAACCATGTCTCGTAGCACTTTTTCAGGCAATGTGTGGTTTCAACCCTCAGTTCATCGACATTTTTCAGACGCAGCAATAGCTCAATATGTCTTCCGAAACTTATAGTGCTGAACTTATAGGTCAGAGGTGGATTCAGCCAACCCGATTTCAGAGCTTCACGGACAAATTCAATAACCGAAGGTTGGTTCAAGTTAATGTCTTCCAGTGTATAAAACATTGAGGTGAACCACAGTTTAGGGTTTGCTCCGGTCTGATCCATCATTTTTGAATAGAGCAACTTGAGTTGTTCAGTGACTTGATCTTTATCACTGCTGGACAAAATATGTTTGACTGCCTCCGACATCAACGTGTGACGGGCAAGTTTATCGTTGTAACGCTTACGTTTATCGTCGTGAGTCAAACCACCAATCAATTGCTGCTCATCATCTCCCAAAAATTTTTTCTCCAATAGCAACGAGACACCCACGGAAAAACTGGCTAAATCTTTTTCCTGCCAAAGCCTCTTTACTATTTCAACAGTAGGCAGATAGGTTGTTGGCAATGCACCGTTTGTTGCAAGGGCTTCGTTCAGTGCCTCAAGAGTCACGCCATAGACTTTAGCCAGAGCCACCTGTTGCGGTAAATCAGCACCTTTCAGGAGATCCCTGATCTTTTTTGACTCAGCACCAGAACCACTGACCTGTCTGGTGGGCTGGAATTCAGGCAGGATTTTTTTTAGTTTGACGGGCGCCCCGCCCAAATCCTGAGACTCCCAGGTTTGGCCGCCATCCAATGAGTACTCTGCAAAGGCGTGATTACGTGTAGAAATTTGCCGACAGGGAATCCCGAAATAACGACACAAAACCACAAAAACAGGCGCACGATGACGACAGCTCCCTTGCCGCTGTTTGACGAGGAATTCAAAGAAAGGTTGATTGCGCTGTGGCATGGCATCACCGGAAAACCCCAGACAGTAGTCCCTGATCGCCCCTATGCGTTGCTTCGTGTTTTCAGCGTTTTTTATTTTCCGCAAAGGTTCCTGTATTTCGAAGGGTTGATGGTCAATGTTATCAAACATGTCGTTCAGTAGTGTTTTCACATGTTCTGAGCAGCGGGTGTCAAACCATGTTGATGGTTCTGGCCGGGCTCGTGTTTCTTTGCCCCGCTTTATGGGTTCTACGACGTAGGCAAGCTTGATATTTTCGGTTGTAGTCTCATGGAGCTGCAGTGAGTGAAGCCCGGTACAGCAGTCCCTGAACAGGGAATGTTCAACATCGGGTGTTACGCGAAAAGCTGTAATATGGTCGTCTTTCGTCAGGCTCGGTAACGGATATCGACCATTATCCACCCTCCATTTCGGTTGCCATTCGAAGGTCGCCAGCGTTTGATCTCTGGCTAATGTCACTAGCTGATGATGGTCTGGTAACTGGGCCGGTATGAGGACTTCGGTTCCCTGTACGGACAGATGACTAATATTGATCTCTTTGATGTCGCCCTGAGCTGTCACATAAATATCCTCTGCCGACCACCGATAATTCTCTGAACAACGGTTAGTCAATTTAAAAAGGATATGTTCTTCTTGTCGTATAGCCTGCCCCTGATAGTTCGTTGACCGGTCAATTGCCGGAATCTGTTTTGCGCGGTCTTGTGGATTGTATTGTTCAGGAGCCTTATCACGAACAGCAGTTAACGCTTTATCCATAGGCTTTTTATCCATAGGCTTTTTATCCATAGGCTTTTTATCCATGGGCTTTGGCTCGTAGTGTTCAGGAGCCTTATCACTGCCAGCAGTCAACGCTTCATTAATAAAATCATCAACCAGGTGCTCCGGCAGCTCACTGAGCTGATGCCAAAACGCAGTCCACCATCGAGCGCCATTGGCGTGCCATGCGCTTATCTGCCGATCAGCTTCATGAAGGTAAGGCCGGTTAGCCGATAATTGCATCGTTTGTTGCTGTTCTTCCGTCATGGGAAAGACGCTATTAGCGTCCACACCGGTCTTGCCAAACCTGTGAGCAAACCAGCGTTGCTGCCAGTATCGGTACAATCCCCCGGTGAGAATACCGTCCGACTCATCCGGTTTCAGGGAAAGACCGGACGACTGCCACTGGGCCTGGGCCACCCTTTTGATGATTTCTGTTTTAGCTTCCTCTGGATTCAGTTGGGCCTCAACACAAATTTCATGGTGTTTTTCATCGGTACTGTTGCGATGACTGCGTCGTATCAACCACGGACGATCCATGCCCGATGTTTCGTTGAACCAACGGCACAGTCCAGAATGAAACGCTCCCTTGCCTATAGCAAGAGCCGATGACCCGGACAGTTGCTCCAGCGATGTTTTAGCAGCCATCAGATAGAGCCGATAGTGCTTATTGAGGCATTGATGAAGGCCTTCTTTGCTGAAATCACGCCCTCTGGCAACAACCCTGGCGACATTTTGTAAATCACAACTGGTCGGCAGTAAAGGCAGCGTTTGCTTTTCTAGCTCACCTCTCAATTCACAATGTATTTGGGTCAGCTGTTCAGCCGCGGATTTCCCCTCCGGGCTTTCTGGTAACACTTTCTCAGCAATGGCCTGCAATTCTGTCGGTTTGTACTGCCGGATCGGCAAATGTCGAAAACGTCCTTTCAGTGCCGGTGATAAGGGTTTTCGTCCGCTGTACTGGGGTGGGTTGATGGTGGCAAACAGATGAAAACCCGGATGGGCGTCACCGGCCAGAATATCGTTTAACTCACCTTCCAGATGCTGGCTGTCGATCAGGTTCATTTCTGAAATCACCACGATGCCGCCTTTATCTTTTGCCTTCTGGATGGTTTTACACACTTCGTCCCAGGAACAATCACAGGCATTCAGGAAGTAGACCTCCGGCATGGATTCTTGCCGGTCCCAGGCCTGCTTTCTGATACTGTCGATCATCAGGTTCAGGGTGACATCCTTACCGCGCCCGGCTGGGCCTTCAATCAGTGTCGCCTGTCTTCCGCCGTGTTTTTTGAAGTGATGGTGAGCCTGCTGAGCGCGGCTTAAATCTTGTCCAATCTGTTGTACCAGTTCACAGACGGCGGATCCGGAGGTATCAAAATCAGGTCGGAATTTGTCGGCGACTGCTCTGAAGGTTTCCTGAATACCAGGCAAGGTATGGCTATGCACTTTGTCTCTCAGGGTGTTGTCTGTCTGGTAATGGGCTGCAAACCAGATATCCAGTGCGGACAGGGCATCCTGATGCGTCTCGCCGATTTCAGGCCCCAGTACATCCCGAAAGCTTTGTTGGATCAAACTGTGTATTTGCTTGCAGTCAACCGTGTCACCGGGGGATAACGAACGATCCAGATACCAGCCTACCCAACTACAGATATCCGTCAGATCTCTGGGAGTGAACTCATGTTCAGGCAACAGTTCCTGATAAAATTGCCAGAGTGCCATCACACTCTTGGTGGCACTGCGTGCAATGTCGTTTATTTCAGAGTCCGTTAGACTCCGTTGTTGTAACTGATTGACCAGAGCCGGTTCCACCACCCTGTCCCTGAGGAAAGCCTGATCTAACCGTGGGTAGTAAGCCCTGGGCAGTTTCTCTTTCAGGGCAGGGTCCAGCTGGCGTCCGGCGTAATCATCCGGGTTACCGGTAAGAATGACCCGGTGTTTTTTGCTGACCGGGACAGGATGACCATCCACATAGATGCAGGGGTTCGGTTCCCATAAACCATTCAATGATGCCAGCAACCCGGTTTGGGTCAGGTTGGCTTCATCCAGCACCAGCGTGAGGTATTCGTCGTCTTTGTCGGATCGGGCTTTGGCCCAATCCATTAGCATTCGTTCTTGCTGCTCCATTGTGCGATCGCCATCGGCTTGTTCCTTCCACTGCCAGCGTTTCATCAAAGTCTGTTCGCTGTCAGAAGGGCCAAGGGACAGCACCGCAGCCGGTCCTGAAGTGTTTGCCATTTTAGCGGAAAAGTAACTTTTCCCAGTGCCGGTTTCTCCCTGGAGGAAGATAACGGGAGAGTCCGTTAGCCGGTCATGGAGTCGGGATAATCGACGGCTTTCACGATCCTCCTGATTGATATTACTGTGATAAAGATCCCCGGCCAGTGTTGACCAGGGCTTATCACCAGCGCACTGCAATACCAGTGATTCAGAGAGTCGATGTTTTATACGTTCAATGCCTTCTGTTTCAGGCTTTGTTGTTTTGGCTATTTGAAAACAATCGGAGGCCAGCGTGTGAAGGGTATCGGATCGGGTCTGCCCCGGTGGCAAAGTTAATTGCCAGCCAGAAGCCAGTGCATCCTGCAAACGTTTAATCTGTCTTGTTGGCCTGATGGCTAAGGATTGGTAGGGCTCGGCTGCCTTCAGATCCACTTGCAACTGGTACGCTATGGCCTGTCGTTGATTTTCAGGCCCATGGGCCACGATTATGGCACAGAGCCTGTCCAGAATTTCGTCTTCATCTGGCAATGGCAGTGGTTTTTCATAGGACAGTTGTAATGATCCATTAAATACTGTCGGGTCAAAGGCTCTGGCCAGTGACCACAGGTTCTGCTTCACAAAGGCTCTGTCCAGCTGGGGAGCCCCGTTAATGATGGCCGTTAATTGATCCGGGTCAACTGAAGTAGCTTGATCTGGCTCTTTATGGGCATCTGGCAATAACTCCCAACAAGCCACTTTCATAAAATCCCGTACCGTCGGATGCTGCCGGGTGCCATGGGTAATGGTGCTATTGATGGCCTTGCGCCAGTGGCGGGGGAGAAGCTGAAGCGACTGGTCTTCCTGCTGTGCCCGCCGGGCAGCCAGTATCAGCTGATTTAACAAGGCGTCGGTCATTTTGGGTAAAGGATGACAAAGGTTGTCAGGTACGGTTTCAAAGGCTTCGTAAAGCTTATCAAGTGCTTGCTCTGGCAGTTCAGCACGGGGAATATCATATCTGTCAGCATTGATAGCCCAGAGATCGAGGTCGGGGCACGGCGTACCCGTGGCGACCATCGAATTGAACAGGGTAGATGGACTTTTCACAGACTCAGGCCAGAGTACGGTCACACGAGCCTGTGGGTAGGCCTGCAAATGACCATTCACTGACAGCGGTTGCCCGACAGCCAGGGGTTCCAGAAGTTGCTGAAGGGTTGGGTTGGTTTCCAGCCCCCGGAGGATCACCGGCTCACCCGTAGTTAATGCCTCCTGCAACTTACTCGGATGTCGTCCAAAATGGGCTTTTTGTTCCGAGGTGATATGGATATCATCAAATAGCTGGCTGAAGCTGGTCTGGTCATTAACCTGAATCACCAGAGGTGCTTGTGGATGTTGATTTACCCAACGACTGGCCTGAGCATGATGCCGATAAGTGACCGTATTAAAAGCGCCGTGACCCCTGACTTTATCCTGCAGGCTGGACAGAACGTGCCCATCATTTTTTGCTAATCCCAGGGCTTTGGGCTGCTGTCTGGTATGAGCCACCTGAAGCCGGGGCGCCAGGCCGGTGGTCTCGCGAATGGTTTGCAGTGAACCCAAGAAACGAAACCAGAGTGCCTCAGTAAGAGGAGAGGTGACGGTAACGGTACCCCCCGCCTGAACCTGTTCCAACAGACGGGTGTTAGGGACAGCATAGCCTTCCGGGGTAATGGCAATGGTGTTCAGCCATTGGCTGATATTACTCTGGTTAATGATGATCGGGTTTCCGGCTGCATTACTGGAAAGTCCTTCCTCATTGGAATCAGACAGGCTTTGGAACAAAGAATGAAGTTCATCCTTCCCAACCGACATCTGATAAAACTGAACATCGTCGGGTAACTGGCAGACCTTGCCATTGCTCTCAAAGCACCGTTGCGCCAGCATCTGTCGAATCGTCTGTTCAAAGGCCAGATCCTGCCAGTCGGCTCCTTTCAAAATCACCCGTTGTCCGGCCCTTAATGTCTCAAGTCTGCCGGGCAGGTGTTGGATTCGCCCCTGTTGATCGACACCGGGGCCGCCTAACAACAACTGTCGCCAGTTGCTGTGCAAGTGGCAGTCAATAACAAGGGTAGTGTCGTCGTCCATAGACCTTTCGGCAGGGGGGAGTTCAGTCAGTAACGGTGGAACCTTGTCAATAGCCATCGATGGGGTATTGCCATCCTGAGCTTCAAACTGCCAGGTATTGTCCGGCCGATTGATTCGGCGCCAGAAGTCAGCACCGGGAGCATTGTCACGCTGGCCAACCGATGTCAGCTGTTCGGGGGCTGCCAAAACCAACAGCGAAACATGCTCGCCCAGGGTGCGTTTCTTCTGGCTGACTTTGTCGTATAAACAGGGATTATCGGGGTCCAGCAGGTCGTTGAATTTGGGCAACTCCTCGCTGGTGAGTTTTCGGATATCCATCACCAGGGTTAATGGCTGTGAGCCTTCAAACAACTTGCCAGCACTCAGCGTATGGCGACCCTCTTCGGAAATGCTCAACCGGCTCACCAGGTTGGGCTGTGAGAGGTCATCGGGGTGGGAAATAACAGCGACATCCTGATGTTCCCGGGCTACTAAAAGCTGTCGAACCTCATCATCACTGGCGACAAAACGGAAATCGAAGGCATGAGATGTCTTTGGGTGCGAGGAGTCCGTTAAGGATACGGTTCTCACTTTTTTACCAGAGGGCGCCAGTGAAGAGGGCGCCAGTGAAGAGGGCGATATCTTCAGGCTGGACATGACTTGGGCGCAGGCTGCTACCTTATTTGCCGTTTCATTTGGTACACCCGGCTTTGTTCTTTTGGGTGGCACAGCACTATCAGGCGTGCCACGCTCACCCATGCGTTTGTTTGTGTTCCCACTAATCTGACCATCCATAGCCAATCTCTCTCCCGTTATCTGAAGAACTGCATTGAAATTGTTTAATGCTATGACCTTCAGAAAGGAGGAAAGTTCTGTGGCTAGTACGTCACCTCAATGAGTTACCACTCGTTCCCATACATCAAACACCCAACGACTCATAAATCGAATCCAGATTCATGCTGCAGACAAACTCTTTGGCAATAGTGGTCATCTCATCGGTTCTGAGCACCAGAGCGTTACTGGCTTTAAGTGCCCCTCGTAAGTAGGCATCATCAATAAATTGCTCAAAAGAAAAGCCGCTAATTTGAGACATCATGGCATAGAGCTCCTCTGGTGAGGATGGGTCATGGGCGCCATAGTTGCCTTTATCCTTGACGCAGGGATTACCCCAACAACAGGTTAAGCCACCGCCTTTCAAGTGTGTGACTTCATACAGGTAATGGCTGAAGGCCTGTTGAATCGTTTGCTGACATTTCGATTTTAAATCAGGCACACGTTTGTTCTCCTCATGCGGCACCCTGAGGGACTTTAGAATAGGTCTGTAGCTTCTTTCGATATCATTCCTTTGTCTCTCGTATTCTTCTCTTCTTTCGGGGTGATTCGATATGAGTTTATCCAATCGTTCCAGAGCATTACGTAATTGTTTGTACGCTGCGTCATATCGCTTGGTTTTTTCCAATATCTGCTGCAACTCCGGGCTGTTCTCAATTTTTCGTTGAATCAGGGCTTCGACCTTTTCTTGAATCACTCGGCATCCCCAGGCAGGATCCCCCAGCATAATGACTGGACGGTGATTAGCATTGCCAGAGTTTAACTGTGGAAACGCCGACTGATGCCCCAGCATTCGCTCTATATTCGGAATGCCCTCAGGTTTGTCCGTCCAGTCGATCCGTATAGATGGGCTGTCAATTTTATTTTGAAGGGATAACGAAAAACCATCATGACGATGAGTGACGAAGAAAGGATGATATTTTTGGAAGCTTTGATAAGTCAACCGCCATATTTGACTATTTGCCCCCCTGGAAAACAATATCTCGTACGACTTTCTCAGGCAATGTGTGGCTTCAACCCTGAGTTCATCGACATCTTTCAGACGCACCAATAGCTGATGATGTTTTTTGACATCTACAATGTCGGTGTTATAGGTCGGAGGTGGATTCAGCCAACCCAATTTCAGAGCGTTACGGGCAAATTCAATAACCGAAGGTTGGGTCAGGTCACTGCCTATCAGTATACGAATCATTGAACTCAACCACTGTTGAGGGCTTGCACCGGCCTGATCAGTCATTTTTGAGTGGAGCAACTTGAGTTGTTCAGTGACCTGATCTTTATCACTGCTGAACAAAATGTGTTTGACCGCCTCCGACATCGGGTAACAGGCACATGGATCATCGTAACTCGCAGCAGCAATCAATTGCATCTCTTCATCGCTCAATGACTCTGTCTGCAATAGCATTGAGACACCCATGGAAAAACTGGCTAAATCTTTTTCCTGCCAAAGCTTCTTTACTATTTCAGCAGTAGTCAGATGGGTTGCTGGCAATGCACCGTTTGTTGCAAGCGTTTTTTTCAGTTCCTCAGGATTCATGCCATAGACTTTAGCCATAGCCTCCAGTTGTGCGGAATCAGCACCTTCCAGGAAAGCCCTGGTCTTTCTTGACTCAGCACCAGAACCACGGACCTTTATGGTGTGCTGGAATTCAGACAGGATTTTTGTTTCTTTAGCAGGCGACCCGCCCAAATCCACGGACTCCCAGCTTTGGCCACCATCTAATGAACACTCTGCAAAGGTGTGAGTACGGTTAGAAATTTTCCGACAGGGAATCCCGAAATAACGACATAAAACCACAAAAACAGGCACACGATGACGACAGCTCCCTTGCCGCTGTTTGACGAGGAATTCAAAGAAAGGTTTATTGGGATCCGGCATGGCATTACCGGAAAACCCTTGACAGTAGTCCTTGATCGCCTCAATGCATTGCCTCGTGTTTTCGGCGTCGTTTATTTTCCGCAAAGGCTCCTGTATTTCGGAGGGTTGATCGTCAATGTTCTCAAACATTTCGTTCAGTAGTGTTTTCACAGCTTCTGAACAGCGGGCGTCAAACCGTGTTGATGGTTCTGGCCGGGCTGGTATTTTTTTGCCCGGTTTTGGTTCTACGATGTAGGAAAGCTTGATATTTCTGGTTGTGGCCTCATGCAGCTGCAGTGAGTGAAGCCCGGTATAGCGGTCCCTGAGCAGGGAAACCCGAGCCTTGGGTTTTACGTCCAGAGCCATAATATGGTCGTCTTTCGTCAGGCTCGGTAACGGATATCGACCATTATCCAATCGCCATTTCGGTTGCCAGTCAAAGGTCGCCAGCGTTTGATCTTCGGCTAATGTCACTACCCGACCATGTTCTGGTAACCGCGCCGGTATGAGGACTTCGGTTCCCTGCATGGACTTATGACTGATATCGATCTCTTTGATATCGCCCTCAGGGGTCACATAAACATCCTTTGCCCACCAGCGATAAATCCCGGAAAAATGGCCAGGCCACTTAAAAAGGATATGATCGTCAATTCGTGGTATAGCCTGCCTCTGATAGCCCGTTGACCGGTCTAATGCCGGAGCCTGTTTTTCGTAGTCTTGTGGATTGTATGGAGCCTTATCATCGCTGGTAGCGGATGTTTCGTGAATGACATCATCAATCAGGTGCTCCGGCAGCTCACTGAGCTGACGCCAAAACGCAGTCCACAATTGCGCCCCGTTGGCGTGCCATGCGCTGATCTGCCGATCAGCCTCATGAAGGTAAGGCCGGTTAGCCGGTAATTGCATCGTTTGTTGCTGTTCTTCCGTCATGGGAAAGACGCTATTAGCGTCCACACCGGTCTTGCCAAACCTATGGGCAAACCAGCGTTGCTGCCAGTATCGGTACAGTCCCCCGGTGAGAATATCGTCCGACTCAGCCGGTTTCAGGGAAAGACCGGATAACTGCCACTGGGCCTGGGCCACTCTCTTGATGATTTCCGCTTTGGCTTCCTCTTTATTCGGACGAGCCTTAATACTAATTTCATGGTTTTTTTCATCAATACTGTCGAGCTGACTGCATCGTATTAACCACGGACGATCCATGCCCGATGTTTCGTTGAACCAACGACACAGTTCAGGCTCAAAGGCTTCTCTACCCACGGCGAGCGCTGAAGGCTCGGGCAGCTTTTCCAGCGATGTTTTGGCGGCCATCAGGTAAAGCCGATAGTGTTTATTCAGGCATTGATGAAGGCCTTCTTTGCTAAAATCACGCCCTCTGACAACCGCCCTGGCGACATTTTGTAAATCAAGGCTGGTCGGCAGTAACGACAGGTCTTGCTTTTCTAGCTCATCCCTCAATCGACAATGCAGCCAGGTCAGCTGTTCAGCCACGTTTTTCCCCTCCGGGCTCTCTGGTAATACTTTCTCAGCAATGGCCTGCAATTCTGTCGGGTTATACCGCCGGATCGGTAAATGTCGAAAACGCCCTTTCAGTGCCGGTGATAAGGGTTTTCGGCCGCTGTAGCGGGGTGGGTTGATGGTGGCAAACAAGTGAAAACCCGGATGGGCGTCACCGGCCAGAATATCGTTTAACTCACCTTCCAGGTGCTGGCTGTCGATCAGGTTCATTTCTGAAATCACCACGATGCCGCCTTTGAGTTTTGCCTTCTGGATTGTTTTACACACTTCGTCCCAGGAACAATCACAGGCATTCAGGAAGTAGACCTCTGGCATGGATTCTTGTCGTTCCTTAGCCTGCTGTTTGACACTTTTGATCATCAGGTTCAGCGTGGCATCTTTACCCCGGCCAGCTGGGCCTTCGATCAGTGTCGCCTGTCTTCCGCCGTGTTTTTTATTGTGATGATAAGCCTGCTGAGTGCGGCTTAAATCCTGTCCAATCTGTTGCACCAGTTCACAGACGGCTGAGCCGGAGGTATCAAAGTCAGGTTGAATTTCTCCGGTGACGGCTCTGAAGGCCTTCTGAATATCAGGCAAGGTATGGTTATGCACTGTGTCTCTCAGGGTGTTGTCAGTCTGGTAATGGACAGCAAACCAGATATCCAGTGCGCACAGGGCATCCTGATACGTCTCGCTGATTTCAGGTCCCAGTACATCCCGAAAACTTTGCTGGATCAAACCATACATTTGTCTGCCGGTTACGGTATCACCTGTAGATAACGAACGATCCAGATACCAGCCTACCCAACTGCAGATATCTGTTAAATCCCTCGGGGTAAACTCATGTTCGGGCAACAGTTCCTGATAAAATTGCCACAGTGCCATCACACTCCCGGTGGCACTGCGTGCAATGTCGTTTATTTGAGACTCACTTAGTTGAGGCTCACTTAGTTGAGGCTCACTTAGTTGAGGCTCACTTAGTTGAGGCTCACTTAGTTGAGACTCCGTCAGATAGTGTTGTTGTAACTGATTAACCAGAGCCGGTTCCACCACCTTGTCCCTGAGAAATGCCTGGTCCAATCGTGGATAGTAAGTCCTGGGGAGTTTCTCTTTCAGGGCCAGGTCCAGCTGGCGTCCGGCGTAATCATCCGGGTTACCGGTAAGAATGACCCGATGTTTTTTGCTGACCTGGACAGGATGACCATCCACATAGATGCAGGGTTTCGGTTCCCATAAACCATTCAGTGATGCCAGCAACCCGGTTTGGGCCAGGTTGGCTTCATCCAGCACCAGAGTGAGGTATTCGCCGTCTTGGTCGTGCGACGTGTTGGCCCACGCCATTAGCATTCGTTCTTGCTGCTCCATTGTGCGATCGCCATCGGCTTGTTCCTTCCACTGCCAGCGTTTCATCAAAGTCTGTTCGCTGTCAGAAGGGCCAAGGGAGAGCACCGCAGCCGGTCCTGAAGTGTTTGCCATTTTGGCGGAAAAGTAACTTTTCCCAGTGCCGGTTTCTCCCTGCAGGAAGATAACGGGAGAGTCTGTAAGCCGGTCATGGAGTCGGGATAATCGACGGCTTTCACGATCCTGCTGATTGATCTTACCGTGATAAAGATCCCCGGCCAGTATTGACCAGGGCTTATCACCAGCTAAAGGCTTATCACCAGCTAAAGGCTTATCACCAGCTAAAGGCTTATCACCAGCTAAAGGCTTATCATCAGAGCCCTGCAAAACCAGTGATTCAGAGAGCCGATGTTTTATACGTTCAATGCCTTCTGTTTCAGGCTTTGTTGTTTTGGCTATTTGAAAACAATCGGAGGCCAGCGTGTGAAGGGTATCGGATCGGGTCTGCCCCGGTGGCAAAGTTAATTGCCAGTCAGAAGCCAGTGCATCCTGCAAACGTTTAATCTGTCTTGTTGGCCTGATGGCTAAGGATTGGTAGGGCTCGGCTGCCTTCAGATCCACTTGCAACTGGTAAGCTATGGCCTGTCGTTGATTTTCAGGCCCATGGGCCACGATTATGGCACAGAGTCTGTCCAGAATTTCGTCTTCATCTGGCAATGGCAGTGGTTTTTCATAGGACAGTTGTAATGATCCATTAAATACTGTCGGGTCAAAGGCTCTGGCCAATGACCACAGGTTCTGCTTGATAAATACTCTGTCCAACCGGGGAGCCCCGTTAATGATGGCCGTTAATTGATCCGGGTCTACCGAGGCGGCTTGATCGTGAGCATCTGGCTCTTTATCAGCATCTGGCAGTAACTCCCAACAAGCCACTTTCATAAAATCCCGCACCGTCGGATGCTGCCGGGTGCCATGGGTAATGGTGCTATTGATGGCCTTGCGCCAGTGGCGGGGGAGAAGCTGAAGCGACTGGTCTTCCTGCTGTGCCCGCCGGGCAGCCAGTATCAGCTGGTTTAACAAGGCATCGGTCATTTTGGGTAAAGGATGACAAAGGTTGTCAGGTACGGTTTCAAAGGCTTCGTAAAGCTTATCAAGCGCTTGCTCTGGCAGTTCAGCGCGGGGAATGTCGTATCTGGCAGCATTGATAGCCCAGAGATCGAGGTCGGGACACGGCGTACCCGTGGCGACCATCGAATTGAACAGGGTAGATGGACTTTTCACTGACTCCGGCCAGAGTACGGTCACATGAGCCTGTGGGTAGGCCTGCAAATGACCATTCACTGACAGCGGTTGCCCGACAGCCAGAGGTTCCAGAAGCTGCTGAAGGGTTGGATTGGTTTCCAGCCCCCGGAGGATCACCGGTTCACCCGTAGTTAATGCTTCCTGCAACTTACTCTGTTGTCGTCCAAAATGGGCCTTTTTTTCCGAGGTGATATGGATATCATCAAATAGCTGGCTGAAGCTGGTCTGGTCATTAACCTGAATCACCAGAGGTGATTGTGGATGTTGATTTACCCAACTATTTACCCAATGACTGGCCTGAGCATGATGCCGATAAGTGACCGTATTAAAAGCGCCGTGACCCCTGACTTTATCCTGCAGGCTGGACAGAACGTGCCCATCATTTTTTGCTAATCCCAGGGCTTTGGGCTGCTGTCTGGTATGAGCCACCTGAAGCCGGGGCGCCAGGCCGGTGGTCTCGCGAATGGTTTGCAGTGAACCCAAGAAACGAAACCAGAGTGCCTCAGTAAGAGGAGAGGTGACGGTAACGGTACCCCCCGCCTGAACCTGTTCCAACAGACGGGTGTTAGGGACAGCATAGCCTTCCGGGGTAATGGCAATGGTGTTCAGCCATTGGCTGATATTACTCTGGTTAATGATGATCGGGTTTCCGGCTGCATTACTGGAAAGTCCTTCCTCATTGGAATCAGACAGGCTTTGGAACAAAGAATGAAGTTCATCCTTCCCAACCGACATCTGATAAAACTGAACATCGTCGGGTAACTGGCAGACCTTGCCATTGCTCTCAAAGCACCGTTGCGCCAGCATCTGTCGAATCGTCTGTTCAAAGGCCAGATCCTGCCAGTCGGCTCCTTTCAAAATCACCCGTTGTCCGGCCCTTAATGTCTCAAGTCTGCCGGGCAGGTGTTGGATTCGCCCCTGTTGATCGACACCGGGGCCGCCTAACAACAACTGTCGCCAGTTGCTGTGCAAATGGCAGTCAATAACAAGGGTAGTGTCGTCGTCCATAGCACTCTCATCCATAACACTTTCGGCAGCGGGGAGTTGGGCCAGTAACGGTGGAACCTTGTCAATAGCCATCGATGGGGTATTGCCAGCCTGAGTTTCAAAGTGCCAGGTATTGTCCGGCCGATTGATTCGGCGCCAGAAATCAGCACCGGGAGCATTGTCACGCTTGCCAACCGATGCCAACTGTTCAGGGGCTGCCAAAACCAACAGCGAAACATGCGCGCCCAGGGGGCGTTTCTTCTGGCTGACTTTGTCGTATAAACAGGGGTTGTCGGGATCCAGCAGATCGTTGAATTTCGGCAACTCCTCGCCGGTGAGCTTTCGGATATCCATCACCAGGGTCAATGGCTGTGAGCCTTCAAACAGCTTGCCAGCACTCAGCGTATGGCGACCATTGTCGGCAATACTCAACCGGCTCACCAGGTTGGCCTGCGAGAGATCATCGGGGTAGGAAATAACAGCGACGTCCTGATGTTTATCGCAGCTCAGGTCAACCAAAAGCTGTCGAACCTCATCATCACTGGCGACAAAACGGAAATCGAAGGGGTAGGGGGCTTTTTGGGGCAGGGAATCGGTTGCGGATACGGTTCTCGCTTTATCAGGGGGCGTCACTGAAGAGGGCGATATCTTCAATCTGGACATGACTTGATCGCAGGCTTCTATCTTCTTTGCCTTTCCATTAGGTTCATCCAGCTTTGCTTTTTTGGGTGGCACAGCACTATCAGGGGTGCGCTCAAACCTGCGTTTGTTTGTGTTCCCACTAATCTGACCATCCATAGCCAAACTCTCTCCCGTTATCTGAAGCACTGCATTGAAATTGTTTAATGCTATGACCCTCAGAACGGAAGAAAGTTCTGTGGCTATTTACCACTCGTTCCCACGCTGGAGCATGGGAACCAGAATTACCTTAGACATCCAATGACTCACAGAGCGAATTTAAATTCACTCTCCTCAAAAACTCATCGGCAATGGTTGTCATCTCATCGGATTTCAGCACCAGGGCATTATTGGCATTGTGTGCCTGTCGCAAGTAGGTATCCCGGACAGATAAGTGAAACGCTAAATCGCTTTGGTATTCAGACATCATGGCAAGCAGCTCTTCTGGTGAAGCTGGATCATGAGCACCGTAGCTATTTTCATCCAAGGTCAATATTCCGGGAGTTTTGACCCAACAATAGGTTAAGCGACCGCCTTTTGAGCGCGTCACTCCATACAGGTAATGACTGAAGGCCTGCAACAGCGCTGCCTCGCTTTGCTTCCTTAAATCCCCCAAAAGGCGTTTCTTGTCCCTTGTAACCGAATTGGGCTTTAATTTGCATTTTTCTGATAATTGCTTCAGGTATGGGGTGCTCTCAACTTTTTGTTGGAACAGGGCTTCGGCCTTTTCATCCATCACTGTTACGCTCCAGAGCGGTCCACTCAAGATAATAACCGGACGCTGGTTGGCCTTACCCGAGCTTAAGTGCGCAAACGCGGGACGGCGCGTCAGCATTCGTTCTACGTTCGGAATACCCTCGGGTACGTCTGTCCAGGTTTTCTCTATAGCTGTGCAGGTTAGTTTCTCTTCAAGGTTCAACGAAAACCCATCATAAGAATCAGTGACGAAAAAGGGACTGTTTTCCTCTTGGTAGTATTCATAAGCCAACCGCCATAAGTGGCTATTTTGTTCCCTGGATAATAACTGCTTATACCACTTTTTCAGGCAGTGACCGGCCTTAACCTTCAGTTCATCGATGCCTTCCAGGCGCAGCAGCAGCTCATGATGTTCTTGGGGGCTAACAAGACTGCCGTAGTCCGGTATTGGATCCAGCCAACCCAGGTTCATGACTTCACTGGCAAACTCAACGACCGGAGGTCTGGTCAGGTCACAAATTTTCAGGGTATTGATTATTGAACGCAACCAATGGCGAGGGCTTCTTAGTCCGGCCTGATTAATGATTTTTGCATGGAGTAATTTGAGTTGTTCAATGGCCTGGTCTTTACCACCGTTGGACAATTGTTGTCTGATGGTTTCTGCCATCGGATCACGTTTGGTGCGAGACAAAAAACCGATCATTTTTGTGTCTCCAGCATCCAATACTTCTGTTTCCACTAACATTGAGACACCCGTGGAAAATCCGATTGAATCTTTTTTGTGCCAGAGTTTTTGTATCATTGTGCTAATGCTTGGATGGGTTTCTGGCAATGCCCTGTTTGTCTCAAGGGTTCTGTTCAGTTTCTCAAGGCTCATACCATTAGCCTCAGCCAGAGCTTGCTGTTGTGCTGAATCAGCCCTTTTCATGAAATCCTTAACCTTCTTTGATGCAGTATCGGGATCACTGCCTATCCTGATGGGCTGAAACGTGGATGAGATTTCTGTTTTTTTGACAGGCGCCCCACCCAAATCCACTGACTGCCAGGTTTGGCCGCCATTCACGGAACACTCAGGAAAGCTGTGGGAAAAACTCTGAATTTGCCGAGACGGGATCCCAAAGTAACGACAAAAAGCAATAAAAACAGGTACACGATGACGACAACGACCCTGCCGCTGTGTTACGAGGAATTTAAAGAAATTTTCACCGTCCTTTGGTTGAGCCTGACCGGAAAACTGTCGGCAATAGTTCGTGATCGCCTCAATTCGCTGCTTCGTGTCTTTAGCGTTCACTATTGCCTGCAAAAGGGCCTGTACTTCGGCTGGGTGTTTAATAGTCTCAAACACTTCTTCTAGTACGTTTTTTATACCTTCTGAACAGTGGCTGTCGAAAAGTGCTGGTGGGGCTACTTTGGCAGGTGTTGCTTTGGGTTCTACGACATAAGCAATTCTAAAAAGCTGCTCGCCTTTGGCCTCAGGAACAAACAGTGTGTGAAGCCCGGTATATCGATCCCTGACCAGCGTATATTGCAAATCCCGCTCTATACACAAGCCCTCAGTCGACAAGGCCTCAATACACAAGGCCTCAATACGGTCGTCAGGCTTCAGGCTGGGCAATGCAAATTGCCCATTCTCAGATGATTCTGTTAAGGTTGCCAGCGTTTGATTGCGGGCTAATGTTACTGTCTGGTCGTGTCCTGGTAACCGCTCAGGTGTGACGATTTCGGCGCCCAAAATGTGCTCATCATTAATAACCTTCTCCAGGATATCCCCCTTGGCAGTCACATCAAAATCTTTTGCCAACCGGCGATACATGCGAGTAGGATGACTGCTCTTAAAGACTTTATAATCTTCATGTTCTGGCCGTTCCACACCTTCATAATTGGTTTCCCGATCCAATACCTCAGCCTCTTGCTGGTGGACTTTCGGATGGCAGGGTTCAGCAGCGTTATCACCGTCAACGCCGTCAACACCGTCAATAGCTATCGCTTCGCTGGTATCATCGCCCGCCCAAAGGCAATGGTTCAGCAGATCTTTCAGCTGTTGCCAGAATGCTGGCGAGCATTGAACGGTACAGTGATTCCATCCTACTATCCGCTGATCAGCCTCCCTGAGATAAGGCTGGCAGGCCGGCATTTTCAGGGTTTGTTCCTCTGCTTGCGTCAGGGGGAATACGGAATTGGCATTCACATTCGTCTGGCCAAACCTGCCAGCAAACCAGCACTGCTGCCAATACCGGTACAGTGCCCGGGTGAGCGAATCGTCCGACGGGTCGGGCTTCAGAGGAAGACCGAAGGCCAGCCATCTTGCCTGGGCCACTCTCTTGATGATTTCCGCTTTGGACTTCTCCTTATCTGGACGATCCTTAATATGAATTTCATGGTTTTTTTCATCAATTCTGTCGAGCTGACTGCACCGTACCAACCATGGACGATCAATGTCTGATACCGTTTGGTTGAACCAACGGCACAGATCAGGCTCAAACGCTCCTCTAACTGTGGCAGGAGTCGATGAGCCGGGTAGTTTCTCCAGCGATGTTTTGGCAGCCATCAGATAAAGCCGATAGTGCTGATTGAAACATTGATGAAGGCTTTTTTGGCTAAGGCTTTTTTGGCTAAGGCTTTTTTGGCTAAGGCTTTTTTGGCCTCTCATGACGGCCCTGACCACATCTTGTAAATCACCACTGGTGGGCCGCAGTGGCAGATTTTTCTTTTCCAGCAGATCCCTCAATTGACAATGCAGTTGGGTCAGCTGTTGAGCCACGGCTTTCCCATTCGGGTTCTCTGGCAGCACTTTCTCAGCAATGGCCTGCAACTCTGTCGGGCTGTACTGGCGGATCGGCAAATGTCGAAAACGTCCTTTCAGTGCTGGTGATAAGGGTTTTCGGCCACTGTACCGGGGTGGGTTGATGGTGGCAAACAGGTGAAAACCCGGATGGGCGTCGCCGGCCAGAATATCGTTTAACTCACCTTCCAGATGCTGGCTGTCGATCAGGTTCAGTTCTGAAATCACCACGATGCCGCCTTTAACTTTTGCCTCCTGGATCGTTTTACACACTTCGTCCCAGGAGCAATCACAGGCATTCAGGAAATAGACTTTCGGCATGGATTCTTGCCGCCCCGTAGCCTGCTCTCTGACACTGTCAATCATCAGGTTCAGCGTGACATCTTTACCCCGGCCAGCGGGGCCTTCAATCAGTGTCGCCTGTCTTCCGCCGTGTTTTGTATCGTGATGATAAGCCTGCTGGGCACGGCTTAAATCCTGCCCAATCCCTTGCACCAGCTCACAGACGGCTGAGCCGGAGGTATCAAACTCAGGTCGGTATTTTTCGCTGACTGCTGTGAAGGCCTGCTGCATATCGTGCAGGGTTTGGTTATGAACTTTGTCGTTCAGGGTGTGGTCTGGCTGGTAATGTTCAGCAAACCAGATGTCCAGGGCCGACAGGGCATCCTGACGAGTCTCGCTGATTTCAAAACCCAGTACATCCCGAAAACTTTGCTGGATCAATCCGCGCAATTGAAAGCAGCCAACACGGTCACTTGCGGATAACGAACGATCCAGATACCAACCCACCCAACTGCATATATCCGTAAGATCCCTGGGGGTAAACTCACGCTCTGGCAACAGTTCCTGATAAAATTGCCACAGTGCCATCACACTTCCGGTGGCACTGCGTGCAACGTCAACTATTTCATGCTTTCTTAGTTGAGAGACCGTCAGATTCCGTTGTTGCAACTGATTGACCAGCGCCGGTTCCACCACCCTGTCCCTGAGGAATGCCTCGTCTAACCGTGGGTAGTAAGCCTTGGGTAGTTTTTCTTTCAGGGCCGGGTCCATTCGGCGTCCGGTGTAATGATCCGGGTTACCGGTAAGAATCACCCGGTGTTTTTCGCTGACCAGGACAGGATAGCCGTTCACATAGATGCAGGGTTCCGGTTCCCATAAACCATTCAGGGACGCCAGTAAGCCGGTTTGGGCCAGGTTGGCTTCATCCAGCACCAGTGTGACGTATTCTCCATCTTTGTCCTGTGAAGTGTTGGCCCATTTCATCAGCATCCGGTTTTGCTGCATCATAGAGCGGTCGCCATCGGCGTGCTGCCGCCACTGCCAGCGTTTCATCAGGGTTTGTTCACTGTCAGAAGGGCCAAGGGACAGCACCGCAGCCGGTCCTGAAGTGTTTGCCATTTTGGCGGAAAAGTAACTTTTCCCGGTGCCGGTTTCTCCCTGCAGGAAGATAACGGGAGAGTCTGCAAGCCGGTCATGGAGTCGGGATAATCGACGGTTTTCACGATCCTGCTGATTGGTCTCGCCGTGATAAAGATCTTCGGTCAGTGCTGACCAGGGCTTATCACCAGCTAAAGGCTTATCACCAGCTAAAGGCTTATCACCAGCTAAAGGCTTATCACCAGCTAAAGGCTTATCACCAGCTAAAGGCTTATCACCAGAGCCCTGCAATACCAATGATTCAGACAGTCGATGTTTTATACGTTTAATGCCGTCTGTTGGAAAAGTTGCTGTTCTGGCCATTTGAAAACAATCGGCGGCCAGCGCGTGAATAGCATCGGATCGGGTCTGCCCTGGTAGCAAAGTTAATTTCCAGCCAGAAGCCAGTGCATCCTGTAAACGTTTAATCTGTCTTGATGGCCTGATGGTTATGGATTGGTAGGGTTCTGCGGTCTTCAGATCGACTTCCAACTGATACGCTATGGCCTGTCGTTTTTTTTTAGGCCAATAAGCCACGATCATAGCGCAGAGTTCGTCCAGAATTTTTTTTTCGTTACACTCGGGAAAGGGCTTTTCGTACGACAGTTGTAATGCTTTATTAAAGGTTGTCGAGTCAAAGGCTCTGGCCAGTGGCCACAGGTTTTGCTTTACAAACGCTCTATCCAACCGGGGAGCCCCGCTAATGATGGCCTTTAATTGATCCGGGTCAACCGAAGCGGCTTGAACCGGCTTTTTACGAGCATCCGGCTTTTTACGAGCATCCGGCTTTTTACGAGCATCCGGCTTTTTACGAGCATCCGGCTTTTTATAGGCATCTGGCAATAACTGCCAACAGGCCACTTTCATAAAATCCCGCACCGTTGGATGCTGACGGGTGCCATGGGTAATGGTGCTATTGATGGCCTTGCGCCAGTGGCGGGGTAAAAGCTGTAGAGATTGGTCCTCCTGCTGTGCCCGCCGGGCAGCCAGTATCAGGTGATTCAACAAGGCTTCGGTCATTTTCGGCAAGGGATCGCACAGGTTGCCAGGTACGGTTTCAAAGGCTTTATAAAGTTGATTAAGCGCCTGTTCTGGCAGTTCAGCCCGGGAGAGTTGATGCTTATCTGCATTGATCTCCCAGAAATCCATTTCAGGACAGGGCTCACCCGTGGCAACCAATGAATTGAACAGGGTCGATGTGCCTTTCACAGACTCAGGCCAGAGTATTGTGACATGGGCCTGCGGGTAGGCCTGCAAATGGCCATTCACCGACAGAGGTTGCCCGACCGCCAGAGGTTCCAGCAGCTGCTGAAGGATTGGATTGGTTTCCAGCCCCCGGAATACGACTGACCTGCCAGCAGTCAATGCCTTCTGCAACCGAGTCTGACGTCGTCCAAAATGAGCCTTTTGTTCCGAGGTGATATGGATATCATCGAATAGCTGGCTGAAAAGAGTCTGGTCATTAATCTGAATGACCAGAGGTGCTTGTGGATAGTGGTTTACCCAACTATTTGTCCAACTGTTTATCCAGCGACTGGCCTGAGTCGGTTGCTGATAAGTGACGGTATTAAAAGTCACTTGACCCTTGGCTTTTTCACATAGGTTGGACAACGGGTGCCCATCGTTTTCTGCCAGTCCCAGAACCTCTGGCTGCTGTCTGGTGTGAGCCACCTGAAGTCGGGGCTTCAGGCCGGTCGTCTCGCTAATAGTGTGCAATGAACCCAGTAAATGAAACCAGAGCGCCTCAGAGAGAGGAGAGGTTACGGTGACGACCCCCCCCGCCCGAACTTGTTCCAACAGAATGGTGTTAGGGACTGCATGGCCTTGCGGGGCAATGGCAATTGGGTTCAGCCATTGGCTGATATTACTCTGGTTGATGATGATCGGGTGTTGTGATGCCTGCTTTTTAGACAGACTTTGGAACAGTGAGCGAAGCTCGTCATTTCCTACCGGCATCCGATAAAACTGAACATCGTCGGGTAACTGGCAGACCTTGCCATTGCTCTCAAAGCTCTTGTGCGCCAGCATCTGTCGAAGCGTCTGTTCAAAGGTCAGGTCTTGCCAGTTGGCTCCTTTTAAAATCACCCGTTGTCCGGCTCTTAATGTCTCAAGCCTGCCGGGGAGGTGCTGGATTCGCCCCTGTTGATCGACACCGGGACCACCCAACAACAACTGTCGCCAGTTGCTGTGCAAGTGGCAGTCAATAACAACAGTCGCATCGTCGTCCAAAGCACTTTCGGCAGAGGGGAGTTCAGTCAGTAATGGTGGAACCCCATCAATATCCATCGACGGGGCATTGTCGGTCTGTGCTGCAAAATGCCAGGTATTGCCCGGTCGATTAATCCGCCGCCAGAAATCAGCACCGGGGGCGTCGTCAGACTGACCAACCGATGCCAACTGTTCAGGGTCTGCCAAAACCAACAGCGAAACATGCTCGCCCAGAGGGCGTTTCTTTTGCCTTACTTTGTCGTATAAACAGGGGTTATCGGGATCCAGCAGATCGTTGAATTTTGGCAGCTCCTCGCCGCTGAGCTTGCGGATATCCATCACCAGGGTCAATGGCTGTGAGCTTTCAAACAGCTTGCCTGAACTCAGCGTATGGCGGCCATCGTCGGCAATACTCAACCGGCTCACCAGGTTAGCCTGTGAGAGATCATCGGGGTGGGAAATAACGGCGACATCCTGATGTTCATCGCAGGTCTGGTCAACCAAAAGCTGTCGAACCTCATCATCATTGGCAACAAAACGGAAATCGAAAGCATGAGCTGACTTTTGGCAGGAGGTGTCCGTTGAGGCTATGGTTCTCGCTTTGTCAGGGGTTCTCGCCTTGTCAGGGGTTCTCGGTTTATCAGGGGACGCTACCGAAGATGGCGGTATCTTCGGCACTGCTTGAGAGCAGGATTCTACCTTTTTTGACTTCCCTGACGATAAATCCAGTTTTGCTCGCTTGGCTGGCTCACCACCAGTGTCACGCCCAACCATGCGTTTGTTTATGTCACCACCAATCTGACCATCCATAGCCAATCTCTCTCCTGTTATCTGAAGGACTGCATTGAAATTGTTTAATGCTATGACCTTCAGTCAGGATGGAAGTTCAGTTTGGATATCCGGTGGCCGTGCTGAAAAGGATCACTGCGTAACCTCGATAAGCGGTTGCAGAAAATGGAGCAGCGCCAGAAAGGTTAGCTTTCTGGCAGGCCGTTTAGTGGGTACCAGTCTTCAGTCATTAATTGATCATAAGACCAGGGACACGTTTCTGGAAAACTGCTGTTGTCCAGTTTTGGACATTTAGGCGGTATGTGACGATTCATTTCCCGAATGGCTCCTTTTTTTCCATCGGGATAAACCTCCACTAAAACATCTTCCACCCGTTGTTTTAGACTGTGATTTTTTCTTAATAATTTATTAATCCCGTCCCTTGCGTTATCAATAGAGTTTAACCATCCGTTGATGACCCTTTCCGTTGCTATTGAATCCCTTAGCACGGATGTTTGATAGTCACATTTAAGCAGGTGGAGTATGAGATTTGTTAGATAATTCTCAAGATTATCGACTTTAGCCTCTATCCCCAACTCCAACTCCTCCAACAAATTATAAAGGTCTAGCTGGTCAAACTGTTTATTAGCCAGTAAACCCACTTGCTCAGACAACCATTTATGATGGTCAGTTTCGTATAAGCTCTTCATCGTTTTACCTCAACTGGATACCCTGTTAAAAAAATACCTCCATGACCCTACCACTGTAGGCAAATAACAGAAAGGACGCAAAATGAATTACCAAAGCACTGACGCCTTTGCCGGGGGCTTTGCCCGTGGCTTTGGGCTGGACTGCCTTAAACTTATTGATTCAGGTCATCCTGCCCTGTGGAAGCCTCGCCAGTACCGGGCACGATCTGCCAGAGTGAAAAAACCTCTCTCAAATCAATATTGTTACTGTCAGGGCGCAAACTGGTCACCTGAAGGGTGCGGCTGCACGGGCTGAAGCAGTAACTTTTAATACGGCCTTCTGTTTGCAAACGGGCTTTTTCCAGCCAGCTCCCGTCTGCCGTCAACCCTAACAGAATCAGGCTATTGCGGCTGCTTGCAGGAATCACTGCCAGAAGGCAGCCTTCTTGATTAAATAGTGCTGCTTTGATGGAAAATTCGAGACGTTGATGGCGCCACTGAACGTCAGGTTCCGTAAATGGCTTACCAACTGATTCAGCAAAAGGCTTGCGTTGATAGATGTCGGTGTATCCTTCAGGATTGTTACAAACAATGGTTTCACCGCTGGGACTGACTCTTTCCAGGGACTCAGCCGGAAATGTCTGGGTCTGGCCCCATATTCCAGACGTTGCCTTACGCCAGATGGTCAGGCTTCTGCCAGTCTTCCTGATCAATTCACAAGGGTCCACAGAAAAATAAATACGATCAGAGCCGAGGGACTCCTGCCGATTAGAGAGTTGCCATTCGTCGTTAGTATTTAATTCCCAGATAGAAAAACTTTTTTTGGTGCTGATCGTCAGAAGCCGACCATCAGGGCTGAATTCAGGTTTAAGAGAGAAAATCTTAGTTGGCTGGTCACAGAATTCGAGGATTCTCTTTTGTTCATACCATTGCCCTTTCGGGTCGTAGGCATAAATCACAACAAAGAAATAATTCCGTTTAACATTACCGGCATCCTCAAACCATGTGGCAAAATGACGGTTATCCGGGCTGAATTTTACTTGTAGATCAAATTCAGAATCGCCCTCTTCCTCGCTATCAGAATCGCTCACTTCCTTGCTACTGGGTGCGAGTTTGTGTTCATTAGCAAGGTCTTCGACATGAATGTCACCCGTTTCTGACCAGGATCCATTGTCTGCCTGACTCATCACCGTAATGTAATGATCGTCATGAACCAGAAGATGTTTGCTGTCGGCACTGAATAGCGGTGTATGATTAAAGTTTGTATTTATCTCGCCTTTATTGACCCACTGTCCATAAGCATTCGGACCGATAATGGCGCCCGTAATCCCCTTTTTAATACAGACCAGTGATCTGGCATCAGGTGACAGGTGCATTTCATCCATACACTTGGTTCTAGCTGTGGGAAAAACATCACCCGTTGTCAGTTGTTGCTCAACCCACCCATTTTTCTTGCGTTCATAAACAGACAGAAAATGCTCTTTGCCAGTGTATTTGTTGGAAAAAGGTCCCGATGGCATAAAACCTTCCCGAACAGGTTGCGGGACAAATAAAATATGGTCGGCGTACTGATCATCATAGCTGACAGATTTGCCGTGTTCGATCACCCCTTCGCTGTTCCACTGACCATGACGATCCGGAGTCAGAATATTACTGTAGTTACCCGCCTGCCTCTCAATGATAATGGGAATATGACCACGCAGATGATGGTCAAAGCGACGAACATTGATGCTGCCAATGGGTTTCAGGGTCAGCGTGGCCGCGTCAATAATCTGCTGGCGCAAATGGTCGGCATAATAAGAGTAAATAGCCGGACCCAGTTGCGCCGGGAAGTGGTGATCAAAAAACAGGGGCAAGGTCCTGAGGTACTCAAGGAGTAAGTGACTGGACTGAATGATTGCCCGGCACGAAGCCTGCCTTTGCCTGGTCTGGGAGAGGAAGTAACGGACCTCTTCCAGGCTGCATGACTTCAGGCGTTCGCGCATTGTCTTTGAGGTTTGCCCAAATTTATTGATTTCTTCGATTGATAGAAAGCTGGCAATTCTGCTGAATAATTCCTGGGGTAGGGGAGCCAACCAGTTGTAGCAAGCCACAGCCGTTGCTGAATCTGTTGTGGATACGGTTCTCGTCTTGTCGGGCGTGGTAATCGGAGCTGGGGATGAACTGAGTTTGGGTGTTACATCAGGCACCTCTACAATTCTTGACGGTGTATCTTGCTCTGACCTTCCTGCTGGTGCGCCACTATAAGCAAAAGGGGCGTTTATTTTTCCATCGATCGGACTGTCCATAGTCAACCTCTACTTCTTATATGAAAGACTGCATTGAAATTGTTTAATGCTATGACCTTCAGACGGGATAAAAGTTCTATGGCTGTCGTAAAACTCTGGTTACCATGCTTTTAGGTCCTGTGGGTGCCAGCGTGGGAAGGAGTGGTATTAATTCAGGTCATCCTGCCCTGTGGAAGCCTCGTCAGTGTACTGGGCACGATCTGCCAGAGTGAAAAAACCTCTCTCAAATCAATGTCGTTACTGTCAGTCCGCAAACTGGTCACCTGAAGGGTGCGGCTGCACGGGCTGAAGCAGTAACTTTCAATACTGCCTTCTGTTTGCAAACGGGCTCTTTCCTGCCAGCTTCCGTCTGCCGTCAAACCTAACAGAATCAGGCTGTTGTGACTGCTTTCAGGAATCACAGCCAGAAGGCAACCTTCTTTATTAAATTGTGCTGTTTTGATGGAAAATTCGAGACGTTGATGGAGCCACTGAACGTCAGGTTCCGTGAATGGCTTACCGACCGATTCAGCAAAAGGCTTGCGTTGATAGATGTCGGTGTGTCCCGCAGGATCGTCACAAACAATGGTTTCACCGCTGGGACTGACTTTTACCAGGGACTCAGCCGGAAAGGTCTGGGTCTGGCCCCACATTCCAGACGTTCCAGACGTTCCAGACGTTGCCTTACGCCAGATTGTCAGGCTGCTGCCACTCCTCCTGATGAATTCACAAGGGTCCACAGAAAAATAAATACTACCAGTGCCGTAGGACTCCTGCCGATCAGAGAGTTGCCATTCGTCGTTAGTATTTAATTCCCAGATAGAAAAGCTTTTTTCGGTGCTGATCGTCAGAAGCCGACCATCAGGACTGAATCTGGGTTTAAGATCAAAATACCGAGTTGGCTGGTCACAGAATTCAAGGATTCTCTTTTGTTCATACCATTGCCCTTTCGGGTCGTAGGCATAAATCACAACAAAGAAATAATTCCGTTGAATAGCAACGTTAGCATCATTTTCGCCAGCATCCTCAAACCATATGGCAAAATGACGATTATCCGGGCTGAATTTTACTTTAAGATCAAATTCAGAATTGCCCTCTTTCTCGCTATCAGAATCGCTTACTTCCTCGCTATCAGAGTCGCTCACTTCCTCGCTACTGGGTTTGAGTTTATGTTCATCAACAAGTTCTTTGACATTAATGTCACCCGTTTCTGACCAGGATCCATTGTCTGCCTGACTCATCACCGTAATGTACGATGCGTCATAAACCAGAAGATGTTTGCTGTCGGCAGTGAACAGCTGTGTATGATTACAGCCTGAATTAATCTTGCCTTTATTGACCCACTGTCCACCAGTATTCGGACCGAGAATGGCGCCCACATACCCCCTGTTAATACAGACCAGTGATTTGGCATCAGGTGACAGGCGCATTTCATGCATAAACTTCTTTCTAGCTTCGGGAAAAACATCACCCGTTGTCAGTTGTTGCTCAACCCACCCATTTTTCTTGCGTTCATAAATAGACAGTAAATGCTCTTTGCCAGTGTGTTGGTAGGAAAAAGGTCCCGATAGCCCAAGACCTAACGGAACAGGTTGCGGGACAAATAAAATATGGTCGGCGTACTGATGATGATAACTGACAGATTCGCCGTGTTCGATCACCGCTTCTCTGGTCCACTGACCATGATGATCCGGAGTCAGAATATTACTGTAGTTACCCATCTGCCTCTCAATGATAATGGGAATATGACCACGCAGATGATGGTCAAAGCGACGAACATTGATGCTGCCTATGGGTTTCAGGATCAGCGCGACCCCGTCAATAACCTGCTGGCGCACATGGTCAGCATAATAAGAGTAAATAGCCGGACCCAGTTGCGCCGGGAAGTGGCGATCAATAAACAGGGGCAAGGTCCTGAGGTACTCAAGGAGTAAATGACTGGACTGAATGATTGCCCGGCACGAAGCCTGCCTTTGCCTGGTCTGGGAGAGGAAATAACGGACCTCTTCCAGGCTGCATGACTTCAGGCGTTCGCGCATTGTCTTTGAGGTTTGCCCAAATTTATTGATTTCTTCGATTGATAGGTAGCTGGCAATTATCTTGAATACTTCTGGGGGTAGGGGAACCAACCGGTTGTAGCAAGTGATAGCCGTTGCTGAGTCCGTTGTGGATACGGTTCTCGTCTTGTCGGGCATGGTAATCGCAGTTGGGGATGGTCTGAGTTTGGACGTTACATCAGGAATCTCTACAATCCTTGACGATGCTTCTTGCTCTGATCCCCCGGCTGGTGCGCCACTGTAGGAAAAGGGGGCGTTTATTGTTCCATCGATCGGACTGTCCATAGTCAATCTCTCTCCTGTCATCCGAAGAATTGCATTGAAATTGTTTAATGCTATGACCTTCAGACGGGATAAAAGTTCTATGGCCAGAAGGTCACTTCAATGAGTTTGATGTGAACAATCCACGTTCATCCTGAGCGGAGTCAGGCTTCGTAATAAAAAAAACTTATGAAATATTTGATCTATTCTTTCCCGCTCAACAACCATGTTCAACAATAATTGAGAGCTAATACATTGAAACAGTTACTTAAGTCTTTATTCTTTTTTCTGACTTTCATAGCTTCAGTGGAAGCACAAATTCTCAGCGGGTTGACGGCATACCCTCTGCCAGACAAAGTCTCCGTTATCACAGGATCACTGGTGGCACTGGGTGTACTGACAATCAGGCAGCAAACCTGGCAACCGCTTCTCTATGATCCGGAAAAAAATAATAAACCGGAGTCGTACAATAATCAGTTTCTTCACGTTTCATCGGATGATCCTTTTATTATCACTGGCCCGGAACCTGTGCCCGACGATCATACCCTTTGTCAGCCCATAGACCCTCCTGAAAACAAGACCTGGCAATGCTTTGGTCTGGAGTCCATAACCAGCGTGGCACTCAACACCAAACAGCCCCTCGACCTGAAAACCCATCCTCAACAAAGTACTGTCCTGCACTATAGCTATGAACCCAAGCTGAAATTTTCGGAATACGATCTGTCCAATTACCAGACTGTTTTAAAAAATCAGCAAGCTGAAATGGAGCGGATTAATAAAATCGCCACCAAAGAAATAGCCATGGGCAGGCTGAAGATCAGGATTGCCGAAGAAACAACAGACGAAGACACTGCCCGAAGGGTGTACATTGCAAAAACCAATGGCATCACCGTCAAAGAGCAAAAAGACATTGAGCAGGAAGCTAAACGACACCGTGAAGATGCCCGTGCCCAGTCAGACGGCTATGCCCCATCGGATATTGATCTTCCTGATGATAGAGTCCTGTGCCTGGCATCAAACGGGAACGCCTGTCGGGAGGTTCTGTCCAAAATAGTGAGCAGCGCAGATTCTGAACCAGACAAAACCAGTGAAAACACCAGCCCCCCATCGCAAGAAGGTGAACAAGACGCTTCAGAAGGACAGGAAGCCGACTCCAGTGAGAATGGAGGTGAAGATGGATCTGCTGCCTCAGCAGCTGTCAGCACAACCGGTGATCTGAAACCTTCTGCTCTGCCTGCCAACCAGAGACCCGATAACTCCATTCAGTACCGGTGTGTCAATCCGGGCTGCCCCTACAGCACCTACGACAATGAGAACAATCTGGATGCCCACAGATTGACCCACCAGCCTGCCAACCAGAGACCCGAAAACCCAACACGGTACCGGTGTTACCATATGGGTTGCAACTACGTCAGCTACTACGGTGCGCGCACACTGAAAACCCACAAACTGACCCACCAGTTTGCTAAACCATAACTAGTGCAGCCAAGCTCTGGTATCCGTACACCCCTCGTTCCCACGCTCTGCGTGGGAATGCATACGTGTGCCGAGCATGTCACACAGCTTGGGGGTGAAAGTCCCCTGTCCAGCCAGATGAGGGCGAAGGACTAGTGAAGCACAAGGTTTGTATCGTGAGATGCAGGCTGAAGGCAGTGTGGAGCAAAACCGCGAGCCGACGAACAGAAATCAGATATGAGGCTGTTTGCGTGAGGACGAGTCAGCGTATGATGACGAAGTCCATACTCATCCGGACATTCAGGCAGTAGATCTGGCGATTGTGCGGCGAAGGCGGTGTGACTTACCTCGGGAGGTCTGTGTGGTGTCTGATATTTCGGACTGAGGTCATCGTAAGGTGACTTGACCGCCACACAGAAGTCAGCAGATGGCATAGTAGCTGGCGTATGTCAGTGAAGGCCTGAACGGTACAGAGTGGTGAGTAGTTTCTGTTATTCGATACACTGGACGCAGACAAATCCAGCAAACACTGGAACTCATGCCAAGTGGTCACGGCGGAACCGGAGGCTGCAAGGCTATGAGAGCTGAGGTCGTGTCGGTATCACAGGATTACGAAAGCCCGGCGGGTGGTACTAGACTGATGGAGCGTATCGCCAACCCCAATAATTTAACAAGAGCCTTTCAGCGAGTTAAACGCAATAAAGGCGCAGCAGGGATCGACCGTATGACAGTGGAAGGGTTGTACACCCATCTACAAGAACATGGTCATGAACTGCGACAATGTCTTTGCAGGGAGAATGGCGTCCTGCTCCCGTAAGGCGAGTACTGATTCCCAAACCGGACGGAGGAGAAAGGCAGTTGGGTATACCAATCGCCTTAGACCGAATGGTGCAGCAAGCGATACAGCAAGTATTGCAGGCCGAGTGGGAACTAAGGTTCTCATCTTTCAGTTACGGGTTCAGGCCGAACCGGTCAGCTCATCAGGCGATTAATCAGGCTCAGTCGTATATCCGAGAAGGATATAACTGGGTTGTGGACATTGACCTGTCGAAATTCTTCGATCGGGTTAACCATGATCGACTGATGGCAAAACTGGCAGTTCACACAGATGACAAGGATGTATTACGTTTAATTCGACGATTCCTACAGTCCGGAGTGATGGAGAACGGGCTGGTAAAACCGCAGACGGAAGGAGTGCCTCAGGGAGGGCCGCTCTCACCTGTGTTGTCTAACATCGTACTGGATGAACTCGATAAAGAGTTAGAAAAGCGTGATTTACGATTTGTACGTTACGCTGATGACTGTCGGGTGTTTGTGCGAAGCAAGAAAGCAGGCGAGAGAGTGATGGCAAGTTTGACTCGTTACATCGAAAGTAAGCTGAAGCTGAAAGTCAACGTTGCGAAAAGTGCAGTTGACAAGGCATGGAGGCGGGCGTTCCTGGGATACAGCTTTACCAGAGATGGCAGGAAGAAGCTGGCAGATAAAACCTGCAAGCGGTTCAGGGACAAGGTCAAACAACTAACCCGCAAAGGCGGGCGGTCACTGGAGCAGAGATTGGAGTCTCTGAATCGCTATTTACGGGGCTGGAAGAACTACTTTCGAGAAGTTGAAACCCGTTCGGAGTTTGAAAACTTTGACTGCTGGATCAGGCGACGATTGAGAAGTTTGCTCTGGTATCAATGGAAGAAAAGTCCGAAGCGATATGCGGAGCTAAGAAGGCGAGGAGTCAGTGAAGAGCTGACGAGGCAGACAGTAGGATCGAGCAAAGGGTACTGGCGGATAAGCCGGAGTCCTGCGCTGCACTTAGCATTGCCGAATAGTTGGTTCGATGAATTAGGTTTGATTAGATTATTGGCTGCTTAACTGACCGAAACGCCCAGTACGGACCCGTATGCTGGGTGTTGTGGGAGGAGCGTAGCTGTGAGGCTACGCCCTATCCCGATCTCCCCTGAAAAGCAGACTCTACACCCTAAGATGTAAACATTGTCCCCATAGACTACACTAAACAACTGTAATTTTGTCGTACGACGTTGATCGCTTGTCATGCAACCCATCCAGCTCCATGATGTTCGATGTGATCAATAGTAACGAGGGTAAAATCATGAAATTAACTATCTCTTTTCTAACTTCACTACTGCTATTTTATTCGTTTTCTTTATTTGCCGATTCTTTCACATTCGACAACCCGGATGAATACGAAATAAAAGTCTATGATGGAGATGTAAAGATATTCGACAATCATAATAAAAATATTTATTTTGGTCGGAACCCTACAAGCAATTACTTTATAGTCAGAGTGGATAACTTCCCAACGCCTATAAATCTGGTATTAAACACCTCTTTAAATGAAAGATTCTATCATGGTTGTAATTATCACTTCTCACTGAGTAAAAAAGATGGATGGGCTTTTGGCGGCGGTAGTTTTCCCTGTTCAAAAGGTCAGGATCATTTAAAAGGTGATGCTCCTTTGTTTACCGTCCTAAACGATTCCAGTGATCCAAGCGACCCAACTCAAAAAGGAGTCGACGTGTACCCAGCCATTGCCGCAGTTAAAGACGGCTTTACCGCTGATAATAAACGAGGATTTCTCTTTCCAGGAGACTCCAGACCGATTACTGAAGACAATATTGTATTAATAAATTTGGGTATAAAACCTGGTTCAAATATACAGATAGGATTTTTTAATCCTTACACTCCTGGCTACATAGCGTGTGGAGATGATGTTATGCCTTTTGATGGTAAATATACATTCACACTCACAAAAGATAAGAAGTGTGTTATTAAAAAAAACACAACTGAGTGAACAGTTGATCTGTTTGGGTTCGATGTTGTTTTTTTGGGTTATGTTAGGGAATTATAATTTTGTCGTGTAATGATGAGTGTTTGTCATGCAAACCGTTCAGTTTTTGGGTCAACTATCCTGACACAGGGGGAAACTCCAACCACACTCGTTCCCACGCTCTGCGTGGGAATGCATACCCACACCTGAGAACGGGCTCTACAACTCGAGATGTCGTATGAGTTCAGCATGGGAGCCACCGTTTTGCCACACGTGGGAACGAACCCAAGAGCTTCAAAAATAGAACAAAGTCAAACGATGTCAACAATCAAGACCTAACCCGTTTTTCCCTAACTTGCCAAAAATGATATCAATGCTATCATTTTTTTACAGGTCGCATAACAAGGTAGAAACATGGCAAATCTGATTGTACGAAATATTGACGATCGAATAGTCGATGCACTGAAAGCCAGGGCTGGTCAGCATGGACGCAGTGCTGAAGCAGAGCACCGTCGTATACTCGAAACAGCTCTATTAAGGCCCCGGAAAAAAACACTGGCCGAGGCACTAAAAAGCATACCCAATGTTGGCAAAGATACAGACTTCGAGCGTATCAATGATAAAGAAGACCGTGATGTATTTAATTGATACCAATGTCATCAGTGAACTGCGTAAGAAAAAAAGAGCCAGTCCGGGTATTATCGATTTTTTTCAAAAAACTGAACAGCAGATGCAACCGATTTACCTTAGCGTTATCACATTGGGTGAGCTGCGGCGCGGCGTTGAAAAAATACGCTACAGGGGTGATCAGTCACAAGCTCAGCAACTGGAGAGCTGGCTTAACAATCTTGTTAAAGACTTCACTCATCGTATTCTGGAGTTTGGTGACACCGAAGCACAACTATGGGGCAGGTTAAGAGTTCCACACCATGAAAATGCAATTGATAAACAAATTGCAGCGACTGCGCTGGCTTACGATTTGATCCTTGTAACCAGAAATACGAATGACTTTTCAGGAACAGGTGTTAAATTGCTGAATCCATTTTTAGAGTAGGGCGGGGTTAGAGGGCGTCAAGAATCAATACCTGACCCCGGTTTCCTCCAGATCTGTGGGCAAGGCCTGAATTTTTAATCCAGTGCACTAAGCCTTGATATCCGGTGCCATTAATAGAGGGAACCCATCAATTACATTGAAACCGTGTACTAGGCTTGTATCGGAACATGATCTGGACAAAGAATGATGCTGACTCCAGCAAGGTCAACGAAATTCAACACTGGTTCTGGAAGATGCTGACCCCTCCTGTGTTCTTTTGATTATGACTAAATAGACAACAATCCATTGTTAGTCTCTGTCAAAAATTGATTGATACGATTCTTGTTATTACTGATCAGGGATTCAATAGCGGGTAGGCGAGCATTACCGATTTTAATATGGATCACTTTAGGAGGTGGCCCGAACCGACTCCAGAAATCTACAAAATCTTTATCCTTCGTCAATATGGCTTGATTGTGTACTTTCGCGTATTCTCAGACCAGCCGATCCGGGGGCCCCTTCACCCAGTGATTCAATTCTTGAGACAGCCTGAGCTCCTTTGTAATCAGCTTCTATTCTTGCGGCCAGTTTGTAGGAGAGGTTTTCGTCAATCAATATCACTATGCAGCATCCCCTTTGGTCAGATTTTGGGCTGCATAAGCCAAGGCCGCTCGTATCTTGGTTTCATTCAGGCTGGGAAAGTCCAATACGATTTCGGCGAAAGACATGCCGGAACTCAGCATTTCAAGAATGCTTTCTACAGTGATCCGGGTGCCTTTTACGCAGGGCTTGCCCGTCATGATTTCAGGGTTGCATACAATCCAGACATTACTATCAATCACGTTGTATCTCCATTTATTGTGATTTTTCGGTAATTTTAGGCGTTGGAGTCGATTTCAACAATGTGGCAAGACATTATGGCAACATTCCGAACGGTATGCTCATTTTATGCTCTCGAATCTATCAATGACACCTAAACTCCGTTCGCTGGATTTGACTCGTTCCCACGCTGGAGTGGAGCATGGGAACCGTGTGCTGTAGCACACAATCAGAATGATAAGGGATGATTAGCCTGAGTGTGTGGAAGCTATGGGAAAGATGGCGGTAGGCACGCCGGAGTCGGTCGTCGGAGGCAAGCTCCAAACCACTTCAAGCGGCTGTCATTAAGAGTGGTGGTCGTGAGCGTTGAGGAAAAGGCGAACAATGAGTCGTCAGGTGTATTTCAGCCGCACGCTGCCAGACGGTTTGTTCATTCATGGTCTAAGCTTGCATCTCTTCCATCGGTTAAACAGGAGCTAAGTGTGTCGGTAACGCTGTTTACAGAACTGAAAAACATAGGCATTGATGAGGAGCTGGCGGCAAAAGTCAGTGCCTCCCTTGACCCTGACCACAATGCCAGCAAGAAAGACGTGCTCATCATGCAAGAGGCCATCTTGCAGCACCAGGCCCGCAGCGATCAAAAAATGGCCGACATGAAAGCCGAGTCAGACGCCCGCTACTATGAACTGAAAGCCGAGTCAGACGCTCGCTACTCCGAACAGAAAGCCGAGTCAGACGCGCGCTACTACGAACTGAAAGTGGAAAACTCCAAGGCATACGCCGAACTGAAAACCGAAATCCACACCACCATCAACCGGCAATACCTCGTCACCTTTGGCAGCGCTCTGCTGACCATTACGTCCGTACTGGCAGTAAACTGGTACTTTAATGTTTGACTCGTTCCCACGCTTTTAGGCCCCGTGGGTCCCAGCGTGGGAATGCATACCCACACCTGAAAACAGACTCTACAACTCGAGATATCGTATGAGTTCAACATGGTAGCCACTGCTCTACCAAACGTGGAAACGACCCAAATGGCCTTAAAAATAAAACAGAGTCAAACGATATCAACAATCAAGACCTGACCCTTTCTTTCCAGCTTTTCCGCACAAACACACTATCCCGAAAAAACGCCACCGGATTCAAAAACAATTTCCGCCAAAAACCACCATGCTTTTTTCTCACACCGGCCTGAAAACGAAACAGACCAGGATATTCCTCAACTGGAAAGCCATTCAACGTTTGTTGCTCCCGTAACCAGCAAGGAAAATCAGAAAGTACCTTATCAGAGTCAAAAACACCGTTTTTTAAAACAGCCAATATCTCAGCATCTGCCTGAAAGCCCGGCAAAGGTTCTGGCAATGTCGCCGTGGCGTCCTTGAGGATCTCGGCAAAACGGGCTTCGTTCTCCTTTCTTTCACGGTGGTATTGTCGAGTCAGTGGCCTTGGCTGCCACTGGTGCAGCAGAAATGTACCGTTAAACAGATGCGGCACCGCGTAATAACTAAAGTGACGGCGAAAGCCCCGCGGTGTTTTTCAAGATAGTCCCCCGGAAACTGACTTTTCACATCCACAGGATAATCGGCTGGCCGTTTGCCAACAGGGTAATACATGGCCAGTCGGTGAATCAGATCAATGTCTTCATAGCCATGGCCAGAAAATGCCTGACTTGCCGTCAAGGCGACAGAAGCAAGTCACCGGGTGATGTTCGAAAACCTGACTCATTGCGGCAACAGTGAAAAATTACTTCTTGAGAAATTGCTGCTAGAATAGAGTGGCCATGTAAAGTTATATTTAAATCTATAAACGATATAGGGTAATGGCTCGCCATATAATGCTTATTTCCTCATCCAGGAGCGAATTATGAGTAAGGACGATTATTTAGAGTATATTGAAATTGATCAGGCAAAACGTTTTGGAAAACCTACCATTAAGGGAACCAGAATAACGGTCACTGACATACTTGAAATGCTGGCCAGTGGTATGACGCAAGCAGAAGTATTGGATGAACATCCTAACCTTCTGGCAGAACAGGTAAAGGCTGCGTTGCTTTACGCAGCCAATCAGTTATCTGGTGCTGCCTGATGCTATTACTGGACGAAAATCTTTCACCAAAACTTGTTGCGAGAATCAATGATGCATATCCCGGAAGTCTTCATGTTTTGCATTCAAGGCTCGATAACTCACCAGATATCGAAGTCTGGCGTTATGCGAAAAAACAAAAGTTAACCATTGTCACCAAAGATAAAGATTTTCTACACTATGCAATTCAGCATGGCTATCCACCAAAACTGGTGTATCTTACAACAGGTAATGCGAAACTTTCTGTCATAGAATCCGTTCTTTTAGAGAAAGAAGTGATTATCAAATCATTTATCAAATTAGATAAAGAAAGTGTCCTGAAAATTGGCTGATTGTGCAAAAACTTTTCCCCATACATTATTTTCTTGATCCTATATTCGCTGTATATGATTCGTTCCCACGCTCCAGAGGGTGTCGCGAAACCCAAGACAAACAGGTATCATTGTCTTGATATCTGAGTCCTTGAAAGAAGCACTGACCCATCAAACAGAAGTGTACGACACATTACAGGAGCGTCAGGCAAAGCAAAAACGCAGGGGCAAAAAAAACACATCGGACACAAGGATAAGTCCAACAGAGCCAGAAGCCGCCCGCCACAAAATGAAACGGGGCAGAGGGTATGCACAGGCTTATCTTCCCTCTGTGCTAGCTAATGAAGAACGAGTGGTTCTGGCTGCTGCTGTTGATCCAACCAATGAAGCCGCAGTGATCCCTCAGATGATGGATCAGGCAGAACGCATAATAGGCAAAACACCGGAAGAGCTGCTGGTCGACGGTGGTTACTTTACAGACAGCGTGATTAATGACTCGCTGGCAAGAGATGTCAGCCTACTGTGTCCAGAAAGTGGTAATCCGGGCAAGCCTAAAAAGAATCAGAAATTCCATAAAGGCAGCTTCCGATATGAATCGGAAGAGGATGCGTACATATGCCCGGCAGGTCAGAAACTAACGCTCATCTATCGCCCGAGAAATCCGAGCCACTCGAAGGCGCAATGGACTTATGGCGGTGCAGCCTGCAGTGATTGCCCGTTGAGAAAGCAATGCACCACTAGCAAGGCTGGGCGAAAAATCAGGCGCTTTGCTATGGATAGCGTTAAAGATGAGCTGCGCCGGGTTATGGAGCATCCAGCGGCAAAGAAGGCTTATAAGAAACGTCAAGGGATGGTTGAGCCAGTGTTCAGTTATTTACGAACTGTTCAGGGGCTAAACCGCTTCCGCCGTCGGGGATTAGACTCAGTGAAGCTGGAGTTTAACCTTCACCTTCTGGCTTATAACCTGAGCAGGGCAGTAGCCTTTGCTTTGCAGCGTTTATTTACAGTGATTTGGGAAATATTAGCGATCATCCGCACTCAATGGCTAATAATCGCTAGAACCCAAAATTTAAAATTGTCGCATGGGGGTGGCAAGTTTTTTAGAGTTGCCTGCGCTCATGAAACTGTTTAACGGTTTTGCAACACCCTCTGGAGCATGGGAACCAGAGTTTTGCGACAGCCTCTCCAGCGTGGGAATGCATACCCACACTTGAAATCGGACTCTACAACTTGAGATATCGTATGGACTCAGCATGGGAGCCACTGTGTTGCTCTGCTCGGGAACGAGCCATAATTTCAGGGGTTTTCATGATTTTTCCCTGCCGGGTCTTACCACACGGGTTTCTCCGGGTTTCTTCTTTTGGTTACGCGGCATCAAACCTGACTAGCTGACCTGCCTTATCCAGTTTTTCATGCAAGGTTGTCAGGGTTTGGTGGACTGGTGGCCTCCAGGTTTGTGGGCTGTATTTTTTATTTTTGTATGGATGTCCTTTATATACCCCCGTCGAATAGTGCACATTAAAGCGTTGTGCGATTTCAGCCATTGTATAACCGCCTGAGGGATAGACAGCAGTCATTACCTGTTTCCGACTTGGATAATCAGATTCATAAAAACCCGGGCTTTTGCATACAGGTCGTATGTACTTCACTGAGAACGAACCATTGCTCATCAAGGATGGAAAAGACGCTGCCAGAATATATGAAAGCTACTCCCTGAGTAATTACGCAGTTTTTTACAAGTTCACCACCGCTGAACTATTAATGCTCTTTAACAACCGTACAAACCAGACCGGAATGCTTTTCAATTGCACTGAAGTCACGATCCCTGTGCAGAATGGGCAAACCATTGTTTATGGCTGTTACGGCAATAAGGCAATCAATACTTTTTCGAATGGTGACACCCTGTTTCCGCAAATCACGATATAGCTTTGCCGAATCTTTATAATATGCTTCCGGAATAGTGAAGCAGGTCAGGCTTGACATTAACCGCTCAGTTTGACGGTATTGTTTATCGGTTCTTATGCCTTGCAGCACTTCCATTAGTACGACCGGACATATACAGGCATTACCCGTTTGTAACAGATGTTCAAGTGACAACACATGAGCGTTGTTTGCCCCATTGAAGAAATCAATCCATACACTGGTATCTATCATGGTGTCCATTCAGCGAGTTTCCCTCATGCCATCGAGGTTGCCCTCCCAGTCAATTTTGCCTTTTAGGGAGAGCAGTTCTTTTTGCCGCGCTCTGCGAACTAGCTCCTGTAATGCAAAGTTAACCACTTCTTTGCGGATTTTATGGCCAGTCAGGGCTATAGCTTCTTCCATGAGCTCTTGATCAATAACGATGTTGGTTCTTATGCTAGTGCCAGACATATATACACCTATATCAGTAATTAGGGTGTATAAAGAATATACCCTGAATATTGTGGTCACAAGCTGTCTGTATGACTCGTTCCAACGCTCCAGAGGGTGTCGCAAAACTCTAACCACTCGTTCCCACGCTGGGACCCACAGGGCCTAAAAGCATGGGAACCAGAGTTTTGCGACAGCCTCTCTCCAGCGTGGGAATGCATAGCCACACCTGAAAACAGGCTCTACAACTTGAGGTATCGTATGAGTTCAACACAGGAGCCACTATCTTGCCACACCTTGCCACACGTGAGAACGAGCCAAAGAGCCTTAAAAATAGAACAGAGTTAAACGATGTCAACAATCAAGACCTGACCCTATTTCCGCGAGACCTACCCCTTTTTCCCCAGCTTTTCCGCACAAACACACTATCCCCAAAAAACGCCACCGGATTCAAAAACAACTTCCGCCATTTCCGCCAAAAACCACCATGCTTTTTTCTCACACCGGCCTGAAAGCGAAACAGACCAGGATATTCCCCAACCGGAAAGCCATTCAACGTTTGTTGCTCCCGTAACCAGCAAGGAAAATCAGAAAGTACCGTATCAGAGTCAAAAACACCGTTTTTTAAAACAGTTAACATCTCAGCATCTGCCTGAAAGCCCGGCAAAGGTTCTGGCAATGCCGCCGTGGCGTCCTTGAGAATCTCGGCAAAACGAGCTTCATTCTCCTTTCTTTTACGGTGGTATTGAAGAGAGTGGGCAAGGTATCTTGCAGGGCCCAATAGAAAAGGCAGGGCGGTTAATACTAAAACCAACCCAAAAGGTTTGTATATGAAAGTAAACTAGCTAGACTATAAAAGGTCTTAATTAAGTCTTATGGAGGCTATTTAGTATGAAACTCTCACAACAAGTCAAGCCCATCAGCTACCTGAAAGCCAACGCAGCCGAGGTACTGAACCAGCTGCAAGAAAGCCGGGAGCCGCTGGTGATCACCCAGAACGGTGAAGCTAAAGCCGTTATTCAGGATATCTACAGTTATGAAGCATTGCAGGAAGATATCGCCCTGTTAAAACTGCTGGCCCTGGGAAAACGGCAGCTGGCCGACCATCACACCGTTACGGCAGACAGTGTAATGGCTGATATCGATCAACTCCTGGTGGATGATGCTCCTGATAATAACCGGGACCACAACAACGATGAAGAATCACAAAACAGTACAAGGGAATAATCATGACAAAAGTTATTCTCACTCAGGATGCCCGACAGGACATACTGGATATTATCACCTACACCAGAGACCACTTTGGCAACCCCCGGGCAGTGAAATTAAGGCAGACTTTTAATACCGCCTTGCAAAGCCTCAGGGAGCAGCCCTATAAAGGTGCCATAGTTCCGGAACTGACCCGGTTCGGGAATACTGAATATCGGCAATTGGTAAGGAAGCCTTTTCGTATTATTTATCTGGTCACTGAGGACGCAACAGAAAATAACCAGGACATTAACGTTGCCATATTGCTTTGTGCCGATGGGCGGAGAAATTTCAGCACGTTATTGCAAAAGCGGTTGTTCAGGAGTTGAATCCAATTCAAGCTGACTCGTTCCCACGCTTTTAGGCTCCGTGGGTCCCAGTGTGGGTCGGCACTATTACAGGCTTTCATCCTGCTTGCTAAGGAGGAGTTTTTGGACAAGATTACCGCTACAAACGTTGCTGATTTCTTCCTGAACAAGGTCCATACCCATGGCGACGTGATCACCAATAAAAAAATCCAGAAAATGGTTTACTATGCTCAGGCTTGGTATCTGGCTCTCTATGATGAACCTCTCATCGAAGAAGACTGCGAAGCCTGGGTACATGGTTCCGTATACACAAAGCAGTACCATCGTTTCAAGTCTTATACCTGGAATCCAATTTCTTTCGATCCGGGCAAGCCTGAACTTCCGGTAAAAGTCGAACAACATCTCAACGAAATCTACGACACTTTTGCCAGTTTCACCAGCTATCAGTTGGAAATGATGACTCACCAGGAGCACCCCTGGCAAGAGGCTCGCAAAGGGTTGGCACCTGATGATTTCTCAACAGCCACTATTAGCAAAGAGTCCATGAAGTACTTCTATCGGAAGATGGCAGAAGATAATGGCGAAGAAGCGCAAAATACAACCCACTAAACTCCAGAAAAATTATATTCCGACCACGCCCATTCACGAAAAGCATGTCAGCTTTTCGTTTAAGCATTTAGATTTGGGCAATAATAAGTTCTCTATCACAGGTAAAAACGCACGATATGCAATAAGCTAAACCAGAATATATCAGACCAACTACCTCTCAGCTTCCTTTGCCATTACCAAGCGATATTCGGATTCAAGATTGCTCCAGAAATACGCAGGCACACCGACAACTTGCTCAAGCTGAAGAGCCGTTTCTGGTGTGATAGCCTTATCCCCTCTGAGAATCTCATTGATGGCTTGAGGAGGTCGACCCATTCTACGAGCTAACTCTGCCTGGGTAATATCCATCTCTTCAAGCACTTCCTGCAAATACTCGCCTGGGGGAATGGCTAAATCGGACATGTAAGTCTGTTCAGTCATCATTACGCAGTTTTTTACAAGTTCACCACCGCTGAACTATTAATGCTCTTTAACAACCGTACAAACCAGACCGGAATGCTTTTCAATTGCACTGAAGTCACGATCCCTGTGCAGAATGGGCAAACCATTGTTTATGGCTGTTACGGCAATAAGGCAATCAATACTTTTTCGAATGGTGACACCCTATTTCCGCAAATCACGATATAGCTTTGCCGAATCTTTATAATATGCTCCCGGAATAGTGAAGCAAGTCAGGCTTGACATTAACCGCTCAGTTTGACGGTATTGTTTATCGGTTCTTATGCCTTGCAGTACTTCCATTAGTATGACCGGACATATACAGGCATTACCCGTTTGTAACAGATATTCAAGTGACAACACATGAGCGTTGTTTGCCCCATTGAAGAAATCAATCCATACACTGGTATCTATCATGGTGTCCATTCAGCGCGTTTCCCTCATGCCATCGAGGTTGCCCTCCCAGTCAATTTTGCCTTTTAGGGAGAGCAGCTCTTTTTGCCGCGCTCTGCGAACTAGCTCCTGTAATGCAAAGTTAACCACTTCTTTGCGGGTTTTATGGCCAGTCAGAGCTATAGCTTCTTCCATGAGCTCTTGATCAATAACGATGTTGGTTCTTATGCTAGTGCCAGACATATATACACCTATATCAGTAATTAGGGTGTATAAAGAATATACCCTGAAAATTATGGTCACAAGCTGTAGTCTCTTCCAACATGAAATGAGCCTCACGCTTTTGGATCTTTCGTCCATTATTACTGGATGAAAATCATCATGAACACGAGGCTAATTAGTACCCTCCAGCAGGTTCCTCTCCGGTGATCAGCCTACAGGCGCACTCCGAATGTTGTGTAGGCGGTGTCTGGCGTATAGAAGGCATGACTCAGTATCGGGCTTTCCTATGGAACTGCGGGAACTAGTCGTGCGGATGTTAAGGGAGAATCTCAAGTAGAAACCCCACAAGAGACTGAGTACCGAAGCCGCGCACTGGGGCGGAGCCAGCAACCTGTTGAAGGATCACAACAACCTGACCATGTGGGATGAGGTGTTGAATAAAAACAGGGCAAATCATGATATCAAGGTTTAGCAAGTAATACCTGCTGGAAGACAGGTATCCCCCGAGTAAATTTTGGTTAATGAGGAAGCCTGCCTGATGGGAGCGGTATGAATCGAGAGGTTCACGTACCGTTCTGAGAGGGGCTGGCGGGGAAGTTCCGCCGGTCTACTCACCAGAGTTTTGCGACACCTTCACCGTGGGAGCGAGTTGAAAATAGAACAGAGTTAAACGATGTCAACAATCAAGACCGGCCCCTTTTTTTGGTACGTAGCCAGTACCGGCAATTGCGATTAAAGCGGAGCAAGATAAAGCCCCGGGTTTTTCTTGCCAAATAACAAGAGCTAATTATACTTGTACTTTATCACGTACAGGTATATGGAGAACAAAATGAATGTGGTTTCCTACACAGAAATGAGAAAAAACCTCAAAGCGGTGCTGGACAGCGTTGTTAACGACTCGACCCACACAATCATTCACCGGCGTGACGCAGAAGATGCGGTAGTTATGTCGAAAGAAAGTTACGACAGCCTGGTGGAAACGCTTTATCTGCTCTCGTCACCTGAAAATGCCCGTCGGTTGAAATCCGCCGCTGAACAATTCAAAGCCAATAAGGGCATCCAAAGGGATCTGCCTGAATTGTCACTGAACCCCGCCCTGAAGGACGGGGCTTGAGAAAGCTCCCAATTTGGGGTTAGAAGTGACCAGACTCAGCAACCGCAAGGTTGCTACGTTAAGGACGAATGTATAGTTACCGTGGGATGCTTCACCAGTCCCACGCTCTAAGGATAGTGGTTAAACAGTGTATTGAGGGTTAATCACAGTGCTGCTATCAAGAAACCGTCCATTAACATTGTCGAGGTGAACTTTACTGCCGCAAGGCTAGAACGGTGCGTAAGCACCAAATCTAAGGACAACGATGTATGAACCGAGTGTTCGTATTAGACAAAAACAAAAAGCCTCTTATGCCTTGCCATCCGGCAAGGGCAAGAAAGCTATTAGGCAAGGGTAAAGCGGCTGTCTTCAGACGCTATCCTTTCACGATCATTCTGAAAGAGAGAGAAGGTGGTGTTGTTCAACCGCTGGAACTCAAATTCGACGTTGGTAGCAAAACAACAGGCACAGCCGTTGTTGCTGACTGTGATCGTGGAAAGAAAGTCGTCTTTGCTGCTGAACTCCAGCATAGAGGACAGAGGGTTAAGGATTCTCTTGAGTCTCGGCGTACAACACGTCGAGCCAGAAGAAACCGGAAAACCCGCTATAGAAAAGCCCGTTTCATGAATCGAACAAGACCCGAAGGCTGGCTACCGCCCAGCCTTATGAGTCGAGTTTTCAACACCGAGACTTGGGCAAAGAGATTCTGTCTCAAAGCACCCATCAGTGATGTAGCTGTTGAGCGTGTTAAGTTCGATATGCAACTTATGGAGAATCCAGACATTTCAGGACTCGAGTATCAACGCGGCACGTTGTTTGGCACTGAGTTGAGACAATATCGGCTCAAACCGGATAGGGAATTTGTACATTGCATGTCGTACATGCAATGAAGAGAAAGGCGCTATCCACCCTAAGCAGTGGCTTGAATCTATTTCAAAGAAAAAGAACAAGAACAAGCTGGATATAGCCAGAGTCAGAAATGTGACCAACATCCTGAAAGGAAAAAAGGTCAATTGTCTGAAAGATGCTGCTGCTGTCAATACCACAAGAAACGAAACCGCCAGACGTATTCAGGCTATTGGCCTTCCCACTACCTTTGCTACCGGAGGTAGAACGAAGTTCAACCGCACTCAGCAAGGATATAAGAAAGAGCGCTGGGTAGATGCCGCCTGTGTAGGAGAGTCTGGAGCCAGTGTATACATAGCAGAGAGCACAAAACCCTTAATCATTAAGGCTATGGGTAGAGGCTCACGACAAATGTGTAGAGTGGACAAGTACGGATTTCCCCGTACAAAGGCTAAAGGCTCCAAACAAGTGAAAGGGTTTCAGACTGGAGATATCGTCAAGGCTATCGTTCCAGCCGGTAAACGGCAAGGAGCGTATACAGGACGGGTTGCAGTGAGAACGACAGGCTCATTCAACATCAAGACTGAAAGTGACACCATCCAAGGAATTTCATGGAGAAACTGTCAGAAAATTCAGTCTGTGGATGGTTATGGTTACAGCTTGCTCTAACGAGCAAGTCAACATTCCTCCCCGCACTAGAAGTACGGGGTATCCAGTTGAGGTAAAACGATGAGTACCCCGAAAAAAATCACGTTAAGCTGGGCAGAAGAAGCATGGGAAGACTTCCAATTCTGGCTGGACAACGACAAGCCAAAAGCCAGGAAACTAAGAAAGCTCATTAAAGAATGTATGCGTACGCCCTTTGAAGGTACAGGCAAACCTGAGCCCCTGAAAGGTAACTTTTCAGGATTCTGGTCGCGCAGGATTGACCAGGAACATCGGTTGATATACGCCTACGGTAACGATAATCTGTTCATACTCCAGTGCCGCTTCCATTACTGAAACCCTGGTGTTACAAACACAACCCCGGAGTTCTGGCACTGTCAAACCTGCGGCTGCTGAGCAAGCATCCAGTAATGTAGGCCAAAATAATCGGCAATCGCCTTCTGGGTATAACTGCCGGATCGTGCAGGAGGCCATCTTGCAGCAGCAGGCTCGCAGCGATCAAAAAATGGCCGACATGATCCCACGCTTTTAGGCCCCGTGGGTTCCAGCGTGGGAATGCATACCCACACCTGAGAACGGGCTCTACAACTCGAGATGTCGTATGAGTTCAGCATGCGAGCCACTGTTCTGCCACACATGGAAACGAACCAAAGACCCTTAAAAATAGAACAGAGTTAAACGATATTAACAATCAAGACCTAACCCCGGTTCCGCGAGACCTACCCCTTTTTCCCCAACGTCGCCGTGGCGTCCTTGAGAATCTCGGCAAAACGGGCTTCGTTCTCCTTTCTTTTACGGTGGTACTGTCGAGTCAGTGGCCTTGGGTGCCACTGGTGCAGCTGAAAGGTACCCTTAAACAGATGCGGCACCGCGTAATAACTAAAGTAGCGGCGAAAGCCCCGCGGTGTTTTTCAAGATAGTCCCCCGGAAACTGACTTTTCACATCCACAGGATAATCGGCAGGCCGTTTGCCAACAGGGTAATACATGGCCAGTCGGTGAATCAGATCAATGTCTTCATAGCCATGGCCAGAAAATGCCTGACTTGCCGTCAAGGCGACAGAAGCAAGTCACCGGGTGATGTTCGAAAACCTGACTCATTGCGGCAACAGTGAAAAATTACTTCTTGAGAAATTGCTGCTAAACCCAAACCATCTAGAAAACCGGAGTTTAATGGATTGGTACCTAGCGCACCCCGGTATAGGGAAGGTGCGCAATCACAGTCGTTCATTTACCTGTATGACTACGCCCACTACGACATGCCAAGCCCGTCGCTATAAGTAAGATAGTTTTCATTTTTTCTTGCTTACCCATGGTATTAAAAGTCTCCCCTCAACAGTGGCAGCAGACACAAGATTGTCTGCTCCAGCAGTCCATACATGCAGCTCACCCACGTACACGAGAGCGCTTTTCTGCGCTCTATCAAGTGGCACAGGGTTCTTCTGCAACTCAGGTTGCCAAGCAATTGGGGCGGCATCTCGAAACGGTCACTGACTGGATTCACCGCTACAATTCAAAGGGGCCGGAGGCTATGGTTTATAAGCGGACTGGGGGCCGCCCCCCCTTTTGTCAAATTATCAGTAAAGCTGCTGCTTGCCTGATTGACCGGACACTGGAAAAAGCAGCTAACCAGGAAAGTTCTCTTAACTCACCTCGCTGGACGTTGAAATACTTGGTTCAATGGTGTTGGGATTGCTTTCAGGTACGATGTTGCCGTGAGACCATACGACAGGTTCTTAAACGGCAGGGGTATTCATGGAAGAAAGCCAAAAAACTGCTCAACAAGGCTGACTCGGTAAAACGGGCTACCTTTCTTGAAACTTTAAAGCCGTTGCTGTCAGAAGCCACTTTCCAGAAACGCCTGCTGGTCTACATTGACGAAGCTCATATTCATCAAGATGCCGATATTGGCTATGGCTGGTCCCGTAAAGGCGAAAGACTCTGGGTCAGTTCACACTCTCCAAAGCTGGCTGACAAGATCACCTTCTACGGAATCTATTACTACAATTTTGGTCAGGTCAGAATGTGGCCTTATCCCTGTGGGCGGAAAGAGCACACCGTTAATGTTCTGGAACGAATCAGGCAGGAGAACCCTGACAGGAAAATCGACATTGTGTGGGATGGTGCATCATGGCATACCGCACACTTTGTAAGGGACGCGGGGCTACGCCTGAATTTGAACATTATCCAGATGCCAGCCTACAGCCCTGACTTTATGCCTGTAGAAGCCTTATGGCGCTGGTTCCGGGAAGATGTTACATACCATCACTGCCATAAAACGGCAGAAGATCTGCTCGAAGCCGCAAAAAAATTCGTTGAACGTATAAACCGAAATCCTGAAAAAGTAGCTGACAGACTCTGGGTCAAAGATTCTCTTAATGATGAAGAAGAGCGCCTAAGGGCAAACAATCTGTCAGAGTGGTAAAACTCCGGTTTTCTAGATGGTTTGGGTTTAGAATAGAGTGGCCATGTAAAGTTATATTTAAATCTATAAACGATATAGGGTAATGGCTCGCCATATAATGCTTATTTCCTCATCCAGGAGCGAATTATGAATAAGGACGATTATTTAGAGTATATTGAAATTGATCAGGCAAAACGTTTTGGAAAACCTACCATTAAGGGAACCAGAATAACGGTCACTGACATACTTGAAATGCTGGCCAGTGGTATGACGCAAGCAGAAGTATTGGATGAACATCCTAACCTTCTGGCAGAACAGGTAAAGGCTGCGTTGCTTTACGCAGCCAATCAGTTATCTGGTGCTGCCTGATGCTATTACTGGACGAAAATCTTTCACCAAAACTTGTTGCGAGAATCAATGATGCATATCCCGGAAGTCTTCATGTTTTGCATTCAAGGCTCGATAACTCACCAGATATCGAAGTCTGGCGTTATGCGAAAAAACAAAGGTTAACCATTGTCACCAAAGATAAAGATTTTCTACACTATGCAATTCAGCATGGCTATCCACCAAAACTGGTGTATCTTACAACAGGTAATGCGAAACTTTCTGTTATAGAGTCCATTCTTTTAGAGAAAGAAGTGATTATCAAATCATTTATCAAATTAGATAAAGAAAGTGTCCTGAAAATTGGCTGATTGTGCAAAAACTTTTCCCTATACATTATTTTCTTGATCCTATATTCGCTGTATATGATTCGTTCCCACGCTCCAGCGTGGGAATTGTACAGGGTTGGGTCAATGACTATGGGAAGTTTTACCCATCAGAATTGAAGAAGGTTCTGAACTGCGTGGTAGCAACACGGGTTCGGTGGGCTATGGGCAAATGCAAGAAGTTGAGAGGGCGAAAAAGGCGTGCTTCCCGATGTTTGGGGAGAGTCGCAAAGCGAGCCCCGTGGCTAATGGCACGCTGGCGCTTTGGTTGTGTGTTAGCTGCTGGGTGAGAAGAGCCGGATGAAGGGGGACTTTTATGTCTGAATTTGTGGGCAGCTGAGGGGGAGGTTCACTGGGTTGACTCGACTGGGGGTAGCTGGAGAAAGACCAGCTCTTACCCGATTTAAGCGTATACCCGAAGCTATCAATTAGTAATAAAGGTATCTCTTGCTATATTACCTACTGTATTTGTAGTAACTGAGTCAAATGTACCACCAATAACCCCGCCAATTATAGGAACTGATTTTCCTAAGTTGATAGCTCCTTTCTCACCAAATTTTGTAAGCAGTTTAAATCCTACTTTTTGATTAATTGCTGCAATCGTTTTACCAGAGATATTTTTTATTGCATTTGTAGTCAGCTTTTTACCAACGACAATACCAATGTCTTTTAATATGTCTTTTGCAGCATTTCCTGTTAAGCAAGCATAGACAAGTGATTTTACACGATCATCTTTTAAATCATGACCACCCATATGGGCAATTGCTGCAATCATCCTAATCTGAACATACATGACACTTGTGATATTTGCAGGGATGGAAACAGGTATTGTTATTATGCCTCCAAGACCTGTCAGAAAACCAGATGTGCCAGCTTTAGTATTTTGCCAGCGAATTAACGAATTTGCTTTGCTTTTCAGTGTGCCAGAATTTTTAAGATAATCTGCTGCCATTTCTTGAGCTGAATCAAGCCCCGGCACACCATTAACCGCTTTATCATAAGTCCAATCAAGTGCCTTCATAATTTTGCTTTCTGAAATTTCGTTACTCATCTTTTACTCCTCACTGTTCTGCCACACGTGGGAACGAGCCAAAATAAAAAAGCCGATTTAAATAAATTCAAATCGGCTTCTTTATCTCAGGCTACATATTTCAGGCTACATCTCAAACCGCCCAATCAACCAACCCAACAACCCTGCCATCTTCACCAGTCGCAACAAGACACTTTATATGACTAGCTTTCATAGCATTTTCAGCCTCAGAAAGCATTGCATTCTCGGCTATACAAACAGGGTTCTCACTCATTAAATCATTGGCTTTCAAACCAAGAATATTATCATGGCTAGTCATATAACGACGCAAATCACCATCGGTTATGACACCAGCCAGATTGTTATTGTCATCCATAACAATAGCCATGCCAGACCGAGTTTCAGTCATCGTTAAAATAACATCGTGCATTGGAGTAGATATCGTCACCAAGGGTAAACGATCTTTTTCCATGACATCTTTTACACGAGTCAGGAGTCGACGACCCAGACTGCCGCCAGGATGGAATTTTGCAAAGTCGTGCGGTTGGAAATCACGAGCTTTAATCAGGGCGACGGCCAGCGCATCACCAATAGCGATTGCTACTGTTGTTGAAGTGGTAGGTGCCAGATTGTTTGGGCAAACTTCTTCTTTTATAGAGCCGTTCAACACAACGTCAGCATTTTTTGCCAGTGTTGAATCCATGCCGCCGGTAATGGCAATGATCTTGGTACCAAAGCTTTTCAGCGAAGGAATCAGCTTCAGCACTTCATCCGTTTCACCGCTGTATGAAATTAAAACAATAGCATCGGCTTTTTCATCAAAACGAATCATACCCAAGTCGCCATGGAAAGCTTCACCAGGGTGCATGAAAAAGCTCATGGTGCCTGTAGAGGCCAGTGTTGCAGCTATCTTCTTTCCGATCAGGCCTGATTTGCCCATGCCAGAAATGATAACCCGGCCTTTACAGGCAAGCATTAACTGGACAGCTTGCTCAAAAGAATCATCAACGCGCTCACTTAATGCTAAAAGCGCATTACCTTGTTCACGCAGGGCATTGGCCATTATTTGGCGAATATCAATAGTCATTACTTTTCAAACCTTTTCCTCGTTCCCACGCTCTGCGTGGGAATGCATACGTGTGCCGAGCATGTCACACAGCTTGGGGGTGAAAGTCCCCTGTCCAGCCAGATGAGGGCGAAGGACTAGTGAAGCACAAGGTTTGTATCGTGAGGTGCAGGCTGAAGGCAGTGTGGAGCAAAACCGCGAGCCGACGAACAGAAATCAGATATGAGGCTGTTTGCGTGAGGACGAGTCAGCGTATGATGACGAAGTCCATACTCATCCGGACATTCAGGCAGTAGATCTGGCGGTTGTGCGGCGAAGGCGGTGTGACTTACCTCGGGAGGTCTGTGTGGTGTCTGATATTTCGGACTGAGGTCATCGTAAGGTGACTTGACCGCCACACAGAAGTCAGCAGATGGCATAGTAGCTGGCGTATGTCAGTGAAGGCCTGAACGGTACAGAGTGGTGAGTAGTTTCTGTTATTCGATACACTGGACGCAGACAAATCCAGCAAACACTGGAACTCATGCCAAGTGGTCACGGCGGAACCGGAGGCTGCAAGGCTATGAGAGCTGAGGTCGTGTCGGTATCACAGGATTACGAAAGCCCGGCGGGTGGTACTAGACTGATGGAGCGTATCGCCAACCCCAATAATTTAACAAGAGCCTTTCAGCGAGTTAAACGCAATAAAGGCGCAGCAGGGATCGACCGTATGACAGTGGAAGGGTTGTACACCCATCTACAAGAACATGGTCATGAACTGCGACAATGTCTTTTGCAGGGAGAATGGCGTCCTGCTCCCGTAAGGCGAGTACTGATTCCCAAACCGGACGGAGGAGAAAGGCAGTTGGGTATACCAATCGCCTTAGACCGAATGGTGCAGCAAGCGATACAGCAAGTATTGCAGGCCGAGTGGGAACTAAGGTTCTCATCTTTCAGTTACGGGTTCAGGCCGAACCGGTCAGCTCATCAGGCGATTAATCAGGCTCAGTCGTATATCCGAGAAGGATATAACTGGGTTGTGGACATTGACCTGTCGAAATTCTTCGATCGGGTTAACCATGATCGACTGATGGCAAAACTGGCAGTTCACACAGATGACAAGGATGTATTACGTTTAATTCGACGATTCCTACAGTCCGGAGTGATGGAGAACGGGCTGGTAAAACCGCAGACGGAAGGAGTGCCTCAGGGAGGGCCGCTCTCACCTGTGTTGTCTAACATCGTACTGGATGAACTCGATAAAGAGTTAGAAAAGCGTGATTTACGATTTGTACGTTACGCTGATGACTGTCGGGTGTTTGTGCGAAGCAAGAAAGCAGGCGAGAGAGTGATGGCAAGTTTGACTCGTTACATCGAAAGTAAGCTGAAGCTGAAAGTCAACGTTGCGAAAAGTGCAGTTGACAAGGCATGGAGGCGGGCGTTCCTGGGATACAGCTTTACCAGAGATGGCAGGAAGAAGCTGGCAGATAAAACCTGCAAGCGGTTCAGGGACAAGGTCAAACAACTAACCCGCAAAGGCGGGCGGTCACTGGAGCAGAGATTGGAGTCTCTGAATCGCTATTTACGGGGCTGGAAGAACTACTTTCGAGAAGTTGAAACCCGTTCGGAGTTTGAAAACTTTGACTGCTGGATCAGGCGACGATTGAGAAGTTTGCTCTGGTATCAATGGAAGAAAAGTCCGAAGCGATATGCGGAGCTAAGAAGGCGAGGAGTCAGTGAAGAGCTGACGAGGCAGACAGTAGGATCGAGCAAAGGGTACTGGCGGATAAGCCGGAGTCCTGCGCTGCACTTAACATTGCCGAATAGTTGGTTCGATGAATTAGGTTTGATTAGATTATTGGCTGCTTAACTGACCGAAACGCCCAGTACGGACCCGTATGCTGGGTGTTGTGGGAGGAGCGTAGCTGTGAGGCTACGCCCTATCCCGATCTCCCCTGAAAAGCGGACTCTACAGCGTCTTTAGGTATGGGTTCCGCTGGAGTGGAGCATGGGAACCAGGGTTTTGCGATACCCTCAGACCGGGGAACGAGTTGAAAATAGAACAGAGTTGAACGATATCAACAATCAAGACCTAAGCCCAGTTCCGCGAGACCTGCCCCTTTTTCCCCAGCTTTTCCGCACAAACACACTATCCCGAAAAAACGCCACCGGATTCAAAAACAACTTCCGCAATTTCCGCCAAAAACCGCCATTCTTTTTTCTTACACCGGCCTGAAAATGAAACAGACCAGGATATTCCTCAACCGGAAAGCCATTCAATGTTTGTTGCTCCCGTAACCAGCAAGGAAAATCAGAAAGTACCGTATCAGAGTCAAAAACACCGTTTTTTAAAACAGCTAATATCTCAGCATCTGCCTGAAAGCCCGGCAAAGGTTCTGGCAATGTCGCCGTGGCGTCCTTGAGAATCTCGGCAAAACGGGCTTCATTCTCCTTTCTTTTACGGTGATACTGTCGAGTCAGTGGCCTTGGGTGCCACTGGTGCAGCAGAAATGTACCCTTAAACAGATGCGGCACCGCGTAATAACTAAAGTAGCGGCGAAAGCCCCGGTAATCCCCCGGAAACTGACTTTTCACATCCTCAGGATAATCGGCAGGCCGTTTGCCAACAGGGTAATACATGGCCAGTCGGTGAATCAGATCAAAGTCTTCATAGCCGTGGCCAGCAAACGCCTGACGAAAGCCACCCATCGCCAGAAACCATTCACGATTGATCAGTAAACAGCTGGAGGCCAGGGCGATGCCATCCACTTTACATACTTCACCACGAAACCAGGACTCAAACGCCTCTTGGTATAAAGCCTGCTGCAAAACAGGCTTAAAAAATTCCGCCGTAAAATGGGCAGAATAGAGTTGTGAAAGGTAAAGGCAGGGGTACATGCGAAACGCCAGCGGCCCTTCCACGGTCAATTCCCGAACAAAGCCTGATAGCTGATTAATCATTTTCCGGCTGATCAACAAATCCGCATCAAACAGAAAAATATACTGACCGGTTGCATGGGCAACCGCCGCATTACGTACCTGACCCGGAGCGAATACACCTGGCTGAAACTGATGGAAATAGCGCAGGTTGTCCTGCTGTCCATTAGTCAATTTTAAGCGCGTTGATCGTCGCCCCGTATCAAAAACCACGAGTTCGATATCTGGTTGATCTGCAAAACAGGCAATGGCCTGATCAAGACGCTCAATAGAAGCCCGATCACCTGACCGCTTCCGAAAGGGGATAATAACGGAAAGAAGTGTATTCAAGGCCTATTAACCGTTCAACGCCTTCAATACCTGCTCAACCTTCTCCGCCAACACCTGACAGTGCCGGGTAATTTCCGCCTTATCCTCACCTTCTACCATCACCCGAACTACCGGTTCAGTACCGGAAGGACGCAACAATACCCGGCCACAGCCAGCCAGTGCCTGTTCGCATTCGGTAACGGCACGGGTCACTGCAGGAATACGGGTAAGGTCCCGGCGCTCGGTCATAACAATATTGACCAGATGCTGTGGGTACTTGTTCATGCCCTGCTTCAGTTCCGCCAGGGTTTTTCCGGAATGCTGAACCGCTGCCAGTACCTGCAAAGCGGCCACAATACCATCACCCGTGGTGGTCACCTGTCGGCAGATCAGATGGCCGGAGGATTCTCCACCCAGATACCAGCCATTGGCCAGCAGCAACTCATTAACATAACGGTCGCCCACCGCTGCACGGGTAAACGGAATATTGCGCTGGGCCAGGGCGTGCTCCATTCCCAGGTTGGACATCACAGTGCCCACCACACCGCCCTGCAACAGACCACGGTCTTGCAGTGAGCAGGCCATAATAAACAGCAACTCATCACCGTCCAGCTCGGCGCCATTACCATCCACCATAATCAGCCGGTCACCATCGCCATCAAAGGCAATGCCCAGATCTGCACGATGTTCCAGTACTTGCTGCTGCAAATGGTTAATACAGGTGGAACCCAAACCGTCATTAATATTGGTGCCGTTGGGCTCAATACCGGTGCTGATCACCTCAGCCCCCAACTCAGCAAATACCGCAGGCCCCACCTTGTAACAGGCACCGTTGGAGGCATCCACCACAATCTTCAGACCATGCAGATTCAGCCTTGGTTGTACGGTACTTTTGCAAAACTCGATATAGCGACCAGCGGCATCATTAATACGGCGAGCCTTACCTAACTCATTGCAGGGCACACAGCTGAAGGGTTCTTCCAGCATCGCTTCAATCTGAAGCTCAACCCCATCGGGCAACTTCAGACCCTCACCACAGAAAAACTTGATGCCATTATCGTAATAGGGGTTATGGGAAGCACTGATAACAATACCGGCACTGGCGTTGTAGGTATGGGTCAGGTAAGCGACAGCTGGCGTAGGCATTGGGCCTAACAAATACACATCCATCCCCGCCGCCGAAAGCCCGGCTTCTAAAGCCGACTCGAACATATAGCCGGAGATACGGGTATCTTTACCAATCAACACCCGGTTATTGCCCTCGCGCCTTAGTACACGCCCGGCAGCCCAGCCCAGTTTCTGGACAAAATCAGGGGTAATAGGAAATTGACCGACACGGCCACGGATGCCGTCGGTGCCGAAGTATTTTCTAGTCATGAATGATTTAAGCCAATTATGAGCCGTTAGTTTTATATAAACGTCGAATATCAAATAACAAAGGGGGAGTGAGATAGAACAAGCCTTACTTAGTGCCTGTCCGAAAACCCTCAAGCACTTGAAAACATAGGCTTATAGCCCAATATAAGGAACGAAGATTTTCCACAACGAGCCGTTTCCACTTATGCGCCAAACCATCAACCCACAAATGCAGCTTGGCGAGGTTGACATCTCTGCCATCACATTCAACCTCAGGTCAAGGGACGATATTCCTCGATTACTCTTGGCATTGCAGCATATCTGGACAAATATCGAGTTGAGGAACCAGGTTTTTCACGTGCTTGAGGGTATGATAACTGCCGACCAAGGTAACGGGCGCCCCGGAATGGATCTCTGGAGGGTGTTGGTTTTTGGCACCTTGCGGCTGGTCATTAACTGCGACTACGACCGGCTTCTTGAGCTGGCCAACGAGCATGGAACTCTCCGAAAGATGCTGGGCCATGGACCTTATTGTGAGCATCAGTACAAACTGCAAACTTTGCAAGACAATATCTCGCTGTTCACACCGGAAATCCTTGATCAAATCAATCAGGTCGTCGTCAATGCCGGTCACCAGCTGGTAAAAAAAAAGAAGAGCGGCTATGCGCCCGCGCTGACTCGTTCGTCGTAAAAACCAATGTTCACTTTCCGACGGATATCAACCTGCTCAGGGATGCCACGCGCAAGATGATAGAGTGGGCAACCACTCTGTCTTCGGAGCAGCATGAAAGCCTGTGGCGGCAGAGCCGCTACTTGCAGGAGCGGCATAAGAAGAAATTTAACAAAGCCCGCAACCTGAAACGATCCACCTCAGCCGACGAGGCGCTTCGGGATGCCCGGCAGAATGATATTGAAGCGGCCCATGCCGACTATGTTGCCTACAGCCAGAAGCTTATTAGCAAGGCAGAAGTCACCTTAAAGCTCCTGAGAGCACGTACGCCGGGAGACGTGCGGCTAAAAGAACTGGAACGTTGGATAAAAGATTCAGACTACCAGTGTCAGCTGATTGTCCGTCGTGTATTGAACCATGAAAGCATCCCTCATAATGAGAAGGTTTTTTCTTTATTCGAACGTCATACTGAATGGATCAGCAAAGGTAAGGCTGGCACTCCTATGGAGCTTGGCCTCAGAGTCTGCGTATTGCAGGATCAGTTTGGCTTTACCCTGCACCATCTAGTCATGGAAAAACAGACGGACGACCAAGTGACTGTATCTATTGCGGAAGGTGCCAAACAGCGATTTCCCCAAGTATCACAAGTCAGTTATGACCGAGGTTTCTGGTCAAAAGAAAACCTTGAAAAACTGGAAGAGTTTCTCGACCGAGCCGTGTTGCCGAAAAAAGGCAGGTGGTCAGAACAGGACAGGCTTCGTGAGCGACACCCGGAGTTTATCAGGGCAAAAAGGAAGCACTCCGCTGTAGAATCTGACATTAATGCCCTCGAACAGCATGGGCAGGACCGATGCCCGGATACTGGCATTGATGGCTTCCGTCGTTATGTGTCGCTGGCAGTTCTGGGTACCAATCTGCATCGATTGGGGGCCTTGCTGCAAAAGCAGGCAGTCCAGACAAGTAAAAAAGCCGCCTGAAAAGAGAAACGGGCTTGTTGGCAATCAGGTTCACCCTTGGGTGAGGATGCCCTGTGCCCAAAAATCGGGAAGTTGTTCATAAAATGAACAGAAATTAACCAAAAAGTAGCACCCACAAATGAGTAGGCTAAATTTTAATCAAAAAATTTTGGCTGCTGCCTGCTGAATCGGATTATTTGTGGGTTTTCGGGCAGGCACTACTTATTAAAATATCTTGACTTTATTCAAGAATAAAGACCTGACTCTAGTTTCTATTTTCTATCATGCCCGTGAACTTCTTGCATTATAAAATCTAAATCGATCAGACTTTTGATAACTTCAATAGTGCCTCTTGTAACACAAGAAGAAATTATGGAAATTTTCTTCATAAGAAATATAAAACTCAATTTGTTCGACAAGAAAATCCTTCGTCCAGATAACTTTTCCATCTACTATAGAAAGTATTAATATTCTCATCACCTGTAATGCAATACATCGCAAATAATTGATTTATGTGAGTTATGTGATAACCCCACCTTGCGATATTTGGAAAAGTCATACAGGTGTAATGAGTTAAGTCATATGCAGACTTATTTCCTAAATCATACAGAGGAAGAATTTTTTTTAGTGTTAAAAACCCTTTGTTAAAAAGCTCAGCAGCTTTTGAAACTCCATATTGAGAAAGGTCATATAGTCCAATTAAAGAAAAAATAAAACCATTCAATACAAAGCTTGCTGGCGATGTTGGGTACTCTTCATAAAACATATATTGACCATCCCAATATGTTAAAACTCCACCATCCTCAGACTTAACTTCAAAAGGGTTGAGTCCTGCAATGCACGCATTTAGATATTTTTTATTTCCAGTGATATGGTATACCCGTGTTAGAAAAGAGATTGCTAAACCTTGCCCTAAAGCAGATGACCATCCTGAAGACATTGGGTCTGTTCGCCCTAGGTAAAATACATGTTCAAAATATGATTTCCAGCTACCATCAGAAGCCTGATTGAGAACAAACCAATCTGCTACTTTTAACATTTCTTTGTAACAAGGGTTATTGATAATATCTTTACAAAAAGCAATATTTACACTACCTCTGACTCTTAGGTCTGTTATATTTAGATTCGGATCAAGTTTTTTGAAGTCTTCAAGAGAAAGGTATCTGGCACCTTTAATTAATTTGCTGTCTCCTTCATAAACAATAACAGTCTCTTTATTAGAAAGCTTAATGTGAACCCGAAAAATGGATTCTGGCTTTATTTCAATGGATGAAATCAGAGATCCAAACAGTAGCGGCAAAGAATAACCTGTTACTGTTCCTGCCTTTAAACTAATGTTCCCTCTTTCTATAGAGAAATCAATGGAATGCTCTAAATGCCCACCCATATAACATGTATATGGTTTAATAATTTTACCAAACAGTTGAAGACCGTAATGCGCGATAGTTATTGGATAGTGATGTTGATTTCCAGCATAAGTATTAATCGGTATCCCAAACTCATCATCACTAACAATTCTCCATGATTTTACATCAAGCTCACTGAATTTCAAATAATCTTTTGTATGATCATAACTATCTGTACAATACTTAGGAGTGTCGTAACCATAAGAGTGATTTTTTTTTATCAACTTATTAGAAAATATATAATTTTCTTCAATATACTTTTTTCCCTCAAACTCAACGAATTCAAATTCTTTATTAAAAACTTTAATTTTTTCATGCTTCATAAAAACAAACCGCACTCTTTAGAGATGATTTTTGAAAAAGATAAGTCACAGCTTATAATCTCATTGTTTTTCAAACTCTGACTGCTAAATTTTTCCGGATCATAAAAATATGATTTTATACCTTCACTTAGTTCTTGAAATGATTCAGCTCGAGCAAGAACCCCTAACTTTGTACTTAAAAATTCAGGGATAGCAGCTACGTTACTTGAAACAGCTATCAACCCAGATGATCTTGCCTCATCCCTTGAAACTCCTTGCGTATCCATCCGACTAGGACACAAGAAAATGCCATACTCCTTATGCAAAGCAGCAATCTCAGCCTGATTCAAAAAGCGCTTCTCAATAATCACATTACTGAACCTCCGCAAAGGCTCAAGCGTTTCATCAAATAACGGCCCATCACCCACCATACGAAATTCCAGCTCATTAAAGAATGGCTCTTTACTCAATTCCAAAATTGCTTTTACCGCCAGATCATTTGCATACACTTTGGAAGCATAAGGGCGAATAGAGAGAATTTTTTTCCGCTGCTCCGGTGGCTTTGGTATGTAATTGAACAATTTCGTATTAATCGGGTTAGAAATAATGCTGTACTGATCTTTTGGCAACTGAATCAGCAAATCTTCTTCAACACAATTCTTCAGATAATTGGAGACAAAGACCATATGCAAATTATTCGGCATGCATGTCAGCAAAGATAACCAAAATGCATCCCGCTTCTCTCCAACCGTTTTTGCTTTCTCTTTTTCAGCATCGGTTTCATACAGAAATGCTCTGCGACGGTAGGATTGAACATCAGAACCATGACACCAGACAATAATCTTGGTATCAGCAATATGGTGCTGCAATACCTCCCACATGTTAGCATCCAAAAAATGAACCAGTATCGCCTTGTACTGATGACCTGACAGCAGCGCTGCCAAGACTTCTTTACCACCGGTAACCACATCGACATCTTCAAATTCATGGTAGCTAATGTGGGTGTCCGGTTTAAAGCGGAATACATCGCAGTTTAAGCCTTCTTGTTGGTAAGATTTTACCCGGCTATGGACAAACGCATTTTTATAAAGATCATCGTAGCTGGCGTAGTTATTGGTTAGCACCAGGTAATCTCCACAACCCTGCTTTTCGGGAACAGCCGTTGGCTTGGCTTCCAGGTAAAAGTTGCTAACCTCCGCACTACCACCAGCATAAACTCTTAACCCCGGTCGTAAATAGGCCGTACCTTCTGGGAAGACAATCTCAGCATTTTTATTAGCAATAAAAATGGTATGGTTAAGGCGTTGTTTTTTTGCATCCAGAAACAGAACCACCACTTGCAAATTGAGACCCGGTGTCGATTCCAGATGCAGAGTGACCTTACCAGCCACTGCATTTAATTCCGCAGGGGTAAAGTCTTTGTTGCTATACCAGTATTCATGTTTACCATCCGGCAGCTGTGAGACGATTTGCAGTTTATCACTGGCCAGTGCAGCGTCACAGAGGCTTGCCTGCCCCGGTTTAAAACGCTCTGCCAACTCCGCAGGTTTAATGCTTTTTAACTGACTGATATCCAGTGTCGCCGGAGCCATGGCTTCTGCCTGCGCCTGCAAATGCCTGAGGCTGAGCCCCAGATTAATGCCTTCTGGCAACTGGAACTCTGGCAGTGCTTCACAGTGTTCTGCACCATTCTGGCAATAGTTCAGGCTATCGATACTGAACTCTGACCCATTGCTTTTCCAGGTGTACAGCGTTGTTAGCCAACTGCGGAGGGTAACGGAAGGGAGTACGCTTGCTGCAACCATGCTGTGGCGTAGCGTCAATCCCGTTACTTCCCGATACTCAGCCTGAGGGTAGGTTAGCGCCAAGCCATCCTGCCAGCGATAGCAGGCTTTTTTACCGATGACTCTGTGCTGGCAATACCGTGTCGCCAATGCCAAATCGGTCAGGTAGTCGCTGCCATAGAAGTCTTCTGGGACCATCACCGCCAGCCATTGGTTATTGATCCAATGATCGAGCATCATGCCTTCTGCCTGCTGTGGTGTCAGTAAGGTGATTTGCTCAGTTTCTGGAATCCGGGCAGGCTCAAAGCCGGAATAGATAATGGTCAGTGATTTGTGGGCGTAGCTCTGGCGGTTGAAACTTGCCAGAAGACGCTTAAATGTTTCGGGCGTTTTCACATAACTCAGCACTGTAATAGCGGGTAGCAATGTTAATGGTGCCGTGTTGGAGAGTTTGCTGTAAATATAATTTACCCGATCCTGATAGGTGTGTTCCATCAATACCTTGCGAAGTGCCAGCAAACGAAACTGTTTTAGTTTTAATGGCTCGCCAGTGAGTGGTCGCAGGCGGCGAACAATCTCTTCACCGGAATCACTGGTAAAGACCAGATCACCAAACAATAAACGCAAGCCATGGGAGAAGTTGCTAACAGTGATTGTATTGGATGCCAACAGCTCAAACACCCGCCGGGCAAACATGGATTGCGACTGTTTAATTGAATTCAGGTTAATGGCGTAGTTGTATCCTTTATAGGCTTTATCAATCTGCTCATAGGGCAGAGTACCGACAATATAAGGCTGGTACTCCTCAGGGAACATATAGTTGGGGTCGTTCTTGCCAAAATTACGGTCGTAAATATCAATATCCCGATACTCAGGCAGACTCAGCACAAAGTTATTAAGGTCTTTGGTGCGCTCCGGGTATTTAACGTAGTAAGCACCCGCAAAACAGAATTTATCTTGCCGTTGGTACTTCTCAATGGGATTGTTTATAGTGGGTTGTGCGGCAAAGGGCAGAAAATAAACCTGGTTGTGACCCAGTGCTTTTTTATAGTGGCTGATGCAGTCAATATCAGTGGTAAAAATATAGTCGAACAGTTTGGCTGTATTCAGGAAGGTTTCAAAATGAATGGGATCTTCTTTATTCCAGAATAACGTGATGACGTTATGATTTTTACACCACTCAACAATACTGACCAGCTCCTGACTGGTGTGACCAACCTTACTACCCCATAAGTCATGTTTGCCACGCCAGGCCGATTCGATAAATAAAATTTCCGGCTGGAAAGATTTCAGTTCTTTTTTCCAATTATCGGGTGTCAGTTGCAATAATACTGCTTCGGGCGCATAAGACTCATAGGTGAATGTGTCCATAATGCAGGCGATTTTCAGGCTTTGCAGTTTACTGGCTTCAGAGACGGCTGGCAGGTCCTGCAACTCTCGCTTGAGACTTTCCATATCATCCGGTTTTGACAACATTGGCAGCAAGCGTTGCTGATTCAGTAATGCTCTCTCTTCCATAAACTCTCGTCTGGTTTTGGCATCCTGCCGGATACCAAACAGCTTGCCCGGTAAACTGACCAAGTTTCGCCAGCTTTTGGTGGAGTTGACCAGCGCGTTACCTAATAAATAAGAGATATGGTTTTTAACTTTGAGAATATTTTGCTTTTGTTGCAGCAGTTGCTCATTTAACAGGCTGAGTTCCTGCTCTTTTTCACCTAGGGCAATACGGTTTCTCAGATTGTTTCTTTTTAGTTCGCTTAGTGATATTTCACTGGCTTTCATTCGGGCATTTGCAATATACAGCTCATCTTCTTTCTGACGTAGCTGCCCTTCTGCAAGCTCTTTTTGTTGTTGTATCTGTTCAGTATTTTGAACCAGACTCTGATATTCATTCAGTTGCTGCTTTAGCTCACCGTGGGACTGCGTAACATGGCGATATTTAAGCTGGGCTTCACTAAGCTGTTGCTTAAGTATCAGGATTTCTTTATTTAGATTGTCGCCTTGCAACTGTTTTTCTGCCGGTTGCGGTATTTGTGTATTCATAACGTTGTTTGGGAAAAATGAAGCATTGACAACAGCCGCAGCCTGAAGGCGGGCGTTTCTTTTGGCGATTTTTTTGGCTATACGGGATTTGGTTTTTTTCATCAATTGTTCGCGTTTACGAAATCCAATGTGTTAGCTGGATATTCCAACCCAATAAACTGGCTGTGTTTTACCAGCACTACTACAACATCAGCCTGCTTCAATGCTTTATCCAGTGATGATAATTGGATATTTTCAAGGCTGCTGAATTTAGCTGGCAGTTCATGGATATTGGGTTCTACGGCCAGAATATCAAAACCGGCCAGTGCCAGCTCCGTAGTAATTTCCAGAGCAGGGCTTTCACGAAGATCATCAATATCCGGTTTGAATGCCAAACCAAGGCAGGCAATCGTTGGATTTTCAATGCCGTCTACAGCTTTCTCAACCTGTTCGACGACATAGTTTGGCTTGTAGTCATTAATCAGGCGTGCCTGATGAATTATTTTGGCAGTTTCCGAATTCTGGTTAACGATAAACCAGGGGTCAACTGCAATACAGTGTCCACCAACCCCACAACCGGGCTGAAGGATATCGACACGAGGGTGACGGTTTGCAAGTGAGATCAGTTCCCATACATTGATGCCCTGTTTATCACAGATCAGGGACAGTTCATTAGCAAAGGCAATGTTAACATCACGGAAGGCATTTTCAGTAAGCTTGCTCATTTCTGCAGTGCGGGCATCTGTTGCAATACATTCGCCTTTTTTTACAAATAATTTGTAAACAGCTGTAGCGGCTTCAGTGCTGAATGAATCCATACCCCCAATAATGCGATCATTCTCTACCAGCTCACGGATCACCTGGCCTGGCAATACACGCTCAGGGCAGTGGGCAATCTGAATATCGGACTTTTCACCCTCGCTGACCTGATGAGGAAAACTCAGATCTGGGCGAGCTTCTGCAAGCCAGGCCGCCATTTTTTCAGTGGCACCGACAGGTGAAGTTGATTCCAGGACAACGAGATTCCCTTTTTCCAAAACCGGAGCTAATGCCTTTGATGCAGCTTCAATGTACTTCAGATCAGGTTCGTGATCGTCACCTTTAAAAGGCGTTGGTACTGCCATCAGGAAAGCATCGGCTTTTTGCGGAGTGGTGTAAGCTTTCAGATATTCTTTTTCCACACTGCTTTTTACCAGCTCTTCCAGACCTGGCTCAACGATATGGATTTTACCCTGGTTAATGGTATCTACAGCGTGTTGGTTTACGTCAACGCCTACCACTTTAATATTATTACCTGCAATAACAGCAGCAGTAGGTAAACCAATGTAGCCAAGGCCAATAACAGAGATTTTATTGTAGTTCATGCTAGTTGTTTTAGTGAATGGTGATTTTGTGAATGAAAATTAGAAAGTTGAATGGAATTAAGAGTCAAAAAAACTTAATTATTTATTATGCGATTCTTAATTCCTGTTTCATAAACATGCTCATAGAAACATCTTTACCCAGAACAGCCTGTAAAATACGTTGGCTGGATTTTCCATCTCCATACGGATTACTTGCATTGCTCATAACTTGGTAAGCCATCTCGTTATCAAGTAGGTTCTTGACTTCGTTAACAATAGTCACATCGCATGTTCC